>JAKJER010000033.1 GCA_022705325.1 Planctomycetota bacterium | reverse complement strand
TTGTCCCTGCGTGGCCACCTGCAGGCTTGTGGGAAGCACCATACCCCCTGCGCGGCGCGAGCGCAACCCGAACATGCGCCGAACTTCAAGAAAAATCACGACGAAGTGGTACATGCGATTGCCCTGCGCGGAGCGCCGCTCGCGGAGCGCCGCTCTTGACCCCCAAGGGGTACAGAAGCGATAATCTCTTTCTTGGTGCGCCACGTGCGCGCAAAAGGCGGTTGCTTTCCGCAGACGGATAAACGATGAATCCTGATTCCATAGACATGGACCTGGCTCGGCGCGTCCTGCAAGCGGAGGGCCAGGCGGTGTTGCGCCTGGCCGACCAGGTCGGCCAGTCGTTTGCCGCGGCGGCCGAGGCCGTCTTCGCGTGCAGCGGGAAGGTCGTGCTCACGGGGATCGGCAAGGCGGGCATCATCGCCGAGAAGGTCTCCGCCACCCTGGCCTCCACCGGTACGCAGAGCATCTTCCTGCACCCGGTCGAAGCGCTGCACGGCGACTTGGGTCGGCTGCGCCGGGACGACGTGGTCATCGCTCTGAGCCACAGCGGGCAGACCGAAGAGATCGTCCGCCTGGTCGACCACATCAAGGCCCTGGGGGCCCGCCTGATCGCCCTGACCGGCGACAGCGACTCGGCGCTGGGTCGGCACGCGGACATCGTAATCGCCTACGGGCCGGTCGAGGAGGCCTGCCCGATGGGTCTGGCCCCGACGGCCTCCACCTCGTGCATGCTGGCCCTGGGCGACGCGCTGGCGATCACCGTGATGCAGCGCCGCCGCTTCCAGCCGGCGGACTTCGCCGCCTACCACCCGGCCGGGTCGCTGGGGCGCAAGCTCCTGAAGGTGGAGGAAGTGATGAACTTCCGTCCGGGCGAGCAGTTGAACCTGGCCGCCGACCACCTGAGCCTGCTGGAGGCGCTGTCCGAGGCGGAGAACACGGTCAAGCGTCGCAGCGGGGCGATGCTCCTGGTCGACCGCGAGGGGCGCCTCAGCGGCATCCTGACCGACGCCGACCTGCGCCGCGTGCTGCTGCGCCACCGCGGGGCCGACGTGCTCAACCGTCCCGTCAGCGAGTTCATGACCCGCCGCCCGCGCCACGTCCGCCTGGGCGACCTGGCCAGCCACGCCTTGGCTATCTGCAATCAGAACCGGATCGACGAACTGCCGGTCCTGGACGCTCAGGGGCGGCCCGTGGGCATCATCGACGTGCAGGACCTGCTGGGCATAAAGACGGTGAGCGATGCGGGAAATTGACTACGCCAAGCTGGACACCCTCGTCCTGGACGTGGACGGGGTGCTGACCGACGGCAAGATCGTGCTCACGCCCGGCGGGGACGAGATCAAGGAGTTCCACGTTCGCGACGGGGCGGGCATCAAGTACTGGCAGAGGGTGGGCCACAGGCTGGCGATCATTTCCGGGCGGTCGTCGCCCGCGGTGATGCGCCGCGCCGAGGAGCTGGGCGTGGCCGCCGTCCGCCTGAACGCCAAGGACAAGGCCCCGGCCCTGGAGGAGATCCTCCGCGAGTTGGGCGTCACGCCCGATCGGGTGGCGGCCGTCGGCGACGACCTGCCCGACGTGCCCGTGCTGCGGCGGGTGGCGTTCCCGGTGGCGGTGGCCGATGCCGTCGACGAGGTGCGAGGCCTGGCCGCCTACGTCACGCAGGCCCGCGGCGGCTACGGCGCCGTCCGCGAGGTGATCGAACTCATCCTCCGCAAGAGCGGCAAGTGGCAGCGGATCCTGGAGCGGTACTTCCCGGCGCCGCGGGAGAGCGCGTCGTGAAGCGAAAACTACTCATCCTCCTGAGCAGCTTCCTCCTGCTGCTCCTGGCGTTCTGGGCGTATCAACTCGCCACCCGGATCGACGCGCCCCAGCGCCCGACCGGCACCCAGGCCATCGCCCCGGACCGAGACAATGCCAACGCCAACCAGGGCCTGGACCTCCACGTCGAGATGCGCGACAACCAGGGACGCCTCCAGGCGGTCTACGACTGGCCCGAGTGGGAGAAGATCTCCGACGACCGCTATCGCGTCACCGAGCCCAGGGTCGTCCTCTATCGCGAGAAGGGCCAGCGCATCTACGTCTGGGCCGACAGCGGCGTCGTGCAGGCCGAGCGGATGGCCCGAGGCTACAACATCCGCAGCGGCACGCTCTTCGGCCGGACCAGCCGGAGCGTCAAGATCTTCTTCGACAACTCCACCGACCCGGACCGAAAGCCGCCCCTCGAACGCACCGAAGACGAGATGCGACGCCAGATGATCCGCTTCTTCACCGACCGGATCGACTTCGACAACCAGCAGCTCCTGATCCAGACCGACAGCCCCGTCCAGATGCTCTCCAACCAGGCGGACGTGGACGGGCGGGGCCTGCACATCACCTGGAACGAGGTCCCCCGCGAGCTGCGCCGACTGCGGATCGACCATGGCCAGCGGATGGTCATGTACAACGTCAGCGATCGCGACGACCCGTTCTCGCTGGGCCTGTCCAACCCCCAGCCCGCCAGCGCCCCGGCCGGCCTGGCGGCGAGCCGCCCTGGTCCGGCTGAGACCCAGCCCGCCCCGGCGGGCGAGGACGAGCCGCCCGCGGCCGCCAGCCGGCCCGCGGAAGCCCCCGACGGTCCGCGCCGCCCCACGTCGGCCCCGGAGGTCGCCTCCCGACCGGCGCCGCCGCCGGCCCCCGCCAAGCGAGCCCTCGCCAAGCCCGCCTTCCAGCGAAAGAACGTCTACCTGGCGGAGTTCTACGAGAACGTCCGCGTCCGTTCCGGCCCGCGAAGTCTGGACGGCGCCGACAAGCTCACCATGGAGTTCGAGTGGGCCGGTCAGGCGGAGAACCTCTTCGAGGGCGGACGGGGCTCGTCTGCCACCCGGCCGGCCGTCGCGCCCGTGGCGCCCGCCGCGACGCCCTCGACACTGCCCGCCGCCGGTCCGTCGGACGACGCCGCGGCCGCGCCGTCGCCCGTCGCCGCCCCGCCCTCCGCGCCGCCCGGACGACCCGCCTCGGCCCCCGCCACGCGACCGGCCACCAGACCCGTCGACCGCACCGTGACCATCACCTGGAGCGGTCCGATGGTCCTCACCCCCATCCGTTACGTGCCCGACCCCGCCCGGGGCAACTACCTGGTCGCGGGCGAGGGGCCGAAGGTCGTCCTCAAGGACGACCGCAACACCGCCATCTGCCGCAGCTTCGTCATGGAACGCCACAGGGACGATCCGGGCAAGACCTCCGGCGCCAGGATGAAGGGCCAACTGCTCGGCACGCGCGAGCAACCCGCCCGCCTGCTGATGGACAATACCCAGGAGGTCGCCTGCGAGGACATCAAGTTCGATCGGATCGTCCAGCGGGCCTGGCTGACCGGGCCCGGATACATGCTCCAGACGCACCAGGGCGACAAGGCCTCCACCCGTCCGGCCAGCCGACCCGCACGGCCCGCGCCAGACGCCGTTGACCGGATCAGTTGGTCCGACAGGGTCATCGTCGCCTTTGGCGTCGCCCCGCCCCGCGAGGGGCAGAATCGTCCCTCGGAGTACATCCAGCGGGTGCAACTGTACGGCGACGTCAAGCTGGTGCAGAACCTGGCGGCCGGTCCCGTGCCGACCAGCCTGCCGGCCAAGAGCGACTTCGTCCAGTCCGAGCGAATGACGATCCAGTTCCAGCGGGACGACAAGACCGGAGAAGTGTCTCCCCAATATGCCTACGCCGCCGGGCAGGCGCGGGCGCGACAGGAAAACACCGCCATCTCGGCCGACCTGCTCGGCGTCTCTTTTGCCAGGCCACAGCCGACCCAGAAGAAGCCCGAACCGACCACCCGCAGGTCCGCCCGGGTCCAGACCGTCAAGGCCAAGCCGGGTCTCCTGAAAGCCGAGGGGAACGTCGTGGTCGTCGACAGCCGCGACCCCGGCCAACCGTTGCGGGCCGTGGCCGACCAGATCATCAGCGACCCCACCAAGCGCACCGCGCTGCTGACCGGGAGCGACGTGCGCATCTCCCAGGGGCCCAACGTCCTGTCCGGCACGCACGTCCGCCTCGAGGAGGCCGGGCAGGTCGCCTTCGTCACCGGACCGGGCAGCCTCGACTTCCTCACCGACAAGGACCTCAACGGCGCCCGCCTGTCCAAGCCCCGACCCATCCGCATCACCTGGGCCGACTCCATGGACTACGCCGGCACGCGGAACTCCGCCATCTTCACCGGCGAGGTCAAGCTCCGCAGCCAGACCGATCAGATGGACTGCCGCCAGATGCAGGTCATCTTCGAGCGGACCGAGCCCTCCACCAGGCCCGCCAAGGCCCGGCCCGCCGCCACCGGGCCCGCCAAGGCCTCCGTTGCGTCCTCCAGGCCCGCCGACCGCGGGCCGCTGGCCATGGCGGAGTACTCCAGCCGCCGCCTGAGCATGATCCTGGCCGACGGGCAGGTCGTCCTCCAGACCCGCCGCGCCGACGAGCAGCAGCATCTCCTGCGACGCGTCCAGCTCGCGTGCGAGAAGCTCATCTACAACGCCGGCGCCGCCCAGGTGGACATCGTCGGAGGCGGGACCATGCTGTCCGAGGACTACCGCCCGCCCCAGCCCAAGAGCAAGTCCGCCGCCCGCACCGCCCGACCCGACGACGCCCTCTCCGGCAACGTCGACAGCCCCTCCCAGACGGCCTTTAGATGGGCCAAGTCGCTCTGCTACATGCAGGAGCAGCGGAGCATCAACATGGACGGCGACGTCCTCATGGTCCACCGCAGCGGCGACCAGGTGGTGCTGGCCGACCAGGTCAACCGACCCGACTGGCCCCAGCCCCTGCCCGCCGGACGGCGCAGCGAGATCACCTGCGACCGCCTGCTGGCGCGTTTCGCCGAGCCGCCCAAACCCGCCACCAGGCCCGCCACCAAGCCGGCCTCCAGGCCCGCCACCGCGCCCGCCGACGATCTGGACCTCGGCCCGCGACTGGGACCGCTCAAGCTCTTCCACGCCACCGGACAGGTCAACATGCGCGACGGCACGAGACAGGTCCTCGCCCAGCGGCTGGTCTACGACCGCAGCACCGAACTGGACCTGGCCATCATCTGGGGCTACCTGCCCGGCCAGCCGGAGGCCGATGCCCACATCTACGAGGAAGACCCCGACAAGGGCACCTCGCGGAGCTGGTCCAGCCCGAAGATCATCTGGGACCGCAAGAACGACACCATCACCGCCGACAAGGCCACCGGCGGGGGCGGGCGGTAGGCAGGGCAGGTTGCGGATTGCGGATTCGGGACTGATAGTCCCAAAGCCCACGGAAGGCCTTCCGTGGGCTTTTCTTCACTACCCCCAAATCACCCCGTCAACCGGCGAGCAGCGCCCGCAGGGGATCGACGTTTCCGATCGGCATCCAGATCAGGAACGCGATGTTGAGGCCCGTCACGACGTCGTAGGGGATGGTCTTGCGGGGCCAGCGCCACAGCCGGACCTTCAGCCACCACCCGCCCTGGCGGGGATCGGTGATCGGCGCCTTTCCTTCAAGCACGGCCTTGGTGTAGAAGACGCGTCGCAGCACCGTCAGCAAAGGCAGGGCGGCCTGCTGCACCAGCAGGGCGGGGATGTTGTGCGCGAAGGTCGCGATGAGGATGGCGGCCGACCGCTCGCCCCGCTGCCAATAGCCCACCGTGCAATGCTCGATGAGGTCCTCGGCCCGCGCCCGCGCGTACGAGATCATGAACGAGTTGAAGAACGCCAGCATGGCCAGGAAGATGAAGGTGAGGTTGGCCGGGCGGGTCCAGGCATAGGCGATGGCGATGCCGGCGTAGACGGCGAAGTCGCTGTAGCGGTCGAGCGTGGAGTCCAGGAAGGCCCCGAAGCGGCTGGAGCAGTTGCCGATGCGTGCCACCGCGCCGTCGAGCATGTCGCAGGCGGAGGCCAGGATCATCAGTCCCGCCGCGGCCAGCAGCAGGGCGTTGGGGCCCCGGGGGTCCAGCGACCAGGCGAAGCGGCTGGCCGAGCCCCCCGCGTAGCACACGCCGGCCAGGGCGGTCAGGACCATGCCCGTCAGCGTGAGGGTGTTGGGAGTGACGTGCAGGCGCACCAGGCCGCGGGCCAGGAAATCGCGGGCGCCCGCGAAGCCCGCGCCGATGGTTCGCCCGATCACGTGCCTACTCCGCGGCCTGCGGGGTCGCCGCCGCCCGCTTGGCGGGCACGGGCGTCACCGCGGGCGCCGGGCAGGGCGATTCGGACAACTCGGCGATGAACGCCTCCAGCATCCGCCTGGCCTCGTCGTCGCTGTACTGCACCGGCGGGTGCTTCATCGTGTACGCCGAGATCGCCTCCAGCGGCCCGGCCAGTTTCTGGTTGCGGGCCAGCTTGCAGCAGCGGATGGCGTCGATGGTCTCGCCGGCGGAGTTGGGGCTGTCTTCCACGCTCAGGCGCAGCTCCAGGTTCAGGGGCACCCCGCCGAATCCCCGCCCCTCGATCCGCAGGAAGCAGACCTTGTTGTCCTTCTGCCAGGGCACGTAATCGCTGGGCCCGATGTGGACCTGGTCGGCCGGCAGGGGCACGTCGAGCTGGCTCTGGACGGCCTCGGTCTTGGACACCCGCTTTGAGCCCAGCCGGGCCGGGTTGAGCATGTTCAGGAAGTCGGTGTTGCCGCCCGTGTTGAGCTGGTAGGTGGCGTCGATCTTGGCCCCGCGATCGCGGAACAGGCGGGCCAGCACGCGGTGCACCACCGTCGCCCCGACCTGGGCCTTCACGTCGTCGCCCACGCAGGGGATGCCCGCGGCCTTGAACCGCCTCGCCCAGACGGGGTTGGACACGATGAACACCGGGATGCAGTTGATCAGGCTCACGCCCGTGTTCAGGCAGCACTCGGCGTAGAACTCCGTTGCCTTCTGCGAGCCGACCGGCAGGTAGTTCATGAGGATGTCGGCCCCGCTGTCCCGCAGGACCTGCTCGACGTCCTTCTGGCTGGCCTGGGGCCGATCCGCCACGAGGAATCGCTGATGGTCGGGGAAGTCGGCCATGTGGGGCGACACGCCGTCCAGCACGCTGCCCATCTGGACGACCACGTCGCTGTCGAAACGGTCGTAGAAGACCTTGGTGTTGTTGGGGAGTGCGAACAAGGCGTCCCGCAAGGGCTTGCCAACCTTGCGTTTATCGATGTCGAAAGCCGCCACCACCTCCACGTCGCCCGCGCGGTAGCCGCCCAGCACGGGGTGCTGGAGTCCTACCGGGTCGTTCGCCCCGGCCGACGGGTCGGCGTAATAGTGAATCCCCTGCACCAGCGAGGACGCACAATTGCCCGCGCCGACGATCGCAATACGTATGTCGTTCATCAATACCTTCCAGCCACTGGGCTGGTCCTTTACGCCACAACCATGAAATTCCAAAGACATTGCCAATTGTAGTGGCCCCTTCCCGCGTCGTCAACAAGCCAGTTGCCCCGGCGCCCCGAACCGCCCGGTTCCTCCAGACAAAACGACAGCCCACGACCTGGCAGGCGTGGGCTGTTGAGCGGTGCAGCGCCCGGGGCTGGCGCCCGCCGGGCAGTTCTATTCTAGGCGTTCCGGCAGGCGGGCGTCAGATGGATTGTCGTCAGGGGCGGGCTCAGGCGGTGGCCGCCACGGCGCGCTCGCGCCGGCAGGCGGTGCGGTTCTCCAGGGCCGTCACAATGGCCTGATGGACTTCCTGGCCGTGGAAGACCGGCTTCATCAGCAGTTCGTCGCCGCCTATCTGCCACGCCCGCCAGGCCAGGTCGTAGCGGTGCATCCACCCGGTCAGCAGGATGGCGGGGCGATTGGGAATGGCCTGTAACTCCTCCAGCACGCCCCGGCTGGCCAAGTCGGCCGACAGCACCACCAGGTCGCACTGCCAGTGCTGGGCTCGCTCGGCGATTTCGTTCTTGTGGGTGGTCTGGGCGACCAGGTGGGCGTGAGATTCGAGATGTTCGGTGACTTGTGCGGCAAAGCGCCAATCGGTATCCGCGACCAATACTTTCATGCCCGATACTCCTCTTTGGCTTCGGACTGCTCAAAACTGTGAGACGCGATCCCGCCCTCGGCGGGCGGGACACCCTTTGTATCGGCAGGAGCTGAGCCTCGCATGAAGGTCAAAAAGACAGAACTTTTTCGACAGAGCATAACTTCTTTCTTTGTAATCATTAAAATGCGTCTTGGACCGGTCCGCATCCCGCCCGTGGCGGCGGGGCGGGGCCGCTTGGCCCTCCAAAGTGTCACACCTTGCGCTGTCACATCGACTCTTCGTTGGCCGGCGTCCCGCAACCGACCAAGACCCCGCACGGACCTTGCCGGAGCGGCGAGCTTCCGCTTGAGTCGCACCCCGCGCCCCGCTATAGTCACGTTCATCCTCCCAGGAGCAATTTCATGCGTACACTCTCTCTGATCTCGTTCGTATCGCTTCTGCTGAACTCATGCCTGCTTGCCGGGCCGCGAAGCGTGATCTCCCTTGACGGCCAATGGGACATCGCCCAGGGCTCGATGGACCAGGTCCCCGCCCGGTTCGAGGCCAAGGCGCCGGTGCCCGGCCTGGCGGACATGGCCGAGCCCGCCTTCGAGGCCGTCGGACAGGAGAAGCAGAGCGACGCGTTGCGCCAGGCCTTCTGGTATCGTCGCACCTTCGACCTCCAGGACCCCGTGCCGCCCGTCGCGCAGCTCAAGATCCACAAGGCGTGCTTCGCCACGCGGGTGTTCCTGAACGGCAAGCTCGTCGGCGACCACGTCGGCTCGTTCACGCCCGGGCTGTTTGACATTCGCGGGCAGCTCCAGGCCGGGCGAAACGAACTGGTCGTCCGCGTCGGCGCCAGCCGCTCCGCACTGCCCAAGACCGTGCCCGACGGGCACGACTTCGAGAAGATCCGCTACATCCCCGGCCTGTACGACAGCGTCGAGCTGATCCTGACCGGCTCGCCGCAGGTGACGAACATCCAGACCGTGCCGGACCTGCCCGGCCGCCGCGTCCGGGTCGTCGCGACGATTCGGGCGACGGGGGAGGCTGCGGAGTTCAAGCCTGTCGCGATCGTCCGCGAGGCCAAGGGCGGCAAGGAAGTCGCCCGCGGCGAGGGGCCGGCCGTCACGTTCGACGGCGCCGGCGAGAAGACCGTCGAGATGACGTTGCTGCTTGGCCCCACCTGCCGCTTCTGGACGCCGGAAGACCCGTTCCTGTACGACGTGGAGATCGCTGCGCCCGCCGACGCGCTGACCGCACGCTTCGGGATGCGGAGCTTCCGCCTGGACCCCAAGAGCGGCCTGGCGGTGCTGAACGGGCGGCCGTACCCGATGCGCGGCACGAACGTCTGCATCTTCCGCTTCATGGAGGACCCGACGCGGGGCGACCGCCCGTGGCGAGAGGAGTGGGTCCGCCGCCTTCACCGCGTGTTCAAGTCGATAGGCTGGAACTCCATCCGCTACTGCATCGGCTTCCCGCCGGAACTGTGGTACCGCATCGCCGACGAGGAGGGCCTGCTCATCCAGGACGAGTTCCCCATCTGGTACGGCGGCAAGTGGCCCGGCGAGCTGAAGGCCGACGGCATCATCCCGCAGTACGTCGAGTGGATGCGCGAGCGGTGGAACCACCCGTGCGTGGTCATCTGGGACGCCCAGAACGAGTCGATCAACGTCGAGACGGGCAAGGCGATCGCGGCCGTGCGGAAGCTGGACCTGTCGAATCGCCCGTGGGACAACGGCTGGGCGGCGCCCGACCAGCCGGGCGACGTGTTCGAGTCGCACCCGTACCTGATGGGCAACGCGAGCTTCCGCCTGAGCGGGATGTCGCGGGTCTCGCCCACGCCGCGGGGCAACCCCCACGCCAACAAGGAAGGCAACGCGATCATCATCAACGAGTACGGGTGGCTGTGGCTCAACCGCGACGGCACGCCGACCACCCTGACCCGCAAGGTCTACCTGGCCCAGCTCGGCGACAGCTCGACGACCGAGCAGCGGCGGACGCTCTACGCCCGCACGCTGGCCGCCAAGACCGAGTTCTGGCGCGTCCACCGAAAGTGCGCGGGCGTGCTGCACTTCTGCGGGTTGGGCTACTCCCGACCCAACGGGCAGACCAGCGACCACTTCACCGACATCGAGACGCTCGACCTCGAGCCTTGCTTCGGCAAGTACGTCCGGGACGCGTTCAGGCCGGTGTGCGTGATGCTCGACTTCTGGGACCAGGAGCTGACCGCCGGCGGACAGCGGGAATTCCGCGTGCTGGCGATCAACGACCGCTACGAGCCGTGGACGGGCAAGCTGCGGGTTCGCCTGGGTACGACAGGCGTCTCGCCTGTCGCACAAGTTGAACAGGACGTCACCCTGCCTGCCCTGCCGACGAGCGACAAGGACCTCGCGCCCCTCGAGCCGCAGGTGTTCACGGCGAAGCTTGCGGTGCCGAATGAACCCGGCAAGTACCAGGTCTGCGCCGAGTTGATACCCGCCCCTGGCAGGACAGGCGTCTCGCCTGTCCCGGGAGCGACAGCCGGGACGGCTATCGTACCAGTGGCCAGCCTGCGGGACTTCGAGTTGATCAGCCCGGAGGAGCTGGCCCGGCGGGCGGGCCTGGCGGTGGGCAAGAAGGCGTCGGCCTCCTCGTGCGTGATGTTCGAGGGTCAGAAGCTCGTTCCGTCGTTTGCGGTGGACGGCCTGAGCGGCACTCGCTGGTCTTCCGAATTCAGCGACCCGCAGTGGTTCCAGGTGGACCTGGGCCAGCCCACGCAGATCGCCCGGATCGAGATCGCCTGGGAGGCCGCCTACGGCAAGGAGTACGTCATCCAGGTCTCGCAGGACGGCAAGACGTGGCAGGACGTCACCAGGAAGGCCAACGGCTCGGGCGGGCTCGACGTGCTGCGTTTCAAGCCCGTCTCCGCCCGCTACGTCCGCTTCAACGGGGCCAGGCGCGGCACGCAGTGGGGCTACTCGTTCTGGGAGTTTCGGGTGTTCTCCGACTAGCCGCCCGTTGGAAAGGGGACTGCCAGCCGGCCCGCCCGGGCCAGGTCAGTTGCCTGGAAAGGTGCCCCCCGCGTCGGGTGCGAGCTTGGCGTTGAGTTCCTCCAGGCGAAGCGCGATCGACGGCGGAACGGGTGCGGTCCTCTTGCCCGACGCGTCGTGCGTCATGCGGTGGGCGGCCTCCAGCAGTTGGCGGCGTGCCTGGGCGGTCTGCCCGGCCGCGTCGAGCGCATCGACAAGCTCTAAGCGCAACGAGTTGTCGGCGGGGTCGGCCGCCGAGAGTCTCTTCAGGTCCGCCAGCACCTCGTCCGTCTTTCCCGAAAGCGTCTTGACCCGCCGGGCGAACATGGCGTTGCGGTAGTCGCTGGGCGGGGTGTTCAACACCGCGAACCTGGCCGGCTCGATGTGCGGTCCCGCCAGCCCGGCCCCGGGCGAGTAGTCCGGCGGCAGCGACACCGCCACCTGATACTCTCCCGCGGGCAGCGACGGCCCGGCCGCCTGCCACGCGACCGTGGCGGTTTCGCCCGGCTGGGCGGTCTTCGGCTGCACGCCAAGGGGCGCCCAGTCCACCTTCACCGTTGCGCCCGCGGCGTCGGTGACGCGAATGGCGATCTTGCCGGGCTCGGGCAAGGTCACGTCGCCCTCGGCCGCCGGTGCGCAGAACACGCACTGCACGTACAGCGGCGAGCCGCCGTCCAGGCGGATGAATCTCGCGTCGTTCACCATCGCCGCACAGTACAGCCACTGCTTCTTCGGCGCAGGGTTGAGCAAGAATTCGCCGGCCGGCGCCGATGCCGCGCCGTCGGCCTGGCGGGCGAGGGGCTCCGTCTGGTCGGTTGGGCTGGTGGCGGTGGCCAGCACGATCACCACGACCGCTGCGCCCGTGGCGATGAACGCTCCCGCTACGATGACGGCCTTTCCCTGTATGGTCATTCGCTTCGTATTCTCAGGCCTTGGCGGCACGCGGGCGAGGTGGCGTCGCCGCACCAGTTGCCGTTGGCGTTGAACCCGGTGCCGGCCGGGCTGTCGCAGAACAGCGTCTGCTGCCTCCAGCCGATCGGCATGAACTTCTTGTACTTGTCCTTGTGGTCGGCGAACGGTTGAAGCGCCGACGTGCTGTCGCAGTACAGGTCCGCGCACGCGTACCGCATGAGGCACAGGTGATTGCCGCTGTGCTGGCCCCCGCGGACGGCGACGTAGTACTTGCCGTCCAGCGCCGCCCCCAGAAGCACCTGCCCCGTCAGGTCGATCGTTTCGTCCGTCTGGCCGTGGTGGGGCAGGTTCAACTGGTGCCCCATTTCGTGGCCCACCGTCCTGGCCTTCGCGATCGCGCCGCGGCTGTCGTTGCGGACGAACACGGTGTGAAGTTCCTTGCGAGGCCAGCTCACCGGCGACCATCCCACGTAGTTCTTCTGCCACAGGTCGATCCAATGCCGGTTGATCGAGACGTCCTGGCCGAGGGGCATGACCATGTGCTGCATGACGACGATGAGGTGTTGCGCGTGCAGGCGGGCGGACTCGTCGGTCCAGTTGACCACGTCGCCCTTGAACTCGTCGCAGTGCAGGCGGTGCAGCGTCACGCCGCTCCCGGCGTACCACCGGGTCACGTAGCGGTCGATGGCGTCGACGTACAGGCCGCCGTCGTCGGTGACGAACAGGTCCTGTTCCTTCGGACTGGTGCGCTCGAAGTTCCGGGCGATGAGGAACCCGCGGTACTCTTCCCGGCTGGACAGCCCGTCGCCGAGAATCGGCCCGCCGACCGACGCGTCGTTGTCTTCCGAGAGGTCGGCCCCGAACGCGTTCTCCCACGCGTCGGCCACGCCGGTCTCGTCCTGGTCGTTGGGGATGTACAGGTGTACGCCCTTGATGTCGGCTGTGTCGCCCATGGCCGCCGCCGGGACCCACGCCCCGCCGACGAGCAGCTCGACCGTCAGCTTGCCGGCCGCCGCACCGTCCATGACCCGGACCTTGGCGACGTACTCCTGCTTCCGGGGCGACTCGATCACCAGTTCGTCCGCCGCCTTGTACGCCAGCCGCTCGTCTTCCACGACCTCGCCGGAGAGCTGGAACGGCTCGCCGTTATCGCTGTCGGTGAAGTAGAGGTCCGGCAGGTCGTCGGCCGGGCAGTCGTCGTAGGTGGTCACCAGGCGCGGCAGGTAGGTCTGCCGGTTGAAGTGCTGCGAGACGGTCTTCTGCGTCATGACGCGCCCGGCCTTGCAGTGGGGGCAGCCGCCGGGGCCGCTCGTGCTCATGGCGTGCACCTTGGCGTTGCAGCAGATGCCCGGGCGCCGGCTCACGTCGAACAGGCGGAAGCGGACGGCCTCGATCTCGGCCAGCGGCGGCGAGCGGATCTCCAGCTTGTACTCCCGGGTGGTGTTCGGGACGGGCATGAACGTGCCCTCCGCCGGGGTGTACGGGGTGAGGATCGCGTCGACTTCCTTGGCCAGCCCCACGGAGTAGAACAGGCTGGCCTCGATGAACTGGTCGTTGCGGGGGTGCTGCGCGGCGTGCGGCGCGGGATACTGCGGCATGCGAAACCGGTGGTGAAACGTGACGCCCAGCAGCGAGAAGTCCGACGGGTAGGCGACCAGCTCGGCCAGGGTGGCGTTCCACCAGGTCAGCGACGTCACGCCGCGCGTTTCCATCCCCGCGAACGTCACCGGATCGCCCATGAAGAAATGCCCCAGCGGCAGCCGGATGACCCGCGGGGCCTTGCCGGGCTGGGTTCGCCGGAGCGTGATGCCCGTCTGATCGCCCACGAACGCGGTCGGCATGATCCGCACGTCGCCGTCCGCCTTGCTGCGGTCGCGAACGGTGAAGAAGGCGCCCAGGTTCCGCTCTTTGTGCAGGGCGCGGACCTTCTCGTGCCACATCTCGACCGCCTGTTGCGTCATCGTGCCCGCGGGCAGTTCCGGCAGGGTGAGCGTCCGGGTGCGGGCCCAGGTGTAGGTGTCGGTGATGTCCGGGTGGATGTACTCCACGAACCGCCCGCGCGAGCTGACGGTCAGGCGCTGCGGGTAGATGTGGTAGAGGTCGCAGATGCCCTTGCTCATCGGCCCGCCGAGGCTGAGAAGGTGCCTCAGCACCGGCTCGCAGATCACGTAGAGTCCGTCGAACTGCGCGGCCAGGCTGCTCTTTCCGCCCGCGCTGCCGTTCAGGCGGGCGGAGACGGTCCCGCGGCAGTTGTCGTAGCGGAGGATCATGAAGCGGCCTTGCTCGATGTCGCGCAGGACCTGGTCGGTGACGTCGCGCTCGCCGGGCGCCAACGGAGGCCCCGCTCCGCAAACCGACTGGACCGGAGGCAGGCGGGCCGCCAGCAGAAGCGCAGAGGCCGCCAGGCAGGCGAGAATCGCCCTGCCTGAGAACCGTGAAACGTACGCGCGTGTGCGTCGGGACTGGTCGTGTAGGCTCATGATCTGCGCCGGTCTTGTCCGGGAAACCCCATGCCCGCGACGGCCGCGGGCGGTGTCGGGGATTCCTTTGCCCGCATGAATGCACCAGAAGCTTTCTCGGCTCGATGGGGGGGTGCCTTCAGCAGCAGGGGCTGCGAGAACGGGCTTTCAGGGTCACGACTTCCCCGGAGGCGCGACAAAATCACCAGTCGCCAACCTGCCTTCGGCAGGCAGGCGAGAATCTATCGCGTCGCCTGGCTGACCAGGTAGAGGACGGCCATGCGGATGGCCAGGCCGTTGGTGACCTGTTGGAGGATGCAGCTGTTGGGCCCGTCGGCGACCTCGGAGGTGATCTCCATGCCGCGGTTGATCGGCCCGGGGTGCATGATGAGCACGTCCTTGCGGCAGCGGGCCAGCCGCTCGGCGTTCATGCCGTAGAGCCGGTGGTACTCGCGGACGGAGGGGAACAGGCTGCTGCTGAACCGCTCGAACTGGATTCGCAGCATGTTGATCACGTTCACCTCGCCCAGCACGTCGTCGAGGCTGTGGGAGATCTCGCATCCCATGGCCGTGATGGCCGAGGGCACCAGCGTGGGCGGGCCCACGACGACCACCTCGGCCCCGAGCTTCTTGAGGCCCAGGATATTGCTGCGGGCCACCCGGCTGTGGGCGATGTCGCCCACGATCGCGACCTTCACTCCCTCCAGCCGCCCCAGGCGCTGGCGGATGGTGAAGATGTCCAGCAGGGCCTGCGTGGGGTGCTCGTGCTGCCCGTCGCCCGCGTTGACCACCGAACTGGTGAGCTGACGCGCCAGCAGGTGGGGCGCGCCGCTCTGGCTGTGGCGGATCACGAAGATGTCCACCCCCATCGCCTCGATGTTGCGGGCCGTGTCCAGCGTCGTCTCGCCCTTGGCCACGCTCGAGCCCTTCGAACTGAACAGCAGCGTGTCCGCGCTGAGCCGGCTGGCCGCCAGCTCGAAGCTCATCCGCGTCCGCGTCGAGTCCTCGAAGAACAGCAGCGCCACCACCTTGCCCCGCAGGGCGGGCACCTTCTTGATCGAGCGGGTGGAGACCTCCTTGAAGCTCTCGGCCGTGTCCAGGATATGCACGATCTCCTGGGGTGACAGCTCGTCCAGGCCCAGCAGGTCCTTGCGCGTCCAGACGAAGTCACCGTCCGTCCGCGTCTTGTCGGATGATGGAGATGCCTTCCTCGTCATCGTTCTCTTTCAGTCTGACTTGCACGCGGGCGTCGTCGTCGACGCTCACCCGCAGGCCGACCATGTCGGCGGCGATGGGCAGTTCCCGCCCGCCGCGATCGACCAGGACCGCCAGGCGGATGCAGCGGGGGCGACCGAAATCGTGAAGGGCGTCCAGGGCGGCCCGCGCCGACCGCCCGGTGTGCAGCACGTCGTCCACCAGCAGCAGCCAGGCGTCGTCGATGTCGAAGGGGATCTCCGTCGCCCGCACCAGCGGGGCCCCCTCGCGCCGAGACAGGTCGTCGCGGTAGAACGTGATGTCCAGAACCCCGTGCTCGATGCTGAGCTGCGGGCGCTCGGCCTGCAGACGACCCACCAGCCGCGCCGCCAGCGTCTCGCCGCGAGTGCGAATGCCCACCACCACGATCCGCGCGTCGCCCGGCATCTGCGCCGCGATCTGCTCGTACAGCGCGTCCATCGCCTTGCGTACCTGCTCGCTGTCCAGCCTGTCTGTCATGGGGGCTTTCGCTAAATCGGCCCTTCGACGGGCCGGAAGCATCCTAATGGCGATACCCGCGCCAAGGCAAGCGAAACTTCGCCAAGCCCGCTCCCGCATCGGCCTCTTCAATGGCCAATGTTCAATGTTCAATGGTCAATGAATCAGTCCGTCATCGCCCGCAGGTGGCGGTTGGCCTCGGTGAGACGCTCAGCCAGCAGGGCGGCCATGTAGCGGTGGAAGGCCGCCGCCGTGGCCGCGTCCTCCCGGGTCATCGCGTCCAGGGCCTGCCCGCCCAGGCGATGGACGACCGTGGGCTCCGCCGCCACCACCGAGGCCGTCCGCGGCAGGCCCAGGTAGTAGCCGATCTCGCCCACCACGGTCCCCGCCTGCATGGTCCGCAGGCGGATGGTCTTGCCGTTGTCGAGGGCCAGCTTCACCGTCACCCGTCCCGACTCGATGAAGCAGATGTCGTCGCTGGGCTCTCCCTGGCG
Organism: Planctomycetota bacterium; assembly: GCA_022705325.1. Taxonomy (GTDB): domain Bacteria; phylum Planctomycetota; class Phycisphaerae; order SM23-33; family SM23-33; genus MWDR01. The sequence continues at coordinate 54,910 of JAKJER010000033.1, read as the reverse complement.
CATCAGCACCGCCCCGCGGGCCAGCTCCTCGCGCTGGAGGTACTTGGCCAGGCGGTCGAGGTCGGCCTGCGGGCCGAAGATGCGCCCCAGCGCCTCCCGCAGCGACGCCGACCGCGGCGCCGGCAGCGGACGCGAGCGGAGGAGGCTGTCCTCCACCCACTCGATGCCGTGGTCCAGGTCGCGGAAAACCCGCACCGCGCCCCCGCCCGCCTCCACCACGCCCGTCCGGCGCATCCGAACCAGCATCAACGGGCCCAGGCCTGTGCACACCAGCCAGAAGCCCGCCCCCTCGGCCATCTGACGCATCCGCACGAAACTGAACACCGCCGACGAGTCGATCCCGCTGACCAGGCGGAAGTCCAGCACCAGGTAGTGCAGCCGCGGGCGGGAGGCGTCTTCCAGCCGCCGGCGGACCTGCTGGAGGAGCTGGAAGCTGGTCCCGAAGAACAGGTAGCCCGCCAACTGGAGGATCGTCACGTGATCGCCCGCCTGCTCCAGCTCGCGGCGGTGCTCGGCCGGGCGGTCCACGTTGCTACGCCGCTGCGCGCCGCTGAGCTGGCGCTTGACCACGTTGAGCCGGCTGGAGCGGACGACGAACAGGAGGACCGCGGCGAAGATGCCCGCCCCCACGCCCTGGGCGAAGCCCGCCAGGGCCACCACCAGCAGGATCATCAGCAGCACCGCGTAATCGCCCCAGGGCAACTGGCGGCGGGACGTGAACAGGCAGCGGATCAGCAGCGTGATCCCGAAGTACATCAGCATCCCGCCCAGCACCGCCTTGGGCAGGTAGTTCAGCAGCACGTGCCCGGCCAGCAGGAACACGCCCGCCACGCCCGCGGCCGCCAGGCCCGCCAGCCGGCCTCGCCCGCCCATCTCGCGGAGCATCGCCGACATCGAGTTGGACTGGTAACCCACGATCCCGCCGACGCCCGCGCCCAGGAGGTTGGCCAGGCCCGCCACCCGCAGCTCGCGGTTGAGGTCCACGTCGCGACGGGTGGCCAGTTCCATCCCGGTCGCGTTGAGCAGCAGCGACATCACGCTGACCAGCGGCACGGCCACCAGGGTCATCGCCTGCGGCCAGATCACCTCCCACCGCACCTGGCCCAAGGCGTGCCACAGGTGGGGCTTCCAGATCGGCTGGGCCGGGAAAGGCCCCATCACGTACCCGCTCTGGCGGGCCTGGTCGAGCGAGGCGCCCGACAGCAGCAGGATCGCGTAGAAGCCGATCACCCCCGCCACCAGCACGCCCGGCAGGATCAGGTAATGCTTGCGGATCCTCGTCAGCACCAGCAGCAGCACCGCGATGCCCGCCCCGCCCAGCCACCGCTCGGGCATGCCGCTCTGGAAAAGCACCCCCGCGTCGACCAGGCGGAACGGCTGGCCGATCATGACGCGAAGCGACCCCGCCACCACCAGGTAGCCCACGCCCGCCAGGAAGCCGCCCACCACCGGGTAGGGCACGAACCGCACCAGGTAGCCCAGGCGGAACGTTCCCAGCAGCAGGAAGAACAGCCCGCAGATCGCCGCCGTCAGCGCCGCGAAGACCACGACCGTCGCGAACATCTCGGCGCCCGTGCTGCCCGCCGGCAGGGCCCGAACCGCCGCGAACGCGCCCACGGCGAAGATGGCGGCCGGGGCGTCCTCCAGCGACGCCATGACCGCCGGCTGGCTGCTCCACAACGCCACCGCCAGTCGGATGACCACCGCGCACGCCAGCGCCAACCCCGCCCCGTAAAACGCGTACTCGCCCAGCAGGCCCGAGAAGATCAGGCTCGCCAGCGACAGGTCGCGAACGATCGCCACCACGCCCGTGGTCGTGCCGGCCAGCAGGTCTCGGCCGGGCGAGGCGGGGTTCCGGGTTGCGGCGCGGACGCTCGAAGTTGACTGGGTAACGGGCGGCTCCTTTGCCTGGTCGCCTGGCGACACGACGATCATAGTCGCAGGGAGGATTCGCGGGCAAGTCCCAGGTCGCCGTCGAGGGTCTCTTCTTGTGTACTGGCGGAGTCGTTTGCGGTATCCTCTGCCGCGAAGGAGCCACCCGATGTCTCGCATGACCCTCAGCCTGATCGTTGCCGTCGGGACGGTTGTCCAGGTCGGCCCATCTCTCGCCGCCGACGCGCCCGCCGCCAGGCCGCGACCGTACGACACGCCCGTCGTCGTCCAGACCGAGGGCCTCGGCCTGAAGCCCCCGGTCTTCCTGCCCGACGGACAGGAGTTCAAGACCTGGCAGCCGGCGACGAAGTGGACCCGCACGTACCACGTCGCCGCCGCCAAGGCTGCCGCCAGCGACGACAACGACGGCACTCTCGAGAAACCCTTCCGCACGATCTCCAAGGCGGCCGCCATCCTCCAGCCGGGCCAGCGCGTGATCATCCACAAGGGCGTCTATCGCGAGCGGGTCCGCCCGGCCCGCGGCGGCACGGGCGCCGACGCCATGATCGCCTACGAGGCCGCCGACGGCGAGGCGCCCGTCCTCCGCGGCTCGCGCGTGCTCGCCGGGCCCTGGCAGAAGGTCGCCGAGGGCGACGCCGTGTGCTGGCAAGCCGATCTGCCCGGCTCGTTGTTCGACGTGCCCGGAGAAAACCCGTTCCGCGAGCCCAACGTCACCGACAAGCAGTTCGATATCATGTCGTGGGCCCAGCCCAAACGCGGCAAGAAGCCCTACACGCTGCCTCGCGGGCTGGTGTTCGTGAACAGCCAGCGCCTGCTCCAGGTCCACGAGCGGGCCGACCTGGCCAGGCAGTCCAACGCCTACTGGGTGGACGTGCCCGCGGGCAAGCTGCTGCTCCGCCTGGCCGGCGGGGCCGAGCCCGCCAAGGCGAGCGTCGAGGTCACCGTGCAGGGCATGATCTTCGCGCCCGACACGGAGGGCCTCGGCTGGATCGCCGTTCGCGGCCTGACCATCGAGCACGCGGGCAACCAGTTCCCCATGCCGCAGCAGGGGGCCTTGTCCACCATGCGGGGGCATCACTGGCTGATCGAGAACAACGCTATCCGCCAGGCCAACGGCTGCGGCGCGGACATCGGCATCCAGGCCGGGTGGACCGACCTGCCGGTCGGCCGGCACATCGTGCGGGGCAACCGCATCAGCGACTGCGGCGTCTGCGGGATCGCCGGCATCCGCCCCGACGCCAGCCTGATCGAGGACAACGTTCTCACCAACAACGCCTTCCACGACGTGGAGACCTACTACGAGACCGGCGCGATCAAGACGCACGTCAACCGCTCCGTCGTCATCCGCCGCAACCACATCTTCTGCACGTTCCACGGGCCCGGCATCTGGATGGACTGGGGCAACGTCAACAGCCGCTGCACCGGCAATCTCATCGTCGACGTCCACACCATCCACGGCGGGATCTTCATCGAGGCCAGCGCCAGGCCCAACCTTATCGACTCCAACGTCATCCTCAACACGCGGCGCGGCGCAGGCATCTACGAGCACGACTGCACCGGTCAGGCCTTCGCCCACAACTTCATCTTCGGCGGCGCCGGCCCGGGCATCCGCCTCCGCGGTGTCGTGACCAACCGCCGCCTGTACGGCCAGCCATTTACCGGCGGCGGCCACACCGTGCTCAACAACGTCGTGGCGGGCAACGCCAACGCCATCGAGGCGAAGGGCCCGCCCAGCCGGCTTGAGGGCAACCTCACTGACGGCGTCGAAGCAACCTTCGACCCGGGCAAGCTGACGCTCGCGTGGAAGCTCTCCGCGCCCGCGCCGAAATGCGAGCCCGTGATGCTCGGCGGGCGGGCGATCGTTACCCACGACTTCCTCGGGCGGGCCGTCGAGGCCGCCAAGACCTTCCCCGGCCCGTTCGGTCCGCCCACGGACCAGCCCCTGCAACTGGGTAAGGACAGATGAGATCGTTCTCGCTTGCCGTCGCCGTGCTTCTTGCCGGCTGTGCCCAGCCGCCAGGTGCGGCAACGACGTTGCCGGCTGCGCCTGCCGGCGCCCAGGCCCGCAGCGTTTCGTTCACCATCGCGCAGCGGATCACCCCCGGAAAGAAGACAGAGCTGGTGACGTTCACCACCCTGGTTCCCCGGACAATCCCCGGCCGGCAGGTCATTCGCCGGATCGATTATTCCGTCCAGCCGGACAAGGTCTTCGAGAAGCACGGCAATACTTACGCCGTGTTCATCCTCGACAGGCTCGATCGTCCGGTGGAGGTCAACATCCGCGTCTGGGCCGACATCTTCCGGTCGGACCTGGAGACGCTCCAAGCCCGCGGCGGCCTCGCGGAGCCCGAGACGAGCGAGGAACTGAAGCGGTGCCTGCGGGCGGAGAAGTGCATTGAATGCGATGCCGGGCCGATCCAGGAAGCCGCCGGGCGGATTGGCGGGAAGGACCGGATCGAGCAGGCGCGGAACGTCCTGGCGTTCGTGACCTCCACGCTGCGATATTCCAGCTACAGCAAGCAGCAGAAGGGCGCGCTGAAGAGCCTGAAGGAGAAAACCGGCGACTGCACCGAGCACGCGGATCTGTTCGTCGCCCTGTGCCGGGCCAAGGGCATTCCCGCCAGGACGTGCGACGGGTTCATCATGCATCCCCCCAAACCGGGCGACACGGCCAGGCACAAATGGGCAGAGGTCTATGTGGAACAGCTTGGGTGGGTGCCCGTGGACCCGCTGCTGGTCGCGAGAGGCGGCGCCTCATTTGGCAGGCTCCCGAACCGCTACGTCTACGCGACCCGCCTCCGCAACGACGTCCTGCTGGACAACTACGAGATGAGCTACTACCGCTACCACGGCGAGAACATCAAGTTCGAAGACTCCGTGATCGTTCACGGCCGGTCATGACGGTCGCCGCTTGATGGCCCGCGCGCCGTCGCGTGGGCGCGTTCTCAAGACGCTGCCGGCCGGGCGCATCGCGAGCAGTCGCCCGGCCCGCGTGGCGCCTTGGCCGGTCAGGCCCGGGCCGTCATTCCTCGATGATCACGCGGAAGCCGACGTTGTAGACCTTCTGGTAGGACTCGAACGGGAAGCGGATGGTGCTGCCGGCCGTCTTGGGGCGGTCATCCCATGACCCGCCGCGGGCCACCTTCGCCCGGGCCACGTCGCCGCCGTTGCGCCCGTCGCCGTCCTGATACGGGTACGCCTTGTAGTCCGAGCGGGTCCACTCCGAGACGTTGCCCACGATGTCCTGGAGGCCCCAGGCGTTGGCCTGGCACTGGCCGACGTAGTCGACGACGAACCAGTTGTCCTTGAAGCGGTCGTCGCGCAGGGGGAAGAGGTAGTCGGCGGGGTAGGGGCGGCGTTTGTGGATCTTACTGCCGCCGTCCCACGAGACGTACAGGTTGCGGCGATCGGCGTCGGCGAGGTTGGCGAACTTGCTGAAGTCGGCGTCGGTCGTGCCGTAGTAGAACTGCGTGTCGGTACCGGCGCGGGCGGCCCACTCCCACTGGGCCTCGGTGGGCAGGGCGACCTTCTTGCCGGTCTTGGAGGCCAGCCATTGGCAGAACCGCGCCGCCTCCTGCCACGAGACGCGGGCGACGGGCTGGTCGGGATGATTGGCGATGTAGCCGGGCACGGCGTGGTCCTTGCCGGTTTCGTCCTGGTAACGCGTGTCGTGCTCGGGGTCGAACGCCTCGTACTGGCGGTTGGTCACCTCGGTGACGCCCATCCAGAACGGCTTGTCGATGCGGACCACGCTTCGCGGGGCCTCGTCAGGGTATCCGCCCTGGCAGCCCATGACGAAGCTTCCCGCCGGGATGCGCACCAGCTTCATCGTCAGCTTGTCGCCCAGCGGGATCTCCATCGTCGCGTCCTCGCCCTGGAGCTTGCGGGCCTGCTCGGCGGTCATGGGGAAGCCCGTCGCCTTCAGGCCGTCCGGTTTCACCTCGCCCGGCTGGGGCGGAACGATCGGCTGAGCCGGCTCGCGCTGCGTCACCGACGCGTAGGTCTGGCGGTATTCCTCCTCGGGGTTGTCGGTCAGCCCGGCGTAGCGGACGGCCAGGTCCAGGCGCCGTTTCTCGTATTTCGGGTTGTTCCACATGCCCCGGTGGGGAGCGTTGAAGTCGATCCAGGTGTAGAGGCGGTCCCAGGCCTCGGCGTCGAGTTGGACGCCGTGGTGGCCCTTCTTGAGCATCTGGATCAGCGGGCTGGTCGAGACGTGCCACTCCATCGCGTCGTAGATGTCCAGGTCGCTCTCGGGCCCGGGCCGGCGGACGAAAGCGGAGAGGTTGAGGTAACTGCGATCGTTCCGCCAGTTGTTGGGGTCGCTCTTCTCGAACGAGATTCGGCCCTTCTCGGCCTTGGCCTTCTCGTTATGGCAGCCCACGCAGTACTTGTCGACGAGGGGCTTGATCTCGGCGGCGTAGGAGAACGGCCTGGCCGGGCCGTACCAGGGGGTGATCTTGTGGGGCTCGATGCGGCTGGCGACGGTGGTCTTCATGGGGGCGTGGGTCCGCAGATCCTCGTGGCAGCCGTTGCAGCTCATCCGCTCGCCCGGCATGCCGACCATCCAACTCCGCATGATGGCCAGGGCTCGCCCTTCCTCATCCAGCGGCTGGATCGCCAGCGGGGTGTTGGCCGGCGCCTCGAAACTGAACGAGCCGTCCTCTTCCACCGGGACCGTGCCGAGAATCCGCTTGATGTCCCACCCGGACTCCAGGCCGACCGACTCGTGCCCGCCGCTGTGCATGTAGCCGTAATGGTACCCGAAGACGCGGAGCTTCTTGACCTTGCCCCGGGGGATGCCCTTCAGCCCGCGCCCGTAGTAGATGTCGGTGCAGAACACCGTCGTCGGCTCGCCCGGGCGGGTGCGGTCCACCAGCACCGGCGGCGTGGGACGCGGCACCAGCGGGATGGGCTCGAACAGGTCGTAGGCGGGGTCGGAGTAGAGGACCGTCATGTTGTCGAACACGTCCACCAGGCACAGCGTCCACTTCCCGCCGCCGCGCCGGGGGCGCTTGCCGCCCTGGGCGGGCTCAGAAGGGCCTTGGAAACCTTGCATCGAGACCAGGAAGTACTTGTCCGACAGCGGCCAGGGAGTCTGGAAGGTGTACTTCTGCCCGCCGCCCTGGTTGTCGTAGACGTTGCCGACCACGTCGCGGCCCCAGCCGGGGATCTCCTGCATGCAGCCGGTCTCCCCGGCGGGCAGGACGTCCGGGTGGATGTTGATCGTCGAGTTCTGCGGGCCCCAGTCCTTGTCCTTGGGCCTGAAGCGCAGCGGGTACTTGCGTCCGACGGCCGGGTTGACCAGCATCATCCGCCCCGTCTCGCTCTTGGCGTGGTGTCCGCTGACCAGCCCCACCACGAGGCTGGGGTCGTTGGGCACCGGGCGCGCCCAGACGAAGGCCGTGGGGAAGTACGACCCGCTGCCCCAGTACTCGATCTGCCCCGTGCCGTCGGGGTTCATCTGGAACAGGTGGCGCGAGAAATAGTGCGGCGTGTCGGTGTACTCCCATCGCAGATACAGGACTTTGCCGTTGTGGTGGACGCGGGGATGCCAGTCGCTGTCCTGCTCGAAGGTGAGCTGGCGGACCTGCTTGGTCTCGATGTCCACCTTGTACAGGTTGACCATGGGCTGGCTGCCGTTGACGCAGGGCAGGCCCTGCATGCCCGCGGTGGAACAGGCGAGAATGAGCCCGTTCTCGGGCAGGTAGCACCCGTCGAACCACTGGATGCCCGCCTGGTCGTCGGGGGTGAGTTCCTTGAGGTTCTTGCCGTCGGGATCGACCTCGAGGATGCCCCAGCAGCCGTTCTTGCCCACTCCGGAGAACATGATCCGCTTGCCGTCGAAGTGCAGGTCCAGGTGCTTGATGACGCCTTGCTTGTCGGGCCTGTGGATCGTGCGGACCTTGACCTCGCCGCGCAGGTTGGACAGCTCGGACAGCTCGTTGTCCCACCCGGTCCGCTTGATGGTGTCGCTGGTGTAGGCGTTCAGCGAGCGGTTGGCCTCGCCCTTGCGCCGGATGACCAGCAGCTTGTCGAAGTCCAGCAGCGGGTTGGCCAGCGAGGCCTCGCGGATGAGGACGTCCAGATCCTCACGGGCCTGGCCGTCCTTGGCATTGGCGGCCAGCCGGGTCTCGATGGCCTCCAGCCGCTTGAGGAATTCCTTGCCGCCGGGGTACTTGTCTCCGTACGTCTTGGACAGGTCCTCGATCATCCGCCGCGCCGAGGCGGGGGTGTTGACGGGCACGTCGCCGTTGTTGACGGCCAGGGCCAGCGAAGACGCCAGGAATACGCCCAGCAGAACCGCACCGATACTGTTGAAACGGGTCACGACAGACTCCTTCTGTTTGTCGCACGCTCCGCCCGAGCGGAACTTGCGCAGATGCAACGATTAACGCAGAAAGAGCGATTGTCTCGCGGAAATCTTCCGGCGTGCGGCCCGGGTGGGCGGCCGTGAGTGCGGCGATCGCGGTCGGGGCGGTCCGGTCGGGCTTCAGCAGGCGAAGCGGCTCTCGGCGGTGGCCCACTTGGAGCGGGCCGGGCGGGCCGGCGGACGCCCGATGGAGTAGTATTCGATCCGCTGGCGGATCATGGTGGCCGGCTGGTAGAGGTTCCGCCCGTCGAAGATCACTCGCTGACGCAGGGCGGAGCGGATGCGGTCGAAGTCCGGGGTGCGGAACTCGTTCCACTCCGTGCAGATCAGCAGGGCGTCGGCGTCCTGGAGGGCGGCGTAGGCGTCGTCGACGATGGTGACTCGGCCGTCGCCCAACTCCTTGCGGGCGTTGGCGCCGGCCTTGGGATCGTAGGCGCGGACCTCGGCCCCCGCGTCGACCAGGCATCGCACGACGCGCACGGCCGGGGCTTCGCGGATGTCGTCGGTGTTGGGCTTGAACGCCAGGCCCCAGACGGCGAAGGTCTTGCCCGCCAGGTCCGAGCCGAACCGCTCGGTCACCATCGTGGCCAGGGCCTCCTTCTGGGCGTCGTTTCGCTGGTGGACGCTGCGCAGGATCGACGCGTCACAGTCGTTGTGGAGCGCGACCTGGATCAGGGCCTGCACGTCCTTGGGGAAGCAACTCCCGCCGTATCCCACGCCCGGTTCGAGAAAATCCTGCCCGATCCGCCGGTCGGCCCCCATGCCCATGCGGACCTGGTTGATGTCCACCCCGGTGTGGGCGCAGATGTCCGCGATCTCGTTGATGAAGCTGATCCGCGTGGCCAGATAGGCGTTGGAGGCGTACTTGACCATCTCGGCGGCCTCGCGGCTCATCATCATGATCGTCCGCGGGCCGCGGACGAACGGGGCGTACAGCTCGCTCATCAACTGGGCGGCCTCCGGATCGTCGCAGCCGATGATGACCCGGTCGGGGCGCAGGAAGTCTTCCAGGGCGGCGCCTTCCTTGAGGAACTCGGGGTTGGACACCAGGGCCAGCGGGTGGGCCGTCCGGTCCATCATCAACTCGAACATCCGCCGCCCGGTCCCCACCGGGACGGTGGACTTGATGACGATGACCTTGGCGGAGGTCATGGAGTCGGCGATGTCGCGACAGATCGACTCCACGCCGGACAGGTCGGCCGACCCGTCGCTGCGAGGGGGCGTGCCCACCCCGATGAACAGGACGTGCCCGTGCTCGACGCCTTCGTTCAGGTTGGTGGTGAAGCGCAGGCGCCCGGCGGCCAGGTTGGCCTGGAGCATCTCTTCCAGGCCCGGCTCGTAGATCGGGCTTCGGCCCTGCGAGAGGGCCTGGACCTTCTTCTCGTCGATGTCGACGCCCACCACGTGGTTCCCCGCGTCCGCCAGGCAGGCGGTGGTCACCAGTCCGACGTATCCGCTTCCGACTACTGTGACTTTCATGAAGAGGTTCCCTTCTGCCGATACTATCACCAGTGCGTCCAGTGAGAATATCGGACGCTCAGGAGGGGGTCTGGAGAACCAGCATGAGAATCCTGATTGCCGGGGCCGCGGGGTTCATCGGCTGCCACCTGGCGCGCCGCTGCCTCCAGCGGGGCCACCAGGTTATCGGCGTCGACAACTTCTGCACCGGCCACCGCGACAATATCGCCTGGCTGAACGAGCCGTCGCCCCGGCCCGCCGGGGCCGACTTCACCTTCGTCGAGCACGACGTCACGCGGGAACTGGACCTGGCCGGGCCGCTGGACCTGGTGTGCGACCTGGCCTGCCCGGCCAGCCCGGTGGACTTCGCCCCGCTCGCCCTGGACATCATGCGCGTGTGCAGCCAGGGCGTGTGGAACCTGCTCGAACTGGCCCGCCGCCGTGGCGCTCGATTCCTCCACACCTCCACCAGCGAGGTCTACGGCGACCCCGACGTCCATCCCCAGGTCGAGTCGTACTGGGGACGCGTCAATCCCATCGGGCCGCGCAGCGTCTACGACGAGGGCAAACGCTACGCCGAGGCCCTCATCACCGCCTACCACCGCAAGCACGATCTGCCCGTCCGGCTGGCCCGGATCTTCAACACCTACGGCCCGCGCATGCGCCTGGACGACGGGCGGGTGGTCACCAACTTCATCTGCCAGGCCCTCGCGGGCCGGCCGCTCACCGTCTACGGCGACGGCTCGCAGACCCGCAGCTTCTGCTACGTGGACGACCAGGTGGAGGGGCTGCTGCGATTGGCGGACTGCGACTATGCCGCCCCCGTGAACATCGGCAACCCCGATGAAATCCCCATCGGCGAACTGGCCCGGGAGATCATCGAGCTGACCGGTTCGAGCAGCCCGCTCCAGTTCAAGCCGCTTCCCGGCGACGACCCCAGGGTGCGCCGCCCCGACATTTCGCTGGCGCGTCGCGTGCTGGGCTGGTCGCCGGCCGTGGGACGACGCGAGGGGCTGCAGCGGACCGTCGAGTTCTGCAAGGCCAAGCTCAGCCGGGCCTGAAGGCCAGGACTCGTGCGCAAGGCCGCTTCCGCGGGTTCCTGGCCGCGCCTTTGGCCAAGGGCTGCACAGACTGAAAGGCAAACGGGCGAGCCCAAGCGGCCCGCCCGTTCACGCCGAAGATGCGATTATTCCTGCTGCTACGCCGTCCGTCTGCGGCGGACGTATCCACCCAGGCCGCACGCGGCCAGACCCAGCAGGGCCATCGTGGCGGGTTCGGGGACGTCTTCCGGATCGCCGGCCGTCAGGCTGAGCCAGTTGAGCTGCCCCCAACCCCACCCGCCCTGATCGTTCTCGAAGTACTGGAGACGATAGTTATAGAAGGGGTTCACGCCCAGCGTGATCAGGTCGTCCATCGTGAAGGTCCGGATGTTCGTCCCGCCGTTGTCGTTCTCGAAGATGACCGCGTCATACTCCCACGTGGAGGTGTTGAAGAAGGCCAGCCCCTTCTGCCCGTCGCTGTCGGACTGCCCGCCGTTGTACGCCAGAACATCCAGCGGCGTGTGGAAGATCATCCCGGCGCCGTTCTGGTCGCCCGCGCCGCCGGCGAATTCGACGGTCAGCACGCTCACTCCGTCCACGCCCGGGTCGATCAGATTGAACTCGGGCGACTCCAGCAGGAACGTGGTGTGGGCGTTGTCGTGGGCGTAGCCGCCGCTGCTGTTGGCGGGGGTCACCCCGTCGCCGTCGCCGACGCGGAGATAGGCCGCGCCGTTGAGGACCGTCCAGCCCTGCAGATTGCCGCTGCCGAAGTCCCAGTTGAGCAGCGCCGGCAGATGGGTCGGGTCGCCTCCGTTCATTACGTACTGGATGTGGTTGTTGGCGAGCGCCTGGTCGTAGATCACCAGGTCGTCCAGCATTCCGTCGAAGTAGTTCCCGCCGCCCCATCGCCCGATCAGCACGTTGCCCCCGGCGTTGCCCAGCGCGGCGCGGCCGGAGTTGGACGCGTCCTGCACGCCGTTGACGAAGATGCTCTGAACCCCGCCGGTGGCGTCGTAGCGCCAGGTAACGTGAGTCCATGTCCCGGTCGAGAGGTCCTGGTTGCCTCCGGTGTCGTTGCCGTAGAACCCCAGGTGCGCCTTGGTGTTCCGGGTGATCAAATGCAGTTGATTGCCGTTGCTGCCGGAGTCCTTGCCGTACACCGACTTGTCAGCGGACAGGACGTTGGAGTAGATCCAGGCCATGGCCGTGAAACTCCCGCCCATGCCCAGGCCGTCGGAGTCGCTGTTGGTCGTCAGGTAGTCGCCGGCCCCGCTGAGGAGCAGGGCGTTGCCGTATTTCCCGGCAGCGTACGACGGGCTGCCTCCGGCGACCGCGGCGTCATGGTTGCCGGTCTGGTCGCTGAGGACGCCGTCGAAAGTCCAGTGGGCCACAAGCCCCGCCTGCGCCGCGCCGGCCAGCAGGCCAAGCGCCGCAACCGAAAAGAAAACCACCGCTCCGTTTTTGCGCGCCATTAGTCAAATCCTCTCTTCCAGATGAGCTTCTTGTCCGACTCAATTGGGTCACTGCGATATGTGGAGTGACGATATATCTTGCGCCGAATTGCCGATCCTGTCAACCACGATCTTCGCGCAACGGTGGCACTGTCGTGGCACGGGTGTTCTGCCCACGCCGCGCCCGAACGGTCCAGCCGCCGTCAGGTTTGACAAACCCGCCCGCCGGGCGGTAGGTTGAAGTGATGAAGAAGTTGCACGAATTGCGAGTCCCCTCCTGCGTTCGATTCCTGCTCAGCGTTCTTCCGCTTCTGGCGCTGGCGCACCTGGCGCCGGCCGAGCAGGACGGGGCGAAGGTCCTGTTCGATTTCGAGAAGGATGCCCTGGGCGAGGGCTGGACGGCGGGCGGCGACCTCCGCGCCAGCCGCGAGCCGGCCGTGGGCGAAGGCGCCAGCGGACAGGCGCTGCGCCTGGCGGCCGGCGGATCGGGCGGGGTGTACACCAAGCCCGCCGGCGTGCCGGCGGACTGGAACGAATTCAGCCACGTCACTTTCCGCGCCTGCCCGGTCCTGGCCGCGGGCGACGCGCCGGTCGTCATGGAAGTGCAGGTGCTGGAGGGCGACGGGCGGACGCGATTCTGGCGGAAGATCGAGCTGGCCAGGGGCGGCTGGCAGAGCGTCGAGGTCCGGCTGGCCGCGATGCGGTGGTCCGCCGGACGCGTGCCGCAATGGGACGCCGTCTCGCGCCTGGGCTTCTACCTCCGCTCCAAGGGCGAGGTGTGGATCGACGACGTCGCCGTCCGCCCAGCCGGCCCGCGGGCGGCCCAGTGGTCGCCCAAAGAGCTGGCCCTGCTGGCGTTCGGCGCCGACAAGGCGGGCAAGACCAGGCCGGTCGCCAACAACGACCTGCTCCTGCTCAGCGACGCCCCCGAGTTGGACGCCGACAAGCTGGCCGCCCACCTGGCCAGGGTCGCCCAGGCGGTCTACGCGGACTTTCCCCAGGCCGGGGCCCGGCGCGCCCCGGTGGGGCTGCTGGTCTTCGCCGACCGCAAGGAGTACCAGGACTTCACCCTCCGCCTTGCGAATGAACTGGCCAGCCAGGCGACCGCGCCGAAGTCGGACGGCTACACGTTGCAGGGCATCGCCACCTCCTACTACCACCCGCAGGCGGGAACGCTCCGCCCAACCTACACGCACGAGTACGTCCACGCCCTGCTGGGGCGGACCCTGCGGCTGCAGAACAGTGGGGAGTGGCTTCAGGAAGGCCTGGCTGTGCGATACCAGTTGCGTTTCCATCCGCAGGCGAACGTGGGCGAGATCATCCGCCAGGGTCTGGGCGACGCGAACTTCCGCCTGCCGCTGGCGACCCTCTGCAACGGGCGGTCCGTCCCCATGAACCGGTACTGGCAGGCCATGACCGTGGCCGATATGCTGCTCGGCCACGAGCGGTACTCCAAGCGCGTCCCCGCGCTGCTGGAGGCCATCTCCAAGGCCGGCTCGACCGACCTGGGCCCGCACCTCCAGCCGGTGCTGGAAACGAGCTGGGAGCACCTGGAGGCGGACTGGCGCCTGTGGTGCGAGAAGAAATACCAAGAGCGGAACAGATGAAGAAACACGGACAGATGTGGCCGACGGTTCTCCGAGCGTGTGTGGCCTTCGTGGCGGCGGGCTGCGCATGGTCGTCGGTCGCGCCGGCCTGTGCGGAGGGCGATCCCTTTCGGTTGGCGGCCTCCCGCCTGGAGCTGGTGAACCCGGAGGCGCTGGGGCGGGCGATCCGCGATCTGTCGCGCCAGTTCGAACATCGTTACCCGCGAGGGCAGGAGTTCCTGGATCGCCTGGGACGCTGCGGGGCGTTGCCGGAGGTCCGGGCGGCCCTGGAACGCCGCGACGAGCGGGCGCTCGAGCAGGCTCGCGAGATCGTCGCCCTTCAGCGCGAGGCCCTGCTGTCCAATCCGCTGCTGGATTTCGACGAGTTGCTGGTCATCCGCCGCCGGCCCATCGGGGACCCGCGGCGCGCCCAGGACCCGGACAAAGGCATCGGCAAGTACATCGGCCTGCCCCAGCAAAGCTCCTGGCAGCTTCACACCATGGCCCCGCGGGCCTGGGACAACGAAATCGCCATCCTCCGCATGCCCACGCCCGGTCGAGCGGCCTCGTTGCGGACGCTCCACTGCCCGGCCGGCGAGAGACTCGTCTCCGAGATGGACCTGCGCTTCGACGGCCGGCGAATCCTCTTCTCCATGCGCGACGCGAAGAACCTCTGGCAGATCCACGAGATCGGCGCGGACGGGCGCGGCCTGCGACAGGTCTCCCGAGGGGATCAAGAGGGCGTACACAACCTCGATGCCTGCTACCTGCCCAACGAGCGGATCGCCTTTATCTCCACGGCCGCCTTTCAGGGCGTCCCCTGCAACCGGACCGTCAACGTCGGCATGATGTACGTGATGGACGCCGACGGCGGCAACGTCCGCCAACTCACCTTCGAGCAGGACCACAACTACTGTCCGTCGGTCACCAGCGACGGCCGGATCCTCTACCTGCGGTGGGAATACACCGACATTCCGCACGTCTGGGCCCGGATGCTGTTCACCATGAACCCCGACGGCACGGGTCAGCGCGAGCTCTACGGCAGCGGATCGTATTGGCCCAACTCCATCTTCTACGCCCGGGCTGTACCCGGGCACGCCACGAAGATCGTCGGCACCGTCACCGGCCACCACGTCGGGCGGATCGGCGAGACGGTGGTGTTCGACCCGGCCGCCGGTCAGGGGATTGCCGGCGTCGTCCAGCGGGTGCCGGGCTACGGGCAGGCGGTCGTGCCGGCGATCGAGGACAAGCTGACGCTGGCGTCCTGGCCCAAGACGGTCCACCCGCTGCCGCTGAGCGAGAAGTACTTCCTGGTGTCCGCGAAGCCCCGCCCCGACGACCTGTGGGGCATCTACCTGATGGACGTCTTCGATAACCTGCTGCTGCTGATGGAGGTCGAAGGCCAGGCGCTGGTCGAGCCGATCCCGCTGCGGGCCACTCGGCGCCCGCCGGTGCTGGTCGATCGCGTCGACCCGACGCGACAGGACGCCCTGGTCTACCTTCAGGACGTGTACGCCGGGCCTGGCCTGCGCGGCGTGCCGCGAGGCAGCGTCCGGAAGCTTCGCCTGTTCACGTACCACTTCGCGTACCAGGGCATCGCGGGGATCAACCACCGCGTCGGCGCCGACGGGCCCTGGGAACCCAAGCGCGTGCTGGGCACGGTGAACGTGGAGACCGACGGCTCGGCCCTGTTCCGCGTGCCCGCCAACACGCCCATTTCCGTCCAGCCGCTGGACAAGCACGGGCAGGCCTTGCAGTTGATGCGGAGCTGGATGACGGCCATGCCGGGCGAGATCGTCTCGTGCGTCGGTTGCCACGAGCGAGGCCCGGACGTCCCGCCGGCGAAGGCCACGCTGGCGACGGCGAAGGCCCCGCAGGAAATCCAACCGTGGTACGGGCCGGTCCGCGGTTTCAGCTTTCTCCGCGAGGTCCAGCCGGTGCTGGACCACTACTGCATCGGCTGCCACGACGGCCAGCCCTGCGACGGCAAGAAGACCCCCGACCTGCGGGGCAACCAGGGGCGGGTCATGACCCTCCGCGGGGGCGACCCGCGGGTCAAGACGATCGAGGCGGGCGACGTCGAGAAGGCCGCGGGATCTGCCGACGGCGTCTTCCCGCCGTCGTACATCCACCTGCGGAGCCACGTCCGCGTGGGCGGGCTGGAGAGCGACCTCCGCCTGCTCGCCCCCGGCGAGTTCGGCGCCGACACCAGCGAGTTGGTCCAGATGCTCCGCAAGGGACACTATGGCGTGAAGCTGACCGACGAGTACTGGGACCGGCTGATTACGTGGATCGACCTCAACGCTCCGTGCCACGGCACGTGGCGCGAGGTGGTGGGGCTGAAGCGCAACATCTGGGACCATCCGCGCCGCCGCGAACTGCGGAAACTCTACGCCGGCATCGACGAAGACCCGGAGACCTACCCGCTGCAACTGCCTTACACCGGCGCGACGGGAGTGATTCCCCGCCAGCCTTTCTGCCCGTCCGCCCCGCGCGTTGAATGCCCCAACTGGCCTTTCGACCAGGAGCAAGCAGGGAAGCTCCAGCGCCAGGCCGGGCCGGCGCCTCAGCCGCTGGACCTGGGCGGCGGGCTCACGCTCGATCTGGTCCGCATCCCGGCTGGGCAGTTCGTAATGGGCGAGGCCGACGGCGAGGCCGACGAGGCCCCGCGGGCCGCCCTGCGGATCGAACGGGCCTTCCTGATGGGCAAGTGCGAGATCACCAATCGCCAGTTCGCGGCCTTCGACACCGCCCACGACAGCCGCTTCGAGCACAAGGGCTCGTGGGTCTTCAGCGAGCGACACCTGGGTTGGCCGCTCAACGGGCCCGACCAGCCGGTGGTTCGCGTCTCCTGGGAGCGGGCGATGGCGTTCTGCCGCTGGCTGTCGGATCGCACGGGGCGGAAGGTGAGCCTGCCGACCGAGGCCCAATGGGAGTACGCCTGTCGGGCCGGCAGCGACGGCCCGCTGTCGTATGGGGGGCTGAACAGCGACTTCTCCAGGCTCGCCAACCTCGCCGACCTCACCATCCGCCAGCTCGCCTACGATACCGACGGACGCTACACCGCCGACATCGTCCCGCGCGACACCCGCTTCGACGACGGCTGCCTCGTCACCGCTCCCGTCGGGCGGTACGCCCCCAACGCCTGGGGTCTGCACGACATGCACGGCAACGTGTGGGAGTGGACCCGCTCGCAGTACAGGCCGTACCCGTATCGTTCGGACGACGGGCGGGAGAGCGCTTCGTCGGAGGCGGCCCGCACCGTCCGCGGCGGCTCGTGGCGCGACATGCCCAAGAATGCCCGCAGCGCCTGCCGCCAGAGCTACCTGCCCTGGCGACAGGTGTACAATGTCGGGTTCAGAGTCGTAGTGGAAGACTGACGGTAAGCAGCCGGCCGCTGCGACTTCTCGAAGCGGATGGTCCGGACGGGTCCTGCAAGTCGCCTTGGACCCATGCGCCCGATTCACCCTACTGGCTCGCCGTGATCTCCTTCATCACGGCGGCGTCGCGGGCGCACAGGTCCGGGTACTGGGCATCGCTGCCGACGTCCGGACGGCGCTTCCAACTGCGGGCGCATCGCCCGTAGCGGTCGCGGGCGTCGACCACCTCGACCTCGACGGCCAGCGGGGCTTCCGCGGCGACCTGCTCGACTTCCTCGATGCAGGCATGGCCCACGCCCAGCAGGTCTTCCAGTTCTCGCAGGTAGGTGCGGATCAACCCGGCGCCCGCTGCGTCGCCCTTGCGGACGCGGAAGACGGCCTCGGCGTCCAGCGAGTTCTTCACGCCCGCGTTCTTAAGGGCCTCCAGCTTGGCCAGGCCCGCCTGACGGAGTTCCATCAGTTCGTTCCAGATCCAGGCGGGGCCCACTTCGAGGCGGTCGCCCTCGAAGGTGGCCTGGTCGGGATTGACCGGGCGGAGGTCTTCCGCCAGGTGCAGGATCGCCTCGTCATAGTCCGGCAGGGCGGCCAGGTGGACGCTGGCGGGCTCGTCGGCGGGGCGGTTGGGGATGTGGTCCCACGCCTCGTCGCACGTGTGGGGCAGGATCGGCGCCAGCAGCTTGACCAGCGCCATCAGCAGTTCGTGCATGACCGTCTGGGTGGCGCGGCGCCGCACGGCCGTGGGCGACTCGCAGTACAGCCGGTCTTTCACCGCGGCCATGTAGATGCTCGACGCCTGCACCGTGCAGAACTCGTACAGCAGCCGGGCGGCCCGGTGGAACTCGTAGCGGTCGTACGCCTCGCGGACGTCGCGGATGAGGATGTGCAACTGCATCCGCATCCACAGGTCCACGCTGTGGTCGACCGGCTCGGTCGCGTCGGCGGCGGGGTCGAAGTCCCAGCACGCGCCCATGGCGTAGCGGAGGGTGTTGCGGATCTTGCGGTACCCGTCCTCGGCCTGGGCGATCAGCTTCTCGCTGCAGCGGACGTCGTCCTGGTAGTTCTGGGAGGCCACCCACAGGCGGAGGATGTCGGCCCCGCGCTTGTCGAGCTGCTGGATGACGTCGATGGTGTTGCCCAGGCTCTTGGACATCTTGCGCCCGTTCTCGTCGACGACGAACCCGTGGGTGAGCAGCGTGCGGAAGGGCGGCTTGCCCAGCGTGCCCAGTGCGGGCAGCAGCGAGAGCTGGAACCAGCCCCGGTGCTGGTCGCTGCCTTCGAGGTACAGGTCGACGGGGATGTCGCTGACGAGCCCGCGCTGCATGGCGACGGCGTACCAGCTCGATCCGGACTCGAACCACACGTCGAAGATGTCGCGCCCGGCGGTCAGCGAGGCGACGGCGAACTGGTCGGCCCGTCCCGCCAGGTGCGGGTCGTCGGCCGGGTTGTAGCCGGCCAGCAGATCGGCCGGGCTGAGCGCGAACCACGCGTCGCTGCCCTGGTGGCGGAAGACGTCGGCCACCGCCCGCACGCTGGCGGGCGTGAGCAGGGGCTGGCCCTCGGGGTTGTAGAAGGCCGGGATGGGCAATCCCCAGGCCCGCTGGCGGCTGATGCACCAGTCCGGGCGGCTTTCGAGCATGCCGGCGATGCGGTTGCGGCCCCAGTGCGGGACGAAGCGGATGGCATCGCTGTCGGGCTTGGCGACGGCCAGGGCCTGCTTGCGCAGCGAGGGCTCGCCGTCGACCTGCGGGCGGTCCACCGCGATGAACCACTGCTCGGTCGCCCGGAAGATCGTGGGCGTCTTGCTCCGCCAGTCGTGCGGATACGAGTGCTTCACCGGCTCTTCCAGCACCAGGGTCCTGGCCTTGGTCAGGTGCTCGACGACCAGCGGGTTGGCTTGCCACACCGACAGCCCGCGCAGGAACTCGGGCACGGTGTTGTCGAACGTGCCGTCGTCGCGGACGGGGCAGTAGATCTCCAGGCCATGCTTGAGGCCCGTGCCGTAGTCCTCCAGCCCGTGCCCGGGCGCGGTGTGGACCAGGCCCGTGCCGTCCTCGGTGGTCACGTAGTCGGCCGGCACGACCGGGCAGAGGCGGTCGGCGTGGATGGGGTGTCGATAGCTGAGGCTGAGCTTGCACAGTTCCGTGCCGCTAATGCGGCTGAGGACCTCGTGCCGGCCCAGGTAGCCGCCGCGGCGGGCCTGCACGGCCGCCAGCACGCCCTCCAGGCGGGGTTCGGCGATCACCAGCGTGATCGGCCCGTCGGAGGTCTCTACGTGGACGCAGCAGTAGGCCAGGTCCGGGTGGACGGCCACCGCGAGGTTGGCCGGCAGGGTCCAGGGCGTGGTGGTCCAGATCAGCAGGGCGACCCGGTCGCCCTCGCGGTGGGGCACCTTCCGGGCGCACAGCGCGTCCAACTCGAACGCCACGTAGATGCTCGGGTCGGTCCGGTCGTGGTACTCCAGTTCCGCGTCGGCCAGGGCGGTGCGGTTCTCGATCGACCAGTGCACCGGCTTGAGTTGCTTATAGACCAGGCCCTTCTCGACGAGTTCCGCGAAGACCTCCAGCGTGGCGGCTTCGTACTCGCCTGCCATCGTGATGTACGGGTTGTCGAACTCGCCCATGACGCCCAGCCGCTGGAACTGCTCGCTCTGGAGGCCGGCGAAGCGGGCGGCGTAGTCTCGGCAACGGGCGCGGATGTCCATGGGCGTCATCGAGCCGGCGTTGGCCCCCAACTCGTCCATGACCTTCTGCTCGATGGGCAGACCGTGGCAGTCCCAGCCGGGCACATAGGGGCTGTCCAGGCCGGTCATGTTCTTGATCCGCACGACCAGGTCCTTGAGGACCTTGTTCAGCGCGGTGCCCATGTGGATGTTGCCGTTGGCGTAGGGGGGGCCGTCGTGCAGAATGAACCGCGGGCCGTCGCAACGGCCGTCGCGGATCTGCCCGTACAGATTCTCCTGCTTCCACTTGGCCTGGATGGCAGGCTCTTTCGCCAGCAGGTTGGCCTTCATGTCGAAGGTGGTGCGGGGCAGATTCAGCGTGTCTTTGTACGTATTCTTCTGGTCGCTCATGCTGGAACTATATAAGAGCGGCGGCTAAGGGGTCAAGGGCGGGGGGGGAATGCGGATTGTGGAATGAACGGCGGGACCTGCCCTGCCTGCCGGCAGGCAGGCGCACGGAAGGGCAGAGATAGAAGACAGAGAGACAACCCGAGCGGGAGAAGACCATCGGCTTCGATAATGCCTGGATGCCTCGAAAGCCAAAGCCCACGGATAGCCTTCCCGTGGGCTTGCCTTCCCTCTCTTTCTGTCTCTGAACTCTCATCTTCTCAGCGGCTCGGCGTCTCTGCGTCCGCTGTCTGTCGTTCAATCCGCAATCCGCAATCTTCAGGTCCCGGCCATCGCCGAGTGCCTGTTCTGGAGGCTGACGTTCAGTTGGGAGACGTCCATGCGAACGTCGGGCAGGTGTACCTGGGAGCCGGCCCACTGTCCGTCGATGACGAAGCGGTACTCGTAGACCCCCGGCCTCAGCGGCAGCAGGCCGGTGAAGACGTTCTCGCCGCGTTTCTCCATGGCCGCGGGCTTCCATTGGTTGAAGTCCCCGGCCAGGCAGGCGCTGTTTGCCGGGCGAGCCGGGCGGATCGAGAATCGCACCGGCTGGGGCTCCTGGCCCGTCACGACCACCAGGCTGCGGGGATGCTCCGCCCGGCCCTCCTCGCCGGCGTCCAGCACGTTCAGCCAGAACACGTGCTTGGGCAGACCCAGAAAGACGTCGTAGAAAGCGTAGAGGGCGTCCTCAAGCCGGCTGAAGGCCCCCTGGAACGACCTGGCGCGTGCCTGCCAGTTTTCCGGGAGAGAAGGGGACCAAGCCAGGTAGGCGTTCGCACTTTCCCGCACGATCGTGGCCACGATCTTCATGTTCGGCTCCGGCAGATAGTGTGATGTGATCCAAAATTTGGCTTAGACGAAAAGCCAGAGCGCAAGGGTACCTTGTCTATATTAGAGCATATCCCCCGGCGGTCTGCAATCAGGATTTTCACCTGATCTGCGATAGGAGGAATCCCGTAGGGCCCGCATCGGGATTTGACGGTCCCGGGCGGCAGCGCGAAGCCTGCCCTGCCTGCCGGCAGGCAGGCCGCCGGCGGGAGCCGGCTTCCGGGCGGGCTGGACGTGCGGACACGGGGCCCGGCGGGCGGCTACTTCATGACCACGTCCTTCCCGCCGGCCTCGCAGACGACGCGGAAGCCCACGTTGTAGACTCGCTGCCAGGCCGGGTAGTCCAGGCGGAAGGCCGAACGAGCGCGGTGGGGGCGATCGTAGAACGACCCGCCGCGGACGACCTTTCGGCCGGACGGCTCGCCCGAGTTGCGCCCGTCGGCGTCGGCGTACGGGTAGGGCTTGTAGTCCGACAGCGTCCATTCGGCCGCATTGCCGTGCATGTCGTGCAGGCCGAAGGCGTTGGGGGCGTACTTGCCCACGTTGTCGGTGACGATCGAGCCGTCGTTAACGCTCGCGATGCTGGGGATCCACTTGGGCGAGTCGCGGATGGTCAGGTTGGTGAGACGCTCATCCGCCAGGTTGCCCAGCTTGCCGAAGTCGGCCGACACCGCACCCCAGTTCAGGGGCGTGTCGGCGCCGGCCCGGCAGGCCCACTCCCACTGGGCCTCGCTGGGCAGGCTGAAGCGCAGGCCCGTTCGGGCGGACAACCAGCGGCAGTACTCCATCGCCTGCTGCCACGAGACGCGGATCACCGGCTGGGTCGAGCGGTTGACCGCTTGCCCGCGGTTGCTGTGGTCCTTGTTGAACACGCTGATGTACCCGCTGTCGTGCTGCGGGTCGAACGGGGCGTACTGCTCGTTGGTGATCTCGAAGCGGGCCATCCAGAAGGGCCGCTCGACGCGGACGCTGCACGCCGGGCGCTCGTCGAGCGGGCCGTCTCCGCTGCCCATGGCGAACTGCCCGGCCGGCACGAGCACCAGTTCGAGCTTCACCCCGCCGTCCAGGTCGATCGTCCGGGTGGGCGGCTGGTCGGCCTTGGCGGGCGGCGCGTTCGTCGCGTCGGGCCCGGCCAGGCCGGACAGGGCGGCGAGTTGCTTCTGCCTGGCCGCGGCCGCGTCAAAGGGCCAGCCCGCGACCTTTGGCGCCGCCTGGGGCGCGGGCAGGGGCTCGGGCTTGACGAACTCCGCCTTGGCGGCCTTGGTCTCGGGCAGGACCTCGGGATCCTCGGCGATCCCGGCGTACTTCTTGCGCATCTCCAGGCGGCGCTCGTGGACGCCCTTGGCGATCTGGCGGTGCTCGCTCCAGGTGCCCTTGTCGGGCACGTTCAGGTCAATCCAGGTGAGCAGGCGATCCCACGACTCGCCGTCGAGCTTGACGTTCTTGTGGCCCTTGCGGAGCATCTGGACCAGCTCGCTGGTGTCGGCGTGGTACTCCAGCGGCATCTGGAGGTGATAGTCGCTCTCGGGCCCCGGGCGGCGCACGTACGGATGCAGGGCCACGTACGAGGGCGTGAAGTTCCGGAAGCTCGCCTTGCCGTCGGCCCGAAGGTCCGGGATCTCCTTGCCGTTCTTCGGCTGGCCGTCGTGACAGCCCACGCAGTAGCGGTCCAGCACGCCCTGCACCTCGCGGGCGAAGCTGAAGCCCCGGGGCGGCCCGCGCCACGGCTCGATGTCGGCAGGCTCGTTCACCGCCGCCAGCGTCCGCCGGCTGTTGCCCACCGTCTGGTTCTGGCGCTCGTGACAGCCCACGCAGGAGAGCACCTCGCCCGGCATGGCCGTCAGCCAGCTCCGCATGACCTGGAGGGCCTTGCCCTCGGCGTCCAGCGGTTGGAGGGCGATGGGCGTGTTGGCGGGCACGCGGAAGATGGCCGACCCGTCCGGGCCCACCGGCACGGTGCCCAGGATGCGGTGGACGTCCCACGGCCCGTCGATGCCGATGTTGATGTGCCCGCCCATGCTGTTGTAGGCGAAGTGGAACTCGAACAGCCGCAGCGATTTCACCGTGCCCCGGGGCACGCCCCGCAGGCCCTCGCCGCGGTAGATGTCGTTGAGGTAGACGATGGCTTCCTTCTTGGTCAGGTCCACGCGATCGGGCACGACCGGCGGGCGCGGGCTCGCCCGCAGCGGCACGGGCTCGAAGATCGCGTAACCGTTCTCCTCGTGCAGCAGAAGCAGGTTGTCGAACACGTCGACCAGGTACAGGCCCCAGTTGGAGTGGGGCGTCGGCTGGCAGGAGACCAGGAAGTACTTGTCGCTCAGCGGCCAGGGGTGCAGGAACTTCGGCCAACTCCCGTTGACCAGCCCGTCGGCGATCACCGGCTGGACCTCCTTGCCGTGCCCGGGGATGCGCTGGACGGCCCCGCTGGCCTCGTGGCGCCCCTGCGCGGGATCGAAGATCACCAGCTCGCCCATCCGCGGCACGCCGTGGTGTCCGCTGATCACCGCCACCACACGCGTCGGGTGGTTGGGGATCGGCCGGGCGTAGAACGTCGAGTTGGGCCAGTACGAGTTGCTCCCGTAGAGTTCCATCTGGCTCGTGCCGTCGGGGTTCATGCTCATCAGCAGGCGGGTGAAGTAGTGCGGCGTGTCGCTGTACTCCCACCGGGCGTACATGACCTGCCCGTTGTTGAGCACGGTGGGGCACCAGTTGTGATCCTGGTCGAAGCAAAGCTGGCGGGCGTTCGAGCCGTCCGTCTCGGCCAGGAACAGGTTGGCCACCTGGTTGCCCCCGCCCACGCAGGGCACGCCATGGAAGCAGGCGGTCGAGCCGTACACGATCCGCCCGTTAGGCAGATAGCACGCGTCGTAGTTGTCCACGCCGGTGGGCTGGCTGGTCACCTGGCGGACCAGGCCGTCTTTCAGGGCCAGCTCGAAGATCTGCCAGCGGTTCTCCGCGTCGGTCGACGAGAACAGCAGGCGCGCGGCGTCCCAGTGCAGGTCCACGTCGCCGATGAACCGCCCGCCCTCGGGGCGGTGCAGCGTGGTCAGCCGGCAGGCCGATCCGACCGGCGAGAGGACGGCCAACTCGTTGTCGTAGCCGCCTCTGGGCAGGGCGCAGTTGCCCTGCCAGTTCTGGGGCAGGCCCAGCTTGTCGGCCTTGCGGCGGATGACCAGCAGCTTCTCGAAGTTCAGCAGGGGGTTGGCCAGCAGGGCCTCCTCGCGCAGCGCCTTCAGCCGCAGCGCCGCCTGGACCTGGGCGTCGCTGGACGAGCGGTCGGCGTCCTTGGCGGCGCCCTGCTGTTTGGCCTGCTTCTCCAGGCGGTCCAGATCGTCCAGGAACGCCTGGCCCTTGGGGTACTTCGCACCATGGGTCTGCATCAGGTCGCGGATGGCCAGCCGAAGGGCGTCGAAGTTGAAGGCCGCCAGTTCCGCCACCGCCTCGTCGATGCGGCGCGACTCGTAGTACACCGCCCGCACCTTGTCCAGGGCGGCGGCGTCCGCAGCCGCGCCGGCGAGCTTGGCGGCCTCCTCCTTGCGCCCGGCGCGACAGGCCTTGACGTACCGGTCGGCCAGGGCGGGCAGGTCGCCTGCCTTCCAGTCGCTCAGCCAGATCGAGTCCTGCTTCTCCCAGTTCATCTGGCGGATGGCCTGTGGCTCGGTGAAGTCCCGCTGGACCAGGCCCCAGAGGGCGTCTCGGGTCTTGGAGCGGGCGTCGGGCTTCTTGATCTGTCCTTCCAGGGCGAAGAAGAACCCGCAGCCGCCGCTGATGTTGTAGATCTTCACCAGCAGTTGGTTGGGCCCGTCCTTGAGGTTCAGCGTCACCATGTCCTGGTTGGGGGCGGGCCCTCGGGGAACGTCCTTGCTGTGGATCCGCTTGCCGTTGAGCCAGACCGCGATCCCGTCGTCGCTGCCGAAGCCCGCGGTGACGGTGTTCTTCTTGCCGTTGGCGGTGATCTCCCGGTAGAGGTAGGTCGCGCTGGTTCCCGGGGTGTGCAGTGTGTGGACGATCCCGTCTTCCCATTCCGGGTGCGCCGTCCAGCGGAGCTTGTCGTGGGTCTCATTGAGATCCACGCTCTTCTCGGGCGGGAAGGCCTCGTTGAAGCCCTTCTTCGACGCCACGAACGGGCCCATGTGGAACCACTGGCCCAGCACAACCGAGGGCTTGCTCGTGTCCACCTTCTCGGTCTGCCGGGCCTCGTGGACCGTCAGGGCCTCTCGCGAGGCCTGAAGCGTCTGCTGCCAGGTGGCCTTCTTGACGTACCAGCGCGGGTCCTCCGCCGGCGCCGCCCGCCCCACAATCGCCCATCCCAGAAGGCCTGCCAACAAGCTGATCCGCGCGACTCGCCCTGTCATCGTCCGTCTCCTCTCCCGGCCCGCGACAACGGCCGGCATGTGATCCAGTCAGGCATAACGTTCTTGGGGCAAGCGGACTTGCCGGGACCGGGACATTCGATGGGGGCGGCTCAGCGGGGCGTCGCCTGGTCGGGGGGCGCCGGCCGGCGGCTTCGCAGGTAGCCGCGAACGATCGCGAACGCCAGCCACAGCAGGATGGCCGCCCCGCCCGACATCAGGAGGACCGTCATGCCCAGCGCAACGACGTCGGGGGCGGTGGAATCGGGCCAGTCGAAACCGCGGACCTGGTCCGCAATGAGCGAGCCCAGCCAACAGGCCAGGCCCAGGCAGACGGCCGCGCCCAGCAGCGCCGTCCAGGCCGAGCCGGCCCGGCGAGCCGGCGGGGGGTCTTCCAGGTCGTCGGCCTCCTCGTTGAGCCGGGCCTGTCCGGCCTCGGCGGCCAGTTGTTCCAGGGCCGCCGTCGCCCGCTCGACATCCTCTTGGCGGACCCACAGGGAGGGCAGGGTCTCCATCGTCACGGGCAGTTCGCCGCGGGCGGCTGCCAGCGGCTCGCCCATGGTCGTCGCCTCGATGCCCTCGTTGCGGAGCAACTGGCACAGGAGGTTGGCCTCCATGGCGTCGCGACAGGGCTTCAGCATTACCAGGTCCATGGCCCGACCTCACGCCGCCTGCTGCCAGGCGTACAGGATGATGTTCCGGACGATCTCGTAGGCGGTCTTGGGCTCGTAGCCGTCGACCGTGTACGAGCCGTAGCCGACCAGGCCGGCGGTCAGGTCCTCGGCGCTGAAGTAGACCGCGGGCCGGCCCTTGACTTCGATAACCTGCACCTGCGGGCGCTTGATCTGGTTAAGGCGGACCTGCGTCCGGGGGCGGTAGGCGAAGCGGTCGATCTTGAGGTTGGTCATCTGGTAGACCGGGCTGTCTTCGGGAAGGGTCCGCAGGGCGGAGCGGCCGTACAACTCCTCCAGCAGGTCGCGGGCCGAATCGGCGAAGGGCTTGGACCCGCCGATGGCGTCGACGAGCAGCGTGCCCCCGCCTTCCACGAAGGCCAGCAAGGCGGCCTTGTCGTCCGGGGCGAGTTCGAGCTTGTCCGTGCCGCTCAGCACGGCCACCTGGGCCTTGCTGCCGGCCAGCGAGGCGAAGTTGCTCGGGCCGACCACGTCCAGCTTGGTCTGCGTCTCCATCCCGATCAGTGTGGTCATTCGTTCCCAGGCCAGGGGCTCGGCCTCGCCGTTGGCCTTGTGGGCCAGGCGGACGACCTGGATCGTCCGGGCCGGCTGGAAGGGCTTGGGCGCGGGCCAGTGCGTGATGCCGCGGCTCCGCAGGGCCGATATGCTCCCGGTGGCGTACTTGATGGCGTTGGCGGCCATCTCGAAGGCCCACTTGCCCGTGCCGATGTTCCGCGTCTGCCACAGCAGGGTCAGATCGTCCTCGACGTGCAGGACCAGCGGCCTCACGCCGTTGCTCAGCACGTGGAACTTGCACCGCTCGCCCAGCGGGAAGTGGACTTTGTTGCTGTAGAGGTCATGGTCGCGCGGGGCCAGTTCGAGCGAGCGCCCGGGGAAGAGCTTGGCGTACACTTCGCGCATGGCCTTGTTGAACAGGACTCCGCGGCACTCGCCCACCGACAGCACCAGCCCGCCCTGGAGGATGAAGCGGCGCATGCGGTCGATCTGCTCGGGGGTGAACTTGGGCTCGCGGAAGCCCGTGACCAGCAGGACGGGCGCGTCGTGCCACTCCTCCACGGGCGTGTCGGCGTGGATGATCTGCCAGGCCAGCGGCCTCTCGAACGTCCGCCCCAGCCAGCGGACCAGCCACGCCGCCGCCCGCGGGCGGTTGTTCCAGTCACCCTCGTACTGAAGGCGGTTGACCATGACGGCCTGCCGCCCGCGGATGAGGAACAGGACGGCGAAGGCGGTGTTGGGCACGCCGCCCCAGTTGCCGGCGTTGTTGCGGATCAACTGCTGCGCCCCCACTTTGTACCAGTCCTTCTGGCCGAAGTACTTCTGCCCGCTGGCCAGGCCCACCCGCTCCAGACCGTAAAGGAAATAGTGCAGGTTTCCGCCCGTCAGGGCTTGCTCGAAGTTCTTGTCCAGCCACTCCAACCCGGCGTCGATGCGCTTGTTCTTGACCTCGCGGCAGACGGTCCAGTCGGTGCTCATCCGCCCGTAGTCCGTGCAGACGAACAGGCTGGCCAGCCCCGCCACCGTCATGGTGGCCTTGCTGGCGCCGTGGGCGGGGTTCTTGTCGGTAAGGCGATAGCTCCAGCCGCCGTCGGCCTTCTGGCAGCTCTCCCAGTGGCGGGTGACGACCGACCAGTACGCGGCGGGGATCTCGACGTTGCCCTCGGCCGCTGCCCAGGCCCCCAGCAGGCCGTATTGGGAGTTGGAGTTGTCCCAGTTGGCCTTGGTTTCCGGGCGGCCCAGGGCGCCGTATCCGTACGCGCCCTGGGTGGTGGAGTTGACGATCTGGCGGGCGTCGGCCACCAGGCGGGCGTGGTACTTGCCCGGGTCCTGCTTGTCGGCCTCCATCCAGACGCTGCATCGCAGCGCGACGCTGTAGGTGCGGTCGCTCTTGCGCAACCCGGGCAGGACGCGCTCCGCCGTCGAGGCGTTCGTGCCGCTGAGCCATTCAAGGGCCTTGACCATCCGCGGGTCTTTGACGCTCTCGCCGCTGGCCAGCAGGGCGTAGGCCGCCAGGGCGGTCGGCCCGACCTCCTGGTAGTTCTGGTTGGGCTGCCCCTGGGCGTTCTTGGGATCGCCATGGGGGGGCCAGCTTCCGTCCTCGCGCTGCTGGGCCCAGAGGAACTCCACGCCCTTCTTGATGGCCTCTTCGACATCCTTGTCGAACGCGCTGAGTTCCTCGCTGATGGGTTGGCGCGTGACCATGGCGATGGTCCGCACGGGCTTGGGCTTGGTGGCCGCCACCGGCTTGGGCGCGGGTGCGGGCTTGGTGGCCACGACCGGCTTGGGCTTGGGCTGCGGCGGAGGAGGCGGGGGCTTGGCCGCCACTCGCGGGGCCTCCGTCTTGGGCTGGCTGCGAGTCAGCGTCTTCTTTTGCTGCTTGATGTACACCACCACGATCACTATCAGGATCGCGATGGCCAGGAAGGTGCCAAGCTTTCTTGTATCCATGGATGTCTCCAGTAACTCAGGCACCTGCCTGAGGTTCGGGACCATGTACGTTCAATTGTAGCGGCTGCAGTCGGCAACCGATGTGCGATGTCAGCCTCTACTCGCAGGCAAGGACCTGCCTGTCGGCAGGTGCCTGCGCTACCCGTTAATCGAGCAGCGCGTATCGAAGGGCCCAGAGAATGGCAAAGGCATACACGATCAGCGGGCACTGGCGGAAGCGCCCGCTGACGATCTTGGCGAACGCGTAGCTGATGAAGCCCACGGCGATGCCCGCGGAGATGGAATACGCGAACGCCATGGTCGCCATGGTCAGGAAGGCCGGGACGGCCTCGGTGACGTCGTCCCACTCCACGTCGCGGATCGCGCGGATCATCATGGCCCCGACGAAGATCAGGGCCGGCGCGATCATCGGGTAACGCAGCAGCGTGCCCTGCGTGCCGCCGGGTCCGCCGTAGTGTACGGTGACGGAGATGCCCTCGCCGATCATCCTCGCCAGGGGCTGAAAGAACATCGCCGCCAGCAGGCAGACTCCGGCCACCACGGCCGCCAGTCCCGTTCTCGCCCCCGCCGACACGCCCGCGACGGACTCGATGTAGCTGGTCACCGTGCTGGTGCCGAGCCCCGCGCCCAGGATGGTGCCGGTCGCGTCGGCGGCCAGCGCCCGCTCCGCCCGCGGCAGGGCGCCCTGGCGCACCAGGCCCGCCCGCTGGGCCACGCCCACCAGCGTGCCCACCGTGTCGAACAGGTCCATGAACAGCAGGATGAAGCCGAACGCCAGCACGTCCAGCCACCGCGACCCGACAGCCTTCTGGGCCAGGCTGGAGAAACCGGCGATCAGCCCGCCCGCGGTGTGCTCGATGCCTCGCGGCACGGCCAGCACGGACTCCGGCAGGACCGGACCGGGCCAGCCCTGGTACCGGGTGAACAGGGCGGCCGCCAGCGTCGTCAGCAGGATGCCCAGCAGGACCGCCCCGCGGATCCTCCAGGCCGCCAGCATCACCGTGACGGCCAGCCCCAGCAGCGTCAGGCCCGCCACGTAGTTGCCCTTCAGGGGCGCCAGTCGCACCAAGGTGGCCGCGTCGGGGACCAGCAGATTGCCCCACTCGAAGCCGATGAGCGCGATGAACAGCCCGATGCCCGCGGCGATGCCGCTCTTGAGCGCGTCGGGGATCGAGTTGAGCAGCTTCGAGCGAAGCCCCACCAGCGCCATGCCCAGGAAGATCACGCCCACGATCGCCGTCAGGGCCAGCGCCTCCTGCCAGGACAGGCGGAACGCCCCAGCCGCCGCTCCCACGCCGCACAGGGTGAAGACGAAGAAGAAGTTCTCGCCCATGCCCGGGGCCAGCGCGATGGGGTAATCGGCCAGCAGGCCCATCAGGATGCACGTCACCCCGGAGGCGATGCAGGTAGCCATGAACACCCCGCCTGCGTCCATCCCGGCGATCGACAGCACCGCCGGCTGGACGAACAGGATGTAGCTCATGGCCATGAAGGTCGTCACGCCGCCGATGACCTCGCGAACGACCGTGCTGCCGCGGCTGCGAATGTCGAACATGGGCTCTCCTTCCGGACGCCCTGATTGTTCGCGCCGAGACCGCGAATGTCAATGGTGCATCGCGTGACTTCGGTACGGAGGCTGTTCACAACCCTGGGCGGAGGTACAATGGGAACAACCAGGACCGGAGACAGACGATGAGAACCTTCGTTGCATGGACTCTGGCTATCGCGGTTCTCGGCATGAACGGGCGGGTCCGGGCTCAGCCCCAGGCCCCCGTCCCGGGCGCCGACAAGCCGGCCCGCAGCCTCAAGGACGTGGCCGCCCTGCACCTGCGCTGCTCCTACTACAAGAACGGCAGGATCTACGTGAACGTGCTGGGCACGCCCGAAGGCAAGCCCCTCACCGTGCCGCCCGAGAAGGGCTGGGAAGACTTCAAGCCCTCCTGGTCGAAGACCGGCGATATGCTCGTCTTCTTCCGCAGGGTGAAGAACGATCCGGTCGTCACCAACTGGAAGACGAAGATCTGCGTGATCAACGTTGACGGTACGGGTCTCCACGAACTGTCCGACGGGACGCACACCGACTTCAACCAGACCTGGACCCGCGACGGGACCAACACGCCCATCTGGAACCGCAAGAACCCCGACACCGGCGGCTTCTGCGTGATGAAGAGCAAGGTCGGCGCCAAGCCGGGCGAGGAAGTCGCGCTGACCGACAAGACCCACCACGCGTGGGCTTATACGTGCCTCACGGACGGGCGGATCCTGGTGCAATGTGCCCATCCGGAGCAGGGCTGGGGCTACTTCCTGATGAAACCCGATCCCGGCGGCAAGCCCGGCTACCGGCGCATCGACTGCGAACTGGCGAAGAAGGGGCTGCTCGACCGCGTCAGCTTGTCGCCGAGCGAGAAGAAGGTCTGCTTCGAGTACCAGACGGGTTTCAAATACAACATGATGGGGCGCACTTTGTACGTGGCTGACTTCGACGCGGACAAGCCCGCCATCACCAACGCCAGACCGTTCGCCAACCAGGAGGGGGCGAATCGCTGGTTCGCCTATCCCCGTTGGGTAAAGGGCGAGACGGCGATCGTCTACCACGCCAGCCCCTCGCTCTATCTGTACACGCTGGCTGACGATTCCACGGTTCAGGTATCGACCGGTCCGCGGGCCGACTACCGATATCCCCACGGCGAGCGACAGCCGAAATGACGCCGCGGACCAAGGCTCCGCGACTGTCACAACCCAAGGATCAGGCCCTATGGACCAAGACCCCCGCCAGTTCGACCGTCGCGAGTTCCTCAAGCAGTCCGCGTGCGCTGCGGTCGTCGCAAGTGTCGCCGCCACGACCTCCGCGGCCGCGCCAATAGACAAGAAGATCGAACTCGCCAAGACGATCCCCGCGCGGATGTTCGGCAAGACGGGCATGATGCTGCCCGTACTCGGTTACGGCGGGGCGGCCCTGCCGAAGAAGTGGGCGAACCCCCTCTCCCTCGAAGACCGCGTGAAGCTGGTGCGCCACGCCTACGACGGCGGGATCCGCTATTTCGACACCTCCATCAGCTATACCTACGCTGAAAGCCAGGCGATCATCGGCCAGGCCCTGAAGGACGTTCGTGACAACGTATTCTTCACCACGAAGGTGGACTTCTGGGACCGTTCCAGGCCGGATGGGCGTATTGCGAAGGTAGACAAGGAGGAGGTCTCCCGGCAGATCGAGAAGAACCTGGCGGAGCTGCAAACGGATTACATCGACGCCGTCCTGATCCACGGCACGCCGGGCGTGGAACAGATGACCGTCGAGCAGTGCGTGGAAGTCCACGCCGAACTGGCCAAGGCACGCGACAAGGGCCTGGTGCGATTTGTGGGGTTCTCCGCACACGGCTATTTCGACAAGGCGTTGGCGTTGATCGAGACGGGCGGGTTTGACCTGTGCATGCTGGCGTGCGGCTACCTGCCCCGGGGGCACAACCAACGGCTCTCGGAGAAGTCGATCCGTCTCCGGGAGAAGTGCCTGGCCAAGGCACACGATCTGAAGATGGGCATCGTAGCCATGAAGGTTGTCGGCGCGGGGCTCCTGGGGGCCTGGGCCGGATACGCCGTGCCCTCGTTCGACAAGGCGCGGTTAAAGGACCTGCCCGGCTCGGCCATCCGTTACGTGCTGGGCGACAAGCGAATCCACATGCTGGCCATCGGCATGCGCCTTCCGGGCGAGATCGACGCCAATATCAAGACCCTCTCCGGCGACACCACGTACACCGCCGCCGATCGCGCCCTGCTCGAACAGTTCGGCCCGCGGGTCCTCAGCAGCGACGCGATGAAGAAGATGAAGCTGGAATGAGCCGGTCACAGTGGTTACCGTCCCCGTTGCCGAAAACAAGAGACTCCCGAACATGAAACGATACGCGAGAGTGGCCTGGTTCGTCGGGACTGTGCTCGCCGCGGTCGGCCCGGCAGCCTCGGCCGACTGGCCGCAGTTCCTGGGCCCTAACCGCGACAACAAGTCTGCCGACACGGGCCTGTTGAAGACCTGGCCCGAGGGCGGCCCGCCCCGCCTCTGGGAGGCGACCGGGATCGGCGAAGGCTGGTCGACAGTCGCCATCGCGGGCGACCGGATCTGCACGACCGGAAGCGTTGAAGGCGGCTGCGTCATCACCGCACTGGACATGGACGGCAAGCGGGTCTGGACCCGCAAGAACGGGCAGGCCTGGAGCGGCAGCTATCCTGGAACGCGATCCACCCCGACCATCGCCGATGGGCTGCTCTTCCACCTCAGCGGGATCGGGAATCTCGTGTGCCTCAAGGCCGACAGCGGGGAGCCGGTCTGGTCCGCCAACATCCGGGAGCGGTTCGGCGGGCGCAACATCACCTGGGGGCTGGCGGAATCGCCGCTGGTGTTCGACGACAGGGTCGTCTGCACGCCGGGCGGCGAGGAAGTCAGCATGGTCGCGCTGGACCGCAAGACGGGCAAGGTGATCTGGGAGTGCAAAGGCGCCGGCGACCGGCCGGGCTATGCCTCGCCAATCCTGGTCGAATACAAAGGGCTCAAGCAGATCGTCACGGTGATGTCCCAGTCCGTCGTCGGCGTGCGGGCCTCGGACGGCAAGCTGCTGTGGAAGTTCCCGCACAAGGTGTACGCTGACGAAAACATCCTGGCGCCGATCTTCCACGAGGGATTCCTGATCGTGTCGGGTTGCGTGCGGAAGGGGACGACTTGTCTCCAACTCGACGTGGCCGGCGACACCTGCTCTGTGAAGGTGCGCTGGCATAACCCCACGCTGGACAACAAGCAGGGCGGCCTGGTGTTGGCGGGGGGGAGGATATACGGGTTCGCCGAGCACCTGGGCCGGTCCACGCCCTGGGTGTGTATCGACTTCACGTCGGGAACGGACATCTTCCGATCCGCTCCGGTGGAGTCCAGCTACATGTTCCGCAGCGGCTGTCTCACCTATGCCGACGGGATGTTCTATCTCTATTCGGACGACGGGCGTCTCGTCCTGGCCCGGGCGACTGACAAGGGCTTTGAGGTCGCCGGGCGCCTGGCGCTCAAGGAGCCGGGCAAGCGACCAACGTGGGCATTTCCAGTCGTGTGCGGCGGGCGGCTGTACGTCCGCTACGGCGACAGACTCGCTGCCTACAGCGTTCAAGCCCCGCCCAAGCCCCGTGAACAGCCCGTTCAGCAGGCCAAGCTGCCGAGTCCGAATGAAGCGGAACTGCTGGCCCGGATCGAAGCCGGCTACCTGCCGCAAGGGTATGACCCGGCAAGGCACCAGGAGTACGTGGACCGGCGTATCGCCGCCCTGAGCCCCCAGCAGCGGGCCGAGATCGGGCGGCTGTGGAGAGAGAAGCAGCGGCTCGATCCGGACATGTCCAACCGGGGCAAGTCGTTCGTGAAGATCATGGATTACGTAGCCGCGGAACCTGGCGGGAAACCGCCCAAGCGGCCTGCCAACGTGGTCATCCTGCTGGCCGACGACCTGGGCTGGCAGGATATCGGTTGCTACGGCGGGCCGGCGAAAACACCGGCTCTTGATGCGCTGGCGGCGCAAGGCGTGCGTTTCACGGATTTTCATGCGGGGGCGTCGGTGTGTTCCCCGTCGCGCGCGACGCTGCTGACCGGTCGCCAGCACATGCGCACCGGCATTTACCACGTGCTGCAGGACACCGCGCACAGCGCCCATCTGCTCGAGCGCGAGGTGACCATCGCCGAAGTGCTCAAGCAGGCGGGCTACGGCACCGCCCATTTCGGCAAGTGGCATCTCGGCCTGACGTCGAGCAACCGCAAGAAGCCGTCCCCGGCAGAACACGGGTTTGATTACTGGTTCGGTTTGGCCAACGGCGCGGATCCGAGCCAGAAAGACCCCGTCAACTTCATCCGCAACGGCAAACGAGTCGGACCGCTGAGAGGGTACTCGTGTCAGATTGTCGTGGATGATGCGATCCAATGGCTGAGTGAGCAGCGCCGTGCGGATCAGCCGTTCTTCCTGAACGTCTGGTTCAACGAGCCGCACTCGGTGCTGGCGGCGCCGGATGAGATCGTGTCCCGATACGGCGGGCTGAAGGATCCGGCGGCCCTCTACTCCGGCGCGATCGACAACACCGACCGCGCCATCGCGCGCCTCGTGGCGAAGTTGAAGGACATGGGTGAGTTGGAGAACACGCTCATCATTTACTCGTCCGACAACGGAAGCTACCGCGCGGACCGCAACGGCGGCCTTCGTGGCGACAAAGGCTCCAATTTCGAGGGCGGCATCCGATCCCCCGGCATCTTCTACTGGCCGCGCGGCATCGCGGGTGGCCGCGTCGAGTACGAGCCGGCCGGCGCGGTGGATTTGCTGCCGACGATCTGCGGGCTGCTCGGCATCGACAAGCCCAAGGGCGTCCATCTCGACGGCAGCGATTTGTCCCCGCTACTGACCGGGCGCGGCAAGTTCCAGCGCGAACAGCCCTTGTTCTGGCATCTTCCCACCTCCTACCCCTCCGCCGCTCTCCGCGACGGCCGGTACATGCTCGCGGGATACCGCGACTATGAACTGCCGCAGGATCGCGAGGCGATGGCGGAGGTGTTCAATCAGATCGCGAAACTCGTGCGCAAGGAAGACGGGAAACCGACCGATGCCGAGTTGCGGACCCGGATCTTCAACCGAGAGTTTGACCAACCCGAAGCCAGGCGGTTAAGCATCCAGTATGTCCGCTTGAACGAGTTCCAAGAGTCGTGGATCCCGCAGATCAAGGCGGGCGGCTTCAGGCGCTTCGAGTTGTACGATCTGGCCTCCGATCCACAGCAGAAGACGGACGTGTCCGCGCGGCATCCCGACGTGGCGGCCAGGCTCAGGAAGCAACTGCTGGAGATCAACACCAGCGTGATGGCCGACGCGCCGCTCTGGAGCGGGAAGCAATAGCGACCGGGCCGACGATCGATTTTACAGCGTCCACCCCTTGCGGTACTCCCGCTTGACCAGGGCGTCGGCCTCGGGGCAGTTCCTGGCCTTCATCGCCTCGCCGTCCCACTCGATGCGCTTGCCCAGTTTCAAGGCGATGTTGCCGGCCATCACGCCCTCGGCGATGGGGCCGATGAAGTCAAAGTTGGAGCAGGCGGGCCGCCCGCCCTTGCAGGCGATGAACCAGTCCTCGTAGTGGCTGGGCACCCGCGGCAGGGTCTTGGGCGGCGGCTTGAGCTCCTTCATCTTCGCCTCGGGGATCAGGCGCGTGCCGTAGATCTTGCCCTTGTCGCCGACGAGGATCCGTCCGTTGCCGGGCAACTCGCCGCGGGACGGGTCCAGTTCCTCGGGGCGCGGGGGTTTCTTGCCGCCGTCGTACCAGACCAGCTTGACCGGCGGCAGGTCGCCGCGCTGGGGGTACTCGAAACGGATGATCGACCAGGCCGGGAAGCTGTCGCCGTTGTGCCCGGAATGCTCGGCCTCGATGGCCACGGGCCTTCCCAGCTTGAGCGCCCAGGCCACCGGCGGGATGGCGTGCAGGGCGATGTCGCCCAGGGCGCCCGTGCCGAAGTCCCACCAGCCGCGCCACTTGAACGGGTGATACGCGGGGTTGTAGGGGCGCATGGGGGCCGGGCCGATCCACGTGTCCCAGTCCAGGTTGGCGGGCACGGGAGGCGTGTCGGCGGGGCGGGGGACGCCCTGCGGCCACCACTTCACCGGGCGATCGGTCCAGATGTGCACCTCGCGGACGTGGCCGATCGCGCCGGCCCCGATCAGCTCGCACAGCACCCGCGTGTCCTCGCCGGACATGCCCTGGTTGCCCATCTGCGTGGCCACCTTGGCGGCGCGGGCGGCTTCGGCGACCCGCCGCGCCTCGTATACCGAGTGCGTCATCGGCTTCTGGCAGTACACGTGCTTGCCGAGCTGGATGGCCGCCATCGTCGCGAAGGCGTGATGGTGGTCAGGCGTGGCCACGTAGACCGCGTCGATGGACTTGGCCATGGCGTCGAACATCTTGCGGTAGTCCTGGAAGGTCCTGGCCTGGGGATGCTTCTTGCCGGGAATGCGGGTCTCGTCGACGTCGCAGAGGGCGACGAGGTTCTGGGTGGCCGCCTCGCGGACGTGCGTGCCGCCCATCCCGCCCGTGCCGATGCAGGCGATGTTGAGCTTGTTGGAGGGGGCGGTGGCCTCCTTGTCGCCCAGGACGTGGCGGGGGACGACGGTGAAGGCGAAGGCGGCCGAGGCGGAGGCCAGGGCCTGGCGGCGGGTGAGGGCGAGCGGGGGAGGACGCTTTCGCGGCATGTCGGAACTCCTTCAAACCCAGTTGAACGTACGGTCGCGGGATGGATTGCCCCTCGCCTGGCCCGGCGCAAGACAGGGCCCACGGAAAGCCTTGCGCCTTCCGTGGGCCCTGGTCGCGTTGGCGAGGGATGTCCTATTCGTCTTTGGCCAACTGGCTTTCCATCTGGGCGGGGCGCCGCAGCGGCCAGCGGACGAACGCCTCCAGGGCGTGGTACTCGGGCAGGCCGAGCTGGTCGTAGAGGTCGGCGGTGCCCTGGTTGCGTTCCTCGGCCCGCTGCCAGAACTCGCGGCTGTCGTAGGGCCCGGGGAACATGGCCCGGTCCTTCTGGCTCTGGTGGCGGAAGATGGCAAACCGTTTGTGGTGCAGTTCCTCGGGCGAGAGCGGGACGGCCATGTCGATCTCTTCGGGGTTCCACTCCTGCCAGGCGCCGCGGTAGAGCCACAGCTCCAGCTCGTTGCCTTCGTCGCGGTATCGGTCCATGGCTTCCAGCGCGGCCTGGAGGCACAGGCGGTGCGTGCCGTGGGGGTCGCTCATGTCGCCCGCGGCGAAGATGATCTCGGGTTTGGCCTTGTGGAGCACGTCGAGGACGGCCTGCACGTCGGCCTCTTCGATCGACCGCTTGGCCACGCGCCCGGTGTCGTAGAAGGGCATGTCCATGAAGTGGCAGTTGGTCTCGCTCAGGCCGCAGAACTTGGCGGCCTCCACCGCCTCGCCCCGGCGGATGAGCCCCTTGATGCGGCGGATCTCCGGCGAGTCGATGTCGCCGGGGCTCTTCTGGCGGAGGAACTGGTCGATGTGCGATTCGATGGCGGCGGAGTGCTCGGCCGCCAGCCCGAAGATCGTGTTGAAGTCGCGGACGAAGTCGGCGAAGCGCGACACGTCGTGGTCGAAGACGCTCAGGTAGCCGCTGACCATGTAGGCCGCGTGCACCTCGTGGGCCTGCTCGATCAGGCGGGTCATCGTGCCGCCCATGCAGATCACGTCGTCGTCGGGGTGGGGGCTGAGGATCAGGATGCGCCGCTTGACGTTCTTGCCTCCGGGCCAGCCGGTGATGGTCTTCATCAGGCGGCGGAAGACGGTGATGTTCAGGTCGTAGTACCCGCCGGCGGCGTGGAGCAGATCGACCAGCCCGTTCTCGGCGTAGTCCTCTTCGGTGAGCTTGAGGATGGGCTTGGTGAGCTTGCGGGCCAGCCAGAGG
Source organism: Planctomycetota bacterium (assembly GCA_022705325.1). GTDB lineage: Bacteria > Planctomycetota > Phycisphaerae > SM23-33 > SM23-33 > MWDR01. Next base: position 16,873 of record JAKJER010000033.1, on the reverse strand, counting down.
ACGGCCTTGTTCTGGAGCATCTCGTCCCAGACGCACTTGCCGACCAGCCAGGGGGTGGCGATCCGGGTGAGGTCGGCCGACGCGGAGCGGTCGAGGTAGAAGGCGGCGTTGGGATGCTCCTGGAGGAAGCTGGCGGCCACGCTGATGCAGATCTCGCCCTCGACGGCCCGCCGGACGATGGGGGCCTTGTGTTCGCCGAAGGCCATCAGGCAGATCTCGCGTGCGTTGAGGATGGTGCCCACGCCCATGGTGACGGCCATCTCGGGGACGTTCTCCTCGCCGAAGAAGTCGCTGGCGGCGTCCTTGCGGGTGATCCTGTCCAGGTGGACCAGGCGGGTGAGGCTGTCGCGGTCGCTGCCGGGCTCGTTGAAGCCGATGTGCCCGCTCCGTCCGATGCCCAGGATCTGGATGTCGATCCCGCCGGCGGCGGCGATGGCGGCCTCGTAGGCGGCGCAGTGGGCGTCGGCCTCCTCGCGGGGCGCCTCGCCGGAGGGGATGTGGATGTTCTCCGGCTTGATGTTCACGAACTGGAAGAAGTTCTCGTGCATCCAGGCGTGGTAGGACTGGTGGACGTCGTGGCGGATGGGCCAGTACTCGTCCAGGTTGAACGTCACCACGTTGGACAGGTCCAGGCCCTCCTCGCGGTGCATCCGGGCCAGCTCGTGGTAGACGTTGATGGGGGTGTTGCCGGTGGCCAGGCCCAGGACGGCCTGCTGCCCGGAGGCCGCCTTGGCGCGGATGATCTCGGCGATGCGGCGGGCGACCGCCCGCGAGGCGGCGGCGCTGTTGACGTAGATGCTTACGGGGATCTTCTCTTCGTTCATCGTTCTGCTCTTCTTCTTGTCGGTTCTGCTGCTCGCGCCAACAGTCGACGGGCTCGGATCAAGCCCGCGGCGCGGGAGGAAACAGTAGAATCTGAGGAGCGAACCTGCCTGCCGGCAGGCACCTGTTGAATTGCGAAGTGCAGAAGCCCGTGAGCGAGCGTTCACTTCGCACTTCGCAACCCGCTATTCAATATCTGATATTCAGGCTTTCCGCTATTCGACTGTGACCTTGCCGGTGGCGGCCCACTCGGCGCCGCGGGCCAGCAGCTTGCGGACCTCGGGCGTGGCCAGGGCCTTGCCGTCGTGTCCGAAGGCCGAGTGGAACACCTTGCCCTTGCCGTACTCGAGGATGAAGGCCAGCGGCTCGGTCTTCTTGGACCAGCTGCTGTCGGCCGTCACCAGCACGTGGATCTCGGTGTCGCCCAGGAGCTTGGCATACAGCTCGTCGTCCTGCTTGAAGGCGGACAGGCCCTTGGTGATGGGGTGGTCCTTGTCGACGATCTTGGTCTCGAAAACGCTGCGGGGCCCGTGCCCGCTCTTGCCCATGACCCAGTACCGGCCGCACAGCTTGTTCCACTCCTCCCATTTATTGAACGACGCGCTGGCCAGGTGGGTGACGACGAAGCCCTTGCCGTCCTTGACGAAGCTCAGCAGGTTCCCCTGGGCCGCCTCGCTGATGGGCAGTTTCTTGGCGTTGAAACGGGTCCAGACAATCACGTCGTACTTGGCCAGGGCGTCCTTGTCTTCCAGGGGCGACCAGTCCTCCGCCACGGTGACGTCGAATCGCCCGCTTTCCGCCAGGGCGCCCTTGGTGCCCTCGCAGATCTCCTTCCAGGGGTGGGCCTTTACGTCGTCGCCGGTGATCAGCAGGGCCTTGATTTTCGGCTGATCGGCGGCCGGGGCGAACGAGGCGGTGAGGGAAATGCAGAACGCCAGGACCAGAGAGATCGTCAGCATGTGCCGCATAAGTCGGTTCCTTTCCGGTTGTCAAATTGCGGTGCGCACAAGGGCGATACTATAGGCCCCTCCCGGCCGCAGGTCAAGATGGCGGAATGAGGGAATTGTCGATTGACGATTGTCGATATTCGATTTGCTTTCGGTCCTTCAAAGAGCATCGCCCAATCGACAATCGAAAATCGTAAATCGTAAATTTACCAGCCGGCACCGGCTGCTATACTGACGGCGAGTCCTTTGCGGAGACACATCATGAAGACAAGTACTCTGTTGTGCGTGGCGATTCTGGTGGCGGCGGGGTGTGCGGGGGCGGCCGATCCGCCCAGGCCTTTCGGTCCGGTTCCCAGCCCGCGCCAGCTCGCCTGGCACGAGTTGGAGATGTACGGCTTCATCCACTTCGGGATCAATACGTTCACCGACAAGGAGTGGGGATACGGCGACGAGTCGGAGAAGCTCTTCGCCCCCACCGACTTCAGCGCCGACCAGATTGTCGGCGCGCTTAAGGAGGGCGGGCTGCGGGGCGTCGTGCTGACCTGCAAGCACCACGACGGGTTCTGTCTCTGGCCCAGCAAGTACACCGAGCACTCGGTCAAGAACAGCCCGTGGAAGGACGGCAAGGGAGACATGGTGCGGGAGTTCGCCGAGGCGTGCAGGAAGCACGGGCTGAAGTTCGGCGTGTACCTCTCGCCCTGGGACCGCAACTACAAGGACTATGCCCGCCCCGCGTACATCACGTACTACCGCAACCAGCTTCGCGAGCTGCTGGGCGACTACGGGCCGATCTTCGAGCAGTGGTTCGACGGGGCCAACGGCGGCGACGGCTACTACGGGGGGGCCCGCGAGAAGCGCCGCATCGACAACCGCACCTACTACGACTGGGACAACACCTGGAAGATCGTCCGCGAGCTTCAGCCCATGGCCTGCATGTTCAGCGACGGCGGGCCCGACGTCCGCTGGGTGGGCAACGAGAGCGGATTCGCCGGCGCCACCTGCTGGGCCACCATGAACCGCGACAAGCTCCTGCCCGGCGTCGCCGACGCCAAGCTCCTCAACGTGGGCGAGCGCAACGGCACGCACTGGCTGCCGGCCGAGGTGGACGTGTCCATCCGCCCGGGCTGGTTCTACCACGCCAGCCAGGACGACAAGGTCAAGAGCCTCGACCACCTGCTGAAGATCTACTACGAGTCGGTGGGGCGCGGCGCCAACCTGATCCTGAACGTCCCGCCTGACCGACGCGGGCGAGTCCACGAGAAGGACGCCGCCGTCCTCAAGCAGTGGCGCCAGGTCCTGGACAAGACCTTCGCCAAGGACCTGGCCGCCGGGACCAAGGCCTCCGCCAGCCACACCCGCGGCGGCGACGCGACCTTCGGGCCCGCCAACGTGGTCGACGCCAAGCGCGACACCTACTGGGCCACCGACGACGACGTCAAGCAGGCCGATCTGACGCTCGACCTGGGCAAGGACGTGACGTTCAGCGTGGTCCGCGTCCGCGAGTACCTGCCCCTGGGCCAGCGGGTGGACGCCTTCGCCGTCGACGCCTGGGTGAGCGGGCAGTGGAAGGAGATCGCCGCCGCCACCAGCATCGGCAACCAGCGTCTGTTGCGACTGGCGCCGGTGACAGCCTCGAAGGTCCGCCTGCGGATCACCAAGGCGTCGGCCTGCCCGGCGATCTCGGAAGTCGCCTTGTTCCTGGAGCCCAAGTAGAAAGGAAACAAGGTGAAGAGGACAACGAGTCTCGGTGTGTTGGCGTGCGAAGCGCTGCTGGTGCTGGCCGTTTGGCCGGCGTCGGCGCGAGCGGCCGAGCCGATCACCCTTGGGCAGGGCCTGATGGCGGCGGAGGCGACTGAGAACTCCGTTGTCCTTCAGGCTCGCCTGACGCGGGGCCAGGACCTGGCAGGCGGCGACTTGCCGGGGGCCCAGGGGCAGGGGCGGTTCGAGCTGGCGGCGGCCGAGGACTTCGCCCAGGCCAGGACGGGCGACCTGCTGACCGCGCGGGCGGAGAGCGACTTCATCCTCCGCTGCTCGTTCGACGGCTTGAAGCCCGGCACGCGGTACTACTATCGTCTGGTGTACGGCCCGGCCGGCGAGACGCCGCAGAAGACCTCGCCCGTCTGCACCTTCCGCTCGTTGGGCGGGGCGGCGGGCGAGGGTGAGTACCGCCTGGCCGTGGTGACGGGGATGAACTACGCGTTCTTCCACGACGGCCACAAGGGCGGGCGCGACTCGAACGTGCCCAAGGAGCAGCGGCGGATCGGCTATCCGGGCCTGGCGGCGATGGCCAACCTGAAGCCGGACTACTTCATCGGCACGGGCGACAACGTCTACTACGACCATCCCGGTGGTCCCAAGTCCGCCGTCGAAGAGGTCCAGATGCGCCGCAAGTGGCACGAGCAGTTCAGCCAGCGGCGGTATATCGACCTCTTTGCCCGCACGGCGACCTACTGGGAAAAGGACGACCACGATTTCCGCTACAACGACTCCGACCTGACGGGCGACAAGCCGCCGTCGGTCGAGCTGGGCCTGCGGATCTTCAGCGAACAGCTCGTTCTGCCCAAGACGCCGTACCGCACGCTCCGCGTCAATAAGCATCTCCAGATCTGGCTGCTGGAGGGGCGCGACTTTCGCAGCCCCAACGCCATGCCCGACGGACCCGACAAGACCATCTGGGGCAAGCAGCAGCAACAGTGGCTCCAGCGGACGCTCGCCGAGAGCGACGCAGCCTACCGCGTTGTCGTCTCGCCCACGCCGCTGATCGGCCCGGACACCGTGAGCAAGCGGGACAACCACGTCAACCCCCGCGGCTTCCGACACGAGCGCGACGCGTTCTTCGCCTGGCTCAAGGACAAAGGCCTGACGTCCAAGCCCCAGCCCGGCCGCCCGCAGGTGCTGCTGGTCTGCGGCGACCGCCACTGGCAGTACCACGCGGTCGATCCGTCGGGCATGGAAGAGTTCTCGTGCGGGGCCCTGGTCGACGAGAACGCCGTGACCGGCAGCTTCCCCGGCCAGCCCAAGAGCAGCGACCCCGAGGGCACGATCCGTCACCTGTACCATCCCCGCCAGGCCCAGGGCGGGTTCCTGATGATGACCATCCAGGCCGGCGGGAAACTGGCGATGGAGTTCTACGACACAGCCGGCAAGAAGCAATACGAGAGCGTGCGAGCAGGCAGCTAGCCGCCACGAACCGCCGCGCTCACGTCCACCGCCCCGCGATGGGCGTCTTGCAGTGCTTGCACTTGCCGCCCTCGACGTCGTTGGACAGGATCGTGTAGCCCTCGCGGCGGACGACGGGCTTCTTGCAGGAGGGGCAGAAGGTGGTATGGCTGTCGTCGATCTCGCGGAGATTGCCCACGTACACGTAGTGCAGGCCGGCGGCCAGGGCGATCTGGCGGGCGCGGACCAGCGTGTCGGCCGGCGTCTGCGGCAGGTGCTTGAGCCGGTGGGCGGGATGGAACCGCGAAAAGTGCAGCGGGCAGTCGGGGCCGAGATTCTCCACCAGCCAGCCGCACATGCGGCGGATCATCTCCAGGTCGTCGCTGTAGGTGGGCACGACGAGATTGGTCACCTCCGTCCACACGCCGCGCCGCTTGAGCTGGACCAGGCAGTCCAGGATCGGCTGGAGCTTGCCGCTGTTCAGCCGCCCGTAGATCTCGTCGCTGAAGCTCTTGAGGTCCACGTTCGCCGCGTCGAGATTGTCGCACAGTTCGTCCAGGGCGGCCGTAGAGATGTACCCGCAGGTCACCCAGACGTTGGCCAGGGACTGCTTGCGGGCGGCGGCGGCCGTCGCGGTCATGTACTCGAACCAGCTCGTCGGCTCGGTATAGGTGTAGGCGATCGAGCGGCAGCGGGCCTCGCGGGCCAGCCCGACGGCGTCGCCCGGCAGGAGCGTGCCGCGGTCGAGATCATCCTGCGTCATCGTCTCGATGCTGTCGCGGCGGATCGGGAAGGCCCGGCCCCGCGGGTCCTTCATCTCCTCGGGCTTGCGCTGCGAGATGGACCAGTTCTGGCAGTTCAGGCAGCGGAATCCGCACCCCGAGACGGCCATCGAGAACGTCCTGCTGGCGGGCAGAAAGTGGTAGAGGGGCTTCTTCTCGATCGGGTCGATCTGGAGCGAGCAGGGATCGGCAAAGCCGAGGGTGTACAGCGTCGAGTCGACGTTGACGCGGTTGCGGCAGCGTCCGCGGTCGCCCGGTTCGAGCAGGCAATCGTTGGGGCAGAGCTTGCACTGGACGTTCCGCCCCAGGCGGAGGTAGTGCTTGGCCTCGCGGGCCCAGCCGCGCGCCTGCCACAGCCGCCAGAGTTCGCCGGTGGGGGCGTCGTTCTTGAACACCTCGCAGACGTCGGCGGCGCTGTGGCGGAGGCGCCGCGTGAAGTACACGCCCGCCCCGCCGGCCAGGCACGCCCCGCCCACGCCCGCCAGGGCCGCCTTTAGCACGCGGCGCCGGCGAACGGGCCGGGGCGACGGCGGATTCAGGTTTTGCGGCGACGGATCCATCCCCACCTCCGGAACGACAGGTACACCCCCGCCGCGGCGTGCAGCACGAACAGGCCCACCAGCGGCCAGTCGAACACCTGGTGGATGGCCAGGGCGGTCTGGACGTCCATGAGCTTCTCGAACCCCAGCTTGCCGCACAGCGCGAAGCCGGTCAGCACGTACAGCACCATGACCGGCAGGAGCAGCCAGCCGCTCAGACGGAGCAGCTTGATGGCATAGTAGCCGACGTTCATGACGCTATTATCGGGCAAAGCCGCCGGGCGAAGCAATGGCGCGGCCCTATCCCACCCGCCGCCAGGCCAACAGCGCCGCCGCGGCGCCGCAGAAGCCGGCCGTGATCCAGCAGGCCGCGAAGACCCCCAGCAGCGGGATCAGCAGCGTGGCCGTCAACAGGCTGCCCAGGCACGAGCCGACGAAGTCGGCGGTGTAGACCTTCGAACCGGTCCGCGCGGGCGACTCGTACTGCGCCCGGACGGCCGCCGGAAAGACCCAGCCGGTCAGCAGGCCCGTCGCCAGCGACAGGGCCAGGAACGCCGGACGGGCCAGGTCGCCTGAGAAGGCGCCGACGTGAACCGGCCTCGCCATCGCCCCAAGCAGCCACGGCAGGGCCCCGGCCAGGGCCGCCAGCAGTAGCGTCAGAACGATCAACGTGCGGCGCGAACGCGGCGCTTGTAGTGACGCCGTAAGGCGTTCTGTTTGGGCAGGCGTTTCCCTGTCCTGCTGCTCATCCCTTTGCGATGCCCTTACGGGCACACTACGAGTTGCGGGCACACCACGGGCGCCGAACCAGCTCCCGGCCACCAGGCCCGCCATGAACAGCGTGATCATGGCGCCCAGGCCCTCGTACACGTAACCGTGGACGATCTGGAAGCCGATCAGCAGGACGATCTGCAGGCTGCTGGAGGCCAGGCCCGTGGTGAAGACCGCCAGACCCACCGGACGCAGGCGAACCAGGTACGCCGCCAGCACGACCAGCAGGACCCCTTCGAGCAGGCCGAAACTCAAGGGGAACTCGCTGATCCAGAACCGCATCTGGTGGCGGTAGAGGACGGGGTTGAAGTCGCGGTTGATCTGGGCGGGGCGGTCGACGGCCCGGCGGAGATCGGCCTGGCGCAGCGGGGCCGCTGCGTCAGCCAGGATGCCCGGCTCGAGGTGCCGGGTGCGGACGCCCGCCTGGCGGATTCGCTCCGCCAGGTCCGTCGCGAGCGGCCTGTCGCCGGCCAGGAACACCACGCTGGAGAACGCCAGCATGCGGACGTGGGCGAAGGCCTCGCCCAGCGTGCGGTGCGCGGCGGCCAGCATGTCCGCCAACTCCGGCGAGACATGGTTGGCGTAGTCGCCCAGGCGGAAGGCGAGCACGCCTTGCTCGCTCAGGGCCCGGCGGGCCAGCGCGAAGAACTCGCGGGTGTAGAAGCGGTTGGCCTGGAAGGTGCTCGGCTCGCCCACGTCCAGGAGGATGACGTCGTAGCGGGCGGGCGATTCCTGGAGGTAGCGGCGGGCGTCGTCGAAGATGAGGCGGACGCGCGGGTCTTCCAGGGCGGCCACGCCGAACTGCCAGGCCGCCTGGACCAGGGCGGCGTCGATCTCGACGTAGTCGATCCCCGCGACCGGCCACTTGACCAGTTCGTCCAGCAGCCCCGCCGCCCCGCCGCCGATCACCAGCACGCGCCGACCGTCCGGGCGTTGGGCCATCGCCGGGTGCACCAGTTCCTCCGCCCGCGCCCGCTCGCCCAGCGAGAACAGCGGGCGGGCGGCGTCGAAGAAGTCGATCTGCCCGCCGCATGTCGTCACGGTGACGCGCCCGAACGGCGATTGCCGGCTCAGCAGCACCTGCTGCCGGGGATGCTCCAGCCGGATGGACCAGGCGTCGAGATCCAGCAGGACAGCCCCGGTGGCCAGCGCTGCCGTCGCCAGCGCGATCGTAGCGGCCAGGGCGACGCGTCGGGCGGACCAGGCTGACGTGGCTGCGGCCGCCAGGTTCAGGGCGGCGCCCAGATAGAGGGCCCAGAGGTGATCGACGTGGCGGACGAGGACGAAGCTGAACAGGGCCCCGCCGACCAGGGCGCCGAGACTGTCGAGGGTGTAGGCGCGCGCAGGTCCGGTCGAGCCGGCCGAGCGCCCCAGCAGCCCACAGGCCAGGGCCAGCAGGAAGCCCGCCGTCAGGCAGTAGGGCAGTAGCAGGGCGAAAGCGAAGACGGTGATCTCCGACAGTCCCGCGGCTGACCCGCGGAGGAACAGCACGTGTCGCAGGCCGCGGAGGGCCAGCAGCATGGCCACCGGCAGGATCGCCAGCACGGCCTGCAAGACCGCCAGCACGCCGGCCGGTTGCCGCAGGCGATCGCTCCAGCGACCCAGCCACGCGCCCGCACCCATCAGCAGCAGCCAGTTGCCCAGGATCGCCCCGAGCACCAGCTCGTTGCCCTCGAATGCCCCCAGCAACTCGCGCATCATCACGAGCTGGGTCAGGACGGCCGACACGCCCAGGGCGGCGACGCTGACGCCCAGCGGAAGCGGACGGGGGCATGCACGATTGTCAGTCATAGCGGGACGCCGGAAGCCGTGAATGAAGAGGGCTGAACAGATGAACGTTCAAGATCCAATGTCCAAGTCAAGACATGCTGCGGCGTTTCTTCCTTGATCATTGAAGAGTGACCATTTCACTGTTGGACGTTCTCTGTGTTCATTCCTCGAACGCTTCCGCCTGGTAGGTCAGCACCTTCGCGTTGTCCATCTGCCAGGCGCTGGGCTGGAGGCCGGCCTTGTAGGCGAGTTGGTTGAGGAATTCTTCCTTGTCGCCGATCTGCTGCCAGACCTGGGGCAGGAATGTGGCGTTGAACTTGCCGACCTGGAGGATCACGCCGTCGATGTGGGGACGGAGCCTGGCCAGCAGGTCCTGGGGCGAGGAGAAGTCCAGCGGCTGGGGGGCGGTCAGCACGCTGATCTCGATGTGGAGCTTATCGACCTCGTCGGTGGTGACCGGGCGAAAGCGGTGGTCCCGGAGGGCCGCGCTGACGGCGTTGTCAACGACGGCCTGGGCCAGGGGCTTGTGGGGCAGGATGTTGCCGATACATCCGCGGAGGCGCCCGTCGCGGTTGAGGGTCACGAAGCAACCCTTGGGCTGGGCGCACAGTTCGCTCAGGCCGGCGGCGGACGGGTCGGGCAGCGGCTCGCCCCTGGCGGCGGCCAGAACGGAGCGCCGGGCCAGGGCCAGCAGGGCCTTGCGATCCGCGGGGGAATAGTGGGCCGGCTGGGAGGCCGGCGCGGCCGTCTCGCCTGGGGCCGCGGGGGGCGTCCGAGGGGCAGCCGCCGGGCGGTTCGGCTTGGGCGGCAGGGGCTTGCGCGTGCCAGGCGGGCCCGTGAACGCGATCGCCGCGTAGCCGACCACCCGCGACGGATTGCCCGCCGTGTCGCCGCTGTTGCGGTAGTCCAGGTAGTGGGCCTGCCACTTGTTGCGCCGGGCCAGTTCGAGCAGGACCTTGACGGCTGTGTGCCCGCAGGCGTCGTGGCCGCCGACGGCGTCGCCCTCCAGATCGCAGATCGTCTTGACGGTTGCGGTGTCGCGTTTGCGGGCGGTCTCCTGTGGGAGGAAATGGCTCAGGTCGGTGCTGGCCACCACGAGCGTGCGGGCGTCCAGGCACTTGTCGAGCACGTCGGCGGCCCGGGCGGTATCGACCTCGCCGAAGACCACGGGCGCCAGCTCGAACGTCCCCAGCACTCGCTGAAGAAACGGCACCTGGACCTCCAGCGAGTGCTCCCAGGTGATGGGGGTGTCCTGCCCGAAGGGGGGCAGCTCCGCCGGCGATTGCCGCCACCAGTCGGGTCGCTGAACGCGGGCCGACAGCACGCGGGCGAAGGGCTCGCGCCCGTCAAGTTCGTCCACCAGGGGCGAGAGGGGGACCTCGCCCAACGGGGTGGCCCAGGCGGTGTGGTCGCCCATGCAGCCGCCGGAGAACATGGCGTAATGGCTGCAACCCAGCACGACGACGGTCTTGACGTCTCGCCCGCGGAGCTGACGGTAGGCATAGGCGGCGACCGGTCCGGAGAACTCGTAACCCGCATGAGGGCAGACCAGGGCCCGCAGGCCGGCCAACTCGCTGTCGGGGGCCTTGGCCAGGTGCTTGTCGATCTCGGCCTGGAGGTCCTCGCGTCGGCTGGGGTAGAACAGGCCGGCCACTGAGGCGGGGCGGACCTTGGCGGGCCTGCTGGCGGCCCGGCCCGGCGGCGGAGGCGACTGGGACTCGCACCCGCCCAGGGCGGCGGCCAACACGCAACACGCAAGAACGGCTCGCTTCATGACAGGACCCTCTTGGTGGGGCTATTGTATCCCCGACGGGCGCCCCGCGGCCAGACATTCAGAGGCATGTACCGCCGGGAACCGCGCCGACTGAGTGTAACCTTTGCCGCCCGGCGGGCGTATCCTTAAGACCATGATCCACTATCTGAGCGCTCTGTTGATTACGTTGATCGTCCCGTCGGCCGGGCCCGCCACGCAGGCCGCCTCCGCGCCCGCCAAGGCCTTGACCGCGGGCGACTACGAACGGACGATCCAGTCGGGCGGCGCCGCGCGGACCTACCGCGTGCATGTCCCCAAGACGTACGACCCCGCCCGGCCCACGCCGGTCGTGCTCGCCTATCACGGCGGGTTCACCAACGCGGTCATCATGGCCGCTTTCTGCGGGCTCAACGACAAGGCCGACAAGGAAGGCTTCATCGCCGTCTACCCCAACGGGACGGGGCTGGGCAAGGCGGTGCTCTTCTGGAACGCCGGGCTGGCCCCGCCGCGAGCGGGAGAGAAGCGGGCCGACGACGTCGCCTATTCGGCCGCCGTGCTGGACGACCTGGCCGGCGTCGTCAACGTGGACCCCAAGCGCGTCTACGCCACGGGCATGTCCAACGGCGGGATGATGGTCTACCGCCTGGCGGCGGAGCTGTCCGGGCGGATCGCCGCCATCGCGGCCGTCGGCGGGACCATGGGCGACGCCGAGCCCAAACCCGCCCGGTCCGTGCCGGTGCTCCACTTCCACGGGACGGCCGACACGTTCGTGCCGTACGAGGGGTTCAAGGACGCCCGCCAGACGTTCATCCGCGTCAAATCGGTCGAAGACACGCTGAGCGCCTGGGCCCGCCTGAACGGCTGCGGCAAGCCCGGCGCCGCCGAGAAGCTCCCCGACACCGCCGCCGACGACGGCACGACCGTGACGCGAAAGGTCTGGCCGGCCGGACCGAGCGGGGCGGAGGTGATCCTCTACACCGTTCAGAACGGCGGGCACACCTGGCCCGGACGGGCCCTCGGAGCGGCCCGCCTGGGCAAGTCCACCAGGGACATCTCCGCCAACGACATCATCTGGGAGTTCTTCAAGAAGCACCCGATGAAATGATTGTCGATTGACGCTCGGCCTCCGTCGCAGATCGAAAACCGGCAATCGACGATCACAGCACGCCCCGTCTCACCGAGCGCAACACCTTCTGCACGGTGTCGGCGTGTTTCCACTTCAGGAATCGCCACCAGTGATGCATGTCGTCGGGCGGCGCGGTTTCGGCCAGGATCCGCTCGTCGCTCTGCCCGGCCCGGCAGGCGGCCTGGATCGTGCCGATCAGGCCGTGGAGATAATCCACCCAGCGGCGCAGCTCCAGCGTGGTGCACAGCGGCCCGTGCCCGGGCACGACCGTCCGGGCGTCGAGTTCGATCAGGCGGGCGTAGGTGTCCTCCAGAAGGCGAAGCGAGTCGCGGTTCAGCCGCCCGACCAGGGGGATGATCCCCCAGCCGAAGATATCGCCCACCAGCAGGACGCGGTCCTCGGGGAACCAGACCACGCAGTCCTCGTCGGTGTGGCAGCCGACCATGGGGGTCATGACCGCGCGGCGGCGCGGGCCGGTGAACCACCGCCCCTCGTCGGGGATCTCGCTGGTGGCCTTGTTGATGATCTCGGTGTCATAGCGCCGGCGGAACGCCTCGTTGAGGGCTACGTGGTCATAGTGCGTGTGCGTGTTGATCAGGCAACGGACCGGATCGTCGCCGACCGTCCGCTCGATGACGCCCACGACCTCGTCCTCCAGGTCCGCCTGCTCCAGGGCGTCGACGACAAGGATGTAGTCGCCCATGTCGGCCCAGGTGATGTTGTCCACCGCCTGGCGGACGAACAGGCCCGGCGCGGGCTCGAGGATCTGGGGCGTCTCCGCGATGTCGCTCATGGTCATGGAAGGCTCCCGAAAATCGCTATTTTGTTATTCTACGACCGGCCGGAGGGGTGGTACACTCCTTTCGGTTGTTCAACAGGAAAGGACGACCCCATGCCTCTCACGCGGCGCCGCTGCCTGCTGGCTTGTCTGCTGGTGTTGTTTCCGGCCTCGTCCGCCTTTTCCGCGGACGTCCGCGACGAGGTCCGCGATCTGATCAACAAGGAACGGGCCAAGCACAAGCTCAAGCCCGTGACGCTCGACTCCAAACTCACCGGGGCCGCCCAGGATTACGCCCTGTACATGGCCAAGCACAAGAAGTTCTCCCACAACGCCGACGGGCGCTCCCCCGGTCAGCGGATGAGCGCCAAGAAGTACAAGTGGTCCGCCTGCGGCGAGATCATCGCCAAGGGCTTTCCCAACGCCGCCTCCGTGGTCAAAGGCTGGATGAATTCCTCCGGGCACCGCGCGATCATCCTGGGCAAGAACTACAAGGAGATCGGCGTGGGCAAGTCGGGGGCGTACTGGGTGGTGGACTTCGCCAAGCCGCGCTAAGCGGGGGGTCTTTCCGTCATCACGCCCTGACGGGCGCTCCACGAACAACCGCGCGCCGTTTGCAGTGCCCCCGTGAGACGGTCGGTCAGTGATCTCGTTCCAGACGCAGCCCTACGCCCTCACGGGCGCACGACGAACATACCTTCGCGGGCGCATTGCGGGCGTTCAGGGGCGGCTCTTTCCCTGTTGCTGAATGCGTTGGAGGAGGGCGGTCATCTCCTTGACACGCTGCTCGTTCTGGTCGGCCAGGTTGCGGGTCTCGCCGATGTCGTCGCCCAGGTTGTAGAGTTGCGTGCCGCTGCCGCTGCGGGCGGGTCTCTTCTTGCCCGCGGGCGGGGCGGGGATGAGCTTCCACGGCCCCTGGCGCAGGGCCAGCACGTTGCCCTGTTCGACCAGGTGGTCGCGCCCGGCCTTGCCCTCCAGCAGGGCGGGCAGGACGTCGAAGCTGTCGGGGCCGGCGTCGGCGTCCAGCGTCTGCCCGGTCAGGGCGGCCAGCGAGGCGAGCATGTCGACGTGACAGATCAGAGCGTCGCAGGCGCCCGGCTTGACCCGCCCGGGCCAACTGACGATGAACGGCACGCGCGTGCCGCCCTCGTACGCGCTGCCCTTGTTGCCCCGCAGCGGGCCGTTGTGCGCGTGGCCGTTGTTGGTCTCGACCGTGCCGGAGTTTTTGGAGTCCGGGCCGTTGGTGTCCAGCACCCCGCCGTTGTCGCTGGTCACGATCAGCAGCGTCCGCTCGGTCAGCTTGAGGCGGTCCAGGGCGTCGACGACCTGCCCGACCGTCCAGTCGAAGGAGTGGACCGTGTCGCCGCGGACGCCCGCCTGGCTCGTGCCGCGGAAGCGCGCGTTCGGTACGCGGGGCACGTGGATGTCGTGCGTGGGCAGGTACAGGAAGAACGGCTTGTCCTTGTTCTTCTCGATGAAGGCGATGGCCTTGGCGGTGATGACGTCGGCGATCTCGTCGTCCTTCCACAGGGCGGCCTTGCCCCCGGTCTGACCCCCGATCCGCGGGATGCCGTTGACGAACGAGCGCGGCTCGCCCCGCTTGACGGAGTAGTCCAGCTTGATCGGGTCGGCTGGGTCCAGGTTCACCACGCGCCGGTCCTCCACCCAGACGCAGGGCACGCGGTCTCCGGTGGCCGGCAGGAGCCACGCGTAGTCGAAGCCGACCTCCAGGGGCCCGGGCTTGATCTCGATGTTGTAGTCGGTGGGTGTCGTGCCCAGCCCCAGGTGCCACTTGCCCACCACGCCCGTGGCGTAGCCGGCCCGCTTGAGCATCGACGGCACGGTCGTCCGGCTGGGGTCCACGATCAGCCCCGCGATGCCGGGCAGGATGCCCGTGCCCTTCTTTCGCCAGGCGTACTGGCCGGTCATGAACGCATAGCGGGTGGGCGTGCAGACGGCGGCGGGGGAGTGCGCATCGGTGAACCGCAGCCCCTCCTTGGCCAGCTTGTCGCAGCGGGGCGTCTGGATCTTGGTCGCCCCGTAGCAGCCCAGGTCGCCGTAGCCGATGTCGTCGGCCAGAATGAAGACGATGTTGGGCCTGCCTGCCGTGGCAGGCTTGTCCGCGGCGCCGGCCAGCGATGCCAGGGCCAGGGCGGAAACGATCACGGAGAGTGTGCGGTTTGTCATGGCGGTCCTGTTCTCCAGTCAGACAAGGAGCGGTTCGACTGGCCTAACGCACCAGAATCGCGAATCTGGCAATCCAGGCCCGCCGCACGCGTACCTGAAAGAGACCCCGAAGACGAAGGAGACCCGATGAACCTTTCTCAGCGGGCCGGTGCGAGCCTTGTGGTTCTCTTCTGGGCGGTGCTCTGCCCGGCCGCCGGGCCGGACGGCCAGGCCGTCATGCCCCTGGTGCTGCCCCAGGGCCAGGTGGACCTCCAGGGAACGGACCAGCGCGTGTACGACGCCCTCCAGAAGCAGGCGAAGTTCCTGCTGGGCCAGGTCAAACCCTGGAAGGGCGACGCCTCGATGAAGCTGCTCACCGAGAGCAAGTCCACCGAGCACTGGATCCGTCCCAACGCGGGCACGGTCGCGGGGCTGTGCTTCCTGCGGCGGTTCGGGCCGTACGATCCCAAGGCCGTCGGGCTGTCGCGCGACGAACTGCTGGCCGGCGCGATCCTGCCCATGATGCGGTACCTCCTGGCGACGCACGTGACGGGCGATCGACCGACGGGCGACGGCAAGAAGTGGGGCGACCACTGGCAGTCGGCGCTGTGGACGGCGATCCTGGGTCGCGGGGCCTGGTGGGCCTGGGCGGACCTGCCGGCCGACGTGCGGGCCGGCGTGCGGCGCGTGGTCGCCCACGAGGCCGACCGCATCGCCAAGGCCAATCCGCCCTACCAGATCCGCCTGGACACCAAGGCCGAGGAGAACGCCTGGAACAGCCAGGTCCTCATGGTGGCCGTGCTGCTGATGCCGGCGGACGCCCGCCGGGCGGTCTGGGAGAAGGCCCATTGGCGGTGGGTGATCTCGTCGTTCCTCCGCCCGGCCGACGCGAAGAACCAGGCCCTGGTGGACGGGCGGAAGGTGTGCGAGGTCTTCGAGGGGGCGAACATCCACGACGACTTCACGCTGGAGAATCACCGCATCGTCCACCCGGACTACATGGGGACGTTCGGCCTGACGATGGCCCAGGCACAGGAGTACGTGCTGAGCGGGCGTCGCCCGCCGGAGGCGCTGGCGTTCAACGCCGCGGGCATCTACGAGAATCTCAAGTGGATGGTCCTGCCGGACGGGGGGTACGTGTACCCCAACGGGCAGGACTGGCAGCTCTTCCGCAACGCCGACTGGCTCGGCGTGCACGTGCTGATGGCCGTCTACGGGCACGACGGCGACGCGTGGGAGCTGGCCGGACGCTGCCTGAAGACGATGGAGGCGATGCAGCGCAGGCCCAACGGCGGGGCGATCTACGCCCCGGGCGAGACGTTCTTCGCCTCCAGCCAGAGCGACCGGATGGTGCAGTTGTCCGTGGTGTGGCTGGCGCTGCGATCGGCGGAACAGATTCGGCGCTCGTTCACGCCCCGGCTGGGCGTGAGGCGGCTGGATGCGGGCAAGATCATCCTGCGCCGCACGCCGCGGGCTGTGCATACGGTGAGCTGGGGTCCGGTGGTGATGGCCCAGTGCGTGCCCAACCGGCTGGACCGGATCGTCTCGCCCGACATGGCCAACGGCCTGGGGCGGATCCGGCTGGCCGACGGGAAGCCCTCGGGGCCCCTGAAGGTGACGTTGGTGGAGGCCAAGGTGAGCGACCGCGCCGACGGCTTCGAGGCGGCGCTGACGGTGGATCATGGGCGGGCGGTGCGGGCCGAGCTGCGTTTCGCCTCCGAGAGCGACGGCTCGTGGACGATGAGCGAGCGCCTGACCGCGCTGGAGGCGGTGACGACCGCCCGGATCGCGACCGGACAGATCGCCGTCCTCAACAATCCTGCGTGGGTATACGAGAAAGGCCGGCGCGAGGTCGCCGTGGACGCTCGAACGACAACGGTGGAGGCCCTCAGCGGGAAGGTGGTGGAGGCGGACGGCGCGCGGCGAATCGTGATCGACTCGGCCATCGACATCCGCGCCGAGCGCCCCCTGCACGCGCGGTACGTCGGCGCAAGCAGGACGGAGCGGTCGCGGGCCAGCGACGTGCTGAGCCTGAACTGGCTGGACGGCCCGCGAAGCTGGCGCAAGGGCCAGACCATCTCCGAGTATCGCGTGCGGGTGACGTGCGGGGAGTGACTGGTTGTTTGTTGTGCGTAGTAGTGTAACTAGTTGTGTGTAAGTTTTGATGATCGTGTCACGCGGCGGAGCGGAGGCGAGCGCAGCGAGCCGAAGCGAAGACGCGTGACACGGCGCAAAAAGTTGGGTACGTACTGCTTCTTCA
>JAKJER010000070.1 GCA_022705325.1 Planctomycetota bacterium | reverse complement strand
GGGGCGGGGGGGTATGGCGCCAGGCGCTGTAGTCGTCCACGCGCCGGGCTTCGGCGATGTCGCCGACGACGAGCTGGCTCTGAGCCAGGAGTGGCCAGGCGGGCGGGTTCAGGACCACCGGGAAGAGGACGGCCACCGCCAGGCGTCCGACCAGGGCGGGCTGCCAAAGAAAGTGCCCCACCCCGCCGAAGACCGCCTTGCCCACGATGATGGCGAACACCGAGGCGGTGACGGCGACGTACCAGGGCGTGAAGGGCGGCAGGGTCAGGGCCAGCAGCAATCCGGTCAGGAACGCGTGCGAGCGCCCCAGCAGGGCGGGCACGCGGGTGAAGGAATAGACCAGCGACTCGGCGATCCCGCAGGTGGTCACGCACAGGCCGGCCACGGCGAGGGCCCGCCAGCCGAAGAAGGCCACACCGGCGGCCAGCGGTCCGCAGGCGGCGAACAGCGTGACCAGGAAGACCGTGTTGACGCCCTCGGGGGCGCGAAGGAAGGGAGCGTTGCCGTGCGTGAGGGCGTCGCTCGGCCAGGCCGGCGGGGCGGGGGTCGTTGCAGGTGTCGCGCGCGATTGGCTCACGTTCAACTCACCATGCCCGCCAGCAGGGGAAGACGCGAGCGGATCAGGCGGATCGTCCGCTTGAGTTGCTTGACCCGGCTGGTCAGGGGCAGGCCCGCCGGGCAGACGTAGGAGCAGATTCCGCATTCCACGCAGGCCATCACGCCCGCCTTGCGGGCCGAGTTCACCAGGTTCAGTTCGTACTCGTCGTTGAGCTGGGCCACGTTCAACCGGGCCGGGCAGTGATCGGTGCACCATCCGCATCGGATGCAGGGACGGGGCACGGCGCCGACGGGCGTGTCCAGGGCCAGCAGGGCCTCGGTGGCGGGCGAGACGACCGCCTCCTGGGGTGTGAGCAGACCGGTCATCGGCCCGCCGTGCACGAGGGTCTTGGTCCACCCTTCGGCCAGCTCGAAGCAGGGCGCGCCAAACGGCACGTAGTAGTTGCCCGGTCTGCGGATGCCGGGTCCCGACAGCGTAAGCACCCGTCCAAGCTGGCGTCGCCCGCCCAGCACCCAGTGGCAGGCGGCCAGACAGGTGGCCGCGTCCACCACGCCCGCGCGGACAGCGAGCGTGGACTGTCCCGGCGGGGTCTCGCGCCGCGTGAGGATCTTGACCAGAATGGCGTCGGCGCCGGTGGGATACTTGTGCGAGAGGGCGATGCGGCTGACGTCGTGCTGCCGGCTGGCCGACAGGAGCCGACGGTACTGCGAGACGCGGCGCTGGTCCACCGCCAGCACCAGCTCGCGGGCCTCGACCGCGCGTCCCAGGATGGCCAGCCCGCGAACCACGTCCTCGCCGTGTTCGACCAGCAGGCGGTGGTCGGCGGTCACCATCGGCTGGTTCTCCATCACGTTGGCGATGAGCGTGTGGCAGTCGTGCCGGCGGGCCCGTTCGATCCACCCCGACAGGGAGCAGGGCGGTCGCCGGCCCATGACCAGGTGTCCCTCCGCCAGGCGCTCGCGGAGTTCCTGGCTGGACAAGTCGCGGAAGTCCCCTTCCTGCCGGGGCAGGACTTCGACGTTGGGCGGGTCGCTCAACCGGTCCAGTTCCACGGCGGGCACGGCGGCGAACTCGTCGCCGAAGGCGATCTTGACGGTGACGGTTGAAGCCACCCGCCCGCTCAGGGGCGCGAAGACGTCCACCCCTGAGGGGCTCGCGGCGCGGGCCAGCCGCTGGCCCGCCTGGACGCGCTGGCCCGCCTCGACCAGGACTTCGCCCGCTTGGCCCCCGCAGGGCGACAGGCTCACCCGCAGCCGCTCCGGACGGGCGATCGGCGCGATCGGCAGGTCCAGCGTCGCTTGTTTCTCATCCGGCAGGTCGATCCCGCCCGTGAACGTGCCGTACCGCTGAAAGAGCATGGCCGTATGGTACACGATCGGCCTGCCCAGAACGATAGAGAAACGGACCGGATGAGGTCGAAGGATCAATCTCGGCTGACCTGCAATCGTCCGCCGCAGGTGCGCTCAATTTCGTCGGCCAGCGCGGCGTCGTTGACGCCTCGCAGCAGGAGCGGGGCGGCGGGGTTGAAGATGTGCGCGGGATCGAAGTCGAGGGTGCTGTCAGTCGGGGCGACAAGCGTCACCAGGCGGACGGGCAGGTCGGCATGGGCCCGGGCCGACAGGACGGGACAGGGTTCCTTCAGGCCGTAGAAGCGCGACTGCCAGCCTTCTACGGCAGGGGGCTCCTGGCCCCGCGACAGCGAGACGGCGAAGCCGGGCGGGGCGATCAGGGATAGCGTCAGGTCGTCGCACAGGCGCCAGCCTCGCCCCGGCGCCTTGTCGGGCGGCGCTGGGGCTCGTTCGGGCGTTTGGCCGCTCGCCGCGTCCGCCGCGTCGCACATGTGCCAGCGGAGGGCCACGTCGTGCCGGTCCTCGCCCAGGATGGTATCGACCACCACGTACGCGTCGTCGATGCGACAGAGCAGGCGGCGGTGGGTCAGCCGTCCGCCCAGGCGGCGGTAACCGTAGTGCTCGCCCTCGAAGCAGCCGCACCGTCCCCCCGTCGAGAGGGCAAACTGCAACAGGCGGCTGCGGGTCCACTCGAACCACAGGAACCGCGGGCCCTTGACCATCTGGTCCTGGCCGTCGAGTTGGACGGTGTTGTGGGCGGCGGTGGACTGGAAGTAGTGGTTCCACGGCTCGCGGCAGCGGTAGCGGTAGCTGCCCGCGTCGTGGAGGACATTCTGCCCGCGCCAGAACAGGTCCACGTGGAGCATGTCCGCCTGGCTGGGCCGATCTCGGTAGCTGTGGCAACGGGTCATGGCCCACGACTGTTGGCCGCGGAGGACGAAGTAGCCCCCCACCCGGGCGTGGAAAGCGCGGGCGGGTTGCCGGCCCTGCGGCGGGGTGTCCAGGGCGCCGGGGCCCCACAGCCACAGGAGCTTCTCGTCCCACGGGCCTCCGGGCAAGGGCCGGCGCCGGTGCAGATAGTACCCCGCCGCCTGGGCGACCGGGCGGAAGTCGTCGTGGTCGCAGCAGGCCAGCGGCAGGACGTTGGCGCCGTCGTTGGCCCCGTAGATGGGCACGCGCCCGCTGACCGGGTCGATCATCTCCAGCAGCCATTGGGCGGATCGCTTGAGGGCGTCGATGACCGGTTGCGGCGCCGGCTGGTGGGCCAGTTCGCCCAGGCGGACGACCCACAACAGGTCGTCGAGCATGACGCGGTGGTAGTTGAGGCTATGCTGGACGTACGAACCATCCGCGTAGACCTGGCGGGCACACTCCGCCGCGAGCACCTCGCGGGCCTGCTCGCGCCAGGCGGGGGCCTCGGCCAACTCGTCGAACAGCAGGGCCACGCTCCACAGCCCTGCCGCTTCGGACAGGGCGTGGTTGTTGCCCTGCATGCGGGCCTGGTTGATGTTGATCTGGATGTGCTTGCCGCTCTGCCAGGCCAGGCGGGTCATCGCCCGCAGGCGAGCGGGAGTGGCGAAGGGAGTGCCCAGAGTGGCGGCCGCGCCGAACAGCAGGGCCATCAGGCGGAAGGCGACCTCCTGTCCGCAGGCCCAGGCGACCGAGAGCTGGGGCGGGTTCTGCTCGACCCAGGCGTCGAAGAGTTGCCAGAACGCCCGGGCCCACCGCTCGTCGCCGTCGCGGGCAAAGGCGCGACCCAGCACGAACGCCAGGCTCAGGCGCGACGGTTCCCAGACCATCTTGATGTCGCCCGGGGGGTTGGGCGGGAAGGCCGAGTCCAGCCAGTGCACGCCCACGGACCAGTCCGCGCCGTCGACCGTATCGTGATTGAACCGCGGGGGCCAGCCCAGGCGCCCGCCCCAGCGCCCGAAGTACGGGTAGTCGCCTTCCATCGCGGTCTGGGCAACGCGGACGACGTGATTGAGCCAAGGTTCATCGCCGACGACCGCCCGCAACGTCGTGGGCGAGGGGCTGGGCAGGAACCGCTCGACGCGCCGGGCCCACAGGCGGCCCTGGTGCGCCTCGATGGCCCCGCCGGCGGCGGCAAACGCCTCGTCCGAAAAGTCGGGTGGGTTCAGGCGCCGGCGCAGGTAGCCCCCGCGCACGCGCCAGGCCTGAAGCAGGCGGCGAGGCAGATTGTCCCACCCGACGGCCTTGGCCGTCCACCAGACTCGCGAAAGGGAGTTCATCTCGGGCTCTTGAGCCTCCGCTACCTAGATCGGCAAAACGAGGGCGGGAGTTCGCTTGCGGGCGGAGGATCTGTCAGGGGGGGGTTACGAGGCGCCTGTCTCCTCGTCGGCCTTTGACCCCGGATCGTCGGGCGGGTCGTCGCGCGATTCTCCCCCATCTGCCTTGGCCTGCGGAACGAGTATCCTTCTTGCGCAGTCGGCAATCCACGAAAGAGGCTTCTGACTCGACGGAATACAAACCCTGGCTGCGGTTACCGCCTGGATCAGCGTCGGCATGTTGCCCGCTTTCTCCAGGCAGAGCATTTCCAGGGGGACGCCTTTCAACCGATCTGCGACGGGTCCTGCCTGGTCCACCAGCCTGTTCGAAGTGCCGGCTGATCCGTCGCAGTCGTCTACGACGAAGACTGTCTTGTAGAGCAGGTCGTCGTGGAGGAGGTAGTCGATTTCTTCAATCACGAGCGGGGAGGCCCCGCGCGTGTCCAGGACAATGACGGGCACGAAGCGCATGAGTCCGTGCGCCAGCTCCCGCCAGTGAGCATCGTTGCGCGTTCGCAGGGTGTAGGGCACCAAGGTCCTCATCTGGTCGAAGGGCTCGGAGTTGTTCTCCATTTCCAGGAGAGAAACGGTGCGGAGGTTCATGGCGAAGCGGCGAATGACGGCCTGCAGAGTCAAGGCCTGGCGCGAGGAGGATGCCAGGACCAGGGCAAAGGGCGGCCTGGCCAGTTGGGAATTGAGATGAAAGAGAAAACAGAGGGCAACGGTGGCAACCAGCCAGAGGAGCCAACTGTGGAAAGCGATAGCGGCTGCCACGCAGCAGACGGATGCCGCCGGATACAGCCACCGCTTGCTCCTGGGATACTCGCGCGATTGTGTCGTCAGTCGCCAGTTGCGGCGGCACTGGTGCAGCGGAGGGATCCCCATCAAGCCGATGGTCGTCCACCAGGCGGCCAACTCAGATACGACCAGAACCAGAGAGTGCGCAATCAGGACGGTGGACAGCACGCCGGCCAGGGCGAATCCAACGGCGCGACATATTCCCCACAAGCTATCCAGGGCTAGTGTGTGGCGAGAGACAAACAACCCGCTGAAGGCCCCAACGAGCAGGACGACCCAGACCAAGATGCGAACCTGGCGGAGATACTGCTTGTGATCTTCTCGCAGAAACTCATCAAGATCCACTTGGCGGGCCTCCTTGGGTGAGGGCCTCCTGGCGGACAATGTCCGGCGGCGTATCGCTCATGGTGACGCTGAGGGTCATGACGGGCGACAGGCGTGATTCTAGCGAGTCCAGCAGAACCTGCAAGACCCATGGATGGGTCATGCGGGCGCTGGGGGTTGGAGGGCCGGGGGTGGCGGCCCTGTCAGTCCGTCTCGCCGGTCAGGGTTCGCACGAGTTCGAATGCTTGTCCGGGTCCCACTTCCGCCAGTTCGCCCAGGCCCACGAGATAGCCCCCGCCGATCTGGGGCGTGCAGTGTTTGAGGATGGCGCGAAAGAGTTCGGCCGTGGCGGCGGCGGGGTCTTCCAGGCGGACCAGCACGTTCGTGCCCGGCGGGAAGGGCAGCTCGCTCTGGAGCAGCGCGCCCAGCCCGTTGTGGCTTCGGTTGGTCAGCAGGCCCGAGCAGGGCGGACCCAGGAGGGGCGGGCCGGAGCAGGCCGATTCCGCCCCGCTCGGCTCGGTCGGCCAGAAGGTCACGGGCACGTACTGGCTGACCTCCTGGCGGACCTCGCTGCGCTGGTTGATCGACACCAGGCGCTCGGGGCGGCGAACGACCAGGGCGTCGACGCGGCGGTTGGGGTCGATGCGGTAGAAGGTGTGACCGGCCACCTGCGTGAGGGCCTGAAGCATGAATTCGCCCACGGAGAAGAACAGTCCCACGTCCCACCCCGCCGGGATGAACACCTTCTCCTCGCCCGCCGCGGGGACAGCCAGAACGAGATCGCCGAAGACGTCGAAGGCGAGCAGACGGCTGGTCAGGCGTCGGTGCCGGCTGGGCGGCACGGGGCGCAGAGCGAGGTAGACGCTGGCCATTCGGGCTACCGCCTCCACCAGCGCGACCTCCGTGAACGACGTTGAGCGCGTGTCCTTCATTTCGATCCGTTACGCGTGCCGCCCAGTCCCGGCTCGGGACGGTCGGGCGCGACAGTAGTAATATCGGCCGGCGAGAGAGGGACATGTTGTACCGCGTAAGATTTGGCGGCGGCGACGCGGCAGATCCGCCCGTGGGGGGGCGCGTGGGGCGTGGCTCGACGAGCAATAACCAATAAGCAACTTGTATGCCGCGTCCGCATCGATAAGATGGTGCGAGGCCCGCATGGGTCCACTCGCGCGCCGGGACGGTCCCCCGGCGAACGCGCCGCCGCGCAGGCGGGGCGGGCTTGTCCAGGACCGATCGGAGCATGATGGGTATCGTGAATCCACTGTTCTGGGTGGTGCTGGGGGCGACGGTGCTATCCGGTTTCTTTGCGCTGACCGGATATTCGCTTCGCTTCTGGCGGCGCGGGCAGATCGAGGAGGCCATCGGGGGCGAGCTCAAGGGCGAGGCGCTGGACCGCCAATTGTCGGCGCTGCGGCTGATGACGTCCTTCGGGCGGTCGGTCGCCAATCTCGTGCTGGTCGTGGCCATGATCTACTGGCTCTCTCCCGACTTCCACGCGACCTGGCGGGTCCTGGTGGGCACGTTGGCCGCGGCGGGCATCGTGGCCATCTTCGGCGTGGGCATCCCCAACGCCTGGGCCTACTACAGCGGCGACCGCATCGTGGCGCGCACCTGGAAGCTCCTGCTGGCCTGGCGCTACCTGCTCTACCCGGTCGTTGCGGTGATGATGGCCCTGGACGTGCCCGTCCGCCGGCTGGCCGGGGCCAGCGAGGACCGCGACGAGAACGGCCAGAGCGTCCGCGAGGAGATCCTCCAGGCCGCCACGGAAGGCCAGGCCGAGGGCGCCGTCGAGCCCGAAGCCGTCGAGATGATCGAGTCGGTCATGGACTTCGGGCAGACCCAGGCCGGGGAGATCATGACCCCTCGCACGGACATCTTCGCCCTGTCGGTGGAGACGGCCTGGGCGCGGGCGGCCGAGGCGATCGTCGAGGGCGGGCACTCCCGCGTGCCGGTCTACCAGGGCGACATCGACAACATCATCGGCATCCTCTACGCCAAGGACCTGCTCCGCTACGCCGACCAGGAACACCCCACCGCGCTGCGGACGGTCATGCGCAAACCCTTCTTCGTGCCCGAGACCAAGCCGCTCAACGACCTGCTCAAGGAGTTCAAGGCCCGCAAGGTCCACATCGCCGTCGTGCTCGACGAGTACGGCGGGACGGCCGGCCTGATCACCATCGAAGACCTGCTGGAGGAGATCGTCGGGGAGATCAGCGACGAGTACGATCTGCCCGAACCGGCCCTGATGAAGCGCCTGGGAAGCGACGAGGCCGAGGTCGACGGGCGGATGTACATTGACGACCTCAACGACGCCCTGGGCCTGGCGATCCCCGACGAGGATCGCGACTACGACACGGTGGCCGGGCTGGTCTTCTCGGAACTCGGCTACATCCCGACGGTCAACGAGACGCTTGAAGCCCACGGGGCGCGCTTCACGGTGCTGGCGGCCGACGAACGCCGCATCACCCGTCTGCACGTCAAGAAGCTGCCCCGCCCCGCCGACGAGCCTCATCCCTAGGACCCACCGCGATGCGGGCCAGCGACCGAGCCATCTGCCTGCGGACCATCGACTACAGCGAGACCTCGCAGGTGGTCTTCTTCCTGACGCGCTGCCACGGTGCGGTCAGGCTGCTGGCCAAGGGGACCAAGCGCCCCAAGAGCAAGTCGGGCGGGGCGATCGACCTGCTCAGCGAGGGCGAACTGGTCTTTTCCACGGGCAAGGAGGCGGGCGACGCGCTGGGCACGCTGATGGAGTTCTGCGAGACGGTGGTGCATTCGCCGCTGCGCCGGGAAGCTTGCCGCCTGCACGCCGCCCTGTACGCCCTGGAGCTGGCCGGAGAGATGCTGCCCCTGGGCGATCCGCACCCGGAGGTCTTCGACCTGCTGCACAACACGCTGGCCAGACTGGGCCAGAGCGACGCGCCCGTGGCGGCGGTGCTGGCCTACTTCCAGTGGCGGTTCCTGCGCCGCGTGGGTCTGCTGGGAGACATGCGATCCTGCGCCTCGTGCGGGCGGCAAATCGACCGGGCGGACGAGCTGCACTTCTCCTCGCGGCAGGGGGGGCTGCTCTGCGGCGACTGCGAGGGGGCGCAGGTGGAGAAATACCGCGTCGACGCCGACACGCTGGCCTCGCTCCGGACGATCCAGGAGGCCGAGGCCGGGACGAAGGTGTCGCTGGCGGCCCCGCAGGCGCTGGCCCTCAACCGTCTGCTCGCCTATCACGTCGCCGAGCAACTGGGCAAGGTCCTGAAGATGGCCCGTCACGTCTGCTCGCTTCAGCGGTCCGGATGATGGCTCAGCGCCCGTCGACCCGCCCGGACGGCGGTGCGACCTGCGATTGCGGCTGCGAGCGCGGCGCGGGGCCCGACGACGGCTGGGTCCGCGGGCCCGGCCCCAATGGGACGATATCGTCTCCGAAGTCATCCGGCTGGGTCGCCGGGGCCGAGTCCACGTAGATCGCGCCGCCCAGTCGGGTCAGCTCCTGGCGGGCCCGTTTGGCCTGGTCGAGGTGCCCGGCCACCTCCTCCATTACCGCCAGTGACGACCAGTACTCGCCCGACTTGGGGTCGATCCGTGCCGCCTGCCGCAGCAGGCGGATGGCCTCGTCCTCACGCCCGGCCTCGTAGGCCTTGTAGCCCCTGATCGCCAGTTCGGCGGCGTAGCGGGGCGAGAAACTCACCAGCGGACGCAGGGGCGGCGAGGCCAGGGCCAGGCTGGCGGCGAGGGCGAGTCCGAAGGCGGCCGACCAGAACAGGCGGAGCCGCCGTCGCGCCCGCCACGCCAGGCCCAGCAGCACGCCGAGCCCCGCCCCCGCGCCATGGGCGATGTTGGCCACCGGGAGGATGTCCGAGGCCGACAGGAGGATGCACAGGAAGAACCACCCCACGAAGAGCTGCGCCGTCGCGCGGTCCACCGCGTACCACTGGTGCGGGTCGTGGCGGTTCAGGGCCCACAGGAAGCCGAACAACCCGTACACCACGCCCGACAGCCCCACCCCGCCGCTCAGGAAGGCGGTCTCGGCCAACATCGACCCGACCGCGAACGCCAGCATCATCAGCCCCAGCCTCAGCGAACCGATCTTCTGCTCCAGGAAGCTGCCGAACACCCACACCCAGTACAGGTTGAACGCCAGGTGCAGCAGCCCGCCGTGCAGGAGCGTGGCGCCGAGCACCCGCCACGGCTCGGTGGGCCAGGTAGAGGTTATGAGCAGGGGGGACACGTCCACCCCGAACCAGATTGCCCCCGTCAGCGCGATCGCCAGCAGGGCGGTCCCCGCCGTGACGGGAAAATGGACCAACGAAGATGCGGGGGGCGGTCTCAGCATGGGTGACTGTCCCCCCTTATACCCCAAGACAGCCGTATATCGGCAAGAAGAATCTCCCCTCCCCTCTCTCCCGGGGAATCGGAACAACCCCGCCCGGACTGTACTTCAACATTTTATCCGTCCCAATTTGCCCATCTTACCAAACGAATTCTACCTTGCTGGTAACGGAGGCTCGACTTTAGACCGAAAACAGGAGCACATGATGGCCGGAGCAGACAACACGGAGGCAAAAGGGGCCAAAACCCGCCGAGATGAGCGTGAAAGCCGGCGCCTGGCCTTGCTCAAGCGGGCCGGCATGTTCGGGAACGTCGATAACGCCGCCATCTGCAGGGCCACCAACTACCATGACCTCACCGGCGCCTACCGCCTGGTCCACGACATGTTTGTCTTCCAGGGGATCATTCAGCCCATGGAATTCGGCATGCGGATCCGCCCCTACGAAGCCCAACCCGAGACGGCCACCGTCATCGCCAAGACCGGCGGGCACGTGGTCGGCGTTACCAGCGTCGTCTTCGACAGCCTCGACATGGGCCTGCCCGGCGATCGGGCCTTCATGGCCGAGATCCAGACCCTCCGCCAGATGGGCCGGCGGGTCTGCGAGGGCACCAACTGGGCCATCGCCCACGGCAACACCAGCGTCATGACCGAACTGATGCGATGCAGTCTGGCCCACGCCATGGCCCGCGGCTGCGACGACTTCATCGCCGCCGTCAGCCCCGGACATCTCCCGTTCTATCGCTTGCTGGGCTTCGAGCAGATCGGCTCCCTCCGCAGCTACAGCGACGAGCACTACGACCCGGTGGTCCTGGTGCGCCTGAACGTGGCCGACTTCGACCGCCGATTCGCCAACGTCGACATCGACGACGGCGGCGACGAGGCCTTCCTCAAGAGCTACTACCTGGTCAACAATCCTTACCACCGCTACATAGCCACCTGGCAGATTCTGTGCGACCGGTTCTTCGCCGACGTCACGCTGGTGCGGGAGTTGTTCGTCCACAACAGCGATCTGCTGGACGAGTGCACACCCGCCCAGCTTGAAGGCCTCCGCCGCCGCTGGGGCCGCGGCGTCTTCGACTGCGTCGCCGAGGACCTCAATACCTTCCTGCCGTAGGCGCCATGGTTGATGACTACCGCCCGAGGACCTGCCCCTGAGGGCGGGCCTTCCGCCACGGCGGACACGTCCGCGGGCTCTTCCTGCGTGCCTCTCGCACCCCGATCTCGCACCCCGATCCTTGCGTCCGGTCCATCGCCGCCATACAGTGGTGCACATTCCTGCTTTTTGGGAGTACGCCATGATCCGTGCCCGCCCGCCGCTCGTCCTGCCGTCGGCCCTCTGCCTGCTGCTGTCCTTTGCCTGCAACGCCCAGCCGGTGGCCGTCGAGTCGCTGAACCTGGTCCCCTGGCCCGTCAGCGTTCAGGCCGGGAACGGGACGCTCGCCATCGGCCCGGCTGCCCGCATCGTCGCCGCCGACAAGGACTTGGCCCCGCTGGCGCAGGTGCTGGCCGCCGAGATCGCCCAGGTCGCCGGGCCCTCCCTCGCCTGCGCCGAAGACTCGGCCCGCGCGGGCGACATCCAGTTGCGGACCGACTCCGCCCTCGCGAAGGATGAGCACAAGCTCGAGATCGGCGAGGTGGCGATCGTCCGCGGCGGGAGCTTCCAGGCCGTCGCCGAGGGCACGGCCACGCTGCTGCAACTGATCCGCCGCGACGGCGACCGCGTCCTCATTCCCCGCCTGACCATCGCCGACCGCCCGGCTGCCCCGTTCCGCGGGCTGCTGATCGACGTCGCCCGCCAGTACCACACCATCGACAGCCTCAAGCAGATGGTCGTCCTCTGCCGCCTCTACAAGATCCGCTACCTCCAACTCCACCTCACCGACGACCAGGGCTTCATGTTCCCCGTTCGGGCCTATCCTCAACTGGCCCAGAAGAACTGGAACAAGGGCAAGACGTACAGCCTCGAGCAGCTCAAGGACCTGGTCGCCTTCGCCGACGCCCGCGGCGTGACCATCATCCCCGAGTACGAGGTGCCCGGCCACTCCGGCGCCGCCAACCGCGCCATGGGCGACCTGTTCAAGATCAAGGGCACCAAGCCCTACGAGCACCACGCCTCCATCAACTTCGCCAGGGAAGACGTGATGAAAGCGGTGGAGACCATCGTCGCCGAGATGTGCGAGGTCTTCCGCTCCACGCCCTACTTCCACATCGGCGGCGACGAGGCGGACCTGGCCCTGGCCGACCAGAACGCGGACTTCAAGGCCGCCGAGGCGAAGCTCGGCCTGCCCAACGCCCACGAACTCTACCGCCACTTCCTGGTCCGCATGAACGAGATCGTCAAGAAGCAGGGCAAGCAGATGATCGTGTGGGAGGGGTTCGGCCGGCGCGGCAAGGTCGCGATCCCCAAGGACATCATCGTCATGGCCTACGAGATCCGCTTCTACCGTCCCGACCACCTTCTCCAGGACGGCTACCAGGTGGTCAACGCCTCGTGGACGCCCCTGTACGTTGTCAACAAGAAGGTCCGCCCGCCGAGCGAGATCTACGCATGGGACGTGCACCAGTTCAAGCCCCACGCCGCCAAGCCGGACGACAAGGGCATCGTCGTCCCGCCCGGCGAGAGGCTCCTCGGCGCCCAGATGTGCGCGTGGGAGCAACGCCAGGAAATCGAGCTGCCCAGCCTCCGCGGGCGACTGCCCGCCATGGCTGAGCGCGTCTGGAACCCGTCGGCCGGCAAGACCTGCGCCGACTTCGAGCGACGATTCGCCGCCACCGACAAGCTGCTGG
This sequence comes from Planctomycetota bacterium, assembly GCA_022705325.1. Taxonomy (GTDB): domain Bacteria; phylum Planctomycetota; class Phycisphaerae; order SM23-33; family SM23-33; genus MWDR01. The sequence goes on along the minus strand of JAKJER010000070.1, from coordinate 7,898 downwards.
ACGCCATCCTGCCCAAGTAACGCAGGCACCTGCCTTCGGCAGGCAGGTTCCTGCCTGGCCCAAGCTCCAGGCCGAGCTTCGCGGCCGATCAACGCCAGGCCGACTCACCGGACGCGAAGACTCCGTCGAGCAGATGGAAGAGGCGTTGAAGCTGACGCCCGAGAAGCCCAGGAGTTGACGGGTCCCATTCTTCTGACCGCTCCGCCTGCGATGGCTCCATGAGCGCCGTGCAGGACACCCCGCCGCGGGCGACGAACCCCACCGTCGAGACTGGCGCTCGTAGCCTGCCTGCCGGGAGGCAGGCTACAAGCGCCCGGTATCGTGTCATCGGCAGTATCCAAGGAGTTGACAGTCCCCACGCTCTGCGTCAGGATGAGTCTGCTGGGCGGGAAGGAAAGAGGCCATGAATGTGCTCACATCGCTCTCGCGTCGCAGGCTGCTCAGGTCCGCGGCCGGTTCTTTCGCTGCGGTCGTCGCCGCGCCGGTTGTTGTTTCGTCGCGTGCGTTGGGTCGCGACGGCGCCGCGGCGCCCAGCGAGCGGATCGCGCTGGGCGTGATCGGCACGGGCTCGCGGTGCTCGGGCGTCATGCCCGCCTTCCTGCACAGGCCCGAGTGCCAGGTGGTGGCTGTGTGCGACGTGCAGAAGGCGCTGCGCGACAAGGCGGTCGCGGACGTGTCGGCCCATTACGCGGCGGCTGCCCGGGCGGGCACGTACAAGGGTTGTCAGGCGCACAACGACTTCCGCGAGCTGCTGGCCCGTAGCGACGTCGACGCGGTGCAGATCACCACGCCCGACCACTGGCACGTGCCCATCGGCATCGCCGCGGCGCGGGCCGGCAAGGACGTCTACGGCGAGAAGCCGCTGGGGGCAATGGTGGCCGAGGGGCGGCAGATGGTGCAGACGGTGCAGCGCCACGGGCGGGTGTTTCAGCACGGCACGCAGCGCCGGTCGTTCGAGCGGGTGCGCCTCGGCTGCGAGCTGGTCCGCAACGGCTACATCGGCAAGCTCCAGCACGTGGAGGTGGCGTGCGACGCGAGCTGGGCGGGCAAGGTCGTCCAAAGCGAACCCGTCCCGCCGGGCTTCGACTACGACATGTGGCTCGGCCCGGCCCCATACGCCCCGTACAGCCGGGCGCGCGTGTATCGCTTCGGGTGGTACTTCATCAGCGACTATTGCCCCACCGGCTGGATCGCCGGCCAGGGCGTGCATTACATCGACCTGGCCCACTGGGGCATGAACGTCGAGCGGACCGGGCCCGTCGAGATCGAGGGCCACGGGGCCTTTCCGAGCGAGGGGCTGTTCGACACCGCCACCCGCTTCCACATCGAGCTGACTTACGCCAACGGCCTGAAGATCATCTATGCCGACAAGGTGGAGAATCCGCGCGAGGGCGTGCGGTTCGTTGGCAGCGAGGGCTGGGTGCACGTGCAGGACGGACTGGCCAGCGAGCCCGCGTCGCTGGCGGGCGTGTCGCTCAAGCCGACGGACGTGCGCCTCAACCACAGCCGCTCGAACGTCGAGGACTTCCTCGACTGCGTCCGCAGCCGCCGCGAGACGGTCGCCCCCGTCGAGATCGCCCACCGCGCCAGCACGGTCTGCTCCCTTGGGGACATCGCGCTGCGCCTGGGGCGAAAACTCCGCTGGGACCCCGCGGCGGAGCGATTCGTCAATGACGCCCAGGCCGACCGCATGCTCACGCGGGCGATGCGCTCGCCGTGGGCGCTTTGAGACGGCAAATCCAACCAAGGAGTCTCACGATGCCCGCGATGAAGCGACTGATCGCCGCCTGCTTGATCGTTCTGCTGGCGCTGCCGGCGGCTGGGCTGGCCGACCCGGCTGCGACGTTCGAGGGCCGGTTCTTCCGCGGCCAGGGCGACGCGGAGTATCTTCAACTCCTGGACATCGCGCGGCGGATGCTCGAACCGGACGAGGAGTTCCAGAACATGGCCATGCTCTACAGCCCGTCGTGGAACGGGCTGGTCGAGGGGCCCAAGTGGGGGGCGTGGTGGATCCAGAACAGCTACGGGCCCAGCTACTGCAGCCTGCCGATCCTTCGCGAGCCTTTCCTGAGCTTCCTGGTCAACGCCAACGAGCTGTGGTTCAAGTTCATCGGCGACGGCAAGCCCTACAAGTCGCCCTTCGGCGGGTGGCAGTACACCCCGCCCGACGGACAGCTCTGCGACGCCGCCAGCCCGGGCGGGGCGCTGCACAAGCAGGGCGACGGGCGCGTCGCCATGCACGACTTCGGCGTGGAGTTCACAGCCGCCGGGCTGGTCATCCAGGCCGAGCTGCTGCTGGAGACGCGCAGCCGCGGCGACATCGACCGCTACCTGCCCTTGCTGGAGCGGTGCGCCAACTTCATCCAGACCCGTCGCGATCCCAAGACCAACTGCTTCTGGGTCGGCCCGGCCGGCAACCTCCTGGCCCCCAGCTACGCGGGCTGGAAGAAGCCCGACGGCACGTACGACAAAGCGTTGCTGGCCGGCGTGTCGGTCACCTACATCGCGGGCCTGGACCGGCTGATCGAGTTGGAGAAGCTGGTCGGGCGTTCGGAGCAGGCGGTCCGCTACGCCGAGTGGCGCGAGCTGGCCCGCAAGGGCCTGGCTTACCTGACCACCGACGAGGGCTACCTCGTTCGCTACGTCGACGGCGACGGCACGCGCCACGGCGTGTACGGCGCGGCCAGGCACGGCTACTTCGAGGCCACCGTCAATCACGACGCCGTCTGCATGCGCGTGGTCGACGACGCGCAGGCCAAACGGATCTACGACAAGATCGCGTCCATCCCGAAGCTCCGCCCGCACACGTTCATCGTGCCGAACTATCCCTCATACGACGACATGTACGAGAACGGCGGGATCTTCCAGTACGGCATGTGGGTCAACGGCGGGCACTGGTCCACCTGCGAGGCCCGCATGGTCATGGGCTACTACCGCCTGGGGCGATACGCCGACGCCGCAGCCTCCATGAAGCACCTGCTGAGCTTCGCCCGCCCCTTCCGCATGGACAACCCGATGACCGGCTGCGGCAGCGACGTGTGGTTCAAGGGCGACCCGATCCACCTGTGCTACGACAGCTTCGGCGGCCCGGCCGCCATGGTCCGCGGGCTGTTCGAGTATCTCTACTCGGCCGAGGGCGTCACGCTAGTGCCCCACGTGCCGCCGGCGATCACTCGCCTGGAGCAGCATTTCCCCGTCCGTCTGGGCGACAAGAAGCTGTACCTGGCGACCTACGGCAGCGGGCCGGTGACGGGCGTGGACGTGAACGGGCAGGCGTGGACGGACTTCGACGCCGCGCGGGTCCGCCTGCCGTACGACAAGCTCGCGGCGGTGTCGATCGTCCGCATCACGCTGGGGCAGGGCCAGGCGGGGCGGTTCGAGCCGTCCACCGCGCCGCCGGCCATGCCAAACGATGAGTCTGCGAGGCTGGCCCGAGTCGAGCATCAGGTAATCGCGGCCACCAACCTCTCGCTGCGCATCGGGGCCGACAGCCAGGGCGGCAGCCGCTTCGTGGGCGATATCCGCCTGGCCCGCGTGTACGATCGTCCGCTGAGCGAGGAGCAGGTGGCTGAGTTGGCCCGCGACGCGGGGGCGGCCGCCCCGGCGGCAGCGGGCCTGGTCGCCCAGTGGCGGATGAGCGACGCCAAGGACAAGCTCGTGCCCAACTCCGCCCCGGGCGCGGATGCCAAGTTGAATGCCAGGGTGGTCGAGCAAGTGCAGTCGATCGACGAGGGCGGCGCGAAGGCGCTTCGCCTGGCCGGCGGGTACCTGGAGGTGCCTCACGACGAGCGGCTGGGCCTTCAGCGCGGCGGGTCGCTCGAGGCGTGGGTGCGCCCGGGCAAGCTGGGCGATCGCGGCGGGCGGATCATCGACAAGTGCATCGTCGGCACGTCCACGGGCTACACGTTCGACTCCTTCCCGGCCGGTCAGCTTCGGCTGATCGTGGAGGGCGGAGCCCTGACGCACCCCGGGCCGCTGAGCGAGGGCAAGTGGGCGCACGTGGCGGCCACCGTCGCCCCTGGCGGACAGTGCCGCCTGTTCATCAACGGCAAGGCGGTCACGGCCGCCGACCTGCCCGGGTCGGCTGGGCTGGACGCCCTGCGGGCCTTGTGCTCGCGGGCGCGGTCGTTCCTCGCGCTGCTGCACGAGGCTCACCTGGGCGGGACCTACGAAGCCGCCCACGCGCGACTGGTGCTGGAACAGGTGAACTCGTATTGCCGGCGGATGACCCTTCAGGCCGAGGGCAAGCTCGCCCGCCTGAAGGGGCCGGCACAGGCGGCCTCCGAGCGCCAGTACCTCGACGCCGCCTCGCGCCTGGCCCAGGGCCTCGAGCGGGTGCTGGCAAGCTACGCGACGTCGAGCAACCCCCAACAGAAGAAGTTGCACGAGTTGTGGATGCAGGCGGGGAAGTAGTCGCCGCGGGCTGTCTCACGTTTCGCGGCATGGGCATCTCCGTCAGGGGCCCCATGGGCTTGCCAGCGGGCCTGCCTGTCGACCAGCAAAGCACTTGCCGATTCCACGGTTCGTGGTATACTGAAAAGCAAGGCCGAGAACAGTCGTCGGCCCCAGGTCTTTGTGTACAGCTGCATTGTGGGTGGGAAACGAAGGAGGCTTTGCTATGCGAAGCATGAACGCAATCCTGTGCGCCGCACTCGTCGTTGTCGTTCTGCTGGGCGGGCCGGCCGGTGCGGCGTCGATCCAGATCACTTCCGTGGCGGCGGTGGACGACCCGAACTACGACTTGACGGCCACCTACGGGCAGGCGGACTGGGCCTACTGGACCAGCACGGCCAATCCCGCGGCGGGCACGCCCAGCAATGCCAAGGCGGGAGGCGTCCTGATCAGCGACATGAGCGTGGTCGGGGGCGGCAACCTGCGCGGCTCGACCAGCGGCAACAAGCCGATCTACGACTTCGTCTACACCGACGGCACGAGCCCCGCAGCCGGTTCGGTGAGCGACTCGATCGGGCTGTTCAACAACCTGTTGGGCGGCAATGGCGTGGGCGCCGGCGTGCAGGTCGACGTGATCGCGCCGACGGCTGATCCGTTCACGATCTACGTATGGGCCACCGGCTACCGGGCGAGGGGGCAACTGACCGCAACCATGGGATCGGTCCTCGACACGGACTCGTACACGTTCGGCGACCGCTGGCCGGGCCGGTTCTTCGCGATCGACGTGGATCCCGACGCGGGCGGCGAGCTCGTGAACCTCCAGTGGATCATGACGGCGCAGACGGACGGCAACGCGAATGTCTCGCTCACCGGCGTCGCGGCCAACCCGGGCGTGCCCGAGCCGGCCTCCGCCGTGCTGTTGATGCTGGCCGTTCCGGCGGTTGCCGCCCGCTTGCGCAGGCGGGTGCGCACCCAATCGTAGCGGAGCTTCGGCGGCCTGGGCGGGTACATCCCCAGGCGCCGGGCGGCGTGAACATCCCAAGACCGCCGGTGACGCTGCCGGCGGTCTTGTTTTGCCCGGCCGGTGCCCGGCGGCGCCCCGGCAGCGACCTTGACGGATTGCGCCTTCCGGGTACAATTGAGGTGGAAAAAAGGCGGGTGATGCCCGCCTCATTTCCGGCTTGCACGCGGACAAGTTCGAGGAAGACAACACTGGGAGCAGCGTCATGAACCGGCCCACTCTTTGCTTGCGCGTCGGGATGTGCGTGACCGCCGCGTGCCTCTGCGCCATTGCGTCGTTCTCGCAGGGCGGCACGATCGGCTACTGGCGTTTCGAAGGCGGCTCGCTGGCCAGCACCGTCAACAGTCCGGCCCTGGACGGCAGCGCAACGGGCAGCCCGGCCGCCGATCCGGGCGTCCCCGGCACGCGGATCGCCGGGCAGACCAACGCGGGCAGCCTGAGCTTCAACGGAAGTTCGAGCGTCCAGGTCGCCTACGCCGCCGACAACCCTCTCCTTCAGGCCAGCACCTTCACCATCGAGGCGTTCATCAAGACCACCTCGACCACGCAATGGCCGGGCATCGTCGAGAAGGTCAGTTCCAGCGGCGGCGATACGTGGTCCCTGGGCCTTACCAACAACTTCATCATCTTCAGCCGCTTCGACACCACCACGGGCTACAACCAGACGCTCTCCGCCGGGTCGGCGCTGAATAACGGGCAGTGGCACCATGTGGCCATGACGTACGATGGTGCGACCGGGTCGGCCACCCTCTTCGCCGACTACCGGCCGACTACCAGCAAGACCATCGCCGGTCTGCTGGCCCACGCCCGCGGGCTGGACATCGCCGGCGGCGGCGGCGGGCACAACCCCTACACCGGGCTGATCGACGAGGTCCGCATGAGCGACACCGTCCTGACGCCTGACCAGTTCCTCTTCGTCCAGCGGACGCCTGAGCGCGTCGTCGAAAACGCCAGCCGGCAGATGGCTGCCGCCGACTTCGACGGCGACGGCGCGATGGAGATCGTCCTGGCCACCGCTTCCGGCGTGGTCGTCCGGTCCTGGGGCGCGGGCGTCGCCGACGGCTCGATCCGCCCCGGGTCCGTACTGGCCGTCACCACCGCCGACGTGGACGGCGACGGCCAGGCCGAAGTCGCCGCCGTCACCGCGGGCAAGCAGTTGCAGACCTGGGTCCCCGGCGGGGCGGTGACCACCTGGACGCCTCCCAGCGGGGTTAGCGGCTGGAAGAACCTCTCCGCCGGCGATATCAACGGCGACGGCAGCGACGAGATCATGCTCGTCCAGGACGTTGCCGCCCACGGCGCCTTGTATGTCTTGCAGGACGGCGCGACGTACTACTGCGCCGGCACCGCCGACATCATCGCCAGCGGCGACACCGTCGGCGGCGACGGGAAGAAGGAGTTCCTCGTCCGCGGGACCACCGGACGCCTCTACCGCTCCAAGGCGCCGGGCTCCGACGGACGCTTCAGCGGGTTCGACGACCTCGGAGGCGGCATCTGGCAGATCACCTCCGGCAACACCTTCCCCTCCGACTCGGCCGACGAGATCCTGGTCAACAACTCGTCCAAGCTCTTGTACGTGCACAACGGCGGGTACTCCCAGGCCGACAGCGGCTCCGGGACCAACATGATGGCCGGCTGCATGGACCCCGCACTGTGGGGCCAGGAACTGTGGTACATCATCGGGACCGACGGGAAGATCTACCAGTCGCGGTGGAACTGGGCCGAGGCCGGGCCGTCCAGCGGGTGGTCCTGGGACCTGCTCAAGGTCAACGCCAAGGACTACGCCGGCGCCAACGTCGCAGGAAACTCCAACTGGTCGGACCTGCTGCTGGCCGACATCGACGGCGACGGGCTGGACGAACTGATCGCCCGGAAGGCGGGGGCCGAATTCGACAACCTGATCTTCTTCTTCGAGAACGGGCAGGCCGGCTTCACATCGGCCATGCTGGTCCCCGAGCCGCTGACGGTCTTGGCCGTTCTGACGGGCTTGACCGGCCTGGGCGGGTACGTGCGAAGACGCCGGGGCGTGTGAACATCCCAAGACCGCCGGTGACGCTGCCGGCGGTCTTTGTTTGCGCCGACGGCGCCGGCCGCTCGCGAGAGTCCGGGAAGGGCCAAAGAAAAACCCCCGCAAGCTCTGGCGCTTGCGGGGGCGGGGAACCTGGGGAACTAGGATTCGAACCTAGACTAACTGATCCAGAGTCAGTTGTGCTGCCGTTACACTATTCCCCAGTGTTCGGGTACATCGTCACCGGCCGCTGGGGCCGATCGCACAACCGACGTTCCAACAGTTTAGGCTTTGCCGCCAGGAAGTCAAGGCGATTTCGGGCGAGGTTTGATCTTGACGAACGGCAGGCGTCTAGGGCCCGTGGGGGCCCATGGACGGTCCGGATCGTTCGACCGTTCGGGCGGGGCGGGGCGAGGTTTCCTCATCGAGCGACCGTCCCGGTCGCCAGCCTTCCAGTTTGCCCGCGGCGGGGGGCGG
>JAKJER010000032.1 GCA_022705325.1 Planctomycetota bacterium | reverse complement strand
ACGCTGCGGATGCGACTGGACCCCATGGGCGTCCACTACGACGCCTCAGCCGTCCAACGGGCCGTCTTCGGCCAACTGGCCAGATGGCACCTTCTGGGAACTTACACACAATAGTTGACAGCACCAGCGCTGACCGTGTAGTTGACACCGGTATTCAGCCAGCCGTAGTTTCCCTCGACGTAGGTGGAGGAGAAGCCGGAAACGATGTTCGTGTCCCCGGCGGGCGGGAGTTGGTTGAAGCCGTTGGGACGATAGAACGAGTCCTCGTTGCCATAGTTGGTAGGCGCCGTCCCCGACTCGTACATGCTGTACCGCACGTACATCCGGTACGTGCCGCCCTGGTCAAACTTGATCTGGTAGGTGACGGTGCTCCCGTGCCCGCTGATCCCATAGTCCGCCAGCAGCGCCTCGCCGCCGGAGACGTTGGAGCCGGCCGGAATGACGTCGTTGCCCACCGGGGAACTGATGGGCGAGGCCGTGCTGACCACGATCCAGTCGGTCGTGCCGGAGTTGTGGGTAATGGAGGTGAAGTCCTCCGCCTCCAAGGCGACAAAGTTGCCGCCCGTGCCCTGGTGGATGGTGCCCGCCAGGCCGGCAGCGCACAGGCTCACCAGAGAGACAAAAACAACAACAGCGCGACAGGTTTTCGTTCGCTTCATAGCCGTATCCTCTCCAGAAGATGGGGACATTTCTCTGACTAGAGTATACGGCCGATCGCCCGTAGCGCCAACCCTCGTTTTGACGCCTTTTCGGCCAGAGAACCCCCGCCGCCCCAAGCCCACGGAGGGCTCTCCGTGGGCGTTGCGCAATGGCTATCCCAGTGCCTGGAGCGACGCTTCCGCCGCCTCGTACTGGGCCTGGTAGTCGGCCAGGCGCTGGCGCTCCTTGGCGACAACATCGGCCGGGGCCTTGCTGACGAACCGCTCGTTGTTGAGCTTGGACTCGATTGACGCGATGCCCTTGGCCAGTTGCTCGCGTTGCTTGCGGAGGCGGGCGATCTCGGCGTCGCGATCGATGATGTCCAGCACGTACATGCGGATGGAGCCGCTGGCGACGGAGGCGGCCGTCTTGGGCGGGACGATGGGCCCGCTCTGCACGTTCAGCCGGGCGATCTGGGCCTGCGAACACAGCAGGCCGGCGTTGTCGGCCACCAGTTGGGCGTGCGCCCCGGCGGCCTCGGCCTCCACGTCCACCTTGCGAGAGGGCGGCACGTTGTGCTGCGTGCGAACGTTGCGGATCTGGCGGACCAGGTCGGTCAACAGGACGAACCGCTCGTCCGCGCTGGGGCAGATGAGCGAGGCGTCGGCCTGGGGCCAGGCCGCCGCCACCAGCAAGGGCTCGGCCTGTTCCTCGCCCGGGCCGCGAACGGGGGCGATCTCGTTGAGCCGCTGCCACAAGGCCTCGGTGATGAACGGGGCGATCGGGTGCAGCATCCGCAGGATCACGTCCAGGCAGTGGGCCAGGATGGCCTTGGGCGCCGGCTCGCCCGCGTTGATGCGGCTCTTGGCGATCTCGACGTACCAGTCGCAGAACTCGTCCCACGTGAAGTGGTAGAGCGTGTCGGCCAGCTCGTTGAAGCGGAACTCCTCCAGGGCCCGCGTCACGTCGCGGACGGTCTGCTGGAGGCGGCTGAGGATCCACGCGTCGGCCAGGTCTTTGGTCGGGTGGATCTCGCTCCAGGCGGGGCTGCCCTCGATGTTCATCATGACGAACCGCGAGGCGTTCCACAGCTTGTTGCAGAAGTTGCGCCCGATGTCGAACTTGGGGCTGGTGTTCACGCGGCGCCCGTCGGGCAGGGTCATCGCCTCGACCGGCATGCGGACGTCCTGGGTCTGGCTGGTCATAGCCGCCAGGGTGTAGCGCATGGCGTCGGCGCCGTGGCTGTCGATGATGTCCAGCGGGTCGATCCCGTTGCCCAAGCTCTTGGACATCTTGCGCCCCAGCCCGTCCTGGATCATGGCGTGGATGAACACGTCGCTGAAGGGGATGTCGCCCGCGCAGTACTGGCCCATCATGACCATGCGGCTGACCCACAGCGTGATGATCTCGCGAGCCGTGCAGAGCACGTCGCCGGGGTAGAACTTCTTCAACTCCGGCGTCGGCTCAGGCCAGCCCAGCGTGCTGAACGGCCAGAGGGCGGAGGAGAACCAGGTGTCGAGGACGTCGCCGTCGCGGACGAAGCCGCAGCCTTCGATCCACTTGCTTGCGGGCATCTCGACAAGCCGCAGCCCGTGGTCGCCAAGGGTCTGGCGGTCGAAACTGGACCAACTCTCGTCCGCCTTCAACTGTGCAGCCGCGGCCTCGCTCAGCGCTTTTCGCACCGTTTCGCTTGCTTGCTCCCAGCTCGTGTTCTCCTTGGGAAGCAGGGCGCTGACGACCTCTGTCGGGTCTTCGAGACAGACGTAGCATTTCAGGAACTCAGATTCGTCCACCAGGTTCCGCAGCCTGGCCCAGCCCTCGTAGTCGTCGAAGCCGCGGCAAACTAGCGTCTCCCCGTTCTCCCGCATCACCTGGATCGTCGCGCGACATTGCGCTATGCTCACAAGGAAAGCATCCAGCCGCTTGCCTTCCTTGGACCACACCGGTATCTGGTGCCCCCACCAGAGCTGCCGGCTGATGGGCCAGTCGCGGAGGTTCTCCAGCCAGGTACGATAGGTGGCTGCATATCGCTCGGGCGTGAACTGGAGCCGCCCGTCCAGCAGCGGGGCCAGAGCCAGCCCGGCCAGCGAGTTCACCGGCACGTCGGTGCCCTTCAGGTACGCCACGCCGTCCTTCTGCTCCACCAGATCCGCATGAGTCGAAACCCAATCGTCAATCGGCAATCGACAATCGACAATCGGCTGTTTCACGGCCACGTACCACTGATCGCTCAGATACGGCTCGATCGGGACGTGGCTGCGGTAGGAGTGTCCGACCTGGTGGTCGTAGGGGCGGACGTCCTCGAGGAGGTCTTCCTTGCGGAACCACTCGACGATGGCCTCGCGGGCCTCGAAGCGGTCCATGCCGACGAACGGCTCGGCGTCGGTCCCGCTGGCGTCGTCCCAGCCGTGGCGGTCGCTGATGGTCCCATCCGGGGCCATCACGTTCACCATCGCCAGCCCGTGCCGCTGCCCGATGGCGTAGTCGTCGGGATCGTGGGCGGGCGTGACCTTCAGGAAACCCGTCGAGAACTTCGCCTTCTCGTCGTCGCTCTCGGGATCGGGCAGCACGACGTGGGTGTCGGCCACGATCGGAATGAGCCTGCCCACCAGCGGCAGACGCACCCGCTTGCCCACCAGGTATTTCGCCCGCGGGTCGGCCGGGTTCATCGCGACGGCGGTGTCGCCCAGCATCGTCTCCGGCCTCGTGGTGGCCACGGTGATATGGGTGACGGTCTCATACTCCGTGGCACGGGCATCTTGCCCGTGCGTCGCATGGCCCTCCGGGCCATGCAGTTCTGTTCGCCCAACCCATGGCCAGTCTTTCAGGTTTGCACTGACAGGATTGCCGAGAACGTAATTGACCGAATGGTTGAAATCCTCTTCATCGCGGATCAGATGGTCGTAGTACTCCTCCTGCCAGAACTGCCCCGTTCGGTCCAGTATCGTATTTGCCTGCTTGGCCGTGAATGACTTCCATGAATGCAGGATCTCGGAAAGCTTGTTCTCACCCAGTGGGGCCACAACAACATGCACGTGGTTCGGCATGATACACCACGCGATGAGTTCGTAGCGATCCCGGGCGAAATGGAACAGCGCATCGTGGACAATTCCCGCAACCTGCGGGTTGCGAAGTTCACACTTTCCCTGCCCGGAGTTCAGGAATGAGTCAACGCGCTGCGAATAAAGATAGTGAAGTTCTTTGCGTTCCTGGTATGTCAATTCGCGCCCTTGTTGCTTTGCCCGCTGCACAATAATCTCTCGCTCCCGTGCCCATGCCTCCAGGACATGCTTGGGCAGGGAATCGGCAAGACGGAACGTGACGGCATAGGTTCCGCCCACTTTCTCCCAGTGAGGCAGATACGCCCCCGTTCGTCTGGCGACTCCGGACTCGCCCGAGACACCTTGATCCCCAGGCTCCACGGGCGAGACGCCCGTGAGACGCGGGATGTGCGCCGCCTCTTCCAGCGGGTACTTCAAGTACCAGAAGCTCCCCTTGACGGTCTCGTGCTCGACCTCGTCGTCGGCCAGCACGGTCTGGGTAGCCGGGTCCCAGTTGACCAGCCGCTTGCCGCGGTAGATGAGCCCGTCGGCGAAGAGCTTGAAGAACGTAGCCCGCACGGCCCGGGCGCAGATCTCGTCCATGGTGAAGCGGGTGCGGTCCCAGTCGCACGAGCAGCCCATGAGCTGGAGCTGGTTGAGGATGCGGGCCTCGTACTCGTCCTTCCAGGCCTGGACGCGCTGGACGAACGCCTCGCGGGTGAAGTCGGTGCGGCGCTTCTTCTCCTCGGTGAGGATCCGCTTCTCGACGACGGTCTGGGTGGCGATGCCCGCGTGGTCGGTCCCGGGCATCCACAGGGCCGCCCGCCCGGCCATCCGCCGGTAGCGCACCAGGATGTCTTGCAGCGTGTTGTTCAGGGCATGCCCCAGGTGCAGAGCCGCCGTCACGTTGGGCGGCGGGATCACGATGCAGTATGACGGCCTGGGATCGGCCGGATCGCCGCGAAAACTCCCAGCCTGCTCCCACGTCTGGTAGGCTGGGCCTTCAATCTGTTTGGGCTCGTATGTCTTTGCCAATTCCATTGTTCTGTTCTCAGTAGCCAGTAGTCGGTAGCCGGCAGTCGGCATCCCGGGTTCGTTCGCAGCGGAAGAGGACGCCTCGGGCGCTCCCGCCTCGCCTTTTCGCGCCGTCTACTCTCCCGCCGCCTGCGAATTCAGGATCTTATACTCCATCGCGTCCACCAGGGCCAGCCAGGACGCGTCGATGATATTCGTGCTCACGCCCACGCTGCCGAAGTACGACTGCCCCCGCGCGGCGTCGTGCCAGTCGATCAGGACGCGGACGCGGGCGGCCGTCTCCGCCGCGGTGTTCACCACGCGGACCTTGTAGTCGGCCAGGTGCAGGTCGTCCACGCATGGGTACTGCGTGCGCAGAGCGGCCTTGAGCGAACGGTGCAGCGAGTCGACCGGGCCGTCGCCCTCGGCCACCCGATGCTCGACCGTTCCGCCCAGCGTGAGCTTCACCGTGGCCTCGGTGACCGCCTGGCTGTCGCTCTGCTTGAGGATGATGCAGCGGTAGTGGTCCAGGTCCCACAGGCCGCTCCGTCCGCCGGCGAGCGTGGGGTACCACTGACCGTCCAGGACGCGGCGGATAAGCATCTCGAAACTGGCCTCGGCCGCCTCGAACTGGTAGCCCTCGCTCTCCAGCCGAGTCAGCTCGTCCAGGATGCGCTTCTGGGCGGCACGGTCGTCCTTCAGGCCGAATTTGGCCGGGGCCTTGGCCGCGATGTTCGACACGCCTGACAGTTCGCTGACCAGGATCCGCCGGGCATTGCCGATCCGCTCGGGGTCCATGTGCTCGTAGGTGACCGCGTTTCGCTGGATGGCGTGCACGTGCATGCCGCCCTTGTGGGCGAAGGCCGCCGAACCCACGAACGGCTGGGTCTCGTGCAGGTTCAGGTTGGCGATCTCGTAGACGTAGCGGCTGGTTTCGGTCAGACGCTTGAGCGAGTCCTCCCGCAGGCACTGGTAGCCGTACTTGACCGCCAGGTTGGGGATCACGGCCGTCAGGTCGGCGTTGCCGCACCGCTCGCCGATCCCGTTGATCGTGCCCTGCACGTGGAGAGCGCCGTGTCGAACAGCCATCAGCGTGTTGGCCACCGCCAGGGCACAATCGTTATGGCAGTGGATGCCGATGCGGACGCCGGGGAACTCCCTGGTCGCGCGGCGCACGGCATGGGCTACGTGGGCCAGCGTCGAGCCGCCGTTGGTGTCGCACAGGACCAGCGTGGTCGCACCGGCCTGCGCTGCCGCCCGCAGCACCGACAGGGCGTAGTCCGGATTGGCCTGGTAGCCGTCGAAGAAGTGCTCGGCGTCGAACACGACCTCGCGCCCCTCGCCGGCCAGCAGGGCCAGCGACTCGTGCACCATGTCCAGGTTCTCCTGCTCGCTGGCCCGCAGCACCTCGCGGACGTGCAGGTCCCACGTCTTGCCCACGACCGTGGTCACGGGCGCGTGCGAGTCCAGCAGGGCCCGCAGCCCGGCGTCCTGGTCCGCCTTCACGCCGCGGCGGCGCGTCATCCCGAAGGCGGCGATCTTCGAGCGGGCGATGTCGCGATGGGCCACCTCGGCGAAGAACGCCTCGTCTTTGGGGTTGCTCATCGGGTAACCGCCCTCGACGTAGTCCACCCCCAGGCGGTCCAACGACTCGGCGATCAGGAGCTTGTCCTCCAGCGACAGGCTGACCCCCTCGCCCTGCGTGCCGTCACGCAATGTCGTGTCGTACACATATACCTTGGTTGACTCGGTCGTGCTCATCTCTTCACCGCGATCTCTGCCGGCGTCGGCCGATCCGCCGCCCGGCCAAATAGAAACAGCCCTGGGAACTTGGGCCTCAGGGCTGGGAAGGTGAACGTCGTTCGACGCCGCCCTAAGGCACGCAACGTACGGCTACGGCTACGATGATGCTGGCGCGGGTTCGGCAGCCCCTCGCCCGGGAGGGTCGGCCGATCGTCAGGTTGTCCTGAGCATCCCGCATCGTAACCTCGTTCGCTGCGCGCCTCGCAACGGGCGGCATATGGTAGCAGTGTATTATATCGGCCGACCGGATGCGGTCAATTGCATTTGATTGCGGCGACACGCCAGATTGCCCGAGACGGCAACGAGGACGGGAGGATCGCTCTGGCCATCAGGCGCCTTCCTCCTTATCATGCCTGTGGCGATGCCGCAGCAAGGAGCGTACAGATGCCGACACCGATCACCCGCCGCCGTTTCCTCCAAGCCGCAACCGCCTGCGCCGCCGCGCCGGCCGCCGCCGCACTGGCCCAGGCCAGGCCCCCGCGCCGGCCCAACATCGTGTTCATCCTGGCCGACGACCTCGGCTGGATGGACACCGCCGTCTACGGCAGCCAATATTACCAGACGCCCAACATCGACCGCCTGGCCGCTCGCGGCACGCGCTTCACCAACGCCTACGCCGCCAACCCGCTCTGCTCGCCCACCCGTTCGAGCATCATGACCGGCAAGTATCCCGGGCGGATCCGCCTGACCGTCCCGGCTGGGCACATGCCGCCCGAACCGGACAGCCTGCCCTGGCTGCCCGCCGCCGCGCCACCCTGGCACAAGGTCCGCACGCCGCGAAGCCGACACTTCATGCCACTCGACGAGTACACCCTTGCCGAGGCCCTGAAGGACGCCGGCTACGCGACCGCCTTCATCGGCAAATGGCACCTGGGCCATCAGGACTACTGGCCCAAGCGCCAGGGATTCGACGTCAACATCGCCGGCGGGCATTATCCAGGCCCGCCCAGCTACTTCTCGCCCTATCGCATCCAGACGCTGACCGACGGCCCCAAGGGCGAATACCTGGCCGACCGTCTCACCGACGAGGCCGTCCGCTATCTCCAGCAGCGAAAGGGCAACGATCAGCCCTTCTTCCTGTGCCTGTGGCACTACTCCGTCCACGCCCCGTTCCAGGCGCGGCCCGATCTGGTCGAGCCGTACCGCTCGCGCAAAGACCCTCGCGGCAAGCAGGACTGCCCCACGATGGGCGGCATGATCGCCAGCCTCGACGCATCCGTCGGCCGGGTGCTCGACGAACTGGACAAGCTGGGCCTCGCCGACGACACCCTCATCGTCTTCACCTCCGACAACGGCGGAAACATGTACGACCGCGTCGAAGGCGCCACGCCCACCAATAACGCGCCGTTGCGAAACGGCAAGGGCAACCTGTACGAGGGCGGCGTGCGCGAGCCGGCCGTCGTCATCTGGCCCGGCGTGACCAGACCCGGCAGCGTTTGCGAGGAGGCGATCAGTTCCATCGACTACTACCCCACGCTGTTGGAGATCGCCGGCGCCAAGACCCAGCCCGGGCAGATCGTCGACGGCGAGAGCATCGCGCCCGTCCTGCGGGGACAGGGCAGGATGCGGCGCCGAGAGATTTACTGCTACTTCCCGCACTATATCCCGGCCACGGGCAACTATCCCGGCGCGTCGATCCGCCAGGGCGACTGGAAGCTCTACCGCTTCTTCGGCGAGGGAGACGACCGAACCGACAAGCACGAACTGTACAACCTCAAAGACGACCTCTCCGAGACGGCCGACCTGGCCGCCAGGATGCCCGACAAGGTCCGCGAACTGGACGCCCTGTTGAGCGCCCACCTCAAGGCGATCGACGCGATCATTCCGGTGCCCAACCCCGCCTACGACCCCAAGGCCCCCGACGCGATGAAAGGCGACAAGCCGCGCGCCAGGCCCAAACCCGTCAAGGGCTGGCAGCCGGGCGGAACGTGCACGCTGCAGGCCGGCGAAGGCGTGCTGATCGTCAACAGCACCGGCGGCGACCCGCACTTGCACACGACCGCCGTCGGCCAGGCCGCCGGGCCCGCCGTCGCCAGGATTCGCATGCGCCTGGCGGGGCGAGGCCAAGGCCAGTTCTACTGGATCACCCCGGCCGCCCCAAACTACGCCCGCGAGCGGACCGTCTTCTTCGACCTCCAGCACGACAACCAGTGGCACGACTACCAGGCGAAGCTGCCCGTCGAGGGCAGGATCACCGGCCTGCGCCTCGACCCGGGCTCCGCACCCGGCCGCATCGAGATCCAGTGGATCCGCATGGAGAAGGAAGACGGCACGCTCCTGCGAGAGTGGAAGTTCTGAGGCCGCCCGCCTCTGGTCATCGCTTGACCGCCTTCCGCCGGTGACATAGAGTGGCTCCAGCGTGTGTTGTCGCACGGGAGCCACTCCATGTTCAAGAACGCTCGCGTCACTCTCGCCGTCCTCTTCGTTCTGCTCGCCTGTTGCGCCGTTCGGGCGGATGACGGGGTCTTCCTGCGGTTCAAACTGGTCGAGCCGGCTGACCGGGCGTGCTTCGTCCGCCTGGGCGGGTACATCCACAACGAGCCGTGGTACCTGCCCAAGGCCGTCCTGCCGGCCGGGGCCGACAAGGATAAGACCGCCCGCGTCCAGGGCGGGCAATGGTCGCCCTGGCTGGACCTCAAGACCCACGCGGGCAAGCTGCTGCACGGGCGGCTGAACCGTTCGGGCGGGGTGGCGGAGTTTCCGTGCGTGACGGCGGCGTTTGTGCTGGACCCGGCGATGCCCGTGAAGCCGCAGGCGGCGCCGAAGCAGCCGCCACCCGGATGCAAGGCGATCGTCGAGTTGGCGACGGCGGCCCGGGAGTCCGCCGTGGTCAAGCGGATGGAGGAGACGTTCGACGGCGGCGAGATGTGCTTCCTCGTCTCGCCCACGCTCGCCAAGGACAGGGACGACCTGGAGACGCTCTCGCAGATGGAGGCGCGGCACCTCGCCTGGGCTCGCGCGGCCGGCGGGGGCAAGCGGGTCTCGCCCAAGGACCTGGTCGTGCAGACCAGCTTCTGGCGGGCCACGATGAACGGGGCCGAGGTGCTCCACCTGCTGGGTTTCAACGTCGTCGGCAACCAGACGCCCGCGGTGCACGAGAAATATCCGCACCTGCGCCGCCCGGGCCACGCCTGGGTGGACATCGGACCGGCAGTCACGCAAGAACAGGCCGACAAGCGGCTGGCCGACCAGGCCAAGCGCCACAAGGAACCGCTGGACGACAATGTGCCCTTCAACTTCAGCGACGAGGTCTCAGCCGGACGGATCGGCAAGAACCCAGCCGCCCTCGCGCACTTCCGCGCGTGGCTGGCCGAGCGCAAGATCGCGCCCGCGGACCTGGG
The DNA here is from genome assembly GCA_022705325.1 of Planctomycetota bacterium. Classification (GTDB taxonomy): domain Bacteria; phylum Planctomycetota; class Phycisphaerae; order SM23-33; family SM23-33; genus MWDR01. Next base: position 61,992 of record JAKJER010000032.1, on the reverse strand, counting down.
CGTGTCGCGACTCGACCAGGTCGAGCCCATCGAGACCCCGCCCGAGTTGGCCGAGCGTGAGAAGGCCAACGCCCCGGCCGCCAGGCGGGTCTTCTACTACACGTCTCGCTTTCGCCAGCAGGCCGGCACGCAACGCCTGACCTGGCACACGCAGGCGTTCCGCAAGCACTTCACCGGCGGCGGGCGGACGTCCACGCTGGTCGCCGACCACCCGTATTTCGGCGGGACGGGGCTGGGCATGGGCATGCATCAGCCCAACACCACCTGGGGCGGCTGGCCGCTCGCCCTGGACTGGTTCGACATCGCCCGATCCGGCGCGGTCGACTGGGCGGGCATCGAGGACTGGATGGGCCTGCAGTACATGTACGGGCCGAACTACACGTGGGAAGGCTTCCAGCTCATGGGCTTCCAGGCCGCAATCTTCCGCAGCGCCAGCCGCGGACGAATGCCCATCCAGGCGTGGATCACCCCCAGCGACGAGACGAACCTGCGACTCAAGTCCGCCTCCGCCCTGTGCCAGGGCGCCAAGCACTTCTTCTACTGGACCTACGGGCCCACGTGCTTCGGCACGGAGAACTACTGGTCGGACCTCCGCGGCGAGTACGACGGCATCGCGAAGTTCGCCCGCCACCTGGCCTTCGCCGAACACGTCATCTCGCCGGGCGCGATGCGAAAGACGCGCCTGGCAATGCTCTACAGCCTCTCCAGCGATCTGTGGCAACCGTACGGCTACATCCACATGCTGGAGCGGCGGGCGACGTACCTGTCACTGGTGCACGACCAGTACCTCGTGGACTTCCTGACCGAGCAGGACGTCGAGGCGGGCCGGCTGGCCGACTATGACGTGCTCTATGTGACCGACCCGTGCGTGAGCCGCGCCGCCGCCGGGGCGATCAAGAAGTGGACGCACGCCGGCGGCACGCTCTACGGTTCGTGCGGGGCAGCCAGCCGGGACGAGTTCAACGAACCCTCCGACGTGCTGGCCGGGACATTCGGGATTGACTCCAAGGTCGAAGCGGCCGTCCAGGAAGGCGAGTACCGCGTCCGCGGGCGGCTCAACGACATGAAGTACATGGACGAGGTCCGGATTTCGGGACCGTTTGCCCCCGAGGCTGCCGAACGGCAAGCCCTGGCGACGGCTCCATCCACACTCGGCTGCCTGGGTGTCAGAATCAAGATGACCCCCGCCGATGGCATCAAGGTGGTCGGCACGTTCAAGGACGGGTCACCCGCCGTCGTCTCCAACGCCCCCGGCCGCGGGCGGGCTGTCTACTACGCCGCCTGCCCCGGCCTGTCGTATCTCAAGGACGCCAGGTTCGTCCCCGCCGAATTGAAGGAACAGTACCCGCCCCTCCATCGCCGTCTCATCAACGCTTCCGCCGCCGGCCTGCTTCGACCCGTGGAGTTGTCGCACCCGGTGGTGGAAGCCGGCGTCTACGACGCGCCCGCCGGCACCGCGCTCGTGCTGGCCAACTTCACCTACAAGCCCATCGACAAGCTCACCGTCCGCCTCGCCCTGCCCCGGGCGCCCAGATCCGTCCGATCGGCCGAGCATGGAGAGATCAGATTCCAGATCGAAGACCCGACGGCCCGTGAACAAGCCGCCGGACTGCAAGCCGCAGTGCGCTTCAGTGTATTGCTGAACATGGAAGATGCTCTGGTGTTGGACTGAACAGCCGGTGTGCGGCCTACCGGATGAGGGCCTGCGCCACCTCTAAGACAGGAATAGCAACGGACGGCAAGAGTGCGTAGAAAACCCATCCCTTATTCCGCTCTCCCCTTCTGTGCGCAACGAGCATGCGAACAGAAACCAGGATATCGATACAAATAGCCGCCCAAAGCCTGTTCTCCGTCTTTTCGGGCCAGGGAAAGACAAGGAACTGCAAAATCGCCCCTATGGCGAGCCCTGTGACAACAGCACGGAAGTTCCAGAGAGCTGGTTGCGAAGGTCCGGTTCTCATGGCGAGCCTTTACTGCAATAGACCATTGATTTCAAGAGAGAATTGCCCTTAGCATCTGTAATCCATTCATCAGGCAATCGTCTTCACAGTCTAGAAGGAGACCCATCTTGGCTACAACCACTCGCAGAGCGTTCCTTCAGCAGTCCGCCACCCTGGCGGCGGGGGCGGCGGTCGCGTCGTCGGCCCGGGCGGCGGAGAATGACAAGATCGTCCTGGGCGTGATCGGCCCGGGCGGGATGGGGTCCAACCTGCTCGCCTCGTTCGCCTCCATGGGCGACGTGGTGGTCTCGCACGTCTGCGACGTGGACGCCAGGCGGATGGCCGCCGCGGCCAAGCGGTTGCGGGACAAGACGGGCAAGGACCCCAAGGCCGTCAAGGACATGCGCCGCATCTTCGACGACAAGTCCGTCGACGCCGTGGTGATCGCCACGCCCGACCACTGGCACGCCCCGGCCACCATCCTCGCCTGCGACGCGGGCAAGCACGTCTACGTCGAGAAGCCCTGCTCGCACAACCTCCGCGAGGGGCGGCTCATGGTGGAGGCGGCCCGGCGGAACAAGCGGATCGTCCAGGTGGGCATGCAGAGCCGCTCGGCTGACTATCTCGCCGAGGGCATCGAACTGCTCAAGAGCGGGGCGATCGGCGAGGTCCTGGTGGCCAAGGTCTGGAACAGCCAACTCCGCGCCAACATCGGACACAAGCAGCCTTCCCAGCCCCCGGAGCACCTGGACTACGACCTGTGGGTCGGCCCGTCGCCCATGGTGCCCTACCGGTCAAACATGCTTCCTTCGAGCTGGCGGTGGTTCCGCAACTTCGGCACGGGCGACATGGGCAACGACGGCGTGCACGACCTGGACCTGGCCCGCTGGGGCCTGGGCGTCGAGGTCCAGCCGACCCGCGTGGCGGCCCTGGGAGGCAAGTACTTCTTCGACGACGACCAGGAATTCCCCGACACGCAGACGGTGGCCTTCGAGTACGACCTGGGCGACGGGAAGAAGAAGCAGCTCATCTATGAACAGCGGATCTGGTCGCCGTACTTCCAGCAGGGGGCCGAGAACGGCGACGCCTTCTACGGAACCAAGGGCTACATGCTCCTGGCCAAGCACGCCGGGTGGCAGCTCTTCGGCCCGCGCGACAAACCGCTCCAGAAGCTCGACGGGCGGCTGGACGGCACGCCCCACCACCGCAACTTCCTCGAGTGCATCCGCAGCGGCAAGCAGCCCAACGCCGACGTCGAGATCGGCCACCTGTCGGCCTCGCTGACGCACCTGGGCAACATCGCCACGCAGACCGGGCGGACGCTCACCCTGGACCCCAGGACCGAGCGGATCATCAAGGACGACCAGTCCGACCACATGCTCCGCCGCCAGTACCGCGACCACTGGGCCGTGCCGAAGAATGCGTAGTCCCGGCCGAGTGGAAGGACCAGTACCCGGCCCTCAAGACTCGGACCAGGCAAGAAGGGCTCCGGAACGAGGGCAGGTGCAATTCCGGGGCTGGGCGCTACAATACGAAGAAACCGGCCCGACAACGAAGCAGGACGGGCTATCTGTGAGAACTCCGGTTGGAGAGTGAGATGAGAATACAGGTCTCGGTCGTTCGCGCGGCATTTCTGCTGGGTGTGGGGATCGTACTTGGCGCCAGCGCGTCGGGTGTGGCTTTGGCGGCCGAAGGGGAATCGGTCCAGCCCACGATGACACTGTGGTACACCCAGCCCGCTGACAACTGGGAGAGGGAGGCCCTGCCGATCGGAAACGGGCGGCTGGGCGCGATGATCTTCGGCGGCGTCGGTCACGATCGGATCGCGTTGAACGAGGAGACGGTGTGGTCCGGCTCGCGGACCGATAACGACAAGCCCGACGCGGCCAAGAATCTGCCGGAGATCCGGCGGCTTCTCCTGGCGGGCAAGAACGTCGAGGCGGAGGAACTGGTCAACCAGACCTTCACCTGCCAGGGAGCGGGTTCCGGACGGGGGCGCGGCTCGCGAGTGCCGTTCGGCTGCTACCAGGCGTTGGGCGACCTGCACATCGTCTGGAAGAGCGACGCCGAAGCCGTCTCCCTGAACGAGTGGAAGTGGTCGGTTATGGACACGGGCCAAGACAAGGATCCCAGAAAGCAATACCAGCAGGCCCGGGAGCGGATCGCCGAGGCCGTCAAGGTGGACGCGGACGAGCAGGGTTGGAAGGACTACGTCCTTGCCGACGGCAAAGTCGCCCGCGGCGGCTACGAGATCCAGACGGGCGAGTGGGTCGTCGCACGCCATCATCTGAAGCTGACGAAGGACCAGTTGGCCGGCCTGGGCGTGCTCCGGGTGGGCGCGGAGGCAAGGAACGGGGCGGTCTACGTCAACGGGCAGGAGGTCGCCCGGCTTCCCGGCTGGCAGGCCATCCCCAACGCCCAGTGCGTATGCGACGTCAGCGCCCACCTCAAGCCGGGCGAGAACGTGGTGGCGATCGTGATTCACCGTTACCGCCAGAGAGGCCAACTGCCCTTGTCGGTGGTCCTGGACCCCCGCGAGGACTGCCAGGAGTACCGGCGCAGCCTGAACCTCCGCGACGCCGTCGCGGCCGTGCGGTTCAAGCGCGACGGCGTGACGTACACGCGCGAGGCCTTCGCCAGCGCGCCGGACCAGGTGATGGTGTTCCGCTACTCGTCCGACCGGCCCGGGCGCATTTCGTTCACCGCCGCGATGGATCGCATGGAGCGGTTCGAGACGGCGCCGGACGGCCCGGCCGGGCTCGTGATGACGGGCAAGCTCAACAGCGGCGCCGAGGGCGTCGAAGGGCTGACCTACGTCGCCCGCCTGCGCGCGATAACCAGGGGCGGCAAAGTCTCGGTGGAGGGCGGCAAGCTGCGGATCGAATCCGCCGACGACGCGGTGCTGCTGGTAGCCGCGGGAACGAACTACCAGGGCTTCGCCGGTCGCCGCACGGGCGACCCGCTCCGGGCGACCAGCGAAGACATCGCCAAAGCGTCGGCCAGACCGTACGGCGCCCTGCGGGCCGCAAGCGTCGCGGACCATCGCGGGTACTTCGACCGCGTGAGCATTGCGCTGGACGACGGCAAGACCGAAAGCCGCAAGGCCGCCGAACTGCCCACCGACCAGCGGCTGGAGGCGCTGGCCAAGGGCCAGGCGGACCCGGCGATGGCGGCGCTGTATTTCAACTTCGGGCGATATCTGCTGATCAGCAGCTCGCGCCCGGGCGACATGCCCGCCAATCTCCAGGGCCTCTGGGCCGAGGGCATCCAGACGCCGTGGAACTGCGACTATCACCTGGACATCAATGTTCAGATGAACTACTGGCCGGCGGAGGTGTGCGGACTGGGCGACTGCCACATGCCGCTGCTGAAGCTCATCGAGTCGCTCCAGGGGCCCGGAGCCAGCACCGCCAAGGCGTATTACGGCGCCGGCGGGTGGGTGGCCCACGTGATCACCAACGTCTGGGGCTTCACCGCGCCCGGCGAGCAGGCATCGTGGGGCGCCACGGCGAGCGGCTCGGCCTGGCTGTGCGAGCACCTCTGGACTCACTACGCCTACACCGGCGACAAGAGCTATCTCCAGTGGGCGTATCCGATCATGAAAGGTTCGGCGGAGTTCTACCTGGGCATGCTCATCGCCGAGCCGACCCACGGCTGGCTCGTGACGGCGCCCTCCAACTCGCCGGAGAACGCGTTCAAGCTGCCCGACGGCCGGACCGCCCGCGTCTGCATGGGCCCGACGATGGACATGCAGATTCTCCGCGAGCTGTTCGGCAACTGCATCGAGGCGTCGAAGGTCCTCGACGTCGATGACGCCTTCCGCACGCGCCTGGTCGAGGCCCGCGCCAAGCTGGCGCCCACTCGCGTCGGCAAACACGGACAGATCATGGAATGGCTGGCGGATTACGACGAGGTCGAGCCGCATCACCGCCACGTCTCGTGCCTGTACGGGCTGTTTCCGTACGATGAGATCACACCCGAGGGCACGCCCAAGCTGGCCGAGGCGGCGCGGGTCACGCTCGAGCGGCGCGGCGACGCCAGCACCGGCTGGTCCATGGCGTGGAAGGCCAACTTCTGGGCCCGCCTGCACGACGGCAATCACGCGCATCGCCTGCTGACGCTGCTGGTCACGCGCGGCGGGACGAACCTGTTCTGCCTGCATCCGCCGTTCCAGATCGACGGCAACTTCGGCGGCACGTCGGCCGTCGCCCACATGCTCCTCCAGAGCCATGGCGGCGTGATTCGCCTGCTGCCGGCCCTGCCGGACGCCTGGCCGAACGGCAAGGTGACGGGCCTGCGCGCCCGCGGCGGCTGCCAGGTGGATTTCGAATGGGCCGACGGAAAAGTCACCAACTACCGCATCCGCTCCAATCCGCCACGCGAGGTCACGGTTCGCGTGAACGGCGAAACCAAGACCGTCCGGTCGCAGGAGTCTCAAGACCAGCCGTGATGACCGTGCGACCTGCCCACGCAGGGCGGGGACAAGGCGATCGCGGCTCGAAGGTCCGGGCTGCCTGGTGAATGGCAGTTCGGGAAGCGGCGGGCGAGCTACTCTTTCGCCGCGGTCTTGCAGATGAGGGTCCCGGTGGGGTTCAGCTCCGCCGCGCCGCGCGCGGCCCGCCGGGCCTGGGCTCGTTGTACTCCTGCCGCGCCGGCGCACGTCAAGGCCTGTAGCGGGCACCCCTACCGCGCCTTGAGCTCAATGACCTCCACTTCCTTCTCGCTCGCCGCCAGCGGCATGAACAGCAGTCGCGGCGGGCTGCCCGCGATGGCGGCCAGAAAATGCGACCGATCCGGCGAGGGGGCGAAATTGCACAGGGTGGAATCGGCCGGGGCAGTGTACCGGTAGACCACTTGTCTCCTGGCCAACTCGCCCTGACCCGGGCCGGGCGGAGAGTATCGAACCAGGGCGATTACGGGGCGCTCGGCCGGGGCGGTCGTGGCGGCGGCCGCGGTGGTTGCGGTGGGTTTGCTGGAGGGCGCCGTGGTCGGATCTGGCGGATCTTCCTGTTCGACCGTCCAGACCGCGTTCCGCCCGACCAGCGGCGTGCCGAAAGGGAGGTCCTCGCACACGATCACCCACAGCAGCAACCCCGTCTGCGTGTCGAAGACGGGAAACGTGTTGCCGCGTTCGCCTGGCATGAAGAGCAGAATGGCCTTTCCGTCCGGGCTGACGCGGGCGTAGCGAACGCGCGCACGCGGATCGATCTGCGCCTTTTCGATCTCCTGGCGCGGAATCGTCGCAGAGACCTTCGAGTCCGGACCGACCACCTCCAGTCCCCGCTCCACCTCGCGCAGCCACCAGAAGTCTCCCGCGCCCACGGGTTTCTTCAGCGACAGCGTCTCTTGTCTCTTCAACTCAGGCAAAGAGTACACGTCGTAGCGGTCGCCGCAAGGAACCAGCAGGCACTTCCGCCCTCCGCGCGAGACGGGGACCACCTGCGCAAGCCTGCCCGCCAGGTCGGGTGGAGCCGGACTGAGCTTGCCTGTTCTGGGATCGAATCGGGTGCAGACGGGACGCTGCTGAGGCACGGCCCACTCGACCAGCACCAAGTCCTCAACGATCCGGACATATCGCGGGCGCAAGTCCGAACCGTGCCAGAGCGTGCGCTTGGTCCGCACGTCGTACGTGCAGAAGCTCTCGTAGTTCCGCCCCTGGCGAAAGGTCGCAAGGATCAGGTTGCCCCCGTCAAGGTAGGCAGGCGTACCGTCGGGCAGGCAGCCCAACAAGCCCGTCGCTATCAAGACCAGCACCGGCAGGAGACTACGCCAGAGGGCCAGGCGGTGTGCGGTGTCGCTCATATCGCACCGTCCTCGTTCCGGGGGAGACTGCCGGATTGTACCGCGCTTTCACTGACGGCAAAACGATGATCCAGCCGATCCTTGCCGAGGAGAAACAACCCAGGCTATATTGGCGTCAGGCAGGTCCTGCCGGGCCATGCCGCCGGGAGCCGGAATATGAAGCTGACACGTCGGATCGAGCGGGTCGCGATTACCGCGGGAGTTCTCTGCCTCGCGTTGACGCCCGCCATCGCGCGGGCCGCGCCGCAGAACCTCGCCCCCCAGGCCCGCATCACCGCCAACTCGGAGTTCAGCCAGTCGTTCCTGGCCCGCTTCGTGGCCGACGGGCGAATCGCCGAACTCGGCGGCAACAACGACGACGGCAACGCATGGGCCGTCAGGGGCCAGACCCACAGAGACGGCGCCGAACTGACGTTCGAGTGGCCGCACGCGGTCGAGGTCGCACAGGTGGTCTACTACAGCCGCTCCTCGCACGCCGTCGAGGGCTGGAAGGACTATGAGCTGTACGTGGACGACCAGCCCGCCCCCGTGGCGCGGGGGCAGTTGCTGTCCGGTCACGGGCCGCAATCGATCGTCCTGCCCGCGCCGGTCAAGCTGCGCAAGCTCCGCTTGCGGTTCACCAGTTCGTTCGGCGGGGCCAACCCCGGGGCCTCCGAGGTGCAGGTCTGGTCGCAGAAGCAGGACGACAAGGCGCTGGGACGATTCATCCCGCTGCCCCCCTACCGGATGGACAAGGGCGGTCCGCTGCCGCCCACGGCCCCGCCCGTCTCGCGCTCGCCCGAGTTGGAGGCCCGTGCCCGCCGCGGCGAGCTGGGCTTCGACCGCCTCATCGTCATCCATCGTCACGAGGTGAACCCCTCGCACGTGTATACCTACCACGCCGAGGGCTTCCGCCCGGGCGGCGGGCTGTACGTCTGCAACCTGGCCGACGGAAAGATGACGCGCCTGGTGGACGCGGGCGGCGGCGAGATCATCGACTGCGAACTGTCGTACGACGCCCGCGAGATCCTCTTCAGTTGGAAGAAGGGCGGACGCGACCAGAGCCGTTACGGACCAGCCGACCGGGCGGCCGAGCAAACGTACCACGTCTACCGCGTCCGCGTGGACGGCACGGGCCTGACCCAGTTGACCCACGGGGACATCAACAACTTCAACGCCTGCTGGCTGCCGGACGGCGGGATCGCGTTCCTGAGCGACCAGAAGGAGGCGTACGCCTACTGCTTCACCACCACCTCGCCCATCCTGCACCGAATGGATCGCGACGGCGGCAACGTGCGGAGGCTGTCGGCCAGCTACCTCAACGACTTCACGCCGGCCGTGCTGAACGACGGGCGAATCATCTATTCGCGATGGGAGTACGTCGACCGCCCCGCCTGCCCGATCCAGAGCCTGTGGGCGATCAACCCCGACGGCACGGGAGTCTCGGGCTTCTACGGCAACCGCGTGCTCGAGCCGGGCACGTTCATGGAGGCCCGGCCGATCCCCGGCGGCGACCGGGTGCTGTGCATGCTGACCAGCCACAACGGCTCATGCCGCGGGGCCATCGGCATCATCGACCCCGCCCTGGGGGCCAACTCGCAGGAGGCGCTGCGCAACGTCACGCCGGAGGTCCCTATCGGCCGGGTGGACCGCGGCAACGGCAACGCCCTGATCAACCGCGGGCCGTACCTCAACCCGTTCCCGCTGGACGAGAAGTACTACCTCGTCTCGCGACGCGGCACGGTGCTGGTGCGCGACTATGACGCGACGGAAGAGGCCGCGCTGCTGGGGCCGCAGGACTCCATGGGCTACTTCAGCCCCCAGCCGCTCCGCCCGCGGGCCCGCCCGCCGGTGATCTCCTCGTCCCTGCCCCCGCGCGAACAGGCCCAGCCCTGGGCGACGGTCCTGCTCCAGGACGTCTACGCCGGGCTCGAGCCGACGATTAGGCGCGGCGAGATCAAGCAGATCGCCGTCGTCCAGGAGGTCGAGAAGGCCCAGCGGATCCCGCTGCTGGACCGTGTGCCCACCGGGCACGGCTACGCCGCCAACTCCGCCTTCGGCTTCCAGTTCCCGCTGGTCAGTTGCGGGGCCACCTACGCCGCCAAGCGGCTGTGGGGTTACGCGGAGGTGGCCGAGGACGGCTCGGCCTGCTTCAAGGTGCCCACGGGCCTGCCGTTGTACTTCCTGGCCCTGGACGCCGAGGGGCGGGCCGTTCAGCGGATGCGGAGCTTTACGCACTTCATGCCCGGCGAGGCGCAAAGCTGCGTCGGCTGCCACGCCGACCGCAACTATGCCGCCGCCCGCGCCCTGCCCCGTCCGCCGGCGGGTGTCCAGCCGGCTGACCTCCGGAAGCCCGAGTGGGGGCTGATGAACTTCAACTTCCACGACATCGTCCAGCCGGTCCTGGACAAGCACTGCGTCAAGTGCCACAACGCCCGCTCGCACCCCAAGGACGTGGACCTCAGCGGCGACAAGACGGACTTCTTCAACGTGGCCTACGACGTGCTCGCCCGCACCGGCACCGACGGGCAGTGGCGGCCCGAGGTGCACGGCGGCCGCCAGTGCGAGCCCACCTACGTCCGCTGGATCGCCACCATCAACGGGGCTGAGGCCAACGTGCTCCAGATCGCCCCGCGCGCCTGGGGCGCTGCGCCCAGCAAGCTCACCCAGATCGTCCTGTCGGGCCACCCGGACAAGGACGGCAAGCCGCGCGTGCAGATGGACGCGGCCTCGCGCCGCCGCCTGATGGCCTGGATGGACCTCAACGTGCCCTACTACGGCATCACCCGCACGAACTACGGCGACCGCATGGGTTGCCGCCGCCTCCTGCCGGCGGAACTGGACGGCGTGCTCCAGCAGGTGGCCCAGCGACGCTGCGCCTCCTGCCACGGCAAGGAGAAGAGCGGGCGGGTCAAGATCCCGCGAACGTTCTACACCCGCATCACCAACCCCCAGGACAACAGCTTCCTGCTGGCCCCGCTGACCAAGGCCGCCGGCGGGACCGAGGCGTGCGGCAAGGGCATCTTCACCTCCACCGACGACGCGGACTACAAGGCGATCCTGGCGGTCTTCGAGCCGACGCTCAAGATGCTCCAGACCCGCCCCCGCATGGACTTCCCCGGCGCAATGGACGCGTTCACCTGCCCGGACCTCCAGGCGGCGCAGCGCTGACGGCGCACCCCACGCTTGGACCGCATCCGAATGTCGCTTCAGCCAAGCCCCGGTCAGTGACAAATCGCCAGGAGGCGCGAGGAAAGTGCGAGACGCAGCTCCACGATTAACCCTTGACCCTCCCCGCCCGGAAGGCTTTACTGAAGCTTGCATGTGACGGGCGGCGGGGCCGCGGCTGGTGGGTTGTCTCCTCTCTATCGCTGCGGCATTCTCGTCGAGAGCCCCGCCGGCCCTTGGGGCATATCCCGCACGGTCAATGACGTGTCTGTGCTTCCTGCGTTTACAGAAAGGAGCTTGTCATGCCCGACACCGGGTTCACCCCCGTGCGTCGCACGGCCTGGATCGTTGCCGGCGGGACCGGCGTCGCCGTCATCCTGTCGCTTGCGATCATCCTGCCGCTGTCGTTGGACGATCGCCAACCGTCGCCCGGCCGGTCGGACCCGGCCACCCCCGACGCGGAAAGGAAGCCGCTGCCGCCGTGGCTCTCGCAGGCGGACCTGGCGGCGGGCACCCCCATCGCCATCGACTGCGGCGAGGGGGACGCGGCATCGCTTCGCGGGACGACCATCGAGAACCTCGACGCCCTGCCTCCTCTGAGCGACGGCGGGCGGGCCGTGGCGGCCGGATGGTTCGAGCCCGAAGGCGCCCGCTTCCCGCAAGGGGCGCGGGTCACCTGGCCGCTTCGCGAGGGCCTTTTCCCCGGCGCGAAACTCTGGATTGTCGCGTGGGACGAGCAGACCGGCCAATGGCGAGGCACGGGCCAGCAGGCGAACGTCGAGGCGTCCGGGCGGGCGGCGTCGGGCGTGCTGTTCCACTGCTCGGTCGCGGGCTTGTCCATGTTCCGTCCCGAGAACATGGAGACCGCCGCGCCCGTCGAGTCGCCGCAGGCGGAGCCGCCCGGGCGGGAGAGCGACCCCTGCGGGGGCTACGACCGCCAGCAGCTTCACCAGGTGCAGCAGCGGCTGGCCCGCGAGATGCGGCAGTTCGCCAGCGACCGCGGTGCCCTCGGCCTCACCGTCGCCGGGAGCGACAAGCAGGCGATGAAGGGCAACGGCCTGGTCGAGTTCGACATTCAATTCCACACCCCTCAGGCGACCCTGGTCAGCCTGCACGTGATCCTCCACCACCCGGACCGCGCCCGTCCCAACGAGTTGACCGACTGGGCCGATGCGATGCGGGCCGACCAGGAACAGGCCGCCGAAGTGTCATGGACCGCCCCCCCCGGCACCCAGGGCGCCATGTTCACCCACCAGCCGCGGATGAAGGACATGTACAAGGACTGGTCGACGGTCTCGGCGGAGGGGCGTTGGCGACGTGGAGACTGGATCGTCACGCTCATGGTTGCCCGCACAACCGGCACTTGGGTCACGAACAAGAACACGGGGTTCATCGAGGAGCAGTTCCCCCGCGGGCAGGAGCGCGTGACGGGCCTGAGCGAGGAGCAGGTAACGGCATTTGCGGAAAGCTGCGCCTCCGCCGCGAAGAAGCTGGCCGGGCCGGTCGAACGGATGGTGGACGGCCTGGCCGAGATGCTGGGCGAGGAGTTGGACTTGGCGGCCTCGGTCCGGCGCACGCTCAAGTCGGGCCAGCAGGTCGCCGGACCGGGGGCCGAGGGCTTGGCGGCGAACGTGCAGAAGATCCTGGACGCGTCGCTGACCCAGCGCGGCTGCCGGGTCATCGCGGACACCCTGCTGGCCCACCGCGACAGCGGACAGCTTCCGGATTTCTACGAGCGGCTGTTCGTCAAGGGACGGACGGACGCCTCCAGCCTCATGTTCGGCCCGTTCCCCTGGAGCCGCGACAAGCTGCGAGCGCGAATGGAAGCGCGGCTTGCGCAGGACGACCTATTCATCCGCTACCTTCGCCGCCGCGACCGCCTGGAAGACTACAACCAGAAACGCCAGGCCAAAATCACCGCAGAGTTCCGCGACTGTTTCGTGGACCTCTCCCTGGCGGCGATCGGGGCGATCCATCCGCCGACCCTGGGTGTCTGGGCGACGGCGGCCTCGGCGGTCAAGTCGCTGATCGCCGACATCGAGAACAACGACACCGAGGCCATTCGGGGCCTGCCTAACACGAAGAAGTTCATCCTCCAGCAGTGGGCCGGGCTGGGCAAGTACCCCCTCGCGTACGCCGCGTACCGGACCTGCGAAGCGATGCTGAAGGACTATCATCCGCAGGGCGTGCCGATGCTGCCCCCGCTGTTGGAGCAGGCCGTCGCCGCTGGCGGCGCGAACGAGAAGACGATCATGGCCCGCCTGGACTATACCCGCGAGGTGTTCGGGCGGGAAATGTGGCTGCTGGCGCGGATGCTCGAGTTGCTGAAGGAGTCCAAGGAATCGTTCCTGACCAAGACGCTACCCCAGAAGAAGCTCTTCGGGGCGATCCAGCAGGCCCGGGCGGAAGCGGCGGTGGCTGAGGACCTGCTGGGGCGAATGAGGGAAGCGTCCATCGTGTACTATGCGACCAGCTACTGGGGTGGATGGTCGGTGGACGGCCTAGCCGCCAAGCGGAAGAAGCCTGACTAACCGCCGCAGGCTTGATGTGTCGATCACTCCTCCCCCGCCGCGGCGTCGAAAAGATTGGCGTCGTCGGCGGCGCGGGGAACGTACGTGATCTTGAGGTGCTCGTAGGCCTTGACGGTGGCCAGGCGTCCGCGCCGCGTGCGGGCCAGCAGCCCGCACTGGAGCAGGAAGGGCTCGACCACGTCCACCAGCGTGTCCGTCTCTTCGCCCAAGGTGGCCGCCACCGTCTCGATGCCGACGGGGCCGCCCTTGTACGTGTCGATGATCACGCGGAGGAAGCGGCGGTCCAGTTCGTCCAGGCCGAGATGGTCGATCTTCTCCAGCTTGAGGGCCTGCTCGACGGACTCGACGGTGAGCCTGCCGTCGCCGCGAACCTGGGCGTAGTCTCGGCAGCGGCGGAGCAGGCGGTTGGCGATGCGGGGCGTGCCGCGGGCCCGGCCGGCCAGGGCGGCCAGCGCCTTGGGCTCGTACTCCAGGCCCAGCATGGTCGCGCTCATGCGGCAGCGGTGGAGGAGGTCCTCGACCGACCAGAACTCCAGGTGGTGGGTGATGCCGAACCGCGTCCGCAGCGGCGGGCTCAGCAGGCCCGCCCGCGTGGTCGCACCGATCAACGTGAAGGGCTTGAGCGGCAGGTTGATGGTGCGGCTGTGCATGCCACTGTCGACCACGAAGTCCACCTTGTAGTCCTCCATGGCCGGGTAGATGTACTCCTCGACAGCCGGGCTGAGGCGGTGAATCTCGTCGATGAACAGCACGTCGCGGCGCTCGAGGTTGGTCAGAATGCCGATCAGGTCGCCGGGGCGCGTCAAGGCCGGACCCGACGTGACGCGGATGTTCGTGCCCATCTCGTGCGCGATCACGTAAGCCAGGGTCGTCTTGCCCAGGCCCGGCGGGCCGTGCAGCAACACGTGTTCCATCGGCTCGTCGCGCTTGCGGGCCGCCTGGATGGAGATCCGCAGCTTCTCCAGCAGGTCGCCCATGCCGATGCACTCTTCCAGCCGCGTCGGCCGCAGGGCCGTGTTGAACTTCTCGTCCTCCGGACCGGTCGATTCCTTGCTGATGATCTTTTCGCGAGCCATGTTCTAGATGCCCCCCGCTTTGAGCTTGTAGGCTTGCTGAATGATAGCTTCCGGAGCCGTCAGGTCCGGCGCGACGGCCAGCACCCGCTCGACCAGGGCAATCGCGTCGGGCCTGCGCTCGCCAAGCTGCACCAGCACCAGGACGGCCTCCTCGGCTGCCTCGCTGAGCTCGGGGCCGGCTGCCGGCGCCGGCCCGGCGAACTCGTCCATCTGGCCCGACAGCTCAGCCGCGATCCGCTCGGCCATCTTCGGGCCGATCTCCGGCAGGTCCTTGAGGAAACGGACGTCCTTGGCCTGGATAGCGGCGGCCAACTCCCCCACCGGCCGGGCCATCGCCCGCAGGGCCTTGCGCATGCCGACGCCCTTGACGGTGGTGAACACGCGGAAGAAGTCGCGGTCGGAGGGGCTGAGGAACCCCAGCAGCCGCGGCGTGACCGCCCCGTGCGACGGGTCGCCCTCGTGGTAGTGGATCGTGTAGAGGACCACGTCCTGCCCGACGCGTTTGGCCAGCCGCTCGACCTCGCAGACCGGCACGAGCACCTCGTACCACACGCCCCCGCCTACGTCCACCAGGACGCTGCCCTCGTTCACTTCTTCCACTCTGCCCGCGATTCGTGCGATCATGTTGGTAGTCGGTAGTTAGTGGTCAATTCTGCGTTCTCGCCAGCTCTGTCCTGCCGGCGCACAGGGCGATGGCGAGGGCGTCGGCGACGTCGGGCGGCTCGGGCAGCGTCTTGAGCTTGCACAGGGCCTGGATGGCCCGCTGCATCTGCATCTTCGTCGCGTGCCCGTTGCCCGTGAGCGACTTCTTCACGTGGGTGGCCGGCAGGTTCCGCACGCCAATGCCCGCGTTGTGGCAGGCCAGCAGCACCACGCCGCGGGCGTGACCCATCAGGATCGCCGTCCGCGGGTGCTTGTAGTGAGCGTACAACTGCTCGATGCCCACCAGGTCCGGACGCAACTCTCCCAGCAGGTCGCAGAGGTCCGCATGAATCTGGCTGATCCGCTCGGCCATGTCGGCCTCGGGCGTGGTCCGCATCGTGCCTGCCTCCAGGATCACCGGCTCGCCCCGTCCAAACTCGACGGCCCCGTAGCCGGTAATGTGCAGCCCGGGGTCGATGCCCAGCACCCGAAATGTGGACGTCCCTGTCCGCGCCATGCGCGGCATCATATCATCCCGGCTGGGAAATGTCGATTGTCGACTGATGATTGTCGGCTAGGCCCGCCGGAAGATCGTCCCGCGAGGGGTGTCTTCGAGCGTGATGCCCTGGGCGGCAAGGCTGGAGCGGATCTCGTCGGCCCGGGCGAAGTTCCTGGCCTTCTTGGCCGCGGCCCGTTCGTCGATCAGGGCCTGGATTTCGGCATCGCTGGGCCCGGCGGCCTGGCGCTTGGGCGGCTGTTCGAACAGGCCGAGGATTCGCCCCGCCGTCACGAGGGCCTGCCCGGCCCCGCCAGCCAGCTCACGCAGCAGGCCCGCCCGCTCGTCGCCGACGGCCAGCTCGGCCTCGTGGTCGCCCAGAAAGCGGGCGATGAGCGTGTTCATCTCGTGCAGGGCGGCGATGGCGCCGGCGGTGTTGAAGTCGTCGGCCATCGCGTCGAAGAACCGCCCCAGCAGGCTCTTGATCTCGCCGACGAAGTGCACGTCGGCCTCGCTCGCCCCGGCCTGCTCGAGCTGCCCGCCCAGCCCGGGCGGCATGCCCACCAGCACCGGCTGGAGGTCCTTGCCCGGCTCGGTCTGCATCACGGGCGCCGCGTACACGTCCGAGCCGGCCAGGCGGGCCAGGTCGTCGAAGACGCGGTAGAAGTTCTCCAGGGCCCGGCCGCTGGCTTCAAGCTGCTCGTCGGAGAAGTCCAGCGGGCGTCGATAGTGCGTCGAGAGCACGAAGTAGCGGATCGTCTCGCCGCTGTACTGCTCCAGCAGCGAGCTGATCGTGCGGATGTTGCCCAGGCTCTTGGACATCTTCTCGGCCTTGGCCTCGCCGCCGGCCAGCTTGGTCTTGATCCGCGTCAGGCCGTTGTGCATCCAGTATTTGGCGAAGCACTTGCCGGTGGCCGTCTCGCTCTGGGCGATCTCGTTCTCGTGGTGCGGGAAGATCAGGTCCATCCCCCCGCCGTGGATGTCGAACGTCTCGCCCAGCAGCTTGATGGACATGGCCGAGCACTCGATGTGCCAGCCGGGCCGGCCCGGGCCCCAGGGCGAATCCCACGCGGGCTCGCCCGGCTTGGACGCCTTCCACAGGGCGAAGTCCGCCGGGTGGCGCCGCGCCTCCTGGCCCGCGATCTCGCGCGTGCCGGCCAGGCTCTCTTCCACGCGCCGGCCGGACAGCTTGCCGTAGTCGGCCGCCTGCGTATGGTCGAAGTACACGTCGCCGTCGGTCACATAGGCGGCGCCCCTGTTCACCAGGCGCTGCACCAGGGCGACGATGTCGCCGATGCACTCGGTGGCCCGCGGCCAGTGGTCGATCGTCCGCACGCCCAGCTCGGCCAGGCACTCCTTGTAGTTGGCCTCGATCTCGCGGGCGATCTCCAGCATGGTCCGCCCCTGGTTGGCGGCCTCGACGATGATCTTGTCGTCGACGTCGGTGACGTTGACCACCCACGTCACGTCGTAGCCGCGGAACTGGAGGTATCGCTTGATGGCGTCGAAGATGATCGGCCCGACCGCGTGCCCGATGTGCGAGGGCTTGTAGACCGTCGGCCCGCACAGGTAGATGCCCACCCGTCCCGGCACGACCGGCTGGAAGTCTTCCTTGTCATGGCTTAGCGTGTTGTACACCCGGATGGCCATAGGCGTTCCTCTTTCCGCGATAGAACAGATCAGTCTACTGGCGAGCAGGGTGAATTTCCAGACGGACTTGATTCTGGCCTGGCGACCCATGCGGTGGTATACTGATGGCGCGCCAGACGGGACCTTCACTTCCGAGGAGACCTCACATGGCAGCCGCGCGATGGGGGAAACATGGTGTCACGGTCGCGATCGCATTGGCGGCGGGTTTGGTCTTGCCCGCATATTCCAGCGCCCAGGAGTCTGTGCCCCTCCGCTTGCAGAAGCTGTGCAAGGACTTTGCGGCCGACCCGAAGAAGGGGCATTCGATCGTCGGGCTGGGCAGTTGGATCGAGAACAAGAAGTACGTCCTGGGCCATAGCGATCACGATCTTCGCCTGCTTGTGCCGCCGGAGATGAAACCGGACGAGGCGGCCAAAGTGTGGCGAGAGGCCCGCGATACGTTGCGGAAGATGATCAAGGCGGAATTCGGGGCCCAGGCCGACAAGATCCTCGGCAAGACCAACCTGTACCCGCCTTCGCAGATCAAGAACCTCATCGAGGATTCCGCCGACGCCGCGCGAACCTTCAAGCGGTACAATACCGTCCCCAACCTTCTGCAGGAAGGGCAGGTCACGGAGAAGGTGGCAGCCAAGTACACCGAAGGGCTGTGGGGCAAGGGCTCGCAGGCTTGGACGCAGCATTACGAGACGATCAAGGGCCGGCTGTTCTACAGCCAGGGGGGGAAGGCATACTCGGGCGTGACCACCCTGATATACGCGGAGGGGGAGCCGGCCAAGTTTACCGCCGGCGGGATGGGTAACACCGCGCTGGGGTGGGTGGAGCATGCAGCCGAGGCCCTGGCCGAGGGCAACCGCAGGGACCTGATCAAGCACCTGGAGCGAATCGACCGGGACCTGCTGAAGGCCCGTGAACTGGCGGGCACGGGGCCTGACGAGGCCTTTCGACGCCAGATCCGTTCCCTGATCAACGACCTCAAGCTGGACGGCTCGGTGGCGGGCAACAAGGCGCTCATCGAGTCGATGCTCAAGCGGAGCAGCCTGGAGGGCGCCCTCCTAAAGCGGTTCGATGACGCCGGCCCGGTGCAGCGGGAGATCCTTGACGCCCTCATCAAGGGCGTTCGGGGCAAGGAGAAGTTGGGCAAACTGCTGTCGGAGGCGGCCGAGAAGGTGCCGGTCGAGAAGCTCGTCAATGGCTTGGTCGTGGGAATCATCCTTGTTAATGCCCGCACAACCGCGCAGGAACGCTCGATACCCGAGGCCCTGGCCAAGGCCCTGCCGGAGTTGTACAACCTGCTGCCCGCGGGTCTTCTGGTCGAGATCACTGACGCTTGCCTCGAAGAGGCGAAGATTGCCGGCGGCGTGCTGGCCGCCAGCGGACAGGACCCGTGGGACCTCATGGCCGGGCTCGACACGGCCCGAGGCCGGGAAAAGGGGTTCGAGCGCGAGGCACGGTTGGAATACACCCTGGACGACCTGGTTGAGAACTTCCACACAGAGCGCGACCTGGAGGCGCACGTTCGATCCCGCGCCAAAGAGGCGGCCAACCGCGAAGGCGGCGAGGCCCTCAGCAAAGGAGACCTCAAGACCGCCGAGGCCATCTTCGCCCGCTGCTACCCGACCATCCTGAAGGCCTGGCAGGCCAAGCGAGACCAGTATCGCCGGGAGTATATCCGCCTGGTCAATTCCATCCGCAACGCGCGGTGCGTGATGGCCTACGACCCCAACCCCGCCAAGATGCCTCCCGACGGCAAGCCCCTGCGGGTCGGGTTGGAGGTGGACTTCCCCGGCCTGGAACTGGGCGAAACGCTGGGGCGAATGCGGGAACTGCTCCGCCTGCTGGCCGGCAAGGGCCCCTACGCCACCACGGTGATCACGTTCAGCGCCGTCGGACAGGAAGGCAACCGCGAGAGCCAGTGGATCGTCCGCGTCCAGAAGCCGGGCAAGTACAATACCAGCGTCAAGGTCCGCTTCGCTTGCGGCTCGACCCGCGATCTGGGCGAGAATGAGTTTCTCCGGTTTGATTTCACCAAGCAGGCTTCCGTCGAGGTCGAGGTACTGCCTTTCGGCGACGAGATGGGCAAGTTCAGCGGGCGTTTTACCAACACCGCCGGTTCCGGGAAAGGCGGCTCGACACAGTTTTCAGTGACCGGCGACAAAGTAACGGGCTACATCGTCTTCGATGGCGGCACGAGACAGTTACCCCTGGCGGGGACCTTCAATGCCGCCACCGGGCAGATGAAGGCCACCGTCAACCACACGACGGACTTTCGCAAGGACCCCGAAGTCGCGCTCGACCTGGTCTGGATCCTCCGGGCGGACATCACGGGAACCTTCCGCAACGGGGCCTTCGGCGGGACGTGGAGCGGCACCCTCACCAGCCGGGCCGGCCAGAAGACCAACCAAACCCCGTATGGCGGCACCTGGTCGGCCAAATCCGCCGCCGCGCCTCCCTCCCGCCCGGCCAAGAGGTCCTGACGCCGCGTCTACCGAGGACGCTGGTCTTCTGCGAGTTGCTCCATTCGCCGGACCGCCCTCGGCTCTCCGTGCTCGGCGGCCAGTTTCATCCAGTTCTGTGCCAGACCACGACTCGGTTTGGTTCCGACGCCTTGCTCATACATCAAGGCCAAGTCCATCATGGCCTTGGGAAGCAAGTCTGTAGCGGCTTCTTCCATGTGTTTCAAGGCGAGTTGCTCGTTCCGCGGGACGCCCTGGCCCTGGCGGTAGTGGCACGACAGCCGGTAGTGGGCCTCCGCGCTGCCGGCCTGGGCGGCTTGGGCATACATCTTCAATCCGGCGGCCAAGTCCTTCCTCGTGCCGATGCCCTCGACAGTCATATAGGCCAGCCAGGCCGCGCCGTCAGCCTGCTTGGCTTGGACGGCTTGGTTGAACAGGACCCGCGCCTTGGCCGGGTCGCTCGGAGTTCCAATGCCCAGCAGCGTGCATCGCCCCAGCGCGACCAGCGCACTGCTCTTCGCCAAGTTGGCGGCCTGCCTGTAGCGACTCACCGCTTCGGCGGGGTCTGCGTCGGTGCCCAGCCCGACTTCCAGCCATTGCCCCGCCATGTACAGGGCGTCGGCGTCTCCCCGATCGGCCGCCCGCAACATCCAGCGGAAGCCCTCGACCGGAAGGGGCGGCGTCTGGGGCAGCCCCCCATGGGTGTATGCGGTCCCCAGGAGCGTCATGGCGTCCGGCTGCCCTCGTTCCGCCGCCCGGCGCAGCCAGACCACCGCGTTGTCCATGTCCTTCTTGACCCCCTCGCCCATGAGCAGGCAGTATCCCATCCAGTACATGGCCGTCGGGTCCTCCCGCAGCGCCCCGCGGCGGGCCAAGGCGAATCCCTCACGCACGTCCTTGGGCACACCCTTTCCGTTCAAATACCGCTCGGCCATGCACCCCAGCGCCGGCGGATAGCCCAACTGGGCGGCCGCCTCCAGCAGGGCGATCCCCCGCTCGGGGAGTTGTTCCACGCCCAGGCCCTCGCAGCAGCACGTTCCCAGCAGACACAGCGCTCGGGGCTCGGCCCGAAACCCCAGCGGCTGCACCATCGCCACGGCCCGGGCCGGGTCCGCGTCCAGCCCGCAGCGCCCGTAGAGCAGGATCTCCGCGTACAGGGCCGTCGCGCGGTCGTGCCCGCTCGCGGACAAGGCCCGAAGCGGGTCGACCAGCGGCCTCATGAAGTCCGGAGGAGCAGCCCCTAGCTTCGCCTCGTCACAGGCGACCTCGAACGCGGCTACCAACGCGATCTTGTCGCCCCGGCTGGCCGCCGCCGACAGGTGCTTCAGCGCCGCGCCCATGTCCTGCTTGACACCCCGCCCGTCCCGGTAGCACAGGCCCAGCCGACGCTCGGCTAGGGAATTGCCCTCCCCGGCGAGGCGGCGATAGAAATCGATGATCGGCGCGAAGCTGGATCTATCCGCCAGCCCGCGTCGCCAGGCCGACTCCATCTGGTCAGCCGGTTCCCAGGCCGAATCCGCTGAAGGCAGCTCGTCGGCGGCAGGGCAGGCCAAACAAGCGAGAAGCCCGACCGCGCCGCTGACCAAGAAGTGACGCGACATGATCATGGTGCAGCCTCTCTGCCCCCCACGGGGCCAAGGAAGTCCTGCTGACGATGAAGGTAGCTCAGCCCGGCAAACGTGTCAATCCCCCAGTGTCCGATCCGTTGACAACTAACCACGGCCTAATGACAATTGGCAACTGGCCCAAGACCGGCCGAGGAGCCATGACAATGAGTACTTCTTCGTCTGCCGCTGTCCTTCTCTCGCAAAGACTGTCTCGCCGCCGCGTGCTCGGCTCGGCCGCCGCACTGGGGGCCTTCAGCATCGTGCCGCGCAGCGTCCTGGGGGCGCCCGGCGCGCCGGCGCCGAGCGAGCGCCCGGTCGTCGCGGGGGTGGGGATCGGCGGCGTCGGACACGGGCAGATCCAGCAGTGCGCCGGCGCGGGCTTCCACGTGGGCGTCCTCTGCGACGTGGACTCGGTCCTGGCGGACAAGACCTTCAAGAAGTTCCCCCAGGCCCGCCGCTACCGGGACTTTCGCGAGATGCTGGCCGCCGAGGGCGACAAGATCGACGCCGTCTACTGCGGCACGCCCGACCACACGCACGCCCTCATCTCGCTGGCCGCCCTGAAGGCCAAGAAGCACGTCCTCACCGTCAAGCCGCTCACGCGCACCATCGCCGAGGGTCGCATCCTGGCCGCCGCAGCCGTCAAGGCCGGCACGATGACCCAGATGACCGCCTCGCCCGCGTCGACCGAGTCGGGCTGCCGCACCTGCGAGATTATCGCCGGCGGGATCATCGGCGACGTCACCGAGGTCCACATCTGGTCGGACCGCCCGCTCTGGCCTCACGGCATGACCCGTCCGGCCGGCAGCGACCCGGTCCCCCAGACCTTCGACTGGGACCTGTGGCTGGGGCCCGCGCCCAAGCGGGCGTTCGTGAAGACCTGGCCCGCCGGCTCGCTGACGCTGGCCCAGGTCAACCGCCACAAGGCCAACCCGGCCGTCTACCACCCCTGGAACTTCCGCGGATGGTACGACTTCGGCACGGGCGCCCTGGGCGACATGGGCTGCCACCACTGGAACACCCCGCGACGCGCCCTGGCGTTGGGGCATCCGTCGGCGGTCTCCGCCTCCTCCACGCGGATCATGGACGAGTCCTGGCCGCTCGCGTCGGTCATCACCTACGAGTTCCCCGCCCGCCAGGCGGACGGACGGACCCTGCCGCCGGTCCAGATCACCTGGTACGACGGCGGGCTCAAGCCTCCGCGCCCGGTCGAACTGGAGCCCGGCCGAAAGATGCCCGGCTCGGGCATTCTCTATCGCGGCAGCAAGGGCGTGATGATGGCCAGCGGAACGTCCGAGGTGCCGCGCCTCCTGCCCGAGGAGAAGATGAAGGCGTTCACCCTGCCGCCCAACACGCTCAAGCGCCGCGGCGGCATCTACAGCGAGTGGTTCGAGGCCGTCCGCGGCGGGGAAAAGCCCTCCGAGCACTGGCCCGACTGCGCGGTCCCGCTGACCGAGTTGGTTCTGCTCGGCTGCATCGCCGTCCGCACGGGCCAATACCTCCAGTGGGACGGACCCAACATGCGCTTCGCCAACAGCGCCGACGCCAACAAGCTCATCACTCCCGACTACCAGAACGGGTGGAAGCTGGAGGGCTGAAACTGCTGATCGACGCCGCCGACTGGCAAGCCCTTCGGCCGCGCACAGTGCCGACCCAGGGCTTGCCATTCGGCGGTGTGGAAAGTGTTCATTTGCTTTTCAGGTGAACCGGTCCAATCAGTCCCGACGGCGCCAGAGGCGAGTTGGGCTTGTACGGGCTCCAGGTGGTCCAGGTGACTCGCTTGTCGGCCGGGAGGGCGGCGTCGCCGATCAGGCGATTGATCCAGAGGTTGGCCACGTCGATCTCCAGCGTGTTCTCGCCCTCGCGGAGGGCGTCGCCCAGTTCCAACAGGTAGGGCGACTTCCAGGCGATGCCGAGGTCGCGTCCGTTGAGGCGGACGCGGGCGGCGACGTTGACCTCGCCCAGGTCCAGCCAGGCGGGCAGCGGCCTGCCGGCAGGTTTAAGGTAGGTGAACGGTCTACGGTAGGTCGCGATGCCCGAGAAGTGGCGGACGGCGGGGTCACGGTGGCAGCTCAGGTCGAGCAGGGCGGGCAGCGAGATCCTAGGCGGCGCGCCGCGGTTCGGCGGGAACGTCACTTCCCACGGCCCGTCCAGTGTCACGACGGCCTCGCCCGGCAGCGGCTTCCATACCGCCAGGGATTCGTCCGTGGGTATCGACTCGTGGAAGACGACGAAGACGCTGCCCGAGGCGGGCAGCGTCAGATCGAGCAGCGTCGTGCCCCGCCGCTCGCCGGCACGCGGCGCGGCCGGGGGGCGGTAGATTCTGCCCGTCATCGGGTCCCAGAGGGTAATGCCTTTGGCCGAGGCCGCTGGGGCATGAGTCTCAGGCAGGAATGCCTGAGTTACTCGGAAGGCCGCCGGGCCGGTCACGGCTTTGTCGGTCGTATTGGAGACGAAGTAGATGTCGCGCCCGCCGTCGCGCCGGTGGATGCAGCGCAGCGGCAGGTCGGACTCGAAGTCGGGCCCGACGCCCATGTCGTGCAGGATGCGGGCGGTGACGCCGTAGTCCGGGTACAGTTCCGGTGGCGGAGGCGGGCGGTGCTTCAGGTTCCACGGGCCCATGGGCATGGGGCCCAGGTCGCGGGCGGGCGTCCATGGGCCGCCGGCCGTCGCGGCGCTGTGCCACTGGGCGTCAGTCACGACCGCCAGCGACGAACCGTCGGCAAACCGGACGCGTAGCGAGCCGATCAGCCCTGCCGGGTTGGGCGCGTCGCCCTGATTCACTGCCTCCACCTCGATCAGGTTGTCCGCGTCGGCTCGCAGGCCGGGCAGGTCGAACGTGTAGACGTTCGTGAAGTTGTCGCCCTCGCCGATCTCCCGACCGTTCACGCGGAGCGAGAACGCGTTGTCGGCAGTCAGGGCGATGGCGGCGGAAGCGACCGCGGGCTTGCCTTTCAGGCTTACCATCCGGCGGAAGAAGCGCTTCTCCCCCGCAGCCGCCGACATGGCGTTGCCGTTGCCGTGCCAGATCCAGCGGGCCTTGGCCAGCGGCTCGGGGGAACGCGCCGGTTGGACTCCGGCTGCGACCGGCCAAAACACGCCCTTGCCCAAGCGGACCGGCCCCTTGCCTTCAAGCCGCTTGGCCAACTCCATGACCTGGCTGTCGCACTCGGGATAGCCCTCCAGGCTGGGCGACTTGACGGGCAGGCTCCCGACGACGTTAGCCCCGGCCTCCACCAGTTCGACGACCTTCCGCATCAGCCGCGGCGTCATGGTCGGCGCGTCGCCCAGGACCAACAGGCGGTAGCTGGCTCCGCCGGGAAAGATGATCCGCCCGTCCTTTACGCTTGCCAACTCGATCAGTCCGTCCGGGTCGCACCCGTCGAAGCTGTATCCGCGCTTGTCGCGTAGGCGGTCCGAGCCGCGCAGGGCGGAGGCCGGCGGGGTGAACACCTGCGGGGCCCCCTCAGGGGTGAGGTAGAGCACGTCGGCCACCGCCGCGCCCTGGCGCAGCATGTGCTGGCAGCGGGCCAGGTACGCGTGGAATGCCCCCGCCAGCGGCCACCAGGTCTGCGTCCGCTCCCAGTGCACCCCGTAGCCGCCGAAGGTGAGCCCGGGTGGGCGACGATCCACGTAGGCCTGGTGCTGGTAGCGGTGGAAGACGATGCGGTTGATGCCCATGCACAGGGCCCAGTCGGCCTGCTGCTTGAGCGTGCCCGGGTGGCGCCGCCAGCCGTCGTGCCCGGAGGTGAACGCCTCGGCGGCCACGATCGCGCGGCCTCTCGTGTGGGCGATCGAGACCGCTTCGATGCAACTGAAGACGCTGTCGAACGTGTCGGCCCAGAACTCGCCCATGGGCACGCCGGCCACCGAGCCGAGGACCATGTCGCCGCACGGGTTCATGTCGTACGGTTCGATGGACAGGCCGAACCCGTGCCGCCGCCCCAACTCCTTCAAGTGGCGGGCGTGGCGTTCGATGACCAACTCCTGCGAGGTCAGGCGGACGTCCCAGAGGAATCGCTCCGTCACCTCGGGGCTCCGGACGATGTAGCCGCTGTAGGCGGGCAGATACGCCAGCGGGTCGCAGCCGCGACGCTTGCGGAACTGCTCGCGGAAGTCCGCGGTCCAGTTCTGGCTGCCCATTTCCCAACTGTCGATGTGCAGGTGCGTCCAGCCCGCCTGCCCATCGGTGCGGCGCGGGCCCACGGCTTTCAGCAGCGGAACGATAAACGCGTCGAAGTGGGCGTCGAGGGCGGAGGCGTTCATCTTGTCGCACTCCAGGCCCAGGCCCGGGTGCGGCGCGGGGCGGGTGTTGGCCCCGGTGCTGGTGCGGCCCAGGCGGAGGATCGTCCACTCGCCCGCGGGCACGTCCCACGTGAGGCGGCCCGAGGGGTCCATTTGTTCTGTGAGGTCCATCACGCGGTCCAGGGGCACGCACGCGTCGGCCGGCGCGGGCGCCGCGTCGGCCGGGCTGGGCAGTCGCGGCCTGACGTTCGGTTTGGACGTGTACGGGTCGCGGACGTACAGGGCCTTCTCGTCGATGTCGGCGACCCGCTGCGGGCCCTTGGGCGTGGGGAAGGCCAGCACGGCTACGTCGCGATAGAACTCCTTGCGGGCCTTTTCCAACTCGGCGGGCAAGTGGCTGCCGAAGTACGGCGGACGAGGCTGGGCCCGGGCGAGCACGGCGTCGAAACGGGCGGGGCCTTTGGCCGGGGTGGCGGCGGCGACCAGATGCTGCATCGACTGCTCGGGTTTGACCCACGGCCCGCCGCTGCCGGTCCAGCCCGGGCCGGCGTTGAGCGTGACGTGCAGGCCCAGCCGCTCGGCCTCCTTCACGCCGTGGGCGAAGGCCTCGCGCCACGCGGGGCTCATGAAGTCCACCGTCCCCCGCGGCACGCCGACGTTGGTCTCCATCATGATGACCCCGCCGATGCCCGCCTGGCGCATGGCCTCCAGGTCAGCCGTCAGGCCCTCGCGACCGAGGTGTCCGTCGGCGACCATCAGGTACACCCATGGACGGGCCGAGTCGGGCGGGGAGGCAAACTCCCGGCGGAGGTCGTCGGCCCCGGCGGCAGGCATCGCCGACAATGCGACGGCCGCAATCAGGACGACCCGGGCAGGCAAAGCAACGGAGGCTCTCATAGAACGGTCTCCCAGCAAGGCGTCACGACGCATGGGAGGATTATGGCCCGCCGTCTTTGGAATGTCACGCGCGGGGGCTGGGGCTACAATGGAGAAAACGCGCCGGCGTTGCACCAGACCGCACACGACACGAGGTGATTATGAGCATGGAACGCTATGTTCGACTGATCGCGGGCACGTTCATCCTGGCCAGCCTGGCCCTGGGCTACTGGGTAAGCCCCTGGTTCTTCCTGTTCACCGCCTTCGTCGGGGCGAACCTGCTCCAGTCCGCGTTGACGCGGTGGTGCCTCATGGAGGACATCCTGGCCAAGTTCGGCGTCAGGCGATGCGGAGAGAGCGACGCGACGCACGCGGATCAGCCCGACTGAGGGCCCCTCAGCGGCGCCGCCGGCGAATGTAGCCGCCGACCGCGGAGGCAGCCGCCAGCACCCCCAAGGCGGTCAGAGGCTCAGGCACGCTCAGCGTGGTGATCGTCAACTGGGGGGCAAACTCGCCCTGGCTGTAGAAATCGGCAATGACGAACGCCTGCTCGTCGAACGCCAGGCGGAAGCCGTAGTTGGAATAGGTGCCGTCCAACCAGCCGCGAACCATGTCGGTCACGTCGATCACGGCGGGCTTGTCGTCGTTCTCGCCGGGCGTGTTGGTCCCGCCGAAACGGAAGGCGTCGGCCACCGCCTGGTCCCAGGCCAGCGTGGTCTCGTCCCATGGGTCGGTCACGCGGGCCAGTTGCAGGTAGGCGGTGTTGACGTTCCGCGAGTCCTGACAAAGGGTCAGCGTGGCGTTGAGCACTTCCCGCCCCATGAGCTCCGACAGGTCAAACTCGAAGAAGGCGTTGGTGCGGAGATTACTGCCGCTCTGGTCGACCGTCCGCTCGCGAACCTGGAGCACGCTCGCCCGATCCGTGCCGCTGGACTCGTCGGGCCAGAGGCTGTCGTTACGGTTGCCCTGCGCGACGGACAGGAACCTCCCCATCGTCCGCGTGTCCTGCGAGATGGTCGCGTCGATCGATCGGGCGGCCGCGAAGTGGCCTGCCGCCGCTTCGCGCCCGATGTCGCTCGCGTAGACCGCCACCTCATCAATCCACCCGCCGGCGCCAAGCCCGATCCATCCGGCCACGTCGGCGGTGTTGACCGTCTGGGCCGACCCGGCCAGCGTGCGGGCGTAGGGCGTTCGGTCCACGCCGTCCACGTAGAAGCGGAACTGGTCCGACGTGGTCGCCCCATCGGGGAAGGTGACGGCAAAGTGGTGCCAGCCTGCGTTTAGAGGCGCGCCCGTGTAGACGGTGGACTGGGGCGAGCCGCCGACGGTTGTGTCAAACGTCACCCCGAAGCGGTGGCCTTCGACGGCGACCGAGACTTCGCCGTTGGAGGCCGTCAGCGAAATCCGCTTGCCGGAGCCAGATCCGGGGGTGCTCAGGTAGGCCTGCGCCGAGGCCGTAGCGTTGAACCAGCCCTCGTAGGTGCGGGCGCTGTTGCCCGAGATCCCCAGCGCGGGCAGGGCCACTTGCGAAGTGGAAGGCGTGAAGTCGACGGAGCGGTTGTCGGCGTCCATCCCGTAGAACCCATCGCCCGCCCCCGGCCCCGCTTCGCCCACCGTTGGACTGTTGGTGTACGTGCCGAAGTCCGTCGGCGCAGCCTGGTTGGCGGCGATGCTGCCGCCGGTCTCGTTGAGACGCCAGTAGTGGACCGCCCCGTCGGCCATGACTTTCTGCCCGTAGTTCGACAGGGCCGGCGCCTGCGCCTGGATGGTCAGATTCGGCCCGTTGACGTTGGCTCCCTGTTGGTTGAAGGCCACTCTGCCGGCGTTGGTTTCGTCGCGGCTCCGCAGCAGCAAGCCCGGGTCGTTGTCCTGGATCATGGACTGCACGACGGCCTGGGGGATGGTCACATTGACGAAGCTGTTCACTGTGTAGGACGCCTGGTTGATCGTGGCCAGCGGCGTCGCGGCATAGCCCTCGCCCGGCTGACCCAGACCGCCGGCCGGGCTTGGCCCCGTGGGCAGGTCCGCGTTGGCGGCGTCCTTCCAGGCGACGAGCCCGCCCTGGTCCAGGCGATTCCAGCTAGAGGCCCCGGCCGTCCATGCGGCGTTGGTCGATTGGACTCGATAGACGTCGAAGAAGTCCCCGGCGTCGGGCGAACCGTCCACCTGGGTCACGCGCAGGCGCAGCGTCGCGTCGCCGGTGATCGTCCAGCCCGTCAGCGTTCGCAGGTCGAAGCCTACGAGGCTGCGGTTGTCGGCGTCGTTGCCGTTGTCGCCCGCGAACAGGGCCTGGCTGCCCCCCATAGGCGAGTCGATGTACGTGGATGAGTCATTGAGCCGGGCGCTGGTCACCCCGTTGTAGTTGCTGATGCCCAGTTCGGGGATGGCGGCGGTACGGTAGAACGTAAGCGTATCCCCAACCGCGGGAATGGTCACAGCCAGCAAGACCAGCACAAGTGCGCTCGATATCCGAGCCATCCGTCCGTTCATGGTGTGTCTCCTTGCGTAGCGGGATATAAAGCCGTCCCAGATGCGTCAGGGTCAGACGGCAGAGTTGCTGCATGTCTATTCTACCCGCAATCGGCACGCGCGCCCACTGGCATTTTGACTGGCATTTTGACTTGTCGAGTCGCCTCGCGGTGCTACAATCTCAGCCGGGAATCGGCTGTTCGCGTCCTGCGCCGCATGAGCAAGGGAGTTCCGTGACACGATCCGCCAACCAGACGGTCCGCAGTTCGCGCGTCGGCTTCACGCTGGTGGAGTTGCTGGTGGTGGTGGCGATCATGAGCCTGCTGCTGATGATCCTCACGCCCGCTCTCCAGAACGCGCGACACCTGAGCCGCCAGGTCATCTGCGGCAGCAACCTGCACCAGATCTCGGTGGGCCTGGCCGGCTATGCCCAGTCGCAGCGGGGCGAACTGCCCCCCTTCCACATCAGCGGCACCAAGAGCCTGACCGAGACGTGGCACACCTACATCGCCTACGAGAACAGCACCCGGACAAACGGCAGGATGACGCCGTGGAACATGGCCATGGCCTACGAGACCGGCCACGTCGGCAACTGGCGGGCGTTTTATTGCCCCTCCAACAAGGACCCGCTGCACCGCATGGAAACCTGGACCGAGCCGTGGGGCGGATCGGTCGAGGGCGACCCCAAGAAGCAGCGCATCCGCATGGCCTACAACTACAACCCGCACCAGACGCCCAGCCGCTATCTCTACACCCGCCTGAGCGAGATGCCCGCCGACAAGACCGTCGCCATGGACCTGCTGGCCTTCGACATCTACTGGATGCCGGAGAAACTGTTCCACGGCTGGCCGCCCGGCTGGAACCTCGCGTTCCCCGGCGGGCAGGTGATCTTCTCGGCCAGCTACGACGTGCACGAGTACATCTACAGCCTGGCCTACGGGGGCGGCGACGTGGGGCACAGTTGGACCGCCTTCAACTACGCGCGAGAACTGCTGGGCGGGGGATAATGCAGACGCTGCGGAGGCAAAGCCTGCCAGCCGGCAGGCATTGGCCTATGGCGCTTTCCGCTCCGGTTCCAGATTCGCCGCTGCCACCCAGAGATTCTGCCTGTCGGCGGCCAGCACGCGCAGGACGCCCGGGCCAGTCACCGTGCCCTGCCATGGCTGGTCTGGCGCAGGCGGGCGGACCGGCTCGAAAGCTCCCGGCATCGCGGCCGGTCTACGAACGCCCACCTCCAGCACGCGCGCCCCGGACGGAGGCGAGACGACCCGCCATCGCCACGCGGCTTGTTCCCGCTCGACGGCCAACTCCATTTCCCGCGGCAGTCGAATCCGCGTGGCTGGGTCGCCCAGGATCGCATATGTCAGTTGCTGGTCCTGCTGGAGGCGAGCGGTGTCGATCCGCTCCTCCAGCTTGCCCTCGACGTCCCGCAGCGTCGCTTCCAGCAGCGGGTCGCGCATGGCAGCCGCTTCTCGCTGGGCGGCCAGGAACCACGTGCCCAACCGGCGATACGGGTGGGCCATCTGGTCGAGCATGGCCCGGCCCAGGTAGGCGTTGGGCAGCGGGTGGCTCTCGGTTGTGGCGGCGACGACGGCGACAGGCCCGGCCGGCGCCAACAACAGCGCCTCGCCCAGGCTGGGCGTGGGAGGCGCAGCGGCCGGCGGTGTCGCGTCGCGGGCGGGCGCGGAACCCGGCCAAGACCTTCGACGAGCCTTGGGGTCCACGAAGTCGCCCGTATCGCAGGCGACGATGACCATGGGCGAAGCCACCTCGCCCTGCTCCAACTCCCGCTCCGCGCGTCGCGCGGTCAGTTCCACCCACCGCCCAGTCGTCTGCGAGGCCGCGAACGACGTGCGGCTGGCGTGCCCGATCAGAAGCGTCATCAGCCCCCCCCGCCGCACCTGGTCCAGGAACGCCCGGGCCGGGTCGCCTTTTGCGCCGTCCGGCGGCTCGGAGGCCTCGGTCAGCAGCACCCACGGTTCGAGCCATGCGGGGGATTTGTTCTTGAGCGTTGTCAGCAACAGCGTGTTCGCCAGGCGGTCAACCACCTCGCCGTACATGGCCGAGCCCGCCCAGACGCTCAGCCGCAGGTCGTCTGCGCGGAGGGGGCGCGACTCGTACGCGATGATCTTCGCGACGATCCGCTCCAGTTCCCGGGCCGTCCGCACGGGCAGGCGGCCGACCGGCACGTCGGGCAGACCGTCGGCGTCGAGGTCGCCCCAGGCCGCGTCGGAGGCGAATGTCGGCGGTTGAACGTCGCGCCAGCGATAGAACGGCAGGCGTCTGACGGGGACCCTCCACGGCCGGCCCGCGTCGGCGGGGTCGTCGCTGTCGTCGCCGACCAGCAGGATGCAGGCGGGCGGGCGCGGCAGCTTCGCGATCGCCCGCTCGACCGGCTCGGTCGTTACCACGGCCTCCAGCCCCTCCGCCCCGCGGTGCCCGGCCAGCGGGGCCAGCGCCCGCTCGAACATGGGGCGGGTCACGGCCAGCCAGATCGGCTTGTCGCGAGGGGGCTCGGCCGTCGCAGCCGCGCACGCCCACGCGCAGACGAATGCGACCACGACGACGCCAATCGCACCCCGTGCCGGCCGGCGAGCAATCTGGCCTTGGGTCTCAGGCGTGATCGAACTCCATCCGCTTGACCTCCACGCCGGGAACGGCGTTGAGGTTGGCCATCAATTGTTCCACGCCGCTGTCGGGCCCGACCATCTCCAGCAGCAGGATGCCGTTGAGCCCGGCGACGTCGTCGCCCACCTCGTGCAGGCCCAGGCGGGTCTTGATCTGTTTGCCGAAGGCGGTCAACTGCTTCTGGACCTCGATGGCTTCCTTCAGTCGGTCGGTGATGTGAATCCCAAGAATCGTGTGCTTGCCCTTGTACGCCATGGCTGGTTCCCTTTCAGGTTCCGGGTCGAAGCGATTATACCCCGCAGCCTGGACCGCTCAAGCAGTCAAACGGTCCGGGGGCAGAAGCGATGGGGCCCTCGGGCGCGCGGAGCGTGCGGCAGTCTTCCTCGTCGGGTATTGAACTGTCGCATCAGGTCTCGTATCCTTAGCGGGCGTTCGCGACGATCCGTAAGGAACGAGACGAGACATGAGACGCGGCATACTCGCCAACCGAGACGAACTGAAGGCCCTGCGGTCCCGCATCGCCCGCAGACCCTTCGACAGCATCTACGACTTCCTCCGCAAACGCTGCGCCCTGATCCTGACCACGAACCCGATCACCGAAGCCCAGTGGCGGGCCAACTGGCAGCAGGGCGTCTGGTGCGCCGCCACCACCGCCGCCCGCACCGCGCAGGGCCGGATCATCGACCTGTTGATCGCGCACCACGTGGACCGCAATACGGCCTACCGGGACCGGGCGATCGAAGAACTCAAGAACCTCGTCAGTTGGTCAAGTTGGACCGACCCCTGCCACTCGGAGTTGGAGGTGGACCTGTGCACGGCCGAGGCGGCCGTCGCCGCCGCGGTGGCCCTGGACTGGCTGTACGAGGACCTGACCGAGGCGGACCGCCTTCGCGTGATCCACGCCCTGCGCCACAAGGTGATCGAGCCGTACCACCGGGCCGTGAAGAAGGGGGCGTGGTGGTACTCGTGCTACCACCATTGGAACGCGGTGGTCAACAGCGGCTGCCAGATCGCCGCCCTGGCCCTGAGCGACGAAGAGCCCGAGGCCCGCGAAGTCGAGCACTTGAGCCTGGATGCCCTGAGGCATTTCTTTGACGCCCTGGGTCGCGAGGGAGGCTGGGACGAAGGGCTGGGCTACTGGGGCTACGCCATGCGCTACGTGCTGCTGCTGGGCGAAGCCCGCGCCCGCCTGCTGGACGACCAGCGGATTTTCCACGCCCGCGGCATGGACGCCACGGGGCTGTTCCCGATCTACTTCACCCCCAACGCCCACGCCGCCAGCTTCGGCGACCAGAGCGTCGTGCCCCTCTACGGGGCCTTCTACATCCTGGTCAAGCACTTCGGGCTCAAGGAAGTCACCTGGTGGCTGGACACCTACGCCTTTCACCGTGACGTCAGCGCCGCTGACTGGTCGGCGGCCGGGCTGGCCCTGCTGCTGCGTCCGGTCGACGCCGAGACCACCCGACAGCCCGCCCTGGCGCCGCTGAAGGTGTTCAACGAGATCGGCTGGGCGGCCATGGCCGACCAGTGGCCCCGCCCGAGCTTCTACGTTGCCGCCAAGACCGGCGACCTGGCGGCCAATCTCGCCCAGTGCGACATGAACTCCATCCAGGTCCACGTCGACGGAGAGGCGCTGCTGGTGGACCTGGGTCACCCGCCGCACAGCCGGGAGTACTTCTCCGGCGACCGCGGCGGGTTCTACCAGGTCCAGGCCCGGGCCCACAACACGCTGACCGTGGGCGAGCGTGAGCATCGCATCGACGCCCAGGGACTGATCATCGAGGCGCAGACCGGGACGGACTATCGCTGGCTGGCCTGCGACGCCCGAACCGCCTGCGGCGAGAACGTCCACTTCGTCCGCCACCTGATCATGCTGGTCAACCCCGCCTCGCACGCCGGGCGCATGCTGGTGGTGATCGACGAGTTGGCCAACTCCCTGTCCGAGCAGGTCGATCTGTTCTGGCACACCCAGGGGCGAATCCATCTCGACGCACCCGGCGCCACGGGCACAATCGCGGGCCGGCGAGCGGGGCTCTACTTCGCCCTGGCCGCCACCCAGTCTTTCCAGTTCGCCGCGCACAGCCACCCGCTGTCGCCCCACCAGAGCGACCACGTGCTGCACGCCAGTGTGCCTCATCCCTCCAACCGGCTGCTGCTGATGAGCGCGTTCTCGCGAGAGAAGCTCACGGGCAAAATGGACGTCAAGGAAGCCAACCGAGGCAACGTGGTGGTCCATGCGGGCGGCTGTTATCTGCACTTCAAGCGGCTCAAGCGCCACCTGCAACTGGACAAGGTATCGATGCGATAGGCTCGCGGCGAGACCCTTCGCACTGCCCCCGGGACACCCTTGCCGCGGGTTTCGCGCCCGCGAACGGGAAGGAAGGCGACCATGAGATCAACCGCGTTCCTGGCGTTGCTTCTTGCGGCTGGGGGCTCTGCCCTGACGCCCGCCCCGTTGGCCGCCGACGACGAACTTCTCTTGCGCTACGACAGCCCCGCCAGGAACTGGGCCTCGCAGGCCCTGCCGCTGGGCAACGGCCGGCTCGGCTGCATGGTCTTCGGAGATGTCGAGAGCGAGCGGCTCCAGTTCAACGAGGACAGCCTCTGGACCGGCGACGACAATCCGTCCGGCGACTACGGCTCGATGGGCGCCTACCAGACCTTCGGCGAGTTGCTCATCCAGACGGGCGAGCCCCAGCAGGCGGAGTTGTCCTGCGCCAGCGGGCACAAGGCCTTCTACGCCGCCGAGGAGATCCAGTTCAGCGCCGATGGGCGGGCCGACACCAAGTGGTGCGTCGTCCACGATAGCAAGCCCGTCATCTGGCAGCGCCGGCTGGCCAAGCCCGCCGCCGTAACCTCCTACTCGTTCACCACCTGCCAGAACTTCCCCCAGCGCGACCCCAGGACCTGGGAACTGGCCGGGTCCAACGACGACGACGCGTGGACCGTGCTGGACCGCCGAACCGATCAGCCCCCGGACAAGCGCGGCGCGACGCGAACGTTCACCTTCGAGAACAAGGCGCCCTACCGCTTCTACCGCATCACGTTCCAGGCCAACCACGGCCTGCCGCACCTTCAGATCGCCGAGATCTCCCTGCCGGGGGGCGCGGGCAAGGTCGCCCAGGCCGCCCAGGCCGCTCAAGACGGGTACGAGCGGTCCCTGTCGCTGGGCGTGGGCGAGCACCGCGTCACCTTCCGGCGCAGCCAGGTGACGCACACGCGGACGGCGTTCGTCAGCCATCCCGACCAGGTGCTCGTGCTGCATTGGACGGCCGACAAGCCGGGCAACGTGAGCGGGATCGTCCGCCTGCAGGGCGCCCACGGCGAGCGATGCGCCGTCGAGGGCAATGAGATCGGCTTCGCCGGAAAGCTGTCCAACGGCCTGGAGTACGAGGCCCGCGCGCGCGTGCTGAGCAGGGGCGGCAAGCTGTCGGGCGACGGGGACTCGATCCGGCTGGCCGGGTGCGACGAGGCGGTCATCCTGCTGGCGGGGGGCACGAGCTATCTGGCGGATTCCGCAGGCGGATACAGGGGTGAGCACCCCGGGCCGACGGTCCGCCGACAGATCGAGTCGGCTGCCGCCCTGGGCTACGAGAAGCTGCGCTCGCGTCACCAGGCGGACTTCAAATCGTTGTTCGACCGGGTGCGCGTGGACTGGGGG
Source organism: Planctomycetota bacterium (assembly GCA_022705325.1). Lineage (GTDB taxonomy): Bacteria > Planctomycetota > Phycisphaerae > SM23-33 > SM23-33 > MWDR01. Next base: position 26,769 of record JAKJER010000032.1, on the reverse strand, counting down.
CGCAGCGCGCCGGATGTCCGCTCGCAGACCACCGACCGGCGCCTGGCCGCCTACGCCCAGGATGGGCAGGACCCGGAATTGGAAGCCCTGCTGTTTCAGATGGGGCGATATCTCCTGATGTCCTGCTCGCGCCGACCCGGCAGGCCCGCCAACCTCCAGGGCCTGTGGAACGATTCCAACTCTCCGCCCTGGCACAGCGATTACCACGCCAACATCAACGTGCAGATGAACTACTGGCCGGCCGAGGTGGCCAACCTGAGCGAGTGCCACCTGCCCTTCTTCGACCTGGTCATCAGCCAACTGCCCGCGTGGCGCAAGGCGACGGCGGCCGCCAAGGAGTACCAGCGTCGCGACGGGGCGCCGGTCCGCGGCTGGGCCCTGCGGACCTCGCACAACATCACCGGTGGGATGGGCTGGCAGTGGGACAAATCGGCCAACGCGTGGTACGCCCTGCATTTCTGGGAACACTACGCATTCACGCAAGACAAGGAGTATCTCCGAACGGTCGCCTACCCGGTGATTCAAGAGGTCTGCGCGTTCTGGCAGGGCCAGCTCAAGACGTTGGACGACGGGCGCCTGGTCGTGCCCGACGGCTGGTCGCCCGAGCACGGCCCGCACGAAGACGGCGTGAGCTACAACCAGCAGATCGTCTGGGACCTGTTCACCCATTTCATCCAGGCGTCCGAAGCATTGGACGTGGACGCCGACGAGCGGGCGAAGGTCCGCGCGATGCGCGACAAGCTCGTCGGCCCGCAGGTGGGCAAGTGGGGCCAGTTGCGGGAGTGGATGACCGACCGCGACAATCCGAAGGACTCGCACCGCCACACATCCCACCTGTTCGCGGTCTACCCGGGTCAGCAGATCTCGGTGGCACGGACGCCCGAGTGGGCCAAGGCGGCGGCCGTCTCGCTGGAGGCCCGCGGCACCAGCGGCGACAGCCGGCGCGAATGGGCCTGGGCCTGGCGATGCGCGCTGTGGGCCCGCCTGCGGGAGGGCGACAAGGCCCTGGCCATGATCCGCAATCTCTTCTCCCACAACCTGCTGAGCAACCTTTTCGGCAACCATCCGCCGATGCAGATGGACGGGAACTTCGGCATCACGGCCGCCATCTGCGAGATGCTCCTCCAAAGTCACGCAGGCGAGATCCACCTCCTGCCCGCCCTGCCGAAGGCCTGGCCTGGCGGCAGCGTCCGCGGCCTGCGGGCGCGCGGGGGAATCACGGTGGATTTCGCCTGGGCCGACGGCAAGGTGACCCAGTGGCGGCTGCACGCAGACAAGCCCACGTCGGTCGCCCTCCGGGTGAACGGGCAAGTCAAGACCGTCCAGGCCGGGCCGTGACCGCTCGTCGGGTGCGCCCGCGCGCGAGGCGGCCGGCCGAAGCAACGGAACTCTAACTGACGCTTAAATTTATCTTCTTGCGAAGCCGACAATTAGACGATATAATGCCTGGAAAGATAAGTGTTGAGACGGTCTGCCCGGCATGGGGTCGGGCGGAAAGCGGCAAGAAAGAGTAACGCAGGTTTTATGCAATTCGAAGAGTTCGGGCTCATAGAGCCCCTGATGCGTGCCATTGGCGAAGAAGGCTACGCGACCCCCACCCCGATCCAGGAACAGGCGATCCCCCACGTGTTGGCTGGCGGCGACCTCCTGGGCTGCGCCCAGACCGGAACGGGCAAGACGGCGGCGTTCGCGCTGCCCATTCTCCAGCGGCTGTACAACACCAAGACAGACGGACCTCGCGTGATCCGCAGCCTGATCGTCTCGCCCACGCGGGAACTGGCCGCCCAGATCGGCGACAGCTTCGCCGCCTACGGGCGTCACACGGGCCTGCGCCACGTCACGATCTTCGGCGGCGTGCGATCCGGACCACAGCGAAAGGCCATCGCCAAAGGCATCGACATCCTCGTGGCCACACCGGGGCGCCTGCTGGACCTGGTGGGCCAGGGGGTGGTCAAGCTGGATCACGTGGAAGTCCTCGTCCTGGACGAGGCCGACCGCATGCTGGACATGGGTTTCATCGAGGACGTCCGGCGGATCGTGCGGCTGCTGCCCCGCGAACGACAGACCTTGTTCTTCTCGGCCACCATGCCCTATGAGATCCAGCATCTGGCCGACTCGATCCTTCGCAACGCCGTGGAGATCCGCATCGCCCCCGAGGCGCCGGCGGCCGAGACGGTCGACCAGACGGTGTACTTCGTGGAGCGGGGCCAGAAGCATCTGCTGCTGGCCCACCTGCTCACGGACGAAGCGGTGAGCCGCGGGCTGGTGTTCACGCGGACCAAGCGGTCGGCGGACCGGCTGACGCGGACGCTGCGGGAATCGCAGATCCTGGTCGACGTGATCCATTCCGACCGGAGCCAGAGCGAGCGGGAGCGGGCGCTGGACCGGTTCAAGAAGGGGCACGTCCGCGTACTGGTCGCCAGCGACATCGCCTCGCGCGGGCTGGACGTGGACGACATCAGCCACGTGATCAACTACGACATGCCCGAGGAGCCCGAGACCTATGTGCACCGGATCGGGCGGACCGGGCGGGCCGGCGCCGCGGGACAGGCGTTCTCGTTCTGCGGCATCGAGGAGCGCTGCTACCTCGACCAGATCGAGAAGCTGATCCGCCGACCGCTGCCCGCCACCAGCGATCACCCGTTCCTCTCGCCCGTGCCCCGCGCCGCCAAGGCCGCCGCGACACCCGCCCCAACCGGGCCGGCCATGGCCAACGGCTGGAAGAAGCCCCTCCGCCGCAACCTGCTGGGGCGCCGGCGCCGGCGGTAAGACCACAGCCCGGGCAGACAGAAGACAATGGCCGCCGAGGTCCCTTGGGGACCCCGACGGCCAATGCGTTTCATGGCGTTCTCAAGAAGGCGAGCCGGACAGGCGAGCCCCTCGACAACGATGGGGCTCGATACGGGCTGGCCTTTCCCACTGCCTTGCCCTCTACTTCCTCTGCTGCTTCATCTCTTTCTGCTTGTCGGCCAGGTAGTCCTTCCGCTGGTCCGGGGCCATTACCGACATCACGATTTCCTTGTAGATCGAGCCCATCTGGGCGCCGCTGAAGGTCGAGCCGGCAGCCAGTTTCTTGGCCGCCTTCTCGCATACGTCTTTGACCTTGGTGGACTGGTCCTCCGTCCAGGAGAAGCCGTGGAATTCCTCCTTGACCTTCCTGTCCACCAGCTTGTTGAACAGCACCAGTTTCTGCTCCGGCTTGAGCAACGCGATGACGGGAGCGTCCCACTTCTGCCCGTAGGTCTCCATCTGCTTCTCGGCCAGGCGAAGCTCCTGCCCCATCCGTTCCTTCTGACGCTTGTCCTTGATGGCGGCCACTTTCTGGCGGGCCTTGTCGATCTTGTCCTGGCGCTCGGCGGTCTTCTTGTCCCGCTCCTCCTTGAGCTTGGCGACCTTTTCCTTCTGCTCGTCGGTCAGGTTGCAGTCGGCCTCGATGATTCCCATCACATCCTCGGCGCCGGCCTTCTCGCCCTTGTCCTTTGGAGCCGCTCCAGCCGACGACACCCAGCACGCCACGCCGATCACACCGACCGCCGCCACCCACCACCACGTCCTGCTGTTCATGACCGTGCCTCGAAAGGGGACCTTCGGGAATCGCGCGACCGGCCCCAAGCCCCGCGGGGCCGCCGCTCACTTCCTGCTTGACGCCACGCCGGAGCCTTCCGGCGCCTGGGCATAGTATACCCGCCTTTTGCCCGCAAGGGAATCTTCCGGCGCTTTGTGAATTCCACCTCGCCCGTCCCGGAGCGGCACCTTTTACAAAGCCTTTACAGACCTTGGCCTCGCCGACGCGACTATATCCATAGACGTCGAGCCGCGCGTGGCGGCATTGCCCGAAGGAGAACAACATGATCCGGCGACTGACCTCCCCCACCATGATGGCCGGCACGGCGGCAGCCTGGCTGGCGGCCCTCGTCTTCTGCCTGCCCTGGTTCGCGATCGCGCCCGCCTCGCCGACGCCCGCGCCCGCCCAGGCCGACCAGCGGCCGCTGTTCGCCAAGAGCACGCCCGCCGAGAACCCGCCACGCCTCTGCCTGGTCCGCGACCAGCGGAAGGTGCTCGGCTGGATCAGCGGACGCGACAGCTACGCCGGCAGGCAGGTTGCCGTCTCCTGCGGCGAGGGCGCCGCCAGCGCGGCCATTGTTCAAGCCGACAACACCTTCACCTGGCACTATCGGGTGGCCAAACCCACAGACGCGACGTTCACCGTCGACAAGTTGTCCAACTCGTTGCGCCTGGCACCGGCGGAGACTCTCGAACCGGCCGCCTTCTTCGTCGTCGACCGCAGCGTCTATCGCCCGGGCCAGGCGCTGCGGTTCGCCGCCTTCCTGCGCCGCCTGGACGAGGGCGACCGGTTCGTCCCCATCGCCCCGCAGGACGTCGAGGTTCGCCTGACCGCCCTGAAGAAACAGACCGTGGCCGCCAAGCTCCGCCTGCGCAGCGACGAGTCCGGGCGGCTGGCCGGCGAATACACCTTCAGCGAGGCCGACGCCCTCGACGCGTACGAGCTGTCGGCCGTCGGCTTCAAGGGCGCCGCCACCGTCACGCTGGCGGAATTCCGCAAGTCGAAGATCAAGCTGAAGATTGCCGGCGCGGTCGCCGACGGCAAGCTGGACCTCACGTTCGACGCGGTCGACTTCACCGACAAGCACGTGTCCGCCAGCCGTGTCGACTTCAACGTACAGGTCGTCCTCGGCCTGACCGCGCCGGCCCGCGAGGGTCTCAAGGGTGATGATTTCGTCTACGCCGACGACGAGGAACGGGACTGGGACGAAGACGCCGCGACCGCCGCGATGGACGATGCCGCCCTGCTGGCGGCCTGGCAGCCCGTGGGCTTATCCTACCTGGCCCCGCGCGGACCGGCAGTTCTCGCCCAGATGCGCCACAGCCTGGAGTTGGCCGGCCGAGGCCAGGCCCGCCACAGCATCGATCTCCAGAAGGACTGGCTGGAGCGCGGGTGCAGCGTGCTGGTTGAGGGCGTGGTGACCGACCGCAACGGTCGCGAGCAACGGGCCGTCGAGCGGATCGACCTGGCCGGACCAGCCGCCCAGACCGCCCTGCGCCTGGACCTGCCCGGTCGCGATCTGGCCGCGGGCGAGGCGTTCGCCGTGACGGCCCGGCTGGCGGACGGACGTCCCCTTCCCGCCGACGCCCGCAGCACGGCCGTCGTGCTGCAACTGGCCCCCGCCGCGCCCCGCTACGGCTACTACAGTCCCTACTCCAACGTGGCCTACAACCAGCTTGACCAGCGCTACTTCGCCCGCTCGCTGCACTCCGCCTTGCCCCACCGGTTGGGGTGGCGGCAGACGGCCGACCTCAACGTCGCGCATCACCAGTTTGTTCAGGCGGTCCCATTTGACGGCGATCATGTCCAGTTGTCCCTGGACGAGAGCGGCCCCTACCGCATCGTTGTCAGCACCCGCCTGCCGGACGGACGGGTGATTCAGGAGCAGGCCGGTCTGATCGTACGCCCCTCGGCGGACGTGCCCCGGCTGATCCTGCGACTGGACAAGCGGCAACTGGCAGCGGGCGAGGAGCTCACCGGCCGGATCGACTCCGCCTTCGCCGGCGCTCGTGTCCTGCTGACCCTCCGCGACAGTCACGGCGTGCGATGGTGGCAGACTCTCCAGCTCGAAGGCTCGACCGGGCGATTTTCGCTTTCCCTTCCGCCGGGCCTGTCCTACGGATGCAGCCTGGCCGTCCAGTACCCGACCCCGTCGCGGGTGCACGTCGCGCAGCAGATCTTCCGCGTCCGCCCCGACGACCGCACTCTCCGCATCGACGCGAAGACGCCCGCCGACTGCCGCCCGGGCCAGAAGGTCCGTCTCGACTTCCAGGTCAACCGCAACGAACCGGTCGACCTGGTGGTCTCGGTGTACGACCAGTCGCTGCTGGCCGTCGCGCCCGACCGCCGCACGGACATCCGCGACTTCTTCCTGGCCGACCTCCGCGCCGCCGACCAGGCCGGGGCCGACCTGCTCCGCCGCCGCTTGGGCGAGTTGACCGTCGAACAGGCCGTCGCCATGGCCAAGGCGGCCAAGCCGTCGGTCGTCCGGGACGACTACGACAACCTGCTCCAGGCGGTTGCGACCGTCAGCCCGGGCCAGAACATCAACACCTACCACGTGATGGGCCTGCTGGAGGCCGCCGGCGTCGCCGCCCGCTACGACGCCAGGTGGGGCTGTTCGTGGTATGCCCGCGTCAACGACAACAAGCAGCCCCCCTGCCGCCTGGCCGACCTGCTGGACGCAAGAACGCCCGACGGCACGCACTTGAGGTTCCGCTGCCGCGGCGGGGTCGTCTGCCTGGAAGAGGTCAATCCGCGCCGCATGGCCGAGACGGCTCGCAACATCGCTCGCTACGCCGGGCAGGCCCGCTACCAGGCGCGAGGCGACGCCCACTTCTCCGCCAGCGCCAACGCCATGTACTCGGCCAGCGGGCAGTCGTTCATCTCGCACATGCCGGCTGGGCCCGCCATCGAACTCATCCAGCCGGACGCGATGGCCGGACAGGTCGCGGTGCGCACCGATTTTTCCGACTCGGCCTGCTGGAACGCGACGCTCCGCACGGACGCGAACGGGCGGGCCGTCGTCGAGTTCAAGCTCCCCGATTCGATCACCAACTGGCACGTGGTAGCCACGGCGGTGTCGCGCGACATGCACGTGGGCCAGCACAAGACCAGCTTCCGCTCGACGCGCCCGATCATGGTCTGGCCGATGGTGCCGCGGGTGTTCGTCGAGGGCGACCGGGTCCGTCTGTTTGCCGCGGTTCACAACACCACCGACCGGGACCAGACGCTCCGCGTGCGGCTCAAGGTGGACAACGGCAGCGTGCTGGACGAGGAAGAGAAGCTCGTGGTCGTCGCCGCCCGCTCCGACGCGCCGGTCTATTGGACGTTCGCGCCGGGCACCGCGGGCTTCACGCAGTTGTTGATGACCGCGACCTGCCCGGCTGGGTCGGACGCGTCGCTCAAACGACTGCCCGTGGTGTGCCCGGCCGCGGAAGAACTGATTACCCGCTCGGGCTACTGCAAGGCCGGCGCGGAACTGGACGTGCCCGCGGACGTGGACCTGGCCAAGGCGAGCCTGGACGTGGTGGTCGTGCCCTCGCTGGCGGCGGACATGGCCGACACGCTGGAGTACCTGGTCGAGTACCCGCACGGGTGCGTGGAGCAGACGATGAGCCGCTTCCTGCCGGCGATCAAGGTGGCCCAGATCCTCAAGCGGTATCGCATCGAGCACCCGGGCCTGAAGGCCAAGCTTCCCGGCTGCGTGGACGCCGGGATCAAGCGGCTGCTCCAGCTTCAGAAGGGCGACGGCGGCTGGGGTTGGCAGGGCAACGGGCAGACGCACGAGATGATGACGCCGTACGCCTTGTATGGGCTGCTGGAGGCGCGGGCGGCCGGGTACGGCGTGGACGAACAGGCGATCCAGCGTGGGCTCAACCGCCTCAAGGCGTTCATCGACGCCATGGGCCAGCCCCAGGCAGCCGACCGGATCTACTGCATGTACGTGTGGTCGTTCCACGCGGACCTGGAGAAGGCCTGGTGGGACTTCATCGAGGCGGAGGTGGACCGCGGCAAGCTGAGCGATTACGCGCTGGCCCTGTCGCTGGAGGTGGCGGCGCGGAAGGGACGCGGGGAGCTGGCCGCCCGCCTGGCGACCGCCCTGAGGAAGCGGGTCCGCGAGGATTCGCATGGGCTGCACTGGACCACCGCGGGCTTCTCCCGCTGGGGAAACGACCCGTTCGAGATCACCGCGGCCGTGCTCAAGGCCTTCGCCGTGCACAACCACGACGAGAAGCTGATCCCGGGCATCCTGGACTACTTCGCCCGCACCAAGCGGGGCAACCGCTGGAACTCGACCAAGGACACAGCCATGGTCCTCTTCGCCATGTGCGAGTACCTCTTCCGCCAGGACGGCTCGGGCCAGGTCAGCAGGCAGGTCCGCATGACGATCAACGACGGCCCGGCCCGGACGGTGGACCTGTCCGACGGGTTGACCGCCCGCGTCCGGCTGGAGGGCGCCGCCCTGAAGAGCGGGCGGAACGTCGTCGCCTTCGAGAAGGCCTGCCCGGGCACGATGTTCCGCCTGGTCCTGCGCCATCGGCGAAGCGGGCAGGACCTGGCGCCCTCGGCTGTCGGCGTGAGCGTTGCCCGACGCCTGACCTTGTTGAACGAGTCTGGCCAGGCCGTCCGCGAACTGCGAAACGGAGACACGGTGCCCAGGGGCAGCTACCTGCTCAGCAGCGTGACCGTGCAGAAGCAGGACGGAGCCACGATGCGCTACCTGCTGGTCTGCAACCCCAAGCCCTCGTCGGCTGAGATCATTCCGGCTGACGACAAGCGGTTCTCGGCCGCCCGCTCGAACTGCGTGTTGCGGGAGGACAAGACCGTCGGCGTGCTCTTCCACCACGAGCAGACGGGCAACGTCCAGGATTCGTGCGTGTTCCTGGCCGAGATGGCGGGCGAGTACGTCCTGCCGCCCGCCCAGGCCGAGATGATGTACGACAGCGATGTCCGCGGCCACAGCGGGACGTTCCGCCTGAAGGTCGTGGACGAACAGCCGGCGAAAGTGGCGGCGGCGGGGAAATGACCAATGACCAATTTTCAATGACCAGTCAATTTCCGATATCCACATGCTTCAATATCCAAACCAGCGGGATGCGTTTCCCGGCGTCTGGAACACGCAATGAAAGAAGAGATATATCTCTGTGATCTCAGTGTCCTCTGTGGTTGGAATTCGAGGTAGAATAGCCCCATGCCCCAGCGCATCCTGGTCATCGAGGACGAGGCCCCTATCCGGCGTGGACTGGTGGACGCCCTTGCCCACAGCGGCTACATGCCGCTGGAGGCGGCCGATGGAAAGGCCGGACTTGAGTTGGCCTTGACGGCGGAGTACGACCTCCTGCTGCTGGACCTGATGCTGCCGAAGGTGGCGGGGCTGGAGATCCTCCAGCAACTCCGCCAGGTTCGCCCCGCCGTAGCGGTGATCATCCTGACGGCGTTGGGACAGGAGGGCGACCGCGTCCGCGGGCTCAAGCTGGGGGCCGACGATTACATCGTCAAGCCCTTCAGCGTGAAGGAACTGCTTGCCCGCGTGGAGGCGGTGCTGCGCCGCTCGGCGGAACGCCCCAGCGACCTGCGCCGCTTCGCCATCCCGGGCGGGACGGCCGACCTGGACCGCTGCGAGCTTCGTTTCGACGACGGGCAGCGCTGCGAGCTGTCGCAGCGGGAGATGGAGCTGCTGCGCTACCTGGTCCGCAACGCCAACCGGGCGGTCTCTCGCGACGAGATCCTCGCCCGGGTGTGGGGCCTGGGCTCGACGGCGAACATCGTCACCCGCACGGTGGACATGCACGTGGCCCGCCTGCGCGAAAAGCTCCGCGACGACGTGAGCGATCCCCGCGTCCTGCTGACCGTGCGGGGCAAAGGGTACATGTATGCGCAAGAGCAGGTCGACAACGAATGAGCAATGCGTGCCGGAAAGCCCACGGAAGGCCTTCCGTGGGCTTTGGACCCTGTGCGCGTATGGAAGAAATACATGAAGAGCACCTTACGCATCTGGTTGATCTTCTCCCTGGCCCTGGCGGTCGTATTGGGCGTGATGGCGTGGGTGAGTTGGACCGTCCTGCGACTGGATGAGGCCCGGACGACGGCGGCGTGCCAAGCGGAACTGGAAGAGGCCGCCCGCCTGGCCCTGTGGCGGATGGACGCGGCCGTGCCGGCCCTGCTGTTCCAGGAGCACATTCAGCCGCTGACCCGGCCGGGGCGAAGCGGCCTGTCCGTCACCTCGCACCGCCCCACGGATACCGGCGATAGCCCCGTTGTCGTCATCCGGCGGTTCACGCTGGACCCGCAGGCGTACAAGCCGCCCGCCGCGCCTGCGGGCCCCGAAGCACCGACACCGGACTCCCGCCCGTCGGTGGAGCAGCAGTTCACCAGCCTGCTGCGACCCGACGCGCTGCTGACCCAGTTGCCGGATGCCCAGTTGGCGCCCGCCCCGCTGGAGTTGGCGGGCCTGACGAGCACCGGCAATGAAGCTTTCGGCGGACAGTCGATGCGCAATATGGGCGAGATGCGGGCCCGCGCCGCGGTGGCGGCCAACACCCTTAACCAGATGCAGCAGCAGATGACCCCGCGAATCGAGGCCGACGACGTGCACCTGGGCCCCCTTCAGCCGCTTTGGATGGGCGGCGAACTGCTGGTCGCCCGCAAGGTCAAGGCCGCCGGCAGGCTCTATGTCCAGGGCTGCTGGATGGACTGGCCGGGGCTTCGCAGTTCGCTGCTCACCAGCGTTAAGGACCTGCTGCCCAACGCTCGTCTCGAGCCCGCCACAGGCGGGGCCGCCGAGCGAGGCGACCGCCTGCTGGCGGGGCTGCCCGTGAGGCTGATCCCGGGCGAGGTCCGCTACAGCACCCAGGCGACCTCCCCCATCCGCACCAGCCTGCTGATCGCGTGGGTCTGCCTGCTGGTGGCGGCCGGGGCGGTGGCGGCCCTGCTGGGCGGGGCGCTGGCGCTGGGGCGGCGGCGAGGGGACTTCGTCTCTTCCGTCACCCACGAATTGCGGACCCCGCTGACCACCTTCCGCATGTACAGCGAGATGCTCCGCGACGGCATCGTCGCCGACGACCGCCGCCAGGACTACCTCGACACCCTCCACGCCGAATCCAACCGCCTGACCCACCTGGTCGAGAACGTGCTGACCTACTCCCGCCTGGAAAGCCGCCCCGCCGACCTGGCCGCCGCCAGCGTCCCCCTGGGCGGGCTGCTCGACGGCTGCGTGCAGCGCCTCCGGGACCACTGTGCCCAGGCGGGCATGGAATTGGACGTTCGGATGGACGACAAGGCGGCGGCTACGACGGTGCGGGCCGACCCGTGGGCGACGGAACTGGTCCTGTTCAACCTGGTGGACAACGCGTGCAAGTACGCCGCCTCCGCCGACGACAAGAGAATCCACCTGGAGGCGGAAGTCCGCGACGGCTGGGCCCGCCTGCGGGTGCGCGATCACGGCCCGGGCATCGCCCGGCGCGACCGGCGCAAGCTCTTCCGGGCCTTCGCCCGCCTGCGCCAGGAGATGGCCGGTGGCAAGCAAGGCGTGGGCCTGGGCCTGACCATCTGCCGGCGCCTGGCCCGCAGCATGGGCGGCACACTCGCCGTCGAGGACGCGCACGAGTATGGGGCTTGCTTCTGCCTGTTGCTGCGGTCAAGCTAGGGTAGTGCACCAATTGGCTCGGACATCTTCGGAAGGCTTACCCTCCCTCGGGGACGGGGGCAAGCCAATGACCGGTCGGCTGGGCAAGCCGTTCAAATCACCGCTCCCCCCCGCCACTGCGCTTGCTGTTACCCACGTCTTGACCCCTGCCGCCTTGGGCGGCAGGTGGATCAGTTTGGGTGAGCTAGCCACGGCCCGGATTCGGCCGGGCCCCTGCCGCCTTGAGCGGCAGGTGAACAAGTTTGCCTGGCTATTCGGAGCCGACTACCAGCGGCGAGACTTCTTCCCCTGCCGGATGAACCGGCAGGGGCCGGGGAGAGGATTCCGGCCGCAGGCTAGCCCACTCAGACTCCTTCACCCGCCGGATGAACCGGCGGGGGTCGCCCCTGCGAAAGATGTGGGTAACAGCCAGCACAGGGGCCGGGGGAGTCTTAGCCGGGCGCGATGGGCCAGATCTGTCATTCTAAGCACAACCTTGCTTCTGATCCCGTCGGTGTTGGCGGCAGCGCCGTCTGCTCCTCCGGGCGGCGCCGTCGACGTCCAGGCTCTGCGAGCGGCGATCCAGGACCTGGCCGCGACGTTTGGACAGGACTATCCCCAGGCAAAGCAGCACCTGGCCGATCTCGACCGCCTCCAGGCGGCCGGCGATCAGGCCGGCCTGCATGCTCTCCAGCGCCGGGCCCTGCTGGCCAACCCCCTTCTGACGGCCCAGCCGATCCTCTTCGTGACGCGCGGGCAGTACGTCAACACGCACGGCACCGAAGAGACGATGTACCAGACGGGAGAGATCTGCACCCAGCACTTCCGCGGGGGCGGGAGCCTGAAGCTGCTGCGGGTCGGCCCCGACGGCTCGACGAGCGCGGGCACGCTGCTGGAGCAGCCTGCGGGCGTCGTGCGCGACCCGGAGGTCAGCTTCGACGGCTGCCGCGTGTTGCTGTCCATCCGACGCGACATCCGGGACGACTACCACCTCTACGAGCTGGAACTGAAGGACGGCCCCGCCGCGGGCCCGCTCCGCCAGCTCACCTTCGCCCCGCGCGTCAGCGACATCCAGCCGGTCTACCTGCCCAACGGGCAGATCCTCTTCAGCTCCACTCGCGAGCCCAAGTACATCCCGTGCCAGCGACACCTCATGGCCAACCTGCACGTCATGAACGCCGACGGCTCGAACATCCGCCAGATCGGACACAACACCCAGTTCGAGGGCCGTTCCAGCCTGCTCGATGACGGGCGCGTCCTCTACACCCGATGGGAGTACGTGGACAAGCACTTCGCGTCCGCCTACGGGCTGTGGACGGTGAACCCGGATGGGGCTAACCACGCCCGGTTCTTCGGCGGGTACGAATGGCAGCCGGGGCCGATGGTCGACGCGCGGCAGGTGAGCGGGACAAGCAAGATCGTCTGCGTCTACACGGCCGTGCACGAACTGGGCTGGGGAGCGATGGTCCTGGTCGATCCTGCCAGGGGGCTGGAAGGCTTCGAGCCGATCGTGCGGAGTTGGCCCGCCGACATCAGCGGGTACATGAACCAGTGGGACCAGGTGGGCCGGGTCGGCGGCGGGTACGACAGCTTTCGCCGCCTGCGGGTGAAACACGAGGACCCCTGGCCGCTGTCGGAGAAGTACTTCCTCTGCTCGCGTTCGCTGGACGAGCGGCGGACGGGCGAAATGGGGATCTTCCTGGTGGACGTGTTCGGCAACGAGGTGCTGGTGCACTACGAGGCGCCGGGGTGCTTCGACCCCATGCCGCTGGGCCCGCGGCCCCGCCCGCGGGTGGTCGAGCCGCGGATCGACCTGGCCCGCGACGAGGGCGTCTTCTACGTCCAGGACGTGTACGAGGGCGCGGAGATGGCCGGCGTGGAACGCGGGACGGTGCGGGCGATCCGGATCGTCGAGGCCCCGCCGAAGTTGACGTTCCCGCCCGCCGGGATCGGCGACTGGACGCCGCCCGCCGACGGTGACGCCCACCACCCGGTGGCCGTCAACTGGCACCACTACAACCACAAGCGCGTCCTGGGGACCGTGCCGGTGGAGGCGGACGGCTCGGCCCACTTCGCCTTGCCGGCTGGGCGTTTCGTGTACTTCCAGCTCCTGGACGAAAACGGGCTGCTGGTGCACTCCATGCGGAGCGGCACGAGCATCGAGCCCGGCGAGACGCTCGGCTGCGTCGGCTGCCACGAGCGGCGCGAGACCGCCCCGCCGTACGCCCGTAAGACGCCGCAGGCTCTGCGCCGCCCGCCCAGCCGGATCGCGCCCTGGCACGGAAACGAGCGGATCTTCAACTACGCCGCCGAGGTCCAGCCCGTGCTGGACAAGCACTGCATCGGCTGCCACGACTACGGCAAGAAGGGCGCGGCCAAGATGATCCTCTGCGGCGACACGGGCGTGGTCTTCAACGCCTCGTACTGCCACCTGATGGCCGCCTCGCCGGCCGTCTGGTCGCCCCCGCGCGCGGGCGAGGTCAAGCCGCTGATCTCCACGCCCGGCTCGGGGCCTACGCGGACCATCGCCGCCCGCACATGGGGCTCCTGCCGCAGCAGGCTGATCGACATGCTCCGCGCCGGCCACAACGACGTGAAGCTCAGCCGCGAGGAACTCGACCGCGTCGCGACGTGGATCGACCTCAACGCCCCCTACTATCCGACGCACGCGACGAACTTCCCCACCCACACCTTCGGTCGCAGCCCGCTGGACCACAAGCAACTGCTGCGCCTGGGGCAGGTGCTGCTGGCCGGGCCGCGGGGCAAGCCGTGGGGCTGGAACTCCGTCAACCGCTACTCGGGCGAGCGGCTGGCCCAACTGGTCTGCACCAAGGCCATGCCGATCAACTTTACCCGCCCGGAGCTGAGCCTTTGCCTTCAGGCGTTCGCCAGCCCCGACAGCGACGGCTACCGCGAGGCGCTGGCCCTGATCCGCGCCGGCCAGGCCGTCCTGGCGAAAAGCCCGGGGGCGGATAAGCCCGGCTTCCGCCCCTGCGAGGATCATCAGAAACGCCTGGACTACTACGCCCAGCGGCGGGCCGTCGAAGCCCGCAACCGAGAGGCCATACTGCAACATCGCAAGGTGTACGACCAGTCCGAGTCTGCCAACAAAGAGAGTGGGCGAAGCCCCCGGTAGCCGCAGACAGCCACTACCAGAGCAATCTCCGAGTTGCCCGGGGGGTGCATCCGGGTGAGATACGCCGCCAGCCGCCCGGGGCGCGGGCGTTCGCGGCCGGTGCGCGGACGTTCGCGACGAGGGCGCGACAGGGCGCGGGTAGTTCGCTTCAGTTCGCGGGGGGGACGCTGTAGGTCGCATGTGTAAAGCCTTTCCAAACCCTTCCTTGCGCTTCGAGTTGCCCGGCGACAGGGCGCCCGGACCGGCCAAGGTGCGAACTAAAGCGCCCCAAAACTAGGGGATTCCCCTATGGCGGCCCCGGGCTACTCGGCCGGGGCAACGCCGCTCCGGTCCACCCGGCAGGCGCCCCCGATCGGCCGATGCCCCAGCCGCGAGCGCAGCCGCCCCTGGGCCGCGTGATCTCCCGGCGGGCGACACCCGGGGAGGCGGCTTTCCGTCAGAATCGGCTATACGCCCTGCCAGACCCCCCGGCCGGGTTTGGCGGCCCCGCCGTGCGGCACCGTTCCCCCGAACGCCGCCGGGCGGCTATCGCCCAGCGTTCCCCTGTTGTGCGACCGTTGGCAATTGCGGGTCAAATACGGTATACCAGCAGCAGGTGACGCGGCAAATGAAGACAAGCGCAGTTATCTTGGCGGGAGTGCTGGCGGTTGTCGCCCTCTCGTGCCGGCAGGCTGGGCGGGACGAAGACCGCAAAGGTCAGGCCGACACGCAACCGGCGGCGGCCCCGGCCACTGAGGCATTCTTGCCGAAGGACCGCCCGCCGACAAGGCAGGTTCAGATCCCCGTAGACCCGCCGCAGGAGAGCCCAAGCGTGCAGGCTGCCCGCGGTCGCCTGCCTGAGCAGGCCCGCCAGGCGACGGACCGGCTGGTGCGGACGGCCCGCTCCAGGCCGGCGGAATCGCAACCGGCGGCGCCGGCCACCCGGCCAGCCGCAGCGCCGTCCGACCGATTCACCGAGTATCTCGTCGCGGCCGACAAGGCCATGGCCAACGGGGACTTCGCCACGGCGATCAGCCTCTGTCGCCGTGCGCTGGACGAGGGCGCCGACCAGGCCAGCCGATGCAGTGACGTATACCAGTGCCTGGCCGTCGCCCTGGTGGCCGGGGAGGAGTTCGAGCAGGCCGTCCAGGTCTATCAGCGATTGATCGAACTGGGCGGGGAGGACCGCACCACGCTGTTCAACCTCGCCCTGGCCCAGACGCGTCTGGGGCGCTACAGCCAGGCGGAAGACACCTATCGCCGCCTGCTCGCGCGCCACGGCGACTTCCTCCAGGCCCGCTACAACCTGGCCTCGTTGCTTCAGGCGCAGGGCAAACTGGCCCTGGCCCGGGACACCTGGCAGCGAGTCATCGTCGACGAGCCCAATCTGGAGTCCGCCCACGCCGCCCTGGCGGAGGTGCTGGTGGACCTGAACGACCCGCAGGGGGCCATGGAGCAGTACGCCCAGGCCGCCAGGCTGAAGCCCGACCTGGTGTCCAACTGGGTGAACCTGGCGCACTGCGCGCGTTCGGCCGGCAGCCTGGGGCGTGCGGCGGTGGCGGTTAAGCGAGCGGTCGAGTTGTCGCCGCTGGACGCGCGGATCCACCGGCTTCGCGGACAGATCTTCCTCGAAATGCACCGCCTCAGAGGACAGGCCGGCCTGTTGAACGAGGCCCTGTCGGCCTGGCAGGAAAGTCTGCGGCTGGACACTTCCCAGGACGACCTGCGACAGATGATTCGCTCGTACGCCGCCGCCACCCGCCCCGCGGAGTCACCGTAGCGGGCGAGGGAAATAGAAGAAGCCCACCCCTGAGGGGTGGGCTTCTCCGGTTTCGTCGCAACAGTGAATCTGCTAGACCAGGCCTTGGGCCTGCATGGCCTTGGCGACCTTCAGGAAGCCGGCGATGTTGGCGCCGGCGACGAGGTTGCCCTTCATGCCGTAGGCCTCGGCGGCCTCGACGCACTGGTCGTAGATGGCGTTCATGATCTGGTTGAGGCGGGCGTCCACTTCCTCGAACGGCCAGTTGAGGCGCATCGAGTTCTGGCTCATTTCCAGGGCGCTGGTGGCCACGCCGCCGGCGTTGGCGGCCTTGGCCGGGCCGAAGCTCACGCCGGCCTCGTGGAAGATGTCAACGGCTTCGGGCGTCGAAGGCATGTTGGCGCCTTCGGCGACGGCGATGCAGCCGTTCTTGACGAGGATCTTGGCGGCCTCGCCGTCCAGCTCGTTCTGGGTGGCGCTGGGCAGGGCGACGTCGCAGGGGACGGTCCAGATGCCGCTGCAGCCCTCGAAGTACTTGGCCTTGGGGTGGGCCTGGACGTACTCTTTGATGCGCCCGCGCTCGACTTCCTTGATCCGTTTGACGGTGTCGAGGTCGATGCCGGCCTCGTCGACGATGTAGCCGTTGGAATCGCTGCAGGCCACGACGTTGGCGCCGAGCTGCTGGCACTTCTGGATGCCGTAGATGGCGACGTTGCCCGAGCCGGAGATGACGACGGTGCGGCCCTTCCAACTGGTCTTGCGGTCTTCCAGCATGCGGGTGGTGAAGTAGACCATGCCGTACCCGGTGGCCTCGGTGCGAACGAGGCTTCCGCCGAAGTCCAGGCCCTTGCCGGTCAGCACGCCGGTGAAGGAGTTGGTCAGCTTCTTGTACTGCCCGAACATGTAGCCGACCTCGCGCCCGCCCACGCCGATGTCGCCGGCCGGCACGTCGGTGTCGGCGCCGACATGGCGGAACAGCTCGCCCATGAAGGACTGGCAGAAGCGCATCACTTCATTGTCGCTCTTGCCCTTGGGGTCGAAGTCGCTGCCGCCCTTGCCCCCGCCGATGGGCGTGGTGGTCAGGGCGTTCTTGAAGATCTGCTCGAAGCCCAGGAATTTGATGATGCCCAGGTACACCGACGGGTGGAACCGCAGCCCGCCCTTATAGGGCCCGATGGCCGAGCTGAACTGCACGCGGAAGCCACGGTTGATCTGGACCTCGCCCTTGTCGTCCATCCAGGGCACCCGGAACATGATCTGGCGCTCCGGCTCGACCATCCGCTCCAGGACCTTGCCCTTGGCGAAGGCGGGGTTCTTGTCGATGACCACGGCAACCGACTCGGCCACTTCCCGAACGGCCTGGTGGAACTCCACCTCGCCGGGGTTGCGGGCGGTGACCTGAGCGAGGATGTAGTCCACAAACTGCTTTGACATCGCGTTCTCCTTCCGTAAACGGAACCTTTTCCCACGGCTAGCGCTTCGGAGCGGGCTTAAGTCCGCCTTATGCCTGTTACTCTCCGCGGATCGTGGAAGGGCATACAATACCGGCTGGGCGTAAAGGCGACAAATTAGACTATCTAATATCCCCCCGAGACCGTTCTAATCTTCGCCCTTGCCTGGCCCGGTATGAGAGGCTACCATAGCGCCTTGTATCGTCGCGCGCGGAGCCGGGAAGAGGAACCTCATGAACATCCGAGTCATGAAAACGTTCTGCGACGTGGTCGACACTGGCAGCTTCTCCAAGGCCGCCCAGGAAGCTGGAATCTCGCAGTCGGCCGTATCGCAACAGTTGGCCTCGCTGGAACGCGAGTTCTCGACGCAGCTTCTCAGCCGCGGCGGAGGGCTCGTCGTGCCCACCGAGGCCGGCAAGATCTACTGCCAGGCGGCCCGCGAGATCGTCAGACGCTACGAGCAGATGCTGGGCGAGATGCGCTCCGCCGCCGACGCCGTCCGCGGCGTCCTCCGCGTGGGCACGATCTATTCGGTGGGCTTCTACCTGCTCGACCCGTACATCCGCAGGTTTCTCCAGTCATATCCGGAGGTCAACCTCCGCGTGGAGTACACCCGCTGGAACCGCATCAACGCCGCCGTCCTCAGCGGCGAGATGGACCTGGGCGTGGTCGCCTTCCCGGAACGACAGCGCTCCATCGACATCATCCCCCTGGCCAACGAGGAGTTGGTCATGGTCTGCGCCCCCGAGCACCGCCTGGCCGCACGCGAGGTGATCGACTCGCACGATCTGGCCGGCGAGCGGTTCGTGGCCTTCGAGCCCAACGTCCCCACCCGCCGGTTCATCGACCGCATGCTCAAGACGGCCGGCGTCCAGATCGACATCGCCATGGAGTTCGACAACATCGAGACGATGAAGCGGGCCGTCGAGATCAACTCCGGCATCTCCGTCCTGCCCCTGGACAACATCGAGCGCGAGGTCGCAGGCGGCTACCTGTCCTGCGCCCGCTTCCGCAACGCCACCCGCTGGCAGCGCCAGATCGCCATCCTCCGGCGCAGGGGCAAAGGCTTCAGCCCGGCCGAGCGGGAGTTCCTGGCCCTGCTGCGGACCAAGCCCTGACCCGACGCCGAATGGCGACCGCGGCGTCTCTCTTCTGCTTGCCGTCCTGTCGGACGCGTGCATAGAATATCCCCGGTAAGCCCCTGTTCATTCCAGTTCCATCTGCGGGAAAGGAGCCATGTCATGAACAAGACGTTAGTCGTAACCGCCTGGGTTCTGGCGGGATGTATGTTATGGTGCGCCGCGACCGGCTGCGACAAGCCTCAAGCCTCCAAGCAGCCCACCACCAAGCCGGGAAAGACCGGGGGGGCTCCCAAGACCCCCGAGGTCTCCAAGGCCCCGGCGGGATGGAACCAGGTCTTCCTGGCCGACTTCAAGGACGCCCAGAAGCTGTCGCCCGCCTGGAAGGTCCTGGGCGGGCAGGCCAGCGTGGCCGACGGCGCCCTGGTGCTCAAGGCTGAAGAGGGCGTCGACGCGCAGATCGTGCTCAAGACGCCCCAGGCCGAGGGCAACGTCCGCCTGGAGGTGGTGGCCGGCCTGCAGCCGGTCGGCACCGGCGCCGTCTGCGACCTCAGCCCGTTCCTGAACGCCGACGAGAACGGCTACGAGGCGGGCTACCTGCTCCAGTTCGGAGCGGCCGAGAACACCGAAAATCGCCTTCGCCGCGCGGGCGAGGTCATCGACGGCACGGTGAACGCCAAGCCGCTCGTCCAGCCGGGCAAGATGCACACGGTGGTCGCCGAGAACGATGCCGGCAAGGTCCGCCTGATCGTGGACGGCACGGAGGTGCTGAAGTTCGTCGACAGCGATCCGCTCAAGGGGAGCGGTCACGGAACGATCGGCTTCTACACCTGGTCCGACACGCTGAAGATCCAGAAGATCACCGTGTGGACCAAGCCCTAGCAGTCCGTTGGAAGATGGGCTCTGTCGCGAGGGCGCGGCATGCAGAAGCATGGCGCGTTCAGCGATTTCGCCGCCGGCGGACGTAGCCGCCCAGGCCCGTCGCGGCCAGGCCCAGCAGGGCCAGGCTCGCCGGCTCGGGCACGTCTCCCTCGGGCGCGGCGATTTCCGAGACGGTGAAGTTGTCGATGTAGGCCCGCGAAGCCCCGCCGACCACGACCGCGGCGAAGGCGGTCGCCACGTCCGTGAAGGCGTTGCTGGAAAGACCGCCGACCGGGCTGCCGTCGAACGTCACGTTGGACAGGGCGCCGGTGAGGGTGTCAATGTCAAAGCCCACATTGTAGAAGACGCCTTCGGAAATCGTCCCGACGCTCGCCGGGCTTCCGGTCAGCGCGCCGTCGGCCATCACCTGCAACGTGCCGTTGGTCTCGTTGATGTGCAGGCCGGTGAAATGCTCGAACTGGTTCTGGTTATCAGCCCGAGCAGGCAGGACGGAGAAGAACCCCACCCCGCCCGTGTGGTTGCGGCTGCCGGGAAATTCGATGTCTGTCGACATGTGAATCTGCGCCGGCTTCGTGTAGCCGCCGCTGCTGGCGATGGAGATGCCCAGCACCGTCTTCTCTTCGACCAGATTGGCCAGGTTGGTCGGAATGCCCGGGGGGTCCCAGGTCGCCGGAATGAACGGGTTGCCCCAGTTCCAGCCGGCGGCCACCGACCAGGTGCTGTTCGGGGCGTTGGTGGTCAGGCCGAGGGCCGTTCCGTCGAGGGACTGCCGGGCGCTCGCGGACACGAAGTCCGTCTCGATGATCCCGCCTTGGGATACGGCGGCAAGGGCCATTATGACGGAGCACAGTACGATACGGCTGGTTTGCGATTGGCCTCTCATCTGACTGTCCTTTCTCCTGGTTAGGGTGCGGCACCCACAGACATCCGTTTCGGCGGCCGGGGAACGAGATGAACGCCATCTCCTTTTGTCCGCAGCACGCCGGTAACGCCGCAGTGGATCAGCGCAGACCTCCCATTCAAGTTAATGGTATGCGATTGCGGCAGACCGTCAAGGGGTTTAGAGTGCGTATGGGCTACAATGGGACAATCAGGGCCGGCCGCACCCCGGCCGAAAGGAGCCAAGATGAAACTGAAGACCGCGGACGGCGGGTGGAACCCATATCTGGCCGGGGCGATGACCGGCGTGCTCATGATCCTGTCGGTGGTGGTGGCCGGGAAGTACTTCGGGGCCTCGACCACGATGGTGCGGGCGGCGGCGATGATCGAGCAGAAGGTCGCCCCCGAACACGTGGCCAAGGCTGAGTACTACCAGAAGGAGAAGCCGATCTTCGACTGGCAGTGGCTGTTTGTGGCGGGCGTGTTCGTCGGAGGGCTAATCACGTCGGTGGCGTTTGGGGACTTCAAGCTGGAATCGGTCCCGCCGATCTGGAAGGAGCGGTTCGGGCGGCGAATCCTGCCGCGTGCGGCGGTGGCGTTTCTGGGCGGGTTCATAGCCCTCTTCGGGGCTCGGCTGGCCGGCGGCTGTCCGAGCGGACACGGGCTGACCGGGGGGCTGCAGTTGTCCGTGAGCGGGTACGTCGCCCTGATCTGTTTCTTTGTCGGCGGTCTGATCGTCGCCAACCTCGTCTACCGGAAGGGAGCCCGTCATGGATAAGCTACAGATCTACGGTCTGGTGACGGGCATCCTGTTCGGCGTGCTCTTGCAGCGGGCTCGCGTGTTGCGATTCGAGAAGCAGATCGGCGCCCTGCTGCTGCGGGACATGACGATCGTGAAGTTCATGTTCTCGGCCATCCTGGTGGGCATGGTGGGGATCTACGCGCTGCACGACCTGGGGGTGGTGAAGCTGAGTATCAAACCCCTGATCCTGGGCGGGAACATCGGCGGCGGGCTGCTGTTCGGCTTCGGGTGGGCGCTGCTGGGCTTCTGTCCGGGCACAGCAGGCGGGGCGATCGGCGAGGGACGCTGGCACGCCCTCTGGGGCCTGGCAGGCATGATCGCGGGTGCGGCCCTGTACGCCGAGCTGTACCCGTTCATGAAGAGGACCGTGCTGACCTGGGGCGACTACGGCAAGATCACGATCCCGCAGGCTCTGGGCGTGAGCCATTGGCTGGTCATCCCGGCCTTCATCCTCGCAGGCCTGGGATTGTTCTGGTTCCTGGAGAAGATGAAGGTCTGACCGTCTCCGGCGGACAGGGACAACAGAACGGGCGAGCCCGGAGGCTCGCCCGTTTTTCGTGTGTGTCCCGTCTGGTGTCCGACTCAGGCTGCGCGACGGCGGCGGACGTAGCCGCCCATGCCCACGATTGCCAGGCCCAGCAGGGCCATCGTCGCCGGCTCGGGGACGGCGGTGATCTCGCCGGTGGTGTAGAGTTGGGAGAGGTCCCAGCTCAGGCGGTCGCCCGGCAGGCTGATGGTCTCGAACTCGCCGCAGATGCGGTCCGCATCCAGCAGGTCGAGGACCGTGTTCTCGGCGATGGTGCCTGCCACAGTGGTGACCACCAGGTTGGCCCCGTTCACGTAGAGGGCCGTGGGATAGCCCAAGCCCGTTCCGGCAACGCTCAGCACGTCGTAAGCGCCGCTCATCGAGTCCATCCTTTCCCGAACAAGCTGCAGGCTATGGCTGCGACTGTCGAGAGATCTGCCGCCAGCGGTACGCTGCAATAGCCTTTTTCTCTCGGACGAAAACCTCCTCGCCGCATACAACGAGATGAGCCCATGCCTGGGCAGTGGAGACCTTACGACGATCCAGGAGTTCGAACTTCTCCGGGGTCGCCCGAATCAGCAGAAGTTCTCCCTTCTGGTCCAAGGCCAGGATCAACTTCCCGTTGCTCACCAGAGACCAATACTGCCCGAACCTGTCCTTGGTGATCCACAGTTCCCGCCCGGAAGCCAGATCGACGCAGGAGAACTTCCGATCGCGTCGATGCAGGTACGCCTTGCCATCGATCACCACCGGAGTAGACATGTACCCTTGGGACTCGGTCCTCCAAACCGTACGCACCGAGAATGTGTCCTCGCGGCGGTCCAGTCCCAAGAGGACAGTTCCGCCCCCATAAGAACTGGTGAAGACGTTGTCTCCAAAGACGGTCGGATTCAGGATGTTCATCCCTCGAAAGGCCTCGACGGGTTGCTTCCAGAGCACCTGGCCGGTCTTGGGGGCCACCCCCGCAAGCAGCGCACGGGTCTGCACCAGGACTTGTGGTTGCCGGCACAGGGTCGCCAGCATGGGCGAAGAAAAAGCACTGCCGTACATCCCCCCGCCGTCTTCGAGCGTTCGCCAGAGGGTCTTGCCCGTCTCCTTGTCGAGTTTGACAAAGGAAGCCCCCGCCTGAACGTAGACGCCCTCGTCGGCGACCAGTGGAGAACTCACGAACCCGAAGGACGGCAGCGGAGTTCCGTACCTCTGCATGAAGTCAACTCGCCACTTCTCCTTGCCGTCGGCAGCCTTGAGACACACCAGCAGATCTCTCATCCCGCCCACGTAGAGAAACTCGCCGTCGCTGGCAGGCGTGGAACGCACCCAACTGCCATTGCTGGCGGCAAAGAACGGGACATTCATGCCTGCCCCCCAGGCGGCGGTCCATAGCTCCTTGCCCGTCTTCCTGTCCAGTGCCCGAACAACCTCTTCCGTATTGTTGCGAGTCTCAAAGGTGAACACCCGGCCGGCATCCACTAACGGGCTTGAATAGCCGTCTCCAAGTTCAACCCGCCACAGCAGGGCCAGGGCCTCGCCTTGCAGGGTCATCGGCCAGCCGTCGTCCCGGACCATTCCGTCGCGCGTGGGACCTCGCCATTGGAGCCAAGTGGCTGGCTGGACGGGAACCGGACTGGGACTGACTGGCTCGGCCAGAGCCAGGGCAGCACCAGTCAACAGCACGACCGTCGCAGCAAGTTGCCTGTTACATGGAGGCATCGATGTCACGTCCCGAATTACCATATCCTATGATAGCCCCTTCGACACCGTAAGGCAGGAATTCGCGGGAGCAAGGCGATGGCATCCAGCAAGTTGTCCGCCCCTCTCTCGCCGGAAAGAAGAGAGCTTAGAGCCTTCCGGTCTCATTGCTCCACGAAGATCAGATTCTCCGTCCGGAATCCCCACTGCTTCGCCTTGGTCAGCAACTCGTCCCGGACGGCAGGTTCCAGATGCTTCTGGCGGGCCAGTATCCAGAGATACGAGCGGCTTGAACTGGTCACCATGGCATAGCCGTATCCTTCGTGATCCAGGGCGATCACGTGGTACCCTCCGTAGAACGGCCAGAAGAACGTGACCTTCAGGCTTGCGATGTCCGACGGGCCAATGAACCGGGCGACGCCCCGAGCTTCCTGCCATTTGTCCCGCCGGGCGTTGTAGCCCCGGTTGACGACTTGAACGCTTCCATCGCCCTTCATGGAGTACTCAGCTGTCACCCTGGTCAGGCCTCGCTCGAAGGAGTGGTCAAGGCGAGCAATCTCGTACCATCTACCAAGATAGCGGTTCGCTTCGAAGTTCCCGACCGGTTGAAGCCCCCGAGGCACCGACGTACATCCCGCGAGGACCATCAAGGCAAGGGCTTGGCAGGCGTTGGCGGTGACACGATGCATGGCTTGTTCTCCTTCTCGTCATCCCGGGCTGCGATGCAGCCTGCATCAGTCCACTGCAAGGCGAGGAGCGTTTGGGTCGACCTTGAACCCCGGCTTGCTGCATTTGGGACAGCAGCAGAGTTCTTCCGGCTTGCGGATCTCCATGAAGCTGCCTTCGCATTTGGGGCACTTGTAGATCCTGCGGGTCTGCCCGATAGCAGGGACCCATACTTCCGCCAGAGGCTTGGGCTGGGGGATTGGCTTTGCACCTGGATTGATGTTCGGCGATCCCGGGCGGCTCCATTGTACCGTCCGAAATGCCTTGCACTGGTGACACCAGCCCATCGCCTGCTCGAACAACATGCCGCCTCCAAAGATAATGGTCGGACGAAACCCGCACTCCTTGTTCTGACATTTGAAGACGAAACCGTCGCCGGCAAGGGCAAACATGCTCGCAGCCGACAACACGATGACGACCGCGGTCACTTTCTTCCGCTCGAACATTCCTGATCCTTTCAGAAGAGGTTCTCCGTACGATCTGGCTCAGCATCCGAAGTGGCTTCATCGTACCCATCTTATCCTTGAGAATCAGCCTTTTCCGGGTAGCAACCGCCGCCCCTTCCTTTGGGTCGCCCCAAGTCCATTTCGCCCGGGAGATCCGGCGCTTCCCGGTTCAAATCGCCCCGAGAAGCCGGTCTCGCCAAGCGTCCCGCGTGCCAAGGCCTTCTTCTCACGCCAACCGGCCGCGCTCTTGAGATACCGTTCGCGCTGGGCGGCAGACGACCGGTCCGGATGCGGCTCGCTGTGAAGCAGTTCCCACGGGCCTTGCTGGCGGGTGAACCGGCCGCCCCGGCCGGAGTTGTGCTCCGCGAGGCGTCGCCGAACGTCGGCCGTATGCCCCACGTACAACTTCCCGTTTCGAAGGCTCCGAAGAATGTACACGTGAAACACGACCGTCTCCAGCAACGAAAAAGCCCCGCTTTCGCGGGGCTCTTGAAGTCGGGGCGACTGGCGTTCCCAGTGAACCACAACCCGCCGACGGGCTCGTTCTGGCGTTCGCGTGGGGTGCTGGCGGCGTTCAGTCGCTATTGTAGAAGCCTTGTCCTCAGGATCATGGTTCCGGCGGCGGGGCTGGGTATGGGCGCTCGTCGCCGAAGACGTAATCGATGCTGACCTTCGCGTTGCCGCCGTGGGCGTCGAAGGTCACCGTGGCCCGCGGGCCGCGGGCAGCGCCGCCGGACCAGAGCCACTGGTTATCCTCCAGCCGGGCAGGCGACTCCTCCGACTCGATCGTTGCCTCGCCGATAACCTGGCCGGCCGGGGTTTTGAACGTTACCTTGGCGAAGGCCTCATTGGCCAGTCGCGCGGCCAGGCGGCGGGCCTGGCGGGCGTTCAGGGGCTTGTCGGCCGGCAACTCATCCGGAGGGTCCATCGCCCAGCCTTCACGATTGGCCTTCCACCAGGCGGTCAGTGCCTCGAGGGCGGCCGAGGGCTCTAGCGATCTTCCGGCGTCATCCCTGGTGAAATCATAGCCAAGCGATACAGATAGCCAGCGAAGCCCGTTCGGCAACGAGGTCTGGTAGCCGATTTCCGGCAAGAACGTCTGGCCAACCGTGTGCAGATCGACGGCAATATCGACGCCGCGCTTGTCGCCAATCATGATCAGAGCTTCGGCGAATTGGTTGCGGTCCTGCCAGCCGCCAAGGCTCGTCTTGGGGCGACAGCGGTCAATCATGGCCAGCAACTCGGTGACGGCGGTCTTGCGGTCGAACATGTGGATCAGGACCCAGACCTTGAGCGAGTCGTCGCGCATGGTCTTGCCGAGGTGCTCCCAGACCCAGTCGCTATCCCCCCACAGGGCCAGGGTCCAGAGCATCCCCTCTACGCGAGCCGGCTCGTCTTTTTCCCGGGTCACCGCGTGGCGGAACTGATCGCGGATCTCGCTGCGGAGCGGCCCGGGGATCGACCATCGCGCGTGACCAAGACGGATTGCGGCGTTGCCTGCTACCCGGTCGCCGGCCGGCCGCTCCAGGGCGATGGTGAGCAGGGCATTGATCTGCTCGAACGTGCAAGGCCAGGGATTCATCGCTTGCATCGCTAAATCGAGTTCCCTCATCTGGGCCTTTGGGTCGCCCAGCACGCGGACGGCTGCCGCCCGGTCCTCGATTCGTTTGGCCGTAACGAAGCCCGTGGGCGGCACGGTGAGGCGTACTTCACGTTGCGTTGTCCGCGGTACGATAGCCGGTTTGAAATAGACCTGTCCGCCTGTGAGTTCAGGTGCCTTAGTCGCCGGGTCTCTGCCCGCGCCTGGGGCGATTGTCATCTGCTCCGCCGCAGGTTGCGTCTCTGCCTTGTCCGGCTGTGCGTATCCATCAGCCCATGCTGCCCTCAACCCGATCAGAAGCCCCAACCCGACGATCATGTACGCGCGCATAGCCCTCTCCCGTGTTGACGTTGTATTAGATGCCACATGGCGGCTCAGGTTCCAGCAGATTCGGCTTGGCACTAAGGGCTGTCGAGCGGTGCGGTTACAAGGGGCTGGCGGGAACCCCGCCAAGTCGCTGTGGAAAGGCCACGACCGCCCTTTCGGACGGTCGTGGTTTTCTTGAATCGGGGCGACTAGATTTGAACTAGCGACCTTCCCGTCGGGACGCTCTAGCCAAGCTGCCCGCCCGCCAGGGCTTTCTTCTCTCGGGAGCCAGCGACACTCTTGAGGTACTGTTCGCG
>JAKJER010000031.1 GCA_022705325.1 Planctomycetota bacterium | reverse complement strand
GGCGGGGGCGGGGGGGAGGAAGTCTGGTTGAGCACGCTCGCCACGAACTGTCCATTCCACGCCCGGGCCTTGACGAACGGGGCGACGTAAGCGGCTACGAACTTCGCCCCGCCGCTGGAGAGGTGCATGCCGTAGTTGCCCGTCTCGGCCATCTTCGAACTCCAGGCGATCTGGTGGAGCTTGTCGTAGCAGGAGGGCTTGCCGCCGGCGGCGGGGACCTCAAATCCGGCCCGTCCGGCCGATTGGGTGTGCTCGCCGTCCATCGTGCCGGCGACGGTGGTTCCCAGGGCCAGGAAGAACAGGTCGCGGGAGGAGTAGAAGTTGATGATGCCGCGCCGGGTGTTCATGAGGGCCTGGTCGAGCATGTAGCCGGGCGACAGTGACGGAGCGAGCATGATCACGCCGTCCAGCGGGCGGTTGGAGGGCATGCCCTCGGCGGTCCAGGCGGCGATGGCGGCGCCGCCGCTCTGGCCGACCAGCACCACCGGGCAGCGGGGGTAGGCCATCTGGTAGCTGATGATCCGTCCGACGAGCTTCTCGGCCTGGGCGCGGTTGCGACTCAGGGCCCGCTGGCTGTACAGGGCCACCGGGGGCAGGATCTGCTTGAGCGGGATCGACGGAGTCCAGTCGTACAGCTCGATAGCGCAGTCCACCCCGCCTTCATCCAGGCCCCGGCAGATGTCCTCGTTGAGCCGGCTTCGCCCCTCGATGCCGGTCAGGACGATCACCAGTCCCCTGTTGAGCCGCTCGTAGTCGAGGTAGGGCTGGCCCTTTCCGCAGCCCGTCAGGCCAGCGGCCAGCACGAGCACGGCACCCATGAACGCTGCTGTTCGCATAGACGGTAGATTATATCGGCCCGTGCAGTCCAAAATGAAAACGAAAAGGCCCCGCCCGGGCGGGGCCCTTTTTCCAGGAATCAGGGACTAGGGTTCAGGGACCAGGGACTGAGGATCAGGGCCACGACCTTGCTGTCGTCTTCTATTCCCTACCTGCCTGCCGGCAGGCAGGTTCCCTCGTCCCTAATCCCTATTCCCCGGTCGCTATTCCTTTACTTCGTACTCGGCGTCGATGACGTCCTCGCCGCCCTTGGCCTGCTTGGGCTGTTCGTCCTGCTGCGGGGCGCCGGCGGCCTGGGCGGTCTGGGCCTGCTGCTTGTACATCTGCTCGGCGATCTTGTGAGAGGCCTTCTCCAGGTTCTCCATGGCCCGCTTGATGGCCGTCGCGTCGTCGCCCTTGAGGGCGTCGCGGAGGCTGGCGACCGCCGACTCGACGTTGGAGCGGTCTTCCTGCGCGACCTTCTCGCCCTGTTCCTTGAGCATCTTCTCCATGCCGTAGGCCATCTGGTCGCCCTGGTTCTTGAGGTCCACCAGCTCGCGGCGCTTGCGGTCCTCCTCGGCGTGGCTTTCGGCGTCCTTGCGCATCTGCTCGACCTCGTCGCTGCTCAGGCCGCTGGAGCCCTTGATCTCGATCGACTGGGTCTTGCCCGTGGCCATGTCCTTGGCCGACACGTGCAGGATGCCGTTGGCGTCGATGCTGAAGTTGACCTCGATCTGCGGCATGCCCCGCGGGGCCGGCGGCAGGCCGGTCAGGTTGAACCGACCCAGCGTGCGGTTGTCGCGGGCGAACTCCCGCTCGCCCTGGAGCACGTGGATGGTCACCTCGGTCTGGCTGTCGGCGGCCGTCGAGAAGATCTCCTTCTTCTCGGTCGGGATGGTCGTGTTGCGCTCGATGAGCCTGGTCATGACCCCGCCGAGGGTCTCCACGCCCAGGCTCAGGGGCGTCACGTCCAGCAGGACCATCTGTTCCTCGACCTCGCCGGCCAGGATCGCGCCCTGGATGGCGGCGCCGATGGCCACCACCTCGTCGGGGTTGACCGACTTGTTGGGTTCCTTGGCGAAGATCTCCTTGGCGATCTGGCGGACCTTGGGGATTCGCGTCGAGCCGCCCACCAGCACCACTTCGTCGATCTCGCTGGCCGGGAGCTTCGAGTCGGCCAGCGCGCGCTTGCACGGGCCGACCAGCTTCTGGAAGACCGGGTCGCAGAGCTGCTCGAACTTGGCCCGCGTCATGGCCATGGTCAGGTGCTTGGGGCCCTCGGCCGTCGCGGTGATGAAGGGCAGGTTGATGCTCGCCTCCATCGTCGTGGACAGCTCGCACTTGGCCTTTTCGGCGGCTTCCTTGAGCCGCTGCATGGCCATGGGGTCCTTGCGGAGGTCGATGCCCTCGGTCTTGCGGAACTCGTCGGCGATGTGGTTGATCAGGACCTCGTCCAGGTCATCGCCGCCGAGGTGCGTGTCGCCGTTGACCGACAGCACCTCGAAGACGTTGTCGCCGATGTCCAGGATGGAGATGTCGAAGGTCCCGCCGCCGAAGTCGAAGACGGCGACCTTCTCGTTCTTCTTGCGGTCCAGCCCGTAGGCCAGGGCGGCCGCGGTCGGCTCGTTGAGGATCCGCTCGACCTTGAGCCCGGCGATCTCGCCGGCTTCCTTGGTGGCCTGACGCTGCGAGTCGTTGAAGTAGGCGGGCACGGTGATGACGGCGCGATCGATCTTGTCGCCCAGGTAGTCCTCCGCCGTCTTCTTGAGGTCCTGGAGGACCATCGCCGAGACCTCCTGGGGCGTGTAGTCCTTGCCGCGGACGTGGACCTTGACCAGCTCATCGGGCCCGCCGACCACCTCGTAGGGCACCATCTTCTCCTCGGCCTGGACCTCATTGTGCCGCCGGCCCATGAACCGCTTGATGGAGAAGACCGTGTTGCGGGGGTTGGTCACCTGCTGGTGCTTGGCGGGTTGCCCGACCAGGCGCTCGCCCTTGTCCGTGAAGCCAACGACGGAGGGGGTCAGCCGGCTGCCCTGCTGGTTGATCAGGACCTTCGCCTCGGTGCCTTCCATGATGGCGACCACGCTGTTGGTGGTGCCCAGGTCGATTCCGATGATCTTCTTGGATGCCATTTGTGTACTCCACTTTCGCTCTGATAGACGAACCTGTCGCGAGGGTCGCCCAAACCCCTTGCGGGCCCTCGCGCGGGCCAAGGAAATCCGCTCGCGTCGTGGGCAGACTTCGCTTGTCCGGGAGGGCAAAGTGCAAGCGGTATGCCATCGTGGCAACCCATTGCCTCGAAGTGCTTTGTGGAATCTGGCGATGCCGAAGAAGTGCCATATCGGCTGGCAGACGGGCTCGAAAGGACCGCTTTTGGCAGGCCCGAATAGTCGGTTTTCTCAGCCCTTGCCTTGCCGCCGGTGCGTAGAATCCATGTGGCACGATTCTCTAACGATGGAGAGGTCTTTTCATGAAGCACCACGACTCGCTTCGTCCCATCGGAAAGTGCAAGGGTTGCAGCCTCAATCTCCGCCGGACCTGTGCAGCTGCCCTGGAGCCCAAAGCGCAATGGTCCAAAGGCCGATGCTCTTGCTTCGGCAAGCTGGAGATGCTTGCGGAGACCAGCAAGTTCACCGTATCCGGGGCCAAGTTCTCGCGCCTCTTGCGGCGCTCTCAGGCCCTGCAGGCGGCGGGAAGGCCCCGGCGAAACGGGAAGCTCTATGCCGGACGCCCCGCGGCCCTGAAGTCCGCCTGAGCCAGCCGATGCGCCATCCGCCAGGCCCCGGAAGCCGCCAGGCAAGCGGCGGATTCCCACGGGTG
Source organism: Planctomycetota bacterium (assembly GCA_022705325.1). Classification (GTDB taxonomy): domain Bacteria; phylum Planctomycetota; class Phycisphaerae; order SM23-33; family SM23-33; genus MWDR01. The sequence continues at coordinate 68,228 of JAKJER010000031.1, read as the reverse complement.
CGCTTCGCGCTTACTTGGGCGCCGCGCCGGCCCAGCGGATCATGTTCGCCAGCAGCCGGTCGGCGGCGGGATGGGCGCCCAGGTTGTCGCGGACGCGGAGCGTGTTGAGCACGATCCGTCCGCTGCCCAACGAATGCACCGCCACCAGCAGGCCCGACGAGTACGCCTGCGAGGCGTTGATCGCGCCGGCCACCGCTTGCGCGGGCGGGTTCTGCCCGGCCAGCACGTGGTCCGGGATGATCTCTCGGTAGAAAGCCAGGTCCAGCACCCCGCCGCAAGGGAGCCCATCGAAGATCGGGTGGCGCTTGGCCCACTCGTCTTTCAGGTAGACCCAGCTCGCCATGTGGGCGAGTGTGCCCTTGTGCTCCAGAGGAAGATAGGCCATCGGGTCCTTATCCTGGCGGAAGACCTCCGGGCACGGGAAGATCGCCGTCGCCCCCCGTTCGATCCGCCTGCGGAGTTGCTCGAAGGCGGGCCCCGCCGGCTGGGGCGGCTTAAGCCCGGCCAGGATCACCTCGCCGGCGGGCGAAGACTTCTCGTCGAGCCCGCGCACGCGAACGCCGCGGCCGGTCAACCACTTCCGCAGCAGCGGGTCGTCGCCCCAGAGCACGACCTCGTCCGTCGGCGCCGGTCCGGCCGGCGGGTCGGCGACGAAGAAGTCCGTCTGCCCGCCCGTGGCGGCCGCTCCCTTCTCGAAGGTCACCAGAAGCCGGTACGCGCCCGGCGGCCCGTCGACTGCAACCTCCTTGGCCCACACAGGCATGGCCAGCGGCAGCTCCGCCGCGCCCGGCTTGGGGATCTTCACGAGGGCCCGTTCCTCCAGCACCCGCGTGGGTCCGGGGCCTACCACCTGCACCCGCACGGGGTACTCGCCCGGCGCCAAGGCGTCCTCGTTGGCCAGCACCGCCTCCAGGCGGACCTTCGCGCCGCGGTAGACGTTCAGCGGCTCGGCGAACAGGCACCACCGCAGCGGGGCAAGCGCCTCGAACATGGCGTCCACCGTGCCGGGCTTGAACTCGCGGAAGGTCGTCGTCAGCCCCTCGCCCGTCATGCCCTGGTCCACCGTGCCGGTGAGGCTGTAGCCGATCACGTTGGGGTTGGCCCGGATGGCGTTGGTGCCCAGCAGCCGCTGGGAGGCCATCTTCGTCAGGCTCTGGCGGAAGAAGTCTTCCGGGCGGTCGAAACACTCGTCCAGCCGCCACGCCTTCCAGTCGGCCAGGAAGCGGTCCCGCTGGACGGCGTAGAAGCGGGCGTCGTCGGCGCCGGCCTTGCCGATCTGCTCGTACAGCCGTCCCACCCGCACCAGGTCCACCGCGCTGCCCACGCCGTACTCGGACAGGAACAGCGGGCCGTCTCCCGAGCCGGCGATCGTCCGCAGCGTGCGGATGATGAACTCGGTGTGGGGGACGCGCTGGTAGGGGTGGCGGTCGTCGAAGCCGTTGTCCCAGCGGGCCTGGCCCGGGTTGGCGAACGTGCCCACCTGGCTGGGCTTGCGGGTGGTGGGGAAGGGGGCAAAGGTCTTCGAGTCGGGCCTGGGCCCGCTGGCGAGTTGTCCGCACGTCCAGGGCCCGTTGGGGTTGACCTTGGCGGAGAACTCCGCCGCCGGGTCGAACGTCTTGTCGCCCAGTCGGATGGTGGCGGCCAGGGCGGTCGTGTCCGCCCCGTAGTTGCCGTTGCCCCAGCCCACCGCGAAGTCCAGCGTGTCGCCCGCCTGCACCGCCAGCGTGGCCTGGCAACTCGCCGACGCGCCCTTGCCGCCCACGTTGATCGCGGACTCGAACACCGCCTTGCCGTTGTGCAGTACGTGCACGTCGGTGGTGGCGGCCTTGGCTATCGAGGCGAAGACAGCCTTCAGTTCCACCTGCCCGGCCCGCGGGGCCGTCCATCGCAGCGCGCCGTACTCGCCGCCCACGCCCGGATGCAGGGCGAGCTGTTTGGGCTGCCAGGTGATCCCCAGACCCTGGATCACGTGGTCGGTGGAGTTCCGGGTCACGCACGGGTCGATTCGCTCGGCCGGGTGCCAGGCGTCGATGCCCGGGATTCCCTGCTGCTGGTGGGCGTTGTCCCACCGCCCGCTGTTGAGGATGACCATGCGGGTGTCGTCCAGTTCCCGCAGGGCGGGCAGCAGGGCGGCGGCGTGGCGGAAGACCGCCCCGTCGCTCGTCTCGTTGAGCAGCCCCCAGATGGTCAGGCACGCGTGGTTGCGGTCGCGCAGGACCATCCCCAGCACCGACTCGTCATACCGCTGGCCCATCTGCGGCGAGTCGGCCAGGCACCAGCCCGCGTACGACTCCTCGTAGACCATCAGCCCGATCTCGTCGCACAGGTCGAGCTGGTATCGCTTGGCGATGCCCGAGATGAACCGGATGGCGTTGAACCGCATGGCCTTGACGTTGAGCAGGTCGCGGCGCAGCAGGTCCGGATCGTGCGGCATCTCCAGCCCGGCCGGACAGCAGTTGCCCGTGTGCGAGCAGCGGAGGTAGATCCGCCGCCCGTTCAGGCGAAAGTACCCGTCGGCGAAGCGGAAGTCGCGAAAGCCGATCCGCACCGACCGCTCGTCGAACGACTCGCTGCCGTCTGCCTGCACGCGGGCGGTCACGCGGTAGAGCTGCGGGTCGTTGAGTTCCCACAGCCGGTGCTGCGGCACGCGCAGCGTCTGCTCGACGACCGTCCGCCCCGGCTTGATCTCCTGTTGCGTGCGGCTCAGGGCGACCGTTCCGCCCTCGCGGGCGGTGGCGACGCTGAACTCCACCCGCGCGGGGGCGGGCTTGTCCAGGTCGCCGTGGACCTCCAGGCGGATGCGGACCTCGCCGCTCTTCCAGTCGCCCCGGGCGAAGAGGTCCGCCGTCCGCACCGGCGGGCAGATCAGCAGCTCGACGCTGTCCATGATCCCGCCCTGGTCCCACGCGCTGCCCGCGCCGTAGGGCAGGGCCTTGTTGCGGTGGGGGGTCTGGTTGAGCACGATCCCGTCGATGGGCGTGTGGGTCGGGTTCAGCACGCGCACGGCCAGCAGGTTGCCTGCGGGCTTGACCGCTTCGGTGGCGTCGAACTCGAACGCGCTCTCTCCGCCCTCGTGTCGGCCGAGGGGTTTGCCGTTGAGCCACACGTCGGCGGCGTAGTCTACCGCCCAGAACCGCAGGACGTATCGCCCGCCGGCGTGAGGGTTGGGCGGGGCGTCGAAGGTGCGCCAGTACCACGCCAGCCCGTGATAGTCCGGCCAGGCGTCCTGGATGATCCAGGGCACCTTGGCGTCGCGGGCGGTGGGGTGGACCTTGAGCATCCACTGCTCGCGCTTGCCCGCGTCGGAGGGGTCGGCAGCCAGCTTCCACTGCCCGTCCAGGCAGACGGTTTCGGTGCAGGCGGCGGGTCCGGCGGCAAAGGAAGAGACAGGTCCCAGCGCGATGGCGGCCAGGACGGTCACAAGCAGCAGGTGCGGTGCACGCATGGTCGGCTCCTTCGGCGGACGGCGGGGCGTCGCACAGACTATACCTGCTCGTCGGAAGCAAGGAAAGCCCAGCCTCGGGCCTGTCGCCCAATCGCCCCCCGAGTCTCGTCCAGCCGAACCGCCAAGGACTGGCGCAGCCGTACCGTGGACGGACGATCTCTCCGCCGACGACTCCCGGGTCGGCTTGGAGGTCAGAATCGGCTGTACGTCCAGCCAGGGGCCTTGGCCGGTATTCGACCAGCCGGGGTCGCAGGGCTGGCCGGGGCATAGGGGAAATCTCCCAGGCGGTAGGGCGCTTTAGGGCGCATCCTGGCGGGCGCCGGGGGGAGGCGGGGCCATTGGCCGAGACGCAAATCGATATTTGAGAGAGTTTTGCGAGAGCGCCCCGCCGCGCCCTGCCCGCGAACTGTCGCGCCCTGCATGCGCCCTGTCGCGCCCTACGGCCGAACTGTCGCGCACTGGAAGCGAGCGCCCTTGCCCCGCCGGGAACCGCCGGTGACACAAGCGGGGCGTTTGACTGGGAAGCAGGACTCCCGTGCTCCCCGTACGTCCCATTTCTCCCGTCCGAAAACGCCGAACGCCGGGCGGCTAGCCCGGCGTCCGGATATCATGTCGCTTGCGCCAGTCGGGAGAGCGGCGCCGCTACTGGGTGATCTTGCGGTAGAACTTCACGTAGTCGTGACGGTCGCCGTTGCTGTGCTTGAGCCAGTCCATGGAGCTTTCGGGGTGCTGGTCGAGCATGCCGGTGAGCATGTAGGGCATGTGGTAGCCCCAGGCGATTTCCTTCTGGAGGGGGACGATGGTCGTGCCCACGCACTCCAGAACCGGCAGGATGTCGAACTTGGGGTTCTTGAGGAAGCCCAGCAGCAGTTCGAGCGGGCAGTTGCCCGCCCCGCGGCCCAGCCCGAACAGCGTGGCGTCCAGGTAGTTGACGCCCTTGAGCATCGCCTGCATGGTGTTGGCGAAGGCGAGCTGCTGGTTGTTGTGGGCGTGGATGCCGATCTCCTTGGTCTTGATGAACTGCTGGTACTTCTCGACCAGGAAGAAGATCTCCTCGCTGTACAGCGCCCCGAAACTGTCGACGATGTACACGCTCTGCACCCGCGTCTCTTCCTCGATGCGTTGCAGGGCCTCGTCCAGCAGCGGGCCGCCCTCGTGCGAGATCGCCATGATGTTGATCGACGAGACGTAGCCCTTGTCCGTGGCGTTGTTGGCCATCAGGACGGCCTTGTCCATGTCCTTCACGTACGTCGCGATCCGGATCATGTCCACGACCGACTTTTCCTTGGGGGGGATGTCGTCGGGGTCGGCCTTGTGGGCGTCCTGCATGACGGCGATCTTGGTCCTGCGCTTGTCGACGCCGTCGGTCGCCCGCAGCAGGTCCTCCTCGTCGCAGAACCGCCAGGGCCCGTATTCCTTGGTGGAAAAGTGCTTCTTCGAGTTGCGATAGCCCAGCTCGCACACGTCCACGCCCGAGGCGCAGACGGCTTTAAACACGTTGCGGACCGCCTCCAGCGTGAACCACGAATCATTGCACAGCCCGCCGTCGCGGATGGTGCAGTCAATGATCCTGAGTTCCGGGCGATAGACATCGCGCTCGCCATGGCGGGTTCGAATCTGCCGCCACCCGTGCAACGGATTGGGATAGGTGTCCGGTGTCATATCCTGGATTCCAATTCGGTTATCCCGTATAACGCGACCCGCAAAACAAAATTGTCGTAAAATAGTGCGGGTCAACCGCTCCCTGCGACCCCTACGAGGGGGCGGGAACCGTGCATTATATTCGATTTCGTAATATCCTGCTTCAGAAAAGGTGATTAAATTGGACGCTCCAGAGGCCGATCCCGTCCTCGACCACCGCCGTCAATGGCGCTCCTGCCGCTACGTCTACCCGGTCGTCTCCCGCCGGGCGCGGGGGCTGTCCGTCGGCGTGAACGTGAACCTCGACAAGGCCTGCAACTTCGCCTGCCTCTACTGTCAGATCGACCGCAGCGCCAGGCGAAAGGACCACGCCGTCGACCTGGACGTGCTCGAACGGGAGCTTCTGCTGGCCCTGGACGAGGCCCTCAGCGGACGCCTGTGGGACGAGGACCGCTTTGCCTCCACGGCGGCCGCTCTGCGCCGCGTCAACGACATCGCCTTCAGCGGCGACGGGGAGCCCACCTGCCTGGACAACTTCGACCGGGCCGTCGCCGTCGCCGCCGACGCCCGCCGGCAGAAGAACGCCCCGGACGTCAAGATCGTCGTCATCACCAACTCCACCCGGCTCGACAGCGACCCGTTCGCCCGCGCGCTGCCCATCCTGGCCGCCAACAACGGGGAGATCTGGGCCAAACTCGACGCCGGGACGGACGCCTTCTTCCAGCGAGTCAACCGCCCCCACCCCGTCATTCCCCTCGACCGCATCGTCTCCAACATCGCCCGCGTCGCCCGCGAGCAGCCGGTGGTCATCCAGAGCCTCTTCTTCCGCCTCGACGGCTCGCCGCCCCCGCCGGCCGAGATCGACGCCTACTGCGACCGCCTCAACGACATCCTCGCCGCCGGGGGGAAGGTCCGGCTCGTCCAGGCGCACACCGTCGCCCGCGCCCCGGCCAGCCCGTCGGTCACCTCCCTTGGCGAGGCCGAACTCGACCGGATCGCCGACCGCATCCGCACCCGCGCCGCCGTGCGCGTCGAGACCTTCTACAGCCACTCCTGAAAAGCCCCAACGCCCGTCAGCGATTGAGCCACCAGAAGCTCGCGTTGAGCACTCCCGCGAAGCTCGCCCAGGCCCAGTAGGGCAGCAGCAGAAGCCCGGCCAGGCGGTCCAGACGCAGGAACGCGACGAGGCATGCCCCCAGCGCCGCCCAAAGGGCCAACAGGATCGCCAGCGCGGCGCCGATCTGGTGCAGGCCGAAGAACACCGGCGTCCAGGCGGCGTTGAGGGCGAGCTGGCCCAGGAACAGGCCTATCGCCAGCCGACCGCCCGGCCGCCGGCGCAGCGGCCAGACCCGCCACGCCGCCACCGCCATCATCAGGTACAACAGCGTCCAGACCGGGCCGAACACCCGCGCCGGCGGATTGAATGACGGCTTGGCCAACTGGCGGTACCAGTCGGACGAGCCCGCCTGCACCAGGCCGCCGATCGCGGCAGCCGAGAAACACGCGGCGATCCAGACGATCAGGCTCAAGATCTTCGCGGCACGGCCGATCACGATTCACCTCCTCAGTTCACGTTTGCGGCGCTGATGCAGAAGGGCGAGCCGGGGAACTCGAGGATCCCGCCGCACTCGAATTCGTCCTTGCCGTCGGCCCCCATGCCGAACTTCGCTCCGCCCTGCGTGGCGAACACCAGCACGCTGTAGCGGTAGTTGAGGATCTTCCGGCCCTTGAAGTCGGCGACGGTCAGCAGCGAGGTCTGGATGCCGTGGGTGTCGCTGACCTCGACGAAGACCGGGTCGATCAGGCGCTGGTCGCGCAGGCGGCGGATGATCTTGACCTCCTGGGGCGTGTGCTGGATCCAGGCGATTTCGCGGTCCCCGCGCGAAACGGCCACGAACGTGTCGCGGCGGTACTTCTGGTAGGCCAGGCACGTCGGGTTGCGCCCGACCTTCACCTCGCCCACCCGCTGAATCTCCTCGGCCCGGGCCGGCGCGGTCGTGGCCAGGCCTCCGGGGGAGTACACGCCCACCGTGCCGTCCTGCGAGGCGATCAGGACGCGGGCCTTCTCGCCGCCGGACATGCTGGCGATGACGGCGGTGGGGGTGGGCACGTCGATCACCTTCACCACCGGCGGCTTGTAGGCGGGGTGGCCGTCGAAGGTATAGGGCCACTGCTTGTCGCCCGGGCCCAGGTCGCGGGTCTTCTGGAAGTTGGACTCGCCGGTGAAGTACATCTCGCGCATGGTCGCGAACAGCGGCTGGAGGTCCAGGAACGCCGCCTTGCCCTCGCTCCTGGAGATCGCGACAGCCAGTCCGGCGTCGCTGGAGTAGCGGGCGTTGCTGCCGGCGCCGAAGACGTCGCGGTTGGCCTGTTTGGACAGGTCGTAGACCCGCAGCACGCCCGCGTGCCCGCTGGGCGCGTTGACCCGTCCGCCCTCGTGGTCGCCCACGGCCGTGATGCCCGTCGCCAGCGTCATGCCGGGCAGGTCCACGTAGCCCAACAGCTTCATCCGCGTCAGGATGGCGACGTTGGGCAGGCCGGGGTACTCGTCGGGCCACTCGTGCGCGAACTTGGTGCGCTTGCCGCTGCCGGTCAGCGCGAGCACCGCCACCTGGGCCTTGCGGGCCTTCGTGTCGCACACGGTCACCAGGGCGAACTCGTTCTTGTTGGTCACGGCCAGGGCCGTCGGGACCTTGTGCGGGGGGAACTGGAACGTCGGGTCGTCGCCGCGGGCGGTGCACGTGCCGGCCACGCCCACCAGGCCCGAGGAGAACAGGATCACGCCGCAGTTGGCCCAGCTCCCCATTCCGCGGGCCATGGCCACCGGCGTGCCGGGCTCGCCGCCCGCCGCCTTCTTCCACACCTCCGACAGCGGCTCGGGCCGGAAGCCGCCCCACCACGGCGGCATGGGGCTCTCGGTGAAGCAGCCGTGCGCCCACTCGATGATCGTCACGCGGTCCACGCCGAAGGCTCCGGCGTCCGGGGCGTAGAGGATCTGCCCCTGGGTGCTGCTGTAATCGCCCGAGTCCTTGGCCCAGGGCCCGCCGATCTGGTAGGGCCTGCCCACCTTGTCCTGCCTGCGCGGGGCCAGGTACACCTGCGGGAAGGTCTCCGCGGGCTGGCCCTTGTGGTAGAAGTCGTAGTCGGGGCCCAGGCGCCGGTCGATGCCGGCCAGGCTGTGGTCCCGCCACTCGGCCAGGGCGGGCGACGCCGGGGAGGCCACTTCGCCCGCCCCGCATCCGCCCGAGGCGACCAGAGCGGTCAGGGCGGCCATCAAGGTTGTTGCGATCCAACGGTCTCTGCTGCGGGTGTCGCGGCGCATCGGGTCTCTCCTTCGCAAGTACAAACGAGCCCATGGGTGAATGGGCGACATCGTAGCGTGAGACTGTCCGGCCGGCCAGTGCTTCCGGGGTCAGCCCGTCATGCGGAGAAACTCACGTGCCTGGCAACGGCGGGCGGCACGTTGAGCACGACGTGATCGTGGTCGAACTCGTGGTCGCGGATGAACGCGTCCAGCACCCGCGAGACCTCGGTGCGTTCCATCGAGCCCAGGTAGCGGGTGACGGCGGCCTTGAGCGGGCGGACCCACTGGTACTCGAAGTACGACAGCTTGCCCTCCGGCTTGAGCACGCGGCGCAGGACGGAGAGGATCTGCTCGACGACCTCGCGCGAGAAATTGTTGAGGGGCAGGCCGGAGACGGCGTAGTCGAACTCGTTTTCGAAGGGCACGTCCTGGATGAAGCAGCGGCGCAGCTCGAAGTCGATTCCCGCCAGGCGGTCCTTCCAGCGGGTGCGGGCCAGTTCCTCCAGGACGTCGCAGAAGGCCTCGCTGGCCTCGACCAGCACCAGGCGGTCGCCGGGGCGGAGGTGGCCGAGGATCTTCTCGGTGACCGGGCCGGTGCCTGGCCCGACCTCGATGACGGCCTTGGGGCCCGGGGCGGCAAGGTTCTTGGCCAGGGCGGCGGCCAGGAACCGCGACGACGGCAGCAGGCTGCCGGTCAGGTGGAAGTTATCGCGAAACTCTCGCAGGAACGTCAGCACGCGCTTCATCGTGTCACTCCGGACTTCACGTGGAGAGTGCGGGATTATACCCGCCCCGCCGCGTTCTTGCATGGGAATTCGCCCTCGGGCCGGCCGTGGCAGACGCGGCCCCATCCCCCGAGCCTCACTCCAACACCACCCACATCGCATTGGCGGGCAGGGCCAGGCCCACCCCTTGGGCGGTCTTCTTGAGTTCGACGGGCTTGGCGGCATAGCCGGCGCCGTCCAGCAGGGTGGCCTTGGAGAGCTTGTCGTTGCGCAGCGCCAGGGCCACCTTGGTCTCCGCGATGCGGTAGGGGGGCTTGCCCGCGTTGACGATCTCCTCGCCGAGCACGCTCTGGTTGTGACGGGTGAAGCTGACGGGGCGGGTCTGCCAGCCGGTGAGGCGGGCGGTCGTGCCCACCTGCACGAGGACCTTGGCCGAGTTCTTGAGCGGCTGATTGTCCATCGCCACCACGCTGACGGCGGCGTACTCGTTGTTGCAGCGGATCGTCACGTCGGCCAGCTCGAAGCTCCCGCCGGCGTCCTTGAGGAACCCGGCCACGCCCTGGGCCTTGGGGGCGTTGACCCGGCACACGCCCGTGCCGTAGTCCCACGTCAGTTCGCCCGTGTTGGAGCGGATGGTCTTCCGTGCGGGGTCGACGAACGAGGACAGGTCCGCCGCGGTGGTCCCGGCGGGGTCGCCGCCGTAGACGGCCTCGACCGGGCCGACCAGGAACGCCAGCCGGCTGACGCTGCCCGCGTCGGCCCCGCCGGCGCCGCGAAGGTCGCGGGCGTCGCGGTTGGGGTCGAAGGCCTCGCTCTCGGAGATGATCGGGTGCTTTCGCTGCCACATCGCCTCCAGCTTGCGCTCCTCGTGGACGACCGTCCGGCCCTGCCGGAGATAGCCCAGCCGGTACGTCAGGGCATTGGCGGGGAACATGCCCATGATCGTCGGCAGGCAGTTGGTCCACTTCTCCAGGGCGTAGGACGTGCCCACCTTCCAGAACATCCGTCGCGGGTCGCGCATCCACGTCGGCTCGCCCGCGTGGAACCAGTACACCGCGTCCACGCCGCCCAGCGACTGGTAGGCCGAGATCAGGAACGGGCCCTCGCTCTGGTAGAGGTTCGGGTTCACCCACGTCGTCTCGGTGACGATCATCGGGCGCCCGGCCACCTGCTTGAGGTTCACGGGCAACTGGAGGGGGTCTTTCAGGATCGAGCGGCTGAGGATGCGGTGCCCCGGGTCGATGCGGTAGCCGTTGTTGGCCCCCTCGTGGACGCCGCCGGTGTAGCGGTTGACCGCGATCACGTCCAGCGCGGCGTAGGTCCAGCGCTCCACGTCGTCGAGCTTGAGCTGGTCGGCCGTCCGCCAGTTGCTGGCGTTGACGAGCTGCTTGCAGCCGAGCGTCTTGCGGAAGTACTCGCCCATGGAGCGGTAGAACTCCCGCTGCAACTCGCCCAGGAACCGGAGCTGGTCGTCCAGGCGGCGGGCCTGGCGCCCGGTGCGGTCCTGGGTGAACTCCCACGTGATGTACAGGGCGACAACGCCCTGGGAGAAATCGTCACCCTTGATGGTCAGACCCTCCCACGCGGCCTGGGCCTTGTCCAGCGAGCCGTACCGCCCGACCAGCCACTGGCCGAACAGCTTGCCCACCTGTCGCTGCTGCTCGGGAGGCAACCCCTGGAACGTCCAGAACAGGGTGCTGTCCTCGTTCTGCACCTGGATGATCGCGATGGCGGGTTCGTCCCGCAGCGCCCGGCCCGTGTAGGGGTTGGCTCGGGTGTAGAGTTCCTTCGTCCAGTGGCGGTAAGCGGCCTGGAGCTTGGGGTCGATGAAGATCACGCCCCAGGGCATCTTGCCGGCCGTGCCCGGCACGTCCCAGCTCGCGGGCGTCTTGAAGTGGCCGTAGAAGGGCGAGATGGTGACGTAGACGCCGTTGTCCCTGCACTCCTTGACGAAGCGGAAGACGCCGTCCAGCAGCTTCTCGTTGAGGTCGGTGATGGCGGAGCCTTCCTTGGTGTCGGCGAAGGTGACGTGGAGGCGGACCATGTTGACGCCCAGCTTGGCCAGGTGGCGGGCGTGTCGCTTCATGTCCTCGGGGCTCATGTTGCATCCGCTGGAGCCGGTGGCCCAGAAGCGGATGGGCGTGCCGTCGCCCTTGACGAAGCTCGACCCGTCGGCGCTGAGGCGGACGAAGCCGCTCTGGCCGGCCTGCTTCTCGTTGAGCCCGCGCAGGTCCAGCAGGGCCTTGTCACTGAAGGCATCTTCGGGCGGGTCCCACGCCCACGTGCCGGCTTCCTGGACTTCCTGGATCTTGCCCAGCTCGCCCGGCTTGCGGGCGCCCTGCGGGGCGAATGGCTCGGTGGTCAGCAGGAACGCGTCGATGGCCCCGTGGTTGTGCAGCTCGCTGTGGGTCTTGAAGCGGATGGTGTGGCGCCCGCGGGCCAGGGTCAGGTCGCCCACGCGGACCCAGCCGACAAAGCGGAGGTCCGGCTTGCCGTCCTCGGCGACGTTGACCACGTCCGCCGCCTTGGACATGTCGATCTGGGCCCAGGCCCCGCTGTCGAGCTGGTACGACAGCCTGGTGCGGACGGGATTCGCCCGCAGCCAGAACGCGTACTTGCCCGCCTGGTCGACCGTCACGTCGTAGGAGGCCTGGCCCTGCTTGTCATCGTTGAAGTTCGACAGCCACTGCCCGCCCGACAGCTCGCCGGCCTTGACCTTGTCGTACCACCACGGGTGACGGTTCATGCGGTGGCTGGTCGGCTCCTCGCCCTCTCGCCAGATCGCGGCCGAGTGGGCAAGGGAGCCAATCGCCAGGATCGACAGGATCGACAGGTTTCGCAGGGTCATGCGGGTTCTCCAAAACGTTCATGCTTCCCAACGCACAGAACGTACGCCGGCGGGGTCTTGTTTCAACGTCCTGCTGTTCGTAGGCTATCGCGGTCGGGGAGGGACGAGGAGAACACAATGCGAATGCGACGATGCGCAGCGGCGGTTCTGTTCCTGGTGGCCGCCTCCGCCTTGGCCGACGAAGGCATGTGGCCGCTGGACAGCGTGCCCGTCAAGGCGATCCAGAAGCAGCACGGATTTGCGCCGACGGCCGAGTGGCTCAAACACGTGCAGCTCTCGGCGGTGCGGTTCGGCGGGGCGTCGGCGTCGTTCGCGTCGGCCGACGGGCTGGTCTTCACCAACCACCACGTCGGACGCGGGGCCATCCAGAAGCTCAGCTCGGCCCAGCGCGACCTGATGAAGACCGGCTTCTACGCCGCGACGCGCGAGCAGGAGCTGCGATGCCACGACCTGGAGCTGAACGTCCTGGTCGAGATCGAAGACGTGACGGACCGGATCAACGCGGCCGTCAAGAGCGGCATGTCGCCGGCGGAGGCGTTCGAGGCCCGGCGTTCGGCCATGAGCACCGTCGAGAAGGAATCGCACGACCGCACCGGCCTGCGCAGCGACGTGGTCACGCTGTACCACGGGGCCCTGTATCACCTGTACCGCTACAAGAAGTACACCGACGTGCGGCTGGTCTTCGCCCCCGAGCACGAGGTCGCGTTTTTCGGCGGCGACGTGGACAACTTTGAGTATCCCCGCTACTGTCTGGACGTGTCGTTCTTCCGCGTCTACGAGAACGACAAGCCGATCAAGAGCGAGCACTACCTTCGCTGGAGCCGCTCCGGCTGCCAGGAGGGCGAGCTGGTGTTCGTGGCCGGGCACCCGGGGCGGACGGAGCGGTTGCTGACGGCGGCGCACCTGGAGTTCATCCGCGACCGCACCACGGTCGAGGGCCTCAACCGCCTGCGGCGCAAGGAGGTCGCGCTGCGGACCTTCGCCGAGCGGTCCAAGGAGAACGCCCGTCGCGCAGCCGGCGACATCTTCGGCGTGCAGAACTCCCGCAAGGCCCTGCTGGGGCGGCTGGCCGCCCTCCAGGGGCCGGGCCTGCTGGCCGAGAAACGCCGCCGCGAAGAGACGCTGCGGGCCGCCGTCGCCAAGGACGCCAGGCTCCGCGGCGAGTGCGCGTCGGCCTGGGACGCCGTGGCCGGGGCCGTCAGGGAATGGGCACGCCTCTACGACGAGCTGGAGATCCTCGAACACGCCGCCGGATTCAACTGCCGCCAGTTCGGGATCGCCCGCGACCTGGTCCGCCTGGCCGACGAGACCGCCAAGCCCAACGACCGCCGCCTGCGCGAGTACCGCGAGAGCAACCTGGATTCGCACAAGCGGCACCTGTTCTCCGAGGCGCCCATCTACAAGGACCTGGAAACGGTCAAGCTGGCCGACGGCCTGAGCCTGCTGGCGGAGACGTTCGGGGCCGACCACGAGTTGGTCCGCCGCGCGCTGGCGGGCAAGAGCCCGCCCCAGCGGGCCGCGGAACTGATCCACGGGACAAAGATGGAGGACGCAGCCGGGCGGCGCCGCCTGGCCGACGGCGGAAAGGACGCCATCGCCAAGAGCGACGACCCGATGATCGCCCTGGCCCGCCTGGTGGACGAGCCCTCGCGGGCCGTCCGCACACGCTACGAGGAGCAGGTCGACGAGCCGCTGCGACAGGCCTACGCCAAGATCGCCCGGGCCCAGTTCGCCATCCACGGCACCGACGTCTACCCCGACGCCACCGGCACGCTCCGCCTGGCCTACGGAACCACGCAGGGCTACCAGGAGCAAGGACGGGCGATCCCGCATTGCACCGAGCTGGGCGGCGTGTTCGACCGCTGTGCCGAGCACGAGAACCAGTGGCCCTTCCGCCTGCCGGACTCGTGGCCGGCCCGTCGCGACAAACTGCGCTCGGCTGCGGCGTTCAACTTCGTCTCCACCGCGGACATCACCGGGGGCAATTCGGGCAGCCCCGTGGTCAACCGCAAGGGCGAGTGCGTGGGGATCATCTTCGACGGCAACCTCCAGGCCCTGGGCTGGTCGTACCAGTTCGACTCGCGCCAGGGGCGGTCGGTCAGCGTGCACGTGCAAGCCATCCTGGAGGCGCTGCGGACGGTGTACGGCGCGAAGGCGCTGGTGAAGGAAATCGTAGCCGGTAGCCGGCAGTCCGCACCCTGAATCCGGGCAACGGGCACCCAATGCGGACATGACTTTTAGCCGACGAACTCGCGACAATCGGCGGCGATTCGGTCAAGCAGACCAGCCTCGGTATGGATCACCGCTTCAGCAGACCACCTGCACGGCGTCCCGTTACAAAGGACGACCGATAGCGCGATATGGCCACGCCCATCGTGGGTGGCACTGAGGCGCAATTCGCCCTCTTGGGAAACCCACTCCCTGGCATTGGCCCAGTCTCGCCAGTTCACGGCGAGGTCTGCAAAGAAACTCGCCAGATCGGGCGAGTAATCGGCGTAGACATGAACGCAAGCGTCGAGATTCTCGTCGATCAGTCGAACATGGAAGCCCTGGAAGCGGCCCCTTTCATCTGTCTCGACTCCGAAGAACTCCAGTGCCGTGGGGGGGCGGCAGGACGGGATGGCGAACTTGCCCGTATCGTTGCGGTCCATGCTCTGGATGATACCCGGCACTCCTAGCTACTGGCTACAAGTCACAGGCTACAAAAAGAACCGCCCGGGCGGGGGCCCGGGCGGCTCTTGTTCAGCTTGGCGGCAGGGTGGCGGTCGGGTTAGAACCACCAGGCCTGTCCGGACTTCTGCTCGATCAGGACGTTCTTGAGGTAGGCGACGGCCTTCTCGAAGCCCTCGTTGATGCTCATGAGCGAGTCCTCGTGCTCGATGGAGAGGACGCCGTCGTAGCCGTAGCGGCGGAGCGTGGAGACGAACGGCTTCCAGAACTCGTCGCCGTGCCCGTAGCCGCAGGTGCGGAAGACCCACGCGCGCTTCTTGAGGTCGCCGTAGCTCTGGATGTCCAGGTTGCCGGTGATCAGCGAGTTGTAGCGGTCGATCTCGCAGTCCTTGGCGTGGACGTGGAAGATGCAGCCTTCCTCGCCCAGGATGCGGGCGGCCAGCACCGGGTCGATGCCCTGCCAGAAGAAGTGGCTGGGGTCGAGGTTGGCGCCGAGTTGCTTGCCGGCGGCCTTGCGCAGGCGGATGATGTCGGTGGGGTTGTGGACGACCATGCCCGGGTGGGCCTCGAAGGCGATCTTCACGCCGTGCTTGGCGGCGAAGTCATTCTCCTTGGTCCAGTAGGGGATGATGACCTCGTCCCACTGGTACTTGGCGGCCTGCTCGAACTCCGGCGGCCAGGGGCAGGTCACGAAGTTGGGGGCCTTGTCGCCCTTGGCCCCGCCCGGGCAGCCGGAGAAGTTGATCACCACGGTGCCCAGCTCGGCGGCCAGCAACACGCCGTTGCGATGGATGGCGTGATGTTCCTTGGCCAGCTTCTTGTCCGGATGAACCGGGTTGCCGTGCACGGCGATGCCGTGGATCTCCAGCCCGTAGCCGGCGACCTTCTTCTTCAGCTCGGCGACAGCCCGCTTGCTCTTGTGCAGCCCGCTGAGCTTCCAGGGATCGCCCGGATACGCCCCGGCCGGCAGCTCGATCGCGCCCAGGCCGACCTTCTGGCAGTACTTCAAGGCATCATCCAGAGACATCCCGCCGAACATTGCAGACATCACGCCCAGTTTCATTCCTGTTCTCCTTCTTGCAGGTTCCGTAGCGGTTACAGGTTTCTAAACGTGTTGCGACCCGACCATTATGCGCCCCCCACAAACGATTGCAAGCGCCAAACCCGGGGAAGAGGGAATAGGGACTAGGGACTAGGGAAGAGGGATTAGGGATGAGGGAACAGGACGACGGGACGACCTTGCGCCGAAGCCCACGAGGGGCTTTCCGTGAGCCGGGCCGGCAGTGGCATCCGGCGGGACCGCCCGGTACGATACCGGCGAAAGGGGCTGACTATGTCAATGACGCAGGAAGAGGCCGTCGAACTAAACAAGTTCCTGGCCCGGATCGAGAAGCACCATCGCGGCTGGTGGTTGACTCGGTGGCTGTGCCTGGCCATGGGCCTGTTCCAGATTGCGGGAGGAGTGGTAATGTTCAAGTCCGCCCTGGATGCCGCCCCGGCGATCCCCGACAACCCGGCCGCCACGGTCTCAGCCTTCGATATGTACTCGGCGAGCCTGTCGGCCTCGGCTTCGTGCATTGCCTTCGTGAGTGCGATCGTCCTTGCGGGTGGGGGTGGGACCCTGGTGGTCTTCTCTCTTGCCCACTGGGGCAGAGACCGGCGCGACCGGCTGCTGGTCAAGTTCGCCCGAAGCTGCCTGGCCGCCCTGGTCCCTGTTCCCTAATCCCTTGTTCCTGTTCCCTATTCCCTCGTCCCTATTCCCTATTCCCTGGTCCCTGTTCTTCTGCTCCCTATTCCCTCCTCCCTCGCCGTTCGCTATCCTGCCGTCATGCGATCGGGTTCACCCAAACATCTGGGTCACGGGCGGGAGTTGGAGACCGGCCAGATCCTGCTGGACGAGGAGTCCGTCTCGGGCGTGATGGATTTCGCGGCGATGTTCGGCAACGCCGCCCCGGTGGAGATCGAGATCGGCACGGGCAAGGGCACGTTCCTGCTGGCCCGCGCCGCCGCCAACCCGCACCTGAACTTCCTGGGCATCGAGTGGGCCCGGGCCTACGCCATCTACGCCGCCGACCGCTTCCGCCGTGCCGGCCTGGCCAACGTCCGCATGTTGCGGACCGACGCGGGCGAGATCTTCCGCACCCACCTGGCCCCGCAGTCGCTGTGGCGGGTGCACGTGTACTTTCCCGACCCCTGGCCCAAGGCCCGCCACCACCGCCGCCGGCTCGTCCAGCCGCCCTTCGTCGAGCACGCCAGACGGGCCCTCAAGCTCGGCGGGCAGCTCATCATCGTCACCGACCACCGCGGCTACTTCGAGCAGATACAGTCCGTCCTGGCCCACGCCGCCGGCTGGGCCCGCGTGCCCATGCCCCGCATGGCCGACACGTCCGGAGAACTCGTGGGCACCAACTTCGAACGCAAGTACATCGCCCAGGGCCGACCCTTCTACTCCGCCGCCAGGATGCGGATCACATGAGCGACATCGCCCTCATCCTCGACGCCATGGGCGTCATCTATTCCTGCGGCGACGACGTCGGCGAGCTGCTCGTGCCGTTCCTCCGCGACAAGGGCGGGCAGAGCAACCTGGACAAGGTCCGCCGGTTCTACGTCCCCGCCAGCCTGGGGCAGATCAGCGCGGACGACTTTTGGCGCGGCGTGGATCTCTCCGCCGACCTGGAAGAAGAGTACCTCGCCCGCTATCGCCTGAGCGACGGGGCCGCGGAATTCATCCGTTGCCCGCCCGAGCGGGTAGCCTCGCTGTGGGGGTTGTCCAACGATCTGGAGCGATGGTCGCGCCGGCTGCGCGAGCGCAACGACCTGGCGGAGTATTTCGCCGGCTTCCTGGCCAGCGGCGAGATCGGCATCCGCAAGCCCGACCCGCGGGTCTTCCAGATGCTCCTGGATCGCATCGGCCGGCCCGCCGGCGAGTGCGTCTTCGTGGACGACCGTGCGGTCAACCTTCGCCCGGCCGCCGAGCTGGGCCTGGGCGTCATCCAGTTCTGTCCCGCCGGCCGGACGGGCGGCGAAGAGTTCCCGACTGTGGGGTCGTTCGCGGAGTTGGCGGAACTGCTTGAGAAAGACCGGTAGCCCTCCGCGAAGCCGCGAGCGTCATCGGTGCAGAGCTCCTGATAGTCGCTTGATTCTTCTCTTATTCTCTCTGTGCCTCTGTGTCTCTGCGTCTGGTCGTCATTCCGCAATCCGGAACCTGTCTGCCGGCGGGCAGGTCAGTGCGCGTCGGGCAGGAGCGGGCCGGCGAGCTGCTTCATGAAGAACAGGCGCCCGGGTCGGGTGGGCATCCAGCTTGACGTGATCCACCGGCTGGGGCCGTGCTGGAGCGTCACGCACAGGCTCATGCCCTGCCACATGGCCCCGCGGTCGGGGTAGGCGCCGTCGGCCCCGCCGATGCAGAAGTCGCTCTGGAGGAACAGGCCCGGGCCGATGGTGTTGGCGTAGCACGGGATGAGCGTGAAGCGGCTGGAGAAGCTGTGCAGGGCGTTCTGCTCGATGGTGAGCGGGTGGAGGGCCTGGCCCAGGCGGTGGGTCTGGGCCCGCCAGGCGTCGTCGCTGTCGTACTCCGCGGCGATCTGCGGCTCCCAGAAGGCGATGTGGCAGGCCCGCCCGATCCCGTACACGGTGACCAGCTTGCCTCCGCGGCTGCGGATGGCCGCGATCTTGCCGGCGTAGGTGGGCAGGTTCTTTCGCGTGGCGAAGTTCCGCTGGGCGGCCGGCACGGTGAACTTGCCCAGCGGGCCGAACAGGGCCTCGCCCATGGCGTGCTCGAACCCGCCCGGCACGTCGCCGGGCATCGTGTTGCCCTTGGGGTCGGACCACTCGTCCATGTTGAAGGTGGTCACGTGGCCGCACGTGGTCCGGCTGGCCTTGAGGCGCCGCACCACGTGGGCGTACATGCCCATCGGCCCGACCGGCAGGATCAGCGCCAGCTCATGGCCCTTGCGGGCAGCCTGTTCGATCTGGTCGGCGATGGCCTCGCCCATGCGGCGGTCCATCTCGGCTACGTCCTTCACCGGCACGGGCTTGAAGCCCTTGTTCCAGAACTTCGCCGGTTTGAGCAGGGCCTTGGGGCCCAGGCCGCAGCAGCGGTCGATCTTCTTGAAGTTCCACCCGGCCGGGTAGAAGTTCTCCAGCAGCGAGCCCTTGTAGGTGGTCAGGAAGTTGATGGTCTTGGCCATGTTGACGGGTCCTTTCAGGTTGTGCCCCGATGCGGCGAGGCGGGGCTGCGGCTTGGGCAGACACTGACAGCCACGGATTCCTGATGAGATTAAATCTGCAAACGGCGGCGGAGGCAAGACCGCAGGATTCGCGATTGTCGATCCGCTCGCGCCGGACGGGTCGATTATTCAGAATCACGACTGGCCGTCGTCGGGGGGTTCCTGGTCACCTTCGCCCGCTTCGTCGTCCTGGTGGAAGTCCAGTTCGCCGTGGAGGTCGAAGGCCGACGGCTCGGGCGGCCTGAGCAACGAGCGATAGCGTTCCAGTCGCTCCTCGGCCGCGAGCAGGGCGGCCCGTTCGCGATCGGACGTCTGGGCTGTCGAGGAGTCGCTCGCGGTCCGGCGGGCCGGCTCGTCCTGGCGGGTGGCATCGACCGCCGCCCACATCCATCCCAGGATCAGGCCCATCAGAAAGCCCACCGGCGCGGCGAACGCGCCGACGGCGACGGCGGCCCGCGGAAGGGCGACGTAGGGATCGCTCTCCAGCAGGATCGCCACGCCCGCCTGGAGCAGCAGTCCGTAGAAGGACAGGACGCCCAGCCCCAGCCAGGCCCCGGCGGCGACGGTGCTGCCGCCGGCGCGCCGGCGGAGCGAGCGGCGGACCATGTGGATGGACCAGGCGATCCCGCCCAGCAGCCCGCCCAGCGCGCCCAGGAACATCGCCTCGTCGTTCAGGCTCTGATAGCGCGGGTACAGCAGGGGCGAGAACGCGCCCAGGATCGTTCCCGCGCCCATCCAGATGCAGCAGGCCAGGGCGGCCGCCGGACCGTACCGCCACTGGGAGACCGAGGATTTCACAACCTTCTCCGCCACTCTATATCCTAGCCCGCGGCCAGTTCGCGGCGACCGCCTCGCGGCCTGCCTGCCGGCAGGCAGGCGGCGCTACGAACGCAGCAGCAGGTCAGCCGTGGCCGCCAGCCCCACGCCGACGCACTCCACGTACACCCAGACCAGCGCCCCGCG
Source organism: Planctomycetota bacterium (assembly GCA_022705325.1). Classification (GTDB taxonomy): domain Bacteria; phylum Planctomycetota; class Phycisphaerae; order SM23-33; family SM23-33; genus MWDR01. The sequence goes on along the minus strand of JAKJER010000031.1, from coordinate 48,403 downwards.
CTCGTTGCGACAGGCGGTCCAGGCCGCTCCTCCCGCAGCCGCCAGCGGCAGGGGAAGCATCGCCGCGTACAGCCATCCGCAACCCAGCCACGCCGGCGGGGCCAGCGCAGCCGCCCCCACCAGGATAGCCGCCCCCGCGATCGTTCGCCACCGCGAAGCGTCCCGCAGCAGGGTCGCGGCGAAGCGGGCGGCGCCACTGTCGTCCGGCGCGGCCCTCAGGTCGCCCGACGCATCGCGAATGTCCTTGAGCAACTCGTAGCCCCAGGCCGTCAGGAACATCCAGACGGGAAACGCCGCCAGGCTTGCCGCCCGCGGGCCCGCCAGCCGCCCGGCCTGGGCCAGTGCCAGCGGATAGATCGCCGTCATCAGCGCCGCCACCGCTGCCTGCTTCAGCGGGCCCAGCCGCTTGGAGGTCAGATCGTAGACGACCAGGGCCCCGGCCAGACCCGCCAGGGAGGCGGCGAACGCCCACCTGGCCCAGACGGCCGCCCCGGCCAGCCCGCCCGCCATCAGCAGCAGTCCTCCCGCCGCCGCGGCGACCGGCGAAACCCGGCCCGCCGCGACGGGCCGGCGGGGAGCGTTTCGCTGGTCCACGGCCCGGTCGCGCGCGTCGTTCAGGGCATACGCTCCGGCGATCACGGCCGCCATCGCCGCCGTCGCCGCCGCTGCGGAGACTGTGCCCGCCGACTCCACGCCCCCCGCGTACGCCACCGTCAGCCAGAACGTCAGCGCCATCGGCACGCTGTAGTAGAGCCTGCACAGGCGAAGCCACTCCAGGCAATGACGCCCCGCCGCGTGGCACGGGCATCCTGCCCGTGCGTCGCAGGCCCGTCCCGGGCCTGCTTCGGGGCCCGCGTCTTCGCCAGGGGCCGGAGGCCCCTGGAACGCACGGGCGAGACGCCCGTGCCACGATGCCTTCGCCCTCCTCAGCATGCCCGCACCCCGACGGCCGCCAGGTAGCGGTGCGTCACGGTGAACGGCTCGTTGCGCTGGTCGATCAACTCGACGAAGCGCGCGAAGATCGCCTCGCGGTCTTCCTCGCGGGCGGCGAACTCGAAGCCCGCCGCCGCCCCCGTGCTCAGGAGCCGCTCGAGCGTCGCCCGCCCGTCGCCCGCCTGGTACGACTGGCTGGCGTCCCAGCGGGCCGACACGCCGAGCCCGCTCAGGCGCATCAGCGTCGCCAGCGCCAGCGAGTGGGGCAGAAAGCGCACCCTCATCACGTGTCGCAGGGCCTGGGGGCGTTCGGCGAAGGCCTGGAGGCTGACCCACAGCACCTCGGCCAGGCTGGTCAGGGCGTTGTCGATGATGCCGATCCGCCCGCCCGGCCTCAGCACGCGGGCCGCCTGGGCCAGCACGAGCGCCGGTCGGGTGTAGCCCAGTCCCCATGCGCAGGTGATGACGTCGGCGGAGGCGGGGGGGCGTCGGCGGAGGTAGTCCAACGCGTCCTCGCAGATGAAGTGGCAGGGGGGGCAGGTCCGGCGGGCGACACGGATCATGGCGTCCGACGCGTCGACGCCGACGACCAGCCCGCCGGCGCGGCGCTGAAGCTCGCCCGCGACGAACCCCGTGCCCGTGGTCAGGTCGATGCAGTCGGCGCCGGCGGGGGGGGCGAGGCGGTCGAGCATCTCCACCGTCCGCCCGCGCATGTGGTGGGTCCACGCGGCGTCGTAGCCGTCGGCCAGGCGGTCGTAGCTGGCCCGCACGAGGTCGGCGGTCCGCCGCGGTTGGCGGGCCAGTCGCCCCGCCACTCTGCCCAGCAGCCTCAGCCATCGCCGCCGGGGACGATCTGTTCGCGTGGGGTCCATGGCTGCTGACTGCTAGAGTACCGCGAAGCGTTCGGGGCGTCCAGTCGCCACGCGGCGCGGACGGTTTTTGGATAATGCCCCAGTTACAGGGGACGCTCGCAGCGGCGCCGTGAGGCGACATTTTTGGCTTGCCGACGCTTGGCGGGGATTGACAAAGCGTGTACACTACCAGGTTGGAAAGGAACCTCCTCATGCGCACGCCCGGAAAGCGGTTTGGTCGGTTCGCGGGATCCGTGGGTGTTGTGGCGGCCGTCGCGATGCTGGCGGCGAATGTCCTGGCGGCTGGGGCGACAGCCGGGGGCAAGACAGCCTCCGACGAAGCGCGGCAGCGCGTCACCAAGGACGAGCCGGACAAGCCCGCACCTGCTCCCATGCCGCCGAAGGACTTGAACTCTCCCGAGGTCAAGATGGACGACGCCCTGTGGCAGCCGGCGCCGGGCTCGGGCGGGAACGTCGGCGATCGCAAGACCGGCTCGGGCGGATTGACGATGGGGGCGGCGATGACCCGCCAGGATCGGGCGATCGAGCAGATCCTCGACTTCTACCTGCGGATGTACGACAAGCATCTCCAGTACAACAACTGGATCGTCCGGGCGTTCGCGGTGGTGAGCCTGGCCCGCATCCAGGATCCGCGCGTGACCGAGCGGCTGTTCCACGTGATGCTGACCGGGCGCTACATCCCTCGCCCGGCGCCGACGAAGGTGGTCTCCGCGGACGCGACGGCCGTCGCCCGCAGCGGCGCGGGAGTAATCCCCCTGCCGCCCGCCCGCCAACCGGTGTCCATGCGCCGGGGCGACATCATGGTCTGCGTCTTCGCCTGGGAAGCCCTGGCCGCCCGCTACCACACCCTGCCGCCGGAGTACCAGAAGGTCTGGCGCGAGCAGGCGGTGAGCATGTGCAAGAAGGGCTGGCTGGCCGGCGACCTGCGGGTCAACGTGATCCGCCTGATGGAGTCCGAGGGCCCGACCAAGCAGAACCTGGACCTGTTCAGCCACCTGTTCGGCGCGACCAATTCGCTGGACCCCTACGACATCCACACGCTGGAGGCGATGCGGAGCTGCGTGACGAGCTGGAAGCATCCGGGGCTGATCAAGGCGCTGATCTCGGCGATGGGCAAGCTGGACGACTTCTACCGGGCCGAGTTCCTCCTGAGCGACCTGGGCGCGGGCGTGCCGTACTGCACGCAGTTCAAGGACAAGGGCTCGCGGGTCATGCAGCGGGCCACGCAGGAGGCGTGGTTCAAGTGGCTCCAGGAGACCACCCTCGAGCCGACCAAGACCCAGGACCTGCGGAAGTTCAGCATCAACTTCGCCCTGCTGCCGGCCGGCGAGACCATCCGCGACCCCAAGGACCCGCAGTGGCGAAGGGACCTGGAACTGGAGAAGTTCCGCCTGGACCCGATCGACGTGGCCTTCGTGGTGGACTCCACCGGTTCGATGGGGCACGTGGTGCGCTGGGTCCAGAGCGACGTGATGAAGATGATGCGGGCCTTCGACCTGATCAGCACCGAGCCGCGGATCGGCGTGACGTTCTACCGCGACCACGGCGACGAGTACGTGACGCAGGTCTACCCGATGACCAGCAGCGCCGCCCACCTGGCCAAGTCGATTCAGACCGCCACCGCCAAGGGCGGCGCGGACCTGCCCGAGGCGGTCCTGGAGGCCTTGCAGGAGACGGTCAACAAGATCGGCTGGTCCAAGAGCGGCAACAAGGCGGTCGTGCTCATCGGCGACGCCCCGCCTCACGAGGATACCCTGCCCAAGGTGCAGGCCCTGGTCGAGCAGTGCGCCAAGGCGGGAGCCAAGTTCTACGGCGTCAAGGTCCGCACCCCTAAAGGGGCCGACGAACTGCCCAGCTTCGACGACATCGCCAAGTGGGGCAACGGAAAGAGCATGGAGGCGACGTTCTCCGGGAATCCGGGCCCGGCTTCCACCGACATCGCCCGGGCCATCGACAAGGAGAGCCCCGACCAGATCATCTTCTCCGAGGTCCTCAAGGGGTGCCTGGCCCAGGGGTATCACGACCGGATCGAGCCGTTCGTGGCCGTGCTGTGCCAGTACGTGCAGATGCCCCTGAAAGAGAATCGCGAGCACTTCGACCCGTACAAGCCTCCGCCGCCCCGCACCGAGCGGAGAGAGCCCGGCGGGCACGGGAACGAGAGGCCAAAGGACCCGCGGGCCCAGTGATTGCGGAAGGCAGATTGAGCCGAAAGACCAGCCTGGTCTTGCTGTTCCTGCTGGCCGCGGTGACGACTGCGGCGTGGCGGGCGGAAGTCGCCTGGCACGCCGGCACGCACTGGGCGCGGTACTTCCACTGGTCCGTCCCCTTCTCCATCGCCTTGCTGTCGCTCTGGGCGGCGGCGGTCAATCGCTCGATCGGCCTGAGGAGGCGGCTCTGGCTGGGCCTGCTGCTGGTGCTGGTCTCCTGCCTGTGCGTCGCCCTGGTGGAACTGGCCCTGTCGAACCTGTATCGCGGGGGGCTGGTGCTTTTCGAGAAGTCCTGGGACCGGCGGCTGGGCGACCTGATCTCCATCGCCGCCTTGATGATCATCCCCCTGTACTACGCCTCGGCGGCCTGGATGGCGGGCCTGGAGGTGACTGGGGCACGGGTGGCGGCCTCGCTGGGCCTGTTCTGGGCGGCGCTGCCCGCAGCCCTGGTGACGGCGGGCCTGTTGTCGGACGGGTGGGGCCTGGCCGGGGCGATCAGAGGCGGATATGCGATCCCGCCGGTGATCCTTGCGTTGGGGCTTTCGTTCCTGCCGGCGTCCTCGCGGTCGGGCGGCGATGCGAAAGGGGCCACGCCGCAGGGGCCATTCCTGCCGGACGGCCGGTCGTAGACTTGCTGTCGCGGGGCCGAGGGGCTACGGAACTTCCAGGCCCCAGAGGTCGCGGGCGATGGTCGTTCCGACGATCGGTTCGAGTTCGATGCGCGTCTTCCGCTGGACGCTGCCGTCGATGTAGGCGACGTTGATGCCGTTGCTGTGGCGTGCGAAGGCCAACTGCCCGTCGATCACGTACAGGTTCCAGTTGTCGGTATTGGTGCCGACGACGTTGGCGATGGTCTTGCAGTAGTCCAGCGAGAGGACCGTCCGTCCCTTGCCTCGCCGGGTGGCCGGCGTGGCCTGGGTGTTCACGCCGTAGCTGGAGCGGTAGCCCTTGAGCGGGAACGTCTTGCCCTGCCAACTGCCCTCCAGATTGTAGAGCGTCATGCCGTCGGACAACTGGAAGGTGTAGCCGGCCCCGTCCCAGATCCGCTCGATGGTGATCGTGCCGTCGGGCTGCTCGACGACGCGGATGATGATGTCCTCGAAGTCCCAGTCGATGCTGCCGCCGCGGAGGTCCTCGAAGGCATAGTAGAAGATGTTGGGATTGTCGCCCGGGTCGTACTGGACGGGCGGCGGGTTTTTCGAAGTGAATCCGCCGCTCTTCCACTGCTGGTACTGCTCTTCGGACAGCACGCGGGTGTACATGTCGGCCATCAGCGGCATGTCGTGGAGGTAATTGCCGCCGCTGTAGACCTTGATGCTGGCCATGTCGACCGCACCGTGCGAAGGCGAGCCGTCGTCTTTGCACAGGAACACGTCGCGGCTGTTGATGTAGGGCATCAGGAAGCCGGACCAGCCCGCCGCCAGCGGGGGTCTGCCCTTGTTGTTGGCGGCGCAACTGCTCCAGGCCGCCGCGATCTGGTGCTGATTCGAACCGCACGAGGCCGCCCGGGCGAACTCCCGCGCCCGTCCCAGCGAGGGGACCAGGATGCTCAACAGCAGGGCCAGGATGGCGATTACGACCAGCAGTTCAACCAGAGTAAAGGCCGTTCTCGTGCGCTGTCTCATCGGCTTCTCCTTACCCGCGATCGCAGGGCAGGCTTCGCTTCCTGCATCGACGGCATCCACTCCCGGATTCTCTGCACAGCCTGGGCCCGGACCTCCGGCGGGTCGTCCGCGCGGTAGCCCACGTCCCGGTTGGAGAACAGTTGCAGGACGGCTGAACCCGCCTGCTCTCTCACCCCTTGGTCCGGATCGTCCAGTGCCGTCACCAGGGCGGGCAGGCTGTCATAGGCGAACAGATGGCCCAGGGCCTGGGCGGCCCCGGCCCGCACCGCGGGATCGGGGCTCGACAGGGACTCGACCAGGGCCTGCTCGTCGGTCTTCTCGCCACACGCGCCGAGCCCGGCCAGGGCGGCTGCCCGCACCGCCGGGCGCTGGTCGGTCATGGCCTGACGCACCAGGTTGCCCCGCTCCTTGAGCGTGCTGATCGACACGGCATGGACGGCGCGGCAGGCGACCTCCGTTTCCGGGTCGGTCATCAGGGTCGCAATGGCCCGAATGGCCTTATCCGAGCCGTCGGTATGCAGCTTGATGATTCCTTCAATGCGCTTGTTGGGGTCCGAGGACTTCAGCAGGTCGTATCCCGACTGCCCCGAAGGCCAGATGGCGTACACCAACCCCGCCAGCGCGAGAATCCCCACGCCGCAGGCCAACCACATCCGCCTGTTGTTCTGCATGACAACCTCAGTTCGAGCGCAACGTCCGATATCGTGCTGCACTTCCATTATAATGTCGGCAGGAATCAGGGCAAGTGTTTTGCATTGCTTCGAGCATCAGGGATTTCCCCCCTGCGCGTCCAGGCGGGCCTTCAAGTACGACAGGCGTCTCGCCTGTCGCGGAATCTCCCTCCTACGCGTCCAGGCGGGCCTGGCGGTCGGCCTGATCCAGACGCTGCCGGATCCTCTGCCAGTGGGTTCCCTTCCAGAAGAGCTTGCCGCACGAGCCGCAGCGGTAGAAGTCGCTGCAGTGACGGTAGGCCAGCGGCGGGGCCTCGCCCATGACCTCGTGCTTGGGGAGGCTCAGCAGTTCCCCGCCGCAACTCATGCAGCGCGGCTTGAGCAGCGGGAGCTTGAGCCGCGCCATGACGAACCCCAACTGCTGCAGGTTGTTCATCTGCTGGGGTATGTACAGGGCCTGCACCTGCCCGGCGCGGATGACTGTCCGCTCGAACATCGGTCCGTCGCTGCTGAGCAGGATCCCCTGGCCCTCCTGCGCCCGGCGGACCAGTTCCCGGTCGGCGATGCCGTACTCGAAATGTGCCTCGTACCCGGCCGCCCGAAGCCAGCGGGCCAGCCCGCCCAGCATGGCGTCGCAGTAGAAGACCGGGCTGTCCGCTCGCCGGGGCGGGGGGATGTCTTCCTGGGGGCTCACGTCCCAATGGTAGTGGCCGCGTCGAGTCGATGGCAAGCGGCAAGCGGCGGAAAGGCGCGCCGACGAGGGCGGGCGGCTCGCTCCGCCCAAAATGTCCCCGGCGAGGCGACTCCCTCCGAGTCGGCCCCGCCGGGTGTTCCCTCCATTTCTTCGTGCCGGGTCCCCGGGGGCCCGTGTGTCCGCTGCTGCCCGGGGCTTTCAGCCCTGTTTCCTGCTGTACTTGCTTTGCTTTGCCCGTTGTCCTGCGAGCCTCATCGCTCTGTCCTGTGATTGAGCAGCGCCCGTGCCAGAAGCAGGCCGCAGAAACGGCGTCCCCACCTATCCCCTTGCCGCGCCTGCAACAACAATTTCCTACGGGTCGTTCGCTTTCGATCAAGGGGTCGAGACATGCATTGCGTGTCGGGGAATATGCCCCACTTGGGGGCCCAGTGGGCAGAGTCCACCACGTCCCCCACAAAGCAGCGGGAGCCGCGCCGCTGTGACGACTCCGGATGGAGACGCCGGGGCACGGCCATGGTACAATGCCCGGACCCGGCGCAATCCTTGCAGCCCGACGCGAAGGAAAGGCCCGGGCTTTTTACGGAGTAACGCCCCTTGAAATTCCTGCCCATGCTGGATTTGTTGAAGGCGGCCGCCGCCGGCGGCTACGCCGTGCCCGCCGTTACCGTCTGGAACGCCGAAAGCATGAAGGCCGTGCTCGCCGCGGCCAGCGATCTTCGCTCGCCGGTGATCCTGATGAACGGCCCGGCGGAGTTCAACCTCCTCTCGCCGGCGGAGATGGGCGATGTCGCCCGCGCGGTGGCCTTGCGCTACAACGTGCCCGCGGCGCTGCACCTGGACCATGGCGACTCGCTGGAACTCGTCCGCCAGTGCCTGGACGCCGGGTACACCTCGGTGATGGTCGACTACTCCTCCCGCCCGCACGAGGAGAACGCGGCCGCCCTGCGCCAGGCGGTGGAGATGGCCCGCCCGCACGGGGCGAGCGTCGAGGGCGAGATCGGGCACGTGGGCCGGGCGGACATTCCCAGCGCCGAGGCCGAGGGCGACTCGACGCTCACGCAGGTCGCCGAGGCCGTCGCCTACGTGGCGGCGACCGGGGTGGACGCCCTGGCGGTCTCCATCGGGAACGCCCACGGGCTGTACACGCGCCTGCCCCGCCTGGACCTCCAGCGGCTGGGCGAGATCCGCTCGGCGGTGGGCATCCCGCTGGTGCTCCACGGCGGTTCGGGGACGCCCGAGGCCGACCTGAAGCGGGCCATCAGCCTGGGCATCGCCAAGGTCAACGTGGCCACGGAGATCGTCACGGTCCTGCGGGAATCGCTGCTGGAGCAGTGGCAGGTTCAGCGAACGAGTTGGCTGCCGGTGGTGATGGCCGGGGCGATGAAGACCATGCCGCCCCTGGTGGAGAAGTGGATCCGCGCCACCGGCTCGGCCGGGCGGGCGTAGGGCCCCGGCAGGGCGTTGAACGAACTGCTTCTGCTGCGGGCGGCCTATCTGCGACGCCGCGCCCGCCGGGCCAGGGCAAGGCGCAGGGCGAATGAAGAGTGCAGGCGGACCACGCGCGTTCTCCTTTTACTTTGCAGCTTCCTCTGCTTGGAGTCCTGGGAAAAGACCGGACGCCACCTTCCTTCAGAACAACCCATTCCTTGTATGGATTGCGCCAAACCTGTCCAGAAGGATTTCCGGCGCGAGGTGTCCTGGAGCCCAACTGCCTGTGGGGGCGCTACTTGGCGCGAGGGGCCGCCGAGCGGCTGCGGACGGCCAGGTCGATGGCCAGTTGGATCGCCGCGATCATGCTGGAGGGGTCGGCCCGGTACTTGCCGGCGATGTCGAAAGCCGTCCCGTGGTCGGGGCTGGTGCGGATGATGGGCAGGCCCAGGGTCACGTTCACCGCGTCGCGCCAGGCCAGCAGCTTGATGGGGATCAGGCCCTGGTCGTGGTACATGGCCACCACGCAGTCGTACTTGCCCTGGAGGGCCTTGAGGTAGATGGTGTCGGCGGGGAAGGGTCCGCGGACGTTGATGCCCGCCTCGTGGGCCATCAGGATGGCCGGGCTGATGACGCGGGCCTCCTCGTCGCCGAACTGGCCCTCCTCGCCGGCGTGGGGGTTAAGGCCGCAGACCGCGATGCGGGGCTTTTCCAGGCCCCACCACTCGCGCAGGGCGCGGTCGGCCAGGTCGATCGGGTTGAACACGCAGCCGATGGTGAAGCGGTTGCGGACCTCGAAGAGGGCTTCGTGGATCGTTGCGAGCACGACGCGAAGCTGGGGCGAGTGGAACATCATGGCCACGTGCTTGGCCTTGCACTTGTCGGCCAGCAGCTCGGTGTGCCCGGGGTACTTCTTGTAGCCGGCCATCTGCCAGGAGGTCTTGGAGATGGGGGAGGTGACCAGAGCGTCGACGTGCCTGGCCCTGGCCGCCGCGATGCCCCCCTCGCAGAACGCCATGGACGCCTGCCCGCCGAGCTTGCTGGGCCCGCGGGGCATGGTCGCCGGCGGGGACATCTCGTCATAGTCCAGCACGACCACGTCGTGCGGGTAGCGGTGAGCGTTCTCGTGGCGGTCGCGGTGGAAGGGGAACTCGATCTCCATGGCGTCGGCGGTGTAGGTCAGTTGCTCGCAGAAGCCGAACAGGACGAACCGCCCCCGGCGGCGCAGGCCCTCGTCGGCCAACGCCTTGACGATGATCTCGGCCCCGATGCCGCAGGGGTCGCCCATCGTGATCCCGATAATCGGTCGATCGTCTTGCATGTCGCAGGTCTGCTCGTCTCCACGGCCCACCCGAGGCCTTCCCTTGGGGACAGGTCCGTCGGCCTTCCGCGAACGCTACTCGAACCCCGCCTGGCGCAGCTTCTCCAGTGTCAACCCCCCGCCGCCGCCTCGCGCCGAAAGCGACTCCAGGTACCGCAGGACGTACTTCCCAATCATATCCGTTTCGACGTTCACCGCCTGGCCCGGCTGGAGCGAGCCGAGCGTCGTCCGCTCCAGCGTGGCCGGAATGATCGAAACGGCGAAGCGCCCGTCCTGCGCCTGCGTCAGCGTCAGCGACACGCCGTCCAGGGCCACCGAGCCCTTGGGCACCATCGCCCGTGTCAGCTCCGTGGCGGCCGAGAACTCCATCACCCACTGGCCCTTCTCCCGGCCGCTGATGCGCACCAGCTCGGCCTGGGCGTCCACGTGCCCCTGCACCAGGTGTCCGTCCAGGCGTCCGTCCAGTCGCAGGGCCCGCTCCAGGTTCACCCTGGCCCCGGCGGAGAGGCGCCCCAGCGTGGTCCGCTTGAGCGTCTCGGCGACCACGTCGAAGCCGGCGGCCTGCCCGCGGATGTCGACCGCCGTCAGGCACGCGCCGCTGACGGCCACGCTGTCGCCCTCGCCCAGTCCAGCCGCCAGCGGCCCCAACTCGATCTCCAGCCTGGCGCCGCTGGGCGTCGTCCGGGCCGACCGCACCGTGCCTACGTGCGCCACAATTCCCGTGAACATGGTTGCGCCTCTCTGTTCTGAGTGTCCCGGGCCCCGGGAGTCGTGGGGCACGCGGGGAAGGCGCCGAGGCGCCTGTCCCATGCTTGCCACGGCCGGCGGGGCTCCCATGACCGGGCAGACTTATTCCACTTTACAACGCCCGACCGCATCGTGTATAGCAAAGGCAACCTCAACGCGGCAAGATTTTGGAAAGGGGCCCTGCATGTTCACTCGGATTATTCGCCTGGTCGGCTGTCTGTCGCTGCTTCTGCCGAGCGCCCTTCCGCTGGCCGCCCAGGAACTCAGCGGCAAGGACGTGGGACTGCTGACGATGATGCCCAAGGAGGCGTTCTTCTTCGTCGAGCGCCAGGGTCACACCGCCGTCAAGCCGGCCATGCAGGCCAGTTCGCTGGGCAGGTTGGCCGGGGATGACGCGGTGCTCCAGTTCGTCCACGCCACCCGCGACAAGATCGAGACGCTCATGGTCCGCAGCATGCTGGAACTGAACGGGCCCAACCTGGACCAGCGCCGCCAGGCCTTTCACCAGTTCCTCCGCCCGTTCTGGTACCAGCCCTGCGCCATGTACCTGGTGTATCAGAAGGAAGGCGCCCCGGGCGTGGGCCTGGTGTGCCTGCCCGGACAATACGCCGAAGACGCCCGCAAGGGTCTGGACTCGCTGTTGTCGGCCGAGGTCAAGCCCGCCGACCAGGACGCCCCCCGCCACAGCTTCACCTACAAGACCGGCTGGACGGTGTGGAAGGGCGTGGCGTGGGCGCAGCAGCCGTTCAAGCTCGGCGGCGACCAGGCTGCCCAGGTCGAGGCCATTCGCCAGGCCCGGGCCAAGGTGCTGCTGGCCCTGTGGGACGGACCCGTCCTGCGGCTGACGACGGACCTGTTCGTCGCGGACCTGGTGGGCAAGCGCGAGCCGACCCGCCAGGACCTGTCGATGGCGGCCAAGCCCAGCGTCCAGACGGTGCTGAACAAGACCCGCCTGGGCCAATGGGCCTTCCGCTGGCACGTGGACGTGGAGCACCTGTTCGCCCAGGCCGGCCAGGGCGACCTCCCGCGCGAGCTGGAGGTGCTGGGCCTGAGGGCGGTCCGCGGCGTGGGGGGCTGCGAGGGCTACGAGGGCAAGTACTACGCCCGCAAGACGTATGTCGACTGCCCGGGCGGGTGCAAGGGCCTGCTCCAGGCCTTCCGCCCCGGCGGGTCGTACCAGCAGGCCCTGGCGATGGTCCCGCCGGAGGTGACGTTCTGCCTGGCCGGCGAGTTGAACACCCAGCCGCTGCTTCAGATGGTTCGCACCCTGGCGGGGGGGGCGGCCCCGGCGGGCCAGCCCGCGCAGGACAGCGAGCAGCAGGCCGTCATCAGGGCGGTGGAGCGGTTGGCCGGCGCCAGCACGGGCAACGTCGCCCTCTTCGTCACCGACCTTCAGAGCATGGTGGCCGGAATGGGGCGGGACTTCCCCCTCGGGGCGGTCCTGGGAATCAAAGACCCCGCCGCCGCCCGGGCGGCTGTGCAGGACCTGATGAAGCTCGCCCCCGAAGTGGGCGAGCCGGACGAGAACCAGCCCCCCGCGCTGAAGGAATATCGCAAGGTCCCTCTCCTGCGCATGGGCCGCAACCCCACGCTGTACTGGGCCGTCCTCGAGGACCGCGTGATCGCCGCCTTCAGCGACAACACCCTCAAGGCCGCCCTCGACGCCGCCCTGGACAAGATGGGCGGCCTGCCGAGCGAGGGCAAGGCCAAGGCCCTGGCCGAGGAACTCGGCAAGGGCGAGGCCTTCTTCCTGTTCGACCTGGCCGCGGTGACCAAGCTCATCTGGCCCATGCTCATGCCGATGGCCCAGAACCCCAACATGAGCGAGGACTTCCCCCTGGCCTCGCTGCCCTCGACCAACAAGATCGTCTCCTTCCTGGGCCCGGAGGTGGCCGTCTTCCAGGCCGACGCCGGCGGCCTGCTGCTCAACAGCCGCGGCACCGTCCCCTTTGCCACCAAGGCGTTCATGACTTACCCGTTGATGTTCGGGGTGTTCATGCGATTCTGATCCGCGCCGGCCGGAGCGACTACAATACAGTTGCAGTCCGGAGAGCCCCATGCCACGAGATCACGAAGCGATGCTGTGGGAGAAGCTGGACGGCCAGAACGTCCGCTGCAATCTCTGCGGGCACCGCTGCGTGCTGTCGGCCGGCCAGTTCGGACTCTGCCGCGTGCGGGCCAACGTCGAGGGCGAGCTGAAGACCTACAGCTACGGTGCGCTGGTGGCGATGAACGCCGACCCTATCGAGAAGAAGCCGCTCTTCCACGTTCTGCCCGGCTCGCGGTCGCTCTCGGTGGCGGCCGCCGGCTGCAACTTCCAGTGCGAGTTCTGCCAGAACTGGCAGATCTCCCAAAGCCCCCGCCGAAGCGGCGTGGTGACCGGGCAGGCCGTCAGCCCCGGCCAGATCGTCACCGCCGCCCGCAACTACGACTGCCGCTCGATCTCCTACACCTACACCGAACCGACCATCTTCTTCGAGATGGCCTACGAGACGGCCCGCCTGGCCCAGGCCGAGGGTATCCGGAACTGTTTCGTCTCGAACGGCTTCATGACCGAGCTGGCGGTCGAGACGATCTCGCCCGTGCTGGACGCGATCAACGTGGACCTCAAGGCGTTTCGCGACGAGACCTACCGCAGCGTGATGAAGGCCCGCCTGGCGCCCGTGCTGCGGAGCATGAAGGCCCTGGCGCAGGCGGGGGTGTGGCTGGAGGTGACCACGCTCGTCGTGCCCGGCATGAACGACTCGCCCCAGGAACTGGGCGAGATGGCCTCGTGGATCGCCTCCGAGCTGGGCCCGCACGTGCCCTGGCACGTCAGCCGCTTCCACGGCGACTACAACATGACCGACCGCCCCCCGACGCCCATGGCCACGCTGGAGACCGCCCTGCGCCTGGGGCGCGAGGCCGGGCTCAAGTACGTCTACTGCGGCAACGTGGTCGGGCGATCCGAGGAGTCCACCCGCTGCCCCGCCTGCGGCCAACTCGTCATCGAGCGCGTCGGCTTCTCCGTCCGCTCCATCGACCTTCGCGATGGCGCGTGCGGGCACTGCGGCGAGCCGATCGAAGGCGTCTGGGAGTAGCCGAGTTGAGAACAGCCGGCGATGACGGCGGGCACCCCCCCCTGCGCCGCAAGGACTACCCTTTCTTGGGCTCGCGAGTGACCGGGGAGGCAGCCAAAGCGAAGAGCACGATCTCCTCCCCTGTTACAGTGCTGATGTCGTGGTGAAGACTCACCACTTCGATCCCGGTGATGCCTTGAATCATGGTCTGCAGGGCCGGCCTGGCCGTTTCCATCAGTTGCGTCCGCACCTGCTTGAGCAGTTCCCTGCCCTTGTCGGAAGGGAGGGTCTTGACCAGTTGCTGCTCGGCTGCCGTCAGCACGCCGCGGAGGCGAACCAGGATCAGGTCGCCGATCAGATGGGCGTGGATCTCCTTGGGACCGCGGCCCATATACTCCTGTTCGAAGCGGTTGATCCCCTGGCAGACAGCGGCTTCGATCTCGCCTTGTGTCTTCATGCGCACCTCAAACGCGTTGCGACCGTGCCTGTGCGCCAAACGCGCTCGGCTTCGACAAGTCCCAGTAAAACCCTTATAATAATGGCAGTTCGGCGGGATCGCCAGTGATTTTCGGAATTGCACTGCCTTCCATGCCCCCGTCCGCTATAATAGGGCATCTGGAGCGTTGCACTGCTCTGGTTTCGGATGACTAGATAAAGGGCAGGCCCTCAGGGCAGGCCTGTTGACGAGTAAGCCGACGCGATTGGTCACCCTAAATGGGTGGTCAGACGCGTCGGCTTTTTTTGTTCCTCCCGCCGCGCGCAACCTCGGTGCCGCGGGAACAGAGGAGAACGAAGTTGCTGACGTCGCGGACAGGATCGATCCGATGACCAAGCCCCGCTCCAGCATCGCCCAGCGGATCGCGCAAGCGGTGATGGCTTGCCAGACACACACGACTGGCCACGCACCGAAAGGGGTGACCGTGAGCCTGTCTGGGGATGCCCTGGTGGTCACGCTGCACGATGCCCTTTCGCCGGCGGAGAAGGACCTGGCCAGGACCCCCGAGGGGGCTGCCCAGGTGCGGGAATTCCAACGCCAGCTCTTTGCCGTCTCCTCTCCGTCGCTGCGAGAGGAGATCCGGCGAATCACCGGGGTGGAGGTGCGAGAAGCTGTCGCGGAGGTCGAGGCATCACCGGGCGCGGTTGTCTGCGCCCTCGCCAGCGGCGCCATCGTGCAGGTGTTCCAGTTCGCTCCCGGCACCCTCACCGACACCTGGGGCGAGAGCGGCTTGACCGATCAAGAAGAGCAAGGCCGATCACGTTGACCGGCTGAAGAATACAGGTTCTCAACCGAAAGGGACTGCAATGAAAATGGTACGAAAGGTTCTGTGTCTTCTTCTACTGGTGTGCATGGTGACGGCGCCGCTGGGCTGCCTGAGCATCAACAAGTCGCCTGACAACGAGCCCAAGAAGGACGTAAACATCGGCGGCGAGCACGGCATTACCGTGGAACGATGAAACAATCGAAGGCTGGCTTCGCAGAGGAGCAACAGATGAGAAGGTGGATCACGGCTTCGATGATGATGGCATTGAGCTTCACGTCTGTCGGGTGCATGGGCCGCCTCTTTCGGGAGGGGCTGGGGGCCGCCACGGGCGCCTCCGGCAAGGTGGTGGAGAATGGTCCACCTGTCAACCTCACGAAGTACAAGAGCCTGCATATTCAACCGCTCACGCTTGCGCCGGGCCTGCAGGCCCCCGCGGACCTGACCGACGTGATCCAAGGGGATTTCGTGGCAGCGGCCACGAACAGGGGCTTCACGCTGGACGGCAAGCCGGGATTAAAGCTCGCCGGCGAGATCATCCACTATGAAACCAGCAGCACAGTCGATACGGCTATCGGCCCGCTGGCGGAAGTGATCGTTCGGGCGAAACTGATCGATGCCCAGAGCGGGCAGGTTGTCGCCCAGGCTAATCTGGTGGGCCGCTCGAAGGCGACCTCCTCCAGCGGGGCCAGGAACGTTTCCGGCGGCGCTGGCAAAGCGTTGGGCAAATGGCTGGCCGCCGGCGGGCTGAAGAAGGAAAAAGGCGAGGAGGATGACGAGTAAGGGACGCCGCCGAAAGGAGGCATACAGTGGATTCCGAGATTAGAGTTGCAGGACGGCTGGATGGCACGTACCGGGCCTGGTGCCCAGCCCTGCCCGGCTGCACGGTCTATGGAAGCTCCCGGTGCGAAGCCCTCGCCCGAATTCGCCAAGCCGTCCTGGGCTACCTCGAACACCTGGACGTCGCCCTTCCGAGAGAACTGGCAACGCAAACCAGACTGGTCGGGGCGGCGGGTCCGCGGGCGCGGCGCCGCCCATGCCCCCGGACAACCGAGTGACGAAAGGAGATCGAACCATGGTACAAGGCACTCGTCCACCCAGCCGGCGGGCCCGTCTGCGGATCGTCTGCCCGGCCTATCCCGCCTTCAATATCTACTCTCGTCCCGCCAAGGTGATGACCGCCCTGGGGCCGGTGTGCATCGCCACCGTCGTCCAGGACATCCCCGGCTGGGACGCGGAAGTCATCGATGAGAACAACTATCGGCGCGGCCCGACGGACGCGAGCGGCAGGCCGGACCATCAGGCCATGCAGCAAACCAGGCCCGCCGACGTGGTGGGCCTGTATGGAGGGCTGACCAGCACCATTCCGCGCTTGTACGAGATCGCCAGGCTCTACAAGGCCCTGGGCGCCCACACCATCGCGGGCGGGCACCACTTCGTCGACGAGAACATCGAGCAGGCCCTGCACAACGGCGTCGACATCGTCGTCATCGGCGAGGGCGAAGAGACGATCTCCGAATTGCTGTCGTGCCTGGACACCGGGCAGGACCTTTCCTGCGTGCGGGGCATCGCCTTCTTGCGGGACGGCCTGGTCATTCGGACCCCCGCGCGGGGACCGATCACGGCCTTCGACCAGCTTCCCCTCCCGGACTTCTCGGTCCTTCGCCACGCCCGCATGAAGGTCTTCCCGGTTTCCGCCACTCGCGGATGCGGAATGGACTGCGAGTTCTGCACCGTGAAGGGGAAACCTCGCTTCGCCTCGGCGGAGCGCCTGATGGAGCAGTTCTCCTCGGTCTACGAGAAATGGGGCGGGAGCATCTTCTTCATCGTGGACGACCTGTTCGGACAGAACCGATCGGACACCCTGCGCCTGTGCGAGATGCTTCGCGACTACCAGAGGCGACTCGGCGTCCGGTTCTTCATCACGGTCCAGATCCGCCTGGACAAGGCCCGCGACGAGGATCTGCTGCGGGCGATGCGCGAGGCGGGAGTCGTCATCCTGGCCATCGGGTTCGAGTCGCCCATCGCCGAGGAACTCAAGGCGATGAACAAGTGCCTGGCTCCGCGGGAGATGCTCGATATGACCCGGCTGTACCATCGCGCCGGGTTCCGGATACACGGCATGTTCATCTTCGGCTATCCGGCCCCCGAGGGCCTGCCGTTCCAGATGAGCGCCGAGGACCGCGCCAGGCAATTCCGCCGGTTCATTCGCAAAGCCCGCCTGGAGACGGTGCAGGTGATACTGCCGATCCCGCTTCCGGGAACCGAACTGACCGCCAGACTCCAGAAGGCGAACCGGGTCTATCCAACCGATTGCGTCGGCCTGGAGTACTACGATGGGAACTTCCCGCTCTTTCAGCCGGACCCCCCGATGAGCCCGGAGGATATGCAGGCCTCCGTCCAGCGAATCATGCGCGGGTTCTACGGACCTCGCCATCTCCTGGCCGTGGCGATCCACATCCTGTCATTTCCGGAGGTGGTGTTCTGGCTGCACAAGTTTGGCGACGCCTGGCGCCGCTGGTCCGGTTCCTGGTGGACCACCATCTACCGGGCGGGCGGATGGCTGACGTTGCGGAAATGGGTCGCCGCCTATACCAAGGACGGATTTTTGAGCAAGCTCGCGCACGCCAAGCGGTCCTGCCTGCCTGGCGGCGGGGAGTAGCGACGGGCGTCAAGTGCAGGAGTGGAATGCGACTTTATCTGATCAACCCGAACAACCCTCTGGTGAGCCTGACCAACGTCAAGGACAGCCACTGGAATCGGTACCGCGTCTGGAAGCCCCTGGGGCTGCTGGTCCTGGCGGGCCTGACGCCGCCGGAGTGGGACATCACGGTCATGGACGAGAACCTGGGCAGGCCCGACTACGGGGCCATGCCCATGCCCGACCTGGTCGGGATTACCGCTTTCACGTCCCAGGCCAGCCGGGCGTACGAGCTGGCGGGCGAATTCCGCTCCCGCGGCGTGCGGGTGGTCATGGGCGGCATCCACGCCACCATGTGCCAGGAGGAGGCGATGGAGCACGTCGATTCGGTCGTCGCGGGAGAGGCCGAAAGCGTCTGGGCGCACGTTCTGGAAGATGCCCGGCAGGGCCGATTGCACGACATCTATCATGGCCGGCACGCGGACCTGGCGGACGTCCCGCCCGCCCGGCACGACCTGCTGGACAGCGGGTATGCGTTCGGATCCATCCAAACCACGCGCGGCTGCCCGCTGAGTTGCAGCTTCTGCAGCGTCTCGGCGTTCAACGGCACGCGATACCGTCACCGGCCCATCGATAACGTGATCCGCGAACTCAAGACCATCCGGGAGAAGTGGGTCCTGATGGTGGATGACAACCTCACCGGCATCAGCGCGGCGCACCTGGCGCGGGCCAAGGACCTGTTCCGCGAGATGATCCGGGCCAATTTCCGCAAGAACTGGATTTGCCAGGTCACCATCAACATGGCGGATGACGAGGAGTTGCTGGACCTGGCCGCCCGAGCGGGCTGCCGGGGGGTGTTCATCGGCTTCGAGTCCCCGACGGCCGTCGGACTGGCCGAGGTGGGCAAGAAGTTCAACCTGCTCAAGGGGCGAGACTTCAAGGCCTCGATCCGCCGGATCCAGCGCCACCGCATCCTGGTCGTCGGGTCCTTCATCATGGGCCTGGATACCGACCAGCCGGGCATCGGGCGGAGGATTGCCGAAACAGCCCAACAGTACGGGGTGGATATCCTGAACACCCTGTTTCTGACCCCGCTGCCAGGCACCCGCCTGTGGGACCAGATGGAAAGCCAGGGCCGAATCCTCGCCAACGACTTCCCCGCCGATTGGCGCTACTACACCCTGGGCTTCCCGACGGCGCACTACAAGAACCTGTCCTGGGCCGCCATCGTGGCCGAAATGGAGGGCTGCGAACGGCGGTTCTACTCGCGATGGCGAGTCTTCCTCCGGGTGGCCGCCAGCGTCCTGGGCAGGCGATCCCCCCTCCTGTCGCTGGTGACCAATCTATCCTACCGGGGCAACACCCGATTGGCCCGGGAGACTTTCGCGGAGATGAACCTGAGGCACGCCGACCCGCCCCAACTGGTGCCGGGGCGCGCGGACGCGCCCTCCGCCAACCATGCAGGTCTCCTGTCGGTGGCCGCCCAGACCGTCAGGAAGATCACGATGAGCCGCAATCCTCTCCCTGCCGCCGCCTCGCAGTCCCGCCCCCCAGTGGGGTCCAATCCGATCTGCCGCCAGGGAAAGATTGCCGGGGATTTCCCTGTATAGTAGAATATCAGCTCGCTCGGGCAGCCCTTCCGCCGCCGGGGCCATCTTGGAGTCCCGCATGAATCGGACGCGCCGCCAAGCCGCGACCGCATCCGTACCTCACCGACCTCCTCTCCGCGCGCACGCGTTCACGCTGGTCGAGCTGCTGATGGTGATCGCCATCCTGTCGCTGCTGCTGGCCATGCTGACCCCTTCGCTCAAGCGCGCCCGCCTGATGGCGCTGGACGTCTCCTGCCGCTCCCAGTTTCACCAGGTCGGCCTGGCCTTCACCACCCACGCGGCGCGGCACCGCGCCGTCCTGCCCGGGCTGTGGGGCCCGCCCTGGACGGGCAGCGAGGAGTGGCAGAAGTCGTGGATGGGCAGCGAGGCGTTCACCGGCACGTTTCGTCCGGCCGCCCCGTGCAGCGCGGTCGGCACGACGGTCTCGGCGATGGGAGGCATCGAGTCGGCCCGCAAGCTCTACCGCTGCCCGGGCCTGCGGCCAGGCGTGCAGGGCAGCGGCGTGGGCAGCAACGGGATGTTCGACATGACGATGGTCCAGTCCCTGCCCGGGGCGCGTCTGGACCTGCTGCCGCTGTCGGCCCAGGTGATCCTGCACTCGGTCCAGGCGACGGTGACGGTGGGCATGCCCGTGGTCGTGGAAGAAGATCCCATCCAGAACATCAACCGCCAGCACATCGACATGGGGCACACCGCCTACAACCGCATGGGCTCGTGGCACGTGGGCGGGTCGGGCAACTACCTGGCCACCGACGGCAGCGCCTGGCACCTGCAGTTCGACGGGGGGGCCGGGCCCGAGGCCCAGGACTGGCGGGCCGAAGGGCCCAGCGGCCAACTCCGCAACCTCGGCGTCGCTCTGCCCTACGGGGGCTGGGACACCCAGTAAGGGCCGCTACTGCAAGTACAGCGTCTGGGCGACGTGGATCTCCAGCTTGGGGTCCACCTTCTGGGCCAGTTCCTCGGCGCTGTCGGCCAGCAGGGGCGAGATCTCGATGGCGGCCGCCACCTGCCCCTCCGCGTCGCGGGGCACCTGGATGCCGGCTTCTTCGAGCCAGGAGGCGGCCCGGCGGACCTGGTCGTGCAGGCTGGTGGCCGGGCTGTCGTTGCCGCTGGCGTTCTTGATCGGGCTGAACTCCTCGCTGCGGTCCGTTTCCAGGATCAGCGTGCGCTCGGCCAGCGGCAGGGCGTCGAAGACGAACATCTCGAGCTTGACGGCGTTGGGCTTGTCCGGTTTGACGGTGTGGCCCTGCGCGTTGACGCACGCGACGGCCTTGTCGGCGCGGTGGTAGGGCAGACCGACCCCGCCGCCGTCGGTGAGCGACTCGACGAAGGAGCGCGAGAACACGTGGATGGCGATGGACCCGGCGGAGAACTTCAGCCGCCCGTGCTCGTCGGTGGCGCGGGCCAGGTCCTCGGGCATGTCGGAATACTCGATGATCATGCAGCGCCCCTGGGTCATGCAGAAGTTGCCCAGTTTCTCGAGGGGGTCTCTCTTGGCCAGGGCCTTGGCCGACACCTGGGCCCGGCGCAGATCGTGCAGGCCCAGGAAGAGCGGGTCGATCGCGTGGACCAGCGGATTGTCGATCTGGAAGTAGCTGATCAGCTCGATGCCGCGCCGGGCCATGTCGTCCAGGGCGCCGCTCTCTCGCAGGGCGGTCAGGCTGCCCCCGTGCCCGTTGGGGCTCAGCGCGATGGAGTCCTTCTTCTCCAGGACGATCCGGCCCTCGTAGTCGATGGCAGGCATGGTCGCCTGGCACAGGAAGAACACGTCCGGGTCGGCCAGGCCGAAGTTGGCGTTCTGGCGGAAGAACGCCCGCGTGGCCACGTCGTTCGCGGGCGAGGTCATGACGTACAGCGGGATGCTCTTTCCGGCCCGCCGCCCAGCCGCCAGCACCTGCTCCGCCAACACCTGGAACAGGGGCTTTCGGGTCACGGGCGTCGCCGGGAAGCAACCCTTGGGGCCTTCGTAGCCCAGGCGCGTTCCCTGCCCGCCGGCGACCAGGAACGCGGCCACCTTCCCCGCCCGCAGCAGCTCCCGCCCCCGCTGGACGGCGCGGTCGTGCTCGGCCCGCTGGGCGGGCTCATGCGGCGTCGCCGGCACCACCGGCGGCGGTTGAAGGTCCGCCGGGGGCTCGGCCAGGGGCTTGTGGAACACGTGCGACTGGATCAACTCGTCGATCAAGTCCAGGTCGATCGACTCGATCTGCCTCAGCAGCGCCTCCTGCCCGGCAGGCGGCAAGTCGTGGTAGAACCTCACCAGGTGGTCCTGCTTGTGCTTGCGAAGCTCCTCGCGAATCGCCTGAATGTCCGCCATGTCGTCTCCCGTAGGTCCTTGCTTGTGGCCATTGTAGGCGGGCGGAGAGGGAGTCCCGGTTCCGCAATCCGCGCCCTGCCTGCCGGCGGGCGGGGCCGTGCTCGCTCACCCGCGCAACTGGCCTTCGCCGGTCACGATCCACTTGTACGTCGTCAGGTCCTCGGCGCCCATCGGCCCGCGGGCGTGCAGCTTGTCGGTGCTGATGCCCACCTCGGCGCCCAGCCCATACTCCCCGCCGTCGCTGAAGCGCGTCGAGACGTTCACCATCACGCTGGAGGAGTCCACCGCCTTGACGAACCGCTCGGCCGCCGCGATCGAGCGGGTGACGATCGCGTCGGTGTGGGCCGACCCGTACGCGTTGATGTGCTCGACGGCCTGGTCGAGCGAATCGACCACCCGCACGGCCAGCACCAGGTCCAGGTACTCGGTCCGCCAGTCCTGCTCGGCGGCGTCCTTGATCTTCGCGGCCAGCTGGTCCAGGCCGGCCGCCGCCAGCGCGGGCCTGCATCGCGGACAGCATCGCAGCTCCACGCCCGCCTGGTCCAGCGCGGACAGGACCTGCGGCAGGAAGGTCTCCGCCACCGCCTGGTCCACCAGCAGCGTCTCCATGGCGTTGCACACGCCGGGTCGCTGGCACTTGGCGTTGAGCACGATTCGCCGGGCCATCTCCAGGTCCGCCTCGGCGTGCACGTAGACGTGGCAGTTGCCCGCGTAGTGCTTGATGACCGGGATGGTCGCCGCCTGCGTGACCGCCCGGATCAGCGCCTCGCCTCCGCGGGGCACGAGCAGGTCGATCAGCCCCTCGGCTCGGCACATGGCGGTGACGATCTCGCGGTCGACGTTGTCGATCATGGTGACGGCGGCCTGGTCCAGGCCCGCCGACGCGAGGCCCTGGCGGAGGACGGAGGCGATGGCGAGGTTGGAGTGCAGGGCCTCCTTGCCGCCGCGCAGGATGCACGCGTTTCCGCTCTTGAGGCACAGGGCGGCTGCGTCGGCGGTGACGTTGGGTCGCGACTCGAAGATGATGCCGATCACGCCGATGGGCACGCGGCGCTTCTCCACGCGCATGCCGTTGGGGCGGTTGGAGGCGGAGATCGTCTGCCCGACCGGGTCGCTCTGGGCGGCGATCTGCTCCAGGGCGGCGGCCATGGCCTCGATGCGGGCGGGCGTGAGGCGCAGGCGGTCGATCATGGCCTCGCTGAGGCCCAGTTCGCCGCTGCGGGCGAGGTCCTGCCGGTTGGCCTGCTGGAGTGCGCCCGCCTGGGCGCGGATGGCGGCGGCGCAGGCCCGCAGGGCGCCGTCGCGGACGGCGGCGGTGCTCAGGGCCAGTTGCGAGGCCGCGCGGCGGGCGGCGAGTGCGATGTCGCGAACGTAAGCGGTGGCGTCCATTGTGGTTCTCGGTAGTCAGCAGTCAGTTCATCCATAGGTCCTATGCGTCTCATAAGTCCTATAGGTCCTGTTTATCGAAGCACAGGATACCATTGTGGAAAGCCCACGGAAAGCCTTCCGTGGGCTTTTGCAGGCGCGGCGTCTCGCCGCGTTCCGGCAAAGGTCGACGATTGCATCGCCCGCCCGGTCGGCGTATCGTGTACGGCCTGGAAGGAGTATGTCATGAGCGAACCGTCCCGCAAAGTTGCCCTGGCCTTCCTGGCCCATCCCGACGACGCCGAGTTCCTCTGCGCCGGCACGCTGATCCGGCTGGCGGAGGCCGGCTGGCAGATCCACATCGCCACCGCCGCCCCCGGCGACTGCGGCACGGTCGACCGCACGCCGTGGGACATCTCGGCCATCCGCACCGCCGAGGCGCAGGCCGCCGCCAGGCTGATCGACGCCACCTACCACTGCCTGGACGAACGGGACCTGATGATCGTCTTCGACAAGCCCACGCTGCGCAAGACCATCGACCTCTTCCGGCGCGTCGCGCCGTCGCTGGTGTTCACCCACTACGTGGACGACTACATGAGCGACCATCGCGAGGTGAGCGAGCTGGCCCGGGCCGCCACCTTCGCCCACGGGGCGCCCAACGCCTCGCAGTTCCCCCTGCTGGAGGGCACCGCCGTGCCCTACCTGTACTACTGCGACCCGGTGGAGGCCGTCGATACCCTGGGGCGAACGGTCGAGCCGACCACCGTCGTCGACGTCTCCGCCCAGATGGAACTCAAGACGCGAATGCTCGCCTGCCACGCCAGCCAGCGCGAGTGGCTGCGGGCCTACCACGGCAACGACGAGTATCTCGATTCCATGCGCCGCCACGCCGCCTTCCGCGGGTCGCTGGCGGGCACGCCCGCTGCCGAAGTCTTCCTCCAGCACCGCGGGCACGCCTACCCCCGCAACGACCTGCTGGCCGAACTGCTGCCCACGACGCTTCGGGCCTGACCGCGGGCGGCTGCACGCGAGCTTCGCGACAACGCGCCGACAGCCGCCCGTGACGAACACACGAACCGCGAGTCGACAATCAGCCGAGCCACGATCCAACCCGCCGGCCTGCTTCGCGTGCTGAGCATGTTCCGCCCGCTGCTGGGGCGGGTGCCGCCGGGCCACCTGTGGTACCTGCTGCGGCGGATGCGAAACGAGCGCCCGCACCGCTTCGCCGGGCAGACGCGGATCAACACGTTCTTCCCGCCCTGTCCCTCGCCCGCGTTCGACCGCTTCTGCCGGGCCGTCATCCAACGCCGCCGCGTGCCGTTCTCGACCTACCTGGCCGTCACCTCGCGCTGCCCGTTCCGCTGCGCCCATTGCAGCCTGGCCGGGCGGCGCCAGGCCGAGTGGACCCGCGAGCAGGCGCTCGACCTGATCGCGCAGATCAAGGCGCTGGGCACGTGCACGATCGGCTTCACCGGCGGCGAGCCCCTGCTGCGAGACGACCTGGAGGAACTGGTCGCGGCGGCCGGGCCGGAAATGGCGACGATCGTCTTCACCACCGGGCTGGGCCTGGACGACCGGCGGGCCGAGGCGCTGGCCCGCGCGGGCGTCACCTGCGTCACGGTGGGGATCGAGTCCGACGATCCGGCCAGACACGCCGCCGTCAGGGGCGAGGGATCTGCGATTGACGATTTGCGATTGTCGATTGGGACAGAGCGTTCGGGCGGCTCCTCACAAATCGAAAATCGCAAATCGCGAATCGACAATTCCTGGCACGCCGCCCGGCGCGCCGTCGAGTCCTGCCGCCGCGCCGGCGTGTACGCGGCCATCTCCACCATCGCTGCGCGCGACAAGCTGCTGGGCGGAGAGCTGGAGCGGATGCACGAACTCGGGCGGCAGTGGGGGGTGGGGGAGTTCCGCGTGCTGGCCCCGGTGGCCACCGGCGGCTGGGCGGATCGCGGGCAGGAGATGCTGACGGAAGACGAGGTGCGGGCGCTGGCTGACTTCCACGTGCGGACCAACCGCTCGGGCCGGCTGCCCGCGGTGGCGTGCTTCGCGTACCTGGAGTCGGCGGAGCTGTTCGGCTGCGGGGCGGGCTATCACCACCTGTTCATCGATGCCGCGGGCGAGGTCTGCCCCTGCGACCTGACGCCGCTGTCGATGGGCAACGCGCTGGCGCGCCCGCTGGCGGAGATCTGGGCCCAGATGGGCGAACTGTTCGACCGCCCCCGAAGAGGCTGCCTGATGCGCGAGCTGGCCGGGCGAATCACCGGGCCTCTGCCGATGCCGCCCGAGGCGAGCCGGCGCCTGTGCGACGGCTGCCGAGACCGAACTGCCCAACTACCCGAGGGTTACCGTCGCCTCCTCTAGCCCCGCCGCCCGCGGGGCGCCTGCCGCACGTCCAATGTCCCATTTGGGGTCTTTCTGTCCCGTTCTGGCCCATGTTTTTCCTGTTTTTCAGATTTTTCATATTTGCCAACGCATTGGCAACCTTCGTAATGAAAAGGACTTGCGCGGATAACAGCCCCCGGCAGGCGGCGGGGCAACTTCTCAAAAAACGGGACATTCGGCCCGCCCGGGCGGAATTTGTGCGTCCGCGGTCGCCGGGCCTCGCGGATCTCTATGCAAGGGCTGCATATATGCCCGCGTGAAATTATCTCTCCTTATGCGCTTGAACCCGGCGCCGGCCGGCGGTAAAGTGTAGCTCCATGAGCGACGCCATGGATTTGCTGCGGTCGGTCAAAGACCGCTCCGACGAAACGGAATTCTACACCCCCCTTCCCGACGGCTACCGTCCAGGCTCCGTCAAATACGTAGCGGTGTTCGGCACGGTCATGAGCGGGCTGGGCAAGGGGATCTTTTCCTCCTCGCTGGCCAAGCTGCTCAAGGACAAGGGCCTGCGGGTCAGCCCGATCAAGCTGGAGGGCTACCTCAACGTCGACAGCGGCACGCTCAACCCGTACCGCCACGGCGAGGTCTTCGTGCTGGACGACGGCATGGAGACCGACATGGACCTGGGCACCTACGAGCGGATGCTCGACCAGGACCTCACCCGCGCGAACTTCGCCACCAGCGGGCAGATCTTCTCGTCCATCCTGCACAAGGAGCGGGCCGGCAGCTACCTCGGGCGCGACGTCCAGATGATCCCGCACGTCACCGGCGAGGTGAAGCTCCGCCTGCGCGAGCTGGCCGTCCGCAGCCAGGCCGACGTGGTCTTCGTCGAGGTCGGCGGGACGGTGGGCGACATCGAGAACATGTTCTACATCGAGGCCCTCCGCGAGCTGAACTACGAGGAGGGCGGCACCGTCGCCTTCGTCGCCCTGACGTACATCCTGGCCCCGCCCGCGCTGGGCGAGCAGAAGTCCAAGGCCGCCCAGCTCGGCGTCAAGCGGCTCATGGAGCACGGCATCCAGCCGGCGATCATCGCCTGCCGGGCCGAGCAGCCCGTCGTCGACAAGGTCCGCCAGAAGATCTCCGTCTACACCAACGTGCCCCTGCGCCGCGTCTTCAGCATGCACGACCTGCCCAGCATCTACCTCCTGCCCGAGGCCATGCGCGAGGCCCAGCTCGACAGCGAGATGGTCCAGTTGCTCAACCTCGGCGGCAAGGTCAACTCGGCCATGGACGCCCGGGCGGCCATCCAGTGGGAGCGATTCAGCTCCCGCATCCGCCAGGCCTCCCGAAGCGTCGCCATCGGCATCACCGGCAAGTACACCGCCCTGCGCGACAGCTACGCCAGCATCATCAAGGCCCTCGAGCACGCCGGCGCCGCCAACGACTGCCGCGTCGACGTCCACTGGATCGACACCACCGACCTCACCGACGACACCGCCGCCGCCGCGATGGCCGACGTCGACGGCGTGATCGTCCCCGGCGGATTCGGCGTCCGCGGCACGGCCGGCAAGATCGCCTGCATCCGCCACGCTCGCGAGAACAAGATGCCCTTCCTGGGCATCTGCCTGGGCTTCCAGATGGCCGTCCTCGAATTCGCCCGCAACGTGTGCGGTCTGGCCGGCGCGGACTCCACCGAGCTCAACCCCGAGTGCGAGCACCCGGTGGTCGACATCCTGCCCGAGCAGAAGAAGATCGAGGGCCTCGGCGGGAACATGCGCCTCGGCGGGCAGGACATCGACGTCACGCCCGGCACGCTTGCAGCCGAGCTGTTCAAGAACGCCAAGCGGGTCCGCATGCGCTTCCGCCACCGCTACGAGGTGGACCCCAAGTACGTGCCCCAGCTCGAACAGGCCGGCCTGGTCTTCTCGGGCCGCCACCCCGTCCACCCGATCATGCAGATCCTGGAACTGCCCCGCGACGTCCACCCGTACTTCGTGGGCACGCAGGCCCATCCCTGCCTGACCAGCCGCCCCCTGCGCCCGCAACCCATGTTCGTGGGCCTGGTAGCCGAAGCCCTCAAACGCCGCGCCGCGCAGGACAACCCCAAACCCCAGCCCCAAACGGTCTAAAACAGGGGACGCTACCCTATTTCCGCGCCCGGCCGAACCCTGTTGCCTTTCCAGCCGTCGCCCGGCCGAGGGCGGAAGGCCCGTCATGGCTTAGCCCAGGCCGAAGCGCAGCGAAGGCCTGGGTTTCTTTGCGCGGGGCGAATGGAAGAGTCCTGAAAGGGCGACACTGCCCCCAGGCCCGAAGGGCCGCCGTGGAAAGCCCAGGGCGAGGCTTCAGGCCGAGCCCTGGGAACGGATGATCGAGAGACGTCAGCCCCAAAGGGGCGTCTTGGCATCGGGTCCGGCCCTCGGGTGAAAACCCAAGACGCCCCGTTGGGGCTGGGTTGGGTTCTCGTTCGGCTTCCGGGCTTGCGCCTCCGGCTACCCGCTTTCGCCCCTTCGGGGCTTCTTGGGATGGGCGTCGGCTTCCGGGGGCTTACGCCCCCGGCTAATTGCTGCCGACCCTCCGGGTCTTCTTCTCCTGCTATCGCATGCCCTTGCCACAACCGTTTCCGCTTCTCAGCCTGACGGCCGGGGGATATCATGGCGTCATCCGAGGCCGACGCATGGTAATCTCTCATAGCAATTGTGGCATGCGTTTGTTTGTGCTCATCGTGTGGTTGGGCTGCTGCGAGGGCTGTCGATCGTCATGTCTTAGGTCAGAGTTGGTCCAGTTCGACGCTGAGCTACTAGACATCTCCCGTGAGATATCGACGAAATCCCAAGATGTGGCGCGAATAATCGAAAGCCTTGCCAGTAATGGGGGTCTGAAATACGTGACAGCATTCGCAGGTGGTGTAACTGCCCGATCCTCCAGCATTGTACGGGTGTTGGAGATTCCCATTAGCAGTGGCTTTCATCAGAATGCCCTTGATGGATGGGTTCCGTCCGACCCGCCTATAAGGTGCTTTGTCGTTGGGGTGGCCAGAGAAGAAGTATTTGTCGCCTCGAATCTGGAGATCCCAGCCGATCTTTCTACTGAGAGTACCGAGGGACGACCACTTCACCTATTCCTGATGGGCAGGCTCCAAGGGTGCTACTTCTACAAGGCCAACAACGCAGCAGCCAAGGCTAGAGAAATAGACGAACTAATCTCGCAGATCGGGGACCTGCCAGCCGGATATTGGGTAAAGAACGACAGTTTTGATGGGAGCACCGTCATTTGTATTCAAGTTCAGACTGGACAACGATCTCGCTGGGCCGTACTGGTCAATCCTGGATACGTTGCAGGCGATTTCCAGGAAGGTGATGAGCATGATGTGGCACTCCATCGCTGTGCGCTCTTGGCATCCGCCACGTGGAGTGAGTTGAAATGGCGGCCTTAGACGTCGCTGCTGTAGTGGTACAACGCTGAGTCGCTGGGACAAATCGGAATCGGGCCACATCATACCAATTATGGGTACAGAAACAGGTAAGGCGTCTCCGGATTAAGGCGTCCCCGAATTACCAGGCGGCTGCGCGGAAAAGACCGCGTACAAACCCCCGGCCGACCCCGTTTGCACCCCGGCTGCGCGCGAAAAACCCGCCCCGGACCCACGGCGAACGCGCAGCCGCGCCCCGTTTTTCCGTCCCGCTTTGGCATGACAATAGCCCTTTGCCAGGGACCGCGTTTGTCCTTCTCACCGGGCCCGGCAGGGGATACGATGGCGTCATTCGAAGCCGCCTCCGTATCTGGAGAATGAAAATGAACATGACCATGACCAAAGCGCTTCCCATCCTGCTTGCGTTGATCGCGACGACGGCCCTGGCCGACCCGCAGATCCCCAAGCCGACGGCGGAGCAGGCGGCCTGGCAGGACCTCGAAGTCGGGATGTTCATTCACTACGACATCCCCGTCTTCACCGCCGGCGGACGCGGCAACGGCGCAAACTGGAAATCCTGCGGCCACCTGGACCCGAACATCTTCAACCCGTCGAAACTCGACACCGACCAGTGGCTCGATGCCGCCAAGGTGCTCGGGGCGAAGTACACGGTGCTCGTCGCCAAGCACTGCTCGGGTTTCATGCTCTGGCAGAGCGACGCGTATCCCTACGGCCTGCGGCAGACCCGATGGCGCGACGGCAAGGGCGACATCCTGCGCGACTACGTGAACTCCTGCCGCAAGGCGGGCATCCTGCCGGGCCTGTACGTCAGTTGGCCGGCCAACGGGCACTTCGGCGTGGATCGCGGGAAGGTGAACCTCGGCAAAGGCGGCGACCCCGCCAGGCAGGCCCAGTACGCCAAGGCGTACGAGAAGCAAGTCACCGAGGCCTGGGGCAACTACGGCAAGCTCGCGGAGATCTGGTTTGACGGCGGCATCCCGTCGCCCGAGCAGGGCGGCCCGGACGCCCGCGCCATCCTGAAGAAACTCCAGCCGCAGGCGGTCGTCTTTCAGGGCCCGTCCGCCAACACCATCCGCTGGGTCGGCAACGAGAGGGGCCTCGCCCCCGATCCCTGCTGGGCGACCGTGCGCAAGGGCGGCGACCACGGGGCCGGCGACCCCAACGGCCAGGTCTGGTCGCCCGCCGAGTGCGACGTCCCGGCCCGCAATCACGACTGGTTCTGGCAACCCGACGCCGAAGGCAAACTCTACAGCCTCGACCAGTTGGTGGAGATGTACTACCGATCGGTCGGCCGCAACTGCAACCTCCTTCTCAACGCCACTCCCGATCGCGACGGTCTGATCCCGGCAGCCGACATCCAGCGATACCGGGAGTTCGCCGCCGAAATCCGGCGCCGCTTTGGCACGAGCCTCGCCGAAACGACCGGCACGGGCGACACGGTCACGCTCAAGCTGGCCAAGCCCGCGACGATCGATCACGTCATCCTGATGGAAGACATCCGGCAGGGCGAGCGCGTCCGCGAGTTTGTCGTCGAGGGTCTGGCCGGCGGCCAGTGGAAACCGCTCTGCCAGGCGCAGTGCATCGGCCACAAGCGGATTGACCGGTTCGCGCCGGTCGAAGTCTCCGAAGTCCGGCTGCGCGTCACCAAGTCCATCGCCGCGCCCGTCATCCGTCGCCTTGCGGTCTTCCACGTCGCCGGCTAGCGCCCACCCGACAAGAATCGATGATCCACGCCACACTCGCGCCGCAGGGCCCGAAGGGCACGGAGGCTTGGGCGTGTTGCCGCGACACGCACCCAGGGGTAGAATGCGCGGGCAAGTGAAACCCCAGCCGCACCATACGGATTACGTGATTGACGGCGGCGTTGCAGATGTTCAGCGTCTGAGTGTAAACATGACGAGACGACCTCGGTACGACGGAGAACACGAATGGTGTCCACCGATTCCAGCAGTCCAGGCCGCTTCGCGCCGGGCCGGCGCAAGGGGTGAACCATGACCGCCTTGGACAACGCGCCTGACCCGAAGAGACAGGCGTACCGCTATGCCGCCTTCATCAGCTACCGCCACGTCGACGCGGATCGCCGCTGGGCCAAGCGACTGCACGCCGCCCTGGAGACGTACCGCGTCCCGTCGCACCTGGTCCGCCACATGGGCGTCCGCCCGCGGGTCGGACGGGTCTTCCGCGACGAGGAGGAACTGCCCGCTTCTGCCGACCTCAGCCACGAGATCGAATCCGCCCTGCAACAGTCGGAGTTCCTGATCGTCGTCTGCTCGCCGCAAACGCCGCAGTCGCAGTGGGTGAACAAGGAGATCCTTCGCTTCCGCGAGATGGGACGCGACGGGAGGATCCTGGCCCTGCTGATCGAGGGCGAACCGGGCGAGGCCTTCCCGCCCGCGCTGCTACGGGTGCGGAAAGTCGTCCCCGGCGCCGACGGGCGGACCACGCAGCAGGAGGAAGAGGTCGAACCGCTGGCCGGCGACGTCCGACCCACCCGGACCGAAAGCCCCCGCTGGCTGTGGCGGATGGCCAGGCTCCGCCTGCTGGCGTGCATTCTGGGCTGCCGCTTCGCCGACCTCCGCGATCGCGACCAGGAGCGCCGCGCCCGCCGCCGGGCGATCTGGGGCGGAGCGATGACCGTGCTGGCGGTCCTGATGGGCCTTTTGACGGTCTTCGCCGTCGTCCAGCGCAACGCCGCCCGCCAGGCCCGCCTCCAGGAATCCCTCCAGCGCCAGCGGGCGGAAAGAGCCCTCGCCGGGGAGACTGCCCAACGCAAGCGGGCCGAGACCAACCTGTACTTCAACCTCATCCCCCAGGCGTATCGGCAGTTCGTGGACAACGACGTCCGGCACGCCGCCCAGAGCCTCGAGTTCTGCCCCGCCGACCTGCGAGACTGGGAATGGCGATACCTCGCTAACCTCTGCCATACCGAATTGCGGGTCTTGCCCAGCGGAAACCTCTTGGCCCCCAGCCTCGCCTTCAGCCCGGATTCCCAAACCGTGGCCATCGCCGACGGGCTGCAAGGCCTGAAACTCCTGGACGCCGCGACCGGGACAACCCGACGTGCCCTGCTGCCTCCGGGCAACGGCGCCTGTTGTGTGGCCTTCAGTTCGGACGGCCGCTGGATTGCCGCCAGCAGTGGGAAGGCCCTGACCGTATTGGACGCCGCCTCCGGAAGCGTGCTGTGGACTCGTAATGACCATCCCCTGACCATACGCCGTGTCGCCTTCAGTCCCGACGGTCGCTTGCTGGTGTCCTGCGATGGAGAACACTTGTTTGATGTAAGCAGCCGCCTCCCGAAGGCCACGCTGAAACTGTGGGACGCACAGACCGGACGGGAAATCGCCTCGCGCCACGGACACGAGGTTTCCATCGACGCCGCCGCATTCAGCCCCGACGGCCGGTTCCTGGCCACCGCGGATAGCGGCGGTCTCATCCAGTTGCGCGACGGGCGGACCGCCGAGGAGATTCGCCCCCTGCGGGGGCACCGCTTGTGGGTGTCGGCGCTGGACTGGACGCCTGACAGTCAGTGGTTGATTTCCGCCAGTGGGGACGGAAGCGTGCGATGGTGGGATCCGCAGGGCGCCCGGGAGGGACGGATGATCCAGGCCGACGTGGGCGCTGTCAACGCATTGTGCATCAGTCGGGACGGGCGCAGCATCATCACGGGGGGAGATGACCGCGCCGTGCACGTCTGGGACGCCTCCAGCGGGAAGCAGATCACCGCGTACCGCGGGCACGAAAAGAAGGTACGGGCGGTGGCGCTTAGCCCGGACGGCGCCGTCATCGCCTCCGCGGGAGATGAGGGTGTCTTGCGGATGTGGGATGCCCACCGGAACCAGCAGGCCGCCGTCCTCGGCGATAACCCCTACGGGGTCTCCGCGGTGGCGCTGTCGCCGGGAAACGACCGCCTCGCCCTGGCCAGTTATGACCAGGTGAAAGTGTGGGACCTGGGCGCCTGGAAGGTCGAAGCCCAATGGACCGCCAACCGTGGGATCGAAGTCCGCTCTCTGGCCTTCAACCGCGACGGGACTCTCCTGGCGGTGCCCGATGGGACGCAGGTCAACCTGCGCCATGCGAGTGACGGGTCCCGGGCAGGCTGTCTCGAAGGCAATCAAGATATCATCCTCAGCCTCGCATTCGACCCCTCCGGTTCGCGGATCGCCACGGGAAGCCGGGACGGGACGGGACGAGTATGGGACGTCAAGACTTGCAGGGCGATTCACACCTTCACGGGGCACAGCGCAAGCGTGTTGGCCGTCGCCTTCAGCCCCGACGCCCGCCACGTCGCGTCAGCCTCGCACGATGCAACGGTGCGAATCTGGGACCTCCAGAACCCCAACCATCCCGTGGTGATCGTGCGGAGCCCCGAGGGCCAGAACGGCTGCGTCGCCTTCAGCCCCTCGGGGCGGCATGTCGTCTTCGGCGATGGCGAGCAAGTCAAGGTCTGCCGCGCCGATACTGGGCAGGAGACGCTCGCCCTGCTGGGCCACACCAGGGCCGTGACCGGCGTCGCCTTCAGTCTCTCCGGGCGGCGGATCTTCTCCTGCGGGAAGGACAAGACCGTTCGGGTCTGGGATGCAACCACCGGCCGCGAGATCCTGACCCTTCATGGACACCTGGCGCAAGTGAACGGCTTGGCCGTGAACTCGGGCGTGCTGGCCTCGTGCAGCGAAGACAAGACCGTACGGATATGGGATGCGTCCGCAACGAGGCTCGGGGCCTCCACAGAAGGCCTTCAAGTTCCGGGTGCCGCGGATGAGGCCAACCCCTCCGGGCAGGCGACCTCCCAGCCCGCGGAGGGGTTCAATCCATTCGAATCGCCCACCAAGAGGCCGGGCCGGCCCGCGGTGCGGTGAACAGGCGGTGTCGACGTCGGGTGTTGATCTGGGATGAAGGAGCGGATAAACGTGGGGCAATCGCGGACCCTTGCGGCGGGGGAAGCGATGAATGTCTGACGAGGTCTGGCCATGACAGCCCAGTTCGAGGACGAGTTTCGCCTGCGGGGCGAGGTGTGGTCGCTGATCGGCATGAGCGGCTCGGGCCTGTTCGACCCCGCCGACCACGGCATCCGCGTCGAAGGCCACTGCACCGCCTGCTACCGCGGCTTCGTCTGCCGCTACGACATCGACGACGAGGGCATCTTCCTCGTCCAGCTCCTGGTCATGGGCCCGCGGGGCGCGACGTTCCCCGCCCTGGGCGGCGTCCAGCCCGTAGCGTCCGGGCAGCTCTTTGACGCCGTCTACGACGACCTCCGCCTGGCTGTGCCCTTTGACGGCGGGCTGCTGCTGGGGCGGGAGTTCATCCGCGACCTCTACGTCCACATGGGCTTTCAGAAGCCACACGCGTTCGGCCAGGTCCGCGAGCTGATCTTCACCAAGGGCTGCCTCCGGCGCGAAGCCGACCACAGCGACCTCTTCCGCGACCTGCGGCAGCGGATGTCGCGCATGCAAAACGGCGACGAGGCCGACCGCGACTCTGTCGGCGACTGGATCGCCTCCTGCTTCGACGTCGATTACCGCACCTGGCCGATCCTCCGCGACCCCGACACCGTGCTGGCCGGCCAGGCCAGGCCCTACATGCCGCAGGAATAAGCCGGCCGTCTCCGCGCCGATGTCGTGCAGCAAACGGCGGACCCTTCGATCGCGACTCGGGCCGGCCAAGGCTTGCCGTTCGGCGGCGTTATCCCATCTATGGTTTCGCCGCGCGGGATCGCGAGCGCCGCCGGTGGTTCCGCGGTCTCTCTCGCCTGTCGAAAGTCCGTCGAGGCGTCAGGGCAGAACCGGCTCGGGCACGTCCACCACCACCCGGAACCCTGTGTCGTCGTTCCCCCGATCTGGAGAAGTTATCGCGCGGCTTGCGGAGCGACAGTTCGCGGCCGGTTCATGCCAGCACCCGCCGCGCATGATCCGGTAGACATATCCGGCCCGGCGGGGATCGAACGACTTGGAGAGGGTGTAGATTTCGTATTGGCCTTCGGCGGCGCACCATTCGGACACGTTGCCGTGCGTGTCGTACAGGCCCCACGAATTGGGCTTTCTCTGGGCGACCGGATGGATGCCGCTCCTGTTTCCGTCGTACCAGGCGTAGTTCTTCAGGTCCTTCTCGTCATCGCCGAAGAAGAACCGCGTCTTCGACCCCGCCCGGCAGGCGTATTCCCATTCCGCCTCCGTGGGCAGGCGGAACGTCCTGTTCGTCTTGGCCGACGCCTTCCGGCAGAACTCGATCGCGGCGTTCCACGAGACCATCTCCACGGGTTTCTGGCGGGCCCGGCCCTTGCTGGGGTTGGTGCCTGTGACGGCTGCGTACTGTTCCTGTGTGACCTCGCACGCGCCTATGTAGAAAGGCCGGGCGATCGTTACCTCGTGTTGGGGGCCTTCATAGGGCTGGTGTCCTTTCTCGTTCTTGGGACTGCCGATCAGGAACTTGCCCGCGGGGGCCAGGACCAGCGGGATCTTCACGCCCCGCCCCAGGTCCAGCGCGAGCGTCCTGGGCGGCGGGCCGAGGTCCGGGGCCTTCTTGATGATCTCATCCAAGAGCATCGAGACCTTCAGGCGGGTGGCGTCTCCGGCGGCGTGAAGCGTCAGAAAGCGTTCGCAGCACGCCTTGGCCCTGGCGAACAGGATGACCTGGCTGGCGGGCGGGGCCTTGCCCGCCTGCTCCGCGTACCAGGAAGCCAGTTCCATGCAGGCGCGCTCGTCCAGTTTGTCCACGGGCCTGGCCGCCAACGGCACGAACTTCCGCAGATCCTCGTTCAGGTCGGGCGTCACCAGCCTGGCCGCCTCCGCCGGGTCTTTGAATTCCCCCAGGTACGCGACGATCAGTTTCGTCCTGGTGTTGATGTCCTTGGGATTGGCTGCGAGGGCGGCCTTCATCGCGGCCAGTCGAGCGGCGGCCTCGGGGGCCAGCCCGCTCTGCGCGGTCTTGCCCGATTGGGCCCGGGCGGATGCCGCCGCGCAGACAGACAGGCACAGGGCCGCCGTCTGGAGCAGGACGTTCGCGGTCGATCGTCTCATGCACGTGTCCTTTCGTCTGCCTGCGAGAACGAAGTCGTCACGCCGCAGTTGTCCTGCGGCTATCGGGGGCGGAGAGTGACGATGCTGTCCTGTCAAACGGGAAACATGACGCTGACTTGCAGACCAGTCGCGATCGACGTTGTGCGCTTGGCCGATGACACGGTGCGTCCTTCGGAGTCGTCGTCGGTTCGGGCCAGCGCGGACCTCCCTGAACAGGCCGTCGAGTCGAAAACCCGCTGCACGTCGGGTGGGCGAGCGGACACGGTATGAGGGCTCAGCGCTTCTTTCCCTTACGCCGAGGTCGCGAAGCCCCGGCCGGCTCATCCCCGTTCGACGGCCCCTGACCGGGCGAGCCGACGACTGCCTCGACTTCCGCTTCCTCGGCGGGGGCGGGCGCTTCGTCCGGGCTGCTCGCTTCCGCTTCCTGTTGCCGCGGGGCGGCCGCTTCCGCATGCGGGGCAGGCTGCGCCGACAGGCTCTCCTCGTTCGGCTCGTCGGCGTGGCGTTGTGGAATGGGCTTGTGCAGGTTGGGCCAGACGCGATCGACGGGGTTGTCCGTCAGGTCGCGGAGCAGGCGCTGGACGATCTCGGCCTGTCCCACGTCCGAGCCCTTGAGTTCGGTCAGGATGGCCCGGCAGGCGGCCAGGGCCCGCCCAGCCGTGGCGCGGTAGGCGTATTCCTCTTCGAGGCGGCGTTCTCGTCGATACTGGGCGGCGCAGAAGGCCAGCGCGGAGGTGACCGGCACGCACACGCCCAGGACCAGGACCACCGCCAGTTGCCAGCCCGCCCCGATCAGGACCGCCGGTAGGACCCCGCCCAGCAACAGGGCCGACGAGACGGCGACGGTCAGCATCCAGCGTCCCCATCGCCGCCGGTTGCGGGCGGCGTCGGCGTGGCGGTCGTCGAATTGCGAGGCCAGCCCGCACTCGGTGGCCTGGCCCATGATCGTCCTCATGCGGGCGTGGAGTTGGCTGTTGCGGGCGACCAGTTCGTCGGTGCGGCTGTGCACGTCCTCGAGCGTCCGCTCGACGCGGTCGCGGAGGTCGCCCACGACGGCCTGCGAGTCCTCGCGGGCCTGGGCCAGTTCCTGGGCGTGGCGGTCGATCTGGGCGGAGAACTGGCTGACCTGCTGGTGCGCCTGGCGGATCTCGTCGGCCGTCTGGACGGTCGAGGCGGCCGCCGAGGCCGCCTGGGCGGCTGACTCCCGCGCAGCCCCCAGCGCCTCGGAGGCCTGGTGGACCATCTCCCGGCCCTGGTTCAGGCGCTCGCGGAACTCCTGTTCCTGGGCGGCCAGATGCTCGCGCAGCTCCGCCAGCGCCTGCTCCTGGCGCTGCATCGCCTCCAACAACTCGCCGCTGCGGCAGGCATTGTCGTCCGCCTGCGCCCGGCTGGTCTGGGTCTGCTCGGCGGCCTGGCGGGCGGCCTCCACCTGGGCGGTCAGCCGGGCGTGCAGTTCGCCCCGCGACTGCTCCAGGGCGGCCATCTGGGCCTCGATCAGGCTCACCGCGTCGGCGTGGCGCTGCGCGAACGCGCCCGACAGCGACTGGATGTTCCGTTCGAGCTGCTCGACGCGGTCGCTGGCCGAGGCGGTGTAGTCCAGGCGCGCCTGGGCCTTGGCCTGGAGGTCGATCGCCGACTCCAGCAACTCCGCCAGGCGCTGCGCGTCGCTGCGCGCGTTGCCCAGCCGCTCCTGGAGCTGCGAGGCCGTCTGCTCGGCCGACTGGGCGGCCGCCTGAGCGGATTTGTCCGCCTGGGCGGCGGCCTGCTCGTGCTGGCCGCTCTGGCGCCCCGACTCGTCGCACTGCCGGGCGAGCTGGTCCAGGCGGGCGGCGACCTCGCCGGCCGACGCCACGAAGCCCTCCAGCCGTCCGGTCGCGTCCTGGCGCGCCTGGTCGACGTCGCCGCGTGCCTGGTCGATGGCGCCGAGGGCTTCCTGGCGGCGCTGGTCGTATTGCTGCGACAGCGACCGCAGGGCCTGCTCGATCTCCTCGCATCGCGCCGCCGCCCCGCCCGCCAAATCCAGGCGCGAACGGACCTGGGCCTCCAGCTCACTCGCGGCGAGTTGGAGGGCCTTGAGCTGCTCGGTCATCTGGATGGCCGCGGCGTGCTGCTGGCGCGAGTCGGCGGCGTACTGCTCGCTCTGGACGCGTGCCTCGCCCGCGGCCCGGGCGGACGCCTGCGAGGCGCCGGCGTTCTCCGCGGCGTCGGCCTGTGCCTGGCGGCACTGCTCGCGAAGGGCCTGGGCGTCCTGGTCCGACTGGGCGGCCCGCGCCACGTGGTCCGCCAGCGCGGCCGACGCTTCCGCCGCCGCCTGGTCCACCGCCGACCGCGCCTGGGCGAGCGCCTCCAACGCCTGGGCGCGCTTCTGCTCGAACTCGCCGGCCAGCGACTTGAGCGACTGCTCCATCTCCAGCGAGCGGGCCACCGATTGCCCGGCGGTCTCCAGCCGCGTGCGGGACTGGACCTCCAGGTCCTTCGACGAGGTCAGCAGGGCCTTGAGTTCTTCCATCGCCTCGGCCGAGCGGGCGAGCTTGTCCTCAATGGCCTTGGCGGACTTGTCCGCGGAGCGACGCGCCGTCGCCGCCGACTGCGCGGTCTGGCGGACGGCGTGAAGCTGCTCGTCCGTCTGGCCCGCCAGCGCCTGGGCCTGCTCGCGGGCGGCGCGGATCTCCTCGACCACGCCGCGGGCGGCCGACTTTTGTTCCTCCAGGTCGGCTGCCGCCTGCTCGTGCGTCCGGTCGATCTCCGCCAGGGCGGCCTCGCCGGCGGCCTTCGCCTCGGCCTGCTGCTGCGCGCGGTCCTCGACGATCTGCTTGCGTGTCTGGTCGATGGCAGCCAGGGCGTCGTCGACGGCCTGGCAGGCGTCCTTGTGGCGTTGGGAGAACGCCCCAGCCAGGCCGGCCAGTTCGCGTTCGAGTTGCTCGATCCGTTCGGCCGTGCCGGTGGTCGTCTCCAGGCGGGCCTGGGCCTGGGCCCGCAACTGGGTGGCGGCGTCCAGCAGGCCTCGGAATTCCTCCAGCACGCCCTGCGCGTCGGCCAGGCGGAGGCGAGCCTGGGCGGCCGCTTCGTCGACCGTCTGGGTCGTGGCGGCCAGCGCGGCGGCGGTCTGCTCCGCCGAGGCGAGCTGGCGGGCGGTCTGCTGGGCGAGGTCCTCGGCCTGCGCCTGCTGCGCGGCGACGTCCTTGACTCCCTGGCGGGCGGCGGACAACTCGTTGGCCAGCGCCTGTTCGTGCTGGGATCGCTTCTGGTCGAGCTGGGCCAGCACGGCGTCGGCGGCAGCCAGCGCTTCCTCGTAGCGCTTGCGGGCGGCCTGGGCCTGCTGGGCGATCTGGGCTTCCACCTCGCGGGCCTGGGCGGCGGCCTGGGCGGCCTCGTCCCGGGCCGCCTGGGCGGCGGCCTGGGCCTTCTCGCCCGCGGACTGCCTGGCCTGGAGGTCCTTGAGGGTCTGCTCGGCCCGCTGGAGGCGCTTGGCCAGTTCATCGGCGGCTGCCTGGGCCTTGTCCCGCGCCTGGGCCACCTCCTGTCCGGCGGCCTGGACGGCCTGGAGCTGGGCGCGGGCCTGTTCGGCGGTCTGCTGGGCGGCATCCTGATGCCCGTCGATCCGGTCGAGCAGGGCCTGCGCCTGCTCGATGCGGGCGGCGAGATCGGAGGCCATCTGGCGGTGGCGGGTCTCGATCTCGGCGGCGAGGCGGTCGAACTGGGTCGTCGCCTTCTCGCTCGTGCGGGCCAGGGCCTCGCTGCGGGCCTGCATGTCCCTGGCCGCGGCTGCGGCGGCCTGCTCGGCCGCCTGCGCGCCCTGGCGGCAGGCCTCCTTGACCTGTTGGAGCCCGCTCTGCCCGGCCTGGGCGATGGTGTCGGCGTTGCTCTTGGCCTGCTCGTCCACCTTGTCGATGTCGCGGAGGACGTCGTTGAGCTTTCGCTGGAGGATGAGGGCGACCTGTCCGAGCTTGTTGGCGTCGAGGGCGGCCGCCATCACGCCGTACTGGAGGCAGAGCCCGTAGAGGGAGTCGACCGCGCGGACGATGGGGAGGATGCGGGCGGCGTCGGGCTGGGCGGGCAGGCCCTGGAGGGCGTCGATGGCGTCCTGCACGTGTCCGGCCACCGCGTTGACCGCGGTGAAGGGCAGGCCGCGGAAGTCGTCCTTGCGCAGGACGCCCTCGAGATTGAACAGGAAGCCCTTGAGGGCGCGCAGGGCCACCTCGACTTCTCCCAGCTCGCGGGGCGGGTCCTGGGCCAGGGCCCGCTGCATGTCCACAAACCTCGACTCGAACAGCTCCCGCAACTGGGCTATCTGCATCTTCATCGCGACTCTCCACAAAGGCTGCGTCCGAGAAGCAAAACGCTCGGTGCCACGCTTGGCTTTCAGCTATCCGCTTTTGGCGGTCGGCGGGAGCGCGCGGAAACGGGGAAGGGGCCGCCTTCGGCACCTCCCGTGCTTCTGGCGCAAGCTGAAGCTGGCGGCTGAAGGGGCCGCCAACTCCTCTTATCGGCGATTTGCCCGCCGCCGCCGTACGGGAAATCCGTGACAGGTCTTGCCCGCGGGGCTAGAATACCCGCGCCCCAATAGGTTCGGGAGCGCACACGAGAGTCCATCCCTGAAAGGAGACACCATGAGTGCCGAACGGGTGACGCGGTCGATGTTTCTGGTGGCTTGTGCGGCGGTGCTGAGCGCGGCCTGCGCGGGCTGCCTGCCGGTGGAGCTGAGCGTCTCGCCCCAGGGCGAGTTCCTGATCCCGCGACAGGAGGGTTTCGTCCTGCTGGACCCGGCCAAGTCGCAGGCCAAGGTGCTGGCGGGCGCCGAGGGCGGCGAGCCCGCGTTCGCGGTCTTCGCCCCGGGCGGGGGCGAGTTCCTGGCCGTCCGCAAGACCGGCGGCGGGTTCAGCGTCTCGCGCATGGGGCGCGAGGGCGCAGGCAAGGAGATCTTCAGCGGCAGCAATCTCACCTACGCCCGCTGGAGCCCGGACGCCAAGAAGGTCAGCCTCACGCGCGTCAGCGACGATCAGAACGAGACCGTCAAGGAGAACCTGCCCGAACTGATCGTGGTCGACGCGGGCGGCGCGGGCAAGAAGACCGTCCTGAGCGGGTGCAGCGTGATCCATCGCTGGACGGCGGACAGCGCGAGCATCCTGGCCGTCCAGATCACGGCGAAGGAAAAGGAGAAGGACCGCTACATCGGACAGATGGTGCTGGTGGGGGCGGCGGACGGTGCGATCAAGCCGGTCTGCTCGGTGGTCAGCGAGAAGAAGATGTTCCTGGACCTCTCCGCCGACGGCAAGAAGGCGCTGATCGTGGCGGCCAAGCTGGGCAAGGCGGACGAGAAGCTGACCGTGGGCGACGAGTCGTCCAGACTGTTCGAGGTGACCCTGGCCGACGGGTCGTTCCGGCAGGTGCGCGACGAGGCCGTCTACGCCCTCTACTCGCCCAAGGGCGACCAGGTGCTGGTCGGCGCGCGGGGCGAGGACGGGCTGCTCACGCTGGCGGTCGCTGACTCCGCCTTTGCCAAGAGCACCATCGTGGCCCGGGACGCCGCCAAGTCCGCCGGCGACGGGCCCGACTCGGTCGACATCTACCCCGGCTGGGTCAACGACAAGACCGTCCACTACCTCCGCCGCCGGGCCGTCTTCGGCACCCAGGGAAAGAACCTCCAACTGGTCACCGTGGGGGCCGACGGAAAGGGCCTGGCGAACCTCCAGCCGGTCATCGGCTCGGCCCTGAAGGACTGAGCGACCCCTCCATTCCAGATCGCGCCGGGAGCAGGGACGAAGCGTTCGCCCCTGCTCCCGTCGCGCGCGGCGCGAGTCAGCGGCTGTAGGCGCCCAGGTCGCCCTTGCCGGCGAGCTTCCGCTCGCGGGTCTGCAGCGGGTGAACGTACTCCAGCAGCGGGCCGTCCAGCGCCTTGCGGAGTTCGTCATCCGCCGGGGAGCCCGCAGCCGTGACGGCGGGGTCCGCGGCCCGCAGGCGATAGTCGCCCTTGTCCGGCGCGACGAAGGGCGGCTGGTGGTCCGGCGGGGCGAGGATCGTTCCCGTCAGGAAGGCGATGCCGTCCCCCGCGAAGCCGGCGGACAGGTAGTTGGTCTTTCCGCGCGCCGCGTCGCGTGGCTGGGCGCCCTTGGACGGCTGGAGGAGCTTCTGTCCGTTCTGGCGCTGCCCGCCGTTCCAGACGAT
The DNA here is from genome assembly GCA_022705325.1 of Planctomycetota bacterium. Taxonomy (GTDB): domain Bacteria; phylum Planctomycetota; class Phycisphaerae; order SM23-33; family SM23-33; genus MWDR01. Next base: position 6,718 of record JAKJER010000031.1, on the reverse strand, counting down.
GTTGTTGACGATCCTCGCCCGCGCGCGGGGCGCCGACAGGTCCGCCACCGCGCCGATGTACGGCGTGACGATCGTGTTGTGCACCAGGTACAGCGTGCCGTCGTGCCCCTTGCCCCCGTCCTGCCCGAAATGGATCACCGCCCGGTTGCCCTTGCACGCGCGGGCCTTGACGATCACGCAGCCGGCCACCACCGCGTCGCTGCCTGGCGCCGACGTGTCACCCTGCCCGTCCACCAGGTCCATCTCGCGATTGGACGAATCGTGCACGTAGCAGCCCAGCACGCGGGTGAGGTGGGCGCGGCTCTTGATGTTGTGGCCGGTCACGCTGGAGTGGATCTCGCAGCCGCGCAGCGTCACGCTCGTGCCGCCCAGGTACAGGTTGTGGTTGTAGCCCGGGTGGCGGGTGGTCCCGTTGGAGCGGATCAGGCACGACTCGATGAGCTGGTTGCGTCCGGCGGCCTGCGTGCCGTTCCCGTTCGACATGATGCCCATGTCGTTGTCGTGGATGTCGCAGTTGCGGACGGTCACGTCGTTGGCCTGGTTGATCCGCACGCCTGCGCCGTTGAACGAGCCGTTGCGGGCCCCGTACAGCTCGAAACCCTCGAGCACGCACCCGTCGGCGCCCGGGTTGAACTGCACGATCGCCCGGGGCGTCCGCCCGCGCCCGCTGTAGTCGAATCCCTGCCCGCAGAGCTTGATCCGCTGCGCCCCGACGGCGCGGATCGTCAACCGGGGACGGTCCACGTAGAGGGCGACCTTCTCGTACGTCCCGTTGCCGGGGCCCGGATGGACCCGGATGACATCGCCCGCGCCCGCCCGCGCCAGCGCGTCCTCGATGCGCTTCAGCGGTTTATCCGCCCCCACGTCAAGCTCGGCTGCTCCGCATGCCGCCGCCATCGCCGCCACCGCCGCCGCCATCGTCAGACGAATCGTCATCGCAGGTTCCTCGTGTCCGCGGGTGAAGGGTCCGGTCCGTACCGCCACACGGCATAACGCCGAAGGCGGGGCAAGCTCATCTCCGGCGTCAGATGATTCCCGCCGGGACGGCCTCCACTTGGCGGGTCAGAGGCAGCGTCTGACGGCAGAGGCACAGGACCGCCCCCTCGCCGATCGGCTGCTTCAAGTGCGCGAGATCCGCGAATGGCTGGGCCAACTCGCCATTTCACAGAGCTTCCGAAAATATGCATTCAGAATGCATATTGCCCGGATGATGCGCAAAGGTCGCATTGGGAGCAGTTTAGAAATGGGGCCTCTCAGGCGAACCACGTGCGCCAGTCGTCGCCGAGGTGGTACTTGGCGACGTGATGGGCCATGGTCTTCTGGCACTCGCAGGGCGACTGGGAGGGCGGGGGGACGGCCGAGGCGATGCGGTGGATGATCTCGCCCAGCGAGCCGACGGCCGAGGCGAGGCGGTCCTGCTCGGACTTCTGTGTGAGCCCGCCGAAGAGGTCGCCCGCGGCGAAGGGGCGATGGCGGCTGCCCGTCTCGGCGTAGTTGACGATGTAGCAGACGGCCGCGAAGCACAACTGGAGTTCCTTGGCCAGGAACGCCTCGGGGACGAAGGCGTGGGTGGCGATCTCGGCGCCCGCGCCGGCCAGCAGGCGGATCTCGGCCGGGGTCTCCATTCGCGGGCCTTCGCTGACGGCCGCCGTGCCCGTGCCGTGGCAGACCAGCCGCATGTCGTGGAGGACCTCGCCCGCCAGGCGTCGCAGCGTGGGGCAGAAGACGGGGAACTGGCGAAGGAAGCCCAGGGGCGAGTTCTCGAAGAAGGTCTTGGGTCTCAGATAGGTGTGGTCGACGAGGTCGCTGAGGATGACCAGGTCGCCGACGGCGTAGTTGTGGGTGATAGCCCCGCCAGGCCCCCAGCCCAGGACGTACTGCACGCCGAGGTCCTTGAGGGCGTAGAGATTGGCGCGGTGATTGACCCCGCCGCGGCGGGCGAGGTCGCCGGCTGTGCCGGTCCCGTAGCGGGGCAGCAGGTAGAAGGGGACGTCGGCGGACTCGATGAGGAACATCTCCCCGCTGGCGCCCAGCGGCGTCTGGCGCGGCTCGACGCGCCGCCCCGCGATGCGCCGCTCGTCCCACGGGCGGAAGATCTCTTCACCGGCGATACATGCGAACGTCGCAGACATTGGTCAATCGTCCCTCGCCGCGACCTGGGCGGCCCAGACCGGGCCCGCCGGAGCGACTCTGCCGCCGCGACGGCGACATTGTCGCGGATGCCAAAGAAAAGGTCAAGAGAATGCCCGATGAATGCCCGATGAACCCAAGGACCGAATGATCACGTGGCGAGAACCACGTCCGGGCTTTGGAAACCGACAACCAGCAACTAGAACTCGTATCGCGGGCTGCCGGATATGTCGACGGAGTAGAACTGTCCGGGCACGAGCCGGACCTTGTTGAGCGCCCCGGCGAAGCGATTCTGCAACTCGCTCAGCAGCCCGCCCATCAGCAGCGTCTGGAGTTGGAAGCGATGCGAGGCCGAATCCACCACCACCGTCAGCGTTCCGCGGTTGAAACTCTCCAACGCGGTGTGCTCGCGGATGCAGTCGGGGATCAGCTCGTCCCACACCTGGGCCAGTTTGCCCAGTTGTTTGACTCGCTTGGCCAGCGTGTATTTCATCAAGGACTGCAGCGGCTGGCCCAGCAGGGCCGAGCGGTCCGGCATCTGCCGCTGAAGCCAGATGGTGCGCAGTTGAGCATCATCCATGACCGTCACTCCCGAAGGGTCCGCCTGGCCTTGCATCCATGACGTTCTTTGAAAGGCCCGCGAGCCCTGACACAGGGGAACCTACCATCACCATCGCCCAAGGCGAAGAAAAAACTTGAAGAAAACGCGACGAGAACCTTCTGAATCTCCCATAGGTCCTCGACCGGTCCGATCCCGCGGCGGGCCGGTCAGCCCAGGTCCACGGGCATGAGGACGTAGACGAAGTCGTTGCCGGCCCGGATCATGGCGGGCTTGTTGCCCGCGTTCATCTCGAAGCTGATCTGGTCGGTGCCCGCCACCCGCAGGGCGTCCAGGAGAAACACGGGGTTAAACGCGATGTCGACCGGCTCACCTTCCAGCGTGATCGGGCAGGTCACTTCGGCCTCGCCCGCCTCGGGCGCCCGGCTGGAGAGGGTCACCTGGTCGCCCTGGAAGCTCAGCCGCACGCCGCGCGACTCCTCGTTGGTCAGCAGGGCGGCCTGGCGGATGCGGTGCTCGAAACGCCCGGTGTCGATGGCGGCCTTGCGGTTGGCCTCTTTGGGGATCACGTCGCCGTACTTGGGGAAGTTGCCCTGCACCAGCGAGCTGACCAGCACCGCCCGCGAGGTCCGCACCAGCACCTGATTCTCCTCGATCTTGACGTCGAGGGTCTCTTCGGCCGAGCCGCACACCCGCTGGATCAGCGACATGAGCTTGGCCGGCACGATCGCCCGGACGTCGCGCCCGGCGGCCTTGGGCAGCGAGCCCTTGGCCATCGCCAGGCGGTGCCCGTCGGTGGCCACGAGCTGGAGCTTCTTGCCCGAGGCCTCCCACAGCACGCCGCTGATGGCATAGTGGCTGTGGGCCTTGGCCGTCGCGAACAGCGTCTTGCCGATCATCTCGCTCAGGGTGGCCGAGGCCACCTGGAAGTCCGCATCCTGGGCGAAGTCCGCCACCGCGGGGTACTCGGAGGGATCGTAGCCGAACACCTTGAACCGGCTGCCCGAGCCGCGGACCATGATCGAGTCCTTCTCTGTCTGGATGGTGAGGCTTTCCTCGTCGCTGGACTCGCGGACGATGCCGTTGAGCCGGTCGGCCGGGACAAGCGCCTCGCCCTCCTGCTCGATCTGCACGGCCGTCACCTGGTAGCGCGCACCCGCCTCCAGGTCGGTCGCCATCAGGGTCAGGACGTTGTCGGCCGCCACCAGCTTGACGCACTGTAGAACGGGCTTCGGGGTCCGGCTGACCACAATGCTTCCCACCAGCGTCAGGGCTTCCTGCAGCGCTGCCGTCTGTGCAATGACCTTCATGTGCGTGCCTTCCTTGTGTCTATTTGGGCCACGTTATACGCCCTTTGACGGGGCGTTGCAAGAGATAACGTATGCAAAAGGCGAGGCGGGCCGGCCCCGGAGACGCTACAGCTTCACCCGCCGGTTCTGACGGAGTTCCCGGCACGTGTAGAACGTATCGCGCCACTGCACGCCGCCGCGGCGCAGGCCCATTACCGTCATGCGAACCATTCCGGCCGCCATCACCAGCACGCTCGCCGGCCAGTACAGCAGCGCCCGCAGGGGGATGCCCGCCCACTGACCCGCGCCGGCTGTGCCGGCGACGGCGCAGCCGACCATCACGGTCCCGCCGCCCAGCATCGCCCAGGCCCACGCCCCGCCGCCCAAGGCCGCCCAGACCGCCCCGCCCAACAGCGCCGCGGGCGGGGCCCACTCCAACGCCAGCAGCATCACCAGCGTCATCGCGGCCCGCCACAGACGGCAGTCGGCGATGGGGGCGAAGCCCTTCTCCATCCCCCGCATCATCTGGGCGATCGTGCTGTACCAGTGGAGGCCCAGGTATTGACGGGCGTTGCAGATCACGCACCGCCCCCCCGATCGCTTCACCATCAACCCCAGCCCCGCGTCGTCGCCGATCTCCAGCCGCAGCCACTCGAACCCCGGCGTGCGGTCCAACGCCTCGCGCCGGACCAGGTTGAACGCCCCCACGCCCATGTACGCCTTGGATCGCGGGTCGCCCACCGCCCAGAACCGCATCCGCATGTTGAGCTGGCGCAGGAACGTCGCGATCATTGCCGTCAGCAGGCCGCCCGTCGGCCACAGGCCCGGCAGGGCGGCCAGCAGGTCCAGGCGGTCCCGCTCGCACCAGGCCACCGCCCGGCGCAACACGTCGCCGGAGAAGTGCACGTCGGCGTCGGTGAACAGGACGTACGTCCCGTCGCAGGCCTCCAGGCCCCGCTGGAGGGCGTGCACCTTGCCCAGCCAGCCCGCGGGCAGGTCCCGCAGGTGGACGGCTGCGACCCGCGCGTCGCGGCCGGCCAGGTCGTCGATGATCTCGCCGGTGCGGTCCTCGCTGCGGTCGTCCACCAGCACGATCTGGAGGTTGGGGTAGTCCTGCTCCAGCAGCGACTGCATGGCCGTGGCGATCGAGTCTTCCTCGTTTCGAGCGGCCACCACCACAGACAGTCGCGGCCAGCTTGTCGGCGGCGTCGCCTCCACGTTGCACAGGCGGGGCACCTTCCGCACCGTCTGGACGGACGCGTAAAGGGCGTACAGCCAGTACAGGACCGCCACGCCCAGCCACGCGCCCAGCAGGATGTACGCGCCCAGCATGGGGGGGATTCTACGCTGCCGGGCTCGCGGCGCAAAAAGAAAAGCCCACCCCTCAGGGGTGGGCTTTGACTGGTTGTTACTGGCTACAGGCTGCTGGGTGCCGACTACTAACGTCAGCGGGCGTCGAAGGTCCGCAGGAACTCGTTGTTGGACTTGAAACGTTCCAGGGCCTTGAGCAGGGCGGGCATTTCCTCGTCGACGTTCAGGCCGCTCAGGAACCGCCGCAGCATGTGCATCTTGGGCAGTTGCCAGGGCTCGACCAGCAACTCTTCCTTACGCGTGCCCGACTGCGGGATGCCGATGGCCGGCCAGATCCGCCGCTCGGCCAGCTTGCGGTCGAGCTGGAGTTCCATGTTGCCGGTGCCCTTGAACTCCTCGAAGATCAGGTCGTCCATGCGGCTGCCCGTCTCGATCAGGGCGGTGGCCAGGATGGTCAGGCTCCCGCCGTTCTCGACCTTGCGGGCGGCGCCGAACTGGCGCTTGGGGGTCTCCAGGGCGCGGATGTCCACGCCGCCGGTCATCGTCCGCCCGGAAGTCTCGACGTGGCGGTTGTAAGCCCGCCCCAGGCGGGTCAGGCTGTCCAGCAGGACCACCACGTCCTGCCCGAACTCGGCCATCCGCTTGGCCCGCTCGATGGTGAACTCGGCCACGCGGATGTGGTTGGCCAGTTCCTGGTCGTTGTTGGAGGCTACGATCTCGGTCTTGACGCACTTGCGCTTGAAGTCGGTGACTTCCTCGGGCCGCTCGTCCACCAGCAGGATGAACACATGGCACTCGGGGTTGTTGGTGGTGATGGCATTGGCGATCTGCTGGAGCAGGATGGTCTTGCCCGAGCGGGGCGGGGCGACGATGAGCCCGCGCTGGCCCTTGCCGATGGGGCAGATCAGGTCCAGCACGCGCATCTCGATGGGCCCGCCGGGGGTCTCCAGCTTGAGCTGCGGATGCGGGTCCACCACCGTCATCTCGTTGAACGGGATGATGTCCGTGTACTCGTCAGCCGGCTTGCCGTTGACCTTGGAGATCTCTTCCAGCTTGGGTCCGCCCTTGCGCTTGGTCGGCGGGGCGACCTTGCCCTCGATGAACAATCCGGTCCTCAGCCCGCTGTGGCGGACGAAGTCCTTGCCCACGAAGACGTCGCCCGGGGTTGCCCGGTAGCCGTTCTTGGACTGGCGAAGGAACCCATACCCCTTGTCAGTGATCTCCAGAACCCCCGCTCCGATCGTGTACTCTGATGCATCATTGGGAGAAACAGAGTGCTCATCCATTGGAAACCTTCCTTATCCGGGATTTCCCAGATAGCCCGCCCGACTCCGCCACCGGGCCAGCTTGTTTGTATTGTACCCCCCCCGAATTCTGTCAATCCACATTTTGCACATTCTCCTTCCTGATCCAAGGCCAAAATGCCCCG
>JAKJER010000007.1 GCA_022705325.1 Planctomycetota bacterium | reverse complement strand
GCGGCGTGTACGCGTGCGTGCTGGACGGCGTAGCCGGGATGCCCGGCGCGGGCGTGACGGCGGCGGAGTACTTCGCCGCACCGCTGGCGGGGATGCAGACGCCGGCGATCCGGATGCTGATGATCTCGCGGGCGGCTGGGGTGTTCGCGAACTCGGTGGTGGCGGGTCCCTCGATGGGGACGGTGATCCTCCGCGGGGTGGCCACGGACAACGGCGACGCGCCGTTCGGGCTGGTGGCGGACACGGGGATCACGATGCTGACGCGGTATCGCGACGGTGCGGCGCCAAGCACCGCCCGCAACGTGGTCGCCGGCCTGGTGGACACCCTGCCGGCCGAGGACGACTTCCAGGTGGCGGTGCTGTGACCGGGAGCCAGGGGCGTTTCCGGCGAAGCAGCCGGCGTGTCAGCCGCGAGCGCGGCGGGCCCGGCTCCCCGTCGACTATCACGGCGTGACTGGATCGGCGGCTCGAATGTCCCATTTCGGGTGAAGATGTCCCGTTTGCGCGCCTGGTTTTCGCAGATTTCCCAGTATTCGCGATTACGCGAAATGACTGTAAATAATTACAGAAACACGGCTTACGCCTGTTTCGAGTGTCGATCCGTCGCGGGGCGATTTTTCGGAAAAACGGGACATTGAGGCGCGGGTCAGGGGACGGCCTGGACGGCGGCGTCCCAGCTTGGGGCCTGTGTCAGGTTGGGGTCCTGGATGCGGCTGGGCGCGAGGGTGACGCACTTGAGTCCGGCGGCCAGGAAGGCCCGACAGGCGGGGTTGGAGGCGGCGATGCCGACCTGGAGTCTGGGCAGCGTCTCCCTCAGGCCGGCGAGTTGGCTGACCAGGCGGGTCTCGACCTTGACGACGGGGATCCAGCCGCGGATGTAGCTGATGTGCCAGGACTCGCGTTGCCAGAGCAGGACGGGCCCGTCGGGCAGGTTGTGCTGGGCGAGGCGGCGGTGGATCTCGGCGTGGCGGGTGATGCGGCGGTCGGTGAGGTAGAGGATGTTGGCGGGCCGGGCGGCGAGTTTCTGGAGGGCCTGGCGGGCGGCGTCGGACGGCTGGGAGGCGTCCAGGTCCAGGGCGTCGAGGTCGACGGCGACGACGGGCGCCTGGGCGTTCCAGACATAGGCGGAGGCCCTGGCGTGGGCCTGGTCGCCTTCGCGGTCGAGGTGGTCGATCGAAAGGGGATAGACGCCAACCTGGTCGCCCACGGGGACGCTGGCGCCGGCGTAGCCGAGGCGGTCGGTGTAGGCGGCCCGGTCGTCCTGCCCCTCGACGCGGAAGCGGATCGCCGCCCCTTCGATCGCCGGGGCAAGAACGAAGAAGTCGTTTCGTTGCAGGCGGACGACAACGACGGCCTGCCCGCCGGCCGGGGCAACCTGGTCGGGGACAGTGAGGATGAACTGCCCGCCGCAGCCGGCCAAGGCCAGGCTCAGTGTCAGCAACGCGATCAGTCTTGTCAGCATGGTCTTCTCCTGTGGCCGTGTATTAGGCGCAACGGCGCGGGCGTTGTCAAATGCTGGCATCCACGGGGAAGAAGATGCTATGCTACTCGCAGAGGGCGAATCGGCCGATACATAAACGAATGGCCCTTTCGGGAAGGAAGTGACGTGGCTCCAAACCTACAGCCGGATTTCACGCAGGCGGACACCTGGCGGGTCTTCCGCATCATGAGCGAGTTCGTGGACGGGTTCGAGGCGATGTCTCGGATCGGCCCGGCGGTGAGCATTTTCGGCTCGGCCCGCACGCCCCGCAACGACCCACAGTACGCGCACGCCCGCCGGCTGGCCCGGATGCTGGGCGAGCGAGGCTTCGGAGTGATCACCGGCGGCGGGCCCGGGATCATGGAGGCGGCCAACCGCGGCGCCCAGGAGGTGGGCGCGGTCAGCGTGGGCCTGAACATCATGCTGCCCCACGAGCAGAAGGCCAACCCGTACACGAACCTGCCGCTGGACTTCCGCTACTTCTTCGCCCGCCTGGTGATGTTCGTCAAGTACGCCTGCTCGTTCGTGTGCTTCCCGGGCGGGTTCGGCACGCTCCACGAGTTCTTCAACTCCATGACGTTGATCCAGACGGGCAAGGCGGATCGATTCCCGGTCGTGCTGGTGGGCAAGGACTACTGGACGGGCCTGGTCAAGTGGATGAAGGAGCGCATGCTGGACCACGGCTACGGCAAGATCGACCCGGACGACCTGAACCTGTTCACCGTCACCGACGACCTGGACCGGGTGGTGACCATCATCGAGACGGCCTGCCGCCAGGCCCGGGAAGCGACCGGCGAACGCGCCTGCGTCGCCTCGCAGGGCGAGCAGCCCAGCGGCGAAGGCACGCTGGTGGGCAGGCCCTCCAAGACCTACGACGTCCGCAACAACGACCACCCCCGCCCCCCCCACCGCCGGCGCTCCCGACTGTAACCACCCGTCGGGCCGGCCCCGCGCCCTCCTGTTGCCGCTGGCTTTTTGGCCGGTGACAGCGCCTAATATTGCGCATGAAGAAACGGATCCTCTTTGGCCTGGTGATGATCGTCGCGCTGGCGGCGCTGTTCTACCTGGACTATCGCCTGGAAGGCCTGGTCGGCCCCGCGCCGGACCAGCCGGTCCGCCTGGGCGAGACGCTCTCTCGCCTCCTGCCCGGTCTGCCGCTGGCCCTGCTGGTGCTGCTGCTGATCGTCGTCGCCGTCGAAGAGATGGCCCGCCTGGCCCAGTCGGCCGGGATAAAGCTGTTGACGGTGTCGGCGCTGGCGGGGTCGGCGATGCTGGGCACGCTGCCCTACTGGTGGCGGATGACCCGCGACTGGCGTCCGCACGGGCAGGACGTCCTGCCGGTGCTGGGGTTCGTCGTCCTGGTGGTCTTCGCCGAGCAGATGGTTCGCTACCGCGTCGAAGACGCCTTCCGCCGCGTCGCCGCCACTCTGCTGACCGTGCTGTACCTGGGCGTGGGGTCGGCGTGCATCCTGGTGCTTCGGATCGAGTACGGGCTGGCGGCGCTGCTGGTCTTTCTACTGGCGGTCAAGTTCACCGACATCGGGGCCTACTTCACCGGCGTGCTCGCGGGCAGGCACAAGCTGATCCCCTGGCTCTCGCCGGGCAAGACCTGGGAGGGCCTGGTCGGCGGGATCGTCTTCGCCATGGGCGTCGCCGTCGCCTGGGCCCGCTGGGTCCCCATGAGCTTTCGCGGGCATCCGGTCCAATTGTGGCAGGCGGCGGTGTTCGGCCTGGTGATGGCCCTGGCGGGCCAGTTCGCCGACCTCTGCGAGAGCCTGCTGAAGCGGTCGGCCGAGATGAAGGACTCGGGCCGGCTCGTCCCGGGTTTCGGCGGACTGCTGGACATTCTGGACTCGCCGCTGCTGGCGGCGCCGGTGGCCTTGATGCTGTTGCGGGCAGTGTACGGCTGAGGGACGCGGGCGCCGCGATTGTTCGCAACAATTGTTCTTAGCAGGATCCGACCTGTCAACACCGCCGACGAACGCAGAAGATGGACGCCATGGTCTACGGGAGCGCGACATGCAGGAAGTGGTGATCGGGACGCGGGGCTCGGCCCTGGCGCTGTGGCAGGCGAATCACGTCCGCGACCGGCTGCTGACCGGACGCGACGGCCTTGAGGTCCGCCTGGAGATCATCCACACCCAGGGAGACAAGCTCCTCCAGGACCCCCTGCACAAGCTGGGCGACAAGGGCCTGTTCACCAAGGAGATCGAGCAGGCCCTGCTCGAGGGTCGGGTGGACCTGGCCGTGCACAGCCTCAAGGACCTGCCCACCGCCACGGTGGCCGGGCTGGAGGTCGCGGCCATCACCGCCCGCGAAGACCCCGCGGACGCCCTGATCACCCGCTCCGGCTGCACGCTCGACGAGTTGCCCGAAGGCGCGCTGGTGCTGACCAGTTCGCTGCGGCGGCAGGCGCAACTCCTGCACCGTCGGCCCGACATGCGCGTGGGCCATATCCGCGGCAACGTGCCGACCCGCCTGCGCAAGTTCGACCAGGGCGAGGCGGATGCCATCCTCTTCGCCAGCGCGGGGCTCGTGCGTCTAGGGCTCGCGGAGCGGATCACGCAGCGGCTGGACCCGACCGACTTTCTTCCGGCCTGCGGTCAGGGCGCGTTGGCGGTGGAGATCCGCCAGGGCGACCCGCCGCTGGCTACACTGGTAGTGGAACTGAATGACAGTCAGTCCCGCTGGGCCTGCATGGCCGAGCGGGCCTTCCTCGGCCGGCTGCAAGGCGGCTGCCAGGTGCCGGTCGGCGCCTACGGCCGGTTCGCAGACGGCGAGATGACCCTCAGCGGGTTCGTGGCCGGCCTGGACGGCTCGCGGCTGCTGCGGCACGAAATCGTCGCAGAGGTGACGTCTGACCTGCAGGCCGCCGAGGCAGGGCAGCGCCTGGCCGGGCTGCTGCTGGAAGACGGCTGCGGCGAGATTCTGGAAGAGGTCTTGCGCCAGTCGGGGCAAGGCGACAGCGACCAAGAGGCAGGAGCATAGATGGCGAAGGGACGAGTGTATCTGGTGGGCGCCGGGCCCGGAGACCCGGGCCTGATAACCGTTCGCGGGCGCGAGTTGCTGCGGCAGGCGGAGGTGGTGGTGTACGATCACCTGGCCAGCCCGAGGCTGCTGGCCCACGTGCCGGCGGCTGCCGAGTTGATCTACGCGGGCAAGCTGGCCGCCGACCACACGCTGACGCAGACCCGCATCAACGAGCTGCTGGTGGCCAAGGCGCTGGCAGGCAAGCGGGTCGTGCGCCTCAAGGGCGGAGACCCCTTCATCTTCGGGCGCGGCGGGGAAGAGGCCCTGGCCTGTGTGGAAGCGGGCGTCGAATGGGAGGTAGTGCCCGGCATCACCTCGGGCGTGGCCGCGGCGGAGTACTCGGGCATCCCCGTCACCCATCGCGGCGTGGCGAGCTGCCTGGGGCTGATCACCGGCCACGAGACGCCCGACAAGGAAGGCAGCGACCTGAACTTCGAGTCGCTGGCCGGCTGGAACGGCACGCTGATCTTCTACATGGGCGTCAAGAACCTCCGCGACATCTGCCGCAGCCTTATGGACAAGGACCTGGACGGCTCGACCCCGGCGGCCATCATCCGCTGGGGCACGACGCCGCGCCACCGGACGCTGGTGGCCACCGTGGCCACGCTGGCCGACGAAGCCGACCGCGCCGGCATCAAGCCCCCCGCCGTCACGATCATCGGCCACTGCGTCGCCCTCCGCGAGAAGCTCGCGTGGTTCGAGCGCCGCCCCCTGCTGGGGCGCACCATCGTCGTCACGCGGGCGCGCTCGCAGGCGTCGGACTTCTCGGCCCGGCTGGAGGAACTCGGCGCGGACGTGATCGAGATGCCGACCATCCGCATCGCCGAAAGCGTAGACCCGCAGCCGCTTGAGCAGGCGGTAGCCGCCGTCGCACAGTTCGACTGGGTCGTGTTCACCAGCGCCAACGCGGTGGACAGCTTCTTCACCGTGCTGCTCCGGCAGGGGCGCGACGCCCGCAGCCTGGCCGGCGTGCGGGTGTGCGCGATCGGCCCGGCGACCGCCCAGCGGCTGGCGGACCGCGGCATCCTGGTCGACGCCCAGCCGGAGAAGTACCTCGGCAGCGAGGTGGTGGCCACCTTGGCCGCCCGCGAAGACCTGCAGGGCAAGGCCGTGCTTTGCCCGCGGGCCGACATCGCCCCCCCCGAACTGATCGAAGCCCTGACCGCCCAGGGCGCCCGCGTGACGGAGGTCGTCGCCTACCGCACGCTGGCCGACAACACCGGCAGCGAGCACGTCCTGGACCTGCTCGCCGAAGACGCCATCGACTGGATCACCTTCACCTCCAGTTCGACGGCCCGCAACTTCTTCGCCGCCGTGCCGCCGGACGCTCTCCGCGGGCGGAAGGCACGCCTGGCCAGCATCGGGCCCTCCACCTCGGCCACCGTCCGGGAACTCGGCCTGCACGTCGACCTCGAAGCGCAATCGCACACGATCCCCGGCCTGCTCCAGGCTATACTGGACGTGGAGGGGCCAACCAGCGAAGGAACGGAATGATAGGAATCTCGAAGTTGTATTGCGGGACGGTCGAGCCGTCGGACGTGCTCCGCTACGGGGCCAGGAGCAAGGACCTGCCCAGCCATCTGCTGCAGTTTGCGGCCGACAAGAAGCCCGTGGTCGTGTGGAACTGCACGCGCCGCTGCAACCTCCGATGCGTGCACTGCTATTCGCATTCGGCCGACCGGAACTACCCCGGCGAGTTGACCACGCAGGAGGCGGAAGCCTTCATCGAAGACATCGCCGCCTTCGGCGCTCCGGTGATCCTGTTCAGCGGCGGCGAGCCGCTGATGCGACCGGACCTGTTCGACCTGATCGCCCGCGCCACCAAGGCCGGCCTGCGAGCGGTGATCTCCACCAACGGCACGTTGATCGAACCCGAGGTGGCCGAGCGCCTCAAGGAGTTCGGCCTCAGCTACGTGGGCGTCTCGCTCGACGGCATGCGCGAAACCAACGACAAGTTCCGCGGGCGCGAGGGCGCCTTCGACCACGCCCTGGCGGGCATCCGCAATTGCCGCCAGGCCGGCATCAAGGTGGGCCTGCGCTTCACCATCAACAAGCGCAACGCCGCCGACGTGGGCGACATCTTCACCCTGCTGCGCGACGAGGACATCCCCCGCGTGTGCTTCTACCACCTGGTCTACGCGGGGCGCGGCACGGCCTTGATGAAGGAAGACCTCGACCACGAGCAGACGCGCCGCGTCGTCGATCTCATCATCGATCGCACCGCCGAACTGCACGCCCAGGGCCTGCCCAAGGAGGTGCTGACGGTGGACAACCACGCCGACGGCCCTTACCTCTACCTGCGGATGCTCCGCGAGGGCAACCCGCGGGCCCAGCAGGTGTGGGAACTGCTCCAGATGAACCAGGGCAACTCCAGCGGCAACGGCATCGGCTGCGTGTCGTGGGACGGCAGCGTCCATCCCGACCAGTTCTGGCGCCACGTGTCGCTGGGCAACGTGAAGGAGAGGCCGTTCTCGCAGGTCTGGACCGACCTGTCTAATCCGCTGCTGGCCCGGCTGAAGGACAAGCGCCCGTACGTGACCGGCCGTTGCGCGACCTGCCGGTTCCTCAACGTGTGCGGGGGCAACTTCCGCGTGCGGGCCGAAGCCGCCACGGGCGACCTCTGGGCCCCCGACCCCGCCTGCTACCTCAGCGACGAGGAGATCGCCCGCCAGGCTGCGGAGGTCCAGCCGTGACGCAGGCCCACCCGCACGCCCACCAGGCGCACGCGGGAGGGCCCGCCCTGCCGCGACTGATCGCGTGGGAGGTCACCCGCTCGTGCATGCTCGCCTGCAAGCACTGCCGGGCGGCCGCCCAGCCCATGCCCTACGCGGGCGAGCTGACCACCGACGAGTGCCGCCGCCTGCTGGACAACATCGCCTCGTTCGCCAAGCCGATCATGATCCTCACCGGCGGCGAGCCCATGCTCCGCCCGGACATCTACGACATCGCGTCCTACGCGACCGGCCTGAACTTGCCTGTCGTGATGGCCCCGTGCGGCGCCTTGCTGGACGGGCAGTCGGTCGCGAAGATCCTCGCCAGCGGGGTCAGGCGAATTTCGATCTCGCTGGACGGCGCGACGGCCACGTCGCATGACTCTTTCCGCGGCGTGCCCGGGGCGTTCGATTCCGCCCTGCGCGGCATCCAGGCCGCCCGCAACGGCGGGCTGGAGTTCCAGGTCAACACCACCATCACGCAGCACAACATCGGCGAGCTGGGCGAGATCCTCGAGTTGGCCGTCCGCCTGGGGGCCAAGGTGTTCAACCCCTTCCTGCTCGTGCCGACCGGCCGGGGCAAGGCGCTGGCCGACCAGGAGATTTCTCCCGTCCAGTACGAGCAGACGCTGGACTGGCTGGCCGACCAGCAGGGCCGCGGCGACATCCTCATCCGCGTCACCTGCGCCCCCCACTACCAGCGGATCATCCGCCAGAAGAAGCTGGACCTCGCCGGCCACCCGGTCAAGGGCTGCATGGGCGGGCAGTCGTTCGCGTTCATCAGCCACACGGGCAAGGTGCAGATCTGCGGATTCCTCGACGTCGAGTGCGGCGACGTGCGGGCCGAGGGCCTCGACTTCCGCAGGATCTGGGAGTCCTCGCCGGTCTTCCTCCAGATGCGGGACCAGTCGAAGTACCACGGCCGGTGCGGGCGGTGCGAGTTCGCCCGCGTCTGCGGCGGCTGCCGGGCCCGCGCCTTCGCCATCACCGGCGACTACCTCGACGAAGAGCCGTTCTGCACGTACGAACCAAAACGCAAGTAGACGCACACCGCGTTCACCGAAAGCCCACGGAAGGCCTTCCGTGGGCTTTTGCTCGCGCCGGTAGATACTTTCGCTTTCGTCGCTGTTAAACTCTCCACATGCGGATCGAGAAACTCAACCATGCGGACCCCGGCGTGCGCCAGCGACTCATGGACTACCTGGCTCCTCACGAACCGCACGCGCTGTTCATCCTGGGCAACTTGGTCGCCGACTTCCCCGAGTCGCACCTGTACGTCGCGGTCGAGTCCGACCGCTGGCTCGGCGTGGCCGGCTACTACGCCGTGCCCAAGAGCCTCGTCCCCTTCTCCCGAGACGCCGAAGCCGTCCGCCGGCTGATTCGCCACGTCGTCGCGTTGCATCCCGAGGTCCGTTACATCATCGGCATCGACTACGCCGCCGAGCCCGCCTGCGACGAGGTGTTCTCCATGGGCTACGAGCCGGCCAACCAGCCGCGGACGATCTTCATGGAGTGCGAGGCCCCGCCGCCGCGCCAGCCGCACCAGGAACTCTGCCGCCCCATGCGCGAAGAGGATCTGCCCCAGGTCGCCCGCCTGATCCGTCACTTGCGCAAAGAGATCCCGCTCGACGACCCTGTCGTCCGCGAATCGGAACTGGCCCTTGCCCGCATGGCCGCCCTGCGACACGTGCTGGAGGTCGACGGGCGAATCGTCTCCATCGCCTCCACCAACGGCAAGGGCGTCTCCGCCTTCCAGATCCTGGGCGTCGTGACGGACTCGAACGAGCGAGGTCGCGGCTACGCCGGGACCGTCTGCGCGTCGCTCTATCACGACATGGCCCGCCAAGGCGTTGCCCGGTGCGTCCTGTTCACCCCGGACGACAACCTCACCGCTCAACGCTGCTACCAACGACTGGGGTTCCGACAGACGGGAATGTTCTGCGTCGCCAAGCTCCGGCCCAGGGAATGAGGCACGTGCACCCGGGCATCTTTTGCCTGTGACTTGCGCGCTCGCCGCGTTATATTCTGGGTGTGCAGTTGCCAGGCCTAAGGCCCCAGACCGGAAGATGATGCACATGATTCAAGTCACCGGCCCGTTTTCGCTGGAAAGGATGGTGCGTGCAGTGGAAAGAGTGCGCCAACGGCTCCTGAAGGCCGCCGCCACCCTCCGCTCCGCCAGCGTCCCGTACGCCGTCGCCGGCGGCCATGCCGTAGCCCTCTGGGTCTCCCGCGTCGATGAAGCCGCCGTCCGCAACACTCAGGACGTGGACATACTCGTCCGGCGTCAGGACTTCGAGCCCGCCAAAGCCGCCTTGGAGTCGGCCGGCTTTGTCTATCGTCATGTCGCCGGGCTGGACGTGTTTCTCGATGGCCCGGACGCCAAGCCTCGCGAGTCCGTCCATATCGTGTTCGCCAACGAGAAGGTCCGTCCGCACGAGCCGCTTCCCAACCCCGACGTCAGCGAATCCGAGGACGGCGGCGCTTTCCGCGTCCTGTCCCTTGATGCTCTGGTGCAGATCAAGCTTACCGCGTTCCGCGACAAGGACCGCACGCACCTGCGCGACCTGATCGAAGTCGGTCTGCTCGACGACGAGTGGCTCGCCAAGCTCCCGCCCGTCCTCGGCGAACGCCTCCGCCAACTGCTGGACACGCCGAACGGATGACCCTCTACTGCTTCTTGTTCTTCTTCACCGGCCAGGGCAGGACGCCGCTGCGGCCGGCCCAGGCCTGATAGAGCTTCTTGAGTTCCTCGACTTTTCCCGCTTGTTCTTTCGCCAAGTCGTTCAGTTCCGTGCGATCGCTCGACAGGTCGTAGAGTTCCCACGGCTTGCCGTGCAGGCGTACGAGCTTCCAGTCGCCCAGGCGGACGGCGGCGTTGCCCTGGTGCTCCCAGAACAGGCCCTCGGGCCGGTCCATCGCCTGGGCGTGCAGGGCGGGCACGAGGCTCCGCCCCGCCGCCGGCGCGACCTCCCGCCCGTCGTGCTGTTTGGGGTACTCCGCCCCCGCCAGGGCCAGGCACGTCGGCATCAGGTCCACCACGTGACCCGGCGTCCGCGCGAATGTTCCCCGCAGCGGCGCGCCGATGCCCGCGGGCCAGTGGGCGATCAGCGGCGTGGCGATGCCCCCTTCGTGCGAGAACATCTTGTACTTGCGGAAGGGCGTGTCGCAGGCGTTGGCCCCGGCCACGCCGAAGCTCACGTACGAGTCCGGCGTGCCGGTCCTGGCCTTGGGGTCGCCCCGCTTGGCGTTCGCGAACCCGGTGGGGCCGCTCTCGGCGCTGGCCCCGTTGTCCGACAGGAACAGGATCAGCGTGTTGTCGAGCCGCCCGAGTTGGCGCAGCTTCTCGACGATCCGCCCGACGCCCTGGTCGACCAGGCTGACCATGGCCGCGTGCGTCGCCATCCGCAGGTCCATCTCGTCGGCGTTCTTCAGGCTGGCCCAGTCGGGCGTCTGCGGGTCCAGCGGCGAGAGCTTCGTTCCCGGCAGCAGCCCCATTGCCGTCTGACGCTCGAACCGCGCCGCCCGCACCGCCTGCCAGCCGGCCTGGTACTTGCCCCGGTAGCGGGCGATCGCCTCCGCCGGCGCCTGGAGCGGCCAGTGCGGGGCGGTGTAGGGCACGTACAGGAAGATCGGCTTGCCCGACTTGGCCCCCTCGTCCAGGAACGTCAGGGCGTAGTCGGTGAAGGCCGTCGTCGAGTACCAGCCCCGCGGCACGTCGATCGCCTCGTCGTCGATCACCAGGTGGCGGCCCGGCAACATGCGGTAGTGGTGCCCGCCGCCCTCGGGGATGCCGTAGAAGCGGTCGAACCCGCGCCGCCGGGGCCAGTGCTCCTGTGCCGAGCCCACGTGCCACTTGCCGCTGACGGCGGTGAAGTAGCCGGCCGGCTTGAGGGCCTGCGCGATGGTGACGCACCGGTCGCTCAGGTGGCCCTGGTAGGCGGGCGAGCCGAAGTCGTCTGTCATGTGGCCCATGCCGGCCTGGTGCGGATAGAGCCCGGTCAGCAAAGCCGCCCGCGTCGGGCAGCATCGCCCGGTGTTGTAGAACTGCGTGAACCGCAGCCCGCCCGCGGCCAGGCGATCCAGGTGCGGGGTGTCGATCTCGGACCCGTAACAACCGACGTCCGAGAAGCCCATGTCGTCAACCATGATGATCACGATGTCTGGCTTGTCGGCGGCGACTGACCGCCCCGGCGACGCCGCAAGCGCCGCCAGCAGAACCGCCACGACCAGCTTGATCCGCCTCATCGAAAGTCCTTCCTGCTGCCGTCTACAGCAACCACGCCGACAGCGTCAGAATCGCCGTCAGCGCCGCCAGCCCGCTGACCAGCGAGCCGACCGTCTGCGTCTTGTAGGCCGTCGGAACGTCCATGTCGGAGAACTGGCTGACCACCCAGAAGTACGAATCGTTGGCGTGACTGACGACCATCGCGCCCGCCCCCACCGCCAGCACCGCCAGCGCGCGGGCGGCC
Source organism: Planctomycetota bacterium (assembly GCA_022705325.1). Lineage (GTDB taxonomy): Bacteria > Planctomycetota > Phycisphaerae > SM23-33 > SM23-33 > MWDR01. The sequence goes on along the minus strand of JAKJER010000007.1, from coordinate 167,826 downwards.
GGGGCGGTCCACCCCATCGGCCCCAGCAGTGGGGCCAGGATGCCCGAAGCCGTCACGATCGCCACCGTCGACGAGCCCTGGGCCGTCTTGATGGTAGCGGCCAGCAGGAACGGCAGGAGCAGGCCCAGATGCCACCTGGCCAGGGCCTCGCCCAGGAAGTCGCCCAGGCCGGTCGCGCGAATGACCGCGCCGAGCGAACCGCCCGCGGCGGTGATCACCAGGATGACGGCCGCATCCCGCACCGCGGACGCGACCCAGCCGTCGAGAATGTCGCTGCTCCACTTGGAGACGCACCCGAAGGCCAGCACCATGCCCACCGCCAGCGCCGCCACCGGGTGGCCCGCGAAGACCAGCGTCTGCGTCCACCATCCCTGCCCCAGCGGGCGGGCAGGCAAAGCCGCCACCGAGCCCAACGCGATCAGGACGACCGGCACGAGGATCGGCAGGAACGCCCGCAGGGGCGAGGGCAGCAACCCGGCCGGGGCGGTCCCCGGCGCAGGCGTCTCGCCCGGCTTCGCAGCCGGCGCCGCCGGCCTCACCAGGCGCGGCACGATCCACTGGGCGTACAGCACGCCGGCCAGCGCGGCCGGCACGGCAACGGCCAGGCCCAGCAGCATCACCAGGCCGATGTCGGCCCCGAGATTGCCCGCTGCGGCCAGCGGACCCGGCGTGGGAGGCACCATCACGTGAGTCGAGTACAGCCCCATCGACAGCGAGGTGGACATCCCCGCCAGCGGAAGACCCGCGTCCACGGCCAGCGCCCGGTTCAACGCCGACAGCACGATGAAGCCCGAGTCGCAGAAGACCGGGACGCCGATGACCAGCCCGGCCAGGCCCATCGCCAGCGGCGCCCGGCGCCGCCCCACCGCGCGGAGGATCGTCTCGGCCATCACCCAGGCGGCGCCGGTCTTCTCCAGCACGTAGCCGATGATCGTGCCGAACAGGATGACGATGCCGATGGACGCCAGCGTCCCGCCGAAGCCCTTGCCGATGATCGTCAGCAGCCCCTCCACCACCCCGGTTTCGCCCTTCGCGTCCAGCAGCACGGGCCGGCCGGCGATCACCAGGCCCGCCACACCGAATGTCAGGCTCGCCCCGATCAGCACCAGGAACGGATGCACCCGCCACCGCGCCGTGCAGACCACGATGCCGGCCATCACCGCCACCAGCGCCGCCGCCAATGTCCAGCCCGTCGCGTCCGTCATGCCTGTCCTCGTCCGGCGGCCGGGGCTGCCGCCGGCCCTATCCTACCCACTGCCGCCGCCGGGCTGAAGTCCGAAACTCCGAATCTCCGCCGCGCTCCCCCGTTCAACTAAGCGGCACGCTGCCCCTTCACGGAGAACGCGGATGAACGGACCGGCCCGCATCCTGGCGATAGCATCTGCAAGCCTGTCGCTTGCCATCGCGTCTTCGCCGGCCCAGCCGGTCGCGTCCCAGCCGACCGGCCGCAGCTTCCACCTCACCGACAAGACCCTCGTCGCCTGGGTCTACCTGGACGACACAGCCCAGCGGGCCGGCAGCGCCCTCACGCTGATCGACGCCCAGGAGCGGTTCGACGCCCTGGTCTTCGCCGAGGTCCACCCGCAACGGTGGATGGCCGGCAGCGACTTCTTCCGCCGCACACCGCGCGACCAGTCCGCCTGGCAGGCAGAGACCGCCCGGCCGGACGAGCTGATTCAGATCGCCGCCGTATACCGCGGCTCGGAAGTAACGCTGTACCGCAACGGCAGGCCGTACGCGGCCTACCGCATCCAGGGACCGCAATCGTTTGACGACGACGCCTGGGTGCTGCTGGGGCTCCGCTATGTGGGCACGGGCGGCGAAATCGGATTCCTCAAAGGTCGTCTCGAAGAGGCTCGTGTCTACGACCGCGCATTGGAGGCCAAGGCGATCGCCGCCTTGAAGCCCAACGCCCCTTCCGACCCGGCCCCGCTGGGCCAGTGGACGTTTGAGGATGGCTCGCTGGGCGACTCGATGCGGAATTTCCCGCCCGGCGAGCTGCGCGGGCGGGCCCGGATCGCCGACGGGCAACTCCATCTGGACGGCCAGACGGCCTACGCCGTCATCCGCCCCCCGCCGCGTCCGCAAAGCATGTTCTTCCAGGGCCGCGGCCTGGGCGGGCAGTGGGACACCTGGTTGTACTACCACGAAGGCACGTACTACCTGTTCATCCTGGCCGGGCCGGGCGGGAAGTGGAACGGCATCTCGATGGCCCGCTCCCGCGACGGCGCCACGTGGGAAGACCTGGGGATCGTGCTGCGCCGGGCCGAGGGCGTGAAGTGGCTGGGCACGGGCTCGACGTGGAAGTCGCCCCGCCACGACAAGGACGGCAAGTACTTCCTGAACTTCTCCGAGTGGCGCGGAGACCGCCAGACTATCTTCTTCGCCGAGTCTTCCGACCTGCGGCACTGGAAGCGGCTGGGCAACGAATTCGAGTTCAAGCAGGATGACCGCTGGTACAAGCCCAAAGGCAGATGGGACTGCATCTACACCATTCCGCGCCCGGGCGGCGGGCTCTACGCGTACTGGACCGCCGACCCCAAGAGCGGTCCGGGCGTGGGCTTCGGCCAATCGCTGGATGGCGTACGGTGGGAGGCCCTGGCGCCGCCTGCGTTCGTGGACGGTGCGCCGCACGGCGAGTGCGGGGCGGTCGAGAAGATCGGCGACAAGTACTACATGATGCTCGGGACGAGGGGAGCGATGGTCACCCTGTGGGCCGAGCGGCCCGAGGGCCCGTTCCGTCCGGCCCGCAAGAACTTCCGCCTGCTGGCCGGGCAGACGTACTTCTCCCGCTTCTTCCCCACGCCGCGGGCCCTGCTGGTCAACCACCACTCCATATCGCGCGAGGGCGTGTTGTTCGCCCCGCTCAAGCAGGCCGTCGTGGACGGCGAGGGCACGCTCCGCCTGAAGTGGTGGGCGGGCAACGAGGCGCTCAAGCGCCATCCGCTCCGGGCCGCCCTCGACGCCCCGCCGGCCACGCAAGGCCAGACGCCTCCCGTGCGAATGTTCGCGGACGGCTTCGACCTCTCGCACGGACTCGTGCTGGAGGGGACCGTCGAACTGCCGGCCGCGGGCGATGCCCAGCCGCCCGGGCTGTTCATCCAGACCGCCCCGGACGCGGGGATGGCGATCCGGGTGCTGGCGAATGCCGTGACGGAGATCGGCAAGGTGAAAGGCGACGGCTCAGCCTTCGCAGCCACCGACCGCGTGGACCGCCAGTTCTCCCTGACCGGGCGGGCGCGCTTCCGCCTGCTGCTCAAGCGGAGTCTCCTGGAGTTCTACCTCGACGACCACCTGATGCAGTGCTGGTCGCTGCCCCAGGGGCCGACCGGGCGGATCGGCTTGCTGGGCGGGCTTTCGACCGGCGCGGGCGAAGTCGCGGCCTGGGCGGCTGAGCCTCCGCGCTGAGCGAGGACCGCACGCCTACTCGAAGACGATCTCGACGGTCTTCTTCGGTTCCACCTGGACGTACTTGCCCAGTTCCGCGTCCTCGCGGGCGGCCTTGATGCGGTCGGTGTCCTTGGCGAACTTGTCTTCCAGGTCCGCGAACTTCTTGAGCAGCGCCGCGTCCTGGACGACCGCGTTCAGGTTGTAGTTCAGCAGGGTCACGGCGTCCTTGGCCTGGCTCACGTAGGTCGCGTCGGTCTTGGCGATCGTGCCGGCCGGCTTGATGATGAACTGGAGGTGCATGTTCTTGCCGATCGCCTGGAGCATCTTCAGCGACTGCTCCTTCTGCTCCGGCGTGCGGACCTTGGCGGGCTTGTCCTCGTCCTTGCCCAACGGGGGCATGGTGATCATGAGTCTGGGCTTGGGGGACTTGGAGAAGGCGATCTTGACTTGGTCCTTCTCGTCCTGCTTTCCCATCGACGGCATCAGCGTGAACGTCAGCGCCGACACGTCCGGGACCGCGTAGACCATCTTGAAGCCGACCCGCCCGTCCTTGTCCGGCAGCGGCTCGAAGGACTTGAGCACGACGCCCGCGCCCATGCCGGCGGCCGCGGCCTGGGCCTTGTCGCGGTCGAACTTGGGCTTGGCGTCGGCGCTCTTCTCGGCGGGCATGTACATCGTCTGTTCGATCGTGCCGCTGCCGTCCTTCTGGACCACCAGCACGGTCTTGATCTCCAGACATCCACCCAGCACCAGGGCCGCCGCGATCAACAGGCTGCACAGAGTCTTGAACATGGACAGTCTCCTTTCGGGATGTTCTCGAACGCGCTCGCGTTCGCACCAGATCATACCCGCGCATCGTCCGCAAGGCAATCGCGTCCGCGGGTTCGCGGGGCGCCCAGGCCGTTGCATCCGGACCCGCCAGCGGGTTTACTGGAGGCGCGATGAAGGCGCGGCGGCGAACATCCTGGGCGGTCCTGCTGCTGGTCGGGTTGTCGGCGGCGTCCGGTTGCCGCCGGGACGGCGTCGACGAAAGCCGCCACGACCAGGCCGACCAGGCCGTCATCCGCCGATGGGGCCGGCCCACGCGCGACCTGCCCAAAGTCAAGCTGGCGGTCATCACCCCGCACAACGAGAACATCCAGAACGAGTTCGAGTGGGCCTTCAAGCGCCACCACGCCCTCGCCTACGGCGAGCGGGTCGAGGTGGAATGGGTGGACGTGGGCGGCGGCGGCAGCAGCATCGAGCGATACCTCCACAACGTCTATCGCCAGCACGACACCAGCCGCATCGACGTCATCTGGGGCGGCGGGGATTTCACGTTCCATAATCTCGTCCGCCCCACCATCCGCCACGAACAGGGGCTGCTCGAACCCATGACCCTGCCGGCGGACATCCTCGAGCAGATCCCGGCCGAGCACGCGGGCGTGGCCTTTCGCGACCCCCACTTGCGGTGGATCGGAACGGCCGTCAGCGGGTTCGGGTTTCTCCACAACGCGGGGATGATCCGGCGGTGCAACCTGGGCCCGCCGCCGCAGAAGTGGAACGACCTGGGCGACAGCCGCTTCACGGACCTGCTGGTGCTGGCCGACCCGTCCCAGTCCAGTTCGGTGGCCAACGTGTACCGGCTGATCGTCGCGTCGGCCGACGACTGGCAGGCCGGCTGGGACAGGCTGATGACGGTGCTTTCCAACGCCAAGCGGATCAGCGACTCCGCGGGCCAGGCGGTGAACGCCCCGGCCCTGGGCGACGCGCTGATCGCGGCCTCGATCGACTTCTACGGCATGATGCGGGAGGTCGAGGCCCCGGCGGAGTTGGAGTACGTCAGCCCGGCCGGGCAGACCCCGTTCACGCCCGACCCGATCGGGATCCTGCGCAACCCGCCCCACGGCGAGATCGCCCGGCGGTTTGTCGAGTTCGTGTTGTCGCGCCGGGCCCAGGCCATCTGGGCCCTGCCCGTGGGAGACGCCGACGGCCCGGCCCGCAGCGTGCTGGGGCGCCTGCCCATCCGCCGCGACGTCTTCGAGGCGTACGCCGGCAGACTCATCCCGCAGACCGTCAACTTCTACCGCTCCGGCCGGACCATGCAGGTGAGCGCGGAGATGGCCCGCATTCACTTCGAGGTGCTGCGGATGCTGGTGACGGCGGCCGCCGTGGACAATACCGATCTCATGCGGGCGGCCCGGCGACGACTGAACGAGCTGGAGGGCGACCCGGCGCGGCGCGCGGAATACCTTGCCCGCCGGGCGATGTTCACCCGCCTGCCGGACAACGTGGACACGCTGGAGGAGATGAACGCCCTGCCTCGCCAGTTCCGCGTGCTGGACCACCGGCGGGCCGAGCAGATCGCCGCCGCCTTCCGCGCCGCCCGCGGACGGGAGATGACCGACGCGGAGAAGCGGATCCACCTGGCGCCGGCCTACCGGCGCGACCTCCGCGCCGTGCACCGGGTCAGCACGGGGTGGCGGGAGTATTTCCGGGGCGTGTTCGCGGAGGTGGCGCGATGAGCCCGGCGGACCAGGCACGGCGTGAGAACGCCCTGCTGCGGCTGGCGCGCCTGGGCGGGCACTCCGCCGGGACGACCGCCCTGGCGGGCGAGGCGGGCGTGCTGGCCTTCGTGGCGCTCCTGCTGATCGTCCCGGTGGCCCTGGCGATCTCCAGCGGCTTCGTGGAGAACGGCCAGTTCACCACGTACTGGTTCAAGCAGGCCCTGGGCAGTCCGCTGTACCTGGAGCAGTTGCTCAACGGGCTGGCCCTGGCCAGCGCGACCACGCTGGTCTCGCTGGCGATCGCCCTGCCGCTGGCGATCCTGCGGGCCCGCTGCCGCTTCCCGGGCCAGGGGCTGCTGGGCCTGCTGCTGCTGTTGCCCCTGATCCTGCCGCCGTTCGTCGGGGCGCTGGCCATGCGACACCTGTTCGGGCAGTTCGGCTCGCTCAACCTGCTGCTGGCAAGCGTGGGGGTTCTCGACTTCGGGCGCTCGCTCCCCCCGGACTGGCTGGGCGCGGGCTTCGCCGGGGTGGTCGTTCTTCAGTCGCTGCACCTGTTCCCCATCCTGTATCTCAACGCGTCGGCGGCGCTGGCGAACATCGACCCCGCCTACGCCCAAGCCGCCCGCAACCTCGGCGCCGGGCCGCTGGCCACGTTCGTTCGCATCACGTTGCCGCTCATGCGACCAGGCCTGTTCGCCGGGGCGACCATCATCTTCATCTGGTCCTTCACCGACGTGGGCACCCCCCTCATCATGGGATACAACGACGTGGTGCCCGTGACCATCTTCAAGGAGTTGGCCAAGTCCGAGACCACGCCGGACGTCTTCAGCCTGGTCTTCCTGATGCTGCTGGTGTCGGCCTCCTTGTACGTGGCGGGCAAGTTCCTGTTCGGCCGGTCGGCCGAGGGGCAGTCCACCAAGGCGTCGATCGCGCAGGAGCCGCACCGCCTGCACGGCTGGTCGGCTGCCGGCGCCTGGCTGCTGCATGGCGCGGTCATCGTGGCCGCCCTGCTGCCCCACGTGGGCGTGGTGCTGACGGCCGTCTCGGCCAAGTGGGTGAACACCATCGTGCCCAGCGAGTACACGTGGCGCCACCTGCGGTTCGTCTTCGAGCGGGAGCAGACGGTCCGTTCGGTGTTCAACAGCCTCCAGTACTCCAGCGTGTCGACGGCGATCGACCTGGCGGTGGGTTGTGCGGCCGCGTGGTTGATCGTCCGCAGCCGGGTGCTGGGCCGAAACCTGCTGGACACGATGACCATGCTTCCGCTGGCCGTGCCGGGCCTGATCCTGGCGTCGGGGCTGGTGGCATTGACGGCGGCGGGCCCGCTGGAGGCGATCGGCCCGCGGGCCAACCCGTTCGTGATCCTGGTAGCCGCCTACGCGATCCGGCGCCTGCCCTTCGTCGTGCGCGGGGTGTCGGCGGGGCTGCAGCAGGTGTCGGTGTCGCTGGAGGAGGCGGCGCGCAACCTGGGGGCCGGGCGGGCCCGGACGGCCCTGCGGATCACCCTGCCCCTGGTGGCCGCCAACGTGGTGGCCGCGGGCGTCCTCACGTTCGCCTTCGCCATGCTGGAGGTGAGCGATTCGCTGATCCTGGCCCAGGTGCAGAAGTACTACCCCATCACCAAGGAGATCTACACGCAGGCCACCTCGGGCAACGCGGACGCGGCCAACCTGGCCTCGGCCCTGGGCGTGTACTCGATGCTCTTTCTGGGCGGGATGCTGGGCCTGGCCAGCCTGCTGATGGGCAAGAGACTGGGAGCGATATTCAGAGCATGACCGAGATTGTCGATTTGCGATCTGCGATTTGCGATTGGGTCATGGCGTCCGAAGGCGTGTGTTCCAATCGAAAATCGACAGTCGACAATCGAAAAACGATGGTGGCAGGATTCTATGACTGACATACGGCTGGATAACATCACGAAGGTCTACGCGAGCGCCGGGTCGCTCGTCCGGGCCGTCGACGAGGTGAGCCTGTCGATCGCCTCGGGCGAGTTCTTCTTCCTGCTGGGGCCCAGCGGGTGCGGCAAGACGACGCTGCTGCGGATCATCGCGGGCCTGATCGAGCCGGACACCGGGCGAGTGCTGCTGGGGCAGCACGACGTCACCGAGTTGAGCGTGGAGAAGCGAAAGACGGCGATGGTGTTCCAGAGCTACGCCCTCTGGCCTCACATGACGGTTAGGCAGAATGTGGAATTCGGCCCGAAGATGCAGGGCCGCGACCGCATACGCCGGCGCGAGATCGCCCAGGCCAACCTGGTCCGCGTGCAGATGGAGGACTACGGCTCGCGGAAGCCCAACCAGCTCTCGGGCGGGCAGCAGCAGCGGGTGGCGTTGGCGCGGGCGCTGGCGGCCGAGGGCGAGTGTCTGCTGCTGGATGAGCCCCTCAGCAACCTGGACGCCCGCCTGCGCCTCCACATGCGGGGCGAGCTGCGCCGCCTGGTCAAAGAGACGGGCGTGACGGCCGTCTACGTGACGCACGACCAGAAGGAAGCCCTGTCGATGGCTGACCGGGTCGCCGTGATGAACGAGGGGCGGATCGTCCAGGTCGGGCCGCCGGAGGAGATCTACAACCGCCCGGCCAACCGGTTCGTGGCCGACTTCCTGGGCGAGGCGAACTTCGTCAGCGGCAAGGTCGTGGGCCTGTCCGACAGCGGGCTGGTCAAGGTCGAGACGCCCGTCGGTACGTTGCTGGCCGACCCGACGGCAGCGGTCGTGCAGGCGGGGCGCGGCTCGGCCGTGACGTGCTGCATGAGGCCCGAGCGGGTGCAGGTGCTGGCCGCCGGCGGGCCCACCCCGGACCGCGAGAAGTCGAACGTGCTGGCGGCGAAGGTGGACTCCAGCACGTACCTGGGCGAGATGCGGCAATACGTGCTGAAGCTGGGCAGTTCCACTCACTGGAAGGCGCTGATGCTGGCCGGCCACCTGGGCAGCCTGCCCAGCGGCCAGGACGTGCGCCTGGCGGTTCACTCCGCCGACGTGAGCCTGCTGATGGAGTAGTCCGTCGTTGGTCGGCTATGACAATGGGCGCCTTGTGAGCACTGGGAGCAACAGGAAGCGGCACCGCGCATCTCCCATGGCTCGCGTACCTCCCACCATGATGAGGACACTATGGCAACTGGCAATCGCGTGGTTCGTCTGATGACTGTTCTGGTCCTGGCCCTGGCGTGGCTCCTGTCCAGCCCCTGCGGCGCCGAGCCGCCGTCGGCCCTGCGGGTCTACGTGGGCACCTACAGCGGCAAAGAGAGCAAGGGCATCTACATGCTCCGCCTGGACCTGGACAAGGGCACGCTGGGCGATCCGGAACTGGTGGCCGAGACGCGCAACCCGACGTTCCTGGCCCTGCACCCCACGGGGCGGTTCCTGTACGCGGTGGGCGAGATCGGCGACTTCGGCGGCAAGAAGACCGGGGCGATCAGCGCGTTCGCGATCGAAGCGTCGGGCAAGCTGACGCTGCTGAACCAGCAGCCCTCGGGCGGCCCGGGGCCTTGCCACGTGAGCGTCGACCGCGAGGGGCGCAACGTGCTGGCCGCCAACTACTCCGGCGGAAGCGTCTGCGTCATCCCCCTCGCGGACGACGGCAAGCTCAAGGCCCCCACCTGCGTCATACAGCATGAAGGCAAGGGCGCCAACCCGCGCCGCCAGGCCGGGCCCCATGCGCACTCGATCAACCTCGACGCGGCCGGACGATTCGCCTTCGCCGCCGACCTGGGCCTGGACAAGGTGCTGATCTACCGCTTCGACCCGGCCGCCGGCACGCTGGCGCCCAACGACCCGCCCGCCGGCCAGGTCGCTCCCGGGTCCGGGCCCAGGCACTTCGCGTTCAGCCCGGACGGCAAGTTCGCGTACGTCATCAACGAACTCAGCAGCACGATCACGGCGTTCTCGTACGACCCCGCCGCCGGGCGGTTGGACGAGATTCAGACGATCACCACGCTGCCCGAAGGCTTCAGCGGCAACAACAGCACCGCCGAGGTGCAGGTGCATCCGTCGGGACGGTTCGTGTACGGCTCCAACCGCGGGCATGACAGCATCGCGGTTTTCGCCGTGGACCGGGGCAGCGGGAAACTGACGGCCATCGGGCACGAACCGACGCAGGGCAAGACGCCGCGGAACTTCGGCATCGACCCGACGGGGCGCTATCTGCTGGCGGCCAACCAGGGCACGAACAACCTGGTGCTGTTCCGCATTGACGCGGCGACGGGCAAGTTGACGGCGACGGGCGCAACGGCGACGGTGGGTGCGCCGGTGTGCGTGAAGTTCGCGGAAATCCGTTGATTCGTGAATTCGTGGATTCGTAATTGGCAATTGGCACTGCGGCGCAAGATCGTGGCACGGGCATCTTGCCCGTGCGTCCCACGGGCGTCCCGCCCGTGGGGCAGGGCCGGGACGGCCCTGCGATCTGCCTGCCGGCAGCCTGCCTGCCGGTAGGCAGGGCAGGCGCATGGGCGAGGCGCCCATGCCACGCGGAAGGAAACGATGATGACGAAGCGCAGGAAAGCGGATGGAATGCGGCGGCGGGAATTCTTGGCTCAGGCGGCGGGCGCCGCGGCCGCCGTTGCGGCGCCGCTGGTCGTGCCGGCAAGCGCGCTGGGGGCTGGGCGGGGCGGCAAGCCCGCGCCCAGCGAGCGGATCACCATCGGGATGATCGGCATGGGCCGCCAGGCCACCTATGCCAACATTCCCTTCTTCCTGAACAATCCCCAGACTCAGGTGCTGGCGGTGAACGACGTGGACCGGTGGCGCCTCGACAACGCGGTCAAACAGGTGGACAGCCACTACGCCAAGTCGGGCGGCTCGGGCAAGTCTTGCGCGGGCCTGGGCGACTATCGCGAGTTGCTGGCGCGCGGCGACATCGACGCGGTCATGATCTCCACGCCTGACCACTGGCACGTGGTGCAGGCCCTGGACGCGGTGCGGGCGGGCAAGGACGTCTGCTGCGAGAAGCCGCTCACCCTGAGCATCGCCGAAGGCCGGCTGCTGGCCGACACGGTCAAGCAGCAGGGGCGGGTCTTTCGCACCGACAGCGAGTTCCGCTCGCAGTGGTACTTCCACCGCGCCTGCGAGCTGGTCCGCAACGGGCGGATCGGCAAGCTGGTGCGGATTCGGACGGGCGTGCCCCGCGGCGACATCGGCTGCCAGCCCCAACCGATCATGCCCGTGCCCGAGGAGCTGAACTACGACCTGTGGCTGGGCCCGGCCCCGGTGGCCCCCTACACGCTCAACCGCGTCCACCCTCGCCACGGGTACGGCCGGCCCGGCTGGATGCGCGTCCGCGACTACTGCGACGGGATGATCTGCAACTGGGGCACGCACCTGAACGACATCGCCCAGTGGGGCCACGGCACGGACCGGACCGGGCCGGTGGAGGTCGAGGGCACGGGCCAGTGGCCCACCGAGGGCGGGTTGTGGAACGTGCTGATCGGCTTCGACGTCCGCTACCGGTTCGCCGACGGCGTGGAGATGGAGTACTCCATCTCGCATCCCCACGTCCGCTTCGAGGGCACCGAAGGATTCATCCAGGCCGACTACGGCAAGGGCCTGGCCGACGCCCACCCCAGGAGCCTGCTGAAGGAAACGATCGGCTCCCACGAGCTGCACTTGCCGCTCATGCCGGAGAAGACCGACTTCGTCCAGGCGATCCAGACCCGCGGGCAGACGCTGGCCGACGCGGAGATCGGCCACCGCACCAACAGCCTCTGCCACCTCGGGCACATCGCCATCCTGACCGGGCGAAAGCTCCGCTGGGACCCGCAGGCCGAGCGGTTCGCCAACGACGACGAGGCCAACCGGATGCTCACCCGCCCGCTGCGCAGCCCGTGGCGGTTCTAGCCGGCAGCCCGCAGCCGGCAGGCTGGTTGCGAGGGCAAGGAACATCTGCCCGCGGAAGCAAGGAGACTGCGAATGGCACATGTGTACGGACGGCCGAAGACGCACCTCTCCCGTTGCCGCTTCCTCCTGGCCGCGATTCTCGTGCTGTCGGTCGTTCCGGCCTGGGCGGCGGATCAGCCCGCGGGCGTGCTCTGCAAGGGCACGCGGTTCGAGACCTCGTACTACGTGGTCGAATCGGGCAAGCCCGGGCCGCTCGTGATGGTGACCGGCGGGGTGCACGGGGACGAACCGGCCGGCATGAGGGCGGCTGAGCAGATCCGCCACTGGCCCATCCGCAAGGGGCGGTTGATCGTCCTGCCGCGGGCGAACGTGCCGGGCCTGGCCGCCAAGAGCCGCAACATCCCCGACGAGCCCAAGGAGTCGGCCAACCTCAACCGCGATTTCCCATGCAAGGGCGGCCCCGACAAACCCCTCAACGCCCTCGCCGAGGCGATGTGGCAACTGGTGCTCAGCCGCAAGCCCGACTGGCTGGTCGACCTGCACGAGGGGTTCGACTTCCACAAGATCAACAAGAAGTCGACCGGCGCGGGGCTCATCCGCACGCGGCACAAGGACGTGCTGGCCGTCAGCGAGCGGATGCTGGAGGCGGTGAACAAGACCATCGACGAGGCGGACCACGAGCTGGTGCCCATGATCAACCCGGCGGTGGGCTCGCTGGCCCGGGCGGCCTGGGAGGTGAACGGGATCCGGGCGATGATCCAGGAGACGTGCCTGAAAGAGCCGCTGGCCCGGAGGGTCCGCCAGCACCGGATCATGGTCCACTGCCTGCTGAAGGACCTGGAGATGGTCGACTGCGACCGCGACCTGATCACCCCGCCCGATCGCCAACCAGGCGAGCTTCGCGTGGCCGTCTACTGCGGCGGGGGCGTGGGCAGCACCGGGCCCGTCCGGCTGGAGGGCCTGCTCCAGGCGGATCGGGGCGTGCTGGCCCGCCTGGTCAGCCCGGAGGCGATTCGCGCGGGCGTGCTGAGGCAGTTCGACGCCGTCGTGTTCCCCGGCGGGACGGGCAAGGGAACGGCGGAGGCGCTGGGCGAGGGCGGTCGAGAGGCCGTCGAACGGTTTGTCCGCGGCGGCGGCGGGTACCTGGGCATCTGCGCGGGGGCGTACCTGGCCACCTCCGGCTACGAGTGGGGCCTGAAGATCATCGACGCCAAGACCGTCGACAGCCGCCACTGGAAGCGCGGCAAGGGGACGGTGAAGATCGAGCTGACGCCGGCGGGCCGAGAGATTCTCGGCCGGCGGGAGGGCGAGTTGCCGATCTACTACGCCAACGGCCCGCTGCTGGGCCCGGGGGGGCGGGACGACCTTCAGGACTATACGGTGCTGAGCTACTTCCGCCAGGAGATGCGGGAGAATGACGCCCCCGAGGGGGTCATGCTGAACACGCCGGCCATGATCGCCGCGACGTACCAGAAGGGGCGAGTGGCCTTGTTCAGCCCGCACCCGGAGAAGACGGCCGGACTGGAACCGTTCGTCGCCCGCGTGATCCGCTGGACGGCCGGCAGGGCGCCGCAAGACGCCGGCATCGCCCCCGCGACGCGGCGGGCACGCTAAGAGCGACCCGCGAGACGCGGCCTCAGATCCGGGTGTCGCCGACCTTCCGGACCCACTCGCGCGTCCACTCCACCGCCTCGAAGCCGACGTCCATCACGCCGTTGCTGAGGAACATCATCCCCTCGAGCTGTTTCTTTCCCAACGCCTCCAGGCCGAACTCGCATTGCTTCCGCATCGCCGCAATGGGGATGGAGACCTTGCGGGTGAAGTCCACCATGTAGCAGCCCAGGATGATCTTCAGGTGCGGGGCGGCCTGCTTGACCTTCTCCACGTTCGCGGGCAACTGGGCGAGGTCTTCCGGCTTCCAGGTCCAGAAGGTCACGCCGTCCAGCAGCTTGAGGTAGTCGCCCAGCGGGAGTTTCAACAGCGTCGTGTAGTAGGTGGAGTACAGCCCCATCGGCCGGCCGGAGGCCTTGAGGGCCCGGCGAATCTCCCGCAGTTCATCGAGCGCAAGCACGGCCTGCTTGTCGCCCGGCTTGGAGATGAAGAAGTCGTCCAGGTGGGCCCCGACGAAGTTCGGGGTCCTGCAAATCAGTTCCAGCCCTTCCTTGCGTTCCTCGGCGGAGGTGAAGCCGCCCGAGCCGACCAGGCCCCACAGGACGCGCTTGAACGGGCGCAGGGCCACGGCATACGGTTCGAACGGCGGCTCGAAGCGCCCCAGGCTGGCCTCGGCCCCCGCATTGGCCTGGTTCATGTAGACGTTCGGCACGCCCAGGTAGAGGGCCCCCTCGGCCGGGGTCATCACGGTGCGGCGCTTGGTGTGCGGCGCGGTGCTGCCGGCGGGGCTGCCGAACAACCACAACCGATCCCGCACCGTATCGTCTTTCGGCAGCGACCACTGGGCGGCAGCGGGAGTCGAAACCGCCGCCGTCGCCCCGGCAGCGGCGGTGAGCACCTCCCGGCGGGTCAGCGTGGTCCGCTTCATGTCAGTCTCCTGTGACGGCGGCAGGTCTGCTTGGGAATGTTCAGGCGTCGCGAGTGGTGATTCTACTGCAAGGCAGGCCCTGGAGGCAATTCGCCCTGTCGTGCTGATGCGCGCGGAGCCGGCGCACCGGACACGGTGAGTTTTCGACGGCTCCATGGCGCGTCGCAGGACCTCGTCACCCGCGGGCTATCCGCCCGCGGAGATCATCGCCTGCGCCGGCGAACGTAACCGCCGAGGGCGGCGCCGGCCAGCGACAGCAGGCCCAGCGTGAGCGGCTCGGGGATGTTGATCTCAACGTTGTCGAAGGCGGCGTAGACGCTGTCGCCGCTGGCGCGGGGCTGCCCGGTGAGCATGTAGTAGAAGGTGCGGTCGCCCCAGTTGTCGAACTGGCGGGTGGCGCCCAGCACGTCGTCGAGGTACATGTCCATGTACAGCGTGGCGCCCTCGCGGCGGAGCATGACGGTCATCTCGTGCGACAGGTCGTCGCCGTCCATCGAGTCAAAGGCGGGGATGTTGATCCCGCTTCCCACCGAGACGCCGGTCCGCGTGCCGTCGGCGTAGTTGTACTGCCAGCCGTTCTCTCCGAAGTTGTCAGAGAAATGCAGGAAGTTGTTGTCGTCGGCCCAGATCCACACGCTGGACCGCCCGGCCGAACCGCTCTTGCTCAGGGCCTCGCGCTGCACGGTGAAGGTGGCGCCGTTTTCCGACGGGAACTGCACGGCCGACTGGAGCGTCACGCCGTACCAGTACTGGCTGCCGGTGCTGCCGCTGATGGTCAGCACGCCGTCCTGAACGCTGGCGGCAAGGTTGCCGGGGAAGTCGCCCGCGTGCTCCAGGCCCTTGCGGATGACGGTCCACTTGGCCGGGTCGATCGATCCGGAGTTGAAGTTGTCGTACATGTGCGTGAAGGTGCGAGTGGAGGCCGACGCGTTGTCGAATACCGCCTGTACGGTCTCGCCGGTGGCCCGGGCCTGGCCGGTGAGCATCATGGCGATGTTGGAGCTGAAGGTCGCCGCCTGCGAGCCGAGATACCGCCCGTCCACGTACATCTTCACGTACGAGCCGTCGTGCACCATGCTCATGCTGTGGTTGCCGTAGTTGCTGTCCAGGTAGTCGGCCCGGGCGAGGTTCACGCCGCCGCCGGTGGGATTGTTGTTGTTGGCGTTGTATCCGAAGCCTCGGCTGGCTTCGGTGTTCTGGGAGAAGTGCACGTAGTTGCCGTCGTCGGCGTACATCCACAGGCTGGAGCGCAGGCCCGAGGCGCCCGCGCTGCCGGACAGGCTGACGCGGTCCACGTCGAATCGCAACTCGCCGCCGGCGGGAACGTCGAAGAGGTCCTTGCCGGCCACGCTCGAGCCTCGCCAGTACTGCGACGTGGTCGTGCCGCCGAGAGTGAGCTGCCCGCCGCTGACGGAGGGGGCGTCGTAGCCCGAAGCCGCGTTGCTCTCCAGGCCCTTGGTCACGGCGTCCCACTTGTCCAGCCCGGCGGAGAAGTCGTCCTGGAGAGAGGTGGCCTTGACCGCGCTGAACCGGCTGTAGTTGCCGATCATCGCGTAGTTGACTTCCGCGGCGGTCAGGGGATGGTCGAAGAGGGCGATGTTGTCCATGTTGCCGCCCCACCGCTCCGTCGTGGGGTCGCCGCCCCACCGCAGGGGCAGCGAGGGCATGTCGGCGGTGATCGTCCTGCTGCCCTTGAGTTGCCCGTCCCGGTAGTACGTCAGGGTATTGCCGCTCTTGACCACCACATGGTACATCCATCCGCTGTTGGCGGCGATGTCGTCATACTCCAGGTGCTGGGCCGAGCCGTTGGGCACGTACTCGAACTTGGAGGTGGTGAACTTGCACCAGGAACTGCCCCCGTCGTAGCGGTTGCCGAACATGACGTTGTTGTTGGGGCCCTGGGCCGACGAGGACCAGAACGACCAGGTGTAGTCCGATCCGACGGCCAGCGCCGGAATGTTGCCCGCGGTCGCGTAGTCATCGCTTCCGTCGAAATGAAGCACCTGGCCGCGCACGGCGTCGACAACGAAGTCAGCACCGTTGTACAGCGAACCGACCGGGCCGGTGGCGATGCTGTTGGCGGCGGTCGTCGTGCCGGCGGCTTCGTTCAGAGTCCACAGCGAGACCATCGCTCCGTCCGCCGGCAGCACCGACACGAACAGGACGAGGACCGCAACGAGGGCATACAGGGATCGAATTGTCGTCATTTCTTGTTCCTCCTGTAGAACAAGTGTCAGGTGTCGCAGCCTTCCAATAGACAGGGTCCATCCACGAGCGGAAAACCTACTGTGTTTATCTTATAGCGCAGCGCCGACTGCGTCTAGGGGAAAAGCCCGCCAGGGGGCTGGTTCTTGCCGCCCGGCGACCGGCGGGCGCTCGAGGCAAAAAAACTCTGCGTTACGAAAGTCCCCTTCCTCTTCGGCCGATAGGGCCAGCAGAAAAGGATTTGTCGCGGCCCGTCCCGCGGGGGACGGTCCGGGAAGGGAGTGCCATGAAGAGCAAGCGTAAGGAACACCGCAAGCACGCCCGCCACAGGCTGGACTGCCCGGTGACGCTGTTTTCCCCCCACCAGGAGTTCCCGGTCACGTCGGACATCAGCAACGTGTCCGACGGCGGGCTGTACGTCCGCGTACCGGCCTCGGCCGCCCAAGGTATGGGCTCCAAGGTCGCGGTCTCCTTCTGTGTCCCCCGGCGCAACAGGCTGCCCGAGGTGGTCGCCGCCCGGGCCGACGTCCTCCGCCGCGTGACGGACGGCCGCGACGACAACTGCGGGTTGGCCCTGCGATTCCGCCAACCGCTGGCCCTGAACCTGTAGGGCCGCCCCCTCTCCCCCCTCCGCGGGCACAGGCCTGCCTTCTGCCATGCGCCGCCGCCGGAGGCCCTTCCAGACGCCAACGCCCGCGACGCCAGGGAGCCTCTTGGGCGCCAGGGGGTCGTCCGGGACCCGGAATAACGCGTGACCGACAGGCGGCCCCCGTTCTCAAGTGGTTCTCCGGGCAGATGAACTCCTGGAGGCCGTCGCCGCGCTTGCCTCCCGGGGGCCGAGGTTTTCCACGGGGAATGTTACTTCCCTTGTTGACGCCAAGGGGGGCTTTCCATACAATATCCCGATTCGAAGCCTAACGCGTTCTTGAAGAACGCAAGGAGAACGGCATGACCGAGCAGGCGACCAAGCGGGTCCTGCTGGTAGATGACGACCGGGACATCCTGGCCGCCATGGATACGGCGTTGAAGGACCTGGGTCTGGAAGTGGCCACCGCGAGCGACGGGAATGAGGCGCTGGTGCGGGCGGAGGAGAAGCTGCCCGACGTGGTGGTGCTGGACATGATGCTGCCCAAGCGGAGCGGGTTCCTGGTCATGGAGAAGCTCAAGAAGGGCAAGAAGAAGTCCGACAAGCCGCGGGTCATCATGATCACCGGCAACCAGGGCAGTCGGCACCGGGTGTACGCAGAGAGCCTGGGCGTTGATATCTATCTCAACAAGCCCTTTCGGATGGAGAAGCTGTTGGAGTCGGTCAAGAAACTGCTGGGCTGAACTGCCCGGCCATGGAAACGAGTATATCGCATAGGGCGAATGGATAAGCGGGCCCCAGCGGGCCCACGGGTCGCAGGTATTGGAAGTCATGACAACAACGACGATTGACAAGAAGGCGATTGTAAACGAGCATCAGCGGCACGAAGGTGACACCGGTTCGGCGGAGGTCCAGATCGCCCTCCTGACCGGGCGGATCAACCATCTGACCGGACACCTCAAGGACCACAAGAAGGACCATGCCTCCCGCCGGGGCCTGCTGAAAATGGTGGGCAAGCGAAGCAGCCTGCTGAAGTACCTGGCGCAGACGGCCCCCGAGCGGTACCAGGGGATCATCAAGAAGCTCGGGCTTCGTAAGTAAGCGGGCAGCCGGCCTCGCAGCCCCAGGCAGTGCCAGCGGCGCGGGCCGGCAGGAAGCGAACCTGCCATGGCGGCACGCGGACGACCCTCTCGTCTGTCAAGCGACCAGCCCCTCGGTTGGGGCATTGTTGTGCGCCAATGGCCGCGCGGGACCGTTGAGCCCTCGGCTCCGTCCCGCCACACCGCATTTATTAACCAAGAAGAGTATCGTTCAGGCAAGAGGTCCGCATGGGCGGACCAGTAAGGACAACGAACATGACAGTGGTACGAGTAGAGAAGGAAATCGCCGGCCGAACGCTTTCGCTGGAGACCGGCAGAGTAGCCAACCAATCCCACGGCGCGGTCTGGGTCCAGTATGGCGAGACGGTCGTGCTGGCCACCGTGCTGGCCGCCCCCCCCACCCGCGAGATTGACTTCTTCCCCCTGTACGTCGACTATCGCGAGGGGCAGTATGCCGCGGGCAAGATCCCCGGCGGGTTCTTCAAGCGAGAGGGCAGGCCCTCCACCAAGGAGATTCTCACCTGCCGGCTCATCGATCGCCCGATCCGCCCCCTCTTCCCCGACGACTACATGAACGAGGTCCAGATCCAGTGCATGGTCCTCAGCACCGACCAGGAGAACGATCCGGACCTGCTGGCCCTGATCGGCTCGTCGGCCGCCCTGACCATCAGCCCCGCCCCCTTCGAAGGCCCCATCGGCGCGACCCGCATCGGGCTGATCGACGACAAGCTGGTGGTCAACCCCACCCACACGCAGCTCGCCGAGAGCCGCATGGAACTGCTGGGCGCCGGGTCCAAGGACGCCCTGAACATGATCGAGATGGGCGGCCAGGAAGTCGACGAGAAGACCGCCGCCGAGGCCCTGGCCCTGGCCCACCAGGTCAACCAGGAGATCATCGAACTGATCCAGGAACTGGCCTCCAAGTGCGAGGTCAAGAAGAATTACACGCCCAAACCCTTCCCCGAAGAGCTGAAGGCCCTGATGGCCGAGAAGTACAGCGCCCGCCTCCGCGAGGCCAAGCAGATCCCCGGCAAGGCGGAGCGGGGCGAGGCGGTCCAGGCCATCGTCACCGAAGCCGTGGAGGCCCTCTGCGGCAAGGAGGTGGCCGAGCCGCTCTACCAGCCCGCCCAGGTCAAGTACGCCCTGTACAAGCTCGAAGGCAAGATCCAGCGAGAGCTGATCCTTCAGGGCATCCGCCCCGACGGGCGCAAGATCGACCAGGTCCGCCCGCTGGGCATCGAAGTAGGCGTCCTGCCTCGCACCCACGGATCGGCCCTGTTCAGCCGCGGCGAAACGCAGGCCCTGGTCACCACGACCCTGGGCACGCCCCGCGACGAACAGATCATCGACGGGCTGATGGAGGAGTACACCAAGAAGTTCCTGCTGCACTACAACTTCCCGCCCTTCAGCGTGGGCGAGATCCGGCCCATCCGCGGCCCGGGGCGGCGGGACATCGGGCACGGGGCCCTGGCCGAGAAGAGCCTCGAGGGCCTGCTGCCCCCGACCGACAGCTTCCCCTACACCATCCGCGTGGTCAGCGACATCATGGAGTCCAACGGCTCGACGTCGATGGCCACCGTCTGCGGCGCGTCGCTGTCCCTGATGCACGCGGGCGTGCCGATCAAGGCCCCCTGCGCGGGCATCAGCATCGGCATGGTGCATGACGACAGCCGTTACGTCCTGCTGACCGACATCGTCGGCGAGGAAGACTTCCACGGCGACATGGACTTCAAGGTCGCCGGGACGACCGAGGGCATCACGGGCATCCAGTTGGACATGAAGGCCCGGGGCATCAACCAGCAGCAGATCGAAGAGACGCTTCAGCGGGCCAAGGCCGCCCGCGAGGTCATCCTGGCGCAGATGAGCGCGGTGATCGGCAAGCCGAGCGAGGAGTTGAGCCCGTATGCCCCGCGAATGATCACCATCAAGATCAACCCGGAGAAGATCGGCAAGGTGATCGGCCCGGGCGGCAAGATGATCAACAAGATCCAGGACGAGACGGGCGCGACCATCGACATCGAGGACGACGGGACGATTTACATCGCCTCGGTGGGCGGCACCGGCGCCGAAGCCGCCCGCGACGCAATTCGGGCCTTGACGGAAGAAGTCGAAGTCGGCAAAATGTATACAGGCAAGGTAGTTTCCATTCGCGACTTCGGGGCCTTCATCGAGATCCTGCCTGGGCAGGACGGGTTGTGCCACGTGAGCGAATTAGCGGAAAAATTCGTGAAAAACGTAAACGATGTTGTTAGTGTAGGTGATACCCTGAAGGTCAAGGTCATTGCGATCGATGACCAAGGGCGGGTCAAGCTCTCGCGGAAAGCCGTCCTGCGAGAGGAGAAAGAGCAGGAGTCCGGGTCGTAACCGGAACTGCTTGCATATCTGAAAAGACAGATCTGCCCGCCGCCATGTGGCGCGGCGGGCGTTCGGGACGACACGATCCACGTTGTGGAGTGGGTGGTTCTTTACATTTGTCCTCCACCGGATCGCACAGCGATTCTGACACGCGCCGTGTGCGCGCGTGGTGATGTACGATGTGCCTCTGATGCCCGAATGGGCACGGCTGACGGCGGGCAGGGCAACAGCACCGCCGGAACCAGGCCGAGAGGAGGTGGCCAAATGCCCACCGGCAAGGTCAAGTGGTTTGACCCGAAAAAAGGTTATGGGTTCATTATTGGCGACGAGGGACAGGACGTGTTTGTCCACTACACGTCGATCCTCGGCGACGGGTTTCGCGCCCTCAAGGACGGCGAGACGGTGGACTACGAGCTGATCAAGGGCGATAAGGGCTTCCAGGCCCGAAACGTCAATCGCGGCCAGCAGCACGCGCCGACCGCATAACGAAGACGATCGCGACCGGCGGTCCCTTGGCCCCACCCGCGCCCGGATGGTACAATGCCGCCCGGCAGAGGGATCGCATGAACGGCGTCTGGTGCTTTGTTCTGGGTGTGCTGGTCTCAGGCCCGCTTTGGGCTGCCGTGGCTGTATGGGCGTCACGGAGGGTGTGGTCCAGCGCCAAGAGATTGTCCGCCCGGGCCAAAGGCCGAGACCATCTTGTCGAATTGGGCAAGCTGGCCGGCGGGCTGGCCCACGAGATCAAGAACCCCCTGTCCACGATCAACGTGAACCTCAAGCTGCTCAGCGAGGATCTCCAGCGATACCACGACGAGGACCACGGCCGCTGCCTGCGCCGACTGCGAAGCGTGCAGGCCGAGGCCGACCGCCTCCGGGCCATCCTGGACGACTTTCTGCGGTACGCGGGCCGCTACGAAATGTCGCTCAGCGTCCAGGACGTGCGGGCGCTGGTGGGCGAGTTGGCGGACTTCTTCGCCCCCCAGGCCCAGGCCGGGCACGTCGTCCTCCGCACCGCCCTCAGCGACACCCCCGTCTACTGCAGCGTCGACGCCAACCTCATCAAGCAGGCCCTTCTCAATCTCATGATCAACGCCACTCAGGCCATGACCCGTCCGGACGGCGGCCAGGCCGGCCCGGGCCACGGGGGCGAACTGCTCATTCGCGTCCAGGCCTCTCGCGGCCAGGCCGTCATCGAGGTCATCGACACCGGGCCGGGCATTTCGCCCGAAGTGATCGAGCGGATATGGGAAGTCTACTTTTCCACGAAGAAGGGCGGCTCGGGCCTGGGTCTGCCCACCACCCGTCGCATCATCCGCGAGCACGAGGGCACGATCCGCGTGGAGTCCGAGATCGGGCGAGGCACCCGATTCGTCATCACCCTGCCCCTGGCGCCCGCTCCGCCGGTCGTCCCGGACCCCAAGCCATGAACTCGACGCCCATCGAAACCTTCTCCCCCGGCCGGCCTGGCGGGCTCCCGCCCCAGCCCGCTCTGGACCAGGCGGTGGACCGGGCCCTGTCGTGCCTGAGCCCACTCCCGCCGGCGGGCCTGACCGTCCTGGTGAACGACCCGCAGCGTCATACGGACTCGCTTGCGGTCCTCCGTCTGCTGTGCGAGCGATTGGGGTCTCCGCCCCTGCGCGTGCTGGTGGCATGTGGATCGCACCGCTTCGATCAGGCCGCCCGCCAATGCTTCGAGGCCTCTCTGCGGGAAGCCGCGCCGCTCGTGACCGTCCGGTGGCACGACGCGCGGGCGGACGACCTGGTCGCCGTCGGCTCCCGCGGCTGGAGGGGCCATCCCTGGCTGCTCGACGCGCCCGCCCTGCTGGCCGTCGGCAGCGTCGAGCCGCACTACTTCGCCGGCTTCACCGGAGCACACAAGACGGCGACCATCGGCTGCGCCGCATACAGCGAGATCGAGTCCAACCACGCCCACGCCCTCTCCAGCGACTGCCGCCCCTGCCGCCTCGACGGCAATCCCATCCACGAGGGAGTGCGGAGCATGATCCGCTCGCTGGAGGCGCTCCGCCCTGTGGGGGCGGTGAATCTCGTCCAGGCGGGTCCGCGCGTGCTGGCCGCCGCGGGCGGGCGGCCCCTGGACGCGCTGCGAGAACTCGAACCGTTCTGCCGCGAGTGCTTCACCCGCCGCATCGACCGACACGTTGACGCCGTCATCGTCCAGGCTGACGGGCCACTGGGACGCAGCTTCTACCAGGCCGACAAGGCCATCAAGAACAATGAGTGGGCCGTCCGCGACGGCGGCGTGATGGTCCTGGAGGCCCCCTGCCAGGACGGCATCGGGCAGGACGCGTTCGTCCGCCTGCTCCGCGAGGCGCCCACCTGGCGCCAGGCCGCCGACCTCGTCGCCCGCCAGGGCTACCGCCTGGGCGATCACAAGTCGGTCCGTCTCCGCTACCTCACCGACCCCGCCTGCCGCGGCGTCCGCGCCTTCGTCGTCAGCAAGGGTCTGGCCCAGGCCGACGCAGCCGTGCTCGGCCTGACCAAAGCTGAGTCCGCCGAACAGGCGCTGGAACAGGGCGGCATCGACCCCGCGCGCGATCGCGTCCTCCGCGTCCAGGACGCCGGGAATCTCTGCCTGGTTGTCGGTTGTTAGCTGTTCGTTGTCGGTGGTCCGCGGCTGGGCTTTGACTTTGCAGGCTGGATGCGGCAGCTCCCCTGTCTCCCACTGCTCCCATGCCCAACAACAAACAACCAGCAATTACCCCATCCCGAACATCTCTTCCTTCAGGTCGAGGTAATACAGGTAGTCCTCGACCTTCACGTTGGGCGGGCAGCGGTGGTCGCAGAAGGGAATGAACCCGCCCCGCGCCACCCAGGGGGCAAGGCTTTCCAGGTAGGCCTTGATGGCCTCTTGGCCTCGCCCGAGTTGCATCTTGTCCACGCCGCCCATCATGAGCAGGTTTCGGCCGTGCTTCTCGATCGCCGCGCCCGGATGCCCGCTGCCGTTGACCTCCCACGGGAAGGCGCAGTTGACCCCGCCTTCCAGCAGGTGCGGCACGATCGGGCGCACGTCCCCGTCGCAGTCGGTGTACCAGACGTCGACGCCGTGCTCCTCCAGGCGCCGGCGGATTCGCTTGTACCGCGGCACGACCACGCGGCGGAAGAAGTCCACGCCGACGATCGGGCCGAGATTGAAGCAGATGTCCTCCCAGCCGGAGGCGTAGTCAAACTCGATCTTCCCCAGGACCTGGTCCAGGAAACTCAAGACGAGTTGGCAGGCTGTTTCGACCATGTCCTCAACCATGTCGGGAAAGTCGTAGATGGCGTAGGCAATGCCCTCGAAGGTGAGCAGGTCGCGGACCTTGCCGATCATCGACCCGCAGTGGACGCCCAGTGGGTAGTCCCGGTCGGCCGGGTGCCGGGCCCGCATCGCCTCCACGTCCACGCGCCGCTGGGGGTGGTCCGCGTCCAGCCGCTCGGCCTTGAACCGCCGCCAGTCGTCGGGCCCGGCGATGGGCGACTGGACAAAGTGCGGCACGGTGTCGTGTTCGTCCAGGGGCACCTCGGCCAGCAGGCCGTCGGCGTTCTGGATCAGCCGCGTCCGCTCGCGCCGCTCTACCTCGCGCGGCTCGAAGGGCGGCCAGATCCAGATGTTGCCCTCCAGCTTCTCGATGCGATCGAAGTTGAAGAACTGGTGGGCTTCATCATTGCTGGTAATGCCGTTGTCGCGGAAGATCGGCCACTGCTTGAAGTTGTCCTTCCAGTAGCCGAACTCCATGTTGAAGCAGCGATCGACGGGGCGAAAGTGCATCTGCTCGGCGAACCGTTGCCGGTCCGTCATGGCCGACTTCCAACGCGCGCGACAGGGCGAGATGTTCATGGGCGGGATTCTCCGCGAGCGATGGCCGGTCCGTCCAGCGAAATTCGGCAACTCGGTCATCGTCATTCGCTGTTCGGGTCTCGACCCCCGTCCTCTGCCGGGCGTTGCGGCCCAGGCGAAGGCGGCGGGGTGCGTCTGGCGTAACTGGGCCTCCAGCCGACGACCCGCAGGGGGTAAAGCAGGAGTGTGGCCGCGTTGCTGTAGACATTGGCCCCGACCTGGCGCAGGACGTTAAGCACCGGGGCGGAACCCGGCTCGGGCATGCCCCGCAACCAGAAGACGGCGATGAAGCGGGCGAGGATGGCGGCCATGAACGTGGCGTGCCAGTTATTGAAGCGCAGCGGCCCCCACTCCAGCGGAGAATCCTGGAGGAAGATCAGCCACTGTGCGATCATCCCGCCGACCAGCCCGCCCAGCACGCCGCCCACGTTGATCAGGACGGCGCAGGCAGCGACGAAACGGCTGCGGCCGCCGCTGTCGGAGAACGCCAGCATGATGCCCGTCTGGGCCAGGCCGATGCCCAGCCAGGACGAGCCGCCGATCACGCAGCCGATGCCGGCGACCAGGTACGAACCGACCGGGGCGGCGGGATCGATCCACACCCAGCCCTCGTGCCCGGTCAACCGGCCGGCCAGGCCGGCCAGGGCGTTGATCGTCCACGTCACGAAGCCGGGCAGGGGCATCTCGCGGTACGTGAACAGCCACGGGATGACGGAACAGACGGCCCCCATCGTGGCCAGCATCAGGACCGGGCGGCGTCCGTAGCGGTCGATCAGCCTGCCCCAGAAGCGGGCGGTCACCACGCCGCTGACCGGCCCGACCACCATGAACAGGAAGTTCGCCCCCAGCTTCGAGAAGCCCAGGCCCTCCATCGCGTGAAGCCAGAAGTACCAGTTGCCCACGGTGGCCGAGAACATCAGCATGGCCCCGTAGAAGACGTAGCGACGGAAGACGCGGTCTCGAAGCGGTTCCAGCAGGACCTGGCGCCCCAGGGCCCGGGCGTAGCGTCCCGACCAGTGGGCCAGGCGACCCAGGCGCCACAGGCGCGGGCGAGGCTCGGAGAACTCCAGCACGGACTTGGGCGGCTGGGCCGGCAGGACCTCACGGACGCGGATGAACAGGAAGATGTCCACCGCGCCAAAGACGGCCGCCACGACGAAGATGAGGCTGATGAGCGTCAGGACGCTTCCCTGGGCATCGGGCGTCTCGGGCAGGGCGCGGTTGTAAAAGGTGTCCAGCAGCAGGCCCGCGACGGTCACGACGATCGCCTGGACGGCCAGGGCGCGGCGCTCCCGGCTGGCCAGGAACCGCCCGCGGATCCGCCGGGGGATCAGGTCGCCCATCCAGGTCAGCCAGGCCGGGGCGGACAAGGCCGCCATGAACCAGCTCATCGACAGCACCGCCAGCATCCAGACCACCGCCCAGGTGGACGGCAGGGGCAGAATCAGCGGGATGACCGCCAGCAGCAGCCACGAAAGGCGGTGAATGACCGCGGTATGCAGGAACTGGTATTTCCGCAGCCCGCTGCGCTCGATGAGCACGGCGGCGAAGAGCTGCCCGAAGGTGGCCAGGAACGGGATCGCCCCCATCACGCCGAAGGCGAAGTCGTTGAAGCCGATCATGCGGCAGAACACCTTGACGTGTGCGCCGCTGGCCAGGGAGGCCCAGACCATGCCGAACATCCACGCCACCGTGACCGTGCGCAGCGCACCGCGCAGGGCCCTGCGGCGGATGCTCAGGGCCGGCAGAACCGAATACGATCGACTTCGCCAGGACAAAATAGACCTTCCAGGAGGCCGGAATCGCCCGGCCGCTCTCGCGCCGGCTACTGTACCAGAGCCTTCCCCCGCCTGCCATACGCCGGTCCAGGCGAGGCGAGAATTCGTCCCGGACGCCCCTGGAAAACGCAGTTGACAATGACCCAGGCGGGTGCTACACTTGCCTGTCTTGGATTCGTGGAAAGAGTGTGTATCCGCCCCGCGGGGCGGCGAGAGACTGGAGACGCGTTATGGCACATAAAAAGGGACAAGGTTCCACCCGCAACGGGCGCGACAGCAATCCGCAGCACCGTGGGGTCAAGGTGTACGGCGGACAGGCCATCCGCGCCGGCGGGATCATCGTTCGCCAGTGCGGCACGCCGTTCAAGCCCGGCCAGAACGTGGGCATCGGACGCGACGACACCCTGTTCGCCCTCCAGGACGGGCAGGTGTCCTTCCGCGGCCGATTCGTCGACGTCATCTGACTGGCCGGCCTGGACCGCCGGGCCGCGGGCGCCTGCGCGCCGCCATGGAACGAATTTCGGGATGACCCCCTTGCGGTGTCATCCCTCTTTTTTAGCCGTCGCCCGGCGTGCCACTGATCGCCCCGACGACTCCGTGCTCACCATGAAAGACCTTCCAACCAGCAAGGCGATGTTCGTCGACGAGGTGGACATCGTGACCATCGGCGGGGCCGGCGGAAACGGCTGCGTGTCGTTCCGGCGCGAGAAGTTCGTCCCCCACGGGGGCCCCGACGGCGGCAACGGCGGGCGGGGCGGCAGCGTGTACCTCGTCGCCGACGACTCCTACAACACGTTGCAGCACCTGGCCGGAAAGCACCACTGGAAGGCCCAGCGAGGCGGGCACGGGCTGGGAAAGAACTGCCACGGCAAGGGCGGGCTGGACGTCCACGTCCGCGTGCCGCCCGGCACGATGGTCTACGACGCCGAGCGGAACATCCTGCTCAAGGACCTGGCCGCCCAGGACGACACGATCTGCGTGGCCCCCGGCGGCGCCGGCGGGCGGGGCAATACGGAGTTCAAGTCGGCCACCAACCAGGCCCCCCGCCAGTGCGAGCCGGGCCAGCCGGGCCAGACCCGCATGCTCCACCTGGAACTCCGCCTCATCGCCGACGCGGGGCTGATCGGCAAGCCCAACGCGGGCAAGAGCACGCTGATCTCGCGATTGTCCGCCGCCCGCCCCAAGATCGCCGCCTACCCCTTCACCACGTTGCACCCGTGCCTGGGCATCGTGGAGCTGTCGCATTACCGGCGGTTCGTGATGGCCGACATCCCCGGGCTGATCGAGGGCGCCCACCGCGGCGCGGGGCTGGGCGATGAGTTCCTCCGCCACGTCGAACGGACGCGGGTGCTCGTCCACGTGGTCGACGTCTGCCCCCTCGAGGGCGACCCGGTCGAGGACTACCGCGTCATCCGCAAGGAACTGAAGCTCTACTCCGCCAGCCTGGCGGCCAAGCGGGAAATCGTGGTGGCCAACAAGATGGACATCACCGGCGGCGACGAGGCCCTCAAGCGGTTCCAGAAGGCGACCGGCGTCAAGGCCATCGGCATCTCCGCCGTCACGGGCAAGGGGCTGGAGAAGCTCACCGAGGCGATCTGGAAGGTGCTGCACGAAGACGACAGGGATTAGGGAACAGGGACTGGGGAATAGGGAACAGGGACTAGGGAATAGGGACCAGGGATTAGGCAACAGGCGAAGGCAATGGCGAACATCGAACAGATTCCGGCGGTCCTGGCGTTTGACGTGGGCAACTCCGCCGTCCATTTCGCGACGGTGCAGGGCGACAAGGTCGGCCCGCTGCGGGCGTTTCGACTGGGCGAACTGGCGGGGCTAAGCCAGGCAGCCGTCGAGGCGTGGCACCAATTGCCCGCGCCCAAGAAGCTGGTGGCGTGCAGCGTGAACCCGCCCGCCCTGGAGAAGGTGGAGGCGATTCTGGGCCAGGCCCTGCCCGACGTGCCGCTGCTGGTGGTCGGGCGCGAGCTGCCCCTGCCCCTGGACAGCGACCTGAGCGATCCCAGCGCGATCGGAACGGATCGCCTGTGCGCCGCCGCAGCCGCCTTCGACCGGCTGGGGGTGGCCTGCGTGGTCGCGGACTTCGGGACGGCCATCACCATCGACTACGTCAGCGACGAGGGCGTCTTTCGCGGCGGGGCGATCCTGCCCGGCCTGCGGATGGGGGCGGCTGGGCTGAACGCCAACACCGCCCGCCTCCCGCTGGTCGAGCCGCGCGACCCGGACTGGGTCTTCGGTAAGAACACGCAGCAGGCCATCATCGGCGGGCTCGTCTTCGGCGCCCGTGGGGCCCTGCGCCACCTGGTGGAGACGTACGCCACCGAGACGGGACACTGGCCGATCGTCGTCGCCACCGGGGGCGACGCGGAGCTGGTCTGCGGCGACCCCAACGAGTCGGACCTGGTCCAGGCGATCGTGCCCGATCTGGCCGTCCGCGGCGCCGCGGCAGCCTACTACCGCTCACTGCTCAAGTAGCCCCTGTTGTTTGTTGTTTGTTGGATCGGATGTTCGAGGAGACTCCGGAACCATGAGCCAGTTGAAGGCCCATCACCAACAACGAATAACGAACAACAAGCAACCGGTCGCCCGACTTCTCACCCCGCCCGGACGGGGCGGCATCGCCGTCATCCACCTGACCGGCCCAGGCGCCGTCGAGGCGCTGCGGCGCGTATTTCGCCCGCTGCCCTCACACGCCGACGCCGCACCCCGCACGCTGCAACTGGGCCGGATCATGGGCGAAGACGGCGCGGTGCTGGACGAGGCTGTCGTATGCTCCACGCCCGAGGGCATCGAGATCAACATTCATGGCGGCCCGCAGGTGGTTCGTTCCACGCTGGAGCGGCTGGGACGGTGCGGCGCGCGGGTGGCGGCCGCACCCGTCTGTGAGGGAGGCGGATTCCCCCCTGCCCACCCGCAACTGCACAACCCGGCCGTCGGGCACGAGTTGCTCCAGGCCCTGAGCGGCGTTCAAAGCCCGCTGGCCGTGGCCGCCCTGACCCATCAGTGGTCGGCTGGGGTGAGCCGCCTGGCAAGCCAGGCGCTGGCCAGGGTCTCGGCCGCGGAGGCCCCGGGAATCTCGCAGAGCGACCTGGCCGACACGTTTCGCCGAGCCGCCCGGGCATGGCCCCGGATGGCCCGCCTGCTGACGCCGGCGGAGGTGGTGATCGTCGGCCCGCCCAACGCGGGTAAGAGCACGTTGACCAACGCCCTGGTGGGCCGGGCGGTGAGCATCGTCCACGAACGGGCTGGCACCACTCGCGACTGGGTCCGCGAACTGGCCCTGATCGACCAGGCGCCGGTATACCTCACCGACACAGCCGGGCTGTGGCAGCAGGCCGAGGGCATCGACGCCGAGGCGGTCGCCCGCGCCCGCCGCTGCGCCGAGCAGGCGGACGTGATCCTGCTGACCGAAGGCGCCGACGGGGAGGAGTTCGTCTTTCCGTCCTGGCTCGACGGCCAATGCGTCATCGCCGTCCGGACCAAGGCGGACCTGCTGGCCAAAGTCCGCTCGAGCGCGATTGAAGAAAGCCCACGGAAAGCCTTCCGTGGGCTTTGCCCGAACGCGGAGAAGATCCCCCAAGCACTCACCGTCTCCGCTCTCACGGGAGAGGGACTCCCCAAACTGCGACGAGCAATCCTCCGGCGGTTGGGGCTGGAGGGCTTCGACCCGACCGAGCCCATGGCGTTCACGCCGCGGCAGGCCGGGTTGCTGGAGCGGGCCGCGCAGGCGCTGGATGAAGGAAGCGCGGCGCGGATGGCGCAACAGTTGGGCGAACTCATGGCCGGCCAGACGGGGTGAGGGTGTAGCCAGCCCCTCCCGACAACGGCGGACGCCCGGGCGCCCCGCCTTCGACCGTCTATCCGGAATGGGCAGTGATGGATTGTCTTGCGGCATCGCCCCGGGGATAATACCCGCCTTACCGGGCCGGCTGCGTAGAGCCGGCCGAACTTCCAGGAGCCATCCGTGCAGCTTCTATTCGCCCTCACCCTGCTGGTCAGCGCGACGCTGATCTTCGTGGTCGAGTTCATGTTCGGCAAGATGGTCCTTCCGCTGCTGGGCGGGGCGCCGGCTGTGTGGAACACGTGCATGGTGTTCTACCAGGCCGCCCTGCTGGGCGGGTACGTGTACGCCCACCTCGGGGCGAGGTACCTCGGCCCGCGTCGCCAGGCGGTCGCGCACCTGACGCTGATGGCCCTGGCCCTGGTCGCGCTGCCCATCACCCTGCCGTCGGGCTGGGTCCCGCCGGGCGAGCAGAACCCCATCCCCTGGCTGCTGCTGGTGCTCGCCGTCAGTCTGGGCCTGCCCTTCCTGTTCGTCTCGGCCAGTGCGCCCATGCTCCAGTCGTGGTTTTCGCACACAAGCCACGGATCGGCCCGCGATCCGTACTTCCTGTACGCGGCCAGCAATTTGGGCAGCCTTCTGGGGCTGCTGGGCTATCCGTTGATCCTGGAGTCGAACCTGACGCTGCGGCAACAGTCGTGGGCGTGGGCCGGCTCGTATGTGTTGCTGATGCTCCTGACGCTGCTCTGCGCGCTCACGCTATGGCGCCGGCGAGGCGCCCCCGCACCGGACGCACCGCCGCAGGACCGCCCGGTAGTGGAGTCGGAGGCGGACGCCCTGCTGGAAGATGCCCCCGTCACGTGGCTGCGCCGCCTGCGGTGGATCGCCCTGGCCCTGGTCCCTTCCAGCCTGCTGCTGGGCGTGACCACGCACATGTCCATCGACCTGGTGTCGTTCCCCCTGTTGTGGGCCATCCCGCTGGCACTGTACCTGCTGTCGTTCATCCTGGTCTTCGCCCGCTGGCACATCCTGCCCCACTGGCTGATGGTCCGCGTTCAGCCGCTGCTGATCGTGCTGTTGGCGGCGGTGTACTTCCTGGCGGGCATCTATTCCTCGCAGCTCGCGCCCCTGTTCATCCTGAGCCTGCTGACGTTCTTCGTGACCGCGATGGTGTGCCACGGCGAGTTGGCGAACGACCGCCCGGCCGCCAGGCACCTGACGGAGTTCTACCTGTGGATGTCGCTGGGCGGCGTGCTGGGCGGGCTGTTCAACGCCCTGCTGGCCCCGGTGGTCTTCAAGGAGGTATTCGAGTTCCCGCTGATGCTGGCGGCAGCCTGCCTGGTCCGTCCGTCCTGGCGGGCGTATGCCGCGTTGGACCCCGCGGACGGCCTGTCCTGCCCCGCCTCGCGGGGGCAGTGGGCCCGGTGGCTCCTGCTGGGAGCGATCCCGGCCTGCCTGCTGCTGGGCCTGGCGACGGTCATTCGCCAGGACGCTGCCGCCGCCCGGCTGCTCTGGCTGGCGCCCGTGGGGATCTACCTGGCCAGTCTGTTGCCCGCATTCGCTCCCCGGCGCTTCGTATGGCAGCCGCTTCTGCCGCTGCTGGGCGCAGCCGGCCTGGTCATTCTCGCGGGCCTGCATCTGAACGAGCCCTCGTTCGGCCTGCGCGAGTGTCCCCTGCCGTGGGTCCTGGGGGCCTTCACTCTGATCGCCATGGCCTGTCACGGGTCGCTGGCCCTGGCCCGACCGACCGGCGGGAGGGCGCAATGGTCGGCGTTCCTGCTGGCCTGGACGCTGGGTCCGGCCACGGTGCTGGTTCTGGGGGCGGCGAAACCCGGCGCAAACGCCCTGCTGTCCACGACCGCGCCGCTGGCCATCGGAATGGCCTTCCTGGGCGTGCTGGCGTGCAAGCAGTGGGACCTGGCCTCGAGACGAACCAGGCTGGACGAATGGGTCGCCCTGCTTCTGCTGCCCCTGGCGATGGGCCTGGCCCTGGACGCCCGCCAAGGCGGTCAGAAGGTGGCCGCCCTGGGCAAGTCCATCGCGGCGTTCGTGACCCGCGGAGGCCTGGAACAACTGGGCGTCTGGGTGTCGCAGGCGGCCGGCACGGTCACGGCGCAATGGGTGGCCGTCTCGCTGCTGGCGACGGGTCTGGCCGCCCTGCTGCTCCAGCGCCGCCGGGTTCGGTTGGCGGTGGCGGTGCTGGCGGCGCTGTTCATCAGCCGCCTGGGCGACACCGACGAGCTGCGCCCGGCGTATATCGACCGCAGCTTCTTCGGCGTCCTTCGCGTTCGCAAAGACGCCTGGTACGACGCGTACAAGCTGCTGCACGGCTCGACCTCGCACGGCATGCAGAGCTGCGACGAGCAGGTCCGGCGCGAGCCGTGGACTTACTACCACCGCGAGGGGCCCATCGGCGACATCTTCCTGGCCATCGGCGACCACGCGAAGGAGATCGGCGTGGTCGGGCTGGGGACCGGCACGCTGGCGGCGTACGGGCGCGACGGGCAACGAATGACGTTCTTCGAGATCGATCCCGCCGTCCTGCGGATCGCCCGCGACCGGCGGTTCTTCCACTACCTGGCGGAGTCGCACGCCAGGCTGGACTTCGTCCTGGGCGACGCCCGCGTCCAGCTCGCTCGTATCGACCGCGCGTTCGACCTGCTGCTGATCGACGCCTTCAGCAGCGACTCGATCCCCGTCCACCTGATCACCAAGGAGGCGATCGACCTGTATTTCAAACACCTGACCAAGGACGGGCTGCTGGCTGTTCACATCAGCAACCGCCACCTGGACCTTGAGCCGGTGCTGCGCCGGCTGGGGCACGAGTGCGGGCGGGTGGCCATCATGTGCGAGGACAACGACGAGGACCGCCGCTACAGCCAGGACCAGGAAGAGACCGATCTGAAGGGCAAGTTCGGTTCTACGTGGGTGGTCCTGGCCCGGCGCGACGAGGACCTGGCCGGCCTGCGGGTGATCCAGATCGCCGAGAGCGACAAGGTCCTGCCCCGCTGGGTGACGCTGGAGGCCAAGAAGGGCGACCCGCTCTGGAGCGACGATTTCTCCAACATCCTGGGCGTGTTGAAGTGGACGCCGGACTGGGAATGGCTGAACCCGAAGAACTGGGTCGATTGACGCCTCAAGACAGCGAAGCGATGTCGCGGAGCATCTTGGCCTTCACCGCGTTCGGCAGGCGCGTCAGCCCGGTGAACTCGATCCACCCATTGGAGACGCCCACGCCCGCGCCCACCTGGCGGGCCAGCTTCATCTGGGCCGGCCACATGTGCTGGAAGTGCCACGCGCAGGGCCGCCAGGGCTTGTCGCCCAGGGCCGCCAGGTAGCGGACCGGCTCCTGCGTATAGAGCGGGTGGCCCAGCAGCGAGCTGTAGGCGTGGTCGCCGCACTCGCCGTCGGCCCAGAGCACGAAGGGCGACATGGAGCAGTCGCTGGTGAGGAAGGCCTTGTCGTCGCCGAACGACCGCACCAGTGAGCGGAGTTTGCGGTAGAAGTCGATCGCCGCGGGCGAGGTCGGTCCGGCGTGGGCGGGATGGTAATCGTAGCCGATTCCCGCGAACGTCTCGTCCACGGAGATCGCGTCGGGGTCCAGGAGTTCCATGATCCAGCGGGCCTGCTGGAGCAGGTGATCGCACCACTGGGGCGAGGCCAGCGAGGCCCGCCAGTTCTTCCCGACCGTGTCCGGGCCCTGCCACGGGAACCGAACCATCTGACCCGCCTGATCGACCAGGACGCTGTCGCGCATCTTCTGGAAGAACGGCGTGGCGTCGTCGAAGAGCACCGGGTGCAGGTACACGCCGGCCTTGGCGCCCGCCGCCCGCGTGGCCTTGATGCGCTCCCGCATCTTCTCGAGCGACATCTCGGCCGGGCCGGCCTTGTCTCCCCGCATCGCCTGCCAGGTCTTGCGGTCGGGATGGATGTAATCACCCAGCGTCGGGTAATAGCCGTGCTGCGTCGCCAGGCCCACGCGGAACTCGCGAAAGCGGGGCAGGTCGCTCTCGTATCCCTCGCCGCGCCGGGCGTTCTTGCCCTGGGCCGACGAGAGGAAATCGTAGTAGTGGACCTTGAATCGGCGCATCCAGTCGGGGACCTTGAGTTCCTCGCGATGGGCGAGGCGATGAAAGGCCTTCCAGGCGACGGCGGCGTCGCCCCGATGGACCATCAGCCAGCACCGCTGGACGATCTCGGCGCCGCCGGCCAGCGAGACCTGCCGGCCCGCCCGCCAGAGTCCGCCGCTCCATGAGAACCTCGCGGGCTCGTCCGACGCGGTAAACAGGGCAACCCGCCAGGGCTTGGCCGGATGGAAGACATCCACTACCGGCGCCAGCAGCAGCGCCTTGGTCTCCCGCTGGGCGGGGAAGCTCGCCATGGGCTCGAGATAGTGGGCGGCGAAGTCTTTCTCGCCGACGGCGTGGGCGCAGTCCTTCAGGAAGCCCTTGACTCCCAGCGCGGCGAATCGCCCGTCGCCGCTGAGCCCGGCGGCGCTCAGCGGGACGTACGCCTGCTGCTCGGCGACCCGCTCGCAGGCCCGCGCCGACGAGGTGAACTCCACCTCGACGCGCACCGGACGGCCGGACGTGTTCCGCACCGTCAGCGTCGCCTCCAGGACGTCCTCGCCCTGCCCCGCCCCGCTGTCGTGCAGGCGATGGGTCACGGCGACCCGCAGCGACGCGGCGCCGCCTTCATCCACGCTGCGGCAGGCGGCGTCGAGCACGCCCCGCCCGGCCAGCGGCGAGCCGTCGGCCCGGACGCCCGTGAACAGTCCCGTCTTCGCGTCGCGGGTCCAGGCGAGCTTGCCCTCGCCCGCCCGGGCCGGACGGAGCAGAGACACCCCGGCCCCGGCCGCCGCACACGTCTGCAGAAAGCCCCTTCGGTTCATCATGGTCGCTGTCCTTTCGTCACGCCCGGCCCGCGGGCCGACGGCCGCCAACCAGGGCGGTCAGGGTTTGGTGGACTTCGCTTGCCATCTCCGCCGCGGAGCGGGAGACCATCTCGTACTTGCCCGCGTTGAGGGCCAGTTCCGGCAGCACGTAGGAGGCCACGATGGTCCCGCGCCGCCGCAGGCCGGCGAACAAATCGGCGTAGTACCGTCGGATGTTCAGGGGCGTGAAGTCGCAGACCTTCAGCGCGATCCGCCCCTCGAAGGCCTCCTGCATCCGGTAGACCTGGCGGAAGTTGCCCATGCAGAAGTTGTTCACGCCGACCAGGCCTTCGGTCCGCGCCAGGTTGTCGATCTGGTGCTCGGCGCCGCCGCAGAAGTGGAGCGTCCCGCCGCCGAACTCTCGGAAGATCCGTCCGTTGCAGGGCATGACGAACTCGCGGTAGTGCTCGGGCGAGATCTGCCCGCAGTCGTCGTCGCACAGCCAGACCCCGCCGAACTCCGCGGGCAGGACGATGCCGTGGGGGAAGCAGTCGCGCCCCCGCTCCCCGATCGCTTCCTTCTGGGCCCGCGTCCAGCGGATGAACGCCTCGGTGCAGAACTCCATCAGCTCATGCGCCGCGGCGGGATGCTCGTAGAACCAGACGAACAAGGTTTCCGCCCCGATCAGCGTCAGGGCCGTCGTCAACGGCCCCTGCGGGTCCGTGACCGATATCGGCCAGTCGCTGTGGCGGCGGAAGTGGCGGATGGTCTTCAGCACCCGGGGCATCAGGCCGTCTTTCCGGGGGTCGGGCAGGGCGAGGCGCTTGATCTGGCCGATCTCGCGGATGACCGCCCCGCGGACCGCCGGGTCCATCTTGTCCTGGAACAGCACCTCGGCGCCCAGCGCCGATGCCAGCACGCCCGTCCCGTACCAGGGGAACAGGAAGGGGATAAAATCGTCGTCAATCGTCTCCATGTGCCGGCGGATCTTGTCCGCCTGGTAACGCAGCATGGAGCCGCAGTCGGTGAAGTAGTCGTCCGGGATGAGGTTCGCCCGTTCGCCCGAGAGCCAGTAGTTGACGTCGTGGACCAGAAAGGGCATCTCCGCGCCGTCCTCGTGGCGGTAGGCGGCGGCGATGCGCTCGCGCGACCTGCGCATGCGGGTGGCCAGTTCCTCGTTCATGCCGCATTCTCGTCTGCCGGGCGGCGCCCGGCTGAGGCTCAGCGAATCTGGAGCGATTCGCCGCCGTAGCTCAGGCCCAGCGGGGTGAGGTCGACGGCCTTGCGATCGCCCTCTTTGCGGACCGTCCCGGCGACCCAGGCGTCCAGGCCGGCCCTTCGCCCTGCGGCGGCGCAGGCCTCGGCGTCGCGCTCGGCCACGTAGGCTGCGAAGCCCACGCCCATGTTGAAGGTGGCGTAGGCCTCGGCGTCGTCCATCCGCTCGGCCTGCTGGATGAACCGGAAGACCGGCTGGGGCTCGGGCAGCTTGTCCACGCGATAGACGAAGGGTTCCTCGAGCCGCATGAGCTTCCGCCAGCCGTGCCCGGTGAGGTGGACCAGATAGTGCAGGGCGATGTTGGCCCGCTGGCAGGCTCGCACGAACGGCACGTAGATGACCGACGCGTCAAGCAGGGCCTCGCCGAAGGTCCGTTTGTCGGACAGGCGCGCCTGGTAGCCGCCCTCGACGCGGGCGGCTATGGCCCGGCAGAGGGTGGCCCCGTTGGTCTGGATGCCCGAACTGGCCAGGCAGACGATGGCGTCGCCCGGCTGGACGTTGCCGCTGACGCGGTGTTCGCGCCGGGCGATGCGGCCGATGGCCGAGCCGCCCAGGACGACCGCGTCCGGGCAGACCACGTCCTTGAGGACTTGCGTCTCGCCGCCCGCCCAGACAGCCCCCGCCCGCCGGCAGCCCTCGGCGAACCCCTCGGCCAGATCGCGGCAGCGGACGCCGTCGGCCAGGTAGGCCGTGTCCCCCACCGCCATGTACATGCCCACGATGGCCGGCAAGGCGCCGGTGGTGCACAGGTCGTTGACGATGGTGGAGACGTCGTCGATGGCCACGTTACGATAGAAGCTCTGGCCGGTGAGGCGGTAGACGGCGTCGGCGATGGCCGACTTGGTGCCCAGCGCCTCCTCCACGTGGGCCAGGTAGCCCTCGCCCGTATCCACCACGTACGCGCTCTCGCCGCGGGTCTTGGCGACCTCCGTCCACCCGTGCACGGCCAGGTGGTCCAGCGTCTCGCGGGCCGCGGCCTGGCAGGCCAGCTTGAACGGGTCGAGCATGTCGTACTTCACGCCGGCGGCTTCATATTTCGATTCTTTCACGACAGATCTCTTTCCAGGTTTAAGGGCCGATTATCGTTCGCCCGCGCGTCCTCGTCAACGATAGGTGTTGCCAAACGGTGAAAAGCTCTTCGTCTGTACGCCCCGCGTTCGCACCGGGGCGCGGGCAGGACGCGACAGGACGCACGAAGTTCGCGTCAGTTCGCGGGTAGTTCGCCTGGGGGCGCAGCGGCAAAACTCTGGCGAGAAACCGTTTACGGAAATTCCGTCCCGGTCGGACGCCGGCGGACGCGGAGAATCGCGAACCAAAGCGCCCTATAACCGGGGGATTCCCCCTATGGCCGGATCGGGCGGGCGGCCAAGGCGTCCGGCCTGTCTGCCGATGCAGGCAGGCCGGGCTTGAGAGGCGTCGGCCGGGCGCGGGCGACCTTGCGGGTCGGTTTGGGTCGGCCGACGCGGCCTGAGCGATCCTGGCCGGTTCTGGAGGGGTCGGCTGGACCGCCACGGATGGACTTGTCTGAAGGCGGTCGCCGGGCATCAATCAGCCTCCTGACAGCGGCTCTTGGGGGGTGCATCCCTCAATCGGGGCGCGGCGGCCGGGCGGCCCGATACAGCTCCGCCGCGGCCAACAGGAACGTGCCGGTCACATACTCGTGAGTCTGCTCGAGTTGGACGGCCCTGGGCTGGTCACCTACGGGCTGGCCGAAGTTGACCCGTCCCTCCCGGCTGACGCACTGGACCAGGCCGGCCCAGGCCTTGCGGACCACCGGCAGGCAGGCGTCGCGGTCCAGCACTCCGTTGTTGACGCCCCAGGCGATGGCGTAGCAGAAGAAGCCGCTCCCGCTGGACTCCTTGACCGGCACGTGGTCGGGGTCGGCCAGGTTGGGCCTCCACAGCCCGTCGTCCTGCTGCCGCCTGGCCAGGGAGGCCGCCATCGTCCGCAGCAGGTCCGCGTAGAAGCCGCGTCGGGGGCTGTCGGCGGGCAGGTTCTCCAGTATTCGCGCGACGCCGCCGATCACCCACCCGTTGCCCCGGGACCAGATGACCTTCTTGCCGTTGGGGCTGCGGCGGGCGATGAACCGCTTGTCGCGATAGAACAGCCCCTCCTCCTTGTCCAGCAGTTCGGCGGTCAGGTCCTTCCAGAAGGCATCGAGGATTTCCATGTACTTCCGATCGCCGGTGATTCTGGTGAGCATGACCAGGGCGGCAGAGCCGTACAGGGCGTCCGCGTAGCTGTAGTCGTTCTCCAGGTACCACCGCTTGGCGCCGGCGGGGGAGTTGGGCGCCTTGGTGTTGAGCCATTTGACGACCGGCTCGACCATGGACTTGTCGTTTTCGACGGCGTGCAGTTCCAGCCACGTGTTCACGCAGAACAGGCGGTTGGCCCCGCACTTCTCCGTGCCGACCTGCCACTGATGGAGCCTGCCCCACTGGACGGCCTGGTCGTAGAACCGCTTGTCGCCGGTGGCCTTCCACGCCTGCATCACTCCGGTGTACCAGGTGGCCCGCTCCCAGTTGCGGTCGTCGGGCTTCATCCGCGGATGGGCCTTCTGGTAGTCATTCACCCGATGCATCAGCTTCAGGATGAACTCGCGGGAGTAGATCGACTCGTCGGCGCCATCGGCCGCACGGACCGGCAAGACGAATGCCGACAGAACCGCCCAGAGCAGGAGTGTCTTGTTCATACCCAGCCAAACACGCTGCCTCAGACATTCTTGCCTGCGGTGGAGGAACCGTGCGGGCATTGGGCGTGGCGGATGCACCGGGTCTCGAACCGCAGGGAGGAATGCCTGTGGTGTTGGCCGCACGGCCGGGCACAAGTCAGGCGCCCGGCGGAGGGACCGGGGGCGTGGCCCGGCGGATCTCCTGCTGTCTGCGAGAGGCGTCCCAGCCAAGGGCGCCCCCAACCACGTCGGCCAGTTCCGCCAGGGCATCCGGCGTGGCCTGGCCCAAGAGGCCGATCGTGCTGCGCCGGTAGACAACGTCGTCCAGATGCACCACCTGCTCGTCTTCGGCGATTCGCCGGAGTTCTTCCACGCTGTAGCCGGGCAAGGCCTTCAGAGGCTGCCCGCCCCCGCCGGCGTACAACTCTGCCGACGTGCCGTAGCGGTCCAGCAAATCGGTCACACGGGCCTGGTCCAGGCCCGACGCCTCCGCGACGCGCCGAATCCACTGCTCGCGAGCCTGCCCGTCGGCGGGGAAGTCTCGCCCGCCTCCGATCGGCAGTTCCTGGGTCAACTCCTTCCGCTCCAGGCCCAGTTGGGCGAGCACCTGATCGGCGGCCTGCTCGGCGAGGGCGCGGAACGTCGTCCACTTGCCGCCGATCAGGCTGTAGATCGGGAAGGGCCTGCCGTCCGCGGGCTCCAAGACGCGAACGGCGTGCCCGCGGGTGATGTTGGCGGTGACGTCGGTCCCGCTGGCCGGAAGCGGCCGGCAGCCGCAGAACGAGAACACGACCTGGCTGCGGGCTAGCGGGATGCCCGGGAACACCCCGCGCAGGGTCGTCAACATGTACTGGATCTCGCCCTCGTCGCACTCGGCCTTGTCCGGGTCGTCCACGGGGATATCGGTGGAGCCCATGATGACCTTGCCCAGGAACGGGAAGACGATGCAGACCCGCCCGTCGGTGTGCTGATAGTAGACCATGCGGTCGCCCAGGGCCTGGTGAAGCTGGGGACAGTCCACCACCAGGTGCGAGCCCTTGGTCGGGCCCATGAAACGCGTCTGCTCGCCGAGGGCGGCGTTGGCGTAGTCCACCCAGGCGCCGGTGGCGTTGACCACCGCGCACGGCTCGACGGAGAAGGTCCGCCCGCTCTCCTGGTCCTCCATCATCACCCTCCCGTCCTCGACGCCTAGGGTGGTGATATAGTTGAGGGCGCGGCACTGGTCGAAGGTGCGGCGGGCGTCCTGGATCAGCTCGATGCACAGACGCTCGGCCTGGGTGATCCAGGCGTCCCAATAGGTGGCGCTGGCGGTGATGTCCGGGTTCAGCCCGGGGATCTCGCGCAGCGTATCGTCGCGGCCCGTCAGGTAGTGCGTGGGCGTGCGCCGATCCTTGCGGGTGACCCAATCGTAGAAGGTCAGACCGAGATTGGTGATGAAGCTCCCGCGCTCGCCCGGGCGAACGGAGAACCCGCAGAAGATCAGCGCCGAGCGCAGGAACCCGCCCATCCGGGAGAACAAGGGGATGGTCGTCCGCAGCGGGCTGACGTAGTGCGGGGCGTTGTCCAGCAGCCGGTTGCGCTCGTAGAGCGACTCGCGCACCAGGGCGAACTCGCGGTTCTCCAGGTAGCGCAGTCCGCCGTGGATCATGCGGGAAGACTTGGAGGTCGCCCCGGCGGCGAAGTCGGCCTTGTCCACCAGCAGGCACGGGATGCCCTGCAGGGCCAGCTCCCGCAGCAACCCCGCCCCGTTGATGCCCCCGCCGAGGATCACGACGGGCTTGTTTGGACTGCGTTCCAGATCCTGTATGGTGCTCTCGCGTGTATTCATTGGCTTTCTGTCTCAACCAGAACGAGCGCGGGCGCTGCGGCCCGCAGGAGCGGCCATGCTACCTGCGATGGTTCAACCAGGCAACTGATTTCACTGGACAGGCGGGAGGAAGCCCCCGTGTTCCCGTCGGAGATCCGCGGCCCGCGACCTCACCAATAGCCGTGGATCGTTCCGCCCTTGATGGCGCGGCGCTCCAACAGTTCCTCCTGGTCGCGCCAGCTCACCGAGCCGTCGGTGTAGGATGTGATGCCGCCCTGCGAGCCGATGACTTCCGGCTCCAGGGGAGTGGCGAACGGACCGTGCACCGGACCCATCTGCCCGTGGGAACTGGAGGTGTAGTTGGGGGTGACCGTGCCCTTCTCGATCACGTCGGTGGTCATGGGCAGCCGCCGGGTCTCGCCCAACCCCTTGGGCGAGTCCCACGGGTTCGGATCGCCCCAGGGCGTGGTGTGCCCGAACAGGACATAGTACCCGACCCTCGCCCCGGCCCCCTCGATGCGGAACCAGTCCGTCTTGTTGGGGCATTCCAGGTACTCGCGCCCCGTGCCGTAGTCGTCCCGCAGCGTGTAGTAGAGGTCCTTGGGCAGGAACGTGCAGTGCTCGTTCTTGTCGTCGCGGATCGTCACCGGGAACAACTGGCGGTTCTCCGCGGCGTACGTGGTGATCGTCGTGACGATCTGGTTCTGACGGCTGGCGCACAGGGCCCGGCGGGTCAGCTCGCGAGACTTGCTCAGCGTCGGCATCAGCAGCGAGAGCAACAGCGACAGGATGGCAATCACGATGAGCAACTCGACCAGCGTAAAGCCGCCCCACCGCTTGACCCGCCCTTGACATGTTCCGACGATACCGCCTGGCATCCGGGTCTCCATGAAGCTCGTTCGACTTGCGTGCCAGTTCATTGTAAGGGCTCCGGCGGTCCGAGTCCACCCCCTGCCGCGCGGAATCGTCCTCGCCCGGCCGGTCTTGCCATGTGGACCCGCAATGGGTATGATCCCCCTTTTCAAGGGCCCGGCTAGGACGGCAGGTGCAAGCTATGACAGTAGCGGCAGGACAGAGCGAAACGATCGTCATCCTCGATTTCGGCAGCCAGTACGCCCAACTCATCGCCCGCCGCGTGCGGGAGAACGGCGTGTACAGCGTGCTGGCCCACCCCGACGTAAGCGTCGAGGAGGTTCGCGCCCTCAACCCCAAGGGCCTGATCTTCACGGGAGGCCCGGCCAGCGTGTACGAGGCGGGCGCCCCCCGCTGCCGACCTGAATTGCTGGACCTCAACGTCCCCATCCTGGGCATCTGTTACGGCATGCAGGTCGCCTGCCAGCTCCTGGGCGCCCAGGTCCGCTCGGCGACCGCCCGGGAATACGGGCGCACGCAGCTTCGCGTCCTCCGGCGCGACGACCGCCTGCTCCAGGCCGTCCCCGCCGAAACCACCGTCTGGATGAGTCACGGCGACCAGGTCCAGGAACTCAACGACGACTTCGAGCCGCTGGCCGCCACGGACACCTGCCCCATCGCGGCTGTGCGACACCGCACCCGCCCGTTCTATGGTGTGCAGTTCCATCCGGAGGTCACCCACACGCCGCACGGCAACAAGATCTTCCTGAGCTTCCTCTACGAGGTATGCCGTTGCAGGGGCCTGTGGAAGATGGGCTCGTTCATCGAGGCGGTGGTGGCCGACGTCCGCAAGCGCGTGGCCCCCAGCGACCGGGTCATCTGCGGGCTGTCGGGCGGCGTGGACTCCTCCGTTCTGGCCGCCCTGCTCCACCAGGCCATCGGCGAGAGGCTCTCCTGCATCTTCGTGGACAACGGGCTGCTGCGCCTCAACGAGGCCGAGCTGGTCCGCACCACCTTCGCCGACCATTTCGGCATCGACCTGATCGTGGCCGACGCGGGCGATCAGTTCCTCTCGCGCCTGGCGGGCGTGACCGACCCGCAGGAGAAACGCAAGATTATCGGGCACACCTTCATCGAGGTCTTCAAGGACAAGGCGAAG
Organism: Planctomycetota bacterium; assembly: GCA_022705325.1. Classification (GTDB taxonomy): domain Bacteria; phylum Planctomycetota; class Phycisphaerae; order SM23-33; family SM23-33; genus MWDR01. The sequence goes on along the minus strand of JAKJER010000007.1, from coordinate 125,290 downwards.
TCCATCCCCAACGCCCATTACCTGGCCCAGGGCACGCTGTATCCGGACGTGATCGAGTCAGGCAAGAGCCTGGCCGGACAGGCCGCCAACATCAAGCTCCACCACAACGTCGGCGGGCTGCCCGACCAACTGGGCTTCGATCTGATCGAGCCGCTTCGCGATCTGTTCAAAGACGAGGTCCGACGCGTGGGCGAGTTGCTGGGCCTGCCCGAGGCCATCGTCTGGCGCCACCCGTTCCCCGGTCCCGGCCTGGCCGTCCGCTGCCTGGGCGAGATCACCCGCGAGCGTCTCGACCTGCTCCGCAAGGTCGACAACATCTTCCTCGAAGAGATCGCCGCCAACCAGCTCTACCGCAAGACGGCCCAGGCCTTCGCCGTCCTGCTGCCCGTTCGGTCGGTCGGCGTCATGGGCGACGGGCGCACCTACGACAACGTCGTCGCCCTGCGATGCGTCGACACCTCCGACTTCATGACCGCCGACTGGTCGCGCATCCCGTACGATATCCTGGCGACCATGTCCAACCGGATCATCAACGAGGTCCGCGGCGTCAACCGGGTCTGCTACGACATCTCCTCCAAGCCCCCGGCCACCATCGAGTGGGAATGACGAACGCGGATAGTCCGGGGGTGACGACGGTTGCGGGTTGACTTCGGCGGACCCCAGGGGTCTCATAGTTTCCGCGGAAGCAGTGCGTCCTATCCTTGTGGCATGAAAGGACCGAGCCATGCACCATCCTCACCTCGACCGCCGGACGTTCCTGAAGACCACCGCCGCCGCTGCCGCGGGTCTCAGCCTTCGCGCCGCACGCGGTGCCGACGCCCCGGCCAGCGTGCCCTCGTACCTCAAAGACCACGCCGAACTCTACGCCCGCGACCCCAGGGCGGCGGCCCTGGCGTGGTTCAAGGCCGCCCGGTTCGGACTGTTCATGCACTACGGGCTTTACAGCATTCTCGGGCGCGGCGAATGGGTGATGTTCCGAGAGGCCATCCCCGTCGCCGAATACGAGAAGCTGAAGGACCAGTTCCGCCCCGACAAGTTCGACGCCGACTTCATCACGGACATGGCCCTTGACGCGGGCATGCGCTACGTCAACCTCACCGCCCGCCATCACGACAGTTTCTGCCTGTTCGCCTCCAAGCATTCCGACTACACCAGCCCCGCCGGCAGCGCCAAGCGCGACCTGGTGGGCGAGTTGGCCGAGCAGTGCCGCAAGAAGGGCCTGGGCCTGTTCCTCTACTACTCCTACGCCCTGGACTGGCGCCACCCGTACTTCTACACACGCAAGTTCAACCCGATCGCCCGCCCCGCCTACAAGCACGACGAGCCGCGATACCTCTGGCAGAAAGACGAGGATTTCGCCCGCTACATCGAGTTCGTGCACGGCCAGATCACCGAGCTGCTCATCAACTACGGACCGCTGGCGGGCATCTGGTTCGACCCCATCATGGGCTACTACGCCCGTCCAGACCTGTTCCCCATCCACGAAACGTATGCCATGATCCGCCGCCTCCAGCCGCAAACGCTCATATCGTTCAAGCAGGGCGCTACCGGCACGGAGGATTTCGCCGCACCTGAGCGCACCGGGCAGTCGCTGGCCGACCGCGTCCGCAAGCAGTACGGCCAGGACAAGGCCAAGGTCGCCGCCGACGCCTGGCAGGCCAACAAGAACAAGCACAACGAGATCTGCGACACCCTCCAGCCGCACGTGTGGGGATACAAGAAGGACGATGACGGCAAGCACCTGGACGCCGACGAGACCCTCCGCCGCCTGGGCCTGGCCTTCGGCCAGGACTGCAATCTGCTCATGAACACCGGGCCCCTGGCCGACGGGTCCATCCACCAGGTGGACGTCAAGACCCTGCGCGAGGTGGGGCGGAGAATCAAGCAGGCCGGCTGGCCCGCCCCCGCCAAGGCAACCCAGCAACCCCAACCGAAGCCAAAGACCAAGCGAGACAAGCAGGCCGCCCCGGCGCAGTGAACTGCAAGACCCCCTCAGCACCCTGCCCGGCAGGAGGCAAGAAGGCCACACAAAAGCCGTGGGAGCCATGGGCGTGTTCCCATGGCTCCCACCGGTTGAGATGTTCCGCGAGTCTGCCGTCCGCCTCAGCGCCTCCGCCGCCGGATGTAGCCGCCCAGGGCCGACGCCCCCAGCGCCAGCAGCGCCAGCGAGGCCGGCTCGGGAACCATCTCCAGTTGCAGGGCCTGGGCGTTCGGCCCGCCCGCTTCCCAGTCCACGATCGACCACCGCCATCCGTTTTCGCCCCAACGGGCGCCGGTGTCGTCGAAGCTCAGCAGGCCGGTCACGTCGATGCCCTCGGTGGCCGTCAGCACGTAGAAAGGCCCGTGCCCGACGAACCCGCCTGCCCAGTTCACGTCGAGGAACCCTTCGAGGCTCGCCTGACCGATCACCTCGATCCAGTCGTAGTCCATGCCCTGGATGGGCCCACCAATCTCCACGAGCATGGTGCCTGTCTGCACGTAATCCAGGGCGGCGGTGGCGTCCTCGATGAGGACGTGCCCGGGGCTGTTGCCGGCCGAGAACGTCCCGCCCATCTCAACGGTCACCTTCCCGTAGATCGGGCCCGTCCCCGCCACCAGCCCGTCGGATACCGTAACGGGCACCCAGTTGCCCGGGCTGCCCACCCGGCCGTTGAAGTACTGATCGCCGGCACCAGTCTTGAAGATGGCGCCGGGACCTTCGACCGTCCCGGAGAAGACCGCCACGCCCGAGCCGCCCAGGGTCAGGCTGGCCCCGCCCAGCCACAGCGTCCCGCCGGCCCCGCCCTGGTCGCCCACGGATGCGATCGCCTGGTTCAGGCCGTTGAACTGGACATTCGCGCCGGAGGCGATCAGCAGACCCGTCGTGCCCGGCAGGCTGCCGCCCATCGGGGCGGATCCGTACTCGAACAGGTCGAGCACTTCCTGGGCCGACAGCGAGCGATCCCACACGCCGACGCCGGAGATGGCCTCGTCGACGTAGGTTCCACCATGCCGGGCCAGCAGAACGTCCTTATTGCTGACGGCGCTGACGAAGTCGTCGTTGGAGGCGCTGGCAAACAACAGGCCGTCCAGATACAGATAGAAGGTCTGGCCTTGGCGCACGCCAGTGATGAGGTGCCACTGGTTGTCCAGACCCCACGTGCTCGGCGCCCCGACGCGAACGTGGCGCGCGGAGGAATCGCGGATGGTGAAACCGAGTTGATTGGCGCCCATCCATCCCAGGCCCCAGAAGGGCGTCTGCGAGCCCGACAGACCGAAGTTGCTGACGATCGAGCGGTACCAGGTCCCCGCGATGTCGGTCTTGACCCAGGCGCTGGCGGTGAAGTCAGAGCTGCCGACCGCGTTGAGCGTGGTCTCGGGAAGGACTCGGGCGTAGTCGTTGCTGCCGTCGAACTGCACGCCGAACGTGCCCGGCCCGGGCCCAGAAACCCACGTGGGCCCGTTGACCAGCGTGGCGTCCCGCAGGCCGGGACTCACCGAGTTGGCCACGGTCGTGCCGCCGCCCTCGGCCATGTTCCAGTAGGCCACCGCACCGCCGGGCAGCGCCGCCGCCCCCATCGACAGCGTGCCGTTCTCGACCACGGTCTGCCCGTCGTACGAGTGGACGTTGGTGAGAGTGAGCGTGCCGGCTCCCTGCTTGACCAGGCGCCCCGAGCCGGAGATCGCCTGGTGGAGCGTCAGGTCGTCACTGCGGTTCACCGCCAACGTGCCGTCGTTGACCACGTTCCCTCCGCCCAGCGCGCCGGTCGTCCCGCCCGCGCCCACCTGGAGCGTGCCCTGACGGATGGTCGTCGAGCCCAGCGAGACGTTGTTGCCCGACAGCACCCACGTGCCCGCGCCGTCCTTGATCACGTTGATGAAACCGGTGGCCGTCCCGTTGCGGATGACCCCGCTGATCTCGCCGTCGCCCGCGCCGCCCAGCGTCAGGTAGCGGGTGTCGGAGGTGCCGGTGTTGTTCACGACGTCGCTCTGGATGGTCAGCTTGCCGGCCGACGACGCGATGCCGTACTGGTTGCCGCCAGTGGTCATGCTGATCTCGCCCGTCCAGGTGTTGTCGCCGGAGTAGTTGACCAGGTGCGGATCGGTCACCGCCGGCTGGCGCCCGGAGATCGTCAGAGGCTCGGGGTCGAACACGTACCCGCCGGTCAGTTCGACCCGGCCGGTGGTCGTGCCGCCGCCGACGGTCGTGGCGGCTGACGTATCCCCCAGGGCCTGCGGGCTGGCCGCCCGCACCGCACCGTCGTTGATGGTCCAGGGCTTGGAGTACGTGTTGGGCCCGCTGAGGGCCAGCACGCCCGGGCCGTTCTTGGTGAAGGCCGAACTCGTCCCGATGATCTCGCCCTCGATGGTTGTCACGGCATTGTTGACGGTGAAGGTCTTGGCCCCGCCGCCGCCGTTCAAGCCGCCCTGGAAGACGATGTCGCCCGTACCGGGCGCGCCGAAGGTGACGCTGGTGGCCAGGTTCAACTCGTTCAACAGCGTCAGGGCGCCCGCGTCGGCCGACTGCAGCGTGATCGTGCCGCCCCGCAGGTCGATCAGCCCGGTGCCCAGGTTGCTCGTGCTGGCCACGGCGAGCGTGCCGTTGCTGAGGTTGATCTGCCCGCTCAGGCCCGAGCCGTCGCCCACGATGAGCGTGCCGGTATTGGACTTGGTGAACGCGCCCGTGCCGGCGACCGTGCCCACCTGGACCGTCGTGCCGTCCTGGGCGTCGATCCGCCCGCCGCTCGAACCGACGGTGATGCCGCGGTTGGCGTGCACCACCACCGAAACGGACTCGTTCTCCAGCCGACCGCCGTTTAGGATGATGTGATCAGCCTCGAAGGCGGTTGGGACCTGCCCCAGCGAAGCGTCGGAGGCGATCTGCAACACCCCGCCGCTGACCGTGGTCCCGCCCTGGTAGGTATTGGCGCCCGGCAACAGCAACGTGCCGCCGTCGGCCTTGGTCAGCCGGCCCGGGCCGCTGATCTCGCCCGGAATGGTCATGGTCGTCCCGCTGCGGACCTCCACACCGCCATCGCCTGCCAGCAGAATCCCGCGGTTCGCGTCGAGGTCGATCGACGGCCCGTTGTTCTTCAGGATACCTCCCCCGCTGAGAGTGACGTTGTCCGCGTCGAAGGAGCCCGGCACGGCGCCCAGCGAAGCGTCGCTCTCAATCCGCAACGTCCCGCCCGACACGCTCGTCCCGCCGCTGTAGGTGTTGGCCTGAGTCAGCGTCAGGATGCCCGAGTTGGTCTTGTCGAACGAGCCGCTGCCGTGGACCAGCCCACCGAGGGTCAGCGTGTCGCCCCCGTCGATCTGGATGGTGTTGGCCCCGCCCAGGGCAACCTGCCCGGTCAGCGTCCTGCCTCCACCGTGCATCCACAGCCGTCCATCGTTCAACGCCACGTCCATCCCGTACGTGCCGGAGGAGTTGTTCTCCAGTTCCAGCGTCGCGCCCGCATTGACGGTCAGGCTGCCGGCCGCCCACGTGCTGCGGGTCAGGCTGAAGATGCCTTCGTTGACAACGACGTCGCCGGCCGAGATGGTGCTGTCCACGATGGCGACCTTGTTGGTCCCGGTCTTGGCGACGGTGAAGCCGGCCAGATCGAGCGACCCGCCGCGAATGTCCCAGCGCCCCGTGCCGGTGAACGTCGCGTCTCCGGTCAGCGTCACGTTCTGGAGGGCGTTGTTTTGCCCGCCGCCGGTGTTGGTGATCGTGCCGGCCACGGTGATCGCCTCGCTCTGGAGGTTCTGGCCGTTGATGTCCAACGTTCCACCGGACAGGATGTCGGTCCTGACGACGCCCGAACCCAGGGCGCTGCCGTTGCCCGCCCGCAGCGTTCCGCCGCGAATGGTCGTCAGCCCTTCGTAGGTGTTGGCCCCGCTGAGCGTCAGCGTGCCCGCGCCGTCCTTGACCAGGGCCAGGTTATTCTCGTCGGCGCCCGGTCCGCCCAGGATGCCCGCAAAAGTGTGGTCGGCGGCGTTGTTGACCGTCAGCGTGGACAGCGTCGTCGAGCCGCCCACCACGCTGGGCGTGTTGCTGCCCGCGCTGGCCAGGCCCGCGACCGTCTGGTCGTAGCCGTTCATCACCAGTCTCGCCTCGCCCGCGACCGTCGAGCCGATGGTCAGGACGGTCGAGGTCGGCAGGGTGTCGTTGACTCCAAGGACCACGTCGCCCAGACGGATCTCCGTCGCGCCCGCATAGCTGCTGGCGACCGGCAGGGCCAGGATGCCCGCGCCTTCCTTGGCCACGCTCAGGTTGCCCGAGATGGGCGTCGTATGGGTGAACGTGTCGCCGCCGGCCACGTCGAAGACCAGCCACGAGCCCGCGTCAAAGACAGCCCCCGCGTTGAGGGCGGCCACCTCGGCGGTGGTCCAGCCCGTACCGCCGGCCGACACGACCAGCGACCCGCCGTTCTGCACTACCGTCTGCGGCGTGGCATAGCCCGGAATCGCAGCCGAACTCGGGACGATCAGGCGCCCGCCGGCCACCGTCGTCCCGCCGGCATAGCTGTTGGTCCCGGCCAGGATCACCTGCGCCGCGCCCGTGCCATTGAGCGTGAACCCGCCTGCGCCGCCGATGTCGCCGTTCAGCGTCAGCGTCTGGCCCTCGACCTGCAGGACGTTCGCCCCGGTCAGCGTGACGGGGCCTCCCACGGCCACGCCGCTGCCGGTCACGCGCAGCGTAGCCGTGTCGAGAACAACGTCCATGCCGTACGAACCGGTCGAGTTGTTTTCAAAGTAGAGCGTTGTGCCCGCGTTGGCCGTCACGCCGCCGGAGGCCCACGTGCTGCGAGTCAGGCTGAGGATGCCTTCATCGATGACGATCTGCCCGGACGATATGGTGCTGTCCACGACGGCGATCTGGTTGGACCCGTTCTTGGTGGCGGTGAAGCCGGCCAGGTCGAGCGACCCGCCGCGGATGTCCCATCGCCCGGTGCCGGTGAACGTCGCGTCGCCCGACAGCGTCACGGTCCGCAAGGCGTTCATCTGGTTCCCGCCGGTGTTGGTGATCGTGCCGGCCGTGGTGATCGCCTCGCCTTGAAGGTTCTGGCCGTTGACGTCCAGCGCGCCGGCAGCCTCGATGACCGTGCCGGCCGTCGCGGAGCCCAGCGCGCCGCCGTTGCCCGCGCGGAGGGTCCCGTTGCGGATCGTCGTCAGGCCGGTGTAGGAGTTGGGGCCGCTGAACACCTGGGTGCCCAGGCCTTCCTTGATGATCTCGATGTCGCCGGTAATGGACTCGCCGTAGGTCTGGGTATCTCCGTCGGCCACGTTCAGCGTCAGCACGCTGGTGGTCGCGCCGCTGTTCTGGACGCTGCCCGTGCCGGTTCCGGTCGACGCCAAGCCGGCCAGGGTCTGGTTATAGCCTGCCAGGTCGAGCACGCTGGTGCCCCAGCCCACCTGCTGGCGGAAGGCGGCCGACGTGCAGATGCCGTCGGCAGCCCCGAGCGTCACCGTGCCGGCGCCGTGGTCCATCAGGTCATAGTTGCCCCCGCCGCTGATCAGGAAGTCGCCGGCCCGCAGGCTGACGCGGACAGAGGAGTTGATCGCCCCCTGGATATCCAGCACGCTGCCCCCGCTGCCGCCGCGGAAGTGCCCGCCGTTGGCGGCGTTGCCGTTGATGGTGATCGTGCCGGTCAGCACGCCTCCGCCGGTGGCGGTGACGGCGCCCCAGCCCGCACTGGGGCTGACCCCGCCGTTGATCACGATGTCGTTGCCCAGAGTGACCCCCGCGCCCAGCACCAGGCGGTTGGCCCCGCTGTTGAGCGCGACAGCGCCGCTGCCCAGCGCGCCGTTAGCGCCGGCGGTCAGGTACCCGCCGCTGAGGATCGTCTCTCCGCTGTACGTATTGGCTACCGCCAGCGTCAGGCTGCCCGGGCCCGTCTTGCTCAACGCGCCCCCGCCGGTCACCACAGCCGTCAGCAGGAATGAACGGTTGGAATCGCTGGTGTGGATTGTCGAGTCGCTCAGCAGCGTGACCTGTCCGGCCAGACGGGCGCCATGGTCCCCGCCTGGATCGTAGTTCGACAGCATCCCGCCGTTGAGGATCAGGTCGTTCACAGTGATCAGACCCGTGGTCTTCCACGCCAGCGTCCCGCCCGCGTCGATGGTGAGCGAGTCGCCCGCAAAGGTGTGGGCCCCCGACGTCGGGGTGCGCAACACGTAGCTGGACGTGAAGTAGTCGTTGCCGGATGCGGGAGCCGCGCCGCTGTCCCAGTGGCCGGCGGCATTGAACGAGGTGCTTCCCCCCGCGTCCGTTGCCGTCAGCGTCACGCTGTCAGCCTGGAGGGAACCGCCCAGAACCAGCAGCATTCCCACCACCGCCGTAGTAATCCTCTGCTTCAACATGGCACTTCTCCTATCTACGAAGCCAGCGACGTGACCGTGATCCACCTGAGGCAGAGCAGACGGTGCAGTGGGCGCGCGTGCAACTCAGAACTGCCACACAACGTGTCTCACCCTCTCAGGGCGTCCTTCCGCTTCCTGGTTGTGACCCGACAGGCCCTTACCCTCCGGGGCTTCGAACATGTCCGGCCTTTTCTATCGTAGAACCCGCCGACGCGGGCCTGCTGATTCAGGCTGATTGAGTGCTGACTTGTTATCTTGAATATAGCACCATTCGCCGAACCTGCCAAGGGCAATATGACGAGAATTACGGGCCTCCGAACCGCACGGGACCGGCCTCGGGTATCGGCGGTTGGGGGCCATTTCCTTGCCCCGCGCCGATCGGTTCGGGTATAGTCAGGACAGGTCGAGGCCCGGACAGATGCAATGGTCCGTACTGCGCCCGCGATATTCCCTGTAGCCCGACAGAGAATCGGCAGCGGACGACGCGGCGCAGCCGGAACGGGCGACGCGCGGCGAGCAGGCCGCGACGACGAGGGCTGAATGGACAGAGTGTCGCTGCAATACTTGGGCGTCCCGAGCCCGGGGCTGCTGGCGTTTCTGCTGATCGCCATCTGCCTGGCCCTGCTGGGCGGGGCCGTCTGGCAATTCATCAAGGGCCGCTACCGCCACGCGGTGGCGTGTCTGGCTGCCGTGCTGCCGCCCACGCTGGTGCCCGTGCTGGCGGTCGACGCCGCGTATCGCTTCAGCCGGGGCGAGAAGAAGCAGGGGCGGGCGGCTCTCATCGCCGCGATCGCCGTCGGAGTCGCGTCCCTGCTGGCGTTGCTGCTGGTGGCCGCCACCGGCTTCACGGCCGGCGCCGCCTGGTTTGCCGTCCTGGGTCTGTGGGTGGCAGCCGCCATCGGCGTGTTCTACGCGGCCGTCTTCTCCCATCTCGGCTTCCAGCGGATCCTCACCCTCATGATCATCCGCGTGACAGCCATTCTCCTGCTTCTGCTGGTGCTGTTCCGCCCGGCCATTACCGTCGCCCCCGAGGTCGCCGAGATCAAGGCCTTCCTGCCTGTCCTGGTTGACCGCAGCGGCTCGATGAGCACCGTGGACGAGACGGCCATGGGCGATCGATACACCCAGGCCGTCCAGATGCTCAAGACGCAGACGCAGCGTTTGAACAAGCACTTCCGGCCGCGGTTCTACCACTTCGCCGAGAACCAGGGCCAAGTGCCCGTACTGGACGACCTGAGCAAGCTCCACCCCAGCGGGCCGGGCACTGAGGGCACCAACATCGCCCGGGCCATCCACGAGGTCGCCCGCGAGGCCGCCCCCGACGCCCTGGCCGGACGCCTGCCCGGCATCATCGTGATCTCCGATGGCATCCACAACGCCAGCGACATGGTCCTCGAGACCGTGCGGAACTGCGGGCTGCCCGTCTTCACCGTCGGCGTCGGCGGCACGAGCGAGAACCAGAGCGCCCAGAAGAACATCGAGTTGCTGTCGGCCGAGGCCCCGCTCGAGTGTGTCAAGAACAACATCACCACCATCACTTGCCGCGTCAAGGTCAGCGGGTTCCCCGCCGCCGCCAACGAACTCATGCTCTACGAGGACGACAGCGACCAGCCCGTCGTCACCGAACGGGTGTGGACCGACAAGAACGTCGATACCGTGACGGTCAAGCTGAAATGGACGCCCAAGGATGCCCCCGGCGCCGCCTCGGCGCCGGCCGCCTCGCCCTCCGGGCGCAGCCAGATCCGCAAGCTCCGGGTGTTGATCCCGCCCAACCCGGCCGAGGCGGTCAACGACGACAACCACAGCGAGTTGCACGTGCTGGTGACCGAGCCTCGCATCCGGGTCCTGTACGTCGAGGGCTCGATGCGCCCCGAGTACAAGTTCCTGCGCCGCATGCTCGACAGCGACGCCAACGTCCAACTCATGTCGCTGGTGCGTCTGAGCAGCAACAAGTTCTGGGTGCAGGGCAACATCACGGGCCGCCAGCTCTTCAATCTGCCCGCCACCGACGACGAGTTCAAGCTGCTGGACGTGATCATCCTGGGCGACCTGGACCGCTCGTTCATGACCACCATGCAGATGAAGGGCCTGAGGGACTGGGTCAATAACGGCGGCGGGCTGATCATGATCGGCGGGCAAAAGAGCCTGGGACCTGGCGGCTACGGCGAGACCGACGTCGAGCACATCCTGCCGGTCGAGCTGGGCGGGCGGGCCATGCAGCAGGACGCCACGCCCTTCCTGCCGCAGATCACGTCGGCCGGCGAGGAGCATCCGATCCTGGACGGGATCGCCAAGTACTTCCCCGGCCCCAACCGGCGCGCCCCGCTCGGCGTGATCGGCTCGGGTGACAAGAAGGACCCCCTGCCCGATCTGCGAGGCTGCGTGTCGGTGGGCAAGCCCAAGGCCGGCGCGCAGGTGCTGGCCATCAACCCCACGCGCGACGTGGGACCGGTGCTGGCCGTTCAGCGCTTCGGGGCTGGGCGCACCGCCGTATTCACCCCCGACACCACCTGGCAGTGGTACCTGCCCCTCATGGGCCTGGGCGCCGACAGCCCCTACACCCGCTTCTGGGGCCAGATGGTCCGCTGGCTGGCCAACGTGCAGACCAAGGCCAAGGACGCCCAGCCGTCGGTCGTTCTGCGGCTGGACCGCAGCTATCTCCAGGTCGGGCAGGCGGCCAAGCTCATCGCCCGCGTGCAGGACGAGAAGGGCAAGAGCCCCGAGAACGGGCGGGCTACCTACACCATTCGCTCGCTGGACCGGCCCGACTCCAGCCCGGACATCAAGCCCATGACGCTCAAGGGCGGCTCGGGCCTGTTCGAGGACCTCTACAAGCCCCGCCAGAAGGGCAAGTACGAACTCAAGGTCACCGCCGCCGATTCCACGGGCCGCGAGTTGGGCAGCGACAGCCTCATCCTCACCGTGGCGCCGTACTCCTCCGAGATGGCCGTCCTGGCCCGCGACGAGAAGCTCCTCCGCGAGATCGCCGACCAGACCCAGGCCACCTACCGCGACATCTCCGGGCTGCCCGACATGATCGACCAGCTCGTCGAACGCCAGAAGATGGCCAGCGGCCCGGCCCCCAAGCCCGAGATCTACAACCTGGCCTTCGCCCTGCCCCACCCGTACGATTTCGTCTTCCTCTTCCTGGTCTTCGTGGCCCTGCTGACGGCGGAGTGGCTGCTGAGACGAAAGTGGAATCTGCACTGAGCGTGGATTCGTTGGCTCGTTAACTCGTGGATTCGATCAGGAGTGGGGAAGATGAGCATATCGATCTTCCGCCAACTGTGTCCCCGCACTGGCATGCTGCTTCTGTTCCTGGCGATCAGCCCTGTCGCCACGAGCCAGGAGACCGCCGCCACAACACCGCCCACTCGTCCATCCGGCACCGGTTCAAGCACGGCCCCCGCAACCGGGCCAATGACGATCGAGCAATTCCGGGAGCAGATGGGACGGAAGGTTCAGGAGTCTCTCCCAGAACTGCAGCGAAAGCTGCGGAAACAGGTGGTGGAGCTAGCCGAAGCCCAGAGGCGCCGGAACATGGAGCAGAACCGCCTCACGACGTTTGGAATCGGCTTCCTGATCTGTCTCGGGTGTGTCGCTGTGGTGTCCTTTGCCTGGTCGATCGTGAGCAGCCGGAGAAAGCGCCTGGATCTCCTGAAATCCATGGGGCAGCGTTCGCCCCTGGGCGACGAGGAGTTTCTGGCGGAGCTTGGCCTGCCTTCGGATCGCCGAGAAATGGCCATCATCCTTCGCCATGAGTTTGCCCGCCAGGTGGACGTCGACCCGCTGCTCCTACGGGCGGATGATCCCATGCCGCTGCTGAATACCCTTGTGTTCGATGGCATCGACGGGTCTGCGCTCGAATTGGCCCTTGCAGAAGACCACAAACTCAAGTACAAGCCGGTCGTGAGCCCTACCCGCCAGCAGCGGGATGCAAGGCGGGCGGCTTGTGAAGGCACGTTGGGCCAGTGGCTTGCCCACATGAGCGATCCAGCCCTGTGGGAACGGGTCGAATAGCCAGCAACGAATCCACGAGTCCACGAATCCACGAATCTTCGAACATCCTCCTCTGTGCCGGACTGACGCCCGCCTGGCAGCAGATCCTGGTCTTCGACGCATTCGCCGCCGGACAGGTGAACCGCGCGGGCCAGACCCTCTGGACCTCCAGCGGAAAGGTCTTCAACGCCGGCATCGCCGCCCACCACCTCGGCGGGCCGAGCATGACCCTCGCCCTGGCCGGCGGGAGCATACTGGGCGAGATCGAAGCGGAGTTGACCGCCCTGGGCGTGCCCCACCGCCTGGTGCACACACGGACCGGAACGCGGATCTGCACCACCATCATCGACCGCGCCGCCGCACGGGTCACCGAACTGGTCGAGAACGGGCGCGAGGTGAGCGGGCTCGAACTCGACGCCTTCCGCCGCGCCTACGTCGAAGAGGTCGCCCGCGCGGGCGTGGCGGTGCTCAGCGGCTCGCTGCCGGACGGCACGCCGACCACGTTCTATCGCGACCTGCTCGAGCGCACGCACTGCAAGGCCGTGCTGGACTTCCGCGGTGCGGAACTGATGAGCGTGCTGGACCTCTCGCCCTTCGTGGTCAAACCCAACCGCGAGGAGTTGGCTCGCACGGTGGCCGCCCCCATGGAGAGCGAGACCGATCTCCACGCGGCCATGCGGTCGCTCAACGCCCGAGGCGCCCAGTGGGTGGTCGTGACCCACGGGGCCGGCGACGTCTGGCTCAGCGGCGCCCGCGAACTTTACCGCCTGCGCCCGCCGGGCGTGGAAACGGTGGTCAACCCGATCGGCTCGGGCGACGCCCTGGCCGCAGGCATCGCCTGGGCGACCCGCGCGGGGCACGGCATCGTCGAGGCGGTGCGGCTGGGGATCGCGGCGGCCGGGTTGAACGTGACGCAACTCCTTCCCTGCCGGCTGGACCCAGCCGCCGTGGCAGACTGGTCCCGGCGCGTCGGGGTCGAGCGCGTGGAGTAGCCGCCCGTGTCCCTCGCGACGCAGATGAATCCACTTTTCGCCGGGCGGTTTTTTCGCGGCCCTTATTGCTTGCAGGCAAAACTTTTGCAGCCGGACGGGGCGCGACCGAGACAGATTTCCTGGAGAAGCGAAGACCCCTTGGCCGATGGGAATGGTATAATAAGTACAGAAATAGTTCCGCGACCTCCCGAAGATGGCAATTGGCTTGTTGAAATAAAGACAGGACGCGGACTTCCGCCCGGCGGCGCGACAGCGCTGGCGGGCGGTTCTTTGCTACCCTGGGGCGACGGTCGCCGTCGGCCCGGCTGCCGCGAGACGACATGAGCCAGACCCCCGCTGCCATCGACGTGAGCGACGACCTGCCGCCCCGTACGGCGTGGCTGGCTGTGGGTTTGTCGGTGCTGCTGGCGGCGGCGTTGCTGGGCAAGCAGTTGGCCTTCTGGCAGATTCCCTCCCGCGACGCATGCGCGTACTATCTGCCCATCGCCCACGCCGTCGCCCAGGGCGATCCCGCCGGGTCCCAGCACCTGGTGATCCCTCCGCTCTACACCTGGGCTGTGGGGTACGCCAGCAGATTCCTGGGCACCTTCGCCGACCCGCAGGAGGCGGCGGCGATCGTGCTGGGCGCGCTGTGCACGCTGCTGGTGGTGCCTTCGGTGTATTGGGTCGGGCGCCTGGCGGCGTCCCGGCGCGTGGGCGTGGCCGCGGCGGCGCTGGCGGCAGCCAATCCGTGGATCATCCGTTATGGAACGGGCGTGGGGCCGGAGGCGATGTACGCCCTGGTGCTCACGCTGGCGGTGGCGGCCCTGCTGCTGTACGACCGCAGGCCCGCGCTGTGGCCGCTCGCCGGAACAGCCGTGCTGGCCGGCATGGCCCCGCTGGTCCGCAGCGAGGGCGTTTTTCTGCCTCCGCTGGCGCTGCTGGTGATCGTTCTGTTAGGTTGGCGGAGACGACGTGTTCGCCTGGGACGCCAGGCGCTGCACGTGGGCGTATTCCTGGCGCTGCTGCTGGTGGTGTGGTGGCCTCGGCTGGCGTTCATGCGACAGGCCTCCGGGTGGTACGTCCTGGACGAGCGAATGCTGGCGTTGATGCCCGTGGGCGGGGTGGACATCGACGTGCGGCGGTGGCGCCCGCCGGCGACGTTGAACATGGTGCTCTTCGAGCCGCCCCGCCTGCCCCGCACCTGGGGAGCGATTCTCTCCGAAGCCTTCGAGAGCATCGGCATGGTCATCACGCCGGGCACCTGGGCCCTGGCGGCCATCTGCCTGTTCCACCCGCGAGGTCGGCCCCGCCACGGCGTAGCGCAACTGGTCGCGGCTTCGATCATCGCGGGGCAATTGCTGACCGTCAGCACGCTGACCATGCACCCGCGGTACGTGATGCCGGTGGCCGGCATCGCCCAGATATGGGCCGGCCTGGGGCTGGCGGTGCTGGCGGTCCACCTGGAACGAATGCGTCGGCCGACCTGGTCGGCCGAACGTCCCCTGCGCATCTGCCGCGCCGTCCTGCTGACGATCGTGGGCGCCCTGGCGGTCTGGTCGCTGCTGATGACCAACCACGGCACCCGCGACGCCTACCTCAAGCCGATGGGCCAGTGGCTGGGGCGACAGTACGGCCCGGACCGGGTCTACGTCAGCTCGCCTCCGGAGATCCCCTACTATGCGGGCGGCCTGCGCGTGATGGTCCTCACTCCGGAGGTGGCCCCGGGGGCCTCTCTGGATGTATTGCGTGAACAGATCTGCCGCTTGCCCGCCGGCAGCGTCCAACCGTACGCCGACTTCATCCTCGCCCACGGCGAAGAAGAGTGGTGCCCGCCGCTGTCGCGGGCCATTCGCGAGAATCGGCTGCCTTCGGACGTGCTCCTGTCCCTGGGCCCCTACGAGTCCACCGGCTGGAAGCTGATCGACGTTCGCAAGTTCCTCGACCGTGCGGGGAGCTTGCCGACGGCCACCCAGCCGGCGCCTGGGCGATAGCACTCGCGGCGTCGCTTGACTTGCCCGCGGGTCTTGCCGCTACGGCGATTGGCCCTGCCCCAGCAGGCATCGCCTGGCCTGGGCGTCATCGATCAGGCCCAGGCGCCGCAGGTGATCGGTCGCCAGCGGAATGATCCGATCGTGCAGGAGGACCGATCCGGCATAGTTGGGGTGGCTGGAGTCGGCCCAGTGGGTGTCGTTCAACAGGCCGCTCAGGTCCATCAGCCGCACCTCTTCCTCGCCGCAGACGCGGTGCAGCCGTTCGGCGTAGGCCTCGACGTAGGGCAGGCCCTTGTGCCAGCCGGCCACCGGGGTCTGCACGACCACCATGTGCACGCCGCGCTGCCGCAGGTAGCGGATCATCTCACGCAGGATCTCGACCTGGCGATCCATGTTGGCCTGCCAGTCGGGCCCCATATAGTCGATCCAGTACTTGCGATACGTCTCGCCGTCGGGGGGCAGGGCCGGGGCGAAGCCCTCCAGGGTACGGTCCTTCATCAGTCCCGCCCGGGCCAGCATGCGGCGCACGAAGACGGCGCAGCGGAACTTCTCGATCCGCAGCCACCGCTCCAGCGGGTGGCATTGGATGCGGCGCAGTCCGCTGTCCAGGTCGAAGTCGTACAGCCCCTGCTTGGCAAACGAGCTGGACAGCACTCGCTTGTTCTCGTTCTGAGAGACGTCGGCGGCCAGCCCGTAGCAGGCGCCGAGGACCACCAGGTTCTTGTCCCCCCCCGCCCGCAGGATGCCCTCCTGCTCGACCATGTAGCGAAGGAACAGGAACTGTTGCTGATGATTGGCCCCCGGCAGGGCCCAGTTGTGCACCAACTGCCGGATGGGCGGGTCCAGCACCCATGGATTGACGGCCGTCATCATGTTCGAGCCGCCGATGTAGTACGCCCCGCCCAGGTCGTATCGGCCCCGGGGCAGGTCCTCAAGCATGACGTAGTCGACCGTGTCGTGCAGGCCGGCGGTGTGATAGTAGCGCCCGTTGATCCGTTTCCACTGGGCCTGAGCGTTGGCGACGAACGCCTCCTGGTGTCGCCGGGCCAGCACGTCCAGCGCCAGCCAGATCCCCCCCACGGTTGCCAGCAATGCCAGTGAGGTCGCCAGTTGCAGCCGGCGCAGGCGAGGCGGCTCGCCCGGCGTCGCGGGCGGCACGGCCTGCGTCACGATGTCCGCCTGAGGCTGGCTCACGAACGCTCCTTCTGTAAGGCGAAGCGGAAGGTCCGGCGCGGGTCAGTGATCTTCTTGTTGAGCAGCGCGGAGTAGGCGGCCGCCAGCTCGTGCGGCTGGAGGTATCGCTCCTGGACCTCCAGCGCCTGGGCCAGCCGCGGGCCGTCCATGAGGATGTCTTTCAAGTAGAACATGAACAGTTCCTGGAAGTCGGCCTGGCTCATGGTGGAGGTCTGAGCCCCGGAAACGTCGTGGTACGCGCTGGCGGCCCGCTCGACGATCTCGGGCGTGATGGCCTGCTGCTCCAGGGCCAGTTGCGTCAGTTCGGTGCCCGGGAAGTACTTGACGGCGAAGAAGAAAGGCATGGTCGCGCGGCGCCGGCGGATGTACTCCAGCGTGGTCATCGCCTCCTCGCGCGTCTCGGTGGGGAAGCCCACCATGCTGAACAGGCCCACCATGATCCTCTTGGCCACGGTATAGTCGATGATCTCGGCCATCTTCTCCACGTCGCCTGTCCGCCCCGCCAATTGCATAATACGGGGCACGACGGTTTCGACGGCGTAGGTAATCCAGCACGTCCCCGCCTCCACCAGCAGGTCGATCAGGGCGGGCGTCATGAGGTCGGCCCGCAGTCCGGCGGGGAAGTAGTAGTTGGCCTGGAGCTTTCGGCGGCGCAGCTCCTGGAAGATCGCCTCGACGCGATTGGCCTGCAGGTTGAAGGTGTCGTCCACGAACAGGATGTCGCGAATGCCGCGGTCTTTCTGAAGGTGTTCGATCTCGTCGGCAACCGAGAGCGGGTCCCGCGGGCGGTAGCGCCGGCCCATGAGCTTGAAGCAGTAGCGGCAGGAGAACGGACACCCGCGCGAAGTCAGCACTACGCCCTGGCGGCGCATGGTGTAGCCGTACGACAGCACCCGGGCATAGGCCTCCAGGTCGATGACGTCGTAGTCGGGCCAGGGCAAGGCGTCCACGTCCTGAATGTATTCCGCGGGCGGCGCCTGGCGGATGTCGCCGTCGCGGCGGTACCACAGCCCGGTCAGCCTGTCCAGTTCGCGACGCCCGGTCAGGTGCTCCAACAGTTCCACCAGCGTCCGCTCGCCCTCGCCCACGACGATGAAGTCGATGGGCGTCTGTTCGAGAACCTCCCGCGGCCAGAGGGTCGCGTGAGGTCCCCCGGCGATCAGCACGGCGCCCGGGCACAATTCCCGGGTCTGCCGGGCCAACTCGTAGAAGAAGCCCCGCCCCGCCGACAGCGAGCGGAAGCCCACCACGTCCGGCGCGAACGCAGCCACGCGAGCGTCGTAGTCCGCCTGGCTGTCGCAGTCGATGGCCATGTTCAGCAAGCGGACCTCGACACCCGACCCGAACGCCCGCTTGACCGCGGCGGAGAGATACATCAGCCCCAGCGGCAGGACCACCTGGGCCGATTTGCCGCCCTCGCGGGCCAGCCAGGAACTGTTGGCGTCCACCAGCAACAGGCGCAACTGCTTCCGCCCCTGCCCTTCTTCCAATCGCGTTTGTTCCGCATTCATCACGCCGCCCTTCCCCGGCCACGCGGGCCGGTCCTGAGCGTTCAGAAGGTCTCGTAGAGGACCACCACAGGTTGGTGTTCCAACAGGATCACCAGCACCGAAAGGGCGGCCAACAGGAACACCGCGGCCAGCATCCATCCCGGATGCCGCCGCCCGAAATCGTCGAGTTTCTTCATCGCGTCAAACTTCATGGCCGCGCTCTCTTCTCATGTCGCCACCCCCACCAGCGTGCCCAGGATCCGCATGGTCCGTCCCAGGTCGGTCGGGACGAACAGGAACGACGCGCAGAGGAAATGGAACGTCACCACCGAGGCCGCGATCCGCACCGGCCGAGAGGCCATGTACTGCCTGTAGCCAGGCCGCCCGCGACGATGCACAATGGCCATCTCCCACAGTTTGTTGGCCGAGACCGCCGTCCCGTGCACCAAGGCGAAGACGGTGAAATTCCACGTCGAACCGTGCCACATCCCCGCCAGGAAGAGTGCGACGAAATAGCAGACGAAGGCGAGGGACGGCGCGGCCGAGGGGCTGCGCTGGGCGATGGACTTGTAGAGTGGCGTGAAGATGTAGTCGCGGATCCAGAACCCCAGGCTGCGGTGCCAGCGCGTCCAGAAATCGATGATGTTGCGCGAGAGATAGGGGTGGTCGAAGTTCTCGGGCATCTTCAGGCCCAGCAGGGCCGCTCCGCCGATGACGATGTCGCAGTAGCCCGAGAAGTTGAAGTAGATGTAGGCCGGGTAGAAGTACAGGATCCGCACGGCCCTGGACCAGGAGCCGCCGCCGGCGTCGAACTTGAGCACCAGGTCGTCATACTTGGCCAGGAACAGCGCCCCGATGAAGCTGATCTTGATCACGCCGACGAAAATCCGCAGATACGTTCGCAGCAGCTCGTGACGATCGGCCAGCCGGGGCTGGGGATCGTCCCAGAACTCCTGGAACTCCGGATAGCGTTGGATGGGCCCGGCCAGCAGACCCAGGAAGTTGAGCTGGTAGTTCAGGTAGGACCACAGCGTCCACCGGCGGATCTGCCCCTGGCGGACGTCGACCAGGAAGTGAATCTGGCGAAAGAGCATGTAGCTCAGTCCGACGATCTGCACGCCGTGTCGGAGGAGGTCGTCGCCGATCAGCAGGCGGAGGAAGTCGTACTTCTTGAGATAGACGAACGCCGCCAGCAGCAGCGCCAGGTAGACGCCGAGCACCCACGAGTTGGGCCGTTTCCGCAGCAGCAGGCCGCAGGCGTGCCCGCTGAGCAGGAAGGCCGCCAGGACCGCCAGCGTAAGCAGATCGGCGATCAGCAGGGCCAGCACGCCCGCGCCGACCAGGGCGAACAGCCCCTGGCGCGCCGCCCGGCCCGGCAGGACGCAGAGCGCCGCCGACAGGGCCATCAGCAGCAGCAGGAATTCCAGCGACGCGACCTGCACGATTTACCCTCAGGGCCCCGAGGCGGCGGGCCGCTTGGAGGCTATGACCGCGGCCAGCGAGGGCACGATCGGGATGCGGCGGGTCGGGGCATACGCGTTGGCCCCGAGGTAGCTCTCGACGTGGAAGCCGGCCTGGCGGATCTGATCCACCACTTCCTGCTCCGAGCGGTAGTGGTAGATGTGGTCCACGTGCGGGGCGTTTACGGCCGCAGCCACGTAGGCCATTCCGCCCGGCTGGAGCATATTGTACAGCCCGCGGAGGAAGCCCAGCGGATCCTCCAGGTGTTCCAGTACCTCCACCGAGATCACGAAGGGACGCTGGGGGATGTCGGGCGTGGTCAGGATGTTCTCCCGCCGGAGCGTGCAGCGGTCGGCCAGGCCGTACTGGCGGGCCATCCGCTCGGTGTGGGCCAGCGAGTGTTCGCTGAGATCCCAGCCCATAGCGTGAGCAGCCGGCACGCGCTTGAGGATCTGGACGGTATTGAAGCCTGTGCCCACTCCCACGTCGTGGAAAGTCGCGTCGTCGGCGCGGGCGATGACGTCGACGAACTGGTCCACGAAGAATAACAACTGGCGGTAATGATGCACCCAGAGGAAGTAACTCAGCAGAATGCCCGGCAGGTACTCGTTCATCATGTGGTCGCGGTTATGGTAGACCTCGTCGCCCGCCTGCTCGTAGCCCTTGTCGATGTACCGCCCGCCGTCCTGGATGAACTGGGCGTGCAGCCGCATGGAGCCCACCGCAAAGTCGGTGTAGCCCTTCAGGCAGCGGTGGAGGTCCTGGTCGTCGCCCATGACCTTTTCCAGCATCTCCCCGAACTCCCGCTCCCACCGGGGCCCGAAGAGCTTGCGATTGCGGCTGAAGCTGCCCTTGATCAGCCCGTAGTCGCGCTCGATGACTTCCTGCACGTGGTCCAGGCGGCTCATGGCTCACCGCCTGGAACCTTCTTGCGGAGCATCTCGATCACGCTGCCGATATTGCGCCCTTCATTGGTCAGGTCGGAGACCTCGGCTGTGGCGAACTTCACCTTGAAGTGCTTTTCCAGGGCAATGATGATGTTGATGTGCATGAGGCTGTCCCAGCCGTCGACGTCCTTGGCGGACGTGGTCTCGTTCAAGGCCAGGCTGGGATCGTCGAAGACGTCGCGGATCACGTCGAACACCTCGTCAGGCAGTGGCATCGGTTGCGGTCTCCTTGATAAAGTGAGGTCGGTCGGTCCAATCCGCAAGGTCCAGCTCCCACCAGGTTCTCCCGTCGGTGTCCGTACCGGCGGGGGCGAAGCCCAGCGAGGCGTAATGGTCCTTGACCAGGATGTTCTTGGGAGTGGGGATGTACTCGCCTCGCAAGCGGTCCAGCCCGCGCCGGGCGGCCTGGCGGGCCAGGTGGTTCAGGGCCAGGTGCTCCACGCCCCGTTTGAGGACGCGACAGCTCATGACCCAGGTGTCGATGACAAGGGCCCGGCCTTCCCGGCGGGCCAGGAGCACGCTGATGAGCCCGTTGTCCCCATAGCGGTCCTTGAGGGTGATGGTCGTGGTCTCCCAGGCCGGATCGCTCATCATCGCCATCACCTGGGCGGCCGTGTGACGCCGCGTCGTCAGGTTGAACTGATTGGACCGCTGAAGCAGTTGCACCGTCCGCTCCAGGCTGTGCTCGTTGACGTCCTGGACCAGGCCGGTCATGTCGAGTGCCTGGAGGAACTCCTCGATGTTTGACGCCTGGGCCTGGGCCTGCTTGCGGGCGGCGTTCGCCTTGTAGCTGTTGGTCCGCTGAATATCCTCGGCGTTCAGCGATACCAGTTGGAAGTAGCGGTGCTTCTCGAGAGCCTGGATGTACCCGCTGGGGTCCTCGGGCAGTTCCGGCACAGCCACCTCGGGCGCCAGCGTGCGGACCAGCTCGCGCTCGGCGGGGTTGTCGTCCACGAAGACCAGCGAGTTGAGGCCGATGTTCAGCTCGGCGGCGA
Organism: Planctomycetota bacterium; assembly: GCA_022705325.1. Lineage (GTDB taxonomy): Bacteria > Planctomycetota > Phycisphaerae > SM23-33 > SM23-33 > MWDR01. The sequence continues at coordinate 103,911 of JAKJER010000007.1, read as the reverse complement.
TCTGGCGGAGGTTGGCGGCCTTGTCGTTCCAGTTGGCCACGAAGCAGGAGATGTCGTCCAGGCGGAGGACCATCTCGGGATGCTTCTCGAAGGCCTCGCGGGCGATGGCGTCCTCGTTTTTGCTGCACACGGCCAGCACCACGCCCCGCAGGCGCAGCTCCTTGAGGTACTGCTGGAAGGCCAGGTAGGCCTCGCCCTCGGGAGTGGCGTGTCCCAGGCGAATGCCGCCCAAGCCGTCGTCGCCCACGACGCCGCCCCACAGCGTGTTGTCCAGGTCCAGCACCAGGCACTTGTGGGACAGCCCCGCCTGGCTGGCGATGACGCTGGCGACGCTGTGGGCGTAGGTGCACAGGTGCTCCGGCCCACAGGGCATCTTGGCGTGGTGGAAGAAGCGGGCGTCGGACCAGTTCCACCGGCCTGCGGCGGCGGACAGGTGGTCCACGTCGTGTACTGTCACGTAGGCCGGGGCGGCCTCGGCCAGCTCGTGGTTGACCAGCGAGATGAACCGCCCCAGCGAGGCGGGATGGCGCTTCTCGAGGTTGCCCAACGCCCGCCACGGGGGTTCCTCGAAGTTGTTCTGGATGATCTGGCAGCCCAGGCGCTGGTGGGCCGTTCGCCAGAGTTGGGCCCACTCATCCAGTTCCGCCTGCACCTTGGCCCGTACGGCGGCGCGGTCGTCGCTGATCGTCGGCAGATGTGTCAGGTCGCGCCACGAGACCGCCAGGAACACCAGCGACGGTTTGTGGGCATACAGCCCGCTCGACTCGTCCAGGATCTCCTGACGGAAGATGCCGTACTCGGCCTCGTACAACTCCACGTCCGCACCCGCGGCGAACAGATACAGGTCGATCAACTGGCAAAGCTGCGTGGTGGTGAAGCCGCCCAGCACTGCCAGGCGAAGGGGCTTGGGCCCTTCCAGGCCGGCCGAGCGAAGCTTCTTGACGGCCCGGACCAGGGATTGGGCGGAAGTGTAGTCCAGATCCGGGCGGACCGCCTGTCGCAGGAGAAACGCCGCCTCCGCCAGCCGCCCGTCCTCCAGGCGAGCCTTGAACTGGGCCAGCAGCGGGGGCAGCCTGTCCGACAAGTCCCCCGCGCCGCCGCGGAGGTACTCCATCAGCACCGCGTAGTGGGGCCCTTGCGTGGTCATGAAGGAGCGATCCCCGATTGAACCGTGCCCGTCGCCACGACCTTGCCGTCCTGGTTGACGATCCGCACGCCCAGGCGGATGGTCCTCACCGATTCGTACGCCTCCTGGACCGTCAGCGTCACCGTCAGCACGTCACCGACATAGCAAGGCTGGCGGAATCTCAGTGAGAGTTCCTGGAGCAGCCCCCGTTCGCCCGGCAAGTCCATCCCTACCACGCAACTCACCAGCCCGCCCTGCAAGGCACCGTGCGCCACCCGCGCCCGCAGCCCCCGTCGGCGGGCGTACTGGTCGTCCACGTGAATGGGACTCCGGTCCCCGGTCAGATCGGCAAATGCCGTGATCAACTCCTCGCTGATCGCGAACTCTCTGGACGCCGATCGACCAATCCATTGTTCCAGCTCTTCCACAGCTAACCTTACGCCTCACAAGGGCTTCCATTCGATCCCGGCGCCAGAAAAACGCCTGGACCGCCCGGACCGGTCCTGGGCCCGCAGCAGGCAGGCGACGCCGTAGTCTAAAGGCGAACAGGAAGGGGGTTCAAGAGAAATCTGTCGTCTGCCCCATCCGCGTCTGCCCCCGCGAGGCGGGGTCGGCACAGCCCAGCAGCGGCACGTCCAGAAAGCGGGCCAACTGCTCCGCCTCCACCCGCAAACGCGTGTCCGCGCGACACGTCAGCACGTGCCGCCGCTCGCGCGGCGGCTCGTGGAGCACCAGGTTCAACTCCATCGCGTCGAACGACGACTCGCCGTCGCTCGCCTGGCCCGAGAGCAATTGGACGGCTGCGATGTTGCCTGTCGACCGCGAAGTGTCGAACGGGTCGCCCGCGTCGCGCCCCCGCCAGTAGCGACCCGAGCGGCGGTCGAAGGTGACGTTCTTGACCATGATCCGCCCGTTGCGGATGGCCCAGCCGGCCCAGATCGGCAGCAGGTCCAGCAAGGCCAGCGCTCCGGCGATCGCCAGGCGAATCTCCAGCGGGAACACCGTCAACGCCAGCAGCAGCACACCGGCCATGAGGACCGTTCCGACGACACCGCCGATCATGAACATCAGCCCCAGCCTCCGCATGAAGCTGCTGGGCACCAGCATGGCCACGCCTTCCTCGGGGAAGCTCAGGGTCATTGGATACATGCTGTAAGCCTTGCGCGGGCTCAGCAGGCTTCGCTCGACGTCCAGGGGCGACAGGTCGCTGCTCATGATGTGCACTCCCGTGCTGGTGAGGCCACTGTATCGCTTGCCTCGCCCGCCCGTCAAGCATACCGGCGCCGGCGGCGTTCGAACCGAAGCCTGCGAAAGGCCCGCCGCGGGCTTTGACACCTCAATCGGGGAGTCCCCTTCGCCCTCTTCGTCTTGCGGTCGGACGCATGGAGCGAGATAATGCTCTCAGGAGAACCGCATGAGTGAATCCGTGTGTCGTTGGGCGACAGGCTTCCTTGTCGTCCTCTTGCTGGGTCCCGGAAGAACGTATGGGGCGGGCAAGCCGGTGCCACCGGACCTCACGGCTGGCGGATCGCCGGACAAGAGCCACGACTGGACTCTCGGCCCGACAGGCGCCCGCGGGTGGATCTGGGGCTGGCAGGGGCACACGACCGACGCACGCCAGATCCTCATCACAGAAGTGGCCGCCTCCTCCCCCGCCGACGGCACGCTGGTCAAGGACGACGTGCTGGTGGGCGTGGACGGCAAGGAGTTCGACAGCGACGCCCGCCTGGCCCTGGCCCGCGCCATCGCCCGGGCGGAATCGCCGGTCGGCGGCGGGGTTCTGCGGCTGATCCGCTGGCGGACGGGCAAGCGCGAGGCCGTCCAGCTCAAGCTGCCCGTGCTGGGGGCGTACGCCGCGACCGCCCCGTTCGCCTGCCCCAAGTCCAAGCGGATCTTCGAGCAGGGCTGCGAGGCCATTGCTCGGGCAGGCCTGGACAAGGTGACCATCCCCAACTGCCTCAACGCCCTGGCCCTGCTGGCCGGGGGCAAGGCCGAGCACCGCGAGCTGGTGGCCGCGTTCGCCCGCAAGGTGGCCGAGCACAAGCCCGGCGGGCACATCTCCTGGCCCTACGCGTACGAGACGCTCTTCCTGGCGGAGTACTCGCTGGCCACGCGGGACGCGTCGGTGGCGGCCGGGCTCAAGCGTCTGGCCACCGACATCGCGGGCGGGCAGAGCGGCGTGGGCACCTGGGGACACGCCTTCGCCGAACCCAACGGCGTCCTGGGCGGCTACGGGGCGATGAACCAGCCGGGCATCGTCCTCACGCTGGCGATGGTGCTGGCCCGCGAGGCGGGCGTCAAGACCCCCCTGCTGGACAAGGCCATCGACAAGTCCGCCCGCTTCCTGGGCTGGTACGTCAACAAGGGCGCCGTGCCTTACGGCGACCACGACCCTTGGGCATGGCACGAGGACAACGGCAAGTGCTCCAGCGCGGCCGTCCTGTTCGACCTGCTGGGCCAAGGCCAGGCCGCTCGGTATTTCTCGCGCATGGGCACGGCCGCCTACGCCGAGCGCGAGAGCGGACACACGGGCTGCTTCTTCAACATCCTGTGGGCCATGCCCGGCGTGTCTCGCTGCGGGCCGGCCGCAACGGCAGCCTACTTTCGCGAGGTCTCGTGGTACTACGACCTGGCCCGCACGCACGACGGGCGGATGGTCTACCAGCCCGCGCCGGGCGACTTCGGCGGGCACAGCTACAACCGCTGGGACTGCACCGGCGCCTACCTGCTGGGCTACGCCCTGCCGCTGCGAAGCCTCTACATCACCGGCAAGAAGCCCGCCTCGACGCCCCCGCTGACGCCCGCCGAGGTGGACGAAACCATCGCCGCCGGTCGCGACTTCACCTTCTGGACCGAGCACACCGCCTACGACGGGCGCGACCTGCCCGCGTTGGCCCGCGGCCTGGCGAGCTGGTCGCCGGCCGTGCGGAAGCGATCGGCCCAGGCCCTGGCGAAGCGCGAGGGCGACTTTGTGCCCACGCTCGTGCGGATGCTCGGCGGCAGCGACGCCAATGCCCGCTACGGCGCGCTGGAGACCTTGTACTGCCTGGGCCCGCGGGCAGATGCCGCCGCAACGGAACTGCGCAAGGCCCTGGGCGACCGCGACCCCTGGGTGCGGGCCCTGGCGGCTTTGGCCGTGGCGAGGCTGGGCGAACAGGCCCGCCAGGCGGCTAGCGACGATCTCCTCCGCTGCGTCGCGCGAAGCGACCTGGCCGATCCCCGCGGGCGCGTCAACTCCAGCGCGGGCGTCGCCGTCTTCCGCCCCGGGCCGGGAAAACGCGAGCCCAGGCCCGTCCTGACCGGATCGCTCGACCGCATCGATCGCAGCGTGTTCTACCCCGCCGTGCGAAACATGCTCGCCAATCAGGACGGGCGGGTCCGCACGCTGGTCTCGGCCGTCTACGACCGTCTGTCGCCCAGGGACGTCGCCCTTCTCATGCCGCAGATCGTCCAGTCGATCCGCGAGCCTGCCCCCAGCGGCGAGATGTTCTCCGACGGCATCCGGATGGCCGGCTTGGAACTGCTGGCCCGCTACCGCATCCGCGAGGGACTCGCATGGTGCGTCGACCTGATGGAGCCCGACCGCTGGGGCCAGGACGATCGCGTGCCCCGATGCCTGAAGATCCTGGCCCGTTACGGCCCGGCCGCCGCCGAGATGCTCCCCCGCCTGCGTGAGATCCGCGAGGCCGTCGCGAAGAAGGACCGCCGCCGGCGCGACCAGAATCCGACCGTGCAGGTCATCGACAAGGCCATCGCCCAGATCGAGAAGAACGCCCGGCAGGCCGGCGGCAAGCCCGCCCCGCCGTTGCGAACGCTGGCGGAGTTCGTCCGCTCGCCCGGGTAGGGGCCACTGTCTCCAACTGCGCCAAGAAACGGATAATCGGCTGCCGCTTCCCCCTCGTTGGCAATAGAGCACCCGTCCGCGGGGTTTGGAGGATATGACGAAGACGAGCACTTCCTCGACGACGACGGTTCTCCTTGCGGTTATTGCCGCCGTTGCATTCGCCGCTCCGTCCGCTCATGCGATCACCTACTACGTCAGCCAGTCCGGCGGTGACGACTCCTGGACGGGCCGGTCGCCCGACCCCGGAAGCGGAAGCGACGGCCCGTGGAAGACGCTCACCCGGGCATCCGAAGCGAAGCTCGCGCCGGGCGACCGGGTCCTGCTCAAGTGCGGCGACACGTGGAACCAGGAGCTGCGCCCGACCGGCAACGGGACGCCCGACAAGCCGATCGTGATCGGTTCGTACGGCAAGGGCAAGAAGCCCCTCATCGACCGGGAGGACTTCAAGAAGGACCTGTGCGGCATCCGCCTGGCCGACCAGGAAGGCTTCAAGATCGTCGGCGTCGAGTTTGCCCGGTGCATGACGGGCATCTACGCGGATTACTCCGACGGTTGCCAGACCAAGCGGTTCATCTGGATCGAGGGATGCGACTTCCGCGACTCGTTGCTGTACCAGCATTACGAGGACTATCCCAGGCGCAAGATCGGCCTGGGCGTGTGCTTCTTCTCGCACGAACGCGACAAGCGCATTGTGCTCCGCGACATCACGATCAAGGACTGCACCTTCCGCCGGCTGGCCAGCGGCGTGTGGACCAACAGCCCGGACAACTTCAACAAGAAGGCGTCGTTCGTCTACAACTTCGCGAACATGACCTTCGACGGCTGCCTGTTCGAGGAAGGCTACCAGTGGCAGATGGGCATTCGCGGGGTGGACGGCGGGCTGGTCCGCAACTGCGTCACGCACGACATCGGGCGGGGCTTTCGGTCGTTCAACGGCGTGGCCGGGGCGATGTTCTTCCGCTGCAGAGACTGGCTCTTCGAGGACAGCGAGTGGGGCTTCGTGGACATCGGCCTGGGCAGCGGCGACGGCGAGGCCTTCGACTTCGAGGGCAACTGCGACAACATGACCATGCGCAACTGCCTCTTCCACGACACCGACGGGCCCGGCTTCCTGCTGTGCTGCTACGCCTCCGACGGCCACCCCAATAAGGGCATCCGCATGGATAACTGCGTGCTCAACGGCAAGAGCAAGCGTCCCATCGGCCTGCCCCGCTGCGAGATCGTCAACACCACCGATTGGACCGAGGCCACCTGGACCAACTGCCGCTTCTACCTCTCCAAAGGCGAGGTCCTCATGCGGGTGATGGACCCGGAGAAGGACAAGCGAACGGCCTTCGTCGACTGCCGCGTCAAGAGCCTCGCCGACGCGTGCGGCTCGGCCAACCTGGCCCGGCGGGCGAAGGTCTCGGCCTCGTCGCAGGCGGCGGGCGGCGAGGCGTCGCGGGCAGTCGACGGCGATCCAGCCACCGCATGGAACGCCCGCGAGGAGGGCGAGCAGTGGCTCCAGATCGAGTTCGCCCGCCCCACCGCCATCAACGAGTTCAAGATATCCGAAGCCCCCTCGTCTTCGATCGTCCGCTATGCGATCGAGTGCTGGAACCCCAAGCAGACGCGATGGGTGAGTTGCTTCAACGGGCGCGGAATCGGTGCTGAGTTCGTCGCGCCGATCGTGGAAAACACCACGACCAGGGCGAGGCTGAGAATCCTGCGGACGAACAAGGGACCCGCCGGCATCACCGAGTTTGCCGCCTACGACGATCCGCCGGGCAAGCTTCACAACCTGGACACCACCCCGCCCCGGGATAAGTGACATGCCAGACGACGAACGGTTCGGACGGCGGATTGACCGAACGGCCTGCTCCTCATGCGGCCGCCAGGTGGACCTGTCTGCGGCGGCGCCGTTGAGCACCGTCGGTTGCCCCGTTTGCGGCGCTCGCCTGTTCGTGCCCGTCCAAGTGGGCAATTTCCGCGTGATCGCCTTGCTGGGCAAGGGAACGACGGCGACGGCCTATCGGGCCGTCGACCAGGGCCTGGACCGCGAAGTCGCGATCAAGGTGATGCACTTCCAGCACAGGGATGACGAAGACGCGATGGCCCGTTTCTTGTCGGAGGCGCGGGCACTGGCAGCCTTGCGCCATCGCAACGTAGTTCGCATCTTCACCATGGGCCGCGAGGGCAGCCTGCCCTACCTGGTGATGGAACTGGTGGGCGGCGGCAGCATCCGCGGCCTGATCACCCGCGACAAGTTCGTGGACGAGACGCTGGGCCTGGGAATCGCCATCGGCGTGGCCGAGGGCCTGCGGGCCGCGCACGCGGTCGGGATCATCCACGGAGACATCAAGCCCGCCAACATCCTGCTGGACGAGCAAGGCTCGCCGAAGATCGTGGACTTCGGGCTGGCCCGTTTCGGCGGCCTGCGGATGGAGCGAGAAGGAATGGGCACGCCCTACTACGTGCCGCCCGAACGCATCCGCCAGCAGGACACCGACCACCGCAGCGACATGTACAGCCTGGGCGCCACCCTCTTCCACCTGCTGGCGGGCCAGGCGCCCTTCGACGGCAAGACGGTGAAGGACGTGCTGCTCGCCCACGTGCGCCGACAGGCCCGCGACATCCGGGACATTCGCCCGTTCCTTGGCGCCAAGACGGCCGCCGTCGTTGCCAGGCTGTTGCAGAAGGACCCGGCCGAACGATACCCCAACTACGACGAATTGCTGAGCGATCTCCGGATAGCATTGGCCCGTGCCGCCCCCGCCGCGGCAGACGCCCCGGCGGACGCGCTGGCCGCGGTTCACGCGGCAGCCCGGCAGGCCGCACCCGTCATCCCCACCATGGCCTCCCCCGCCGACCGCTCGCCTCCCGCGATCGCGCGGCCCGCCGCCACTGCCGCCCCCACCAAGCGATCGCCAGCCAAACCGACCGACCGGCGCCTGAGGAAGATCGTCCTGGCCCTGGTTGTTGGCTTGCTGCTGGTGATCGCCGGAATCGGCGCGATCGTCCATTCCCTTCGCCGCAGGGAGCCTCCCAAGGAAGTGGCGTGGGAGCTTCCCCGTCCTTCCCTTCCGCGTCCGTCGCTGCCGCCCGTCCAGCCGGCGCCATCGCTGCCGGCCCTCCAGCCTGCCCCGGCTGTGCCCGCGCCGCCGGTCGTTGAGCGTCCCGCTGCCCCGGCTGTGCCGGTCCACGTTCCCGCCACACCGCCCCAGCCGCCACCTGCGCCCAAGCCCCCCGAGCCGCCTCCCGCTCTTCAGCAGGAGAAGGGCTATCCCGAGACAGTGCTCGTCGGCTCACCGGGCAACCCGCCCGACAGCACCGGATTCGGAGCGGTCAACTACGCTTACCGCATCGGGAAGTACGAAGTGACCAACGCCCAGTACTGCGAGTTTCTCAACGCCGTCGCCGCCGAGGACCCCCATGGGCTGTACCACGGCGGCATGGCCGGCGAGTACGGCGGGATCGTGCGGAAAGGCCAGGACGGCCAGTACAGCTACTCGCTCAAGGAAGGCATGGAGAACAAGCCCGTGGGCTTCGTCTCGTGGTACGATGCCCTCCGCTACGCCAACTGGCTGACCAACGGCCGGGAGAATGGCGACACCGAGTCGGGCAGCTACACGTTCGTCCGCGAGGGCAACGGGTGGAAAGTGGACCTGCCCGACCATGCCGCCCTGGCGACCGGCCGGGCCCCCAAGTGGGTGCTGGCCAGCGAGAACGAGTGGTACAAGGCCGCCTACTACGATCCAGGCAAACCCGGCGGGGGCGGCTACTGGCCCTTCGCGGGCCGGAGCGACGAGCCGCCCCCATGCAATATCAACACCAACGCCCCGTCGGACGTGGGCTCGTTCGCGGGCGCCGCCAGCGCATGCGGGACGTTCGACCAGAACGGCAACATGTGGGAATGGAACGAGACGCGGCACGGCGGCAATTGCGGTGTCCGGGGCGGGTCGTTCTATCTGAACGACAACGTGAATCACCTGCGGGCCTCCACCCGGTACGTGAGCAACCCGCCCGGCTTCAAGTTTTCGAACTACGGCTTTCGCGTGGTGCTCCTGGGCGGGACGAAATGAAAGGGCGGAACATGAACGTCGCGGCAGCCCTGAAGAATCAGTATCACGCGGCGCTGGCGACTCTGCGACAGGCGATCGAGCAGTGCCCGGACGAATTGTGGACCGCCGCCTGCCAGGCCGGGCCGCCCTTCTGGCAGGTGGCCTATCACGCACTGTTCTTCACTCACCTGTATCTCCAACCGGACGAACAGGCCTTCCGCCCGTGGCAGCACCACCGGGACGAGTACCAGTTCCTGGAGGAGATCCCCTGGCCGCCCCACCGCCCGCCGAACCTCGGCGAGCCATACACCAAGGAACAGGTGCTGGAGTATTGGGCCGCCTGCGACGACATGATCGACGCCGGCGTGGAGGGGCTTGACCTGTCAGCAGCCGCCTGCGGCTTCGGCTGGTACAAGATGCCCAAGCTGGAGCACCAGATCATGAACATCCGCCACATCCAGGACCACGCCGCCCAGCTTGGCGCCCGCAGCCGGGCCGTTACGGGCCTTGCCCCGCGATGGCTCGGCACGTCGAGCAAAGGGTAGGAGCACCCGGCGTCAGGGCCGGTCAGCCGAAGCGGTCTACTGACCCGTCCAGAGGTACAGGAACTGCGGCTGGCCCGCCGCGAGCAGATCGGGAACGTTCAGGTTGAACAGGTTGAACTGGGCGGCCGGAACGGGCGCTTGGCTGTAGAAGTTCGCATTGTAGCCCATGGGGCGGTCATAGAGGACGACCTTTACCCGGCTGGCGCCGCTTCGCTTCTTGGCCAGCAGGATGGCGTCGTTCATGTAGCCCAGGGCATCGACCAGCCCGGCATCCAAGGCCTGCTGCCCGGTGTAGACCCGCCCGTCGCAGAGCTTCTTCACCTGGTCCTGGCTGAGCTTCTTGCCCGCCTGGTCGGAGCACCGGTTGGCGACGACGACTTTGATGAACCGCCCGTAGAAGTCGTCGACCATGGCCTGGACGATGGCCATGTCCTTGGGGTCCAGCGGCTTGAAGGGGCTGAGCATGTCCTTGTGCTGCCCGCTGGTGACGGCCTTGGCCTCCACGCCGATGAGCTTCATCGTCCCCTGGAGGCTGAAGGCCTGCACGATCACGCCGATCGAGCCGGTGACGGACGTGGGGTGCGCGAGGATGGTGTCGGCCCCGCAGGCGAGATAGTAGCCGCCGCTGGCGCCGAGGTCCTCGATCATGGCGATAACGGGGACCTTGCGGGCCTGGCGGAAACGAACCAGCCGATGGTACAGGATGTCGCTGGCCGTGACCGACCCGCCGGGCGAGTTGATCCGCACGACCAGGGCCTTGACGCTGTCGTCGGCCTCAGCCTTGTCGATCTTCTCGATGAACAGGCTGACGGGGTTCTCCTCCCAGTTCAGCAGCCCGCGATGGCGGTTGTTCAGGATGATCCCGTCCAGGTCGACGATGACGACCTTGTCGCGGACGAACAGGCCGCTGTCGGACGCGACGACCGTCTCCCGGAGCCGCTCGTCCAGGGGGACCGGCTTGATCACCCATCCGACATTCTGCCCGCAGGCTGACAACACCAGCGGCAGGACCCATGCCGATAAAAAGAGCGCCGTGCGTTTCATGGCGACATCATAGAACTGACCGCGGAGCGTTGACAATTGAAAAATGCCGGCAAAGAACCCCCTCGATCCGCCGCCCCGGCCTGTCCTCACAGCCGCAGGTCCAACCCGATCCTCGGTTTGTCTGCCTCCAGCACGCGCCAGTGGTCACCCCGGGCAATCCATCGAATGTCCCATATCAGGGGCATCTTGTTCTCGATCTCTCTGAGTTGGATGACGGTGGTCATGTGCAGCCGAGCCCGCCCGCCGACGATCTCGAGCGAAAGGCCCTTGAGGACCGTCACGTCCTTGAGGGGGTGTCGGGCGATCTCGGCGCGGGCGGTCTCGATGGCTTCCTTCTTGCTCCCGAAGTGTCCGGCGAACTGGTCGTCGATCCATTGCTGGAGGGCATCCACCCGTCCCGCCTGGACGTCGGCCGCTATTTCATCCACCGCCCGGAGAATCTGCTCGCGGTCGGTCTCGACCAGCTCCGACAGGGCGTACGCCCCCACCGCCAGCAGGGGCGGGATCGCCAGCGACACCAGCCAGCGACGCGTGCGGCGTTCATACCACAGCGCCCCCAGGGCCAGTTCCGCGAACACCAGGGCCACGTACAGGTACATCGGATCTTCAAACAGCGTGGACTTGATGGTTTCCATGGTGCGGAGATTCTACCCGCCCGGCAAAGGCGGCGTCCAGAAGTCCAGGCGGCGGAAATGCTGTAAAGGTCCGGGCGAGAAAACGGCGATAAGAGCGAAGAGTCCATGGTAAAAGACAAACCCGCCCGCGGATCGCCGATGCGGATCTCCCAGGCCGCCCAGGCCGCCGGAGTCAGCCGGCAGACCGTCGAGTACTACATCATGTTGGGCCTGATCGCGCCCATCCGCACGCCCAGGGGCGGCCGACTCTTCGACGCCGCGCTGATTCGGCGCATTCGTCTGGTCCGCAAGCTCAATCGCAGCGGCTACACCCTGCGGTCCATCCGCGAGACCTACCTGAACGGACGCTGACGCGGGCGCCCGCCCGCCGACGGGACAGGCGCGAGGCGCGTAGACTTCCGAAACCGCCCTCCGTCGCGTAGAATACCTCCCCGATGGCCAAGCGCGTGGTGAAGATTTCGCTGGCGACCAAGTTCCGCGTCCTGTTCGGCACGGCGGTGGTGGGCATCATCGCCGCTGCGCTGGTCGTGCCCTGGTATTTCATGGAACTGCTGGCCGAACAGGTGGTCCAGCGCCTGGGCTCGGAACTGACCCTGATGCGGCTGACGGAGTTCCAGCGCGAGCATCCCCAGGCGGCGGCCAGCGACCATCTGGCCCAGATCTATACGCAGGCCAAACCCGCCGAGCCGCGCCGCGGGCCGACCGTGATCAAGTTGTCAGCCTCGTACAAGGCCGACCGCCCGCTCGACAGCGCCGCCCTCAGCGCCCTCAAGGACTTCATCCGCAACGACAACCAGGAACTGGCCCTGCGGAAGAGCGACGACGAGTCCGGGCGGACCGTCTTTCGCAGCTTCCGAGCCATCCGCATGCAGGGCAGTTGCTTCAGTTCGTCCTGTCACGGGCCTTCCAGCGAGCTGCGCCTCCAGTTCTCGCCCGGGCAGCTTGTCGGCCTGATCGACATGACCATCCCCGCCGCCATGGCGTCCTCCAGCCTGGTGCTGGCCACCCGCATCGCCTTCGGCATCGGCATGCTGCTGGCCGGGCTGACCGCGTTCGTCCTCTTTACCGTGCTGGCCCACCGCCTGATCCTCCGCCCGGTCAGCGACCTCAAGAGCCTGGCCGACCAGGTCGCCGAGGGCGACCTCACCGTGCGTTCCCGCCTGCGGACCCGCGACGAACTCCAGCGACTGGGCGAGAGCTTCAATGAAATGCTCGACGCCATCGTACGCCAGCACGATCAGCTCGCGGCCGCCAACCGGGCCCTGGACCTCAAGCTCAACGAGCTGGCCGAGGCGAACGTGACGCTCTTCCAGGCCAACCGCGTGAAGAGCGAGTTCCTCGCGAACGTCTCGCACGAGCTGCGCACGCCGCTCAACAGCATCATCGGCTTCGCGGACCTGCTGGGCGAAAGCGACGACGACCGGATCCGCCGCTACGGACGGAACATCGCCACCTCCGCCAAGAACCTCCTGGCCATGATCAACGACATCCTGGACCTGGCCAAGATCGAGGCGGGCAAGGCCGACATCCGCTGGGACAAGGTCTCGATCGCCGACACCTGCCAGACCCTGTCGGCCCTGATGAAACCGCTGGCCGACAAGAAGCAACTGGCCCTGGTCGAGGAGATCGCGACGGACCTGCCGCTGGTAGTCACCGACGCGGGGAAGTTCCAGCAGATCCTCTACAACCTGCTGTCCAACGCGGTGAAGTTCACACCCGCCGGCGGGCGAGTGACTCTGTCGGCCTCCGTCACCGGCGACCGCGACGACAACCGCCAGGTCACCGTGAGCGTCGCCGACACGGGCCCCGGCATCGCCGAAGCCGATCAGCAGCGGATTTTCGACAAGTTCTACCAGGGCGACCGCTCGCTGACCAAGGAGGCCACCGGAACGGGCCTGGGGCTGGCCATCGCTCGCGAACTGACCAATCTGCTGGGCGCGCGGTTGTCGCTGAAATCTTCGCCCGGTACCGGGGCCACGTTCATCGTCTCGCTGCCGATCCAGCCGCCCGAGCGCCCCCAGATGCAGGCTTAGGCGCAGACCCGAAAGCAAGAGTGAATGAATGCCCCCTTGGCTCCAAATCGAAATGGATCATTCGCTCCAAGTGTGCTCATTGAGCTTAATAGCGAAGGCCGCCCGCTCTCGCACCCGGCGCGACGGATCCTGGGATGCCAGCCTGCGCAACTGATCCAGCGCCGGATTCGCTGCCGCTCCTAACGCTCCCAGGGTGAAACATGCAGAACATCGAACATCCTCGTCCTGATCCCTCAGGCAATCAATAAGGACAGGCACCAACGGCGCCGCATTCTGCCCGATACCATACAGCTCTGAGCAGGCTCTGCTGCGGATAGTTGCCTCGCTGCATCTCAGAAGTTCTCTCAGTGCCTGAAGGACAGCATGAATGGTTTCCGGTCGGTTGGCGGTATCAATCTTGATCAGCCCATCTACCGCATTCAATCGCACCTGCGGGTCGCCATCCTGCAGCGCCGCCCGCAGGGCTTGACATGCCTCAGGGCGCCCCGCGCCAATCGCCCCCAGCGAAACCACGACCTGAGACCGCACATCCTGGTCCGGGTCTTGCGCCGACTTCACCAGTGCCAGCACGCTCGCCGTCTCCACCGGGTTCACATTCGCCAGCGTCTGGGCGGCGATGCGGCGGACGTGGGGGTGCTCGTGAGTTAAAGCCTGCCGCAGCCTCTCCAGCGCCTGTGACGGGAGAGCCTCGATTTGGCTCAATGCATAAGGAACGCCATCGCGGACTCCCCAGTCTTCGTTGCATAGGCAATCCACCATGACTGGAATGGTCGATGGATCGCGCAGATGCCCCAAGGCAAACAAGGCATTGCGCCGGACGAACACGTCCTCGTGCTGCAGAGCCTCCACCAAGTCGGGAATAGCCTTGCTCCCAAATGCAAGAATCTCGTTCAGGACTTCCCCTGCATCTCGCGAGACGGGGCGATCAGCCAGCCCGATGCTCTGCAATTGTGACCTGACCCACCCTGGATTCGGCGCCCGCCAGTATTCCAGAAGGGCCTGAACCTGTGTCTTGGGCTTGGGGACGGACTTGATGAGCCAACTGGAAACGGCGGCCCACGTTGCAGCAAGAAGCAATGCCAGCGGAAGAATCACCCACACGCATCGGCAACGTGATGGCCGCATGCCCTTGTGGGCCGCATCATCATCCGAGGCGGCGTTGTTGGCATTTGTCCCCATGCGCTCCTATTTTCGCTCGACCTCGGGAACTTGCCAAGGGAATATCATCCCTGTCTGCCAGTTCCGCGCCTGGGAGTGTGCGTCCCCCTGTGGCGGTGCGAATGGGCACATAGGGCGTCCGAAGAAAAAGCCCACCCCCAAAGGGAAAAGGGTGGGCTTTCGTGTTTCACTCCTCTACTGGCGTCTACTCATCCGAGGGCGGAGGCGGACCTTGATGGTCGCCCCGACCGCCGCGGCCGCCCCCTCCACGCCGCGGGCCGCCCTGGCCGCCCTGCCCGGGACCCGCACCGGGTCCGGGCCCCGCGTTCGGGCCGGGGCCTTGGCCCTGCCCGGCGCCGCGACCCTGACCGCCCTGCTGGCGAGGCGGAAGGGGCAGTTCGTCTCGTGTGATCTTGCCGTCGCCGTTGGTGTCCAGCTTCTTCAGCACCGCGACGGCGTTGGCGATCTCCTCGGCCGAGATCGTCCCGTCCCGGTCGGTGTCAAAATGGTGCATCAACGGGTGGGGCATTCGCTGCCCGCCGCCGGGACCCTGACCCTGGCCCCGCTGGCCTTCGCCCTGCTCACCGCCGGGAGGTGGAGGGGGAACCTCGTTGGCCCCTCGCTTGCCCCGCTGGGAATCCCGCCTCGGCCCGCCCGAGGGCTGGGCCAGCACAGTCAAACCCACGACCGCAACCACGAGTGCGGCCAACGCCACCAAATAGTTCTTGCTCTTCATGGCTTGTCCTTTCATTCCACGACTAGCTGTAGTTGACCGACCGAACCACATGGTTTAGTCACCCTTGCGTTGGCGAGCGATTTCTGCTACAGGTTTGCCACCGCGGGCGGACCTGTCCGCCCGGGTCGTGGAATTCGTACAACTCGTGGACCTCGTGGGCGCCGCCGCCGGGAGAACATCATGGCATACATCGCCGGGATCGACCTGGGTTCGACCAGTCTCAAGGCCGTCATCTACGACGAGCAGGGCAACATCGTCGCCTCGGCCAGCCGCCCCACCGAGCAGCACCACCCCAGCAAGGAGCACCCGGAGTGGACGGTCTGGCTGCCCGAGCAGATATGGGGCGGCACAGCCGACGCCATCAAAGACGCCGTCGCCAAGCTCGATGACCCCGGGAAGATCCGCGGCCTGGCCGTCACCGGCATGGGCATGGACGCCGTGCCCATCGACGAGAAGGGCGACTGGCTGTATCCGTTCATCAGTTGGCACGACCCGCGGACGGTGCCCCAGCAGCAGTGGTGGCTGAAGAACATCGGCGCCGAGAAGACGTTCTCCGTTTCCGGCTTCCAGGTGTGGGGGTTCAACACCGCCCTTCGCCTGCTGTGGATGCAGGAGCACGAGCCGGAGATCCTCAAGCGAACGCACAAGTGGCTGCTCATCGAGGACTTCCTCAATTACATGCTCTGCGGGCAGTGCGCGACGGACTACTCGATGGCCTCGTGCACGCTGCTGTTCGATCAGCACACCCGCGCTTACAGCGATGAAATCCTGCGCCTCAGCGGCATCGACCGGCGATTGCTGGCCGATCCCAAGCCCAGCGGCACGCTGCTGGGGCAGGTCCACGCCAAGGCCGCCGCGCGAACGGGTCTGGCCGAGGGCACGCCGGTGGTCCTGGGCGGGCACGACTTCCTCTGTGGCGCCCTGGCCGGCGGGGCCTACAGGCCCGGCGTCGTCCAGGACGTGGTCGGCACCTGGGAGATCGCCGTCGCCGCCGTCGAGCAGGCCAACCTCACCACCGACCTGCTCAACACCGGGCTCATGGTCGACTCGCACGTCGCCCGCGGCATGTACGCCGCCTGGGGAGCGGCCGTGTCGGCCGACATGCTCGAGTGGTTCCGCAAGGAATACGGCTACGAGGAGAAGCAGAAGGCCCAAGCCGAGGGCGGCGTGGACTGGGACCATCTTGTTGCCGCGGCGGGCGGCTCGCCCCCGCTGTCGCGCGGGTGCATGTTCCTGCCGCATCTCAGCGGCGGGTGCATCCCGACGGTAGACCCCAAGTCCATGGGGGCCTTCATCGGCCTGCGCAACGCCACCACCAAGGGCGACATGCTGCGGGCCATGCTCGAAGGCCTGAGCTACCAGTTCCTGGACATCTGCAACGCCCTGGAGAACTCCCTGGGCGCGAAGGCCGAGACCATCGTCGCCGTCGGCGGGGCTGTCCGCAATGAGCTGTGGATGCAGATCAAGGCCGACGTGCTCGGGCGGCGCATCCTCGTGCCCCAGCTCGAAGAGGGCACGCCGCTGGGCGCGGCCATCCTGGCCGGTATCGGCACGGGTGTCTACGCCGACGAGCATGAAGCTTACGAGAAGACCTACAAGCCGGGCAAGGTCTTCCAGCCCGACGACAAGATGGCCCCGCGCTACGCAGAGGGCTACAAGATATGGAAAGACATCTACCCCGCGCTGAAGGGAATCAACGAGCGGATCTTCGACCTGGGGTAGATCGGGCATGGGGGACCCAAACGACTGGAAAGACCTGAAGGACCGGTCAGAAGTGGACTCGGTCCTTCTTGTCCCTTCGAGCCTCTTCATCCCTTTCGCCTCCCGATTGACTCCCCCGCCGCCATCTGCGATACTGGCCGGTCTATGAATGTAACGCAGATCACGGAATGGATCGCGGCGGGCGAGTGGACAGCCGTAGAGTCCGCTTGGCTGGCCGCGGTGGAACAGGAGAAGGAACTCCCGGCTGAGCAGGTCTCGCAGGTGCTTGAGGCACTGGCAGCGGCGAAGCGGGAGGACCTGGCCGAGACGTTGGCCTGGACGCTGCTGGCCGACCGGTCGGAATCGGCCGAGCCCGAGGCCGCCCTGGTGCTGGCGCAGGCGGCCGCCCTGATCGTGCCGGCGGCCGTGGAGGTTCGCAACCAGATCCGCGAACTGTACCGTCAGCTCCATGCCGGGCGCGACGAAATCGAGCCGCTGCTTGCCGCGTCGGGCCTGGTGGGCAACCAGTCGCCCCGGCGGGCCTTCCGCACGCTGGACGTCTGCCTGGCCCTCAAGCAGGGCGACTACCTGGCCAACCGCTTCGACCATCGCGTCATCCGCATCGACCGATTCGAGCCGATCATGAGCGAGTTTCATGTCCGTGACGAGGACGGCCGACCGCTCACTCTCGAACCCAAGGCCCTGGCCGACGAGTTCCAGCCGGTCGAGGAGCACGACTTCCGCGTGCTCAGCCGGCGAGGCCAGGAGGAGGTCGCCAAGGCCCTGCAGGATGACCCCGCCAACGTGCTTATCGGGATGTGTCTCTCGCGTGACGGACGGATCGACTCCACGGAGATCAAAGACCTCCTCGTGCCGGATTTCCTGCCGGCGGACAAGTGGAGCGGCTGGTGGAACCGCGCCCGCACCGCCGCCAAGCGTTGCGAGCAGCTCACCTTGGAGGGGCGCAATCCCATCCTGGTCGTCCATCATCCAGGCGGGCGGACGCTGGAAGAGGAGATGGCCGAGCGGATCGCCTCCGCTCGCACGCCCACCGAGCACCTGGCGGCCCTGCGCGACTATGTCCGCGAAACACGCGTTCGCCAGCTCCAGGTGGATTCCGCCATCGCCGGCCAGATCGTCAGCTCGCTGGCCGACCAGGCGCGGAGCTTTCTGCACAAGCGGCCCGCCGACGCGCTGGCGGCCGCCCTGGCGGTGCAGGAGGCCGCCGGCTTGGGCCTGACCGCCCCGGCCGACGCCCCCACTCCCCTGCAGGTGCTGGACAGGATCCTCAACCGCCCGCAGGCCCTGGCCCGCCTGGACGACCCAACGCTCTGGGAGCCCGCGCTGGACGCCCTGGTCCAACGCGAAGACCCCCAGGCCGACCTGGAGGCCCTGCTGTATCTGGCGCAGGCCGACCAACTCGACGCCGTCGTCGCGCGTCTCAAGGCTGCCGGAGGAGAGTCGGCCATCCAGGCCGCCGCCGACAAGGCCGTCGCCGAACCCGCCGACAATCTCGAACTGAGCCTGTGGCTCTGGCAGGCCCAGCCCGAAACGCTCGCCAGCCAGCCGCCCAAGCTGGAACTGCTCAGCCGGCTGCTCAAGGCACTCCAGGACATCGAGCACAACTGGGAGATACCCCAGTCCCACAAGAAGACCTCCCAACGCCGCATTCGCGCCGCCCTGTCCGCCCGGGACTACGCCTCCTACCGCCAGGCCGTCAGCGAGATGTCCGAGGCCGTTGCCGGCATCATGAAGGGACGCATCGAACGGGCGGAGGGACTGGCCGAGACCGTCCGCGACGAGATGCTCGGCGTTCTGCGCGAGAAGTACTTCAGCTTATTCGCCAAGGCCCGCATATCGCCCTGGCTGGACGAGACGGCCCTGTGGACGACCGAGAAGGCCTTCCACCGCCGCCAGGACGAGCTTAAGGAGCTGACCGAGGTCAAGATGCTGGCCAACGCCAAGGCCATCGGAGCGGCTGCCGAACTCGGCGATCTCAGCGAGAACAGCGAGTTCAAGTACGCCCTGGAGCAGCGAGACATTCTCCGCGGCCAGGCCGCCAAGATGATGGACGAATTGGCCAAGGCCCGCGTCATCCTGCGCGAGAACGTGCCCGCCGACTCGGTGGGCATCGGCTCGAAAGTAACCTTGCGACGCGTGGACGATCACCAGGAAGTCGAGATGAGCTTTCTGGGCCCGTGGGACAGCGACCTGTCGGCCCGTGTCTACAGCTACCAGACGCCGCTGGCCCAGTCGATGATGGGCAAGCGCGTGGGCGACGAGGTCTCGCTGAAGGTCGACGGCGGCGAGGACCGGACCTACCGCATCGAGAAGGTCGACTCGGCCCTGTAGACAAAGCATCCTCATGCCGCAGAAAGCCCACGGGGAGCCTCCCGCGGGCTTTTGCATACGCCGCCGACCAACGGTATAATGTGCCAACCGCCGCACAGACAAGAAGGAAAGGTCTTCCCATGCGCAAGGAATCGTTGGAGTTTCTGAAGCAGCTTCTGACTACCCCCACCCCCAGCGGGTGCGAGTCGGCCGGGCAGCGGATCTGGTGCAACTACGCCCGCAAGTTCGCCGACGAGGTCCGCACCGACGCCTACGGCAACGCGGTGGCCATCGTCAACCCCAAAGGCGACCCGCGGATCATGTTCGACGGGCACATCGATGAGCTGGGCCTGATCGTCAAGCACATCGACGAGAAGGGCTTCCTCTACTTCCAGCGCGTGGGCGGGGTGGATCCGGCCCTGGTGCGGAGCAAGCGGGTGAACATCCACACCGCCAAGGGCGTCATCCGCGGCGTGATCGGCGCGACGGCCATCCATCTCATCGACCGCTCCAAGGGCGAGCAGAAGGCCCCCAAGATGCACGAGTGCTGGGTGGACATCGGCGCGGCCGACGGCGAGGACGCCCGCAAGCGGGTCCAGGTCGGCGACGTGATGACCTTCGTGGACGAGTTCGAGATGCTCAACGAGCACGTCGCCTCCGCGCGGGCTTTCGACAACCGGGTCGGCGCCTGGGCCGCCCTGGAGGCCGTCCGCCTGGCCGCCAAGGAGAAGCTCAACTGCTGCCTCGTCGCCGTCAGCTCCATCCAGGAAGAACTCGGCCTGCACGGCGCCCAGATGAACGTCGTCAACGTCGCGCCCGACGCCGCCATCGCCATCGACGTCACGCACGCCACCGACACGCCCGGCATCGACCCCAAGGAGCACGGCGAGATCAAGCTGGGCAAGGGCCCGAGCATCAGCATCGGACGGGAGAACCACCCGGTTATTCTCGATCGCCTCCGCAAGGCGGCCAAGCGAAAGAAGATCGCCTTGCAGGTCGAGACCTTCAGCACCACCGGCGGCACGGACGCCCTGGCCATCTTCACCAAGCTCGGCGGCGTGCCGTCCGCCATCGTCGGCATCCCCGACCGCTACATGCACACCACCGTCGAGACGATGGATCTGCGGGACATCGAGAAGACGGCCGAACTGCTGGCCGCCTTCGCGCTGGACATCAAGAAGGGCGACCGCTTCAAGGTCAAAGTGTGAAAGAGACCCGAATTCGAATGTCCCGTTTTTGCGAAAAATGGCCCCGAGGCCTGATGTCTTAAGTCAATTGCATCATAAGACTTAGAGCTTTGATACTGCAAAGACACAGCGAAAATCAGGTCATTACCTGAACCAGATCGGACATTTGAATTCTCGCACGCTGTGATATGCGCAGCAGAAAGGAAGGAACGCGCATGACCCTTGCACAACTCCGCGATTTCTTCATGTGGTGCACCATCATCAACGGCGGGCTGCTGCTGCTCACCCTGCTGGTGTTCGTGGCAGGGCGCGACTGGGCCTACCGCATGCACAGCAGGTTCTTTCCGATGTCCAAGGACGCCTTCGTCCTGGTGCTGTATTGCGGCGTGGGTTTTCTGAAGATCCTTTTCCTGGTCTTCAACCTCGTGCCCTGGATCGCCCTGCTGATCGTGGGATGACATGATCGACCTGTCCGGCAAGATCGCCCTGGTCACCGGCGCTTCGCAGCGGCTGGGCAAGGCCATCGCGACCGCCCTGGCCCGCTCCGGCGCCGACGTCGCCCTGCACTATCACGCCTCGGCCGACGCCGCCCGCGCCGCCGCCGACGAGCTGCGGGCCCTCGGGCGCCGCGTCGAACTGTTCCAGGCCGACCTGGCCCAGCCCGAGCGGATCGAGGCCCTCTTCGCCCAGGTCCGCGACGCCTTCGGCCGACTGGACATCCTGGTCAACAACGCCGCCCGTTACGAGCGCACCCCCATCGACACCCTCACCGCCGAGCAGTGGGACGCCCAGATGGCCCTCGATGCCCGCGCGCCCGCCCTGTGCATCCGCTTCGCCCTGCCCCTCATGCCCGCGGGCTCCGCCGTCGTCAACATCACCGACGTCTCCGCCGACCGCCCCTGGGGCGGGTACGTCGCCTACTGCGCCGCCAAGGCGGCCCTCCAGGCCGTCACCCGCGCCGCAGCACGCGCGCTCGCCCCGCGCTCCATCCGCGTCAACGCCGTCGCGCCAGGCGCCATCCTCTGGCAGGACGAGTCCCCCGACGACCGCCAAGCCGTCCTCCGCCACGTCCCGCTCGGCCGAACCGGCACGCCCGACGACGTCGCCCAGGCCGTCCTCTTCCTCGCCGCCAACGACTACGTCACCGGCCAGACCCTCCGCGTCGACGGCGGGTGGGTCATGTGAGTACGGATCAGCGCGGCAAGAGAGCGGTTCCGGACAGCGTTTAAGACCCCCGGCCGCCGCGTCTTCCACCCCGGCCGACCCCCATTTTCACCTCGGCCGCCCCCGTTTGCACCCCGGCTGCACACGAAAACACGCCCCGGAACCACGGCGAAGCATAGCGAAGCCGGGCCCGCGACCCTCTCTTTCGCCCCTCTTTGGCATGACAATAGCCCTTTGCCAAGGCCCGCGTTTCTGCTTCTCAATCTGACCGCCGGCGGATATCATCGCATCATCCGAGGCCGACGCATGGTAACGTTCGGGGACAGGAATTCAGAGAAAGAGACCGCACTACGGGCGAATTTCGGTGTCTGTTCCCGATCTTCCGATCTTCCCCGATCTTCCCCCGATCTTCCCGGCGTCCATGAGAGCTGAAATGAACCGCAATGCGACGGAAAACGCGCGTCTTGTTCAAGTTCTCCTTGTGGTGGTTGTCTCAGGAGCAATCGCGGCTTTCTGCATTCGAGCCTTCTCGGACCCTCTCCCGACGGAACTGCTGCACAGATTGAAGAAGGGGATGACCCAGAACGAGGTGCGATCAATCCTCGGGCCGCCCACGACCATCCACGAGGGGGGCCAGTGGACCTACAAGAGGGTGCTCGTCTTTGGATATGTAGCCATCCACTGGCAGTCAGATGGGACATATGATGGCCAATTCAACTATGAACGGTTTTAACCGAATTGGACTGTGGAGCCCAATGCCCTAATCGCCAGGAATCGAATCGGGGGAATCGGGGGACACCATCAATCCTGTTCGGCCCATGGATTGCACCATAGCAGAAGGGACAGGGCAAGCGCATAATTGAGGGTTGGAAGGAACCGGATTCACGGGGTTGAGGGGCGGCTGCGGCAGGGCATGGCGCATAGATTCCCTCGGCATCGGTTCGTCCATGAACCGGCCGTGCGGCTTACTCCGTTTTTTCGACGGCATCCTGCCGTTGCAGCTTGCTGATGTGCCGCAGCAGTTCGTCCTGCTCGGCCCACCCGCTGAAGTGCCAGCAGAGCATCCGGTAGGTGCTCAGTGTCGGTTTGCGGCCGGCCGGTGGCCACCCCAAGGACACTGAGGATCGTGGCACCCTCAAGCCAGAGCCCCGCAGGGGCGCAGGCTTGGGGGTGTCGACGGCGACCGGACGTTCAGAGTGATTGAGGTATTCCAGGCGCATGTGCAATGGGACCGGATCTGGGGCTTGCGAAGCGACTACAATCGTGGTAGGTTCATGGCCATGCAAGACGGGGAGACTGTCCGAAAGAGATGTCAGCGGAATACGGGGGAATACGGGGACAGGAATACGAGGAATACGGGGACAGACTACGCATTTCGTCCTTGGGCGAGCGGGTTTTGAGTTGCAGTTGGCCGGGGCGACGATAGACTAGGCTCATTATGGCACGATTGGCAAGGGTGGTGGTGCCGGGTTGCCCGCATCATGTCACACAACGGGGCAATCGGCGGTACGATGTCTTCTGGGACCCGCGCGACCGGGACAAGTACGAGACCTGTCTGCTCGAATACGCCCGCAAGTACGGCCTGGACATCTGGGCCTATTGCTGGATGACCAATCACGTGCACTTGGTCGCCGTGCCGCACCGCGAGGAGTCCCTGGCCCAGACGCTTCGCGACACGCACACGGCTTACACGTCGTATGCCAATCGGCGCATGAAGGAGAGCGGGCACCTGTGGCAAGGCCGGTTCTTCTCCACGCCGCTGGACGAGGGCCACCTGTGGTCGGCTGTGCGGTACGTTGAGCGGAACCCCGTGCGGGCAGGCCTGGTCGCCCGGGCCGAGGACTACCCCTGGAGCAGCGCCGCAGCCCATTGCGGCCGGCGCCGCGACGGGCTGCTCTCGCCCGCTTTCCCCCCGCCCGATTGGACCGCGATGATCCCGGACTGGTCCGCCTGGCTGGGCGACGAGAACCCCACCGAGACCGCCGCCATCCGCCGCAACACCCACACCGGGCGACCCTGCGGAACCACCGCCTTCATCCGCAAACTGGAGAGCCTCCTCGGCCGACTCCTCCTGCCCCAGAAGGCCGGCCGAAAGCCCAAGAACCCCAAGCCCGACAGCAAAGGGGACTCCCATGTCTCCTGACGCCCGTATTTCTGTCCCCGTATTTCTGGTAGGGCGGCCTAGTACCCATCGGCCGCACACGTGGCTGGGCGGCCGGCGGACGCCGGAGGAGCGATATCGTCGCATCCCCACTGCCTGCCGCAGGGCGCGATTTGAGCCCAGGGCCTGCTGGCCCAGCGACTCGCCATGTGCGTCTCCGCGGGCGAAGGTCCGGGGCAAGCCGGGCGTGTGTCTGCAACTCGTGGTGGACTACTACCAGGGCCGAAGCCACCTGCCCATCGTCGCACTGAAGCGCGTGGCGTAGTCCCCGGCCTGCACGAGCCGCGCAGCACAGCACCGCTCTGCGCCCAAGACGCCGAACGAGCACTTGACCGCCTCCGGCGGCGCGCCGTAGTCCTGGCGCCGTCCTATTCGATTGTCAATCGCTGCTCTCCACGGCCCTCAACGGCCGGGACAACTACCGAACACACCACGCACGAAGCTCGCTGGACCACTTCACTACCCTGCGCCAAGCCGACGAAACAGCAGTCCGGCCGCTCTACAACGTCGGCCAGGCCCCACGTCCTGCATCTTCACTTGTCAACCGCTGCCTTCGACGGTCCTCACCGACTGCCAACAGCTACCGAACATGTCCCGCACGAAGCTCGCTGGACCACTTCACCACTACAGAGACAAGACACCTCGTTGCGCTTACGATGTGAATCCGCCCTCACGGCGGCACGCTGGAAGGCACTCCGAAGAGGAGGATATTGGGAAAGTCGGCGGAAAGGACATCTCTCTCCCTAAGCAACGTGTACATGCCTTGTATTGACACTTCTTCGGTTAACTCGGAGATTCGATCCCATGCCAGGAAGTTGCTGGCCGATGGACGAAGGACTTGCCGAACAACTACCCATCTGTCGCCATCCTTCTTTACGGTGGCTGGCTTCCATTTGGCAAGGAGGAGTTGGTCTTGGCTAATCATACCAGCGCCAGGGCCAACACGTCCACCGGAGAATATCTCCCAGCCTATCCAGTCTCGAAACGTTGACACATCCCGAGTAGCGTGGCTGGTTCGCAAGCGGACGAATGACAGAGCCTTATCAGGATCATCAATGGTCACAAACGAGGCCATGTCCCCCGCAAGATCATTAACGGTCTCAACTGAGGCCAACATTTCAGCATCCGCGCCGGGGAAGAGTTCATACGTAACGACGAGTTGTCGGCGGTTAATGAAGGTGCCTGGAGCATAGCGGATGCACAGATCATACGCCGGGCTGGACATGAACGGTTTCCAGTCCGGCTCGAACTTCCAGATTGCATCACCAAGAACAGGCTTATGCCCGAACTTGGTAGGCTGGCCGGGAAACATTGCGCATGATGCTAGCAATGATGCGCACTGTAGAAGGCATACTGTCTTAATCCAGGGAAGCATGGTATTTACCTCTTCCTGAAACTATCAAATGTAGGCCTAGTCTTATCGCCGACCAGCGCCTCGTACTTCTTTAGATGTGCCTGCATGTTCTGAAGCATCTTCTTGAGATCATCAGGTGTTTCATTGCACTTGATCTTGCCCACCAGGCCTTTCTGGATGGCGGCCTCAAGGCAAGAAATGGCTTCTTTGGCATTCCCGATTTCTATCCACGGCTTCAGCGCTCGCGAATATGCACCGATTGCCTCGAGAATAGCCTTTGTCTTGTCATTAATGTCTGTGGGATCGGCAACCAGTTTGTGACGCAACGTCTTGATGGCAAGCAACTCGCGGTAGGAATTCATCTCTCCGGCTATAATACATGCCGTAAGACAACACTTGCCTCTGAGGAAGGGGTTTATCCTGGTGATAAGGAGGTCGCTCGTAATCTGATCATCATGGAAGTGCGTTTGTCCCAAGACGTCCTTCATGTTATACCCCCATGCGATTTCGTAGTGGGGGATGTCTATGTCGTCGAGATTCTGTTTGCCTGGATCGCTGCCGATGGCATTGATCACATCCGGAAGCACATATGTCGGCCGTGTGGCTGGTTGGCTGGCCGGTTGGGTGGGTTGAGTGGATGGTTGAGTCGGCCGTGTGCTCGGCCAAGGGGCCCACCGAGGTCGGGTTGTGGGTTGAGTAGTGGCGGTTCCCGGGGAGGCAGCTGGCATAGACTGATTGCCATCCGGGTCCATTAAGACAGTCGGTCTGCCGGTGTTGAAGCAGTACGGGTTCATACCGTCACCGTAATCCATTGCATCCGCTGCTGTGAATCTGCCATAGTCCGCGATGTAGTATCTTGCCCGATACCAGTAAATTCCCGTCTCGCTGTCGTACTCGCGTCCGGTGAAGAGGTACCGGCAGGCGGGGTCTGGCGGATCGGCGGGGGTGTCGTCGTCGGTGAACCAGGTGCTGTCGAGCCCGGCGCCGGTGAAGATGGCGGTGTTGCCGTACGCGTCGTAGTCGTAGGCTTCGACGATGGCCTTGGCCGCGCCGGTCAGGGCATGGGTTCGGTAGAGGAGGTCGGCCAGGGGGTAGTAGTCCACGTCGGGGCTGCCCAGGTCGCGTTGCTGGACCAGCTCGTCCACGTACAGGCCCCAGACGTAATGGCGGATGGCCGTGTCGGTGGACCCGCCTCCGCCAAAGGGATTGCGCTCCTCGACGCATTGGATCCCGCTGTAGACGTAGTCGGTCGTGCCGGCCGGGATGTCGCCGGTCAGGCCGCCCAGACCGCCGCCGAGGTCGGGGATCTCCTTACGGACGCGCCGGCCGAGACTGTCGTAGGTGTAGGCCGCGATTTGAACGTCGAATGCTCCCGGATCCTCGGGATCTTCCTTGTAGACCTCCTTGAGCCGGTTGAAGGCATCGTAGACGTATCGGCGGGTGCCGTCGTTGACGATGTTGCCGTTGCCGCGGGCGGCCACCTGCGGGTCCGGATCGGCGGCGTTGTCGCCGTGGTCGTACTCGACGGCCGTCGTGCCGAACCGCGTGATCTGGTTGAGCGGGTTGTGCTGGCGGACCTCGGTGGTCTGGGCCCCGCCGACGGGGGTGTGGGCGGTACGGCGCCAGTTGCCCAGGCCGTCCAGGGTGTAGGTGCGGTCCACATCGGCGCCCGGCAGCGTGATGGGGCTGCTGACGCTGACGGTGCCGTCGACGGCCTGGCTGAGCGTGCCTCGCTGGACCTGGCCGAGGCGGCCCAGGGAGTCCTGGGACGGGTACAGGTGGCTGCGATTCTCGGCGTGGAGGTGTCGCTCGTAGAGCTTGTTGGAGGCCTTGTCGAAGGCGGTGGTGAAGCCCAGCAGGGCGGTGGTGGAGCTGTAGCCGCCGGCGCCGGCGGTCGCGTCCAGGAAGCGTTTGACGATCATCCGCCCGGCGCCGTCGTAGCCCAGGCGGTCGGAGGACTGGTCGCCCCAGGCGGGGCTGGCCACGCCGTCCTGCACAGCCGATCTGGTTCGCGCATTGTTCATGTGCGTGAGGATCAAGCCGTTGCCCAGCTTCACTTCGGCCACGCGGGCCGGACCGAAGAACGACCAGGTCGCCAGGGCCGAGGCCCCTTCGCTGATCTGGGTTCGACGGTACAGGTCATCGGTAGTATACGCAACCGCGCGGCCGTTGGGGAAGTCCAGGTGCAGACACCCCGCATCTATGACAGAGGCGTCCAGGGCTTTCGCCCGCCCACGGTCCGCCCCCGTTCAGTAATTCCCGTGCTTGCATTTCCCGCCGGGGGCACTATGCTGAAGCCACCAGAGTAGGATGGACCAACCATGAAGCGAACGGCGTATTTCGTGCTCTTTTCCGTCGTCCTGGTCGCGGGGTGCCAGAACCAGGATTACGCCCGGCACGTCCTCGTGCCGGACCGCACGGTGGGCAAGCTCGCCTCGACTCTCTGCGGCTCGGGCGAGTACGTCCTCAAGCAGAAGCGCATCGACTCGGTCGGGCGGATGAAGCTGGCCGACGGCGCCGAACTGGACGTCTGGGTCGTCCGGGCCCGCAAGGAGCCCGTCCAGGGCACGGTCCTGCTGCTGCACGCGATGGGCGAGTCCAAGGCCTGCTACCTGCCCCTGGGCGAGCGGCTGGCCGGGCGGGGCTTCGACGTCGCCCTGATCGACCTGCGGGCCCACGGCGAGAGCGGGGGCAAGTACTGCACCTTCGGCGCCCGCGAGGCCGGCGAGGTCAAGCTCGTCGCCGACACCCTGCTGGAGGGCAAGTCCGTCCGCCCGCCGCTCTATGCCTTCGGGCCGGGGCTTGGCGGCAGCGTCGCCATCCAGTACGCCGCCCTCGACTCCCGCTGCAAGGGGGTGATGGCCCTGACGCCA
This sequence comes from Planctomycetota bacterium, assembly GCA_022705325.1. Taxonomy (GTDB): domain Bacteria; phylum Planctomycetota; class Phycisphaerae; order SM23-33; family SM23-33; genus MWDR01. The sequence goes on along the minus strand of JAKJER010000007.1, from coordinate 75,979 downwards.
TACAAGGACTTCCGCTCCGCCGGGCGACGCATGCTCTTCCCCATCGCTCCGGCCATGAGCAACGAGCATTTCAAGGAGATCGTCGTCGAGGCGGGCAAGATGGGTCAGTTCGATCCCGACCAGGCCTCCGCCGTCGCGGCGGCCGCCAAGCTCAAGTGCCCCCTGCTGCTGGTCCACGGCTGGTTCGACCTCGCCGTCCCCATGGAAGACAGCCAGGAAATCCTCAAGGCCGCCCCCGGCCCCAAGAAACTCATCGACATCACCCCCGTCCTCGAGCAGATCCTCCTCCAGGCCACCCGCGACCAGTGGGTCGCCGACCAGCTCGACAAGCTGGCGCGGGAAGGACTGCCGGAGAAGTAGTTGTCGGTTCGCACCCTGGGTCCTATAGGTCCTATGAGTCCTATAGGCCCCATGGCCCGCAGCGCTCTGTGCCTCCCCCTCTTCAATAGTCAATCGTCAATGTTCAATGCGGGTGCGCGTGTGCCAGTCCTTCGGCGCCGAGCCCGCTGAGGAAGAAGTCCCACCGCTCTTCCAGATCGCGCCACAGCCCGATCGCGGTCGCTTCGCCGACACTGTCGGCCGGCGGGGCAATCGCGAAGTCCATCGGGATGATGAAGGCGCTGAGCAGGTCACGCCTGGCGGGACGGAACAGGTCGTCCAGGTCGGCGCCGTCCTTCAGTTGAACCAGCATGACGAACAGGCTGATCTGCGGCGTGCCATGATGCTCGCTGTACCAGTTGGGGCCGGGCCTGGGGAACGCGACGGCCACCACCGGCCCGCCGGCGCCCGCCTTCCGCAGGCGGTTTCGGAACTTCTCCGATCCGGCCAGACGGTCGCGGATTTCCGCGGCGAAACCCGGATCGATCCTCGTGCGGAGGATCGGAGCGTTCACCAGCACGAGGCGCGCCTGGGCGTAGCGCCCGGGCAGGGCCAGGGCGGCAGGCACGCCGTCGGAGCGGGGCAGGTCGGCGAACTGTTTGCAGAAGTAGTCCCACCGCTCCTCGCCGGGGAAGCCCGGTCCGGCGACGGTGGCCTCGTCGACCACGATGTCCTGCTCCTCGGGCCGGTCGAGGTCCACGTGGGCGATGCAGCCGCCGACGATGGTGCGTTTGGACTTGTCGCCCAGGGCATCGGCGATGGTCGCTTTCGGCCCCAGCGTGCAGCGCATCAGGATGAGCCGCACGCGATCGGAGCCGTGCGGATCGGCCCCCGGCCCGCGCCCGCCGGGCGCCTTGCCCGCAAAGCTGCCCGGGCCCGAGTCGGTCCCCTTGGGCGGCTCGTACGGACCGCAGAAGACGATCGCCACGTCCGGGCCGGGCTTGTCCAGGAAGTCCAGGAACTCATCCAGCTTCACCGACTGCCTCGCCCGCTGGAGGACGTGTTCGGCGAACCCGCTGGCGGACGCGTTGCGATACGGCCCGCGGACGACGGCGATTCGCCCGGCCTGCACGAACGGGATGCCCCCGCCCTGGCCGGCGGTCATCGGCACGTTCAGCGACGCATCCCGCGCGGGACCCAGATCAACCGTTGCCGCCAGGTAGGGCACGCTGCGGCAGGCTATCTTGATCGTCTGGATCAGCCACATCGACCCGAAGCACACCCCCATCGTCAGCACGAACGCGAGGCTTGCCCGCACCGGCGCGGGCAGGTTCACACCGGGGAGCCTGGCCCGAAGCGGGCGCAGGAACCGGTCGCCCGGGATGATGAACGACGTGCGCTCGCGGTACGCGCGATAGGCGTCGCCGAACAACCGAATGCACGTGCGCTCCTCGCTCTTGGTCAGGTAGTAGTACAGGAACATCATCAGGAAGAACGCGATGAACATGATCGCCCGACCCCAGGCCAGCAGCAGCCCGAGCCCGAACAGCGTCAGGGCGATGTACTGGGGGTGTCGCACGAAACGGTACAGGCCCTTCGTCACGATCCCCGACCGGCGGATCTTCGCCCAGTAGATCTGGCTGGCCCCGACCACGAACACGGCCAGCCCGAGGATGACCATCACCGGGCCTGCCCATCCGAGCGTGAGCACCGGGAACACGAAGTGCGTCAGCCACGCCGTCTGCGGGTTGCGGTTGAGCGTCTGGATCTGAAGCACCGAGCCGTACAGGAACCCCGCGAACGGCAGGAGCATCCAGATCGGCTCGAGGATGACAAAGAGCGTGAGGACCTTCAGCAGACCCTGGCCGATCTTCCCGACCAGGGACCGGGACGGAGGCGTATCGGACGATGCTTGTGGAGTATTCATAAGGACCTGCCTATTCGACGTCACTCACGAGGACCTTGCCGGTCTTGGAGTCCACGATTCCCTCCAGGTCCGGGTCGTACGCGTCGATGGCCGCGTCGATCTTCGCCTGGGCCTGCGCAACGTACGCCGACTCGTCCCCCGCGACCTGGGCCTTGGCCAGTGCCGCGTTGAACGCTTCGACCTGCTCGGGGGTCAGTTTCGCTCGTACCGCGCCGGCCAGGCTAGCCGCGGTGACATTGTCGTCCTTGATCGCGTCAGCCGCGGCACTGTCGGCCGCCTGATGCAGCAGGGGCATCATCGTCGTCCGGGCCTTGGCCATGGAGGCCTTCTGGATGTTCGCCAGTTCATCGGCGCTGGGGGGGCCGCCGGCCTTGAGATTCATGCGAATGGCCGTCACCTTCTTCTGCACTTTCGCGGGCATCTTCTGGGACATCCCGGCCTGGAGCCGCTCCCGCGCCGCGGCAAACAGCTTTTCGCGAAGGGCCGAGTACGCCGCCGCCCGCTGGGCCTCGATCTTGTTTTCGGCCACCAGCGGCGCGACCTTGGTCTGCACGGCCTCCGGGAGGTTGAGCCCGGCCAGAATGTCGGTCAGCTTCGCGGCGATCCGCTTGTCCGCGGCGGGGTTACTCAACTGCACGCCCAGTTCCGCGTCAGAGATGATCAGTTGTCCGGTCTTCGGGTCGATGATCTCCGTCAAGTCGGGATCGTACGCCTTGATCGCGTCCTGGACGCGCTGGCCGGCCTGGGCGAGATATTCGGGGGCGGGGTCGGGAATCTTCGCGGCGGCAACGGCCGCGTCGAACGCCGCCACCTTGTCCTCGGGCAGCTTGGCGCGGACCTTCTTCGCCAGCACCGACGCGATCAGGTGGTCGTCGGCGGCGCCCTTGGCGGCCAGGTCGTCGGCGGTCTTGTGGATGAGCGGCATCATGACGACGCGAGCCCGCTGCTGCACCGCCAGGCGAATACGCGCGATGTCGCCGCCCTTGGGTGGGCCCGCGCGAAGCTTGGAGCGAATCGCCTGCACCTTGGGGGCCACCTTCTGGGGCATCGCCTTCGGCAACGTGGTACTCAGCGTCTTGTGCGCCACCTCGAACAGGTCTCGCCGCAACGCGGTGCGGTACTCGCTGCGGAAGGCCTTCACCCGCTCACTCGACAGCAACTGCTCGATCTTCTTCTCGTCGGCCGCGGGCAAGCCCAGGCCCGCGACGATCGTTCGCAGCACCGCTTCGGGCGGCGGGGTGCTGGCGTTTTCGCCGGCCTGAAGGGTCATCTGACCCCACGTTCCGCTTACGAGCACAGCCCCGGTCAACACGCTGACGGCCATTCGTCTGCCAAACATGTCCTGGTCTCCTTGATCTTCGATCATTTCCACGGCGAATCTGGTTCCCGTCACCGAAACAGCCCCGACGTCGGAGCGAACGGCGAACGTGCCGGTGTTGCTGTCGGCTTCGCAGGTGGCCCGGCCCTCGCACAGCACCACTTCCTCGGCCCGTTTGGTCCCCGCGATTCTCAGCGACCCGCCCGCGTCGAGGGTGACCCGGCAGTACCCGCCCAGGGCCACCCGGGCCGGGCCGCCTTCCGCGACGATCACCGAACCCCGCTGAACGGGCCCGCCGCCGACGACGCGGTACGCGCCCGAGGCCGTCGGGGCGGGATACCCCCCCAGGAATATCGCCAGGCCCGCCGCCACAAGCAGCATCGCGGCCGCCGCCCGCAGCACTCCGGACCGCCACCACGCCGGCCGATCGGTTTCGGCTTCGGCGCTCTCGCCAAGGCACTCCTGCATGTGCGAATCCAGCGCCGACGCCAGGAACAGATCGCGCCGCACCTTGGCGTCCGTCTGCACCAGCTCGTCCAGACGTCGCACGTCCGCCGGCTCGGCCTGGCCGCTCAAGTACCGGGAAATCAGATCGTCAGGCGTTTCGTTCATGATCCGCCTCCTGCCGCTCGCGCCGCCTTGCCCTCGACGCAATCTCGAAGTCCCCGCCGCGCCCGAACCAGCGTCATTTCCACCGCCGCGGTGCTCTTTCCGAGCTGCCTGGCGATCTCGCTTATCCGCAGGCGGCGCCAGTATCGAAGCCGAAGCAGATTCCGAGTCGATGCCCCGATCGATTCCAGGCAGCCGCGCAGGTGGACGAGTCGGTCGTCGAGTTCGGCGGCATGGTGATCCGCCGCATCGGCAAGCGCGTCAATGGCTTGCGGCGAGAGAACCTCCCGCCCCCGCGCGAGCGACTGGCGGTGTTTCAACACTTCGACCCTGGCCACGCCGAGCGCCCAGTGGCGGAACGGCCTGGCGGGGTCGTAGCGGTCGAACTTCTCCCACAGCACGCTCGAGATTTCGCCAAGCAGTTCGTCGGCCGTATTCAGGTCGCCGGTCGCCGACAGCAGATACGCCTTCAAGACCGCCTCAACGGCCAGGAAATGCTTCATGAAGATGCGATGATCCGGTTGGGTCATATCCGTTCTCGTCTATAATCCTCGCGGCCGGGCCAAACCCAACAAGAATAATTTCGGATTGCGGATTGAACGGCGGGACGCAGAGACGCAGAGAGAAGAAGAGAGAGAAAGAAAGACAGAGAAAGGCGGAGCGAGAGAAGGACCGTTCGCTTCGATAGCGTCCCCCACTGGAGCGCAAAAGCCGACGGGGATCCCTCCGCGGCCTTTCCTTCTCTCTCTAAACTCTTATTACCTCTGTACCTCTGCGTCTCTGCGTCCAATTGTTGCGCAATGCCTCTTCAATGGTCAATTGTCAATGCTCACTTGACAATCCTTCAAAGCCATCATCGCCATGGCCGTCCCCCACCCCTTGTGGTAGTCGTAGAGCGGGTAGTCCCACCACGAGCCGTCCGTTTCCTGCAGGTCCAGCAGGATGCGGGCCAGATGGGCCTGGTGCCACGGTCGGCGCTCGGGCGGGAGCTGCTCGATGCACCCGCCCGCGTAGAAGATGCCGTAGTAGTAGAAGTACCCCGAGATCGAGCAGAAGGACTCGTGCGGAACGGGCATCTTCCGCGCCCGGCTGAGCCAGCCTTCGCGGGCCCACAGGCGATTCAGCCACGCCTCCAGCACCGCGTCGGTGATGGCGGCGTCGCCCCACGTCCGCATGGCCAGGTTGCACGCCTGCGAACGGCCCAGGCTGCCCGAGGGCCGGTTGATCGTTCGCCCGGGGCGGTAGACGTGCATCTCGCTGTAGCAGAACGAACCGTCCGGGTTCCGCGTGCGGCGCAGGTGCCCCAGGCCGCGGTCGATCAGCCGCTGGGGCACGTCCACGCCGAAGCGGCGGGCCTCGTCCAGCGCGATCAGGCTGGTGGCGGTGGTGAACGGCATGGCCTTCATGCCCGGCTTCTGCATGCTGTAGCCGAAGTCGTAGTACCCCCACCCGCCGCTGACGCTCTCGAAGCGGGCGAGCATGTCCACCTGGCTGGCGATGAGCTTGCGGATCCGCTCGCGGCGGTGCGGATCGTCGCTTCGCCGGGCCATCCGCACCAGGGCGCGGATGCCGTAGGCATGGCTCCAGACGTTGTACAGTGCGTCGGGCGCGCAGCGCCGCACCCCGGGCAGGTTGGCCAGCAGATACTCCTCGCCGCGAGCCAGGGCCGAGCGGGCGGCCGCGGACTGGTCGGGCGCGGTCCTGTCCAGCGTCTCGCACAGGGCCATCACCGCCAGGGCCGACACGCCCGCGCGAAAGGCTGTGTGCGCCCCCGGCACGGGAGCATAGACGTTCAGGCCCTTGGTGTTGCGGGCGGAACCCCACGAGCCGTCGGCGTTCTGATGGGCGATCAGGAACGCAATGCCGCGCCGCATCGCCGCGTCGATCTCTGCGCTCGCAGGCGGCTCGACCGCCGGCGGGACCGGGCCCGTTTCGCTTAACGGCCTGCCCGGCCCGCAGCCAGCCAGCGCCATCGCCAGCGAGGCAAGCGCCATGACTGCGAACGACGAAGACCGCCTTACGGCGGGACTACGAGCGCCCGTCGGCGGACCGATGGCGGCACTGACTTCGCAACTCGACATTCGCTCATCAATACTCGACATTCAGTCTTTCTTCGCCACCGTCTCGCCCGCCTTCAGGCCCTCGACGATCTCGATCCGTCCGTCATCGCACCGGCCGAGCTTCACCGTCCGCTTGACCGTCTTGCCGCCTTGGCGGACGAGGACGACTCCCTCGCTCGCCCGCTCGATCGAGGGCGCAACGAAGGCAGCCGGCACGGTGAGGGCGTCCTTCTTGCTGTAGACCTCGACGCGGACGGCGCAGGACATGCCGGGCAAGAGCCCCGCCGGCAGCGGGCCGAGCGGACGGAAGACCGCCTCGAACTTGCCCGGCGCCTCGGGCGTGTCGCCCAACCGCTCCAGTCGCACGGCCAACGGTTGATCGGCGCAGTACTCTGCGGTCGCCCGGCCTTTCTGGGCGGGCGCCAGCAGTCTCAGCCGCCCCTCGGCCACGCTCGCTCGAACCACCAGCTTCGACGGGTCCGCGACCGTCAGCAGCACGTCCTCGCCCTTGACCGTAGCGCCGCCGGCGAGCTTGCCCGCGACGGCCTCCCGCGCCGGCCAGCGCCCGCCCACGCACTTGCCCCAGTACACGATCCCGTCGAAGGGCGCCGCCTGGTTCGCCCCTGCCAGGTCCGCGCGGGCCTTGTCCAGTTCGTCACTCGCTTTGGCCTGGTCCTGCTCGAGCTTGGCGGCCTCCAGTTCCTTCTTCCGGAGCGTCAGCGGCAGAACGACCTGCAGGTGGGCCAGTTCGCGGGCCTTCTGGTCTCGCGCCAGGGTCAGGGCGTGTAGAGCGCGGGGCAGGTCGATGGCCGTCTTTCGCTCCTGCTCGGTCTGGACCCGCCCCAGCGCGTGCGCCGCGCTGTCCACCATGTCCTGCTGGCGGCGGAGGACGATCTCCTCCGTGTCCTCGACCAGGTCGTCGGCCTGGTACATCTTCTTGAGCTGTCGCAACTCCTCCTTGGCGTAGGCCAGGTGGTTGGCGACGGTGCGGACCGCCTGGGAGGCGTTCTTCTCCTCCTGAGGACGATCCACCTTGACGAACCGGTCGAGATCCTCCTGGGCCCGCTCGGCCGCCAGCTTCGCCTGTGCGAGCAGTTCCTGGTTCGTCTGGATCAGCAGGGCCAGTTCCTGTTTGGCCAGCTTCAGGGCCGTCCGGGCCGACTCCAGGGCCCCCTCGCGGGCCTGGACGGCCCGCTGGAGCTCGATCGGCTCGGCCTGGAACACCAGTTCGCCCTTCTTGACCCGTTGCCCGGCCGGGGCAACCCGCACCAGGCGGACCTGAGGCGTGACCCGGCCGGGGAAGGCGATCTCGGCCATCTGCTCGGCCTCGAACACGCCCGGGCACTCGATCTCGATTCGGAACTCGCCCGGCTTGACGACGTAGCTGTCGGCCGGGTCACTCGACGGCTGACTCGCCGGCGCCGCGGGCGCACCGGCAGCCGGCCAAGTCAGAAGCAACGCGAAGCACAATCGGATCATGCGCAAGGTCTCCTCATAGCGAGGCGGTGGGACTAAGGGTGATGGCGACCAGGTTGATTACGTTGAAGCACACGTGGATAACGATGGGGGCCAGCAGCCGGCCCGTCCGCTCGTAGTTGTAGCCCAGCACCAGCGACAGGGCCAGCAGGGCGGGCATGGTATGCCAGTATGGGGCATGGACCAGCACGAACAACATCGACGCTGCCAGGATGGCGAACCACGGCGAGTGCGTATAGCGACGGACCATCGACTGCAGGATGCCGCGAAACAGCAGTTCCTCCGCCACCGGCGCCAGGCCGGCCGCCGAGACGAAGATCAGCACGCGCCACGACCAGCCCAGGTCGCGCATGCCCACCAGCATGACGTGGAGATGTCCCTCCTGCGGTTTGGCCCACTCGAAGGCAGCCGCCAGCAACAGGCACACGGGAAAGACCGCCAGGAACGCCAGCGCCCCGCGGAACACGTCGTACATCCACCGCCGCAGCGTCATCCCCAGCCCCCGTGCCAGGCCGTGATGGAACGCCGAACGACCGATCAGCAGGAAGGCCAACACCTGCAGCGGGCCCGCCAGCAGGTACACCAGGGTCAGCCGCTGCGGGCTGCCCTCGCCATAGCGATGGCTCACAAGCAAGTGGGCGAACGCGGGCAGGAAGTACAGCACCACCATCGCCCCCAGCAGGTGCAGCAGGTTCAATTCATTGGGCCGCCCCGGCGTGTGGCGAAGCAGCAGCTTCTGCGGATACACCACCCGCCGGATCACCCACACCACCAGCACGACGAACCCCACCACCGCCACGCCGACCAGCAACCGTTCCGCCGGATCCCACGCCCCGTCCGCAGCCGATGCCCGCGTCGCCGCCTGGCTCGTTGCCGCCTGCGCCAGAAGGTACATTGCGTTTGACTTCATTCGGTTTGTCCGGGTAACGTGGACACGTGGCCCAGACTATAGTTGACCGAATCGTTGAAACCAAGCGGAAAGAGGTCCTGCAGCTCCACCAGCAGTGGGAACTGCCCGCACTCAAGGACGCCGCCGCAGCTGTCCCGCGCGCCCGCAATTTCTTCACCGCCGTCACCCGCTCCTCGTCCAAGCTGCTTAACGTCATCGCCGAGGTCAAGCGGGCCAGCCCGTCGGCCGGCGTGATCCGCGAAGACTTCGACCCGGTGGCCATCGCCCGCCAGTACGCCGCGGCGGGGGCCGACGCACTGAGCGTCCTGACCGACCGGGAGTACTTCCAGGGACACCTGGACTACCTGCGCGCCGTCCGGGCAGCCGTCGAACTGCCCGTCCTCCGCAAGGACTTCATCATCGACCCGTGGCAGGTGTACGAGAGTCGCGCCGCCGGGGCCGACGCCATCCTCCTGATCGCGGCCATCCTGCCCCCGGGCGAGCTGATGGACCTGCTCATCCTGGCCACCGAACTGCGGATGACCGTGCTGGTGGAAGTGCACACCGCCGATGAGTTGCTCCGCCTGCGATCGTTGGTGGGCTTCCCGCACGGGTCGTACAGCCTGCTGGGCATCAACAACCGTGACCTGTCGACCTTCCAGGTGGACCTGGGGACCACGCTCCGGCTGGCCGGCCTGGCCGGCGAGGGAGTGCCAATCGTCAGCGAGTCGGGCATCAAGACCCGCCAGGACATCCAGCGCCTCGCCCGCGCGGGCGTCAAGGCTGTCCTGATCGGGCAGACGCTCATGCAGACCGGCGACGTCGCCGCCTGCATGAACGAACTGGTCGGCCTGGAGGGATGACCGTGGCCAAACGCCGCAGCCGGCAACCCGCACCGTCCGTACCCGCATCCGCGTCGCCCGCCGGCGGCGGAAAGTGGCGCACGCCCCTGCTGCTGACACTGACCGCGGGTGTGCTGGGCCTGGCCGCCTGGCTGGCCTTCGCCCCCCCCGCCGCGCCGCCAACCGGTCTGGGCAACTCCGCCAGCCGACCGGCTGGACAAACCCAGGCAGACCGGGTTCTCGCCACAGCGGCCCCCCTGCTGGCTGGGCGACAGTACGAGCCTGCGCGAGACCTTCTGGCCGCCTATGTCCGCAGCGACCCGGCCGATACCAGGGTGCGCCCCGTGCTGGCCCAGGCGCTGCTGGCCATGAAGGACGCCCAGGCAGCCGAACGGGTCGTTGACGACCTCCTTCGCCTGGACGCACAGTCCAGCGCGGGGCTTTGGCTCAAAGGCGTCCTGCTCCGCAAGCGCGGCGCCGATGGGGCCGAGAAAATGTTCCGCCATGCCGCCCAGTCGCCCCAGGCCACGCCCGACATCCACGCCCGCTACGGCCTGGAACTGGCCACCTCGGGCGACTTCAACCAAGCCGAACGCTACTACCGCAAGGCCCTGGCCGCCCAGGCGGACCTGGTGCCCGCCCAGGGCGGGCTGAGCGAACTGCTTATCCGCTCCGGACGGTTTGAAGAGGCGGCGGGCCTGCTCGAGCGGGCCGTAGCCTCCAGCCCCAAGGACCCGGATTTGTGGCGGATGCTGGCCGACGCCCGCCGAAATATCGGCCAACTTCAACCCGCCCACGACGCCGCCGCCAAGGCCCTGGCACTCACGCGCGACGGGCCCACGCTGGTGCTTATGGGCGAGATCGAACTGCTCCTGGCCGGACAAGCCGGACAGGCCGACGCCCCCACCATCCGCCAGTCCGCCGCCGAGGCCTTCGCCGCCGCCTGCGACTTTGCCCCCGTACGCGCCGACGCCGCCTTCAAGGCCGCCCGATGTTACTACTTCCTCGAACGCTACGCCCTGGCCATGAAGTACATCGACCTCGCCCGCGAGACCGCACCCGACCGCAAGGACGTCCAGGAATGGACCACCAAGATCCAGGACGCCCGCTTCCCCCGTCCTGCCAAGCCGGCCAGGACGGGAAGCCTCCTGGATGTGAAGTAGTAGGCCGCACCACCTGACCTGGCCGTACCCCCCTGCCCCCCCATGCACCAATGGCCTGCTGGGCCAAAATAGTTCTTGACTAGATAATACGGTAACGTATTATATCTTTCCGTACTAGTTTGTTTCGCCCGTTGTCCAGCTTGAAGCAACAGGAGTTGGAATATGCCGAGCCCCACCACAATCGAAGGGATTCTGAAGTTTGCCGCCCGCTTGCGGGGAATCGAGACAGCCATTCTCCGCAAAGGCCTGGAGATCATAAGCCTTCATCGCCGAATCGACGCGCTGGTCGAGAACGATCTGAGCCGATGGGGCCTGACCGCCAGGCAGGCGGAGATCATGGAATCTCTTTATCACAACCCCGAGGGCAGCTTGACCCCGGCCGACCTGGCGGATGAGGTCGGCCTGACGCGATCGGCCATGACCGGCACGCTGGATTCCCTGGAGAAGTTGGGTCACGTCGTACGCAGGCCCCACCCCAGCGATCGCCGCATGGTGACGATCCACCTGACGCCGTCAGGTCGAGACTTCATCGGCGGCCATCTTCCGGAGCGGTACCAGAGACTGTTTCGCACCATGAACAACTTGACGCCAAACGAGCGATCCACCCTTCTGCGGTCGTATGCGAAAGTCATTGAGTTCCTGACGGCCGAGACCGCGGAGGCAGGCCTCACCCGGGACGACCGGCAGGGCCGGTCATGACCCCAAGCGGAGCACATGCATGACAGACACGAAATGGGTTCGAATTGTGTTGGCCGCCGTGGCGGCGGCTGTGTGCGTACCCGGCTGCGACCGCGGCAAGCAGGCCCCGCCGCCCCCGCCCCCGGAGGTCGCCACGCTGATCATGCAGGCTCAGCCGATCCCGTTGACCGTGGAACTGCCCGGGCGAATCTCGGCCTTCCTGGTCGCGGAGATCCGCCCCCAGGTCAGCGGGCTCATTCAGAAGCGCCTGTTCACCGAGGGAGTGGACGTGAAGGAGGGAGACGTACTGTACGAGATCGATCCGAGCAGCTACCAGGCTGCCTGCGACAGCGCCGAGGCGGCGGTGGCATTGGCCAAGGCCAGTCACGTCAACTCGCTGGCGGCGGTCACGGCCGCCAAGGCGGGTCACGCCACAGCCGTTGCCTCGCGCGACGCCGCCAAGGCAGCCTTGGCCGCCACCCATGCCGCCCAGGCCCGTGCAGAGGCCAACGCCGTCCCCCTGCGCCTGCGGACACAGCGGTTCAAGGACCTGTTGGCCGACAAGGCGGTCAGCCAACAGGATTATGACGACGCCTCCGCCGCCCTCAAGCAGGCCGAGGCGGGCATCCAGAGCGCGGCGGCCGCCGTACAGGGCGCCGAGGCGGACGTCGTCCGCGCCCAGGCAGCCATTGAGGTGGCCCTGGCCGACATCCAGAAGGCCGAGTCGGCCGTCCAGAGCGCGCAGGCCGGCATCGGCAGCGCCGAGGCCGGGCTGCGAACCGCCAAGATCAATCTGGGCTATACCCAGGTCAAGGCGCCCATTGACGGGCGGATCGGGCGATCCGCCATCACGACCGGCGCCCTGGTGACGGCGCATCAACCGGTCCCCCTGGCCACCATCCAGCAACTCAACCGCGTCTACGTGGACGTGCCGCGTGCCACCACCGACCTGCTCAGGCTGCAACGGCGCCTGGCGGACGGGCGCCTGTCGCAGGACGCCAGCAGGAACAGCGTGAAACTCATCCTGGAGGACAACAGCGTCTATCCGCTCCATGGGACGCTCCAGTTCCGGGATGTCACGGTCGACCCGTCCACCGGGTCCTTCATTCTCCGGATGGTATTCCCCAATCCGGACAATGTCCTCCTGCCCGGCATGTTCGTGCGGGCCGTGGTGACCGAGGGCGTGAACGAGAACGCGATCCTGGTGCCCCAGCAGGCCGTCTCGCGCGACCCCAAGGGCAACCCCCTGGCCTTGATCGTTGACCAGTCCGGCGTGGCGCAGGTGCGGATGCTCACGCTGGACCGGACGGTGACGGACCGATGGCTGGTGTCCAAAGGGCTGTCCGTCGGCGACCGGGTGATTGTCGAGGGCCTCCAGCGGGTCCGCCCGGGCATGCCCGTCCGTGCCGTCCCGCTGGCCGCAGCCAAGCCCGACAGTGCGTCCACCAAACCCGCCTCCGGACCCGCCACAAAAGCTGACTGACGGAGTCGTCACACATGCTATCGAAATTCTTCCTCGATCGGCCGGTGTTCGCCTGGGTCATTGCCATCGTCATCATGGCGGCGGGCGCGATGGCCATCTACCTCCTGCCCATATCGCAATACCCTCCGATCGCCCCACCCGCCATTGCCATCGATTCCTTCTATCCCGGCGCCTCGGCCGAGACGGTGGAGAACACCGTCACGCAGATCATCGAGCAGAAGATGACCGGGTTTGAGGACATGCTGTACATCTCGGGGACCAGCGACTCGTCCGGCGCCTCGCGGATCGAGTTGACCTTCAAGCCCGGAACGGACCCGGACCTAGCCTGGGCCAAGGTGCAGAACAAACTCCAACTCGCCATGGCGAGCTTGCCGGAGGTGGTCCAGCGGACCGGCATCAAGGTCAGCAAGTCCACCCGCAATTACCTGCTCATCGTAGGCCTGGTGAGCGAAGACGCCAGCATGACCGGCGACGACCTGCGGGACTACGCTCAGTCCTCGCTGGAGAAGGTGCTGGCCCGCGTGCCGGGGGTGGGCGAGGTCGAGAACTTCGGCTCGCAGTACGCCATGCGCGTCTGGCTGGATCCCGACAAGCTGACCGATTTCCACCTGACGATGGAGGACGTGCTCCTGGCCCTGCGGGCCTACAACGTGGAAGTCTCCGCGGGGCAGTTCGGAGGCGCCCCGGCCGTGCCCGGGCAGCGCCTGAACTCCTCCATCATCGTCCAGAGTCTTCTCAAGACGCCCGAGGAATTCGCCGACATCCCCATCCGCATCAACGCCGACGGCTCCTGGGTGCGGGTCAAGGACGTGGGGCGGACGGAACTGGGCACCGAATCCTACGCCATCGAGGCGTTCTACAACGGCATGCCGTCGGCGGCTATGGGAATCCGCCAGGCGCCCGGGGCCAACGCCCTGGACACCGCCGACGCGGTGAAGTCGAAGTTGGCCGAGATGAGCCATTACTTCCCCGCCGGGATGAAGGTCATCTATCCGTATGACACCACGCCGTTCATCAAGGTGTCCATCTGGGAGGTGGTCAAGACCCTGCTCGAAGCCATCGTGCTGGTGTTCCTGGTGATGTGGCTGTTCATGGGCAACCTGCGGGCCACGCTGATCCCGACGATCGCCGTTCCCGTCGTGGTGCTGGGCACGTTCGGGGCGCTGGGATTGTTCGGGTTCTCGATCAACATGTTGACCATGTTCGCCATGGTCTTGTCGATCGGCATGCTGGTGGACGACGCCATCGTCGTGGTGGAGAACGTCGAGCGGATCATGAGCGAGGAAGGCATCTCCGCCCGCGAGGCGACCGCCAAGAGCATGGGACAGATCACCAGCGCCCTGATCGGGATCGGCCTGGTGCTGACGGCGCTGTTCGGCCCGATCGCCTTCTTCCCCGGCTCGACCGGAGTGATCTATCGCCAGTTCGCCATCACCATCTGCTCGTCGATGGTGCTGTCGGTGGTGGTGGCCCTGGTGCTCACGCCGGTGTTGTGCGCGTCCATCCTCAGGCCCGTGCCCAAGGGGCACGAACCGGCCGAGAACGCGATCTGGTTCCTGCGTCCGTTCTTCCTGTGGTTCGACCGGGGCTTCTTCCGCTTCCGGGGCCTGGTGGTCAGGGTGGTCGGGCACGTCCTCGCGCGGAGACTTCGCTATGTCCTGCTCTTCGCGCTGATCGTGGCGGGCCTGGGCTTCCTCTTCGCCCGCATGCCTACGGGCTACCTGCCCGACGAGGACCAGGGGATGATGCTGGCCCAGATCCTCATGCCCACGGGCACGACGCTGGAGCAGACGCAGGCGGTCGCCGACCGGGTCGGGCGGCACTTCCTGGAGAAAGAGAAGGAGGCGGTGGAGTCCTGCATGACCATCGCCGGGTTCGGGTTCTCCGGTCGGGGCCAGAACAACGGCATGGTGTTCATCAAGCTCAGGGACTGGAATCTCCGCGACCGGGCGGACCTGAGGGTCAAGGCGGTTGCGGGACGGGCCATGGCCACCTTCTCGCAGATGCGAAACGCCCTGGTCTTCGCGTTCCCGCCGCCGGCCGTCGTCGAGTTGGGCAATGCCCAGGGCGTGGACTTCCAACTGGTGGACCGGGGAGGCATCGGACATGCCGCACTCATGAACGCCCGCAACCAGCTTCTGCAACTGGCGGCGCGGGACCTGAGGCTGGCGCGCGTCCGCCCCAACGGGATGGAAGACGAGCCCCAGTACCGCATCGACGTGGACTGGGCCGAGGCGGGCTCGCAGGGACTGTCCATCAACTCGATCCACAACACCATCTCGGCCGCCTTCGGCAGCGCCTACGTCAATGACTTCATCCAGGGCGGGCGGGTCAAACGCGTCTACGCCCAGGCGGACGCGCCGCACCGCATGCTGCCGGAGGACCTCAACAAGCTGTACGTCCGCAACACCGCCGGAAAGATGGTGCCCTTCGCCTCGTTTGCGACCGGGCATTGGACCAGCGGATCGCCCCGGCTGGAACGATTCAACGGGTTCCCCTCCTTGAACATCTGGGCCGAGCCCTCGCCCGGTCACAGCTCGGGCGAGGCCATGCAGGCCATGGAGGAGATCGCCTCCAAGCTGCCCAGGGGGACCGGCTACGACTGGACGGGGCTGTCGTATCAGGAGCGCCAGGGAACGTCCCAGGCGCCGCTGCTCTACGCGTTCGCGGTCTTTGTGATGTTCCTCTACCTGGCGGCGCTGTACGAGAGCTGGCCCATCCCCATCGCGGTCCTCATGGTGCTCCCCCTGGGCGCCGTCGGGAGCGTTCTGGCCTGCTCGCTTCGGGCCCTGCCCAGCGACATCTACTTCCAGATCGGCATGTTGAACACGCTGGGCCTGACCATCAAGAACGCCATCCTGATCGTGCAGTTCGCCAAGGACCGCATGACCGAGGGCGCCGACCTGATCGCCGCTTCCGTCGAGGCCGTCAAGCTCCGCTTCCGCCCCATCCTGATGACCGCCCTGACGACCGGCCTGTCGGTGATCCCCCTGGCCATCGCCACCGGGGCCGGCGCCGGCAGCATGATCCCGATCGGCACGGCCCTGCTGGGCGGCATGGTCACGGGGACGATTCTCGTGGTCGTCTTCACGCCGCTGTTCTACGTGCTCATCGAGAAGACGTTCGGCCGGCGTGCACGGCGCCAGGAGCAGGTCGCAGAGGTCAACGTATCCGGGAACCCCCGACATGAATAGGAACACGCTCGTTATCGTCGCCGGATTGCTCGTCGCCGTCAGCGGCTGCACCTTGGCCCCCGACTACAACCGCCCGGCCGCCCCGATCCCCGACCGCTGGCCCGGCGGGCCGGCGTACGCGACGACGCAGCCCGCCTCCGCCCCGGCCGATGCCGACCTGCCGCCGCGGAGGCGGTTCTTCCGCGACTCCAGGCTCCTGCACGTCGTCGACCTGTCGCTGCGAAACAACCGCGACCTTCGGCTTGCGTCGCTCAACGTGGAACGCGCCCGGGCGATGTACGGCGTGCAGCGGGCCGAGTTGTTCCCCATCGTCAACGCGATAGCCAACGGCAGTCAGCAGCGGCTGCCGGCGGACCTCTCCGGCACGGGCAGCCCGCTGACCGTCAAGCAGTATGGGGCGAGCCTGGCCCTCAGCGCCTGGGAGATCGACTTCTTCGGGCGCATCCGCAGCTTGTCCGAGGCGGCCCAGCAGCAGTACTTCGCCACCGAGCAGGCCCGCCAGGACACGCACATTCTGCTGGTGTCGTCGGTGGCCAACGCGTACCTGACCCTGGCCGCCGACCGCGAAGCCCTGACGCTGGCCAGGACCACCCTCCAGACGCAGCAGGAGGCGTACGCCCTGGTGAAGCGCCGCCTCGATGAGGGCGTCATTCCGGAACTGGACCTCTACCGTTCCCAGACGCAGGTGGACCTGGCCCGGGCGGACCTGGCCCGATTCACCCAGGCGGTGGCCCAGGACGAGAACGCCCTGAACCTGCTGGTGGGCTCGCCGGTCCCGGAGACCCTGCTGCCCGACGAACTGGGCGCCGTCGCCCCGTTCCTGGAAATCGCTCCCGGTTTGTCTTCCCAGGTGCTCTTGCGAAGACCGGACATCCTCCAGGCCGAGGCCCTCCTGAAAGCCGCCTACGCCAACATCGGGGCCGCCCGCGCCGCCCTCTTCCCCAGGATCACGCTGACCAGTTCCCTGGGAACCGGCAGCAACCAGCTCAACGGGCTGTTCGCCGCCGGATCGACCGCCTGGAGCGTGGCGCCGGAAGTCGTGATGCCGATCTTCGACGCGCGTGCCTGGGCGGCGCTGAGAGTGACACAAGTGGACAAGCGGCTGGCGGTCGTTCGATACGAGAGGGCCATTCAGACGGCCTTCCGGGAGGTGGCGGACTCCCTGGCCGTGCGCGGGACCATCGACCGGCAGATCGCCGCGCAGGAATCGCTTGTCCACGCCGCCGCCCAGACCTACAAGCTGTCCAACGGCCGTTACCTTAAAGGCCTGGACAGTTACCTGTCCGTCCTGGACGCCCAGCAATCCCTCTATGCGGCGCAGCAGAACCTTGTCCGTCTTCGCCTGGCGCGAATGGCAAACCAGGTGAGGCTCTTCTCGGTGCTGGGCGGCGGGTGGGATCACACGACTGAAGGGCCGCCGCCTCAAGAGGGCGCACCCGCCCAGGCGAAGCGTTGACACATCGACGCGATGACGAGGATGCATGATGGACCACAAGATCCCGGCGCCCTGCCGACGCGAAAGGATCATGGCGGCCGCGAGGGCCGTGTTCGCGAGATGCGGCTTCGACAAGGCCAGGCTCGACGACATCGCGGCCGCGGCTTCGGTGGCGAAGGGCACGGTCTACTGGCACTTTCGGGACAAGGCGACGCTGTTCTGCTGCGTGGCGGAAGACATGGTGTCGCGGGATCTGGCTGCGACCCTGCACGCGTCCAGCCAGTCGCTGTCCGCGGTGCAGTGTCTGAACAGTCTGCTTGAGGTCTTCTTGAAGCGGCTCGTTTCCGTTCACGAAGAGTCGGGAAGCCTGGTATTCGAGTTGTGGTCGTCTGCCGGCACCTCCGTCCCCGGCATCGGCGAGTTCCTGCTCCAGGCACACAAGCGCTGGCGCGACGCCATCAAACGCATCCTGGAAGATGGACGAAATCGCGGGGAGTTCAGCGCCCGGTTGGACCTGGACGCCACCGCGTCATTGATCATGGCAACCCTGACGGGAACGATCGTGAACCTCCGGTTTGGCGGCCTGGACGAGCGGTCGCGGCTGGACAACATCCGCCAGAGACTCCTCCTGGCCGTGCAGGCATGGTGACAGACGCGGCCTGCGCTTGCCCCCCGCTTTTGCCCCGACCGCTTTGCACGGCCGGCGGCTCGGGCCGCCCGCCCGGGCCGGCGGGGCGAGCGACAATCCGGACTTGTTTCATTCCCGCCAACCCGGCATGAAAGAAGCAAGGCGGGGTCGGCCGGAAGCAACGTCCGGTCGGCCCCGCCTTGCGATAGTCCCGCGATTCGCCTGTGGGGAGGTACTCAGCGCTTCTTGAGCTGGGCCTCGATCCGCTGACGGATCTGCGGATTGATGTCGGCCTTGGCAGCCTTCTCCAGGACGGGCTTGAGCTGGTTGGCGGGGATCTTGTTCCCGCGCTGAGAGGCCATCTCGCAGATGGCCAGCGCCGCCTCGCTGGCGACCTGCTTGTCGTCGAGCAGGCCGGCAGCCAGGTCCAGGCTGGCCTTGCAGGGGGCGGACTTCAGTTCAGCCAGCACGAGTTTCTTCTCGTCGAGCCGGTCAGCCAGCTTCATCATCATCGCGAAGCGGGCGGCCTTGTCAGCCGGCTGGAGCGACTCGTCCCGGCTGACCCTGGGAGCGGCGACGCGGAAGGCCAGCACCTTGATGGTGGCGTCGCTGTCGGAGCGGGCGATGTCCATGAGGGTGGGCACGATCCGGCTGTCGGGCCAGTTGCTGAGGGCCTGGACAACGGCCTTGCGGGTGTCGGCATCGGGGGCCTTGAGGCCTTCCTGCACAGCCGGCAGCGTGTCGGGCAGCCCCAGCCAGCAGATGACCTCGAGCACGCTCATCCGGGCGGGCCCGGCGGGGGCTTTCTTCCAGGCGTCCATCAACTGCTTGGCGCACTGGGCGGGCTGGTCGCTGCGTCGGCTGACGGCGACCAGAACCGACTGGGCGGCCCGGCGGGCCTCGTCGTTCTTGGCGTCGAGCATTCGGGCGAGCAGGTCGCCGTACTGCTCCATGCCGGCGAGCTGTCGCAGGGCGACGACGGCGTTCTGGCGGACGTTGTTCTCGGGGGCCTCCATGGCGTCGAGGAAGACGCCGACGCCCTCGGCAGCCTGGCGGGCGGACAAAGCCAGGATGGCCTCGGCGCGCTGGGCGGCGTCGCCGCCCTTGGCACAGTTGATGAGGGCGGCGTTGACGCTGCCGCCCTTGAGCCGCTTGAGGGCCTCGCGGGCGCCGGGGGCCTGGTCGCCGCCGGCGACGACGGCCTTCAGCAGCATCGGGACCTGGGCCTCGTTGCCGAGCACCCCCAGGGCGGCCAGGGCGGCCGTGCGAACGGTCGGGAATGGCGACTCGACCAGTTTCTGGGCGGCCGGCACGGCGCAGGTGTCGCCGCGGTCACTCAGGGTCGCCAGGATCGCGGCCTGCCTGAGGGGCGTGGTCGTCTCGACCTGCGCCAGCAGGGCCTCGGCGACTCCCGGCACGGCCAGTTCGCGGGCGGTCCGCAGGCCGATCCCGAACAGCGCCTTGTCCGGGCTCTGGAGTTGTTCGGCCAGCAGCGGCACGCCTTCGGCCTTGCGGACGAGGATCGCCCCGCGCGTGGCGTCCAGGACGATCTGCTTGGGCACGTTGGCCTTGCGGACGACGTCCAGCAGGCGGACGGCCTGGTCGACCTTGCCGGCGGCCGCCAGGTTCTCGGCACAGATGACGCAGCCCTCGCCGGCGGCCTGGCGGACCTCGACCGGGTCAGCCTTCAACGCCTGTTCGAGGGCCTGGGCGCACTTCTCGCAGCCGATCTTGCCCAAGGCGGCGGCGGCCGAGGCGGCCACGCCCGCGTCGGCGTCCTTGAGGCGGGCGATGAGGGGCTCGACGGCCTGGGCGTCGCGGCGGACGGCGATGGAGTTGATCACGCCGATGAGCATCCGGCCCTTGAGTTTGCCCATGGCGTCGCGGAGGGCGGCGTCGGCTTCCGGACCGGGGATCGCCTCGAGTGCGATGCGGGCCCAGGACGTCAGGTCCGGATCGACCAGCAGCTTGGCCAGCGAAGGCACGGCCGCCTTGCTGCCGTAGATCGTCAGCTTCTTGCAGGTGATGGCCTTTTCGGCGGGGGGAGCGGACGAGTCGAGGACGGCGATGAGCTTGGCCTCGTCCTCGGCGGCCTGCGAGGGGGCCGCGACGGCCAGCACCGCGGAGAGAACCGCCACGCAGGCGGCGAATGAAGCAAAGGTTCGAATCGTGAACATCGTGTATCTCCTTGTGGTCTCAGTCACCTTGGGAACGGAATCCTACAGCCGCCAGGGGTCGCGGATCGCCTCCCACCGGTACCGATTGGCCTCGTCGTCGTTGACGAAACGCCACGTCTTGGGATCGAGGGTGAGCTTGCGGTTGAGGGCGATGCAGACGTTGACGGCATGGCAGGCAATGTGCGTATTGCAGGTGACGAAATGATTGGCCGCCGGCAGCCCGCGGGTCTTGACGCAATCGAGGAAGTTGCGGATGTGGTTGTTGGCGGGATAGCCGCCGACCTTGGCGCCTCGTCCGGCCAGCAGGGCGGGCGAGCTGGCGAAGATGTCGCCGCTGTCGCCGGTCTCGACCCATCCGGTCTCGCCCACGAAGCGGGCCGGGCAGGACCCGGAGTTCAGCCAGCCGTCGTCGCGGACGACCAGCTTGACGCCGCTGGCGTAATAGGCGCTGGCCCTCTTGTCGACGATGGGCTCATAGGTGACGGGTGCGGTCTTGTCGGCGCCGGCCGCCCACTGGCAGAGGTCGACGCAGTGCGAGCCCCACTCGAGAATCCCCCCGCCGGTCAGGCCGCCGCCCTTCTCGAAGTTGAAGCCGTCCAGCATGGCCCGGTTGTACGGGCGCCAGGCCGCCGGCCCGAGATACATGTCCCAGTCCACCTCTTCGCGGGGGGGCTGTTCCTGGGCGGGCAGCCACCCGCTCATGTGCGTGCGCATGCCGGCCGCCTGGGCGTGCACCTCTGTGAGTTTGCCCAGCTTGCCGGTGTGGGCCAGCTCGACGGCGTAGTTGAAGTGAGGCAGGCTGCGGCGCTGCATGCCGCCCTGGAAGACCCGCCCGGTCCGCTGGAACACCTCGGCCAGCGCCAGGCTCTGCACGATGTTCTTGGTGCAGGGCTTCTCGCAATAGACGTCCTTGCCGGCGCGAGCGGCAGCGATGGAGGCCGTCACGTGCCAGTTGGGCCCCGTGGCGATCAGCACCGCGTCGAGGTCCTCGCGGGCCAGCAGCTCGCGGAAGTCGATGTAGAGCTTGCAGTCGCTGTTGCCGTAGCGGGAGTCGACCATCTTCTTGGCCCGCTCGCGGCGCTCCCGGCGCACGTCGCAGATCGCCAGGCAACGCACGTCGGCCTCGTTGAGGAAGCAGCCCAGGTCGTAGCCGCCGCGATTGCCGATGCCGAGCCCCCCCAGCGTAATCCGCTCGCTGGGCGGCACGGCGCCGTCCTTGCCCAGGGCGACGCTGGAAACGACCTGCGGCGCAGCCAGCAAGGCGCTTGTCTGGAGCGCGCCCTTCAGGAAGCGCCTGCGACTCCACGATGCTGCATGTTCCGACATAGTAAGTCTCCTCTGAACCGAGATATTCCAAGTGGCTGCCCAACTCCGCTGCCGGGCCGGGCCGCCCGCATTGTACCGACAGCGGCCTCCCATGTGAAACGCCGCAATCGGCCCGAAATTGGCTGGCGGTTTCCCCATAGCCCGGAAATTGGCATTCCTTCGCCAATACTGCGGCTTCTCTCATCGTTCTGCCTGGTATGATTTCTCGCTTCCGGCGCATCGTGTTCAGCCTGTTGCTGCTGTCTGCTTCGGCCTGGGCCCAGCCCGCGTATCAGCCTCTCCAGTACCGCGACGACATCTGGTACGGCTCGACGTTCTGGACCGGACCCAACTGGACGCGCGTGGGCAAAGACTGGCACCACCCCGGCGAACAGACGCCGGCGGTGCGGGCGTTCATCGCCCCGGCCGACGGGAAGGTCCGCGTCACCGGACGAGTCTATAAACTCGACACCAAGGGCGGAGACGGCATCCACGCCGAGATCCGCCACAACGCCCAGGTGGTCTGGCGCAAGGACATCGCAGCCGCCGACGGCAAGGGCGCCGAGCACGATCTGACGCTGACCCTCCGCAAGGGCGACGCCCTGCGGTTCGTCGTGGACAAGGGCGGGCAAATCTACCACGACACCACCCACTGGGATCCCCTGGTCGCCTGCGAGGGCGGCAAGAAACACCAGGCCTCGGCCGCCTTCGCCGCCTTCAGGCAGGCCGCGGACGGATGGCAATACGAGATGGAACTGCCCGCCGGCGTGAAGGAGATCAAGGTCCCCCCCGGGCCGAAGCCGTGGCGCCCCTATCCGTTCGTCGAGGGCGGCCTGGACGCCATGGTCGAGGCCGACTGGCGATGGGAAGACCAGATCGACGGCGCCGCGCCCGCCTACGCCGCCGCCATCGACAAGCACCTGGCCGGCGCTCGCGACCTGCTGGGCGACCTGCGGCGCGAGCACGGTCTGCAATTCCTGGCCGAGCAGGCCCAGCGGCTGGGGGCGCTGACCAAACGATGGGCTGCTTTGAATCGTGGCACGGGCATCTTGCCCGTGCGTCCCACGGGCGTCCCGCCCGTGGAAGAAAACAGGGGCAAGATGCCCCTGCGACACATGGGCGAGACGCCCATGCCACGCCAAGATGCCGCCGCCAGGCCCGCCGAGCCGGCTGAGTTGGAGAAGCTCTACCTCGACCTGCGACGACTCAAGCGAGAGATCTCCCTGGCCAACCCCCTGATGACCTTCGGGCCGCTGCTGCTGACCAAGCGCGTCCCCACGTCGTACAGCCACCTGGTGATGCAGTACTATGGCTGGCGGGCCAGGCCGGGCGGCGGGCTGTTCATCCTCGAACAGCCCGGGCGCTCGCTCGCCTGCCGCGACATCCTCGACGGCAAGCTGGCCGGGGGAAACGTCCTCGAACCGCGTCTCTCGTACGACGCCGGGCGCATCGTCTTCTCGTACGTGGCCTGCGGCCAGACGCTCCCTCCGGTGCCGCAGGAAATCAACGAGGATGCCGGAGACGAGCACTACTACCACCTCTGGGAGGTAAACGCCGACGGCACGGGTCTGCGGCAGATCACCTCCGGGCCGTACGACGACCTCATGCCCGAGTACCTGCCCGACGGCGGGATCGTCTTTTCCTCGACGCGCCGGCGCGGCTACGCGCGATGCTTCGGCGGGCAGTTCGGCAAGCGGTGGCACGTGTACACCCTCCACCGCGTCCAGCGCGACGGCAGCGGCCTGCGGGCGCTCTCGTACCACGACACCAACGAGTGGTTCCCGCGCGTGGGCAACGACGGCCTGGTCTATTACGCCCGCTGGGACTACATCGATCGCGACGCGGTCACACACCAGAACCTGTGGTGCACCCGCCCCGACGGGACCAACCCGCTGGCCGTCTGGGGCAACGCCGCACCCAAGCCCCACTGCACGTTCCAGGCCCAGCCCGTCCCGCATTCGCCCAAGTTCATCTTCGCCGCCTCGGCCCACCACTCCATCACCGGCGGCTGCCTGACCTTGCTGGACCCCACCGTCTCCGACAACGACGCCAGCGCCCTCGTTCGCCTGTCGCCCGAAATCGCCTTCCCCGAGGCTGAGGGACGAGCCCCGGCGGGCTACTACACGTCCCCCTGGGCGCTGTCCGAACGATACTTCCTGGTCGCCTACAGCCCCGTGCCGCTGGTCTACGAGCCCCGTCCAAACCCCGCCAACGCCCTGGGTCTGTACCTGGTGGACGCCTTCGGAAATCGGGAACTGCTGTACCGCGACGTGCGGATCGGCTGCGAGGACCCCATCCCGCTGCGGGCGAGGCCCGTGCCGCCGGTGGTCCACAGCAAGCTGCCCGCCCAGCCGGGCCAGACGGGCGAGGTCGTACTCTCGGATGTCTACCAGGGCCTGGACAACGTCCCGCGAGGCACGATCCGTTCCCTTCGCATCGTGCAGATCTTCCCGAAGACCACCAACGTCGCCAACAGCCCGCCGATAGGGATGGCCGGTGAGGAGAACGCCCGGGCTATCCTGGGCACGGTGAAGGTGGAGGCCGACGGGTCGGCCCGGTTCCTCGTGCCGGCCTGCACGCCGCTGTTGTTTCAAGCCCTGGACGCCGACGGCATGGCCTACCAGACCATGCGCTCGCTGACCTACCTTCAGCCGGGAGAGAAGGTCTCCTGCGTCGGTTGTCACGAGCCGCGCCTGACCGGCCCGCCCAACCGTGTGCCGCTGGCCTTGTCCCGCCCGGCGCAACAGCTCGAGGCCGGCGAGTTGGGCGGCCAACCCTTCTCCTTCGTGCGCTTCGTCCAGCCCGTGCTGGACAAGCACTGCGTCCGCTGCCACGGGGCTTCTGGCGAGGACGGCAAGCCCCGGCTCGATGGCAAGGTCGACCTCCGGGGCGAAGTGGACCCGAGGGTCCGTCATTACTCTCGTTCGTACGTCTCGCTCATGTCGCGCGGCGGCCTGGTGCCCCGCTACGCCGCCCGCAACCAGGTCCAGCTCACGCCGCCCGGCGGGCTCCAGTCCGCCCGGGGCAGCCGGCTGATCAAGCTCCTGCGCGACGGGCACGAGAAGGTGGCGCTTACGCCCGCCGAACTGCGGAGCATCGCCGCCTGGATCGACTGCAACGCCATCTTCTACGGCGTGAATCTGCCCGCCGACCAGGACCGCCAGCTCCAGGGCGCGCGCGTGGACATGCCGAAGATCCAGTAACCCATGACGAGGCGGAATCGGCTTCTCAATGCGGGGCTTCCCGGCTACAATGCCGTTAAGACGCCCTGTGTGCGTAGTCACTAGGAGTCAACGTACACCTCGACAGGCCAAGGAAGCGAATTCGGATGAATTGGAGACGGGCATTCACATTGGTGGAGTTGTTGGTGGTCATCGCGATCATCGCCCTGCTGCTGAGCATGCTGGCCCCCACGCTGCAGCGGGCCAAGCACCTGACCAGGCGGGCCGTTTGCGCCAGCCGGCTGAGCAATTTCGGAAGGGGCGTCGCCCAGTATGCCTCTGAATATCGCGACTGCGTATTCTTCGCCCGGCGCAGCGGCAGTGGGATGGAGGGACGGGTCCAGGTCTGCCTGGATTACGCGGTGGACGGCTCGACCGACCCGTATGCCATGACTGACTGGGTGGGCGCCGCCGCCAAGTTCGGGCTCTGCAAAGACGCCTTCGAATGCCCGGACCGGCCCGGCTGCTACCGCGACGACGCGAATGACGACGGCTCGTGGATCATTTTCCAGAAATGCCTCGGCTACCAGTATTTCGGCGGGATCAAGCACTGGACCAATCCGCAAGGCACGTTCAAGTCGCGCAGTCCGGTCTTCCTCAGCTCGGCCGACGCCCGTTGGGCCCTGGCCGCCGACTGCACCATGAAGATCGACAACGTCTGGGGCGGCGGGCGCCCGTCCGCCTACGAGTTCATGCCGCCCCACCGCTTCGGCAACCCCTGGCCCGAGGGCGGCAACGCCGTGTACTGCGACGGCTCGACCCGTTGGACGGATTTCGAGAAGATGTTCTTCTTCCACTCCTGGAACCCGGCGGCCCGGTTCAACTACTGGTACCAGGAAGACGTGGGGGAGCTGACCGACGCCCAACTCCTGGCACTGAAAGCCAAGCAATGAACCTCGACGCCAAGATCTCCACGCCCGTGGCCATCGCCCTCGCCGTCGTGCTGATCGGCGGCGGGTTGTACTGGACGCTCTCCGGCGGCGCCGACTCTCGCCCGCTGGAGGTCCACTACCCCTATTGGTGCCGCGACTGCAAAGCCGTCTTCGACGTCTCTGAACTCAAGCAGCCGGGCAAGTGGCGCGTGCCCCAGGGCGCTTACAGCGACTCCATTGTCCTGTGCCCGCGATGCGACAAGGGCTGGGCCTTCCCCGCCCCGCCCTGCCCCGCCTGCGGCAAGCGGTTCGTCCTGCACCTGCTCCCCGACGCCGGCTGCCCCTACTGCGATCCCAAGGTCGTCGAGGAGGCCGCCGCCAAGGGCCTCGACCTCACCCCACCCGAAATCAAGGCCTTGAAGTAGCGGCGCCTTCGCCGTCGGTCGAGACCTTATTGGATTTCACGGAACGAACTGCCAAATCCGCAGTCCATTTCTGTTCCTCCCGCGTCCGATATCCTGTAAGATCAGTCCATTGAGTGAAGATGGAGACCGCATCATGAACAGAGTCTCTCGCGTGCTGCCGGTCTGGATTGCGATCTGGGCGGGCATGTGCGCCCTGCCCGCGTGGGCCCAGCCCAACCCTCCCTCTCCACCTCCGCCCTCCGCCCCGTCGCGGGTGTACGTCCCCTACGACAAGCTCAAGGGCGTCATGGAGGCCGAGAAGCAGGGCATCTTCCTGCCCTACAGTGAGTTCGAGAGGCTGTGGAAGGCCGCCCAGGGCCAGCCCGCCGCCGTCGAGGCCGCTCCCACACCCTACCTCATCAGCACCGCCCGCTTCAGCGGACAGGTGGACGGTGAGTTGGCGACCATCCAACTCGAATTGACCGTCGACATTCTCTCGGACAACTGGGTCCAGGTGCCTCTGGGCCTGGTCAGCTCTCTCAGCGACGCCCTGAAGAAGAAGAAAGCCCCCGACGACCCGTCGGGCGAGGTCGCCATCATCTCCGCCGCCTTCACCGAGCCCGCCGACGTCAAGCTCCAGCCCCTGCTCCGCGTGGTCGACGGGCAGTACCTCCTCATCACCCGCGGCAAGGGCAGGCGGGTACTCAAGATCGAATTCGTCAGCCAGCTCGTCAGCCGCCCCGGGCTCAACGTCCTGAGCTTTCGCATCCCCTCGGCCGCCATCAGCACGCTGGACCTGCTGATTCCCGAAGAGAACATGAAGGTGGACGTGACGCCCATGCTGGCGGCCACCACCAACCAACTCACCGTCGCCGACCGAAAGGCCACGAGGCTCCAGGCGTTCCTGGGCTCGGCCGACGCGGTGCAGCTCTCGTGGAAGCCCAAGACCCAGGCAGCCGCCGAGTTGGAGGCTGTCGTCATCGCCGAGCAACTTCAGCAGATCGTCGTCAGCGAGGCCCTGATCAGCCACGACGTCCGTTTCACCTACGACATCCGCCGCCGCGGCGTGGAGAGCTTCACCCTCCAGCTCCCGGGCGGGTTCCGCGTGACCAGCGTCGACGGGGCCGACATCTCCCGCTGGGACATCGACTCGCCCAGCGAGGATCTCAACAAGCCCCAGGTCCTGACGGTCAAGCTGTTCAGCCCGGCCAAGGACCGCTACGAACTGACGGTCAAAACGGAGCGGTTCCTCAAAGAGCCGCAGGTGCAGATCCCCCTGGCGCCGGTACTCACTCGCCAGGTCCTGCGCCGCACGGGGCTGGTGGCCATCAGCCACACCAGCCGGCGAAGCGTCGAAGTCAAGGGTGTCAAGAACCTCGCCCGCGTGGACACCGGGCGCCTGCCCGAGGCCCTCCACGACGCCCCGGGCGTGACGGCCTACCGGTTCATCACCGCCGATTACGGCGCCACGCTGGACATCGGCACGGTCCTGCCGCGGGTCACGCTCGACCAGCAGTGGGCGCTAGCCGTCGACAGCGACCGCCTCGACCTGCTGGGACGCCTTCACTACACCATCGAGCGGGCCGGGCTGTTCGAGCTCAAGATGCGCCTGCCCGAGCCCTGGCAGGTCATGTCGGCTGGACCCGCCGGCGTGGTCGATGACTTCCAGGTCGCCGGCACGGGCGAAGAGCGGACGCTGACGGTGCTGCTGCGGCGCGAGGTGACCGGACCGCTGGACCTCAGCGTGGCCCTGCGCGCCAGCCGGCCCGCCGCCGATGCCGAGGTCGATTTCGTCCTGCCGCTGGCCGACCCGGCCAACCTGCAACTCTACAGCGGGCAGCTCGTGCTCCTGCTGGCCCCTCGCCTGCGGGCTGAGATCGCCTCGCTCCGCCAGCTCGCCTCCCTGCCGCTGGGGCGGGCACAGGACGTGCCCACGCTCGCAGGCATGATCCCCGCCATGGCCTTCAGCTTCCAGTCCATCGACCGCGCTAAACCTGCCGGCGCAAGCTTCAAGATCGCCCTCAAGCCCGCGCAGGTGTCGGCTGTCGTCCACCGCATGGTCAACATCCAGAGCGGGTCGGTTGACCACGAGGCCGTCGTCCAGTACCAGGTCGACTACGCCCCGGTCGACACCTTCTATCTCCAGGTGCCGCTGGCGCTGGCCGAGGCGGGCGTGGAGATCGAAGGCGCCGACATCAAGGAGAAGCCTCGCCTGGACGCCCCGCCCCCCGACGCCCAGGTCGCCCCTTCGACGGTCGCTCCGGCCACCCAGCCGGCCGCTTCCGCCCCCGCCGGGGCGGAGGACGACCCGTCCAAGTTCGCCTACTACAAGATCGTCCTTCAGTCCCCGCGCATGGGGCGATACGACCTGGTGGTCCGCGCCCGCCTGCCCTTCCAGCCGGCCGACGTCGGCAGCAAGATCGCCATCGACGTCCCGGTCGAACCGTTGCTGGCCTGCGGAAAGCTCTCCAACCAGTCCGCCTACATCGCCGTCGCCAAGGCCGACACGCTGGTCATCCTGAAGCCCAAGATGCAGGGGCTGGAGCCGGCCAGCCCGCAGGACCTGCCCTTGGCCGCTCACCGCCCAGCCGCCTCGTTGTGCTTCCGCTGCTCCAGGCCGCCCTACTCGCTCCAGCTCCCCGTGCTGGCGCAGAAAGAGGCATCGGTCTTCCCCACCATCGCCGCGGCCGCCGTCGTCGAGCAGGTGTTGACGCGCGACGGAACGCTCAAGACCCACGCGTCCTACCTGCTGCGGACGCGGCGAGGCGAGCGGCTGCCCCTCCAGTTGCCTGAAGGCGCCCAGATCTACTCGTTGCTGCTCAACGGCACCGATGCCCCGGTCGAGCCCGGCAGCGAACCCAACCTGCGGATCGTCCGCCTGCCCCCTTCGGCCGGCGCGGTGGCCACCATCGTGCTGGAGGTTTCCTACGAGGTCAAGAAGGTCTCGCCCCTGAGCCTGCCGGCGCCCAAGCTGCTGGGCAACGTGCCCGTCCAGCAGACGCTCTGGCGGGTCTGGCTGAGCCACGAGGCCCACGTGCTCCGGTACGATCCGACCTTCTCGCGTCTGACGCACGGCGCGGAAGACCTGCTGGCCCGCCTGTCGAAGGTGTCGCAGGGCGATTCGCCCACGCCGGTCCCGCAGAAGGTGGTCGAGTTCAAGCTCGTCCCCCAGGGAGACAAGTGGGATTTCGTCCGCCAGGGGAGCCCCGGCGAGCTGTCGCTCTGGATGATGGGCAAGGAACTGTTCACCGGGCTGGTCTGGCTGATCCTGGTGGCCGTCGGGGCGGCCATGACCCGCCTGCGCCTCTATCACCGTTGCCTGCTGGTGCTGGGATTCATCCTCGCCGGCGGGCTGGTGAGCCTGTGGATGCCCCTGCTGATCGAGCAGATTCTCAACGTCATGAGATTGCCCGTCCTGGTGGTGGTGCTGCTGTGGCTGACGCACTGGCTGTTCGTGGTATTCTGGCGTCGCCGTCGCAGCGCGGTCGCCAAGCCAGCCCCCGTCCCAGCAGCGCCCGCCCCGCCGCCGGCGCCAAACGGGAAGTCCACGTAACGGAAGGATCGGCACATGACTCGCCACGACGCCATCCTCCGGCCTCGGACTCGTCACTTCGGTGATCCAGGTTCGCTGCGCGTCTCACGAGCCGCCAGGCGGATCGCAAGCGCACTGGCGCTGCTGGCCCTCGCCGTGCCCCTTGCGCCTGCCGGCGCCGACGAGACTACGGCGGCCCCCAGCCGCATCTACGTCCCCTACCAGGACCTCGCCTCGGTGGTGGACCCAGCCGCCAAGAACGTGCTGATGGAGCGCGCCGCCTTCGAGAAGCTGCTGGCCGCCGCCCAGGCCCGCCAGGTGGACCAGTCCATCCCGCTGGGGCAGGTCACCGGGGCCACGTACAAGGCGTCGGTCAGCGGCGACCGCCTCAGCCTGACCGGCGACTTGAACGTGCTGTCGCTGAGCGACCTCCCGGTGGCCGTCCCGCTCAAGCTGGCCCAATTGTCGGTCACGCAGATTCTGTTGGACGGCAAGCCTGCGCCGCTGGGCTACGACCGCAATCAACTCGTGCTCATGGTGGCCAAGCGGGGCGTTCACCGGGTGCAGTTGACGGCCTCCGCCCTGCTGCGAGAGATGAGCGGCGGGGGCATGCAGTTCACCATCACCCTGCCCTCTTCGGTGGCCGGCTCGATGGCGCTGTCGGCCCCGGGCGACCTGTCGGTCCACGCCACCGTGCCCACCTCGAAATGCGTGTACCACCGCGGCTCGGACCGCACCAGCGTCAAGCTCACCCTCGGAGGACACGAGACGCTCTCGGTGGCCCTGACGGGCAACGGGCGACAGGAAGACCTGCGCGCGATCCTGCTGGGCGAGTCGGTGACGCACGTGGAGCTGGCCCCCGCCCACCAGAGCCTCCGTTGCCTGTACACCGCCCAGGTGTTGCGTCGCGGGGCAGCCGAGTTGGAGTTCGCCCTTGACCCCGCGTGGACCGTCCTGGACGTCACCTGCCCCAACCTCATCCGCTGGTCCATCCGCGCCGACGGCGACCAGCGACAGATTCTCAGCGTCCGCCTCCGCCAGGCCGCCCGAGGCAGCCAGTCGCTGCACATCCACGCCCTGGCGCCCAGGGCGGGCCAGTCCACCTGGACCAGCCCCAGGGTGAATCTCGTCGGGGCGGCCTTCCAGCGCGGCTACCTCGTGGTGGACACGGGCAACCAGCTCCTGGTCCGCGGCGAGAAGCTTGCCAACGCCCGGCGCGAGGACCGCACAGCCGCGTCGACCGTCGATGGGCTCTCCGCCGGCGGCGGGCGGATCTACTACCACTGGGGCAACCACTGGTCGGTGGCCCTGGAACTCAGCGACGTGACGCTGCGGCGATTCAGCGAAGACCGACAGACCCTCCACGTCACTCCCAAGCAACTCACGCTGGAGGGGCGCTTCCTGGTGACCGCCCTGGGACGCGAGAGCTTCGACCTCGACTTCCTCCTGCCCGGCGACCGCCTGGGCTGGACCATCTACAAGCTCACCGTCAACGGCCAGGAGCAGGGCTTCGAGTATCGCCTGGCCGACCAGCAGGGGCGGCGAAAACTGACGATCGAGCTGGCTCGGCCCATCCCGAGCGAGGCATCGGCCGAGGTGCTCCTGACGCTTCGCGCGGTCGCGCCGTGGGAGTTTGACGACAAGAGCCAGGTCGAGCAGCTCGCGGTGGGGTTGATCCACCCGCTGCTGGACAGCGTCTCGGGGGTGGTGGCCGTCACCACGCAGGACGAGTCCGCCGGGCCGGCCGGGGCGCAAGACCTGGACGCCGACGTGGCCAAGGCCCCGCCCGCCCTCAAGGCGGTCAACGTGGGACGGATGGCCTCGCTGGGGCTCGGGGCGACCGTGCAGACCGCCTACACCTACGACCAGCCGGTGGACGGCCACCTGGAACTCAAGGTCCAGCGCCGTCTGCCCCGCATGACGGCCCAGGCCGTCGGGCTGGTGAACGTCCGCCCGACCAGCCTGGCCGGAACGTGGACGATCACCTACGATGTCTCCCAGGCCCGCACCCAGACGCTGCACGTGCTGGCGGACAAGTCGCTGGGCCCGCAGATCGACCTCAGCGTGCCGGGCCAGCGTCTCAGCGGGCGGCGGATCGTGGACAAGCCGTCGCTTCCCGTGCCCGCGGGCTACGACCTCTGGCAGCTCGACCTGGATGCCCACGTCTTCGGGGCGGTGCAGGTGCGGGCCGCTTACGAGCGGGCTCTGCCGGGGCCGGCGTTCGATGTGCCACTGGTCCGCCCGTACGCCGCCCAGTCCTCCGAAGTGCTCGCGGTCGAGGCGAGCGAGGAATTGGCCGTCACCGTCAGCGGCAAGTGCGCCGGCGAGATCGACACCGTCGACCTGCCCGCCCTGCCGGTTACGCCCACCCGCCTGCTGGCGGCCATGCGGCTGGAGGCCCCCACCACCGCTCGGGGCGCCTCCGCCTGCGTCCACCTCCAGACCCAGAAGCACAACCCGTATGCGATCCCCCCGGCCGTGGCAGCCAAGGCGGAGTTCACCACCTATCTCGGCGCCGACGGCGCCCAGCGGACCGAGGCTGTCTTCCACATCGCCAATGCGGCCCTTCAGTTCATTACGCTTCGCTTGCCTCCGGATGCCCAGCTCTGGTCCACGTCCATCGCCGGCGAGACGGTCAAACCCAAGCGAGACGATGCGGGCAACTTCCTGCTCACGCTCCCCCGCAGCGACACCCCTCTGCCGGTCCGCGTGGTCTACTTCTGCGTCCCGCCCAAGACCGAGGAAGGCATGGTCCGGCTGGGCGGGCTGTCCCTGCGAGACCGCGACGGGCGAGGCGGACGAGAGGTCAAGATCAACTTCCTCCAGTGGAAGGTTATTCCCCCGCCCGGCCTGCGCGTGGTCAAGCAGAAACAGCGCGGACACCTGATCTACATCGAGCGGCCGGACCCGGCGTTTGTCACGCTGGCCCAGACCCTTGAGGTGGCCTCCGCGAAGACCGCCTACCTGGACGCACTACAGGACCAGGTCGCTCCGGACGTAAGCACGGTCGGGGGGAGGCGAACCCACCGCGCCGCGGGAGAGGACGAGGGCATCCTGAACAAGGAAGACAAGGCGAAAGTCCCTCAGACCACGGCGGAAGAGGCGGCGCCCAAGCCGGGCATCCAGCCGCCGCCCGGCCCCGGCAGGAAGCCCGTAGGCAAGGACGAACTGAACATTGACACCATGGTCGAAGGCTGGCACACCCTGCCGGTGGACCTGGTGCCCACGCCCGAGGGCGGACCCGCCTTGTTCACCGACTCGCTGGGCCCGGCCGACCTGTCGGTCGGACTGTCCAGCCCCACCGAGGATTTGACCTGGCTTGGACTGGGCACGGCCATCATGCTGATCTGGGGCCTGATCCTTCGCCGCAGCCGCCTGTGGGTCCGCTTCAACCTCATCTTCCTCTCGCTGCTGCTGAGCAGCCTGCTGGCCCTGTGGGTGCCGGTGGGCTGGCCGACGGCTGTGCCCATGCTGGTCTACCTGCTCAACGGGGCCTTCTACGGCGCGCTGCTGCTGATCCCGTTGTACGTGGTGATGGGCCTGGCGCGGCGCGTGTGGCGCCCGGCGGCGTCGCCTCGCCCTGCCGCTGCGGCGGCTGGCCTGTTGCTGGCCGCGATGCTCGCTCTGACCTTCAGCGCCGCGCGGGCGGCTGACCCCAAGACGCCCAGCCCGCGCATGGACCCGGAAATCCAGCAGGCCATCCGCCGCGAGGCCCAACTCCTCCAGGCGGCGACCCAGCCGGTCATCGTTCCCTACGAGGGCGACGTATCCAAGGCCGAACAGGCCGACAAGGTCATTGTGCCGTACGCGCGGTTCGTGCAGTTGTGGAACCGGGTCCATCCCGACGAGCCGCTGGACATGCCCGCGCCGGCGGGCGGGATCGCCCTGGCCGACGTTCGCTACGCGGCAACGGTCAGCGAGCGGGAGATGGCGATCGTCCTGACGGCGCAGGTGCAGACGTACGGTTCGTCGTACGTGACGCTGCCCATGCCGCTGTCGGGCCTGGCGGTGACCGAGGCCACCTTCGACGGCAAGCCGGCGGCGCTCCAGGTCGGGCCCAAGGGCATGATCCTCACGCTCGAGGGCGGTCGAACGGGCACGCTCAAGCTGGTGGGAGCGGCCACGCCCAAGTACGTGGGGCGGCGCGGCAGCATCACGCTGACTCTGCCCCCGTTGCCCGGGGGGGTCATGACCGTTCTGCTGGGCCAGGAAGATATGGTTCTTGACGCGCACGGCATCGAGGGGGGGCTGGACCGTCGCAAGGTCAACAACGGCGTGGAATGGACCTTCGGCCTGGGGCGCAACCGCCGCCTCTCGCTCACCTGGGCTCCCAAGGCCGGCGGAGGCACCGCCGACCGCACCCTCGCCGCCACCGGCAGCCACGACGTCTACTTCTTCCACTGGGCACAGGTCGGGGTGAGCAAGTTCACCTTCACCTTCTCCGCCGCCGACTACGATCGGTTCACGCTCCTGGTCCCCCACGGCACGACGCTGACGGACCTGGCCGGCGCCAACCTTCGCGACTACCGCTCGGTCGGGCGTCAGAACATTGACGGCCAGCAGTTCGATCTCATCGAGGCACGGCTTCACCGCCCAGCCGTCCGCAAGTACGAGTTGACCGCCCGGTGGATGGGCGATCTGCCCCCGCTGGACAAGCCCGTCGCCCTGCCGCTGGTGCAGGCGGGCGACGTCGCGAGAGAGAGCGGCACGGTCACGCTGCACGCCGCCGGCGGGATGAGCGTGAAGGTCCCCCAGGTCATGGGCGGGCGGAAAAGCAGCACCGCCAACTTCTCCCCGCTGACCGCCGCCGGGCTGACGCAGATGGTCGCCCAGTACTACTGGCCCTATCGCCCCTTCAGCCTTCAGGTGCAGGTCGCCCGGCAGAGCGTCCAACCGGTCGTCCGCCTGGACCAGTTGGTCCGCGTTGGAACCCGCCAGGTCCAGCTCCTGGTCCAGGCCCGCCTCTCCAGCCCTCAGGGCCAGATCTTTTCGGCCCGCTTCTCTCTGCCCGACGGTTACGAATTGCTCAGCGCCGTCGGCCCGGCCGTCGAAGACCACTATGTCCAGCCCGCCCCCGAGGGGCGCCGCCTCCAGGTCAACTTCCGGGAGGGCGTCGATCGCACCGACGTCGCCCTCGTGCTGGTGCGGCGGTTCGACAAGCTCGACCGCCTCGACGTGCCCCACCTGACCGCCCTGGAGGAGTCGGGCAAGCCCATCGAGCAGCGGGGCCGGCTGGCCGTCCAGGTGCAGTCGTCGCTGACCGCTCACACCATCGCCAGCGAGAACCTCAAACCCATCGTGCCCAATGCCGCCTCCGACTGGCTGGAGGAAGGACAAGTCGAGGCCGTCCGCTTCGCCTACCAGTACGAAACGCCGAAGATCTCACTGGCCCTGCAGGTGGCCCGCCAGGAGACCAAGGTGCGGGCGGAGGTGTTCGCGGGCCTGAGCCTCTCGCACACCGAAGCCGCCTACGCCTACCGCCTGCGGTATACCATCGAAGGCTCGCCCGTCGACCGCGTGCGGTTCTCTCTGCCCGCTCGCTACGCCCCGCTGGTCACCGTCACGTCCAACGCCCTGCGAAGCGTCAGCCGGACCGTCGACAAGGACCGCTGCACCTGGACCGTCTCGCTGCTCAACGAAGTGATCAGCGAGTTGGACGTGATGGTGAACTTCTCCCTGCCCGTCGACGCCGAAACCACCTCGCTGGAGATTCCTACCGTCGTGACCGACTCTTCCGCCGGCTACACGGCCATCGTCGCGGTGCAGAACTTCTCGTCGCACGAACTGACGCTGGCGGAGCACAACCGGCTCAGCGAACTGCCCGCAGACGAGCAGCTCAAGCTGCTCAGCTCCCAGGTCCGCCAATCGCTGCAGTACGTCATGAAGTCCCTGCGGTCCGACTGGTCGATGAAGCTCAAGCTCATTCCCGCCAAGGCGGCCAGCCGCATCCAGGTGGTGATCGACCTGCTGGCGATGACGACGGTGATCGACCGGAGCGGACACCTGCGTCACGAGGCCCGGCTGGAGTTGCAGAACCGCAGCGAGCAGTTCCTCCGGGTGCGTCTGATGGCTCGGACGCCCCGGGGGCAGGTCGTCAGCCTGCCCTTGTGGTCGGCGGAGGTGGCGGGCCAGCCGGTTCGGCCGGTCCAACCAGCCGACTCCTCCAGCGGCGACGTCCTGGTGCCTCTGGTCAAGACGTCCCCCGGAGGCCTGCCCTACGAGGTCCGCCTGTACTTCGCCGGGCGCGGCGTGCCCACGCTCGGCGCCGTCACCCGCATCCAGCCCCCGGTGCTGCTGGTCACCGCCGAAGACCCCCACAACAGCAGCAAGCCCCGCCCCATCCCCGTCATCCGCACCACCTGGTCCCTGCTGTTGCCCAGCGGCTACACCTACGTCCAGCGGGGCGGAAACATGACGCCCGCCTCCGAGCAGGCCGAACTGATGAGCCTGGCCATCGACGCGCGCCTGGACCAGCTTCAGCGCCTGCGGCAGGGCTACGCGGAGTCCGCCGTTTCCTCCCGCAGCCGCAAGATCGCCGAGAAGAACTGGATGGCCTTCAACGCACAGGTCACCGAGGAAATCCGCCAGGCCGAGAACTACCTCAAGGGCAACCGCTACCGCATCAGCGGATCGACCTACGAGAACCTGAGCAAGAAGCTGGCCGACCAGGCCAACAGCCAGTACGGCCTGCTGGGCCAATGGGATCAGGACCAGCAGGACCAGAGCGAGCGTCAGAAGGGTGACGTAACGAGCTTCTTGAACACCAGCGGGCAGAATCCCGGCGTCAGCGAGATGCAGCGCAACCAGGCCCTCAACACCCTGCCCAACTTCGTCACCGGCGCCGCCCGCGCCCAGCAGGAGAACCTCGAGAAGGAGATCGACTCGCTTCAGAAGTCCACCGCCACCCAGCCCGCACGGACCGTCCGGCCTGGCGACCTGCTGGTCGAGGACGAAAGCACGCAGAAGGGCGACATCCTCCGCGAACTGGAAGGCGAAAAGAACCGCCAGCTCGCCAAGCGACAGGAAGAGGTCCGCCAACAGATCGATCAACTCAGCGGCCCCAATCGCCTCAACCGCTTCTACAACCAGCCGACGCCCCAGCAGGGCCAGGCGGCCCAGCCCCAACCGGGCCGGGGGGATCAGATGCCCCAGGCGGAGCAGCCCAAGCCCGGCGGCGCCAAGGCGACCCCGCCGCCTCCCCCTGACCCCTTCCAACCGCGAGGCGAACGAGCGGCTCAGGTCTATGTGCCCCACGCGCGCTATTCGCTTTCGCTCGAGCTGCCGCAGGGACAGGCCCGCCAGGACTTCGTCCACCCCTCGGGCGATGCGTCGCTGGTGCTCTACGCCATCCGCGACGACCTCGTGCGGTCGGCCTACGCTACGGCTGCCATCCTGGCCCTGATCGTCCTGGTCTACCTCAGCCGATACATCTGGCGGCATGTGAGGCACGCCGCCTGATTGACCACCCAGCATCGGCCGCCGAGTCGAGAGATATGTCCACGGAAACCCGCCTGTATGTCGAATCGCTCGAGGGCTGCCTGGTCGAACTCGGCCAGGCGGAGGCCCATCATGCCACCCACGTGCTCCGCCTGCGGGCGGGCGCGCCGGTGGAACTGTTCGACGGGCGGGGCGGCCGGGCCCAGGGCCGGATCGCTCACGTCCGCCGCTCGGAGGCAACCGTCGAGATCGTCGAGCGGCTGCCCGCCGCCCAACCCCTTCTGCCGCGTCTGCACCTGGGCTTTGCCGTGCCAAAGGGCAAGCGGCTGGACTGGCTGCTGGAGAAAACCACCGAACTGGCGGCGGCGTCGCTGCGCCCGGTGGTGTTCGAACGGAGCGTGGCCGGCGAGGACGAGTTGTCCGACCACAAGCGACAGCGATGGCTGGGGCATTGCGTATCGGCAGCCAAGCAGTGCGGCCTGGACATGCTGCCGGACCTCCTGCCGCCCGTGAGCGCGCACGATTTCGCATGCGCCGCGTCCTCAGCCGGCTGGCTATGCCTGGTCGGTGATCTATCCGAGCCGTGCCTCACGCCGGCCCAGGCCCTGACGCGGCGCCAGGAGCGCGACGTCGCCCTGCTGGTGGGACCAGAGGGCGGGCTGACCGACGCCGAGCGCCATCTGCTGCGCGAGGCGGCTTTCCTGTCCGTCCGCACGGGCAGCACCACGCTGAGGATCGAGACGGCCGCCGTCGCCCTGTTGGCGGCCTGCCGGGCCCTGTGCGAATAGGGCTGCGTTCCAGCGGGCGGCCGGGCATGGGCGTTGCCGAAGCACGGTTTGACCGACGGCCGGACCTGAGGCATAATGCTCTGGCAGAGATGCCGGCAGGGGCGACGTTCAGGTCTGTAGGCTGCCGGCCTGCTGATCGGAAGATTCGATGATATCAGCCGCCACGTTCACGACCGCTGCCCGCCGGCGCGGGTTCTCACTGGTCGAGTTGCTGGTGGTGGTGTCGATCCTGACGCTGCTGCTGGCCCTGCTGACGCCGTCCCTTCAGCGGGCCCGCGCGTTGGCCCGGGACTCCGTCTGCCGGTCGAACCTCTCCCAACTCAACCGGGCCCATAGCGCATACACGGTCAACTCGCGCGGCGAATTCTTCCCGTACAATGGCGGCATCATCTACATGGCCTTCCTGGAGAAGTACCATAACATCCACGAGATCCGCCTCTGCCCGGACGCCGCCAAGCCCTTCTACCCCACCGCCTCGGCGCGGGGCGGGAGCCGAAACGCCTGGCAGGCGTGGTCGCGCAGGGGCAGCTATGGAGTCAACGGGTGGATCTACAATCCTACCGATGCGTCCACCAACAGCAATGCCGGTGGACGGGCCTACCCCTGCTGCAGTAACCGCCCCTTCCCCGATGCCTGGTGGAAAGGCATCGGCGACGTGGGGTATCCCGGCCTGACGCCCAGCTACGCCGATTCCAACTGGGTCGACGGCTGGCCCTGGTGGGATGACATCGTCCCGCCCGTGTTGGACGGCAGCATCACCGACCCCAACGAGAAATTCCAGATGTGCCGTTTCTGCTTCGACCGGCACGACATGGCCGTCAACGTTGCCTTCCTGGACGGCCACGCCGACCACGTCCCCCTGGGGCGGCTGTGGACGCTCATGTGGTCCAAGCTGCACCAGCCGTCCGAACGCGAGATCCCCTGAAGGCGGTCATTCGCATGAAGGACGTGCCCGAACCGACACTGGCGGCAAATGCCGCGGGCGGCCCCGAAATGGGCGCCGCCCGCACTGTTGCTTGTTGAGACTCTGCCAGGGGATCAGGATCGCCGTCGACGGACGTATCCGCCCAGAGCGGCCCCCGTCAACGTCAGCAGCGTAAGCGTCATCGGTTCGGGAACGGTCTGGAGCACGAAGTTGTCGAACATGCCCGTCGTGTTGCCGTAGCCCGCGAATCCCACGTAATTAATCGTTGGATTGGTGCCGTAGGCCACCGGGCCCCGCAACACGTCTCCGTCGGCCAACCACGTGACCGTCCAGTTGGCCGCCCGGGTGTCCAGCAGGACCTCCAGGTTGATCCAGCCGACCTTGTCCGGGTCGGGGTTGTGGCTGGCGCCGCTGGCGGTGACGGGGCCCATGAACGTCTGAAAGGCGCTGGCAGAGGCATCGTCCATCCGGTTAAGGATCCACGCGGCGGCGTTGTTGCCGCCGTCATGGAAGCTGCCCGTAGCGTTGCCTTGGCTGAACCCGACGGCGAACCAGTCGCTAGAGGTGGAAATATCCGGATTCACATCCAACGACAGACTGTAGACGGTGCCTGCCTGGGGAACGAAAGGCAGCCAGGCGGAGTTGGTTCCGCCGGTGCTCTTGGAGCCGTCCTGCTTAATGGCACTGCCGGCCACCCACGTCTCCTGTCCCGGGCGGACATCAGGCGCCTTGCCCGACAAGTTGTTCGCACCCGAACCGCCAAACCGCTCCATGTAGATCTGGTCGCCCCCATTCACCACCGGGGCAACCGTAATGCCGAAGCCATAGTTGCGGGGAAGGTTAGCATTGGAGAATCCCCCCACCGTCTGGCCGGCCCCCGTGGGCGTGGTGAAACTGCTGTCGTGATCGGTGTTGCCCGGGGCGACTACCTGGTCGTCGGTGTACCGCACGACGGCGTTGCTCTGGACGAAACCGGCATAGACGGCGGTCGCCGTCCAGAGCCGGATGTACTGACCGCCGGCGGAATAGGCGTCGGCCTGAGCCCCGGTGCCGGTCGGCGTAAACGCGGGGCCCACCCATAGGGTCTGATAGGTGTCAGCCCCCGTCAGGCGCGACAGGAACGGGGTGACGTTCCCGCTGGTCGAGCCGGCATTCACCGCGAACTGGGTAACCTGGTATCGCCCTGCCGGCAAGGTCGTGAACAACTCATCCACGTTCAGGCGGCTCCCCGAACTGTCCAGGCCACTCCCGATGCCGGGGCCATACCCGATCATCGCCGCCGGGGCGACGGCAGCGAACATGAGCAAGACTGCCATTGCACAGGAAACCTGCGTCCGCATGGGATTCTCCTTTGTCTTCCTCGACTTACAAGCCACGGGGCCTCAGGACCCCGTCAACTCTGGAGGAAGATTGTACCACTCTTCTTCGTTTGCGCCTAGGTCCATTCCGCGTTACTCCTATCGCACACTCGGACAAAGGGACTGCCATGGACTGCATCCTGTTTCTCGCGCGAGTCGCCCTCCTGGCGGGTGTTGCGGCCGGACCGCCGGCCGTCGACCTCGCCGCCCTCGAGTCGCCTGTCCTGCTCCGCGGCGACGCCAGGACCGCCTATCGTGACCCGGCTGTCGTCTACCATGAGGGCGTCTTTCACATGTTCTACACCCTCGTCCGCGACGAAGGCGACGGCGGGGTCTGGATGTATGCCGCCGTCAGCAAGTCGAAGGACCTCAAGGGCTGGACGCCCCCGCGCATCCTCACCCCCCGAGATCGCTCTCTCAACTTCTCCAGCCCGGGCAACATCGTCCGCCACGACGGCCAGTGGGTCCTCTGCCTCCAGACCTACCCCCGCCCAGCCGGCGAGAAGTACGGCAACGCCTCCGCCCGCATCTTCACCATGCGAAGCGGCGACCTGGAAACGTGGTCGAAGCCGGATATCCTCATGGTCAAGGGCCCCAGCGTTCCGGTCGAGAAGATGGGCCGGATGATCGACGCCTACCTGCTGGCCGACAAGGACCACCCGGGCAAGTGGTGGTGCTTCTACAAGCAGAACGGCTGCTCGATCTCCTGGTCCAATGATCTCAAGACGT
Source organism: Planctomycetota bacterium (assembly GCA_022705325.1). Taxonomy (GTDB): domain Bacteria; phylum Planctomycetota; class Phycisphaerae; order SM23-33; family SM23-33; genus MWDR01. Next base: position 35,211 of record JAKJER010000007.1, on the reverse strand, counting down.
GGGCGTACTTCGGGCGGGTCAACGCGGGCGAGAACGCCTGCGTCATCGTGGACAAGGGCGAATACGTCCTGTTCCACTCGCCGGCCAACGGCATCGGCGTGAAACGATCGAACGACCTCAAGACCTGGCGCGACGTCGCCCTGATCACGCTGGACCAGAAGGACTGGCCCTGGGCCCGCGGGCGCCTGACCGCCGGTTTCGTGCTGGATCTGCGGAGCGACAAGCGCGTCGGCAAGGCCCTGATGTTCTTCCACGCCAGCGGGCCCGAAGACGAACGAACCATGTTCGACAGTCACGCCAGTCTCGGCATCGCCTGGTCCGACGACCTGGTTGACTGGAGCTGGCCCGGAAAGAAGGTCCGAAAATAGAAGCCCACGGAAGCGTTCCGTGGGCTCCTGGCTCGACCTGCGGATTCGGATGCGGAGTGGTCCGCCGGGGATTACTCCTTGCCCGCCGTCACGCCGGGCCAGTCGTCGGTGCGGAAGGGACTGGCCGGCAGGCCCGCCTTGTTGTACAGGTTGCACTCGGGGTTGTCGGCCCAGGCGTAGCGGACGGCCTTGGGCGCGGCGACCTTGTCGCTGCAGACCACCACGCACTCGCCGTCGATGACCGCATCGGCCCAGACGAACTTCTTGTCCTCGCCGGCGATGCTGAAGCCGGTCAGCTTGTCGCCCTTGGCGACCAGGCCCCCGCCCACGTGCTTGAACTTCAGGCGGACCTTGCCGCCATCGACGCTCATCGAGTCATACAGCGGCCCGGAGATGCAGACCTTCTGGCCGTACGTCGTGCCCAGCGCCCAGGCCGCCAGGCGCTTGCCGACATCCTGCTTGTTCTTGGGGTGGATGTTGCCGGCCTCGCCGATGTCGATGATGACGGCCATGCCCGTGTTCGGCAGGGCCAGCGTCATGGTCTGGGCCTCGCGCAGTTCCGCCCAGGCGCTGTCGGCCGGCTCATTCTTGCGAGCCATGAAGTTGGCCAACTGCACGAACAGGAACTGGAAGTCGCCTTGGCCCCAGACCTTCCGCCAGTCGGTGATCATGGCCGGGAAGAGGTCGCGGTACTGGTAGGCACGCCCGGCGTTACTCTCGCCCTGGTACCAGATAGCCCCGCGGATGGCGTAGGGCACGAGCGGGTGGATCATGGCGTTGTACAGGACGGCCGGGCAGTGCGGACTGTTCGTGGCCGGTCCGGGCTTGCCGGGCTGGCGGGGCAGCGGGCGGGCCTTGGGTTTGGGCTTGCCTGCCTTGGCCGCCTTGTCGGCGTCGGCCTTGTTGGCGGCCTTGATCTTCTCCGCCGCATCCTTCCATTTGGCCATCTGGGCCTCGTAGGCCTTGGTGGCCGCGCCCGACTCCCAGTCCTGCTGGCTCTTGGCCCAACGGTCCGCGATGGGCTTGAACTTGGCCTGCATCGTCTCCTGAGTGGTCCACGCCTCCGCCGGCGTGCCGCCCCACGACGTGTGGATCATCCCGACCGGGACGTTCAGCTTCTGATGCAACTCGCGCCCGAAGAAGTACGCGACGGCTGAGAACCCGGGGACCGTTTCGGGACTGCATTCGCACCACGACGCCTTGACGTCGTCCTGCGGCTTGGCCGCCGTCACCCGCGGCACGCTGAACAGGCGCATCTTGGGGAACTTGGCGGCCGCGATTTCCTCCGTCGGGTTGGCCGAGTTCGACACCGTCCACTGCATGTTCGACTGACCGGAGGCCACCCACACCTCGCCCACCAGCACGTCCTTGATGACGATGGTGTTCTTGCCCGCGACGGTGATCTCCATCGGCTCGCCCGTCTTGAAGGGCCCGATCTTGGCGCAGAACTTGCCGTCCGCCCCGGCCGTCGCCTCTGTCTTGTCTCCGCATGCGGTGATGGTGACCTTCTCGCCCGCATCAGCCCAGCCCCAAATCGGCACGGGCATGCCCTGCTGAACGACCATGTGGTCGGAGATGACAGCGGGGAGCTTCACGTCGGCCGGCACCAGACCCGGCAGGGCCAGCATCGCAGCCAACAGCACGACGGCGAACGGTCGGATTCTCATGTGGTTTCCTTTCTGCCTCGGAACTTTCGGATGCCCCGGCAGTTAGCCCGGGAGACTACTCGAATCAACGGATGGGTCTGCGAGGCATTGCCTCGGGACAAAATCCCCTGTTGTGGAGTGTCTTGCCAGGCCGATAACTGAAGGGAAAGCCGCCGAGGCCGCGGGGCCCGACCGGCGCGTTTGCACAAGGTAAGGAGACCGCAATGAGAGTTCGTCTGCTTGTAGGGCTGTTGCTGTTGGGCTGCATCGTGTCGCTGGCTGCCGCCGAGGAAGCCGGCTGGCTTGATGCCGGCCGACAACTGGCCCAGGCGGGCAAGCCCGCCGCCTCCGCCCCGGCGGCCAAGATCGAGACGATCCAGAAGCAGGAGGCGGAAGGCCCCGCCAAGAAGTGCCCCTTCAGCTTCAGCATCGACTACACGCTCATCAGCGACTACATCTTCCGAGGCGTGAACCTCAGCGAGTACCAGCGAGAGGGCCGGGAGAAGCTCAACCACCAGCTCAACGTCGGCGCGGAGATCGACCTGGGGAACTACGGCACGGTTGGGGGCTATGTCTGGTTCGAGTGGTTCATCGCCCAGCAGAACCTCACCCCCGCCTACGGCCGCGACATCCAGGAGATCGACTACGCGGTCTACTATCGCTACGTGTTCGAGGACCCGGGCCTGACCGCCGAGCTGGGCTGGCTGGCCTACACTCTGCCGCCGATCGGGCGCGACCAGCACACGGACTACGAACTCTACCTCAAGGTGTCGTACGACGACAAGAAGCTCTTCGGCACGAAGGAGAACATCCTCAACCCGTACGCCGCCTACTACCAGAACATCGACCTCGGCGCGTGCGCGAGTTGGTGGGAGTTCGGCATCAGTCACGACTTCGCGATGGCCGACTGCGGGCTGGCCGGCTGCCCGGTCATGCGCCACGTAACGCTGACGCCGTCGATCGTCTACGGCGTGCAGCACCGCCTGTTTGGCGAGATCGATCCGACGCTGGGCAACAAGACGACCAGTGCGGTCAACGTGTTGTTCGGCCTGGAGATCGCCTACGACCTGGGCACCGCCCTGGGCCTGCCCGAAGAATACGGCGAGTTGACCGTCTCGGGCCTGCTGTTCTACAGCCAGGCCCTCGACCACGCCCTGGTCAACGACGAGTTCTTCGGCGGGATGAAGATCTCCTACGGATGGTGAGGCCGTCCCCCCCGGCCGCTGCCCTGTAACCAGCGCCCAACGAGACCCGAGCCCACGGAGCCCACCCTCCGTGGGCTTGTTTCTTCCCGGAGTTCTCCCGGCGCCGCCGTTACAACGGTTCGCCAATTTTGGAAGCGCTTGACCCAACCGCCCGGGCGTTCTACGATTAGCGTGCCGGTGGCACGAGTCGGCCGCCGGCACGGTACGGACAACATTTTCGAGGAGCCGGAACATGACCAGCAGGCGCGGACTCTCGACTGTCGGGGTGATTGTGGCGATCGTGGCCGTCGTGATCGTCATCGGCGTTGCGGTGTACTTCATCAGCGCTCCCGCACGGACGAAGATGAAGGATGCCTACGCACAGTTCGCCGAGTGGACGCCCGAGAACATCGCCAAGGACCCCAAGGGCTATCTCAGCTTCTGCGAGGAAAAGACCAACGAAGCCATCCAGAAGTGCAAGGCCAGCAAGATCGCCATCTCCGCCCAGCAGGCCAAGCTGGAGCAGATGCGCCAGGACACCGAGGACAAGCTCAAGGTCGGCGAAAAGGCCCTGGAGGAGTTGAAGGACCTCTACCGCAAGGCCGAGACCGACAAGAAATGGCCCCTGACCTGGCAGGGCAAGGGACTGGAGCAGGAACAGGCCAAGCGCCAGGTGCTCCGCCTGGCCGGCGAGATCGAGAGCAAGACCAAGCTGTCCCAGGAGTACAAGGCCGCCGCCGACCAGCTCCGCGTGCAGTTGACCAAGGTCGACGACGCCTTCGACCGGGCCAACGAGCAACTCAGCAAGATCAAGGTCAACCGCGAGAAGCTCGCCGTCCAGCAGATCACCGACGACCTCAAGAACAACCTGGTGGCCATGAAGTCGGCCATCCAGACCACCATCGTCGACGTCGATTCCCAGGGCGGAACGCTCTCGCTGGATGACCTGGCCGCACGCAGCGAAGCGGCCGTGGACGACTCCAGGTTCGACGAGATCATGAAGAAGAAGTAGGGCTGCAATGGGCAACGCCATGCAGTTTCTGGCCCGGATGTGTCTGGCGGCGGCGATAGCCGCCGTCGCCTTGGGGTGCGGGTCCGGAAAGACCGACCGGGGAAAGACCGAGAAGAACGTGCGGAAGTATCCCCTGGACAAGGTCTGGACCTCCGACGAGATCGCCGCCGATCCCGAGGGCTACATGGTCTGGGCCGGCGCCCGCATCGACGACCAGGTGTACGAACGGACCAGGCGATTCCAGGCCGTCCAGAACCACCTCCAGAAGATTCGTGAGCGCCAGGAGACCCTCAAGACCCGCCTGGGCCAGTTCCGAAACGTCCAAGTGCGGATGGAGCAGGCCGTCCGCAGGGCCGAAGACGAGGATCGCTGGCCCGCCAGCATGGGCGGGAAGCGGTTCACGCGCGACGAGGCCCGCGACATCATCCGCCAGGCCAAACAATACGTCCAGGACAACCAGCCGCTTGTTGACGCGTACGACAAGGCCGTCGCACGGGCCGATGCCGCCGCGGAGTCCCTCCAGCGCGACCTCAACCGCCTGGCCCAGTACCGCGAACGCCTCGAACTGGACCTGGGCAACATTCGTCTGAAGGAAGGCCTGGACCAGGTCGACCTGCTCCGCAAGAAGGAGCAGGAGATCGCCAGCTTCACCAAGACCCTGGGCACGATGGCTGACGACTCGCTGGGCGAATCCCTGCCGGACGAGAAACAGCCCACCGCCGTGCTCAACGGGCTCATTCAATAGTCAGCGACGCAAAGCCCCCGGAAAGCCCTCCGTGGGTCTTCCTCCGATGTAAAAGGAGTTCCGAATGAAGGCAACACACTACCTGCTCGTCGCCCTGCTCGCCGCCGCCTGCATCGGCATCCAGCCCGCCCGGGCCCAGGACCTCGCCGCCGACGCCGAACTCGTCGAGACCCGCACGGAGGTGCCCAAGCTGCGCCCCCCCGCCGAGTACAAGATGCAGGACAACACCATCCTCATCGAGCTTAGCGAATACGCCGGCTACGCCGGGCTCATCGCCGCCAACGGCGGGATGGAGCCCAACGAGAACTCCGTCTTCGCCAAGAAGCACGGCTTCAAGGTCAAGCTGGTCCTGAGTGAAGAGGAAAGCTGGTCCGCCCTCAACAGCGGCAAGATGGCCGCCTCCGCCTCCACCGTGGACGTCCTGTCGGTGTACGGCCGCCAGCTCGACGTGGTCGTGCCCGCGCTGATCGGCTTCTCCCGTGGGGCCGACGGCCTGGTCGTGCTCAAATCCATCAAGCGGATCAACGATCTGGCGGGCAAGACGTTGGCGGCCGCCCAGTTCACCGAGGCCGATTTCTTCATCCGCTACCTGGCCCAGGAGGCCGGCCTGGGCGTCAACATGCTGCCCAACCTTCAGGCCCGTCCCGCCGCGGACAAGGTCAACCTGGTCTACTGCGCCGACGCCTTCGGGGCCGGCGACCTGTTCCTCCGCGATCTCAAGGCCGGGCGCAATCGACTGGCCGGCTGCGTCACCTGGGCCCCCAAGACCACCGAGGTCGCCTCCGAAAGCCAAGGCAAGGCCCGCCTGCTGGTCACCAACCGCAACCTGCTCATCGTCGCCGACATCCTGATGATCAACAAGGCCTTCGCCCAGGCCAATCCCAAGATCGTCACCGGCCTGGTCGCCGGGCTGCTCGAAGGCAACCACATGGTCCGTACCGAGGGCGACAAGCACCTGGACCTGATCGCCAAGGCCTTCAAGTGGGACGCCGCCCAGGCCCGCAGTGAGCTGGCCAAGGTGCACCTGGCCAATCTGCCCGAGAACCTCGCGTTCTTCTCGGGCAAGATCGATTCCGCCGGCAGCTACAACTTCCTCTACGAGACGGCCGCCTACGTCTACGGCAGCGAGCTGCTGGGGCGGACCGCGCCTGTGGAGCGCCTGTTGGACATGGCCCCGCTCCAGGCGGCCCAGCAAGGCGGACAGTTCAAGGACCAGGTCGCATCGATCACGCCTATCCGCTCGACCGGCGCGGCGGCTGAGTCCACCGGCGAAAGCCTCCTGTCGAAGGACATCCGCTTCATGTTCCGCCCGAACTCCAGCAAGCTGGAGACCGGCACGCAGGCGAACACCAAGGGCCTGACGTCGATCTCGCAACTGGTGAAGGTGGCCCCCGGCTCGACGGTACTGCTCCGCGGGCACGCCGACGGCTCGCTGCTGGAGCAGTTCCGCCGCCAGGGCGGACAAGCCCGCTTTCTTCAGGCCAAACTCCAGCTCAAAGAACTCAGCCGCTCCCGCTGCGCCGAAGTGAAGATGATGCTCACGGACCAGTACGGTTTCGACGCCAAGCGGATCGAGGTCCAGGGCGTGGGCTCGGACGAGCCCACCGGCAAAGGCCCCGACGCCGACCGGCGCGTCGAGGTGCAGTGGTTCACGGTGGAGTAAGAGAAGGCCTGGGGAATAGGGATTAGGGACGAGGGACTGCGGACCGGCAGCGCCTTTCTCCTATTGCCTGGTCCCTCATCTACCTACGCCGTCTCCATCGCCTCGTCGGGGATGTCGAAGTTGGCGTAGACCTTCTGCACGTCGTCGTGCTCTTCCAGAGACTCCATCAGCCCCAGGACCTGGGAGGCCTTGTTCGCCGCCACCTGGACGGTGTTCTTGGGCATCATGGCCAGCTCGGCCGAGATCGTCTCGATCTCCTTGTCGGCCAGCGCGGTCTTGACGGCTGCGAACGCCGCCGGCGGACAGGTTACCGTGAACACGTCCCCGTCGAGTTGGACGTCGTCGGCGCCGGCCTCCAGGGCGATCTCCATGAGCTGGTCTTCGTCGACCTTGTCGGTCGACACGAGGAACGAGCCCTTCTGCTCGAACATCCAGGCGACGCAGTTGGACGAGCCGAGCTGCCCGCCCGCCCGCTCGAAGATCTTCCGCATTTCCGGCGCGGTGCGGTTGCGGTTGTCGGTGAGACAGTCGACCATGAACGCCACGCCCGCCGGGCCGTAGCCCTCGTACAGGATGGTCTCGTACGTGGTAGCCCCCAGCTCGCCCGTGCCCTTCTTGATGGCGTTGGCGATGGTGTCCTTGGGCATGTTGGCCGCCTTGGCGTCGTCGATGGCGTAGCGGAGCGAGAGGTTCTCGTCCGGGTTGCCTCCGCCGACCTTGGCCGCCACGATGATCCGCCGGGCCAGCTTGCTCCACTCGCGTCCGCGCTTGGCGTCGTTGGAGCCCTTGGCCCGCTTAATCTTCGCCCAATGAGAATGTCCTGACATCTGTGCCTCTCTATGTGTAAGTCTTCAGCAATCCAGTTCACTTCTTCGGCTGGGTCGTCGGCGACTTCGCGTCCCGGCCCAGCGGCGCCACCGCGGGTTGTCGCCCCGCCTTGGCGGCCTCCACCTTGCCCGGCGTGTCCTTCTTCACCTGGCGGATTTCCGCGAGGACGACATCTTCCTTCTGGGCCAGTTCCACCGACCGCAGCCAGTACTCCACCGCCCGCTTGCGCAGCTCGGCTGACCGCTCTTTCTCCTCGCCGGCCAGGCGCCAGCAGGCGTCGCCTGCGTGATCGTACATCACCGCATGTTCCTCGTCCTGCTCCTTGGACTCGCGGATGACGTCCTCGAATACCCGCACCGCTTCCGCCAGTCGCCCCTTCTTGTAGAACAACCACCCCAGCGAGTCGCGGTAAGCCAGTTGCGACGGCTCGTCGGCCAGGGCCCGGCGGATCATCCGCTCCGCCCGGTCCAGGTCCTGCCCACGGTCGGCCAGCAGGTAGCCCAGGTTGTTGTTGAAGCTGGTCGAGTCGGGCGCCATGCGGTAGCCCTTCTCCAGCGCCTCCAACGCCCGATCGTTCTGCCCCAACTCCTGGTAACTGCTGGACTGAAGGTTGTACAACTCGGCGTCGTCGCCGTCCAACACGAGGTAGTTGCGAACGTACTGGAGCACCTGGGCGTGTTTGCCGACGCGGATCATCAGCCGCAGCAGCATGTGCCTCAGCACGCGTATGCGGGCCAGTTCCTGACGGTCCAGCCCGGCCACCGGGCGAGTGGCCGCTCCGCGCCCCAACACGCTCTCCAGCGTCTGGATGGCCGGCTCGTACCGCTTGGCCTGCACCAGCGTGTCCACCAGCGACGCCTGGGCCTCGAACGAGTCGGGTTTCTCTCGCAGCCATTGTCGGCAGACCCGCTCAGCCGGCTCGTACTTCTTGTGAGTCAGCAGGCTGGCGATCAGGGTCTGCTTGCCCTCGTCCTGGCCTTCACGTTTGTCCCAGTCTCGGGCCATCGCCTCGGCGCGATCCGCCTGGTCGGCCACCACGTACAGGTTCAGCTTCAGCATCCGCCAGTTGTTGCGGTCTTCGTCGATCGAGGCCTCGGCGATCCACTGGTCGAGTTCCTTGTGGCCCAGGTCGAACTGCCTGGCCTTCTCGCAGAGCTTGACCAGCACCATGCGGTAGAGCACCCGGTCGGGGGGTGTCAGCCCCTCCTCCTTGAGCCACTGGCGGACCAGGCCCAGCCCTTCGTCGTATTGCTGGAGTTCCTCCAGGGCGATCAGGATGGTGCGTCGCGCGAAGGCGTTCTTGGGGTCCTGCTGGAGCATCGACCGGGTCACCACCAGGACCTGCTCGAACTTCTTGGCGCGGGCCAGGGCGGCGACATATCGCGCGGCGATCTCCACGTCCTGCCCGTTCTGCTCATAGAGCCTGCCCCACGTGCCGATCGCCTCCTCCGTCCGCCCGCCGCGTTCCAGCAGTTGGGCCAGTTGGAGCTTGGCGTCGAGATTCGACGGCTCCTGGCGGATGATCTCGCCCAGGAGTTGCAGGGCCCGCTCGAAGTCCTTGGGGGGTGGCTGGCTGCCCGGCGGGCCGATCAGCAACCGAAGGGCCAGCAGGCGAACCTCGTTGTTCTGAGGAAACTGGGCCTGGAGCGGCTCGATGATGGCCCTGGCCTTGTCCAACTCGCCGCGGGCCAGATACAGTTCCGCTTGCATCTGGCGGGCCAGCAACGGGTCGTCGGACATCTGACGGACCTTCTCGATCACGTTGGACGCGCTGGTGTGCTCCTGGCGGGCCAGGTACTGGGCAAAGAGCTTGCGGTACACCTGCACGTTGTCGCCCGGCAGGTTCATCGCCTTGAGCAGGACGCCTTCGGCGTCGCGGGGCTTCCCGGTCATCTGGTACGCGTCGGCCAGCAGCAGCAGCGTCGCCACGTGCTCCTTGTTGGCAGCGTAGGCCTGCTGCAGGGCGATGGCCCCGCCGGCGGCGTCGCCGCGGGCCATCCGCACCTTGCCCTTGAGGTAGAAATACGCGTGGCTCTCGCCCAGGCTCTTGCCCAGGCGGACCAGCAACTGATCCACCTGCTCGAATCGCTTCTGAGACAGATAGATGTCGATCATCGCCTCGGCCGCCGGCAGGAAGTCCTTGCGAACCTCCAGGGCCTGAGAGAACTGCTCCAGGGCCAACAGGTCCTTGCCCCGAGCCCGGGCCAGCTCCCCCGAGACGTACAGCAGCCCGCTCTCGCGCCGCTGGCGGGCCTGCTGGGCGAAGGTCCGCTCGAAGTCGGCCGGCACGAGTTCGGCCAGCCGCCCGATCGCCTGCCGGACCGAGGGCAGGTCCGAGTCGTCCGCCTCCAGGGCCCGCCCCAACAGGTCCAGGCCCACCACCGGGTCCATGCCCCTGTCCTGCCAGCCCTTGAAGACCAGCAGCGTCATCCGGGCGAGTTGGGCCTTCTGGCTGGGTTCCCCAGCCAATTGCAGCAACAGTTTGTGGGCCTGCTCGAACCGCCCCGACTCCACCATCGCCTGCATGAGCAGCCGCGTGGTGGTGGGGTTCGACTTGTCGCGGCGGTAGGCCCAGTCGAGCACGGTCAAGGCCTCGTCATAGCGGCGCAGGCGAACCAGCATGTCGCCGCGCTGCACCAGCAACTGGTCCGGCCGGAGCACCACCGGTCGCAGGGCCGGCCGCTCCGCATAGGCACGGGCGTTGGGCTCGATCCAATCGTACAGGCGGCTGAAGCACTCCAGGGCCGCCTGCCAGTACCCTTCCTGGGCCAGCAGCCTGCCCAGCAGCAAGTATGCCTCCGCCGCCTGCGGGCTGCTTGCCGCGGCATCCGAGCACGCAACGGCCGTCCGCAACGCCTCCAAGGCTGGAGCATTCTGATGCTGCGAGAGGGCGATCTTGCCCAGCAGCAAGTGGACCTCGACGCTGTCGCCGGCCTGCTGGGCGGCCTGGCGGAGGTGTTCAGCCGCCTTGCCGAAGTTGGACATGCCCAGGTAGGACACGCCCAGCAGTCGGCGAACGGTGGGGCTGGATGGCTCGAACCCGACCGCCCGTTCGAGGCGATCGACCGCGCCGACGAAGTCGCCGGCGGAGATTCGCTTCTGGGCCTCCTGCACCAGCGGCTCGACGCGTTCGGAGAGTTTCTCGTCAGCCGGGCGCGTCGTCGGGCGCGTGATCTTCGGCGCGATGGCCTGGAGCGACAGCGTGGCCCGCTCGGGCAAGGCGGGCGCGGTGGCCGGGCGGCTGGTGCTCTGCGCATCGGCCGACTTGACGGCAGGCTGGGTGGTGGAGACGGAGGCCGGTTGGGAGCATCCGCCCGCAAGCAAGAGGAACAGAACCGTCCACGCCGCCACCAGGTGCCGTCGATTGCGCCACATCTTACGGAATGACCTTATTCAGTGGGTACGTGATGATGCCGGTCGCGCCGGCTCGCTTCAGTTGCGGGACCAGTTCCCGCTCGATCCGTTCTTCCACGATCACCTCCAGCGCCACCCAGTCGGGATCGGCCAGGGCGGAGATCGTCGGGCTCTTCTCCGCCGGCAGCAAGCCGGCCACCGCATCCAGGTTGGCGCGAGGGATGTTCATTTTCAGCCCAACCTTCTCGCGGGCGGCGATGGCGCCCTGAAGCAGGAGGGCGATATTCTCGATCTTCTGTCGCTTCCAGTCGCTGGCCATCGCCCTGCGGTTCGCGATGAACCTCGTCGTCGACGTCAGCAGCGTGTCGACCACCCGCAGCTTGTTGGCCCGCAGGCTGCTGCCGGTCTCTGTCACGTCCACGATCCCGTCCAGCAGGCGGGCCTTGATCTCCGTGGCCCCCCAACTGAACTCCACCTTCACTTGTACGCCCTTGGCGGTGAAGTAGTTCCGAGTCACGTTCACCAGCTCGGTGGCCACGATCCCCCCGTCGAGGTCCTCGGCCTTCTGAACCGCGCTCTCCTCAGGCACCGCCAGCACCCACCGCACCGGGCGGAGATTCTGCTTGGCGTAAATCAACTCGGCCACCTCCTGCACGTCCGACTGGTTCTCCATCACCCAGTCGTGGCCGGTCAGCCCGGCGTCGATCACGCCATCCTCCACGTACCGGCTCATCTCCTGGGCGCGGAACATGAGCACGGAGATTTGATCGTCGTCGATGGTCGGCGTGTAGCTGCGGGAGGAAATCTGGATGTTGAAGCCGGCCCGGGTAAAGAGGTCCAGCGTACTCTCTTGCAGCGAGCCTTTTGGGAAACCCAGCACCAGCTTGTCGTCGGGGGTCTTGTGTGCCATCAACTCATTCTTCTCGTCTGGGCGGCCGAGGCCGCTGGTTCACGTCCCGCCCGCTCAACCCGTATCGCGGGCCTATTTCCTGGAAGCCTTGGCCTTGGGCTTGGTCCTGACCTTGGCTTTGGGCTTGGGCTTGACCTTGGCTTTGGGCTTGGGCTTGGCGGCGGAGGAGGCCTTGGTCTTGCCCGCCGTCTTGGTCGGCGGTTTGCGGATTGGCTTGGAAGCCTTGGCTGCGGCCTTGCGCGGGGTCTTGCCCGCCGACTTGGCCTTGGGCTTGGCGGCCTTGGGCTTGGCGGCCTTGGCCGGCTGCTCCGCGAGGCCCGTCGCCTCGGCCTCGGCGGGCGCCTCGGCCGCCGTCCGTTTGGGCGGCAGGCTCTTGGACCGCTTCTCGGCGTATGCCCGCAGGAACTCGTGGGCTGAGCGGGAATCCTTCTGGGAGACGATCCGCTCCAGGAAACCCTGCACGTCGGCAGGGTCGCTGCCCGGATGGATCAACCCGTCGGCGGCCAAGCAGTCCACGAGCATCTGGTCGACCGGAAGGGCGTGGGTGCTGAAGCTCGCCAGCATGAGCAGGGCCGACGCATACGTATCCAGGCCCAATTCCTTCAGGTGGCGACGGATCTCCCGTTTGGGCAACTCATGGACGTAGTCCAGGGAGAGGGTCGTGCTGTGGTCGAAGATGCGGTTGAGCACGCCGGTGAGCGTCTCGGCCTTCTCGCGGGCGCGCGGGAAGTCTCGCCCCATACAGTCGGTGATCTCCTTATGGGGGGCCACCCGGAGTTCATTGACGTCCACGAACTCCTCCAGCAGCGTGTCCAGGGCCCTTTCCGCCTGGCGCCGCGAAGCATCGGCCTGGAGGATGCCCTGCATCAGCACCTCCATGCAGTCGTCGCGGACCGAGAGCTGAGAGGACTTGCTCGCGCCTGACAGAAGCTTCTTGACCTTTCGTTCGTACGCCGTGGCATTCTTCATGACCGCTGTTCCCTATTCATCCGCCGGCGGGTCGGATGCGCCCAGCGCATCCTCCTGCGGCTGGCCGGGCCCGGCCGCGGCGGTTTCCTGCTCCTTCTGGCGAATCTCTTCCATCGCCTGGTCGATCAACTGCAGCGTCACCAACGTCTTCTTAAACTGCTTGTCCGGCACGAAGTGCAGCATCGGCGTGTTCCGCAGGCTGATCTGACGCATCATCAGTTCCTGCAGGTGCCCCTGGGCATGGCGCAGGGCCTGCAGCGTCAGCTTCTGCTTGCCTTCGTCGCCAATGACCGAGATGTACACCTTGGCCGTCAGCAGGTCGTCCGGCATCTCCACGCGCGTCACCGACGTTCGGGCCGGGTCGATCCGCGGATCGGCGATCTTCGACAGCAGGACCTGACCCAGGATCTCCCGGATTCGGCTGGCTACGCGCTCGGTTCTACGGTTCATTGCTTCGACTGCTTCCTACAACCATTCCAACTCATGTTCCACCAGGACCATGTCCCGGTAGGCCACGGCTTCGTTCACTATCTGCTGAAGCGCCCCCTCCACGTAGCGCCGGTCGCTGCCGACCATGGCCACCGCCACCACCGCACGGCGGTGGTCATCCTGGGCCTCCACCTCGGCCACCGACACGTTCCGCCGGGCGGCCAGGCGGTCTTTGAAGCTCTTGACCGACCGCCTCTTATCCTTCAGGCTCGAGGCCCCGGCGATGCGAAACTCCAGGTGCAGCAGGCCAAGCGTCGTCGCCATACTCTTTTGATTTCTTGGCTGCCGGCGGTCCGCAACCGCTCACCCGTTCCGGCTGCCGGCTGCCGTCTACAGTTTTCTCGCCACTTCCACCTGCTGGTAGAATTCCAGGATGTCGCCTTCCTTGACATCGTCGTAACCGGCGATCTTCAGGCCGCACTCCATGCCCGCCCGGACCTCGCGCACGTCGTCCTTGACCCGCTTGAGGCTCTCGAGCTGGCGATCGTCCTCGACGACCACGTTGTTGCGGATCAGCCGGAGCTTGGCATTTCGCCGCACCAGGCCCTCGGTGACGTAGCAGCCCGCCACCGTGCCCAGACGCGAGATCTTGAACACCTGGCGGACTTCCGCCTGCCCCAGCCGCTGGGTGCGGATCTCCGGGGCCAAGCCCTTCTCCAGCACGTTGCGGACGTCGTCGATCATCTCGTAGATGATGCGGTAGCTTCGCACCTCGACGCCCTTTTCCTCGGCCAACTGGCGGGCGCCCGAGTCGGCCACCACGTTGAACCCCAACACCAGTGCCTTGGAGGCCTCGGCCAACGCGATGTCGCTGGTGCTGATCCCGCCCACCGCGGTGTGCAGGATGTTCACCTTGACCTCGTCGGTCGAGAGCTTGTTCAGCGAGCCGGTGATGGCCTCCAACGACCCCTGAACGTCGGCCTTGATGATCAGGGCCACTTGCTTGACCCCGCCGGCGTCCATCCGGCTGAAGAGGCTTTCCAGCGTGGTCGCCCGCGCCGGTGCGGCAGAGGCCACGCGGGCCTGCTCGCGCCGCTCCTCGGCGATCTGGCGGGCCTGGTCGATGGACTCGGCGACGTAGAACTTGTCGCCCGCCTCGGGCAGCTCGTCCAGGCCCGAGACCTCGATGGGGGTGGACGGGCCTGCCTCGTCCAGGCCGCGGCCGAAGGCGTCGATCATGTCTCGCACGCGACCAAAGCCTCGCCCGGCCAGCAGCACGTTGCCGATGTGAAGCGTGCCGTTCTTGACCAGCAGGCGGGCGACGGGCCCGCGACCGGGGTCGATCTCGGACTCGATCACGTACCCGCTGGCCGGGGCGCCCGGGTCGGCCTTGAGTTCCAGCAGCTCGGCCTCCAGGCTGAGCGTCTCGACCAGGCGGTCCATTCCGGCGCCGGTAACGGCGCTGGTCTGGATGACTTCCGTATCGCCGCCCCACTCGCGCGGGTTGAGCCCGTGCTCGGCCAATTGCCCCAGCACCCGCTGGACGTTGGCGTTGGGAACGTCGGTCTTGTTGAGGGCCACGATGATTGGAACCTTGGCGGCCTTGGCGTGGCTGATGGCTTCGACGGTCTGGGGCATCACGCCATCGTCGGCAGCCACCACCAGCACCACCACGTCGGTCATGTTGGCCCCGCGGGAGCGCATGGCCGTAAAGGCCTCGTGGCCCGGGGTGTCCAGGAACACCACGTGCCTGTCGCCCACGTCGTAGCGGTAGGAGCCAATGTGCTGGGTGATGCCGCCGGCCTCGCCAGCCGCGACGGCGGTCTGGCGGATGTGGTCCAGAAGGGAGGTTTTGCCATGGTCCACGTGCCCCATGAATGTGACCACCGGGGCCCGCGGCGAGGTGGCCTCGCCCGCCAGTGCTTCGAACTTCTCCACCAACTCTTCCTTGGCCGTCTTCGGCCGCTTGACCACCAGATCCACGTTGTAGTCTATCAGGACCGCTTCCGCCTGCTCCCGATCGATTACCTGATTGGCGGTGGCCATGATCCCTTCCTGCATCAGCTTGCGGATAATGTCGGAGATCTTCAGGCCGCTGGCGGCTGAAAGGCTCTTGACGGTGATGGGCTCCTCGATTTCGAGGGAATCGCCCTTGATGGCCGACGGCATCTCGCCGCCCTTGCGCCCAACGCTGGCGCGATGGCGGCGCAGGCTTCCCCCGCTGGCCGCGGCCAGCCGCTGGGAGCGTTCCAGCAGGTCCCGATCTCGCCACTCGACGAGTTTCTCGCCGCTGTCGGCGCTGCGTCCGCCTTTGCGGCGGGGGCTGCGGCGCTTGCCCTTCTTGGCTTCCTCTTCCTCGACGGTCGTAGTGGGCACCCCGCTGCCGGGCTTTCGCCGCCCGACGGAGGTGGGTCCAGGCATGCCCGCGGGGGGCGGGGCGGAGCGGCGAGGCAGAGGCACGTGATCGGCCCGCTCGACGCGGACCACCCGAGGCCCCTTGAGCGTTGCAGGCCGGGGAACCAGTTGGGGCCCTGCCGGCTTGATGGTGTCCCTGGGTTTGCCTTTGGCCTTCTCCTTGGACTTGGCGCCGGCCTGCGGGGGCGTGGTCGCAGGGGGGGCCTGGGAGGGCTGCTCCTGGGCCTGGGCCGAAGCAGCCTCGGCAACGGCCGGTTCGGTCGAGGGGGGCGTTTCGGTCTCCGCCGAAGCCGAGACATCGGCGGGCGAGGCCTCGGCAACCGCAACGGCCTCAGCGGGCGTTTCGGCAGCCTCCGCCGCTTCCTGCTCGACTTCCTCCCCAGCCGGCTCTTCAACGAGTTCCGTCTCCTCGCCCAAGGCCTCCTCAGCCGACGGCAGATCGGAGACGAGTTCTTCCTCGACGGATGTTTCCGCTTCCGCGGCTTCCTCGCCGACCTTCTCGGCCTCTGGCTCACTGCGACGGCGACGGCGTTCCTTTTTGGCCTGCTTGTGCGCCAGGTCAAGGTCCACGTGCTCGGCGGTTTCCACCGCCGTCGTGGACTCCCCTTCGGTAAACCACTCCCGGATCGTGGCTTCCAGGCCCGCGGTCAGGGTGGTCATGTGATTCTTGATGTCCAGGCCCTCGGCCCGGCACTTGGTGAGAATCACCTTGCTGGGCACGTCTAGTTCACGGGCCAATTCGAATACACGCGTTGCCAAGAAAACCTCCGGCAATCAATCAACGTCCTGGTTCGTCCGGCTGACGATCAGCCGGGCCGTCGCGCAGCGGCGCCGCCTCAGCCTCTAGGGGGCGGCGCCTTCGTCGGGCCGGGCCGGGGAATCGGCATCACTGGCCGTCTCGTCCGGCTGGGCTGGTTCTTGTGGTTCAGGCTGGGCCGGGGCGGGTTCCACCTCGCCGGCTTCCTGGCTGGGGGGCTTGGCCTGCTCGTCCGCCTCGCCGGCGGGCGTCGCTTCGCCTTCTACCCGGGCCGCCTCGCGGGCCGAGCGGCCCTTGGCGGCCTGCTGATCGGCAACCTTCTTGGCCTCTTCGGCGCATCGCACCACCAACCGGCTGGCCAGTTCCCGATTCATCCCCAGTTCGTTCATCAGCGGTTCGGGGCCCACTTCTTCCACGTCGAGCACGTTCACCATGCCCATTGCGACCACCTGGTCCACAATGGTCGAATCCACCCCCGACACCTCGCGGAGGGCCCGCTCCAGCGTGTCCAGGCCCGCGTTGTACTCGTTGGGCGTCAGGATGTCGATGTCCCAGCCGGTCAGCCGGGCCGCCAGGCGAACGTTCTGTCCCCGCTTGCCGATCGCCAGCGAGAGCTGATCGTCGGTCACCACCACCGTGGCTCGCCCCAACTCGAAGCACAGGGCGATCTCGGCTACCTCGGCGGGCTTGAGCGAATTGGCGATGAGGATCTTCGACGAATCGTTCCAGCGGACGATGTCGATCTTCTCGCCGCCCAGTTCGTCGACGATGTTCTTGATCCGGCTGCCGCGAACGCCCACGCAGGCGCCAACGGCGTCCACCTTGGTGTCCAGGCTGGCTACGGCCACTTTGGTTCGATAGCCCGCCTCGCGGGCCAAGGCCTTGATCTCGATGATGCTCTCGGCCACCTCCGGCACTTCCAGTTCGAACAAGGCACGAATGAAGTCCGGGTGGGTCCGGCTGAGGACGATCTTGACCGCGCTGGGCTGCTCGCGGACGTCCAGAATCATGGCCCGCAACCGCTCCTCGGGCATGTGCGATTCGCCGGGGATCTGCTCGCTCTTGGGCAGAATCGCCTCGACCCGCCCGATGTCGACAATCAGGGAACCCCCGTCCCACCGCGCGACTCGCCCGGTAACGATCTGGCCCTTGCGGTCGAGGTATTCCTCGTAGATGCTGCCCCGCTCGGCCTCGCGGATGCGTTGGATCATCACCTGCTTGGCCGTCTGGGCGGCGATCCGCCCGAGGTCCCTCACGCTCATCTTCTGCCCGCTTACCGACGCCGTGATCTCACCGTTCTGGCGGTTGATCCGGACGACAATGTCCTCGCTGGCGGCATTGGCCTTTCGAATCGCTGACAGCATCGCCGCTTCCAGGTCCTCGAACACCGTCTCTTTGTCGATGTTCTTGTCCCTGGCCAGGCTGTCCACAATTCGCAACAATTCCTGATTCATCTGCGTTTCCTTATGTCCTGCCGCGGCCACTTCAACAAACAAAAAAACTGGGTGCCTCGCCCAGTTTCCAAAGCCGCAGTCCGGCATGCCCGGGGGTCCAGGTCTGCCCGCGACTTTTATACGCTCTCGTTCCAACCGGCGTTCGCCGCGCGCAAACCTCAACCCTCCCATGCCAGTCTCGGCGGGCCTGGTCCTCTCCAGGCCCCGGCACGAGGCAACATCGTACTGGGCCTATGCTGATGCACCAGCGTTGACCCTGTTCAGGCACATCACTGCCGTGACTCCCTGCCTGATTTACACGTGTCCATACACATCGCTATCGCCCGACGTCCCGCCGGACCCTTCCACTATCGTCTTGTCTGCCCGGCCGCCCATTCCCGGGCCGGTCCAAGGCGCAGAGTTAATACAAAGACTCCGCTTCCCTTCCTGCGGTTGCATTCAGGGCCATCTACCTGCCGGAGCCATTTCCGTCGTAGATCAAGTATCTGACTAAGACTATAGTAGGGATACCCCCCCAGTCAACGAAAAAACATACCTCTCTGACCACCTCCTGCGGTAAACTGGTTAATCGCATGAGGCCGGCCGGGGCATTTTGGCTGATCGCACTAGCGGCAACGCTTGCCGCCCAGACGCGTCCCGCGCCGCCTTCGGCCTCCCGAACAACTCAGCCCGCCGAGATCAACAGGCTCGTCGAGCAGATGGGCTCCAGCGACTATAAATCCAGACAGGAGGCCTACGAACGCCTGCACCAGATGGGGCCCGGCATCCTCGACCTGATCTATCCCTATCGCAACCACGCCGACCCCGAGATCCAGACTCGCGTGCGGGAGCTTATCCTCAGCTACCGCTGGCTGACCCGGGGGGCCATGATCGTTAAGATTCAGCCTAATTCCCAAGCGGAACGCTTGGGTTTTCAGCCCGGGGATGTGGTTGTACGCATGAATGACCGGGACATCACCGGGCAGGAGGAAATCCCCTTCCTGAGGGCCACCAGCGATCGGACGCTACTGATCTGGCGGTTCGGCAAGCTCCGCGAGGTCGCCGTCGCGCCCGGAACGATCGGCTTCTATTCCACCAACTGGGATCTTACCCACGGAGGCGAAAACCAGTCCGCCGGTTTCGCCGCCCTCCATTCCCGGCGTTACGACGAGGCCTACGCCCGCCTTGACCAGGCCGCCCGGGAAGACATGGAAGACACATGGGGCCTTGTCGCCCTGGCCGGAGCGGCGGAGTACTGCCTGGACCACACCCGGGCCATGGAGGTATATGAGCGACACCTCCGTAACCACTGGTACTTCCACGATCAGAGCGAGATGAACCTGTTGGAGACGCACTTCGGTCTCCCGCTGTCGGCCCTGCAGACAGCCGTGCTTCTCGAACAGATCAAGGCGCAGGCTGCCGGAGAGAGCCAGATCGACCAGCTTCGCACGCACTTGGTCGGCAGGGGACGTAACTGGTTATTGGCAAAGGAGATCAAGCGTCCTGCCAGCGCCAGGCCCGACTATGCCTCGCTGTATCTGGCCCTGCGGGAAGGGCGGATGGAACAGGCGGTCAAGGACTATGCTGCCTCCGGCAAGGACACGCACTCTGCCTCGCTTGCCGTCCAGGCCGCCGTCCGCCGGTTGGACGTAAAGGCCGCCTGCGACGTGGCATGGGAACTCGTTCTGGCCTACGTGGAAAGAAACGCGTCGGCCGAACAGGCTGCCGTGAGCTTGTGGGCACTGGCGGAGGCCGCCGCCGACGGGCAGAACGACCAGGTCAGCCGGCTCCTGCCCAACTCCACAGGCCTGGACCGCTTCGTCGCCCTGCTGGAGGCGGGCCCACCCCAGTGGCGTTCCCATGTCGCGGTGGCCTCGCGGATGGCCCCATTCCTGGTCGCAAAGGCCGGCGACATCCACCTGCTGAGCGATCCGGGGCGGCGGGCATTCGTCCGGCACACGATGGACCTGTTGTCCCTCAACGCTTCCAGCCATGCCGAGGACTGGGACCGCACGGCACAGGCATTCAATCTCCAGGCTGTCCGCGGCGCCGAGGTCGAGGCCCTCCACACCCGCTTCCTCCTGCGACACGCCCTGTTCGCCCAGGCCCGAATCGCGCTGGATCGGGCCGAGCGGGCCTCTCCGCCCCCCAGCGACGACGAGGACGATCCCCCCGCCGTCCACCCCCGCAGCCAGGCCGCAGCCAAGGCTGAACGCCAGGCCATGAGACGGGCCCTCGACTTCCTCAGCGCCAACCAGGGCCGGCTGAGCGACCAGTGGGCCCAGCTCAAGGGAACGTTCTACCTCTACCCGGCCCGACATCCGGGCAGCCAGTGGGCCGTCCGCTGGGACGGCCGGACCTTCCTGATCGACGCCGAGGGCCATCTTCGCGACGTCCCCGGCCTGGCGCCGGGCCAGGCCCACCTGGCCGACGAGGGCGACCGCATCTTCGCCACCGCCCGCGAGACCCTTTGCCTGAGACGCGGACAGATCTACCTGCTCGACGAGCAGGCCGGGCGATGGCAGCCCACCTACGCCGGCGCCGGCGACAGCCCGACCGCGGAGAAGATCGAGGCCGCTCCCGGCCTGGACCTCGCCCTGAGGCACGTGGTTGACAAGTACCCGTCGGATGGCCCCGGGCGCGAGTTGTGGGCCCATTCGCCCGGACCCGGCGCCTGGCAGTGCTTCCAGTTCGGCCGCAACCTCGCGCTGGCCGTCCATGTCCACGACGGGCGGGTCTTGGACGTGTCCAGGCAGGTCGGGTCGCAAAGCGGACACGACAAGCCGGCAGCCGTCTATCGCGCCCTGCTTTCGCCGGACGCCAAGTACCTGTACCTCCCCACCGATCGCGGATTGTGGACGCTCGACAAGGCGGGCAAGCTCGAGCGGGTGGATCTGGCCGGCGCCCCAGCCGACGCCACGGTCGTCATCCTGCCCCGACCGGAGAAGAAGGACAAGCTCTACGCCGGCCTGCCGCCCCAGCAGGGCGGCAAGGTCTACGAGGTCGACCTGGCGACCCTGAAGGCCCAGGCGACCAAGGGCTACTGTGCCTGGGGCCCGGACGAATACGACCCGTTCGCCCTGGCCGACGTCCACATGGGCTACGCGGTCCAGACCGTTTACGAACGGCGACAGGCGAGCAGGTGAGGGCCCCGCGCCATCGCGAGACTCATGGAACGGTTCTGTTCGAACCGCCGGGGCGCCTGCCGGGTTGACGGCCGGACGCATAATCCCCTTGATTTCCCCCGCCGCCCGTAGGTAGCCTTTTCGGCATGATTGACATCAGACTGATCCGTGCGGAACCGCAGAAGTTCATCGACGCGGCCCGCAACAAGAATATCAAGGTCGACATCCCTGCCCTGCTGGAGGTCGACAGCCAGATCCTGGACGCCCAGCGCGAACTCCAGGACGCCCGCACCGCCCAGAACGCCGCGGGCAAGAAGATCGCCAAGCTCACCGGCGACGACAAGGCCACCGCCATCGCCGAGATGGCCCAGTTCAAGACGAGGGCCAAGGAACTGGGCGATCTGATCGACCGCCTCCAACCCAAGTTCGATGAACTCATGCTCCTGGTCGCCCAGCCGGCCGCTGCCGAGGTCCCCCTGGGCAAGGACGACACCGAGAACGTCGTCCTCCGCGTCGAGGGGCAGGTCCCCACCTTCGACTTCGAGCCCAAGGATCACGTACAGCTCGGCGAGGCCCTGGACATTATTGACATCCCCCGCGGGGTCAAGCTGGCCGGCTCGCGGAACTTCATCCTCAAGGGCGCCGGCGCCATGCTCCACCAGGCGATCCTCCGCCTGGCCCTGGACCAAATGACCGCCAAGGGTTTCACCCTCATGACCGTCCCGGTCCTGGTCAAGGAATCGGTCATGTACGGCACGGGCTACTTCCCCGTCGGGCGCGATCAGGCCTACCTGGCCGAGCGCGACCAGATGAGCCTGGTGGGCACAGCCGAAGTGCCCGTAACGGCCTACCACACCGACGAGGTGCTGTCTTTCGAGGACCTGCCCCGCAAGTACGTCGCCCTGTCCACGTGTTTCCGGCGGGAGGCGGGGGCGGCCGGCAAGGACACCTACGGGCTCTACCGCATCCACTACTTCGACAAGGTCGAGCAGGTCATCCTGTGCCGCAACGACGAGCAGACCTCCATCGCCCACCACCAGGAGATCCTCCGCAACGCCGAGGACGTGCTTCGGGCCCTGGAACTGCCTTACCGCGTCGTCAACGTCTGCACCGGCGACCTGGGGCAGGGCCAGATCCAGAAGTACGACATCGAGACCTGGATGCCCAGCCGCAACGGCTACGGCGAGACCCACTCGGCCAGCCGGTTCCACGAGTTCCAGGCCCGCCGCCTGAACATCCGCTACCGCGACGAGTCCGGGCGGATGCACTACGTGCACACGCTCAACAACACCGTCATCGCCAGCCCTCGAGTCCTCGTCCCCGTGCTGGAACTCTATCAGAACGCCGACGGAAGTGTTACAATCCCGAAAGCCCTCAGGCCGTACATGAACGGCATGGAGCGGATCGAGAAGCGCGCGTAACGACCGGCCGGGCGGCGCCGCACAACGCCCGACCATGCCGGGAAAGGGATGCACAATGAAACACGTGCAACGCAAAGGCTCGACGCCCGCCTGGGGAGCAGGCCTTGGCCTGCTGGCTTTGCTGATCGTGGTGGCGATCGGCATGTGGATGTATTCCAGCATCGCCACCGTATCCATCTCCGGCTCCCAGTCATCCCAGCAGCAGGCCAAGACCACGCTGGAGCAGGTCAAGCGCCAGGTGGACGAGATCAACCGGACCGCCCAGTCCCGCGTGGACCAGGTCGAGAAGATCAAGCGGGACGTCGAGGCGCAGATCCAGGAGCAGAACAAGCAGATCGGGGCCCAGCCCCCCGCAGCCGCGAGCCAACCGACGACCCAGCCGGCCACCGCCCCGGCCAGGGACGCCCCCGCCAGGCCCGCGCCGCCTGTCGCCGAGCCCCCTTCCACGCCCGCCCGCACCATTGACAGTCTCCAGAAGAAGATCGACGACCGCTACAAGGGCCTGGGCCTCGAGAAATAATCCCGCCCGCGAAGCGTGAAGACCCGGTGACCCCGGACCTGCCCGCCGCGACGGGAGGCTCTGCGTGGGCGTTGGTCCTGGCAGAGACAATTCCGAATCCCCCGCCTGCTCCGTGCTGCATACAGTGGAGTGGAAGGATACGCAGATGATCATTGTCATGAAACCCGGCGCCAGCGAGGATCAGGTCCAGCACGTGGTGGACCTGGTGCGGGATTTCGGCCTGAAGGAACACGTGATCCACGGCACCGACCGTACCGTCGTCGCCTGTATCGGCGACAAGCGTCACGTGGACAAGTCGGCCATCGAGAACGCCTCGATGGTCGAGCGCGTCGTGCCCGTGCTGGCCCCCTACAAGATGGCCAGCCGCGAGGTCCGCGGCGAGCGCACGCAGATTCGCGTGGGCCCCAGGCAGTTCCCTCTGGGGGGCAGGCAGGTCGGCATCATCGCCGGGCCTTGCTCCATCGAGAGCCGCGAGCAGATCCTCCTGCTCGCCGACGTCGCCCAGAAGGCCGGCTGCATCGGCCTGCGCGGCGGGGCCTTCAAGCCCCGCACCAGCCCCTACGCCTTCCAGGGCCTGCGCGAGGAGGGCCTGAAACTGCTGGCCGAGGCCCGGGCCAGGACCGGGCTGGCCGTCTTCACCGAGGTCATGAGCATCGAGCAGATCCCCCTGGTATCCGAGTTGTGCGACGTGCTTCAGATCGGCGCCCGCAACATGCACAACTATGCGCTGCTGGAGGCTGTCGGCAAAGCCGACAAGCCCGTCCTGCTCAAGCGGGGGCTGTCGGCCACCCTGGAGGAGTTCCTCCTGGCGGCCGAGTACATCATCAACGCGGGCAACGAGCAGGTGATCCTGTGCGAGCGGGGCATCCGCACCTTCGAGGACTACGTCCGCAACACCCTGCCCCTGGCGGTGGTGCCCGAGTTGAACGACAAGACGCACCTGCCGGTCGTCGTGGACCCCTCCCACGGCACCGGGCACGCCCACCTCGTGCCCGCCATGTGCCGCGCCGCGGTGGCCGCCGGCGCCGATGGGATCATCCTCGAATGCCACAACGACCCCGAGCACGCCAGCAGCGACGGCGCCCAGTCCATCACCCCGGCCACCCTGTACGAACTGATGCCCGTGCTCAAACGAATCGCCCAGGCCATCGACAGGGATGTCTGACCGCCGACTGCGGACATGTGCTACAATCCCCATCCGCATGTTCTACAGGCCGACCAAACCCGAGGACCTGGTGACGGCTGGGCAGCACCTGGCCGAGGCGCCGTCCGTGGGCCCGGTGAAGCGGTGGCTGTACGGGGTGGGCGTCGCCGGCCTGGTCGTGCTGGTCGGGGGCTACATGATCTTCAACCCCGAGAGCGTCCGGCTTCTCTTCGTCCTGCGCCTGGACGGTCGGGCCGGCGGGGTGATGGCGGCGGCGGCCGGCATGGTCCTCCACTGCCATTACTTCTGGGCCCCGTCCCAACGGTTCTGGCCGATCGGCCACTACGGCAAGATCGCCTGGCTGCTCGTGCTGGTGCTGGCACTCGGGTACATGATCTGGCTGCGTGCCTTTGCGAGTCTCTTCGCCTGACATGATCGAACACACGAACAAGACTGGCCCCGTCCCCCCTTCCGGACA
Organism: Planctomycetota bacterium; assembly: GCA_022705325.1. GTDB lineage: Bacteria > Planctomycetota > Phycisphaerae > SM23-33 > SM23-33 > MWDR01. The sequence continues at coordinate 10,810 of JAKJER010000007.1, read as the reverse complement.
GGAGGGCAACATCGTCCTGGTGGGCATGCCCGGCGTGGGCAAGAGCACCGTGGGCGTCCTGCTGGCCAAGGCGGCCGGGCTCAATTTCCTGGACACGGACGTCTACATACAGTCCCACGAGAGTCGCACCCTTCAGGCCATTCTCGACAGCGAGGGCTTGGACAGCTTCTGCCGCATCGAGGAAGCGTACGTCCTCTCGCTGGAGACCGCCGCCAGTGTCATCGCCACCGGCGGCAGCGTGGTCTACAGCGAACCGGCCATGCTCCACCTCCGCTCCTGCGGGACGATCGTCCACCTGGACCTGCCCCTGGACCTGCTGGCGGCCCGCCTGAGCAACCTGAGCGTTCGCGGGGTGGTCCTGCCGGCGGGCATGGGCCTGGACGACCTCTACCGTCAGCGCCAGCCCCTCTATCAGCGATGGGCCCAATTCACCGTCCCGTGCGACGGAAAGAGCCAGGAGCAGATCGTGGACGAGATCCTGGCCGCCCTGACCCGCCTGTAAGTCTGCTCGATTCCTCGATCTTCTCACGCCTTTCTCATCGACGTTATTTAGCATAGAGGCACTGGAACGGGCCCCCACGGGCTGCGAGTGGCGCAGCCTTTCGGCCGGTTCGGTTTTTGCGAACCGCCACGGCGGTCGCAGGGAGAGAGAATCATGCAGACGTTGGCGAAGGTGCTGGCAGTGGTGGCGGTCATGGCGTTCGTGGTCCCGGCCTTCGGCGCCGAAGGCGACAAGCCCAAGGGCAAGGGCGAGCGACCCAGCGTGTACGGCGTGCTGAAGGCGGTCGGCGAGAGCAGCGTCACCATCGCCATGAAGAAGGATGGCGAGGAGAAGCCCGTCGAGGTGAAGGTGACTGCCGACACCAAGATCTCCGTTGACCGCGAGGCCAAGGACCTGGCCGCCCTGAAGGACCTGGTCGGCAAGCGCGCCGCGGCCTGGTGCACCGACGGGGTCGCCACCCGCATCGCCGTCATGACCAAGGCCCCCGAGCACAAGAAGCCCAAAGAGAAGAACTAAGTCTTCTCGAGCGGCTGGTACAGCATTGGCTGCACGGAATCGCAGGCGAACGGGGATCGCCTGCGGTTCTTTTTTTATTCACGGTATTCTCATCATCGCTTCGTCATCATGGCGGCGTAAATGGCCCGCAGCCGCCCGCGATGGTCGCGGCGGGACGGACCGGATGAGCGCGATCGGACAGGATCGCCGGAGAGAGAACCATGACGAAGATGATGAAGGTGCTGGCGGTAGTGGCGGTAATGGGCCTGGTGGCCCCGGCCTTCGCGGCCAAAGGCGACAAGCCCAAGAAGGGCGAGAAGCCCCTGGTGGGCAAGGTGGTTTCGGTGACCGCTCCCGAGACGGGCAAGGACGGCAAGCTCGTCCTGGCCACCAAAGAGGGCGGACAGAAGGTCGAGAAGGAGATCACCATCACCACCACGACCAAGCTGATGGTCAACAACGAAGAAACGACCGACTGGAGCAAGGTCGAGACCGGCCTGATGGCCAAGGTCACGTCGGCCAACAATACCGCGATGACCGTCCAGGTCATGCCCAAGGGCGAGAAGAAGGGCAAGGACGAGAACAAGCCCAAGAAGCCCAAGAAGAACCAATAATCCCGCCTCGTTTGGAACGACCCGCCCGCGGGGCGGGATTGAGGCAAGCGTCCTCGTCGCGTCAGGCCCAGTGCCGATGCGGCGAGGACGCTCTCGTTTACGCCTCCCGTGGCAGTTCGATCCAGAACGTGGCGCCGGCGGGCGTCGAGTCGTACCCGATGCGCCCGCCGCCGGCCTGCACGATCTGGCGGCAGATGTACAGCCCCAGCCCCGCGCCTTCTTCACGAGTGCTCACGAAGGGCTCGAATACATCCAGCCCCTCCCGTACGCCGCCGCCGCTGTCGCGGACGCTGAAGCGGACGGCGGCCTGCCCGCACGGCTCCACCGCCAGCGTGACGCGGCCCCCGCGCGGGGTGGCCTCCAGGGCGTTGAGCAGCAGGTTGAGCACGACTTGGCGGATGCGATTGGCGTCGGCCAGCGCGGGCGGGGCCGACGGATCGTATGAGCGTTCGATCTCGACGCCAGCGTGGCGCGCCCGCCCGGCGACCAACTCGACCACCGCGTCGGCCAACTCGTCCAGACGCACGGGCGAACCCGTCGTCGCGGGCGCCTCCGTCCGCCCCGACGCCGCCAACGCCAGCATCTCCTGAAGGTACAGGTCGATCCGGTCGATCTCGCGGATGATCAGGTCCACGCTGGGGTCCGGCCGGTCGCTGCGCTGCTGTTCCTCGGCCAGCACCTGCGCGTTCATGCGGATGCCGCTGAGGGGATTTCGCAACTCGTGGGCGACGCTGGCCGCCAGCTTGCCCAGCGAGGCCAGGCCGGCCGAGCGGGCGATCTCGCCGCGGGCCTGGGCGAGTTGGCCCATGAGGCGATCGAACGAGCGGGCCAGGTGAGCCAGTTCGGCCGGACTGTGCCGCCCGACGGCGGCGGCGGCGTTGGCCGGCGGCGCGTCGGCCCCCATCGGCGCCGCCTGCGTCTGGCGGGCCAGTTCATCCATTCGTTGCGCCAGGCGAGTGATGGGCCTGGAGATGGTGAACGACAGAACCACCGCCAGCACCGTGGCCGCCGCAATCGCCCCCAGCGTGGCCAGGGCGATGTCCCGTGCGGCGGTGCGGGTGGCGGCGTCGATTCGTTCCTGGGCGACCAGCACGTAGAGGCGGCTGTTCGGCACGGCGTGGGCGCCGGCCCGCGTGGAGACAACGGTCGAGGCGATGCGGTAGCTCTTTCCGGCCAGGCTCACGTCGACCGGCGGACTCTTGTGGGCCAACGCCACTTCCAACTGGTGGCGGCGGGTGGAGTCCAGGCTGGAGGCGTCGATCCGGGCGGCGTCAACCGGGCCCGAAGCCACTTCCGCTCCCAGCACCCGTCCCACGCGTTGCAGCAGGGCGTCGCTGGCCAGCGGCAGATTGCTTTCGCGGATGAGGGACGCGGCGTTCGAGACCGCCTCCAGCACGAGCTTCCGCTCGATCTCCCGTCCGGCCGAGCGGATCGCCAGCACGCCCACAACCACCCCAACCGCCACGACCAGCAGGTCCATTGCGAGGATCATTCTGAGGCGGATGGAAGTGGTCATCGTTGTTCGTTGTTGGTTGTTGGTTGTTGGTTGTTGGTCGGCGGCGGGGGCCCACGGAAGACCTCCCGTGGGCTCTGCACGGCATTCCGCATCCTGCCTGCCGGCAGGCAGGTCCGCAATCCGCAATCAGCGCGAGCGGTTCATCACGAACAGCGTCAGGGCCATCATCTGAAACACGCCCGCCACGCCGGTGGCGATGAGGGCGGAGTGCGCGCGATCGCGCAGCAGGAACACCACCACGCTCAGCAGCGTGCCGACGGCCGCCGCCTGCGCGATCCCCGCCAGCAGCTTGGTGAACGAGAACTCCTCATGCATCTGCCCGCGGGCGAGTTGGCGGACGTAAGCCAGAATCTCCATCAGGACCTTCTGGTTGACCTGGTCAGCCGGCCCGGACGTGGCGGGCCCGTCGGCCGGCAGGGTTGTGCCCAGGTTCTCGCCCCGCGCCGCGACGGGCGCGACGGGCCGGGTGCGGGAAGCGGACTGCTCGCGAAGAATCACCCGCGCGGCGTCCAGGAGGTTGCGGACGGTGAAGTCGGCCTGCACGCCTTCGTCGCTGGCCTCTTCGCCCGGCATGGGCGGAATGGCCCTCCCGCGGACGCGGATGGTCCGGCAGCCCGCCCGCTGCCCGGCCTCGATGTCCCGCGGACCGTCGCCCACCATCCACGAAGCCGACAGGTCCAGCTCCAACTCCTGGGCGGCCTTGAGGATCATGCCCGGCTGGGGCTTGCGGAGGTCCGACTCGATCGCGTACGGCTCGACCGTGCCCTCGGGATGAAACGGGCAGAAATAGATCGCGTCGAGGTGGGCGCCCTTCTCGGCGAGTTGGCGCCGCATCTCGGCGTGGATCAACTCCAACGCCTGCTCGGTGAGCATCCCGCGTGCGATGCCCGACTGGTTGGTTACGACGACCAGCTTGTACCCGGCCTGGTGGAGCGAGCGGATCGCCAGTTCCACACCCGGCAGGAGCTTCACCCGGGCGGGGTCGTTCAGATAGCCCGGGTCTTCGATCAACGTGTCGTCGCGGTCCAGGAAGACGGCTTTAGCGGCCATGGCTGCCTCGCTGTCGGAACCGGGAATTGAGGAACCAGAACCGGAGACCAGGGGCCAAGCCCCTGTTCTTTCGTCCTTCGTCCCTGCTCCCCATTCCCTAGTCCGTGTTGCCTTGTCCTACGATTCGTTCAATGATCTGCGTCGTGCTCAGGCCCTGCACGGCGGCGGTGGTCAGGACCCGCCCTCCGTAGCCCTCGACGATCTCCCGCCCCACCACAACCGGCGTCGTGCCTCCCTTGACGAGCACGTCGGGGCGCAGCAGCTCCAGCAGCTCGCAGGGCGTGTCCTCGTCGAACACTGTCACGTGGTCGACGCACTCCAGGGCGGCCAGCATCTCCGCCCGCTCGCCTTCGGCGATCACCGGGCGCGAGGGCCCCTTGAGGCGGCGCACGCTGGCATCGCTGTTGATGGCCACCACCAGGCAGTGCCCCATCTCGCGGGCCTGGCGAAGATACCGCACGTGCCCCATGTGCAGCAGGTCGAAACACCCGTTGGTGAACACCACGGTCTGCCCCAGCCCCTGGCGCCGCCGCACCTCCAGCGCCAGCGCCTGGCGGTCCATCACCTTCGAGCCCCGCAGGCCCACCATCCGGCGAAGCTCGTCGGCGACCTCCCCCCGCGTGATCGCCACCACGCCGAACCGCTCGACTTCCAGCCCGCCGGCCAAGTTGGCCAGTCCGGCCGCCTCCTCCAGGCTGCACCCGCCCGCCAGGGCCACCGCCAGCATCGCCAGCACCTGGTCGCCCGCGCCGGTCACGTCGTACACCTGTCGAGGCCGGGTCGGCACGCGAACCGATGCGCCGTCCCGCGTGGCCACGTAGCAGCCTTCCTTGTCCAGCGTAATCACCACCGCCTCGGCCGCGGCGGATTCGATCACCCGCCTGGCCGCGACAGCCAGGCTTCGCTCGTCTTCGATCCGCATACCGCTGACCAACTCCGCCTCGTAGCGGTTGGGCGTGAGGAGGCTGCAGCCGCGGTATCGCGCGTAGTCGCTCACGCGGGCGGGGTCGACCACGACGGCCTTGCCCGCCGAGCGGGCTGCCTCGATCAGCGCGGGGGTATGCTCCGGGTGCAGCGTGCCTTTGTTGTAGTCCTCCAGTGCGACGAGGTCGCAGTCGCCCAGTGCCCGGTCGAATGCCTGCCGCAGGCCGCGCCACTGGTCAGCCGAAAGCGGCGAGGCGTCCTCGTCGTCGATGCGGAGCATCTGCTGGGCGTGCCGGTGCTGGGCCAGGCCCACGCAGCGGGTCTTGACGGTGGTGGGCCGAGCATCCAGGCGGACCAGGTTGTCGGCGGCGCAGCCGACCGCCGAGAGCAGTTCGACCAGACGCCCGCCGTCCGCGTCGGCGCCGATGGTGCCGACGCAGTCGGCCCGCCCGCCCAGGGCGGCCACCGCGGCAGCCACGTTCGCCGCCCCGCCGCAGCGGTCCTCGCGCTTGACCACGCTCAACACGGGTACGGGAGATTCCGGGCTCAGCCGGTCCGCATAGCCGTACACGTAGCGGTCCAGCATGAAGTCGCCCACGACGGCCACCCGCGGGTTGCCCAGGCGGTCCAGACGTTCAAGCAAGTGATCCATACCGGGGAATTGTACTCCCCCGACCGGGACGAGGGAATAGGGACCAGGGAATAGGGACGAGGGAATAGGGAGGCGGAATGACCGATGACCAGGCCCGGGCGGCGCCTTGGGGTATTAGATCATTGGAGTATTGGCACTTGATTGAACATTGGTCCTTGCGTCATTGGTCCTTGTCGTGGGCCCGTTCACAGCCCCCTTGAGTTTCTCCACCATCAGCTCCTGTCCCTCACCCAGGTCCATCTCGACCGCGAGTTGCCAGATGGTCATCCCGTGGTCCAGGCCGCGAAGGCGCATGTGGTCCTTCTGTGTGGTGATCAAGAGCGAGACGCCGGCGGAGGCGGCCGAGTCTTTCAGTTCCGCCAGCAGGGCATCGGTGTAGGGCTGATGGTCGTCCAGCGCGGTCGCTCCGACCAGGCGGGCATGGAGGCCACCGAGTTGTGCGAAGAAGCGGTCGGGGTTGGCCAGCCCGCAGAAGGCGAACATCTTTCGTCCGGCCAGCAGCTCCAGCGGGAGCACCCTTCCGCCCTCGTCGATCAGGTGCGTGGGGCGGTGGACGGCCTGGAGGATCGGCGCGCGAGTATGGCATGCCAGACGATGGCACAGGTCGCGAAGGGCCTGCGCGTTGACCTGGTCGCTGTGGGTCAGGACGACCAGGCCCGCGTCGCTCAGGGCCGAGGGCCCCTCGCGAAGCAGCCCTCGGGGCAGGCAATAGCCGTAGCCCAGGGGATTGGTGGCGTCGATCAGGACGATATCCAGGTCGCGCCGCAGACGGCGGTGCTGGAAACCGTCGTCCATGACCAGCACGTCGGCGCCGTTCTCGCGGGCCTTTTGGGCCCCGACCTGGCGGTTGGCGTCGATCACTACAGGCACGCCGCACAGTTCGCTCAGCAGGTCGGCTTCGTCGCTGCGCCCATTGACGGCCTTATACCCCCGGCTGAGAATGGCGGGCAAGCGCCCCATTTCGCGAAGGCGATGGACGATCCAGGCAACCATGGGGGTCTTGCCCGTCCCGCCGGTGCTGAGGTTGCCCACGCAGATGACGGGCACCCCGGCTGGGTGGGACTTCAGCCACCCCCGCCGGTAGGCGCAGCGGCGCAGGCACATGGCGCCCTTGTAGGGCCAGCACGCCAGCCACAGCGCAGCCCGCAGGAGCGAGGCCCCCGCCCCGCTGCGCTGGCCGCTCAGGATGTCACGGATGGTCTGTTCCCGCATGCCGCACGCCCGGCGCCGTCGTCCACGCGTCTGGGAGGCGAACATCTTGCCTTGCGGCGCCCGGCAAGTCAAACGTTCGATCCGCCGTTTTGTTGTGGCGGCAAGAGACTGGACAAGGCCACCCGTCGAGTGTACAGTACGGACACTTGCTGAGGACCTTGCCGTGTCGCGATATGTGCGTGTAGATTCCGCGATGGCTCCTTCGCCGCCACGTTCCGCCAGACGGCCGAGCGCCTTTACCCTCGTCGAACTGCTGATCGTGGTGTCGATCATCGCCCTGCTGCTGACGATGCTGACGCCCTCCCTTCGCCGCGCCCGCTATCTGACGCTCAAGGTCATCTGCCTGTCCAACATGAACCAGCAGCATGCCGCCCTGTACAACTACGCCACCGCCAACCGGGGCCTGTTTCCCTACCGCAACGAGCACTCGCCCGACTACCACCGCCAGAGCGGCGTTGCCACCAGTTGCGTCAGCCTCATGCGGGGTCGCTACGTTACGAATACCAGCGTCATCACCTGCCCCATTGTCGCCCGCGTGCCCTCCCAGCCGTACGGCGAGTATCGTCGCACGGACTGGGCAGCCGGCAGCGGCTACGGCGGGTGGGACAGCGCATGCAGCAACGTCTACACCTCCTACATGTGGATGGGCGGGTTCACGGGCGGAGGCTATGCGGTGGCGATGATCGGCAGCGAGCCGCCCCCTCCGGCCTCAACGCGGGAGTGCAGCAGCGAGGTGGCGTTCATCACGCACCGCCTGAACTTCTACCGGTCGATCGACCTGCACGAGATCGCCCACGGCGGGCGGGGCCTGTTTCAGACTGGCGCCCCCTACCAGGATACCGTTGTCACGGAAATGCCCGTGCTGCACGGCGACTCGCACGCGACCTACCACGAGGGCGGCGAGATCTACCCGCGGATGACTGTGGGGGGCAACTACCCCGGCACGCCGGGATTCCCCGGCACGTACCTGTGGTGAGCCGTCGACGACGTCGCAGGCGATGCCCGCGAAAGACTCTCCCCCCCCGCAGAACCGCCTGCGCCCGCCACCCGGCTGGACAGGCCAGCTACTGCAACTCCACCCGGTCCTGCCGCTTGTTCGAACCCATGTGAGTGGTCACCGTCGCCGGGTAATCGGTCTTCGAGCGGGCCGGAATGGTGAAGGTCGTCTCCACCGTGCGATAGTCAAAGAGCGTGCTCTTGACCTCGCTCTGGTAGTCCACGTCGCCGTCCCACCGGCGGCGAAGCTCGAAGGTGATCGGCTTGGTCCGGTAGTTGCGGATCGTGTCGTTCCACAGCGCCTTCTCGTCCCAGCCCACCACCACCTCGCGCCGGGGGTTGTCAATCCAGCGGAATGTGAAGTTGATCCGCTCCATCCGCATCCGCCTGGTCTCGTAGACCACCAGGTCATCCGGGCCGGTGTTGATCTCGATCTCCGCCTTGATCGGCACGTAGCGAATCTGCTGGCGGGCCACGAACGCCAGGCCGTCGCTCGGCCGGCCGCCGTCGTCGGCCAGGGGCGGAAGCCCCACAGGGGCAAGCTGGCGATACAGGTTCACCTGCCCGTCCGGCAAGGGGCTCTCGCCCAGCTTGTGCTCGTCGTCGTTGCGCCAGATCAGGAACCGCACGGGGCGGGGCCCGTACTGGTAGGCCCTCATGCGATAGACGATGTCGAACGGCACGTCCACCGCCTCCACCGCCTGCATCCGCTTGGACCACCCGTTGGGAACGCTCTCCGTGCCCGCCACGCTGAACAGGAAGTACTCGCTCAGGCCTTCCTTGACCACGCCCCTGGGCCCCGATTGGGGTTTCCTGTCGAGTTCCTCCGCTTCCTTCTCCGCCTTGCCGCCGACCTCCAGCAACGCCTGAGTGCGGAGTTTCGACAGGTCCTTCATTCTCAGCCCGGCCGGGTCCAGCCCGCGCCGCCGGGCGAGGTCGGCGATCTTCTCGACCAGGTTGATCGTGCCCACGATCATGCGGACCTGGGCATTGTCGTACTCCTCGCCGCTGTTGTTGAACACGCGGACGTACCCGCGGAAGTGCATCTTCGTCTCGTCCGCGTCGCTGATGCCCACGTAGTCCATGGACCACGTCAGCCCGCTGGTGAAGTAGCTCACCTCCACCTTGACCTGCCCCTCGAACTTCGAGTCGATGTTCCAGATCAGGTGCTGGGGCTTCTGCCCCGGAAAGACCGTGTCCAGCAGCTCGACCTGGCCGGCGTGCTCCAGCACGCGGAACATGACGCTGGTCGGGTCGATCAGCGTGTTGGCCCACGAAAACTGGAGCTGGTTGACGCCCTTCTTCAGCGTGATCTGGCGGGTCTCCTTGACCAGCGTCAGGTCCTCGCTGTTGTAGATAGTGAGCTGCACCGTGTCGCGACCGGGCAGCGTCACCAGGTCCACGTTCTTGGCCACGCCGGCCGAGCAGGCCGCCAGAAACACCAGGATCAATGCGATTCGATTGCTCACGGCTTTCGCTCCTCAGGCGGAGACTGGAGGCTCACCCGGTCCTGCCGCTTGTTCGAACCCATGTGCGTGGTCACCGTTGCCGGGTAATCGGTCTTCGAGCGGGCCGGAATGGTGAAGGTCGTCTCCACCGTGCGATAGTCAAAGAGCGTGCTCTTGACCTCGCTGTTGTAGTCCACGTCGCCGTCCCACTGGCGGCGAAGCTCGAAGGTGATCGGCTTGGTCCGGTAGTTGCGGATCGTGTCGTTCCACAGCGCCTTCTCGTCCCAGCCGGTAACGTTGTTCCACCGGTCGAACGCGAAATTCAGGCGCTCCATCCGCATCCGCCTGGTCTCGTAGACCACCAGGTCGTCCGGGCCGGTGTTGATCTCGATCTCCGCCTTGATCGGCACGTAGCGAATCTGCTGGCGGGCCACGAACGCCAGGCCGTCGCTCGGCCGGCCGCCGTCGTCGGCCAGCGGCGGAAGCCCCACAGGGGCAAGCTGGCGATACAGGTTCACCTGCCCGTCCGGCAAGGGGCTCTCGCCCAACTTGTGCTCGTCGTCGTTGCGCCAGATCAGGAACCGCACGGGGCGGGGCCCGTACTGGTAGGCCCTCATGCGATAGACGATGTCGAACGGCACGTCCACCGCCTCCACCGCCTGCATCCGCTTGGACCACCCGTTGGGGACGCTCTCCGTGCCGGCCACCGTGAACAGGAAGTACTCGCTCAGACCCTCCTTGACGATCATCTTGGTCTCGGCCGGGGCTTCCGTGGCCGGAGCGTTCTGGGCCTCCATATCCGCCCGGGCCGCCACCTGACGCAAGGCCTCGCCGCGGAATTTGCCCTTGGCCGCGTCGTCCAGGGCCGCCCCCTCCAGCCCGCGTCGTCGGGCGAGATCGGCGATCTTCTCCACCAGGTTGACCGTGCCCACGATCATGCGGACCTGGGCGTTGTCGTACTCCTCGCCGCTGTTGTTGAACACGCGGACATACCCGCGAAAGTGCATCTTCGTCTCGTCCGCGTCGCTGATGCCCACGTAGTCCATGGACCACGTCAGCCCGCTGGTGAAGTAGCTTACCTCCACCTTGACCTGGCCCTCGAACTTCGAGGCGATGTTCCAGATCAGGTGCTGGGGCTTCTGGCCCGGAAAGACCGTGTCCAGCAACTCGATCTGATCGGCGTGCTCCAGCACGCGGAACATGACGCTGGTCGGGTCGATCAGCGTGTTGGCCCACGAGAACTGGAGCTGGTTGACGCCCTTCTTGAGCGTGACCTGGCGGGTCTCCTTGACCAGCGTCAGGTCCTCGCTGTTGTAGATAGTGAGCTGCACCGTGTCGCGACCGGGCAGCGTCACCAGGTCCACGTTCTTGGCCACGCCGGCCGAGCAGGCCGCCAGAAAC
>JAKJER010000092.1 GCA_022705325.1 Planctomycetota bacterium | reverse complement strand
TGATCCTTCATGACGCATGACAAACCGAAATCCAGCCGCCAGGGCTTCACGCTGGTGGAGATGCTGACGGTGCTGTTGATCCTGGCGATCATCCTGGCCCTGGTGGTTGGCATCAGCAAGCACCTGATGGAAGAGGCGGCCCGCAAGCAGACCGAGGCCACCCAGTCGGTCCTGATGAGCGCCATCCTGCGGTACAAGGAACTCACCCGCAGCCTGCCCCCCGACAACAACCTGTATCCGCTGTGCGCGCTGAGCACCCCCCAGGAAGTGCGGGACCTGGTCTCGCGCCTGCCCAAGGAGCAGTTCACCTGGGACAACACCGCCCAGACCGCCACGGCCAAGGACGGGTGGGGACAGGCGATGATCTACCGTCCCACCCGTGGACGGGGCGGCGGGCCCGTGATCATCTCCATGGGGCCCGACCGGGCCATAAACGAATCCACCCCGACCGACAGCAAGAATCTCGACAACATCCGCAGCGACGGACATTAGAGGATGCGCCCATGAGTACAACACACGCGACCCACTGGCGACGAGGCGGCGGTTTCACGCTGATGGAACTGCTGGTGGTGATCGGAGTGATCGGACTGGTGGCCACGCTGGCCGTGCCCTCCATCGCCGCCTTCATGTCCGGCGGGGCGGAGAGCCAGGCGGTGAACTACCTGTCGGCGATCTGCACAGCCGCCCGCACCGAGGCCCTCCGCGCGCACAATCACGTCGCGGTCCACATCCAGATGGAGGCCAGCTACATTGGCGGGAGCTGGGTGACCAATCTGGACGGACGGTGCTACGTGATGGTGCTGGGATACGACAAGACGTCGGGCACGTTCCGGGGCATCACCCAGGCGACCGAAACCGCCCTGGGCTCCTCCTGGCCCCACCGCGGTGCGATCTTCCTGCCCAAGCCCTTGCCCGGCGGGTTGGCCTTCGGCGAGTACTCCACCAAGTACGTCGACCTGGCCAACAACAAGCAGGACATCATCAACATGACCACGAGCGACAACGTGGGCGACTTCACCAGCCTGACCATCCTGTTCACCCCGTCCGGCGCGGTCGGGCGAAACGCGCCCTCCACGACGGGCAACGTCCCCGGCAAGATCATCTTTCCAGCCGAGACGGCCTCGCCTCCGGACTACCTTTTCATCGACCCCAGCAACAGTCAGCGGCTATGGTTGGCCGGCACTGCCAACTACAACGGCGGCGAGCCCGGCGTCAATGCCGTCTTCCTGTTCAAGGCCGCCGAACTGGAGGCCGCCCGGAGAACCGGTGGCAACGCCGGATGCAATTCCTACATCCAGAACAACGCGCAGCGACTGGCGATCAACAACCACACCGGACAGTTGTTCGCCCTGGAGTAAACCCATGACTGGCACAACCGCTACAACCCGACGTCCCACGGAGCGAGGCTTCTCCCTGGCTGAGACCATGATCGCCATCGGCATCCTGGGCATCGGGATGGCCATGGCCGCCTCGCTCTTTCCCGCCGCCCTGAAGGAAAGCCAGCGGGCCGCCAACAGCCAGCTTGGCACGTTGATCTGCGAGAACGCCGCCTCGCTGGCCCAGGCCGTCCTGGTGCCCCGGGACCTGACCGGGGTGGCCGCGATCAAGGCGCTCAACTACATCCTGGAAGACTCCACCGCCACCAACAGGCGGATCGTCATTCCCGAGGGCAACTACCGGTGCGTGTATCCCACCGGGGCCCCGGACACCGGGACCAACCGCGCCACCTACGGGTATATCCTGCTGGGGCGGGAATTGACGGGGGGCAAGGCGCTTCTGGTCATTGTCGCCTATCGCAAGACCGTGCCGGACATCAACGACGCCTCCAAGGACGGCGTGGTGATCGCGGAGAAAGTCGCGGCGCTGCGCCTGATCCAGAGCAACCCCTCCGACACCACCAGCCCCATGACCACCCGCATCATCGGCGGGGGCGGCAAGCTCAAGACCGGCACGCCGGTCATCAACGCCACCACCGGCGAATACGCCATCTGCGTTTCGGCCGACGGCAACCAGGGCGAACTGGACCGGGTGATGAGCACCCAACTGGACCAGGGGGCGTGGGTGGTCAACGAGACGGTCTCCAGCGAGACCTCTCAGCTCAGCCCCGCCATCGCCACCCTCAGCATCGAAGCGAGCCTATAGCCACAGGAAGTCACCCATGAGCAACCGGACAGACTGTACGACGCGGCGACGAGGCATGACCCTGATGGAACTGATGGTCAGCGTGGCCATCCTGTCCATCATGATCCTCGGCTTCAGCAATGTGCTCTCGCAGACCCAGCGGGTGGTCAACGACAGCCAGAGACTCATGAAGGCCAATGCGGCTGTCGCTTCCATCTCCCAGCTTATGCGGAGCGACTTTCGCTCCGTCAGCAAGATCGGCTTCATGAGGATCCGCGACGACTTCATCGCCTTCTCCACCGCCGGACCCTCCTTTTCTCTGACCAGCAACCAGCGGGGGCTGGGCAAGTTCATCGCCTACCGCGTGGCCGACGACCTGGGCAACACCGCCACCTTAAAGGAAGTCCTCTGCCGCCAGGCCTTCGTGCTCAGCGAGACCGGCATCGCGCCCGACGTCACTCCGATGGACGTCTGGGGACTCGACCTGGCCAATCTCCAGGCCCAGAACCCCACGGCCCTGAGCAGCCTGGCCGACACCATCGACACGAACGCCTCCTATCAGCCCCAGGTCGCCGTGCCCCCCATCTCGGTCGCCAACTTCAAGAGTTCCTGGCAGGTCCTGCTCGGCGGCATCGCGCCCAAGGACACTGACCCCAACGCCACTAAGTTCGCCATCCGCTACGGGCAGGTGTCCATCGAGTACGACCCGTCCAACCCCAGCCAGATCAAGCGAAGGTACATCACCTGGACCACCACCGCGGGCCAGACCTGGCACCGCTTCGACCAGAACGGCTGGCCCGATTTCGTCTCCATCCAGTTCGGCGTGATGGAGAAGTCCGGCCAGTACGAGGGGCTGCGGGCCGCCGGCGGCGCGATCGGTGGCAGCCGCATCTTCGAGATCGTCTGCGGGATCAACCGTTGACCATTGACTATTGACCGGTAACCGTTAAACATGAAAGCCCACGGGAAGCTCTCCGTGGGCTTTTTTGACCCGACCAACAAGAAGGAACTGCCTGTGAAAGCTGCCATGCTCACCGCGATGGAACGGATGGAAGTCCGCGAGGTCCCCACGCCCACGCTCCAGAAAGACGACCAGGTGCTGATCCGCGTCGAGGCTGTCGGCGTCTGCGGAAGCGACGTCCATTACTTCTCCGAAGGCTGCATCGGCAGCCAGGTCGTCGAGTATCCCTGGACCATCGGGCACGAGTGCGCCGGCACGGTCGTCCAGGCCGGACCCGCCGCCCATCTGGCGCCGGGCGACCGCGTCGCGGTCGATCCCCTCCTTGCCTGCACCACGTGCGACCAGTGCCGCACCGGACGCGAGAACACCTGCCGCGGCCAGCAGTTCCTGGGCAACCCCCACCAGGCCAGCGGCGCCATGGCCCAGTACCTGGTCATGCCCGCTCGCTCCTGCGTGGTCCTGGGCGAGACGGTCTCGTTCGTCGAGGGGGCCCTGTGCGAACCGCTGGCCATCGGCGTCTACGCCGCCCGCATGGCGCGCCTGGCGGCCGACTCGTCAGTGGCCATCCTCGGCAGCGGGCCCATCGGGCTGAGCGTCCTGCTGGCCTTGAGGGCCCAGGCGCTCGGCAACCTCGCCGTCTTCGCCACCGACCTGCTCGACTACCGCCTGGACTTCGCCGGCCGGTTCGGCGCCGACCATCTCTTCCACGGCGACGACAGCGACCTGGTCGCCCAGGTCCGCGACCGTCGCCCCTTGGGGATGGACGCCGTCTTCGAGTGCGCCGGCCGGCAGGAGACGATCGACCAGGGCCTGGCCCTGCTCAAGCCCGGCGGGACGCTCTTTCTCATCGGCATCCCCACGAGCAAGACCGTCACGTTCGACTTCGACCTCGCGCGACGAGAGGAGATCGCCCTCCAGCCCGTGCGCCGCCAGAACCACTGCGCCCAGCTCACCGTCGACCTCGTCGCCCAGGGCAAGATCGACGTCCTCCCCATGGCCACGCACACCTTCCCGCTGGAACAGGCCCAGCAGGCCGTCCAGACCGCCCAGCACTACCGCGATGGCGTGATCAAGGCCATCATCGAACCCTGGAGCTGAGTCGAGGAACCCATGGCAACCAACAAGCACCCCCTTGCGGGCCTGGCGATGCTCCTGCTGGCGGCCTCGGCCCTTGGGGCGGCTGCGCCCGACCATCTGAGCGACGAGCAGATCGACCGCCGCATCCGCGAGCACCGCACCGGCGAGCTGGTGGTGACCGTCCTCGATGCCGCCGGCCGGCCCCTCGCCGACACCGACGTTCTCGTCGAGATGAAGGCCCACAAGTTCCTCTTCGGCTGCAACCTCTACGCGTTCGGCAAATGCGGGACGGACGAACTGGAGCGGGCCTACCGCAGCCGCTTCGCCGACCTGCTCAACTTCGCCACGCTGGGCTTCTACTGGGCCAGCTACGAGCGCCAGCGCGGTCAGACCCTTGCCGAGTACGTCGGCCAGGCTGCCGCCTGGTGCCGCGAGCAGGGCATCCGCACGAAGGGGCATCCGTTGTGCTGGCACCAGACCACGCCCGCCTGGCTGGGGGACCTCGACGCCGCCCAGGTCGAGCGGGCCCAGTTCGACCGCATCCGGCGCGAGGTCGAGGAGTTTCGCGGACGGATCGACATCTGGGACGTCCTGAACGAAGCGATCGTCATGCCCGACTACCAGGGCGGGCGGAACCCCGTCGCCGCCCTCTGCCTCCGCCTGGGTCGCGAAGGCCTCATCGCCAGGTGCTTCGACGTCGCCCGGCGCGCCAACGGCGGCGCCACGC
>JAKJER010000030.1 GCA_022705325.1 Planctomycetota bacterium | reverse complement strand
GGCGCCCCGGTAGATCTTGGCGTTCATGCCGAGCAAAAATGTCTGAGTTGGCATCCTTGCACTCCTATTGCTTGCGGACGCTGCCCGCCCACAAGGCCGGCAGCTTGGACTTTTCCTTCTGGAAGGCCGGGCCCATGAACGGCCTCGGCCGGTACTTGGCGGTAACGCCTTTGCCCTTGCGATCCTTCCGCCTGGCCCGCCCGCCGTACTCCAGCAGCGGCGGGGCCACGGGCGTGCCGCGAAGCGGCGTCGGACCGATGACCACGCTCTTGCGCGTGGTGTCGAAGCCGAAGAAGATCAGCCGCTTGAGCAACCCCACGTGGCTGCTGGGCGGGTTGCCCGGCCTCGACACGCTCTTTCGCTTGCGGATTGAGTGGCGGGCGGTCTTGCGGACGAACGCCCCGAACTTCGACAAGACCTTGCGCGTGGCCCGGTCCATGGCCCCGACCACGGCCTTGCGGTCGAAGAACATCGCCTTCATCTTGTCGAATCGAATGCCCACCATGGTCAGTTGCTCGGGGTGTGGTCGGCCTCTCCGCTGCGAATGATCGTCAGCCCCGCCTCGCGTGCCCGGCGGGCGAAACTCGCACACTCGCAGCCGTCTGGCCGAATGTGCAGGTTGTCGGCATAGTCGTTGGTGAACCAGGGCGGCTCGATCTTCATCAGGGCCGCCCGTGTCGTCCGCCACAGCCCGGTGTGGAAGGCGGCGGGATGGTCCCAGGCGTGGCTGTTGCCGCACGGGTAGGTCGCACACACGATGTCCCCGCCGACCTCGTTCAAGAAGGGCTCGGTGTCCTTGCCGGCAGTGTTCGGCCGGATGTCCCGCTCGGCGAACAGGTAGTGATCGAACCGGCTGGCCAGGGCCAGACGGATCATCTCGTTGAAGCCCGAGACGATCCCCCGGATGCCCACACCCCCAATATAGATGTTGCGGAAGCCGTGGTCGGTCAGCCACAGGAGGAGGCTCGGCTCGACCAACCCGTGCGGGTACGCCTGGATGTGGACGAAGGTCGTTCGCGGGTTCATGCGTGCCTCACGGCTTGTTGACCAGGGCCTGGATCTCTGCCTGGAGCTGGGCGATGCGGTTGCGGGCCGCCTTACGGCGGTCGAAGGCCTCCGAGGCCTTGCCGCTGAACTGGGCCTTGCGGACGATGTTGCCGGCGACCAGCAGGTCGAGCACCTCGTCCAGAACGCCGACCAGTTCCGCGTTGGAGGCGTCCAGGGCCTGCTGCTCACGCCGGAGCCTGGCCCTCAGCACGTCGATGGGCTCCATGGGCTTGACCGGCGTGTTGTCGCTCAGGACGATCGTGTCGCCCTCCTCCAGCGTGTGGGAGACCAGCGAGCCGGCGGGCCACTGCAGCAGGGGCTTGCCCTTCCGTATCAGCGTGGCCGTCTGTCTGGCGGGGACCTCGATGTTCATCGTTTCAGCCATGTGCTATCTCTCCAATCCGCAGAACCAGGTGACGCCGTCGAGCCCGGCCTGTGACTTGTTGGTCACGCCCGCACCGCCCAAGGCCGAAACCTTGGCCTTGTCGCCCGCCGACAGCGGGACGCGGGTGTGCACCTCAACCGTGCCCCCGCCGCCGCCCCCGCTGGCGAAGTAGGCGGTGTCTGCGGAGTTGCCTGTGGGCTCGGCGTCGTAGCCGTCCTCGCCCTTGGCCTCGATGCTGCCGTTGGCGCCGAACACGATCTTCGGAGCGACGATGACAATGACCCCGCCACCACCGGGGGCGTCGTGTCCAGAAGCGTAGTTGTCCGAGAACAGGCAGCTTGCTCCGCATGGGTCGGGAACCGGGTGCCCGCCCACGCCGGCCACGAAACGGAAGGGTTTGCCGGGACCCGCCAGGGCCTCGATCGGCACGTAGGGGTCGCGATAATCGCTCGCCGCGTACGCAGGGTCCAGCACGCCCGGCTGGGAATAGAAGCAGCCGCACGGAAGCGTGTAGCCCGGATACGCGAGGGAACCGCAACACCCGCGACCCCAGTTGACCTGGGCATACTGGTTGTTGCACTGCCAGCACAGGAAGCAGCTCGGCCCGGCCACGGCGGGCCAGAACAGCCGGTCCATCCAGAGACCGGTGTCGGCGACCCAGGGGCGGTACTCGCCGGGCAGCAGCCCGTAGATCGCATCGATCGTGTCGTGGAAGAGGCCCACCGGAAAGCGGTAGATGGCGTTGACCCCGTAGCAGCTCTGTCCGCACCACTCCCCGTACTTGGTCGCGGTCGGCATGTGGGCCATCACGGAGCGTCCGTTCGCGTGGAGCTTGCCGTTGATGGTCACCGTGCCCTGCGACCGGATGATCAGGAACGGGATCCACGTGGTCCCGTACGTGTCGTGCCTGGGGATGCGGAACTCGACCCCGGCGTCGATGGTCAGGCTGGTGACCTGGTACTCGCACTTGGCCGCGTCGGTGTCGCTGCTGATGGTGATCGCCCCGTCGCTGCCGTCGCCGAAGTCCGACAGGCTGTCGAGCCAGCCCAGCGAGTCGGCGGCGAACTTGGCGATGGTGACCGAGCCGTCCGCGACCCCGCCGCCGGCCGAGGGGTCCACCCACTCGGTGTCGTGATCGTCGTTGGTCGCCTTGGCCAGGAGTTGGCCCGTCGTGCCGCCGGCGGGCACTCCTACCCCATCGGCGCCGGGAGCGCCATCCTGACCGGGAGCGCCGTCCTGACCGTTCTGGCCCGGGGGGCCGACCAGCGACGTGCCGTTGCCCCACGCCCCGCCCGCCTTGGGGCCGTAGAGGGCCGACGCGGCGGTGTCGATGTAGAAGTCGCCGTCGACGCCCAGGCCCGCGGCCGGGGCACCGGCGCCGCTGCGGACGGTCTTGCCGTCCGTGCCGGGGGCGCCGGGGGCTCCGTCCTGTCCGGGCTGGCCGTCCTGACCGGGCGCCCCGTCTTGGCCGTCCTGCCCGGGCGGTCCAATCAGCGAGGTAGGCTCACCCCACACCCCGGTCGTCTTGGGCCCGTAGATGGCGTCGGCCGCCGTGTCGATGTAGAAGTCGCCGTCGGCGCCCGTCTCGGGCGCGGGCGCGCCGATGCCGCTCAAGACGGTGCGACCGTCCTCGCCGGCCGGGCCGGGCACGCCGGAACCAGTGCCAGTGCTGCGATAGCCCATCACCAGCTCCCCCCAACCAAGGTAACCACGTCGCCCACTGTGCCCTTGACCTGGATCTCGGACAGGTCGATGCGGTGGAAGTCATACCACTCGCCGGGCACCCAGGCTACCTCCTGGGCCGGCTCACCGACCGTGCGGAACAGGACGTTGCCAGCATTGGCGGGCGGGGTGGCGATGGTGACACTGCCGACCAGCCGAACGGCCGAGAGCGGCTGCCAGTCGCCGGTGACGTTGATCTTGCGAAGGATGACGTTGTTCATGGTCGCCTCACTTCATCGCCCGGTACGTCAGGGTCAGGACGCTAGTGAACACCCGCTGCTCGACCAGGTGCTCGGGGGCGTAGACCGGCTCGTTGGCCGTGCGGACCCAAGTGGCGTACGGCGCCCCCGCCAGCGCCCGGCCCCGCAGGAACTCCGCGATCTCGTCCACCAGGTCGCACAGCGCCTTGACCTCGCCGTCCAGGTCGCTGCCCAGCTTCTTCTGGACACCCACGTCCACCTGCACGTCGAACTGGCTGAGCGAGCGGCTGGCGCCGGCGATCTCCATGGCCTTGGGCACCACGCTCACGCGCAGCTCGGCCAGTTCCGCCAGCTCATGCGCCGGGATCACCAGCCGCCTGGGCGTGAAGGCCTGGCTGAAAGTCCCGCCGGCAAGCTCGGCTGCCACGGCGTCCGCAATGTCGATCGCCAGTGCCACGCGCTATCCTCCGAAGATCGCCCGCCACAGATTGCTGCCGGCCAGGCTGACGGCCGAGCCGGCGATCAGCCAGATCAGCTTCCCGCGCGCCCGCTCGGCGGCTTCCAGGCGGTCCAGCCGAAGCTGGATGCCCGGCTTGCCGTTGCCCCGGATCGCCTCGTCCAGGCGGTCGAGCTTCTCGTTGATCGCCTCGAATTCCGGCTTGCAGACACTCTCGAATTGCTGATTGCATCCGCTCATACGCTGCCCACTTCCTTCGCGTGAATTCGCATGCTGACGTTGTGCGGCCCGCTCCACCGCCAGTGCCCCTGGCCGCCCAGGGACAGCACCTCGTAGAGTTTGCCGCCGGCCGCGATCCGGTCGCCCGGTTCGGGCTCCCCGAAGAGCGGCAACAGATCCTCGGCCAGGATGAGAAAATCCGTCACCACCGCCCGGACCCGCAGGCCGAAGTCGTCCTCGACCTCGCAGGTGGTCGAGGCCCACGTGGCGTTGACGGTTGCCTCGCTCTCGCCTCGCCGGTAGGCGACCAGGCTGGAGGCGTGCGACGTCCGCATCGCCCCCAGCCACTGCACGGTGTTCTTGAGCAGGTCGCCCATCGCCTCCGGCCCTCGCGTCTACTGGCTCAGGCGTACCCGCACGGTGGTGTCGGCGTCGGTGGCCGCCTTGACGGTCTTGCCCAGGTACGGGTAGGCCGTGGCCGGCTCGCCGCCGTCGTCGGCGCTGGTGGTCGCGACACCGTTGGCCGCGTCCCAGTACACCTTCTTGCCCGCCTCGATGGCGGTGCCGGCGCCGGTGGCCTTGGCCACATCGAACACGCCCGTCACCGCCAGGCTGCCCAGCGCGTTGGCCGCGATGGGCGTGCGGGCCACGCCCGCCAGGTCGTTCTGGACCACCACGTCGCCCGCGGCCACGGCCGCCGACGGCGTGTGGTCGATGCTGCCTCCGTCATGCACGTAAGTCGCTTTTGCCATTGTCTGCTCCTGTCAGGAAGGATGCCGTGCCTGCGGCCGCGGCCGGCAGCCGGGCATCCGTTCCCGACTGCCGGACCGCGACCTCGACGACGATTACGCCTCGCCCTTGTTCTTGCAGCCGCCCTTGGGGTCCTGGAGGGCGACTCCTACGTCGTGATAGCCCCTCATCACCACGCCCAACACATTGAAGTCCGCCTCGGCGGTCTCGATGGTGGGCGACTCCTGGCCGTTGAGGAAGGCGACCTCGATCACCGGGAGGTCCGCCGGGTCGGCCAGCAGGTACCAGGCCTTCTCGCTGTTGCCGGTGTAGGTGCTGTTGGACAGGTAGCGGCTGACCTCGGCGCGATACTTGCCCTGGTGCGGGTTGGCCACGGGGTACTTGGTGCTGGCGGTGGTGTCGCGGACCTCCACGCTCTTGTGGAGGACGGTCGCGGTGGCCGACAGCGCCGTGGGCACCAGCAGGATCGCCGGCAGGATGCCGATGGGCTTGCCGTCGCCGTCCACCTGGTCGGCGAAGGCCTTCTCGGCCTTGGACAGGCCGTCGATCGACAGCACGGTGTCGGCGCCCGTCAGCAGGTTCTTGTTGCCGGCGGAGAAGAACGACGCGTTGTTCAGGAAGGTGGACCAGAAGATGTCGTTGATCTTCAGGCCCGACCCGCGGCCGAGCTTGCGGGGCACCGTGGTGATGGCGCCCAGGTCGTCGTTGATGATGTCCCGCCGGTCGATGGCGATCATCAGGCCGTAGGTGTCGGCCTTGTTGCTGTAGGACTCCTCGCCCAGGGTCCCGTGCTTAAGCTCGCCGCCGGGCGCGACCAGCTCGTACTGGTCCTTGCCGATCAGCCGGTAGGAGGTCACCGTCTTGAAGTCATTGACGTTCCTCACCGCGCAGATGTTCCGCCAGGTCCGCTCCACGCTGAAGAAGCCCTCCAGCAGAAACTTGTTGGCCACGTTGGACAGGATGCCCGCGACGTTGACGGTCGAGTAGCCCTGGGCCTGGATGCTGTTGGCGAAGGCGAACCGCAGGACCGAGCGGCAGTCGCGGAAGTTGCGGCCCTCGTAGCCGTTGGCCCAGGCCGCCTCCAGCAGGAGTTCCTGGAGCCCGATGCCGCCGCTGAACCGGTTGCCGGCCAGCTCGGTCGGCTGCTCGCCGTAGCGGGCGGCCACGTCGTCGCCCTTCACCCCGCCGGTGAGCATGCAGGCGGCCTCCAGGACGGCGCCGGTGACGTTGTTGTCCCGCACGTGGGCGGCCGGGGCCTTGGGCCGGTCGGCCCGCAGGACCTCCAGCTCCGTCTTGGTCACGTCCCAGCCCTCGCCGATGGCCTTGGCGGCGATCTCGGCGTGCTTGTCGCCGCAGACCTTCCGCACGGCCGCGATCCGCTGCTGCTCGGCGGCGGCGCGGGCACGCATGTCGGCGATGGGGTCGGGCGCGAGCCCGGTATCGGCGGCGGCCTTGACCGCGGGCCCGCCGGCCTCCGTGCCGGCGCTGGCCTGGGCCTCGACCTTGGGGGCATCCTTGCCCTGCTCGGCCTGGGCGGCAGTTTCGGTGCTGGTGCTGGCGGTGTCGGTAACGTCCATGTTCTTCTCCTTGGCCGAAGCGGCCACACTGGCCGACGTGTTGCCGTCGGCGCCCAGGTCGACAAAGCTGATCTCCCCCAGCGTCGCCCGGCGGACGACGTTCAGGGGGCCGGTGAAGTCACGACCGTTCACCGTGACGGTCTGGTTCTCCTTGACGAATTCGAATTGCTCGACCCCCGCGCCGATGGAGGCCTGCCAGGGGAAGCCGTTGCGGGCCGAGATGACGACCTCGCGGGCGGCGGCCGTGTCGCGCGAGACGACGCCCGCGGCGACGAGCTGGCCGTCCTGGACGCGGATGGAGTCGGAGTGTCCGACGCCGCTGTTGGCGTCGTGGCCGAATCGGATGGGCCGGGACTGTGAGGGAATCGCCAGCCCAGCCAGGTCCACGACCACCGGATACCGCCAGCCGGCCACGCGCATGGGCCCGCCGGTGTAGGCGACCATGCTGAAGCGCGGCAGGGCCTGCTTGCCATCGCCGGCCTCGCCGGCGGTGATCTCGATCTGCATCGAGGCAGTCAGTTGCAGGCTCTCAGGCGGCTTTGGATTCGTCTTCGTCATTGTCGTCTTCCTTGACCTGCTCGGGGGCGGACGGCGCCGGCTGCGCGACCGTCAGCCCCAGTTCCTTCATGAGCGCCACTTCCTTGGCCCGCTGGCGAAGCTCGCTCTCCCAGTCCTTGCCCTGCCGGGCGTACTCGGCAGCGAGGGTGGTGGTGTTGCTGGCCAGGCGGGCGGTCTGGGCGCTGGCCTCCTTGGCGGGATCGACGTGCTCGTGTCCGTCCCAGAACCACTGGTGCGAGGCGTCTTCCACTTCGCCAAGGCCGTACACCTTGACCGCCTCGGCCAGCCAGGCATCCAGAATCCGGTCCAGCACCACGCTCTCGCAGTGGGCCTGCTCGACTCGGATGGACTTGTAGTAGGTCTGGTGGTCCAGGCGACCGGATGCGTAGTTGTAGCCCGAGGAGTTGCAGGCGGCGATGTTGTAGGGCATGTTCAGACAGCGGGCTATCTCGTTGAGGATCTCCCGCTTGAACATGTCATAGGTGGTCGCAGGCTGCTCGGCCTTGACCTGGCTGGGCTCCCAGCCCTCGGGAGTGAAGACCGCCATGTTGGGTGAGAACTCCATCTCCGTCATCGGCTCGACCTCGGCGGCCTCGCCCCCGGCGGGAGAGCTGGTCTTCATGAGGACGGCGATGTTGGCCGCGGATTCCGCCGCGGCGATCACCGCCAGGGTGTATCTTCGCAGTTGTGCGAAGAGAGGCAGGGCCGGCAGGATGTCGGGCAGGCCCCGGCGCTGGCCGGGACGATCCGCTCGAAACCAGTGGATGACGCTGTCGGCGGGCACCCGGTCGTACTCCATGCTGCCCGTCCCGCCACTACCCGGATGCGCCTTCAGGACGTGATAGAAGGTGGGGTTGCCGAACGCGTCGTACTCGATGCCGTCCGCTGCCTGCTGAACCAGCTTCGCGGCCGGGGTCGCGACCTGGTCGGCCTCGATCAGCCGCAGGTCCAGCTTGACCTCGCCGGCCAGGTTGTCGTTGGAGAACAGGACGGCGAACGCCTCCCCGTCCTGCGCCCGGGCCATGCGCATGGTGCGGAGCTTGCCGGGCAGATCAACCGCCTTGGCCCAGGCCAGGAACTCGCGCTCGATCGTCTGGTTGGCCTCGGGGGCAGCGGAGAGCACCTGAAGCCGCGGGCCTGTACCGATCACGTCGTTGGCCAAGGTGAGCACGATGCCGCGGGCATAGGAGTTGTTGGCGACCTCGTAGCGGGCACGGTTGCGGAGAATCCGCCGCACGTCCGGGCTGGCCGCCACGTCGGCCGAGAGGCCGTCGGCGTTGGCCCAATGGCGGCGGTTGTCGGCGGTGGTCTGGGCGGAGTCGAACTTCGCCCGGACGACAACCGTCCGGGTCTCGCTCGCCTTGCTCCGCTTTGAGAATGGCCACCAGCCCATACGCTTACACCGTCCCGGGGGGCACGATCTTCACGCGGGCGAACGCCTTGGCGGGATTCGCCATCGCCGCCCTGGCCGCCAGGTGCTTGTCGGCGGCGATCTGGTCGCGGAGGCTGTGCTGCTTCATCCGCACCCCGTCCGCTTCGGCCGACTCGGGCCCCTGGGCGTTCTGCTTGATCACGTCTTTCAGGTCGTCTGCCATGGTTCACCTTCACTCGCGGGAGCCGGATTCGAACCGGCGACCTCGTGGGTATGAGCCACGCGAGCTGCCGCTGCTCCATCCCGCTGTCCGACAACCAGCCACACGAGCAAAAAGAAAAAGGCCGTGCAGGGGTGTGGCCCCACACGGCCTTGGTATCTTTTCGGCGTCGAACCGGGGATCAGCCGGTGCGTCGCGCGGTCAGGTTGTCTGATTCAAATGTACTGGAGAGGGTGGCGAGAACAAAACCCAAAGCGCTACACGCGGTGAGTTGTTACACCGATGTACCTCAGAGGCCGAGTTTGCGGCGGAATGCGGCGACGACCTGCTGCGTGAGGAAGATGTTCCGCTCGGACATCGCCTCCGCGGCCGCGAGGGCCTTGGCTGCCGAGAGATGGCCCTGAGCGACCAGGACCGCCATGGTTTCAAGCCCCCACAGGCAGCGGATGCCCAGTTTCGCGCAGACACCGCGCAGGGTCTTGTCGTTGGAGATGACGGTCCAGCCATTGTCCCGGGCCAGAATGAGGCAGAGCTGGTCCTGGAAGGACGTAGCGCCGCGGGCTCCTTCCGCCTCCAATGCCTGGGCGAGGGTCGGCTCGACGATCTCCAGCCCCAGCTTCATCGCTTCCGTCGCGGAAAGCTGCCGGACTTCCTCCAGGACCGGCGAGGCGATCCTCAGCGGGCCCAGGTGCCCTGCAACCAGCGCCAGCAGCGACTTGTCGACGCTTGCATAATCGATCAGGACGTTGGCGTCCGCGACCACTCCTGTCCGCGGGCCTGTCATGCCGCCCGTTCCCAGGAGAGGGTATGTTCCCGCATCTCGTCGAGGCTGAGGTTGAGGATTTCGGCCGCGCGGCTGAGCGAGAGTTTCTCGGATTCCACGCCCATGCGCACCAGCCGGCTCAGGCGATCTTCCAGGAAGTCCACGTCCGCCAGGGGCAGGGGCTCCACCTTCTTGGTAAGCGCCTGCCCGTACCGCCACCTGTATTCCGCCTTAAAGAACATCCAGACCTTGTCCGGATCGACCAACTGCATCTCGATGAGCCGGTAGATGACCGTCATGTAGCTGACGCGGAAGATGCGCTTCACGTGCAGTACGCGATGGACCAGCCGCAGGCCGCGGGTGTTCTCCCACTCCTTCCTGAACGGGCGATCGGGCATCAGGAAGTGGCTGGCGAAGCAATCGGCCTCCTTCTCTTGCTCGGGGTCTTCCGCCACCTTCTTCACGTCGTAGGCATCCGGATGCAGCAGCAGGTGGCCCAGTTCGTGGGCGGAGGTGAAGATCCGGCGTTCGACGGAGATGTCCGAACGGACATTGACGATTACGGCCGGGCCGCCGTCGGCCGGGCCCACAGAGAACCCGAAGAAGCCTTCGAGATCGAATACGTCGGCGCGGACCTTCACGCCGGCCGACTCCAGAAGGCCGCAGATGTCGCGCACCGGCTCGTCCGAGGAAATCCCCAGGACCTCTCGGGTGCGTTCCGCAGCAGCGACGGCTCGCCTTCGGCCGCCTGGAAGGCTCACTGACACCCTATCCAGGCGGAACTCCTTCTTCTGGCCAAGCAGGTCTTCCAGCAAGGAGAAGTCCTTCAGCCAACGCGCCACATCCAGCACGATCTGCCCCCGGCGAGCCTCCTGCCGGATGCCCTTCATCTTCAAGGACCGAAATCGCACGGTGGTGAGGCTGGGCGGCGCGGCCAGGAGTTCGACAAGGCCCACGCCCAGCGCACGGGCGATGGCCTGCAGGTTGCCCACGCGGGGGTTGCCGGTGGCGCCGGTCTCGATGTCGCGGTAGGCGTTTCGTGACAAGTCGGCGCCCTGCGCAACCTCATCCTGGCTCAGCCCCTTGCTGGTCCGGATGCGACGCAGGTTACCCGCGATATGGTCGGTGGCGGTCATGGGGTTCCTTTCTATCTTGTCATTATCACTACGATACAGGCAAATGACAAGTTCTTTATTCATAACGTATATCGGCGGCCAGAATTGCCATGTCCAGCCAAGGCGACTATCAGCCGCCGGATTCCCATGTGGTCATCCGCCTGCCGCAGTGTCGGCATTCCCGGCGGCGGAGGATTCGCCCGCCCCAGGTGGCACGGGTGTAGACGACGCGGAAGTGCTTGCAGCCGCACTGGCGGCATTCCAACCCGCGCCGATCCTGATCGGGTGGCCAACTCTTACGCTCAGTGCCAGATTCTGCCATGCTCATCTCCTTCGCAGGTCTTCCTGGGTGTAGCGTTTCCGTTCGCGACGCGGGTTGGCGTCCATGCCCGGCAGCTTGATCCCGGCCATTGAAGCTGCCGCCGCACAGCCGACCAGGCAGTCCAGCCAGTGGTTGTCGGGCTTGGTCGGCAGCGGCGACCACTCCCGCACCGTTCCAAAGGGCCCGACGACCTCGACCCATCGCTCCGAGCGGGCGATGTGCTCGGCCAGCAGGCCGTGGTCCGTCTTGGACGTGCCGTAAACGCCGATGCAGCCGCGATCCGACGGCGCCGCCGCCAGGCCGTCATGAACGAAGCTCTTCCAGAAGTTGGTGTCGAGCAGGACATGGGGGAACTGGGCAGTCCGCCGGACGTTGGGGATGTACCAGTGCTCCCCGAGCGTCTCGCCGGGCTTCTGGGTATAGGCGGCCATGGGCCTGCGGGAGGCCCGGATGCCCAGGCCCTTGGACAACATCATGACCGAGCCTCCCGAGCGGCGCTTCACGTCGGCGACGATCGGCGCCTTGTACCCGCTGTCCACCAGCAGCCGGTCGAGCTTCAGCAGGCCCCCGCCTGCGCGAGCCCATTCCTTGGCCAGGTACTCCGTCACCACCATCTCCAGGCCCGCGTGGATGGCGCCGTCCACGCCCTTGCCGGGAAACATCGCCCCCAGCGTTTGCGACGCGTCGCTTCTGGTGAAGAACGGGCGGTTTTGCCGGGGCAGGGTCCCATAGTCCACGATCTGGCCGCTGAAGTCTTCGGCCCACGCGCAGACCATGTAGTAGAGCAGCGGGTCGTGGACGTCCACGAACATGGTCAGCTTGGTGCATGCGACGGGCACCTCGCCCCGCTTGTGCCCGCTGACCTTGGCCAGCACCTGGTCGACCGTCAGGACGTTGTCGGCCGACTGCACCATGGCCGGCTCGTTCTGGTACTCGGTGGCAAAGCCTTCGGGGCCGGTCTTGAGCCGCAGGTTCACGGCGTGCTGCATGGCCGAGATCTCCCCGGCCTTGGCGTCGAACCGGTCGGGCCAGCCGACCGAGGCGCCCCGGTCCATAGCCGCCCGGTTGGCAAGGTAAAATGCAGTCGCGGCTTCCCGGCACCTGGTCCGCCTGATCTCGGAGTACTTGTCCCACAGCGCCTGCTCGGCCGGCCAGGCGTACACCAGCTTGGTCCGCTCGCTGTCCCACTCGGGCGACTTGTCGCGGTCCAGCAGCGTGTCGGCCAGGTCACCCTCGTACATCACCGTGCAGGTCAGCAGCGCCGAGATCGACTCGCCGGGCCCGGCCAGGCCCATCACGTCGCCATGCACCAGGTTCAGGCGCTTGCGGGTCTGGTCGGCCGACATGGCGGACTCGCGCGTCTGCGGATCATCCAGCAGGGCCAGCGACGGACGGATGATGGTCCGGTCGGGCCGGGTGTGCTGCTGGCCGCGGAGGTTAGAGTCCAGGCTGGTGGTGGTGATGATGGACCCGGCCGACGGAGCGACCTCGATACCGTCCTCGCGCATCGCCCGCGGCAGGTGCTCGCCCTCGATGGAGGGGAAGACCATCTTGTCCTGGCCCCAGTGGACGTGCGTCAGCTTGCCGGCGATGTGCTGTTGGAGCTGGCGCTTGGAGGAGTTCTCCAGGCAGCGCAGCGGGTAGATGGCCTCGGGGAAGTCGTCCAGCAGCAGCGGCTCTTCCAGGATGAACGTGCGGATGGGCCGCAGCAGCTCGCGAGCATTGTCCTGGCTGCCGGCGATCATGCAGACGAAGGGCCTGTACCCGTAAAGGATCGCCCACAGCGCCGCGCAGCGGGCCAGGGCAGTCTTACCCGACCCGCGGGGCATCGCGAAGGCGAACAGCCCCCCCTCGCGAACGGCCCTCTCGATCTTGCCGATCACCCGCAGGTGGTCCTGGGACCACGGTCGCCAGAAGGCGCCGGGGAAGTACGTGGTGCAGAACAGCCGGAACGATTCCCCTGCCGCCTTGCGGCGGGCGTAGTCCACGATCTCCGGAACCGGGAAGATGTCCTGGGCGGCCTTGGTCGCCGCCCGGTTCCGCATCGCCTGCTTGCGCTTGGCCTCGACGTAGCTCGTCCGCTGCGGGCGCGGCCGGTCCATCTCCCGCAGCAGCCACCGGACGTAGCGGGCCAGGTGGATGTGGGTGCCGTCGCCGAACCGCAGGGCCCCGGCGTCCATCTGCCTGCGCAGGCGAGATCGGTTCAGCACCACGCCCATGGGCGTGCTGTTGATGATCTGCAGCAGATCGCTCTGCGTCAGCCTTGCCGGGTCAATCGCCATCGGTTCTCCCCATCTCCTTGTTCAGCCAGGCCGCGTAATGCACGAGGTTCACCCGCTGCCCGGGCCCGACGGGCGCCCCGGCGGCGACGTGGTCCAGCACCTTCTCGGCGTCGATGCCCAACAGGCGGGCAAGCTGCTCGACCGTCAGGGCGGCGGGGTTGGCGGCCTGATTCTCCGCCGGCGCCGCCGTGTTGGCCGCACCGGGGCTGGAATTCATCGAGGAATCTTCAGCACCTGTCATAACTCGCGCTCCACTCGCGACATGCGTCGCAGACTAATTCGCATGTAAATCCTTCAATTCCCTTGGCTTACACGCCGCAAATTGCCCTTATGTGTTCATGGCAACCACGGAGAAAACCATGAACGGCAAGACGAACAAGAGAACGATCGCCGCCCACCTGCGGCGGATGGACCTGGCGATCCGCAACTGGCAGCTCGAAGGCGAGAAAGCCGCCCGGCGCGGCGACGCGGACCTGGCCGGGACGTACGCCCGGGACGCCGAAGACCTTCAGGCGATCCGCGACGCCTACGCCCGCGGCGAACTCGATTCGGCCCGCGGCATGATCGACAGCCTCGACACCATCGTCCGCGACCAGATCCCGATGCAGCTCTACTACCACCTGTTCCCCAACCGCTGAAAGGACCCGGCGACATGAGCCAGAAGAAGACACGAACGAGACAGGCCCCGCGGCAAGAGGTAGTCGCCGCCCTGCAGGCCGGCTACGAGCTGGCCACCTGCCAGCGCAACGATGGCGACGACGTGGCGGCGATGATCCGCCGGACCCTTCGCCAGTTCGGCGTGCAGCCCCGGCTGCACGAAACCCGGTAGACCGACGGAGAGAACCATGAACGAACACGAGATGGAAGACCTGCTCGCCAACCTGCTCCAGAACGAGGACGAGGCCCCGGACGTCCGGCGGGTCACGACGTTCGAGGAGGCCGGCATCCTGACCTACAACCGCGGGCTCATCGTCCGCACCGAAGACGGCAGCGAGTTCCAGATCACCATCGTCCGCAGCAGATAGAGGAGAACGACCATGACGAAGCAGAAGAAGAACAGGACGTACGAGGCGAAGGTCGGCGGCAAGACGGTCCGCTGCACCGTGCCGGAGAATGACGAGGCCGACCTCTTCGCCGCCATGCAGGAGCAGATGAGCCCGCACGCGGTCGCGGCCATCGTTGCGTATCTCCAGCCCGCCCGAACGAACAACAGCGACGTGGACCGGCAGGTCCACTGGTTTGCCGAGCAGCTCGTACATCTGCTCGGAGGTCACGAACACCAGAACCGGCTCGCGGAAGAGCTGGGGCTTTGATAACCCGCCCGGCCGCGAGCCGGGCACAACCGAAAGGAACGCATCATGAAGAAGAACGAGATCGAGATCGGCAAGGCCTACCGGGTCAAGGTCGGCAGCAACATCTGCGACGTGCGGATCACCGGCGAGAACCGCCATGGCGGCTGGGACGGCGTGAACACCGCGACCAACCGGGCCGTCCGCATCAAGAGCGCCCAGCGCCTGCGGGGCCTGGCCGAGCCCCGCCCGACCCGGCGCAAGAAGATCGTCTCCCTGGCCGAGTACGAGGCCGAGGCCGCCGCAGAAACCGTCCCGACCGATGAGCCGGCCCCGACGGAAGCAACCGGCGCCGCCGATGGCGCCCCGGCCACGAAGCGCGGCCGCAAGGCCAAGGACGTCGAGGGCAAGCCGAAGAAGGCCAGCGGGCTGGATGCCGCCGTGCAGGTCTTGTCCGAGGCCGGCGAGCCGCTGAGCACCGGCGAGATGGTCAAGCGGATGATCGAGAAGGGCCTGTGGTCCACCGGGGGCAAGACGCCCGCGGCGACCATCTACTCGGCCATCCTCCGCGAGATCAACGTCAAGGGCGACCAGAGCCGGTTCCGCAAGGTCGAGCGCGGTCGGTTCGAACTGGCCAGATAGCGCATCGCAACCCCTGCCCAAACAGCCGCCCCGGACCGCCTTTCCGGGGCGGTTTTTTGTTCCCATGTCGCCCCATTCTCTACAACTTAACATGTTGAAATTTAAGCATTTATGTCTCAGATTTCCCTTTGGGTGTTCGCAGGAATGTGGCTGAATGTGTCCATGGCAAACGAAAGGACAACGACCACGATGAACGCCAACGAAAACAGCTTCGGAGTAGAGATCGAGACCATCGCCCCCGACAGCGCCATCCGCCAGCACGGCCTGCGGATCGGCGGTTACCACCGCGGCATCCAGGTGCCGTACCTGCCCGCCGGCTGGAAGGCCGAACGAGACGGATCGATTCGGGCCCACGGCGGCTGGCACTCCTGCGAGATCGTCAGCCCGGTCCTTCGCGGCCCGGAGGGCCTGGCCCAGGTCGCCGAGGTCCTGCGAATCCTGGAAGAGAAGGGCCACCGGGTCAACGCCTCCTGCGGCGTGCACGTCCACATCGGCTGGAAGCGAGACCTGCCCGCCGAGGCCCTGGCCCGGCTGGTGACCATCGTCGCCTACTGCGAGCGCGGCCTGTACGCGATCACCGGCACCAAGAGCCGCGAGCGCGGCATCTACTGCGGCGGCGTCCGGAAGTACGGCAACGACAAAGACGCCAAGCCGGTCCTGGACCGCAATCGCTACCACGCCTTGAACCTGACCAACCTCGCCCGCGGCGTCCGCGAGGCGGTGGAGTTCCGGGTCTTCAGCGGCTCGACCAGCGCCACGAAGATCTGCGGCTGGATTCAGGTTTGCCTCGGCCTGATCGAGCGGGCGACCAACGGCAAGCGCAGCGCGAAGTGGTCGCCCGGCCCGCTGAAGGGCGGCTGGAAGAAGGCCGGCGAGGGCGCCAGCGAGGCCGAGCGGCTGATGGGCTACCTCGCGTGGGGCGCCGGGTACGCCCGCATCCACGGCGGCCGGCAGTACGGCTGGATCAGCGACGTGGTTCCGCAGGACGCGGTGAAGAACGAGTTCCGCCGCCTGGCGGCGAAGTACGACGCGATGGCATAAAGCGAAGGAGGGTCGAACATGTGCGGCATCTTCGGATTCATCACCAGCGCGGGCGAAGGCCCCGACATCGCGCGGCTGCGGCGGCTGGCTCTGGTCACCCAGACCCGCGGGGCCCATGCCTTCGGGCTGGCGTGGCTCGATGCGGACGGGGCTATTCAAACCTTCAAGACGCCCGGCGCGGCGTCCGACCACCTCGACGAACTTGAGCGCTGCCGCGACGCGGTGGTGATGGTCGGCCACTGCCGCTACGCCACCCACGGCTCGCCCCGCGACAACCGCAACAACCATCCGCACCCGGCCGGGTCGGGCCAGCTCATCCACAACGGCGTGGTCCACAACCACGACGAGCTCATCCGCCGCCACGGGCTCGCGCCCCAGACCCAGTGCGACAGCGAGGTGCTGGCCCTGCTCATGACGCGCTGCCCCGGCACGATTGCCCAGCGCTCGGCGTGGGTAGCCGCCCAGGCGATGGGCGACCTTGCCCTGCTGGGTATCTGGCGCAGGCCCGCTCGCCTGCTGGTGTCGCGCCGGGGCAGGCCGCTCCACTTCGGCCAGAGCGACCACGGGTTCTACTTCGCCAGCCTCGCGTCCGGCCTGCCCGGCCAGGTCAAGCAGGTGGTCGACCACAGCACCCGCGTGCTGGTCTACACCGGCCGCAGGCTGCGGCTGGAGAGCAAACCCATCCGTCTGTAGGCGCACCATCACGCCATCACCTCGGTGGCTTCGATATCCACCATCCACGGCTCGATGTGGAAGACCACCTTGTCGGCGGCGCGGGCAATGTCCAACTCGGCCGCGATGCCCTCGCTATCGCGCCAGCCCGGCAAGGTGAGGACGGCGACCGACTCGCACCAGTCCAGGTACGGGCGGTCCACCCGCATCCAGAACCGATGGTCCATCGCGTCCAGCCCGCAGGCGGCCACGGGGTGGCTGTGGACGATGGGGCTGAATACCATCAGCCCCGCCTTCAGCATCGCCGCCGTCGCCCGGCAGGCGGCGTCGAACCGCCACTGCCGGACGGCGGGGTCGTTGTGGGAGTACGGCGAACAGAGGTACACCATGCCCGTCGTCATTGCATGTTCTCCTCGCGGGGCTTCATGGGGATGGGCGACGTGCCGGTGCGCTCCAGCACGGCCGGCACGCCCGTGAACCGCTGGAAGCGGTCGCAGATGAGGTCTACGTACAAGGGATCAAGCTCCATCAGATATCCCCGCCGTCCCGTCTGCTGGCAGGCCAGCAGCGTCGAGCCACTGCCCCCGAAGAGGTCCAGGACGTTCTCGCCCCGTAGCGAAGAATTCCTGATCGCCCGCGCCGCGAGTTCCACAGGCTTAGAAGTCAAATGCTCCATCTTCTGCGGCGGAATCTTCTTGACCTGCCAGAGGTCCGTCTCGTTGTTAGGTCCATAGAACTGGTGCGCCGCGCCCTCCTTCCACCCGTAGTACGCCATCTCCGTTGCTCCGAGATAATCTTTGCGCGTTAGCACAGGGTGACACTTATTCCAGACGATCATTTGGCTGAAGTAGAGCCCCGCCGCCCGCAGCGCTTCAGGGTAATTGAAGATGTTCGAGTAGCCTCCCCACAGGTAAAACGCCCGGCCCGGCTGGAGCACCCGCCCGATGTTGCCGAACCAGGAGTGCAGCATCGCTTCGAAGGCCTCCTCGGAGAGGAAGTCGTTCATCAGCGGCCGGTCCTTGGCGCGGAGCTTCTTGTGCGTCGCCTGGGGCACCCCGTTGCGGTCCACGTCCGACTGCTGGTGATGGGTCAGCCCTCTCTTCTTGCGCCCGCCGCCTTCGGTGGCCGTGGCGCCTCCGAAGCTGGATAGCCCGGCGGCGATGGCGTTGTTGCTGCGTGGCTCGACCTTCACCCCATAGGGAGGATCGCTGTTGACAAGATGGACCGGAGCGCCGTCCAGCAGACGGTCCAAATCCTCCACCAACCCGCTGTCGCCGCACAGGAGGCGATGCTCGCCCAGAATCCACAAGTCACCCCTTTTGCTGACGGCCTCGTCAGGCGGCGCCGGCACATCGTCCGGGTCGGTCAGCCCCTCCTGGACGTCCCCGTCCAGCAGCTTGGACAGTTCCTCCGCCGAAAACCCGAACTGGGACATGTCCCAATCCGCCGCCTGGAGATCGGCGATCTGGATCGGCAGCAGGTCCATGTTCCACTCGGCCAACTCCGCAGTCTTGTTGTCGCTGATCCGATAGGCCTTCACCTGCTCGGCCGTCAGGTCCTTGGCCACGTGGACGGGAACCTTGGCCAGGCCAAGCCGCCTGGCCGCCTTCCAGCGGGTGTGCCCGCAGATGATGACCATCCCCTCGTCCACCACGATCGGCTGGCGGAACCCGAACTGCCGCAGCGACGCCGCCACGGCCTCCACGGCCTGGTCGTTGATGCGGGGGTTGGTCTCGAACGGCTTCACTTCGTCGACGCTCACGAGCTTTACATCCATGTCCATTTCTCCTTCACAAAGGCGACGTTCACCGTCGCAACAAACAAACAGATTCTTCCGTGCCGTTCCCGCCGCGGTAAGCAAGATGTAAGTCGTTGTAAGGAACCATTTTATATAAACATGCGTGCAGCATGCATGTTTACGTAAGTCTTTATTTCTCGTAGTCCGACTCACGGCTCGCTCCCCTCGGAGATGTTCGATCCTGGGCCAACGTGGGCGGTTTGGGGGCCGTTCAGTCGGCGTACTTGCCTTCCGTCCGCTCGGCCAGCCACCGCTCGAGGTCGGCGACGCGATATCGCACCGCCCGGCCCACCGTCACTGCCGGAAGGGAATAGCGGCGGGTGCATTGCCACACGGCGAGCGTCTGCGGCGTGACGCCGAGGTACTCTGCGGCTTTCTGACGGGTCAACAGCGTCTGCGGATGGTGTTGGCCCTTCGGCGCGGTCTGTGTCGACGTCGCTGCCTTGAGCCGTTCCGCTGCTTCCTGCAGCCGAAGCACCAGCACCTTCTCGTGCGCTTGTCGGAACCGGTCGAGCGCCTGGACCAGATCCTGGAGCGCCTGTTTCTCTTCCTACTCCAGTGGGTTCATGAGAATCGCCTCTGGGCGCCAGGTTGTCCGACCGCCAGACGAAGACACTCTTGCTGATGGCGGGCCCGTCGTACCCGGCACAATAGTGCCAGGCGTCGGTCGTCGGGTGGTACGCTCGCTCGCCCGTGCCCCACGTGATCAGTGTCCCGCCGATGCCCGCGGCGCAGAAGCACACGCCGTCCTGGCGATAGAAGTTGCAGCAGTCGATGCACCGGCAATGGCGCAGGATTGTGACGCTTGCGGGGGGCGGCGGGGGGGCCGGTTTGCGGGACTGCGATTCTTGCGAGTCAGTTTCAGCCACCGGTATATATATTTCATTCCCCTGTTCTCTCGCGTAAGGGGTTGTTTTCTGACTTGCAGACTTGCTGAGTCGCAGCGGGTGGGTGGCGGGATCAGGCATTGTGCAGCCTCCAGACCGCCCCGGCGCGGTTGTACTCGTGCTGATTGAAGTCCAGATAGACGCCGTCGAAGACCCTGCGGCGGAAGCACTTGATCTTGTTCGACACCTGCCGGGCGGTCGGGGCTTTGCCGGCAGGGCAGCCAACCAGGGTTTCCAAGGCGGCCCGCATCGTCTTGGCCAGCGGGTCCTGCGGAAAGAATTGGCCCTGTGCGGGGTAGAGGGTGTTCAGCATGTCCGTCACGACCACGCCGGCCCCGTTGGGCGCGTACGTCTTCCATGCGGCGATCAACTGCCCCAGCACGTCGGCTGTCGTGTCGGAGGACTCCGCCAGCTTGATTCGCGTCAGGCACGGGTCCGGCAGACCCAGCCACACGACCGCCTGCCGCACCAAGGCGGACCAGCCCTCGAAGCTGCCGTATGGCGTCAGGTCCTGTACGGGCTGACCGGCGCGGCAATATGCGGAGAGGACCGTCAGGGCCGCCGACAGGAGCCGAGGCCGGTTCTCGGCGATCCAAGCCGATAGGTTCGGGTGCTTGAAGCCTGTCCTCTCCTCGGGCCGCTCCTCCAGAACGTCCAAGCGAACGTGGATGACGCGCCGAGCCGTGTCGGCGGCGACGGAGACGTTGTTGCCCGTGGCGTACCAGCACGGCAGCAGGGGCAGGTCCATCTCCTGGCTCTTGCCCAGGACGCGGTCCTTCCACCGGGTGCTGGTCAAGGCGCGGTCGAGGGCGTCGTTGCCGAACGCGCCTTCGAGGTTGTCCAGGAGGATCATGCGGTCGCCGGCGATGGCGATGGCGGTGATGCGCTTGCGCATCTCGTCGGAGTCGTGGGCATAGCTGCTGACGGGCATCTCGCGGCCCAGGACGATCAGGCCGATGGTCTGGGCGAGCAGCCCCTTGCCCGCGCCTCGGACGTTGGCGTCGATCAGGAAGAGGGGCGACGGCCCCTCGTAGGCGAACCTGGCCAGCGGCGTGAGCAGGCCGGCCAGCCAGGCCGAGCGGTGCTCGTCGGACTCGAACTTGAAATCGCAGACCACCTCGAGCAGCTGGTCCAGGGCGACCAGCGCGTCGTCGATGGTCACTTCCGGATGCACGGGCGGGAACGAGACGTTCGACTCGAACAGCACCCCGGTCGCGGCGTCGAAGCCGGGCGTCTGCCAGACCGAGCCGTCCGGCCGGAGGATGGGCGTGTCGGAGACGCCTTGCAGGGCTCGCATGCCGGGCCAGTCGCCGCGGGCGTCGACGGCCGACACCAGCCAGGGCGTCGGGTGGGCCGGCACCTCTTCCTTCTTCCTGTTGAGCTTCGTGAACGAGGCGTAGCGGGTCATCCGCTCCCTCAGATTGGCCACCGGGATCGCCTGGATGGTCGCCGACCCGCTGCAGCGGCGGATGACGTCGTCCCTGGGCTGGGTCTCGCGGAGCACGCGGACCAGGATGTTGCCGCGCTGGTACAGGTCGGGATCCTCGCACAGCGCCTCGATGGTCTCGCAGACGACCCTGTGCTCCTGGGTGTCGATCAGGATGCTGGGGCGCGCTCGCCGGGCATGGTCGGCCGGAGCGGACTCCACCAACGCCAGAAGCTGATCCGCCGTGCCGCCCGCCTGCAGCCAGTCGCTTACGTCCTTGCTCTCCCCGGGCAACTCGATGATCTTGATCTCCGCAGCTTTGCCCCGGAGCCTGGTGGCAACGTCCTGCGCGTGGGCCCGGCCAGGAGTGTCCTTGTCGCCAAGGACGGCCACGCGGCGGCCGTGGAGGGCCAGATCGTCGGCGAGTTTGTTCCACTTGCCGGCGCCGCCGGGGTTGGTCGTGGCAACCAGCCCCAGGCGAGCCAGGTTGTCGGCGTCTTTTTCGCCCTCCACTTGGAAGACCCATTCCGATACGTCTGCGGCGAGCAGCTCGGGCAGCCGGTACAGGACGCGAGGGGTGTTGCCCAGCTTCCAGGTCCAGCCGCCCTTGCCGTCGGGGCGGCGCTGTCGGAAGTCCTTCGGGTCGAACCGCACGACCTGGAACAGGAGTGTTCCCCCTTCATCGCGGTAGTCGTAGGTCGAGACGATCCGGCCCCTGGGCGAGTCGTCCGATCCCGACCTGGCCGGGCTGACCGGCAATGGGTACAGGTCGGAGAACTTCAGCCCCATCGCCTTGAGCACTTCGAGCGTGGGACAGCCGGCCTTGCAGTCGATGAGCACGCGGCCGTCATCGCCCTGCCCGATGGACAGGCTGGCGTGGCGGTCATCGTGCGCGGGACAGCTCGCCTGCCACTGTCTTGGACCCGTTCGCCTGGCCCGCTGGACCCGGTCGAGAATGGTCTGGAGAGGGTCGGCAGACAAGGTCATTCCCAGCCTCGCGACGCCGAGTTGTCATCACACACGCTGTCGGCGTTCGATTCCTCGCTGTAGTCATCCTCCAGCGGCAGGTCGACGACGGGCAGGGCCCGGTAGCCCTTGCCCGTTGTCTCCCCGTGCCCGATGCAGCGACGGCAGTACGGGCCATGCGCGTCGCGCCCGCACCCGAGGCAACACTGCAGCTCACCCTTGGAGGGCATCGCGGATCTCCTTCTCCACGTCGTCCACGCTCCGCGCCAGCACGTAGACGCCGTTGCGGCGGCGGATCTCCTGTTCCACGTGCTTCTGCACCGGCGACTGACGGCCGCGCTGCGCTTTGCACTCGACACCGATGAACCGTCCGTTGGGCAATAAGCCTGTAATATCCGGCCAGCCGGCGGGCACGGCGTCGCCGCCGAACGAGCCCGCACGATAAGCGGCCCCGGCGTCGGTGACCGCGACCAGGCAGCCGGTGACGCGGAGATACCGCAGGATGGCCCTCTGCACGGACCGTTCGGGCTTGCCGCGGGTCCGTCGCGGCGCAAATACGTCACTGGATCGCAAGCTCACTTCTCGTCCTCCGCGTATTTCCAACCGGCCTCCCAACAGGCCGCCATCTCGCTGCCGGGCGGGTGTGGGTTGCCGGGACGGTTGTGTTTTTGGGCCCGAGTGCCCTGGTAGAAGGCATACCATCGCCTTCCTTCGCGGGCGGTCTGCTGGGCTTGAATCAGGCGTTTGCGGCGGTGATTCACGGGGTCAGTCCTCGTCCGATGGCGGGGGCAGCCAGTTGAAGTAGCCTCGCTGCTCCATTTGCCGGGCATACAGTGCCACTCGCCGCTCGATCTCCACCTGCGTCTGCGGGCTGCGCTCGGCGACGACGGTGCGATCATTGGTCCCGCGGTCGGGCCGGCGGGCGCGGGTCGGCACGGCGTCGATCGGCTCTTCCTCTTCGTCCCAGTCCATGTCACTGCACTCCATCCGACCGGCCGAGCCGAGCGGGGCTTCCGTGCCCCGCCCGGCCCGGCGGCGGAGACAGCCCTCGATCAGAAGGGGAGGATCTTGCCCGGCGCCTCGGCCAGCATGACGGCCCACTCGTGGGGCGCGAGCTGGTCGGGCTGCTTGTGGGGGAAGAGCTCAGCCAGGATGCCGAACCACTGCTGCTGCATGTCCTGGTCGTTGCCGCCCGGCTTGGAGGTGTACTCCTTTACGAACGCGCCCCAGGCCTCCTCCATGGTGGCCTGCTGGGTCGTCGCGGCCGGGGCCGACGGCGCCGGGGCCTTCGGAGGCTGCGGCTTCGGGGCCGCCGCGGGGGGTTTGCCGGTGGGCTTGGGCGCGGGGGCGGGCGTGCCGCCGGCCAGGGCGCGGAACTTCGAGCCCAGGCGGTTGCCGACCGTGCGGCGCATCTGGTCGTCGGCGCGGGGGATGGTTCCGCCGCGGCTGCCGTAGGGGTTGAGGAACTGCACCTTCAGCGACACCGAGCCGTTGTACTCCTCGGCCGCCAGCTTCACCTGAACCGGGTGCTGCGAGAGCGACTCGGCGTTGTCCTGAAGCCAGAACGGATCGCGGCCGTCCCAGCCCAGCGCCGCCTTCAGCGACTCGATGGTCTTCTCGTTCAGCGAGTGATCCTTCTTCTCCAGGACGTGGTAGCCGGTGATCTCCAGGCTCTCGCCGGAGCAGTCCTGCCACTCGCCGGGCGCGGCCTCCTCGAACAGCCGGTAACGGATCACGACCTGGAGCAGCTTGTTCTGCTGGGTCTCGCCCAGCCCGATCTCCACGGGGTACGCGTGGAACAGCCCTTCACGATTGGCAAGCATTGCGGTCTCCTGTGTCAGTTGATGATCTTGGACCAGACGGTGGGATCGTTCTTGTCGACTACCATTGCCGTGTCGCACGTTCTGGATTTGGCCACAAAGTGCGGCAACTCGGTGGGATAGAGCGTCCTGGTTCCGCCTCCGGATGCTTTGCCCACCTTCGCCCGGTCCTCCTTCTGCACATCCAGGTCGAAGGCCAGGAAGAGCAAACTGTCGCACCACTCGCGAACGCGCAGGCGGATGCTGTTCTTTCCGCTGGCTGGAGCCTGTAGACGGGGCTCGTACCGCAGGAAGTCAGTCCCGGCGGGGTTCGGGCATGGGCTCACGCAGTCATGGCAGACCAAAATCACATTTCGGCCTGCCCGAAGATGGCGATCCAGGTCCCCCAGCAAGGCCAGGAACGTGTCGTAGATGTGGCCGTATCCTTTGCCGTACGGGTAGTCCTCGATGCGGCTGGCCTTCTTCCCGGCCTCCATCGGGACATTCTCCAGCACCCAGGCCGCGCACAGTTCCTCTGCGCGGGTGACGGAATCCAGGACGACGGTGCGGATCTGGTCCCAGCCATCGGAGTTAAGGGCGTCGCGAAGGTCCTGCCAGGTTTCGATCCCGCTGACCACGCGGATGTCGGCGTCGGCAGGCAACTGGGGGCGCAGGACGCTCAGGGATCGCTCCAGGTCCAGCACGCCGACGGGGCCGGGGGCGTTGCAGGCCAGGGTGGTCTTGCCGCACCCGCCGCAGCCGTACAGCACGGCGCTCTGGCCGCGGGGCGGGATCGGCCCGAAGGTCACCTGGCGGCGGGCCGGGGCCTGGGGTTTGGGGGGCGCTGGTTGCGCCGGCGGCTGCGTCGCGAGCGACTGTTGCGGGGGCCTGGGGGCGGGCCGTGTTGTCGGTGCTGTCGTCATGTCACTGTCTCCTGAAAAGTCCGCGGGGTTAGTTGGATTGACTCGAGGGGAGAGGGAAGAGCTCGTTGGTGACCGCGTAGAGCTTCGCGAGCGTCTCGCCGGTCAGGTGTGCCTTCAGCGCCCGCTCGGTCTTGCCGTACTGTTCGCGGACGACGGCCAGGGAGTTGCGGCCCTTCTCGGACTGCACCAGGTAGTCGCGCAGCATGATGATCGGCTCGTCGCCGGGGCCGGTGGCCAGACCCGTTCGAAGCACCATGCAAAAGTGGATCAGCCTGGCGTGGTCGACGCTGTAGTAGGCGCGGGCGATGACGCCGCGGGTGACGGCCGTGCCGACGCCCCGCGCCCGCTCGGTCATCGTGAGGTGTTCAAGGGCAAAACGGATCGCGCCCATGTGGCAGGCGAGCAGGTCTGCCTCCTCGCCGTAGGACAGCCGCTGGTGCGGGTCCAGGCCGCGAACCATGCACCGCAACACCGACAGGTGCTTGCGGTCGATGCTGCGGCCGAACCGGTCGCTGAGGCTCATCCGATCGGCGGCGCTGCGGAGCAGCCCGCCGTCCAGGTACTCCACGTTCTCGGCCGGCTCGTTGAAGAACACCCGGATGGTCACCGGCACGTCGGCCATCACGATGGCCCACAGACGGTGCTGGCCGTCCAGCAGGACGCCGCCGGGGCTGAAGGCGATGCCCTGGTGGGTCAGCCGCCAGCGCCCGGCCGTGATCTCCCGGGCCAGACGCTCGACGTGCCCCTGATTGAGCGGTCGGTTGTGCGTGTTGCCCTCCAGCCAGCGGGCCGCCATCGAGGGCGTGACTTCCATGATGCTGCAGTACGGTTCGTGTTCACTGATCACTTGCTGTCTCCTGTATTGGCTGCGTGCAAATGGCCGGCGATCCGCTCGACCAGAGCGGTCAGCCACGGTGTGTCAAAGAGTTCGATGAGGGTGTTGGCCGCCAGCAGCGGGTTCTGGCGCGGCAGCGAAAGCGGCACCATGGGCGGCGGCGCCTCACTGAGGCCCAGTACGGGCCTGAAGGGGGTCTTGGCGGGCGGGTCCGCCTTGGCCCCGGTCCTGGTCGTCGCCTTGCCGATGCGTGCGACGTTCTGCTTGTAGGTCTTGCCCTTGCGGGTAACGGTGCGCATCTTCGCACTGTGCGAAGATGTCCGGCGGACGTGTTTACCGAGGCTGCGGACGTAGGACTCCGAACACGCGCACCGGCGGGCGATTTCCGCGTTGCTCCATTGCGACCATTCCTCGTCGGCCAGCAGCAGCAGAACGGCGCGGCGAAGATCCCCGGCCGTGCGCTGCACGCCGTGCGCAGTATTCGCGCTCACGGAGAACAGGACCGCGTCCCGCAACGTGCCCTGTCGCACGTCGGCGGCGATCCGTGCCATGCCGGCTTTCCGGGCGGCGCGGACGCGATGGAAACCGTCGGCCAGCCAGTGGTCGGTGCCGTCGAAGTAAACTGCCACCGGGGGGAACTCGGCGCCGGCAGCCATGGCCGCGGCGTACTGGGCGACGATCTTGTCGGATATCCTCGCCCGGGGCTGGGTGCCGCCGTCCATGCGGAGCATGTCGATGGTCAGGGCTTCCACGGGCTCAGGCTCCTTTCAGGTGTCGGTGGATACGAACATGGTGTTGACGGCACAGCCATCGCACTTCCAACGGCCTTGAGTAGTCAGGGTGATGTGCTTCGAGATGACTGTTCGATCCACAGATCTCGCAGGGCTGCGACTGTAATTGTCCGGCCCGAACCGCCTCCGCAACGGCATATCGAGCGAGGATTCTGTCGGGATGACGCTGACGCCGCCGGGCCGCAATGGCCCTGACCCTGCCTGGGTTTCTCCGCTTCCATTCTTCTATGCGGCGGTCTTCCTGTGCCTTGTGGGTCAGGTAGTAATTCCTCCGTCGAGCGATGTTCGACGGGCGGTTATTGCGATACTCGGCCTTCTGACAGGCTCTGCATATGTTCTGATGGCCATCTCGATTCCTCAGGTGCCTGTTGAACTCTGAAAGTTGTTTGACCTGTTGACATGTGCAACACCGCTTCATCTGGCTTCCTCCTCCAGCTCAGGATGGACAGAAGCCAGGATCTGGAAGCCCGCGGGAGGGCAGGCCGGATCGACTGGCATGCCGTTGAGGCAGACGTCGGCGTATTCGCACTGGCCGCAGGTGAGCTTGCTGATGTTGCGGAACCAGGCGAGCGACGGGTCGGCCAGACGGTTCGCGCGCTTCCGCAGGTCCAGCAGGTGGCGCGACAACTGCCACGTCTCGGCCTGGAAGCGAGCCAGGTCGTCCTCGAGACGCGGGATCTCCCGGCGCTGGTAGTAGTAGTCCGGGCGCTGCCCGATGTCGTCCAGCAGACGCTGGCCATACTGCTCCGGCGTCTCCTTCTGGCGGAGGCGAATGGTGGGCTTGCGGGTCACGTCGTACAGCACGCCGGCCACGTCATAGCCTTTGGCCCGGGCGGCCAGGACGTACAGGCTGATCTGCCCGTCATACCGAAGCCGCCGCCAGTAATCGGCGTCCGGCGAGATGTCCTCGCCGCTGGTCTTGTACTCCATGTCCAGCAGCCGGCCGTCGCTCAGGCGGACGATGCCATCCCACTTGCCCGCCAGCTTGAACCGGCGGCTGGCGTGGCCGGTGGAGGGGTTGCGCAGCGGGAACCCGAACGCCTGTTCGACGGAGGCGAACGTGAGGTTGTCGTTGCCGTACCGCCAGAAGTAGCCCGTGAGCAGGGCCCGGAGGGTCTCGCGTTCCACGGCCCACTCCACCGGGTCCGCCCACTCGGGCACGACGGCGTACTCGGCCAGCACTGTTTCCAGGATGCCGGCGACGTGCTGGCCGAACAGCCCCCGCCACAGCTCCAGGCCCTTGTGATAGCCCGCGCCAAAACGCAGGGGCTGGGCCTTGCGGACCCTGGTCAGACCCAGTTCGTACCGCATCCAGTACAGCCGCGGGCACTTCCGCAACGCCGCTTGGCTGGTCGAGGTCAAGAGCGTTGCCCGCGAGGATTTCATTCCTGGATCTCCACGCGGCGAACGTCGAAGCCGCCCAGCACCCGGCTGTGATCGATGAAGGAAGTGAAGATGGCGGCGATGATCAGCCCGACGACGGTGGATGCGTCCAGGACGAGCACGTCGATGGACTCGTCC
The DNA here is from genome assembly GCA_022705325.1 of Planctomycetota bacterium. GTDB lineage: Bacteria > Planctomycetota > Phycisphaerae > SM23-33 > SM23-33 > MWDR01. Next base: position 46,461 of record JAKJER010000030.1, on the reverse strand, counting down.
ACCCAGAACCGCGCGTCCATGCGGACGCGGGCGCGACCGAAGATTCCTCCGGCCGCCAAGGCGGCCAGCCTCAGCAGGTCCTGCGCATCGGCCAGGTCGGCCTTGCTGGCGAACTGATAACGGTATCCTGAGCTTTGCATGTGTTCCCTTTCCATTCCGGTGCTGGTTACATATGCGAGCTTTTTGAAATCTGTCCGGGCGCCGACGGATTTTCCGCGAGACCTGCCTCCGTCAGCCGCTCGCGGATGGCATCGGCGGCCTTGCGGAGCTGGCGGCGGGAGATCCCGAGGCTTCGGGCGAGGGCGGCGTCCGGCAGGTCGCCGAGCCGGGAGGCAACCTTACGCTGGAGCGGCGTCAGAGCCGCATACACCGGCGCCAGGTCCTCCGACAATTCCACCTGGCGCAGGGGGTCGTTCACTTCTCCGCCACAGCGCAGGCGCAGGTGGTCCTCCCGGACGATCTGGGACAGCGCCAGCCTTCTGCCGCCACGCCCACTGTCCGCGCGGGCGGTTTCCAGGCTCAGCGCCGGGCATCCCGCCCCTCGGGTCGGGCAGGTTCGCTCGCGCACGATCATGGCGGCGGCGGACCTGACCACGCGGTCGATGAACGTGCGGGCGCTGCTGCGGGACGGGTCGAACTTGGACGCCTGCCTGAGGACGCGGACGGTCAGTTCCTGTTCGAGGTCCTCTCGATCACAGCGGCTGAATCCTCGCTTGCGACACAACTGGCGGGCCTTGAGGGAAAGGAGCTTGCGGACGTACGGCGTGGTGAGTTCGGCGTGCACCAGGTGGGAACCCATGGTCGTCTCCGAGACCGGAGACGGAAGGGTCGGTGCCGCTCAAAGCGCGCAGACCGCCTGCGCCACCCGCGCAAAAAAGGGAGGGTGTTGGATATCGCTTTGGCGACACCCAACACCCTCCGCTCTCTGCGGTCAGTATGTTGGCCTGTCTGCTAGTTCAAACTATCTACGGCGAGACGCCCGGCGGCCCTGTGGACCGCCGGCCCGTCGAAGAGCATCACTCGATCAGTTCACAAGGCAGCCCGTCACGAACGTCGATCGTGATGACCCCGTTCTCGATCTTGTCAATCTGGTGGAACAGGTTCACGATCTGCTCCTTCAAGAGGTAATCGCCGGCCGGCGCGGGGCTGGGCCGATACACGGGCCCGCTGAGCTTGCGACGGCGCCTGACCTTCGGCGCCGGCTTGATCACCGGCTCCTTGTTGACGATCACGAGGTTCTTGATCTGGGCGAACCCGGCCTCACGCATGGCGTCCACGAGCCAGCGGCGAGCCGGCGTGAGCTGAGACTTCCACACGCGCCGTTCCTGTCGGTCTTTGGGACGTTCCTCTTCTCGGCACATACAGATTTCCCTTTATGGAAGAAAGCACCAATGATTGTCGTTCATCCTGCGACCGGCTTTGCCGCCCAGAGTCGCCAACCGTGGATCGCCATCAGGAAGAAGATCGCGTCTCTGGCCGCCATCGGCCACATGGAGGCGGCCGCATGCAAGGCGAAGGTCGCGGCGTTGCTGACCAGCCACATCACGAAGCACGCCCGGCGGCGCTTGTTGTTCAGCCACACGCCGACGAAGGCGACAAGGGTGGCGAGCCATCCTGCGAGATCGAAAGGGTCCATGCGCAATCCAACCATCAAGCGGTTCTGGGACGGTTCCGGCAAACGAGGCGCTACTGAGAACGCGGGGGCCGCCTATGGCGGCAAGTGATTCGGCGAGAGTCGATCCATGATGGTCTCTCCCGCAGGCAACCGTTGGCACGTCGTGGTGAGCGGCGTGGTGTCTCTACCTGCAACAGAAGGTTACGGTTGAGTACGGGCAAGTCCCTGGCCCAGTTGTGGGCCTCCAAGCCCACGGGCGGAAAGATAGCATACGGTCGTCCATGTCGTCAAGAAAAATGTTCGGAATGTGTTAGCATTCTTATAATCGACTGAACCGGCGGGGTTTCCTGTCATCTCGTTGCAGGATGTTTTGACATGGGCGCGGACAGATTCCGTCTGGGCTGCATATATAACCCCCGTCCGGAAGCTCGACGAGGAGATCGCATGGGAATACATCAGCAAGATCTGTCTCTCGTCCACGCGATGTTGGACGTGAATGAACTGGCAGGCATACTGAAGTGCTCGCCGAGGACGGTCCGGCGACTGGCCCAGGCTGGAAGAATTCCGCCGCCGTGCCGGCTGGGGACATTGGTCCGGTGGAGCAGTTCCGCCATCGATAGCTGGATAGCATCGGGTTGCCCGAAGCATCGTAAATGACTGAGCAAGAGTAAGTTATCCTGACTGAACCGGAGGATTTGCCTTGATGTGTTGCCGGAAGACTGCCCTCATGTCCCCCCAAGAACGGACTACTTGACGAGGACAAACATGGCAACGCTGTACCGCAAAATCTATCCGGTTCCGATGCCCGAGGGGGCGAGAATTGTCGTACGCCGGGGAAAGCAAGTGGCCCAGTGGACCGACAAGCGAGGTCGGTCCCACGAGGCCCCGCTGGCTGCCGACGGCAAGAAGATCATGCACGAGGCCGGCCCGTGGTACGCCCGCTACCGCGACGCCGACGGCAACGAGAAGCGGGCGTCCACCGGCTGCACCGACGAGCAGGCGGCCGGGCAGGTTCTGGCCGACCTGCTGGCCGAGGTGGAGAAGGTCCGTTCCGGCATCCTGACCCCGGAGGAGGGCCGGGCGGCAAGACAGATAAACCTTCCAATCGCCGAGCACATCGCCGACTACCTCGACTACCTGAAGGCCAAGACGATCCGCGGGCGAAAGATATCCGTCTCCCACCGCTACAACGTGGAGAAGCAGCTCAACCGGCTGGTGAGGGAGTGCGGGCTTGTTAAGATCAGCGACATCACCAAGCAGCGGATGACCAAGTGGCTGAATCAGCAGACGGACGCTGCCGGCAAGGCCCCCCGCACCATCCTGAAGTATCGCAACACGCTCACCGCCTTCTGCAAGTGGGCGGCGCGGGACGGGCGGCTGGTGTCCAACCCGCTGGCGGAACTGCCGGGCGTCGCGATGGACGAAGACCGGCGAAAACGCCGGCCACTTACGGTCGAGGAACTTGGCGCCCTGCTGGATGCGGCGGCAACGCGGCCACTACGGGAGGCCCTGCTGATCCGCCGCGGCGCCCGCAAAGGTCAGCAGGTCGCCAAGGTTCGCCAGTCCGTCCGAGACGAGCTGGTGCGGCTGGGTCGGGAGCGGGCTCTTATCTACAAGACGCTGGTCTACACCGGTCTGCGGAAGGGGGAACTCGCCAGCCTCACCGTGGCCGACCTGTACCTGGACGCAGAGCAGCCCTACGCGAAGCTGGCGGCCAAGAACGCCAAGAGCGGGAAGAGCGCGCATCTGCCGCTCCGGGCCGATCTGGTCGAGGATCTTCGGCGGCACTTGGATGAGAAACTCGCCCAGTACCGGATGCAGACGTTGAAGGATCACCGGACGGAAGTGCCAACGGCCCTGCCGCCGACAATGAAGGCGTTCGACGTGCCTCGCGACCTGGTGAAGATCTTCAACCGCGACCTGGTGGACGCCGGGCTCGCCCGCGAGGTGACGGACCCGGAGACGGGCAAGACCCGCATCGAGAAGTCCGACATCAATGGCCGGACCGTGGACGTCCATAGCCTGCGGCACACGTTCGCGACGCTGCTCAGCAAGGCTGGCGTGGTGCCCCGGATGGCCCAAGAGCTCATGCGGCACAGCGACATCCGGTTGACCATGAACGTCTACACGCATCTCCAACTGGTCGACACGGCGGGGGCGGTAGAGACGTTGCCGACCATTGGCATTCAGCGCCAAGCCGCCGAGCAGCGTGCGACGGGAACGAACGGGCGGTAACTGAGAGGGCCACGGCAGAACCGTCCTCGATTCAACCCGTTGTGGTCGTATTCGAGCATGTCTTCGCGACCACGGAGCGGGGAGTATATCAGAAAGCCGATAGCCAATCGCATGGGAGGGGATTTTTCCTGGAGTTCTTCTTGACAACGATGTCGCCGCAGGTGGATACTCTCCAAAGTCACCGTGTCGAAGCATTGGCGCGGCGGGGAGTGATTATATGTCCAATCGTTACAGGCGTCGTTCGCTGCGGGCGTCACAAGCCGTGCCAGCCGAATCCACTCCGGACAAGATACGCGTTCCGACCTTGGGCGAGGTACTCTTCTTCTCGACGCCGCAGATAGCTCGCCTGCGGATCGAGTTCCTCAACCTGCTGTGCGCTTCAGGGCTTCCCGACACGAGAGACCTGAACATCCACGCCTGCCTCAAGAAATTAGATGAATGGGCGCAGCATGTCAAGCAAGAGACGGAACGGAACCTGCACCGCTTCCAAGATAATGCCAGCGAGTACAGGAACTCGGAAGCCTTCTGGCGGGCGGGCATGATGGTTACCGTGCTCCAGCAGGACTTGGGCGTCCGCTATAACCCCGACTGCATCAACACGGAGAAGTTCAACAGTTCGGGCGAAGGGTTCATTCACGGCATCCTGCGAGGCGAAGGCGGGACCTGTGCCAATCTCCCGATTCTCTATGCGGCCGTTGGGCGGAAACTCGGCTATCCCATATACGTCTGCTGTGCCAAGCGTCACCTCTTCAATCGCTGGGCCACACGGGACGGAAAAGAATGCTTCAACATTGAGGGCAGCGGCAAGGGGTTCAGCAGCCTTCCCGACGACTACTACATGAAGGCGCGGTACACCGTTAATCCCCGCGAGGTCCGCCTCGGCTTCTACCTGCGGAATCTTGACCCTGCAGAAGAGTTAGCCATTTTCATGGCCACGCGCGGCCATTGCCTCCGGGATCGAGGCTTGCTGCTCGACGCCATCGTCGCCTACGCTCACGCCCACAGGCTGGGCCCTTTCCAGCCGCCAATCTTCTACTCCATGATGGAAGCCATCAGGGGGGAGATGCACATTCACGCCGAAGGCAAAGCGCCCAACAGCTACCGCGAATGGGAAGGCTGGGACAAGATCCCCCGTCCCGACAAGAGAATCTTGACGGATGAGTTTGACCGCGTGCTGAAGTCGCCGCCGGTCTTTCGACCGAAAGAAGCAATCGTCATCAAGGGTTTCCGGGAAGGAGAGAATCATGGGATATGATCCGACCGTGGGTGTGTGGCTGCAACGCGATCCTCTGCCGGGAGAAACAAATGGCTATCCAGACGGACAGAATCTATACGAATACGTTTCTTCCAAGCCGACCATCCGCGCCGATCCCTATGGGCTAGCCGGTACTCCTGTCTCTCAGCCCAAGCAACCCACGACACAGCCGGCGAGTTTTGCCGTCAAGACCTTGGGTTCCCAGAAGTACTTCGTGTTGCCCGATGACTACGATCTTATCATCTTAGTTACGTCCAGGATGATTGATCCTTACCTCAAGAATAACCTTAAAACATACGCCGAGACACATCCTAAAACTGAGCTTGCCAAGAAGCAGCCCGCTTCCGTGAAGGACTTAGCAGATATTATCGTGACAAGGTCTAAACAGCTGGCGACGAAACAGGATACAAAAGTCGCGATAAAGGTATTGATCATTGGGCACGGGTCTCCGCAAGCAGGACCGCACATGGACGATCCAAACGACCCATTGCGCGTGCTGCAAATATTCCCATTCCCGGAGACGCCGGGATCTTCATATATCAAGGACTTTCAAAAGGACTACAATACTGCTGATATAAGGATAATCCGCGGCTACACTAGGAATATCACTTTTACAAATTGTGCCGTACGTGATACCTTTTCTGATCCGCTTTGGGAGATCATTGCGGCAGATCTTGGCACGACGATCACGGCCGGAAGTCGCGGAATCCGGACACTGGTTGGGTCCGATGGTATTCTGATCAGGCCACATCTCTTGGAGGGCGACACAAAAGACTATGGCAACTATATCTACACGACAAACGGCGGCGCCCAGAAACAGGCAACGCCTTGACCGGGACAAGCTCTGTCTTCTGGGAATAACCGTATGTCTATGGTGTGTATGCGGCTGTTGCGACTCTCATCAGAAGCAGATGGCCGTGTGGGTTCGAGGACTGGGAAGTTCTGACCCGCGAATAGTATCTGAGTCTGACGAGAAACTTCGCCAAGAAGGAAAGCGTGCTACTGATTACCTAGTTAGAGGATTAACTAGCCAGAACGATCAAGAAGTAATCGGGTGCCTTGTTCTTCTATACGAGCTCAGAGATGCCAAGGCGGTTCCGCATCTCATGCCTTTCGCCGATTACGGAGTTGATGCTGTTCTAACTGCCGACATCCGAATGAGTAAGGGCAAGCTATCCCAGGCTTTCATTGCTCGTGAGATAATTGCCCTTACCTGCAACAAAGAAGTGAAATCATGGGAAGGCTATGGGTACTGCATCGTTACCCCCACAGACGATATGCCGGAGTTCAAAGTGATAGCAGCATACAATGCGCGCATTGCCAGTTGGTATCGTATTTGGAGAGAGAATAGGCTATACCGATCGCGGCCTTAGGTGGGCACATCAGAGCACAGATGTCAGATTATGATGAATGTCGTGGTTCACTTGTTCTTGTGGCGGATTCGGGGGCTGCAGGGATTTTCGTCACTTCATGCAGCCGGCCCAAATGTCCGCCAACTTGTCTTGCGACCTTCTTCAGGGCCGGTCCCATGAACGGATGCGGCGCGTAGGTCACGGTCTTGTATCCGCCCCTCTTCCACCGCCTGGCCTTTCTGCCGAACTCCGCCAGGTGGGGCACTTCGCCGTTGTCACGGAAGCCTGCGCCCCCACAGTCCCTCCGGTCGGCCTGCTCCAGGCCGAATAGGATGTACTTGACGCCGCGCTGGGTGCCCTTAAGAGGGCGACCTGGGTAAGAACCTCTTCACCGACAGCAAGCAGAACGACCCGCACAGCGCCAAGCCGGGCACCGTCAAGCAACAGGAATACTTGTGCCGAAACCGGTGCCACCAGTGCCGAGTTCAGTGCCGCCAGTGCCGAAATCGGTGCCCGACTGTAGGCCATTGGAGTCAATCCCTGTCATCCGCTGGCAACGGTGCTGGAGAATTGTGCAGCCGCAAACCAGGCGGAAACCCGCGAGTTGTCGCGGAAAGTCCGCGATTGTCCGCTCGTGGCAACTCCTGTCAAACAGCCAGCGAAGAGAATCGAACTCTTAACCGCCGCTTTACAAAAGCGGTGCTCTACCGTTGAGCTACGCTGGCGAAGATGGGTGTATTCTACCGCGTGGGCGGCGGGGCGACAAGGCGCCGAGGGAAGCTCTCGGAACCAGGCAGTTCTCCGCGGCGGTGTCGGCCAGGGGGCGGACGGCCCGCGGAGCGGCCGAGGGACGGCGGCATCTTCCGCTCGCTTCAATTGACAATCGGCAACGGACAACTGACAATCTCCGCATGGACCGCTCCCGCGACATTGCCGTGCTCATCCCGTGCCACAACGAGCAGCAGACGATCGGCAAGGTGATCGACGACTTCCGCGTGCAGCTCCCGGCGGCGCGGATCGTGGTGTTCGACAACTGCTGCACCGACGAGACGGCCCGGGTCGCCCGCGAGCACGGGGCCGAGGTCGTCGCCGTGGGGCGGCTGGGCAAGGGGCACGTGGTGGAGGCGATGTTCGAGCACGCCGACGCGGACATCTGCGTGATGGTGGACGGCGACGACACGTACCCGGCCGAGCAGGTGGGGGATCTGATCGCGCCGGTGGCGGCGGGGGAGGCGGACATGGCGGTGGGGGCGCGTCGGGCGGCTGAAGGGGGCGCGTTTCGCCCGCTGCACCGGGCGGGCAATCGGCTGGTCTGCCGGCTGGTCAACGCCGTCAGCGGCTCGCGCCTGAGCGACATCCTCAGCGGCTACCGGGCGTTGAGCCGGCGCGTGCTGGATCGCGTGCCGGTGGTCAGCTCGGGCTTCGAGATCGAGACGGAGATGACGATCCAGACGCTCTATCACCGCATGAGGATCGTGGAGGTGGAGGTGGCCTACCGCCCCCGCCCGGAGGGCAGCCGCAGCAAGCTGCGGACCCTTCGCGACGGCACGCGGGTGGTGTGGAAAATCTTCAGCCTGCTGCGATCGTTCAAGCCGCTGACGTTCTTCGGTTCGCTGGCGCTGGTGCTGCTGGTGGCGGCGGGGTTGTGCCTGGCCGGGCCCGTAGCCCAGTACGTGGGTTCCGGGCGGGTGGAGTCGCTGGCGTCGGCTGTCATCGGCATGGGGTTGCTGATCCTCTCGGGCGGATGCGTCTTCCTGGGGGTGCTGCTGCACGCGATGAACTGGCGGCTGCTGGAGATGCACAGCGTGCTGACTCGGAGGCGGCGTTTGTAGCGGCTCGTTCAGATTTCCCCCTCGCCAGCCGATGAAAGAGTCATGAACGCGCGGCACATAGTCGTGGTGGTCGGCACGCGGCCGGAGGCCATCAAGATGGCCCCGGTGTATCTGGCGTTGAAGGCGGACCCTCGGGTTCGCGCGACGCTGCTGGCGACCGCCCAGCACCGTCACATGCTCGATCAGGTCCTCACCGTCTTCGACATCCGTCCGGACGTGGATCTGGACCTGATGCGCGCCGACCAGACGCTGGCGCAGGTGACGGCCGCGGTCGTCACGGGCGTGCAGGACGCGCTGGCCCAGCTCAAGCCCGACGCGGTGCTGGTGCACGGCGACACGACGACGTGCCTGGCCTCGGGCCTGGCGGCCTTCTACGAGCGCGTGCCGCTGGGGCACGTGGAGGCGGGCCTGCGAACCTACAACTTCCAGGCGCCCTGGCCGGAAGAGATGAACCGGCGCCTGGTGGACCCGATCTGCCGATGGTGCTTCGCCCCGACGCGTCGCGCAGCCGAGAACCTGCGGGCGGAACGCATCCGCGAGGAGAACATCTTCGTCACGGGCAACACGGTCATCGACGCCCTGCTGCTGGCACGCGAGCGGGTGCGGCGCGAGCCGCCGAGCGTGCCGGACCTGGACCTGTCGCGCCTGGAGGGCAAGCGTCTGATCCTGGTGACCGGGCATCGGCGGGAGAGTTTCGGCCGGCCCTTCGAGGAGTTCTGCCTGGCCCTTCGCGACATCGTCGAGCGTCACGCCGACACGGTGCTGGTCTACCCGGTGCACCTGAATCCCAACGTGCAGCGCCCGGTGAACGAGGTGCTCTACGGCTGCCAGCGGGTCCACCTGATCCGCCCGGTGGAGTATCTGCCGTTCGTGTACCTGATGGACCGCAGCACGCTGATCATCACCGACTCGGGCGGCATCCAGGAAGAGGCCCCGACGCTGGGCAAGCCGGTGCTGGTGACGCGGGAGGTGACCGAACGGCCGGAAGCGGTCGAGGCGGGCCTGGCCAAGCTGGTGGGGACGAACCGGCGCCGGCTGGCCGACGAGGCCTCGCGCCTGCTGGAGGACGCCGAGGCGTACGCGAAGATGGCCCGGGGCGACAATCCCTACGGCGACGGGCAGGCCAGCAAGCGGATCGTCCATGCGGTGGTCAAGGCCAGTGGATAGCACGGATTCCACGAAGGGCGAGGCGGGCTCGATCACCGTCCTCGCGGTCGCACCGTTTCACAACCCGCACATCACGTGCGTGTACGACTGCTTGGCGGAACGTTCGGACCTGCGGGTGTCACGGGCCTGCCTGCATCCCCTCTCGCCTGCCCGCCTGGAGCTGGGCTGGCCGGAGTTGCCCGCCTCTTCACCGTACCTCCAACCGTGGAGGCGCCGCGGCGACCGCCTGGCGTACTGGCGGGCCGTCGCCGGCTGCGACCTGGTCATCTTCCCCGGCTTTCAGCATTTCCGCACCTTGCCGCTGCATCACTGGGTTCGCCGCCTGACGGGCAGGCCGACCCTCCTGTGGTCGGAGGCGTTCCTGGAGCATCATCGCCGCCCGGCGTGGAAGCGCGTGGCACAGACCCTTCTCCGCCTGCCCTGCGACTGGCCCGGGATGCACCTGCTCTGCGTCGGCGGGGCCAGGGCCGCCCAGGACTACCGCGCCACCGGCGCGCACCGCTGGACCTGTTGGCGGTTCGCGTTCGCCGTCGAGCCGGTGGCCGAGGCACCGCGGCACGACGAACGGGCGGGCGGGCCGCTGGCCCTGCTGTACGTCGGCGCCCTGTCCGCCCGCAAGCGGGTGGACCTGCTCCTGGAGGCGCTGGCCCGGCCGGACCTGGCGCGGCGGGAGTGGACCATGACACTCGTGGGCGCGGGCGACCAGCGCGAAACGCTAGAGGCCCAAGCCCTTGCGGCGGGGCTGGGCGGCCGGGTCGTCTTTGCCGGCGCGGTCCCGCGCGAGGACCTCAGGCGTTTTTACGAGGCGGCCGACGTGCTGGTCCTGCCCAGCCGGTTCGAGGGATGGGGCGCGGTGGTCAATGAGGCGATGGAACACGCCCTGGCCGTGGTCTGCAGCGAAACGGTGGGGGCGGGGATGCTGGTCGAGCCGGGCTCCACGGGCCTGCTGTTCGCCAACCAGTCCCGCGACGACCTCGAACGCCGTCTGAAGGAGTTGCTGGACCGACCGGAGCGGGCCCGGGCGATGGGGCGGGCCGGGCGGCGGCGGATAGAGGCGTATCGCCCGCAAGCTTCCTCCGACCGGCTGGCGGAGCTGTGCCTGGGCATTGCCGGCCGCCGGCCCATGCCCGAATTCGACCAGGGGCTCTGTTCCCGCATCTAGCAGCCCATTGAAGTAGCCGCTTCTGCTGCGGGCGGGCCTTTTGCCTGCGCTCCGGCGTCGCGAAAGCTCGACAAATCGCTTGGATTTGCCCTCGCTTCCGCTCCTGGGTGCTCGGCAAAATGCCGCGCCCTTGCGACAAAGCCCATTCTTCAACGGACTGCCAGGCGGCGCTACTCACATGCCGCCCTTGCCCGTCCGATGAAAAGAACAGCAGGCATCGCGCCTGCGCTTTGCGCATGGACCTGTTCGGACGCATCTCGGGCTTCATGGACAGTGCCGGCCCCCTGGGGCTGGTGGCCGTCCTTGCGCTGCTGCTGGGGTTGCTGGCCCTGGCGGTCACGGGCAAGCGCATGATCCTCCTGGGCGCGTACCTGTTCCTGCTCATGTTCTCGGGCTTTGCCGTTCCCGCCATCGACGCCGGCAGCACGCTGCTGCGGTGGGTGGTAATGCTGCTGATCGCCCTGACCGCCGTTCGTGGCGCCCGCTTGCCCGGGCTGCCCGCGGTCATGCTGAGCGTGTACGCCGCCTACGGGTTGCTGACAGCTCCGCTTTCGCCCGTGGCGCTGTGGTCGATTCAGACGGGCCTGCTGATGCTGGTGGCGACGCTGCCGATGGCCGCCGCGACGGCCGACCACCTTCGCACCCTGGATGACGTGTATCGCCTGCTGAAGCTGTTCCTGCTGGGCGGGGGATTGTACGTGATGCTGGGCCTGGTCTCGCTGGGCTCGCTGCGGCAGGGGGTGCGGTTCTCCGGCGCGAGCAGCTCGGCCCCGCTGTTCGTGTTGACCGGCGGGCTGCTGTTGCCGACGGCTGTCTGGGGAGCGATGAGTCCGCATCTACGGAGTTGGCGCTGGTACTGCATCTTCATCGCCGTCTGCACCGGCATGCTCTGCATCCTCAGCGGGCAGCGGACGGGCACGCTGGCGGGGTTCGTAGGCTGCCTGCCCCTACTGGCGCGCCTGGGGTTCAAGAAGATCGCCATCGCCACCTTGCTGCTGATCCTGGGCGTCAGTCTGGTCGCCGTCGTCCTGAACTTCATGCCCGACCAGGCCGAGTTCATCCACCGGCGGTTCCTCACGCTGGACACCACCGGCCGCTCCGACCTCTGGGACCGGGCAGTGGACCTGTGTCTGGCCAGTCCCTGGCTGGGCAACGGAATGGGCAGCAGCAGCCTGGAGTTCGGCTTCCACAACGCGTACCTCTCCACCTGGTTCGAGGGCGGGCTGGTGGGCATCATCTTCTATACCGGCGCCTTCATCCTGATGGGCGTGCTGGCCCTGCGGCTGATCGTGAGGAGCCCCTTCAGCGACATCAGCGACCTGGCCCGCCTGATGCTGGGATTGGTGATGGCGAACCTGGCGGCGGGCTTCTTCGAGAGCAAGCTTACCAGCCCCAGCAACATCGCGATGTTCGTCGCGGTGGTCTCCAGCGTGGTCCTGTCGGGCATGCGCCGGATGGACCGCGAGGCCCGCTGGGACTTGGCGCAGTACGACTATGAGCACGAATGGGAACAGGGGATGACCACCGAGGCAACGGCTCCCGGCGTGGAGGTCGGAGCATGAACATTCTCGTCCTTCACCAATACTATCTGGGCAAGGACGACTCAGGCGGGTCGCGATGGAACCAGTTCGCCCGCTACTGGGCCGAGCGGGGACACCAGGTGACCGTGCTGGCCGGCATGGTGCATTACGCCACCGGGCGCAAGGCCCCGGCCTACAAAGGCCGGTTCGTCGTGCGGGAGGAAGACGGTCCCGGCGTGACCGTCTATCGCTGTCACGTGAGCGAGTCGTACAACCGCAGCTTCCTGGGGCGGTTCTGGGCGTACTTGAGCTTCGCCTTCTCCTCGACGCTGGCCGGGATGTTCCGCGCGGGCAAGGCGGACGTGATCGTGGCGACCAGTCCGCCGCTGACGGTGGCGGTGACGATGTGGCTGCTGTCGCTGTGGCACGGCTGCCGGGCCGTCTTCGAGGTCCGCGACCTCTGGCCCGAAAGCGCGGTGGACACGGGAGTGCTCAAGAGCCGCCCGCTGATCTACCTGAGCTATCGCCTGGAAGAACTGGCCTATCGCCGCGCGAGCTGGATCAACGTCCTGACGCCGGCGTTCGAGCAGGCCCTGGTCGAGCGGAAGGGCGTGCCCCGCCGGCGGATCAGCATGATCCCCAACGGCGCGGACCTCGACCTCATGTCGCCCGGCCCCAAGGACAACGCCGTCCGCCGGCGCCTGGGCCTCAACGGGCACTTCGTGGTCAGCTACTTCGGCGCCCACGGGCGGGCCAATCGCCTGGGCCAGCTCCTGGACGTCGCCGAGCGCATCCGCACCACGCACCCGGACGTGCGATTCCTGCTGGTCGGCGACGGGATGGAGAAGCCGAACCTCCAGGCCGACGCCGCCCGCCGCGGGCTGGACAACGTCGTCTTCCACGACGGCGTGCCCAAGGAGCAGGTGGCCGACTTCATCAACGCGTCGGACGTGTGCACGGCCGTGCTCATGCGCAACGACACCTTCCGCACGGTCTACCCCAACAAGGTCTTCGACTACATGTCGTGCAAGCGTCCGATCATCGTGGCCATCGACGGGGTGGCCCGCCGGCTGGTGGAAGGCGCGGGGGCGGGGCTGTTCGCCGAGCCGGAAGACCCCGACTCGTTCATCCAGGCCCTCGACACCCTGCGCAGCCAGCCGCGACGGATGGAAGCAATGGGCGAAGCCGGCTACCGTCACGCCGCCGCCCACTACGACCGCCAGGCGCTGGCGGGGAAGTACCTTGCCTTGCTGGAGCGGCTGGCCGGCGGCAGCGAGCGCCGTGTCGTGGCCGAAGATCGCCCGTCCCTCGCGCGTCGTGCCTGACGCCTTCCTGCAAGAGCGAACGTTCGCCAGGCGCCCAGCCTCTCTCTCCACCCGCCGCGGGCCCTCCCGGACCGTATGGTATTTCCTGCAGGCCTTGTCTGGACCAAGGTGAAGTGTTATGATACTCCGTGGAACGGCGACCTATGAGTACGCGCCAAAAAGGACGCGGATTCACCCTGGTGGAGTTGTTGGTGGTCATTGCGATCATCGGCATCCTGCTCACCATCCTCAGCCCCTCGGTCCGACGAATGCACGTCCTGTCCAAACGGGTGATATGCTGCAACAACCTCCACCAGTACGCGATCGCGTTGCTCGCGTACACAGCCGACCACCAGAACATCTTTCCCACGTGTCACGGCGGAGGGCAGATCGACCAGAACGTGGAGAACACGTGGCTCAGCGCGGTCTACGCGTACGGCTCGCGGGAGAGACTGGGGCGATGCCCGGCCATCGAGGGCAAGCAGATCGACTACGGCGCCCAGTGGGACTGGGCCTGGACGGGGCACCATAACGGCTACGGGTACAACATGTGGTTCCTGGGCGGCTCGCACCAGCTCAACCGGCAAGGGGAGCTCGATGGCACGAACATCCCAATGTATCGTGACACGCGCATGAGCGAGGTTATGGAGCCGGGCTTGTGCCTCATGGTCGCCGACAGCAACGTCAAGACCTCAGGCGGGGCCGACTACGGCTGCACCATCTCGCTGTTCTGGCCTTATGCCGGCCCGGACCGCTACCGCGAAGGCGTGGCGGGCGTCCGTCACGAAAACGCCGGCAGCACGGGCTACGTCGATGGGCATACCGAGTTGATCGAGGACCCCGACAACAACATCAATCCGCCCTATTGCGGGGCCCGCAAGTACCTGGAGATCTGGGACCATCGCCAGCGGATCGAACTGGGGAAATAAGCGGTTCTGCGAAGAAGCAAGCTGGCGCGTTCGGTCGCCCTACCCGCGGACCTTGGGGTTCTTCCTCCAACGACAAGGGGTGTTCTTGTCCACCAGCGTCTTGAGTTTCTTGCAGTAGACCGCGGCCATGGTTCGACAGATGCCCGCGGCGTCGGCGGGGGGGAAGTCGCTGTGCGGGCAACGGAAGGTGCAGTACACGAGGGGGTCGGGGGGCGTCTGATCCGCGTCTGCGGATGACGGTTTCTTCCCTTTGGCGGGTGACGGCTTCTTGGTGCTGGCTCGTTTCATAGGTCCTTCGCCGAACGCGGGCCGCTCAATGCGGATTGCTTCTGTCCTCTGGGGGAATTACGATACCGCTCACGAGCAGAATCTGCACAGCAAAAAGGAATCTGACTATGCCCAAGTACGCGATCGGCCTGGACTACGGCACCAATTCCGTCCGCACGTTGATCGTCAATGTCGCCAACGGCAAAGAGGTCGGCACGGCCGTGTGGAACTACGCCCATGGCACGCAGGGGGTGATCCTGAGCGACGACCCGCACCTGGCCCGCCAGCACCCGGGCGACTATCTCGTGGGAGCGGAGAAGACCATCAAGTCGGCGCTGGCCGCGGCCAGGAAGAGCGTCAAGTCGTTCAAGCCGGAGCAGGTGATCGGCATCGGCGTGGACACGACCGGCAGCACGCCGCTGCCGGTGGACTCCGCGGGCATGCCCCTGGCGTTCCGCAAGGAATTCGGCAGGAATCCGGCGGCCATGGCGTGGCTGTGGAAGGACCACACCTCCGTGGCCGAGGCGGAAGAGATCACCCGTCTGGCGGGCGAGATCCGCCCGCAGTACCTGGCCCGCTGCGGCGGGCGGTACTCGTCGGAGTGGTTCTTCAGCAAGGTCCTCCACTGCCTTCGAACCAGCCCCAAGGTCTTCGAGGCCGCTCACTCCTGGGTCGAGATCGCCGACTGGATCCCGGCCATGCTCACCGGCACGCAAGCGCCGGACAGGCTCACGGTCGGCGTGTGCGCTGCCGGGCACAAGGCGATGTACAACGACGAGTGGGGGGGGTACCCGGACGCGGAGTTTCTGTCGCGCCTGGACGGTCGGCTGGGGCGGCTGTGGAGCCACTTGCCCCACCACGCCAAGGCGGTCAACAGCCCGGCCGGCGGGCTGACCGCCGAGTGGGCCGACAAGACCGGGTTGCCCGCGGGGATCCCGGTGGCGGTCGGCGCGTTCGACGCCCACCTCGGGGCGGTCGGGGCGGGCATTGCCCCCGGAACGCTGGTCAAGATCATCGGCACGAGCACGTGCGACATGATGGTGGCCCCGCCCGGGCCCATCGCCGACATCCCCGGGCTGTGCGGCATCGTCTACCAGTCCATCCTTCCGGGGCATTGGGGCCTGGAGGCGGGGCAGTCGGCCGTGGGCGACATCTTCAACTGGTTCGTCAACTACATCCGCCCTGGCGGCAAGGCCGGCAGCCACGAGGCCCTGACGCAGCAGGCTGCCGCCCTCAAGGGCGGCGCCTCGGGCCTGCTGGCGCTGGACTGGAACAACGGCAACCGCACCATCCTGGTCGACCAGCGTCTCACCGGCCTGCTGGTCGGACAGACACTCTACACCACGCCGGCCGAGATCTACCGCGCCCTGATCGAAGCGACGGCCTTCGGCGCCTTGACCATCATCAACCGCTTCGAGGAGTACGGCATCAAGGTCGAGCAGGTGGTCAACTGCGGCGGGATCGCCGAGAAGAACCCGCTGGTGATGCAGATCTACGCCGACGTGACGGGCCGGCCGATGAAGATCTCCCGGTCGGCCCAGACGTGCGCGCTGGGCTCGGCCATCGCGGGCGCTGTGGTGGCGGGCAAGGCCGCCGGCGGCTATGACGACTTCGCCGCCGCCCAGGCGGCGATGACCGGCCTGAAGCCCAAGGTTTTCAAGCCCAATCCCGCCGCCCACGCGGTTTACCGCGAGTTGTACGCCCTCTACCGCCAGCTCCACGACTGCTTCGGCACCAACACCTGGAAGGGCGACTGCTCGAACGTCATGAAGCGGCTCATCGAGATCCGCCAGGCGGTTCGAAAATAGTGAGCCGAAAGCCCTAGGCGAACAGGAATGGCGCCTGCGAGGACCGTCCTCACACCCTGACCAACTTGAGCTTGCTGACGGCGGCGATCTTGGAGAAATCGGCGTCGCTGGTGAGAATCTCCGCCCCGTGGGCGATAGCGCAGGCGGCGATGACGCAGTCGGCCGTCTTCCGCACCACCAGTCCTCGTGATCTGGCCTTTCGATAGAGCGCCGCGGCCTCCATGTACGTCAACCGACGAAGCGGGAGGTATCGCAACGGGCGCAATTCGAGCATCACACTCTTGGCTTGGCCTTCGGTGCGAATGCCCTGGAGGACCTCGGTCAGGATGATGCCGCACACGGCCAGTTGCTCTCCGGCATCCATCGCCTTCTCCAGCCGTTGGACTTGTGCGCAGTCTCGATCTCGGAAGTAATCGATCCAGACGCTGGAGTCGACCAGGATCATTCAGTGCCTTTCCGCCCCAGGGCGGCTTACTCTTCAAAGCGGCTCCGCCGCATCTCGTCCAGATCGCCTACCCAGTCCACCTTTCCTCGCAGTCGGCGAATCCCCTTTTGCCTGCCTTGCCGCACCAGTTCCCGCAATCCAAGGTCGACCACCTCCCGGGTCGTGGCAGCCCCGGTGTGCTGCTTGGCTTCCTTGACCAGTTTTTCGTCCAACACCACGTTCGTTCGCTTGGCCATGTCCAGCACCTCGTATACACATTCTACAGGCTTGCGATGTGTATGGCAACGAACGGGAGCGCAAATCTGACATTCGATAATCGTTCATCGACAATGATTGGCGCGACTGCCGCCGTTCTGATATAGTAGTCCCGGTCCCGTGCCGGCGACGGCGCGGGGCCCAGGGCTGACTGTAGATCCCCCAAAGGGCTGAGCATGTATGGTGTGAGCAAGCGATTCCGCGAGGCGATCGTCGCGGCGGCATTGGCGCTGGCCATAGTCGCGGGTCGGGCGCCGGCTGCCCCGGCTGCCGTCAGCGACGGGCAGATCGCGCAGTCGGTCCAACGGGGCCTCAAGTACATCTATACCGCCCGCAAGGATGCGGGCTGGGATACCCAGTTCGACCGCCGCCACTCCGGCGGGGTCGAGGCCCTGGTCCTGCTGACGGCGCTGAGCGCGGGCGAGGACGTGGGCCAGCCCGTGCTGACCGCCGCCCTGCAGGCGCTGGCCAAGGAAGACCCCCAGACCACGTACGTGCGGGCCGTGCGGGTGATGGTGTACGCCCGCCTGGACCAGGCCCAGTACGCCCAGGCGCTCCAGAAGGACGTGGCCGTCCTGTCGAACCTGCAGATGCCCAACGGCGGGTGGGGCTACGGTCCGGACCACCCGACCACCAAGCTCCGCCAGGACTGGACCGACTCCTCCAATACGCAGATGGCGGTGCTGGCGTTGGCCGACGCGGCTGCGGCGGGCGCGCCGGTCAAGCCGGAGGTCTGGGTGCGGGCCCGCGAGTTCTGGGAGAAGAGCCAGAACGCCGACGGCGGCTGGGGATACGAGCCGCCCGGCAAGAACATCATCCGTCTGCGGGGGACCAGCCACGGGTCGATGACAGCGGCCGGACTGGCCTGCTATGCGGCCATCGGCGCCCGGCTTGCCGCCAACGGCGCCGACGCCCGGGCGTTTTCTCCTGCGGCTGCCTATAAGGGCATCGACTGGCTGGGCAAGAACTTCTCCGTCGCCAACATGCCCGGGTGGGCCTGGAGCAAGAGCGAGGAGTGGGTGTACTTCTACCACTGGAAGCTCGCCCGCGCTGCCGGCGCGTGGGGCCTGAGGACCTGCGGCGCCCACGACTGGTACCCGGAGACCGCCGCTATCCTGCTGGCTCGCCAGCGAAGCGATGGCGGCTGGGCCGAGCCCGCCCTGCACGCGTCGGCCGAAGCCAAGAGCGACGTGGTGCGGACGTGCTTCGCCCTGCTGACGCTGCTGCGGGGCGGCGCTCCGATCGCGATGAACCGCCTGGAGGGCGCCGACCTGGACCAGGACCACCCTCTGGACGCCGCCAACTTCGCCGCCTGGATGTCGGCCGGGCAGAGCCAACCGGTGGGGTGGCAGCGGGTGGAGATGAAGTCCGTCTCATCTGCGCTGCTGGGCGAGGCCCCCGTGCTCTACATCCCCGCCTCCGCCCAGACCGACTTCGCCGCGCTGCCCGCGCCGGCCTTGAGCGACTACGTCCTCAACGGTGGGACGATCCTGGTCTCCGCGGCGCCGTCGGCCGACAAGGCCAAGGCGTTCTTTACTTCGCTGCTGGGCAAGTACGAAATGCAGGCCGTCCCGCTCGACGACGCCCACCCGCTCTGGAGCCTGCACTACAAGGTGCAGGAGAAGCCCCCGGGCGTGATCGCCATCAGCGACTCGGCCCGCGTCCGGGTGCTGATCGTGTCGTCGAATCTGGCCGAGGCGTGGCATCGCAACGCCCTGGCCAAGTCGCGGGGCCTGTTCGAACTGGCCGGCAACCTGGTCCACTACAGCGCCGCCGGCTTGCTGCCGGGGCGCCTGGCCGCCAGAAAGCCCGCCGCGCCCAAGCGACCCGCCCCGAAACGGGGCGTGGTCATCGCCCGCGTCAAGCACGAGGGCGGCTGGTCCGCCTGCCCGCTGGCGCTGGGGCGCCTGAGCGACGTGCTGGCCGACGCGCTGAGCTTCGGCGTGCTGGAGGTCCCGGCGGTGGACCTGGCCCAGGACGTGCCCGACAACGTCTCCGTGCTGTGGATGACCGGCAGCGGCGAGCCGGGCCTGTCAGCCGACAAGATCGCGCGGCTCAAGAAGTTCCTCCAGCGGGGCGGCACGCTGTTCGCGGACTCCGCTATCGGGGCCAAGCCCTTCGCCGATTCGGTGGACGCGATGCTGAAGTCCGCCTTCGCCGACGCCTACAAGGAGCTGCCCGCGACCCATCCCCTGCTGACAGGCAGCCTGGGCGGAGGGGCCGGCAGCGACGTCCGGGAAGTCAACTACTCCCCCCAGGCCGAGCAACTCCTGGGTCGCAACAAGGCCCTCAAGCTCTACGGCGTGGAGTTGGACGGGCGGGTCGCGGTGGTGTTCAGCAAGATCGGCGTGACGAGCGGGCTGGACGGCGTGCCCATCTACGGGGCTGTCTCTCTCGCCCGCGACGACGCCCGCCGCCTGGCCGCCAACGTCGTGCTCTACGCGATGCTCGGAGGCTGACGCCCACGGCTCGCTGCCCGCGGCAGGCTCCTGCCCGCGATTCAGAGACCGGTACCAAAGGCGGAAAGCCGCCAAAGCCCCCCAGGCCCGCTCCGTCGGGCCCCGAGTGCGGCATTGTTCACCAATATCCTCGCAACGGCGGTGTCGCGCGGCGGACGTGGCTCACTTGGACGAGCCGCCGCCTGCCTGAATCAACTCCACCATGGCCCGGCCCATCGCTTCGCCGACGTCCATGTAGGTTTCGGAGTTGCCGCCGTAGTGGCCGTTGGAGGCGCCGCCGTGGCAGAAGGGGTTGGAATAGACGGTGGCGACGTTGCCCTTGAACTCCGGGTACTTGCCGCTCTTGCCGTCGACGGCGAGCTGAGCCTCGAGGATCTTCCCCTCGTTGCCTTCGGCGCCCTTCTTGGTCTGGCCGAGGGTGGCGATGACGAACTTCGCGTTGGGGGCGTTGAAGTCCTTGCGCAACTGCTTGATGAAGTGGACGAGATTCTGCTCGTAGTGGCTGGCGTGCGCCTCGTTGTAGCGGTCCTTGTCGCCCTGCCAGAAGAAGAACCCCGCGATCTCGTACCCCTTGGCCCCGGGGTAGTACTTGTCGAGCTCCTCGAGCACCTTCTTGGCGTTGGCGACGTCGCCGTCGTACTGCATCCCGGCGTACCAGGTGATCGGCTTGGGCTCGGTGCCCTTTTCCCACTTGGACGGCGATTCCTTATAGCCGGCGTAGACGAAGGTCTTCGTTTCTCCGGTCTTCTTGTCCTTCTCCTGGAACTCGTAGCCCTTGCTGCCCGGCGGCAGGAGGTCCCAGCCGAGGCTGCGGTTGCCGATGCAGCTCTTGAGAATCATCACGGGCGCATCCGTGAAATGTCCCACGTAGTGCCCGATGCCGAACTCCGGGCCGATGGACTTGCCCTTGATGGTCATCCATTCATTGTTGAACTGCTTCATGGCGCCGGTTCCGCTGCCCATGACGCGCACGTTGCGGACGTCCTTTCGCTCGGTCCATTTGCCGGCGTCGTCCACGAGGTAGGGGTATTTCTTCTTGGTCTTGACCGCGTTCTCCAGCGTACCGTCCTTGTCGCCGGTGATCCTGCCGGCCCCGACCATGTTGGACTGGCCCATCAGGATGTAGACCTGGACGGGCTTGCTCATGTCCGCTTCCTTGCCGTCCGGACGAGGCAGATCCTTCGGCGCCTCGGCGGCCTGGACGGCCAGGGCGAACGACACCAGGGCGGTCAGCACCACCGCTGCTCTCACGTGCAATGTCTTCATATCCTTGTCTCCTTCTTCGCGTAACCGATCGACTTCGATGCCGATTCAGATCTGGCGGCACACTGGGACACAGAGCACAAACGCACGCGCCCGGGAATAGTTGCGGAATACGCTACTACGAAATGCGACTTCTGCCTAGCTATTTTGCGACATGCATGCGACCGGGCACCCCGATCCCGCCGGCCTGGGGCATCGCCCGGCCGACCTGCCTGCGGCAGGCAAGTGCCCGAGCCGCCCGCCCAGGGCCGCCTTCCGCTGGCGGGCCAACCTTCACTTCACCGGCGTCAACGTGAAGTCCTTGATGGTCAGTCCCTTGACCGGCTCGTTTCGCGAGAAGCGAAGGACATTCCGGCCCTTGACCAGCGAGACCTCCACCGGGGGAGTCTTGTCCCACATGCCGACGGTGAAGGGCACGGCGATGTCGATCGGCTCCTTGGCGTCGTTGGAAGCGACCAGCAGGTGCTGGTCGGCGCTGGTGGTCACCACCCGCGCGCTGAGCGCGTATGTTCCGGCTGCCGGCGCCTCGAAGGTGTATTCGAATGCCTCCGCCCCGCCCGTCCGGCTGTAGTGCAACTGCATCCCACCCAGGCTGCTCTTCATGAAGACGATCTTCCCCGTGCTCTTTGTCGGCTTGCTGCACGCCGAAGCCGGAATCGTGATCGCCCCGTCCCGGGCGATGGTGATCTTCTTGTCCGCGTCGGCGATCGTCGCCGCCTTGACGATCTCCTTCTCCTTGGATTCATTCGCCTCGCCGATGTCCTCGCCCACCGCAGCCAGCGTCACCGTCTTGGCCTTTTCAATAATCGCCCGCTGACGGTAGAGCGCCACGCCATTCCAGAAGCCGCTCGCCCCGGCGTGGAAACCGAAGGCCCGTTTCTCGCCAAGGGCCGCGCCGATCCACTGGGCCCGCTGCACCTGCGGGTAGGCCGCCTCAACCTTCCTGGCCTGCGTGATCGCCAGGAAATCGAGGTCCGAGTCTCTCTCGATCCGGCCCCACCCCCAGGTGGCGCCAAGGCAGACCACCCACCCGTCGGGCGTCCAATGACACAGAGCGGCATGGCCGGTCTGGGGACGAGCCACGGTCGGGATGCCGAAGCATCGCAGGACGAACCGTCCGAAAAACGCGCGTCGACCGCACACCCCGCCGTTCATGATGATGTTCTGGTAATTCTGAAGCGTGGGCAGGTCGTTTTTCACATTCTGCGACCCGTACTGAACTTCCGTCTTGACGGCGGCTACATAACGCCAGCGATAGTCCGCAGTGGAGACATGGTCGGGCCGGTAGTTCCGGAGCATCTGACGCCCCCAGGCCAGAATGCTGTCCGGCTCGTCGCCGTCAACGGCCATTCGATACTCCCAGACGGTCAGGTCCTTGAAGCCGGGATCCAACTCGCCATCCAGGAACGCCTTCTCGTAATGCTGGTACCGCTTCACCGGGTCCACGGTGGCGGGCGCGTCGGTCTGTGCCTTGGGGTTGCTCTGCTTGATCGGCACCGCATGCTCCAGGCTGATGCCCAGTGCCAGCCGCTGCAGATTGCCGCTCTTGGCCTTCCCGCCGGCCTTCTGGATGTCGGTGTAGATCTTCATCGCCTGGCCGTACTTGCCGCCCTTGGCGCCGTCCGCGGCGACCATCTGCTTCATCAGGTCGGCATCCGCCAGCAGCTTCTCGACCAGGGCCTCCTCCTGCGGGCCTTGCTGGGCGAACTCCGCCAGGCCGCGCGGGGTGGCCTCGGCCAGAACGACGTATTTCGCCAGTGGCGTGTCGAGCTTGTCGCTGGCCAGGAACTTCTCCAAACCCGTCAGCATGGCACTGGCCGGCGCCTGCGCATTCGTCGCCGCCTGCGCGAGGGCCTCCTTGGCGGCACGGTACGCCTTTGCCGCCGCCTCCTTGTCCTTGCTCTTGACTTGGGCGTGCATCGCCTTCTGTGCGGCCGCCATCGCCGCCGCCTCGCCCTGATACGCCTTCAGGAAGGCGGCTTTCTGCTGCTCATCCACCTTCGGCAGGGCCTTCTCAATCTGAGCCTGCAAGGCCTTGAGTTGATCCGAGTAGCGCGCGAACAGTCTCTGTCCGGCGGGGTTCAATTCCACTTCCGGCACGGCCGGCTTCTTGGCCGCCCATAGAGTCGATGCTCCGACCGCCATGGCAATCACTGCCCCGCAGACGCCTCTGAGAGTCTTCGCTTTCACAGCTTGGTGTCCTTTACTCGCATGCTTCACTCACCTGGAACGCGTAGAGCATTAACGCACAACCCCGGAGGAAGTTTCGCCAGTCTTGTCGCGCCCCGTTTGATGCCAACCGCCCCGTCGCCTGCCGCCTGTTCTACGGCGGGCTGTCAGCCGTCGGCTGCCTGCCGGGAGACC
The DNA here is from genome assembly GCA_022705325.1 of Planctomycetota bacterium. GTDB lineage: Bacteria > Planctomycetota > Phycisphaerae > SM23-33 > SM23-33 > MWDR01. Next base: position 23,229 of record JAKJER010000030.1, on the reverse strand, counting down.
GGTCTGGTTGAGGAAGGCAGGTCTTTGCCTGCGACTTGGAATCGTGCACATGCTCCGACGCGGAGGGCCCATCCGGTTTCTGTTCTCAGGCAGGAACCTGCCTGCCGGCAGGCGCCTGAGTTACTTGATCCTCCCCGCCGCCTCGGCGATGTACTTCTCGGTCTTGTCGGTGCGGCTTTCCTTGAGGTACGTCGTCAGGCGGGCGGCGTCGTCCTTCCTGCCCGCGGCGATCAGTCGTTCGGCCAGCAGCAGGCAGCACTTGGCGGCATGGGTTCGCTCCCAGCCCTCGGGCGTCTGGGCGGCCTTCAGAACGGTGTCGGCGGCGGACGGCTGGCCGATATTCGCCAGCGCCCACACCGCCACCTGCCGCATTTCGACGTCCTCGTCCCCGGCGGACTTGGCGATCTCGTCGGCCGATTGTGCGTCTCGAAGCCGGCCCAGGCACTGAACGATCATTCGCCTGCACTTGCCCTTGGCCTGGGGCAGGGCCTGGCGGAAGAAGGGGGCGGCCTGGCCCTCATGGGCCATCATGGCGAAGGCGGCAGGGTCGCACAGTTCGGCGTCGTCGAGCAGGTTGGCCAGCACGGCCAGGGCGTCGGGCAGGCCGAAGTACCACAGTTCCTGGGCCAGGTAGGCCTGGACGGGCTTGGGCTTGGTTCCGCCCAGCGGGCGGGCCAGGGCAGCCGTGAACTTCTTTCTGGCCTCCGCGTCGTGGAGCTTGGAGATGTGCAGCCCCAGCACGTGCAGGGCGTAGCGGGCGCCGTGGTCGCCGCCGACGGTCGGCTCGACGATCTGGTCGATCAGCAGCGTCCAGGCCTCGGGCCCGGCCTGGAAGATCTCCGCGACGGCCTGCTCGACCTTGTCCTTGTCGATCTGGGAGTAGAGTCCCCTCTTGTCGGGGGTGGGCATCTGTTCGAGCTTGGCTTTCAGTTGGTCCAGGTTCATGGGATTGTCTCTCTGGTGTTAGTCGTTCCTCGCGACTCGCATTGGGCACACTACAGATGCCACGGCGCCCGCATAGGCTGGCTGACCAGTCGGTTGGCCTCTTCGTCGCCGATGATCTGCTCCTTGACCGGGTCGTAGCGGATGGTTCGCCCCATGCGGATGGCGATGTTGGCCAGGTGCAGGATGCAGACCGCGCGGTGGGAGGATTCGGCGTGCCCGCCGGCGCGCTTGCGGGTCTTGACGGCCTCGGGGAAGCTCACCAGCGGCTCGGGGTCGGGCATGGCCTTGACTTTCGCGGCGTCCTCGGGCGACAGGTCGCTCAGGCGGGCGTCGTCGTGGGCGGGCTTCCTGTCGTAGGGCTTGCCCCACTCGGTGCTGTCCATGACGAAAGTCGTTCCGTCGGCGTAGATCAGCTCGACCCAGCCCCAGACGGCCGATGCCTCCGGGTGGGCCGGCGGAGTGTTCACGTTGATCTCGACGGGGCTGGTGAAGTCCTTGGCGTAGCGCCACTGCTGCGGGTCGAAGTGGTGCTGGCCCATGTCGCACAGGCCGCCGCCCTCGTAGTCCCAGTAGCCGCGGTGCGTCCCGCCATGGCGGTGGGGGTGGAAGGGGCGGAGCGGCGAGGGCCCGCAGTACATGTCCCAGTCCAGGTTGGGCGGCACGGGCTGCGGCTTGGCGTTGACGATGCCGCTCCACTGCACCACTTTCAGCCCGCCCTTCTTGATGTGCACCACCGGGCTCTTCTTGAGCAGGCCGCTGGCCATGACCTTGTGGTTCTCGCGGCTGCGCTCGGACTTGGCCATCCCGAACCGTCCGAACGTGCCGATCTGGAAGATCCGCTTGTAGCGGTCCTGGGCTTCCACGACCGCCCGCCCCTCGGCGATGAACCGGGTCATGGGCTTCTCGCAGAGCACGTCCTTGCCCGCCTCCATGGCCGCGATCGAGATCAGCGCGTGCCAGTGGGGGGGCGTGGCGATGGCCACCACGTCGATGTCCTTGCGTTCCAGCACCCGACGAAAGTCGGTGTAGTATCGCTGGTTGTCGGCCTTGCCCACGAACTTGACGTCGCACTCGGCCAGCTTGCGGACGACTTCCTTGGGCCCCAGCCCGCCGAAGGTGCCCGGCCCGCGCCCGCCGCAGCCGATGAGCGCGCCGCCGATCGTCTCGCTGGGCGGCAGAGGCTGGTTGGGCCCGCCCAGCACGTGACGCGGGACGATGGTGAACGCTGCTGCAACCGCGGACGTCTTCAGCAGGCCCCGGCGGGTGGTCCTGAACGTGTCGTGACTCATAGTCTCTCCTTGCCTCCGGCCGCTGCCGACGAGGCGATTGGAATGGATGCGTGACTCCTGACCAAACGCGACCTGGCTCGCATTCTTGCCCCCAACCGGCGAAGCCTACCGCCCGCGATAGCCCGGATGCGAGTCGAAGAACGCCAGGGCGTCCAGGAAGCCCGCCTTGAACTGGTCGCCCGAGATGCCGCCCAACTCCTCCACCGCCAGGCCCGTCAGGCCCTCCATCGCCGGACTCAGCCCGGCCAGGAATCGCTTGGCCAGACCCATCGCGTGGGCGTGTCCGAGGTCCTCGAACTCCTCTCCGTCCATCATCCGGGAGATCGCGTCCAGCTTGCCCGCCGAGTACACGTACCAGGCGGCGATGTGCCCCGAGTAGTAGTTGATCACCCCCGTCTGCGTCTCGTACGGGCTGGCCAGGCCCGGCACGACGGCTGCCTTGCCCGCGTTCTTGGCCCAGTCGGCGGCCATGGCACCGGCGAAGCTTGCCCCGTGCAGCCCGTCTTCGGTGACGGCGGTGATGTGGAAGGTCCTGGGGTCCAGCAGCAGCCAGGCGTGAACGCGGACGGGTCCCAGCGGCGAGGGCTCGACGGGCGCCAGGGCGGCCAGGTGGGGCGCGTCGGCCAACGCCAGGCGGATCAGGTCCCGCACGCGGTCGGTCGTCTTCAACTCGGCCAGTCGCTTGTCGGCATTCTGCGCCCGCACCAGGACGAACCGGTTGCTCGGCGGCAGCGGTTCCAGTTCCAGTGTGAGCGGGTGCATGGCCGGGTCGGCCAGGTTCACCGTGGTCCGGCTTGGCTTGTACCCCTTGGCCGACGCCGCCAGCGTGGCCGGGCCCAGCGGGACCGGAAAGAAGCCCAGGCTGAACTGCCCGTCGCCCCATGAGCGGGCAGTCTGGCCCGTCTCTTCCACCCGCACCTCGGCGCCGGCCACCCCGATCCCCGTATGGCGCGACACCACTCGCCCGGGCATGTCGGTCTGGAAGCTGGCGCCCAGTCCCTGGAGCAGGGGATAGCGCGGGTCGTCCATGATGATCCACTGGTTCAGCGGCGTCTTGTCGGTGTCGTCGATCCGAGGCGTCTTTCCGAACTCCAGCTTGGGCGGGTCGTCCGCGTCCCAGCCGCCGGCGGCCATCAGGAAGGGCATGAGCCTCACCTCCGTGTTGACGCGGACGGGCAGTGGATGCCGCCCGCAGAGATAGAGGCGGATGGGCTTGGTCAGCGAGCGGTCCGCCTTCATGACGCGGACCACTGTCTGCCCGTTCTCGACCAGCTCGCGGTGGACCTTGCGGCTGGCCATCAGGCTCATGGCGCCCTGGTCGTAGCGGGTCTGGCTGTAGGCGCGCGACAGGATGTCGCTGGATTCGACGTGCTTCTTGGGGATGGTGAACTTGAGTTCCTTGAGATGTTCCTTGTTGGTCTTCTCGTCCCAGCGGTCGATGGCCTCGTAGACGATGTCGCCGTCGTCGCGGAGGATCTGCCACTCCAGCACCGTCCGCCGCAAGATGCCGCGGAACAGAAACACCCGCGATCGCACCGGCAGCGACTGTTCCACGGGGCGGCTCGTCGCCAGCATGGGGCGATAGCTCACGTCGGATCTGGCCGCCGGGCCCAGCAGCGTCTCCAGTTCCAGGGCGGCCCGGCCGATCAGGTCGCGGCCGAACTCCCGCCCGTCCAGCACGAGGAAATCGATACCGCTGGAGGCCATCGCCTTGCGGAGGTGCTCCGCGATGGATCGGACCTTCAGCCGCCCCTTGTGCGGCGTGACGAGCTCCACCTGCCGATCCTTGTCCAACTGGAACGCCAGGCGAGAGCCCGCCGGCTCGCCCGCCAGCCGATCGAGACTCGACGAGTAGAACTCCAGCCTCTGCCCGGCTGTCGGCATCGCCTGTTCGACCGCCTCGCCGAAGATCTCCATCGCCCCCGTCACCGTGTGGCCGATCGCGTCGGACAACACCTGGGCCTCCAGACTGCCCTCGATGGCCGATCGGGTTATGCCCACCGCCGCCCGCACGCTCGGTTCGCCCTCGATCTTCACTTCGTTTCGTCGCAGATCGATCGCCCGGTAGCCCATCCGCGTCTTGGGATCGCTGAAACAACTCGACGCGATCACGATTCGAGGCGAGTCCAGGTAGGCCCGCGTCTTGAAGTGGGCGGCTATGTCCGCCAGGGCCTTGTCCGACTCGCTCAGGTGCGACAGCACCATCAGGTAGTCGTCCGATGCCATGCGACCCACTGTGAGCATGCGAACACTGGTGGCGTCTTTGCGCTCCCGTTGGAGAACCTCCGGCGGCACGCTGCCCGCGGTGACCACGATCACGTGCTGGTTGCGCGGATCGTCCTGGGGGGCATACTCGCTGTATCGCCGCGTGTAGATCTGGCGGCGGGTTGTCCGGCCCCCGCCGGTCGGCGGCTGCCACGTGCAGTCCAGCCAGAGCGTCTCGTCCGCCCAGCGTCCCACGGCCAGCTTCGCGTTGTTCTCTCCTTCGTCGCTCGCCAACACAGCCTGACCGTCCGCAAACGCCAGCAGCACGCCTCGCCCCGCGAGTTCCGCCAGGGGCCATTCGGCGCTTGCCTGGTCGCTGCCGCCGGAGCCCTCCAGACGGAGGGTGAGCTTCAGGCGGTGGGTCTGGTCCGGCGGGGGCAGTCGGCCCGCCCAGTCGGCCTGGTCGACGCGAGACATCAAGGGCGCGTCCGGCCTGGTCGTCGTCGGCGTCTTCTTCGCCGCGCGCAGCAGGGCCTCCCGCAAAACGGCACGGTCCACGTCGTTGCCCGCCTGCGCCCACAGCGTCCCCGTCGCGCCGCGCAGGCAGCCGGCGTAGTCTTCGGTCTTGATCTGCTCGGTTACGAACGCCTCGATTCGCTTCTCGTCGTTATCCAGGCGCTTGGCCTGCTCGCCGACATAGTCGATCCATCCGCCCGGTGCGGCCGCCGATCGCACAGCCGCTCTTGGCGGTCCGGGTTGATCCGGTCGCGAACCCTTCGCCGGCTGGGTCTGGATCGGAAGTGGCTTTGGCTGCTTGGTTTCCGCCGGCCACCACATCAGCAACGCGGCCGCCGCCAGCAGCACGACCGCGATGGCCAGCACCAGAATTGCCAATCGTCGCTCGTTCCTCATGGTCTTCTCCCTCGACAGGGACGACACGTGATCCGGATGGAGCAACGCCCGACCCATTATGGCCCTGCGGCCCGGCCCCGGCAACGACGGACAAAAAAGAAAATTCCCGCCTGAAGATTTGCACCGAACCCTGTCGAAATGGTATTTGTAGGAACAGAGGCGAGTGCGAACTCCATCGCTCGCCTTGGCCGACGGGAAACCGGCGGCATCGGGCCCCTGGAGGCGTCCAGGGGAGAAAGAGTCCGGCGGTCCCTAGGGGACGACGGTTGGACAAAACCCTACGTAGATTGGAGGTGATCCTTGGACCATTACTGTATAGGTGGCCTGCGCTAGCAGGACAACGCACCTGCTAGAGCAGGTACACAAAACCGCGAGCCCGGCCGGACACGCTTCCGACCGGGCTCGCGGCGTTTATGCAGACGTGGCGACTGGCTGCGCTGCCACGGCTGTGTCACCTCAGCCTCACCCCAAGGCCGGCAGGCTCTCCCTTGCGGCCAGCCACGGGCGCGGGATCGCGTCAAGACCCGTCGCCATCACCACGATCGATCCGACGATGGCGCAATTGGTGTCGCTGTCGCCAAGGGCGGAGACGGCGGACCAGATCGCTTCTTCGTAGCTGTCGAGGTAGCGGTCGGCGCACCACACGCAGAACGGCACGGTGTCCGGGCAGGTGATCCGGCTTCCGTTTCCCAGCCGTGCGGCGGCTTGCTCAGCCGTTGTGTCGGCGGGCAGACGGGCGGCAGCCTCCAGGCCCGACCGCACCGCTCCCGGCGGCGTCAGGTCGATGGCGGCCTCCAGGATCGCTCCGCGTCGTGCCGGCTCGCCCGTCGCGCCCGCTCTCCAGGCGGCCCCCGCGGCGGCGGCGGTCGCGATCGCCCCGGCGATGCCTTCGGGGTGCATGTGCGTCACTTCCGCGGCGGCGGTTGCCTGACGCACCGTCTCCCGGGGAGCGTCCGCGTAGAAGGCCCCCACGGGGCCAACGCGCATAGCTGAGCCGTTGCCCATCGACCCCTGGCCTGCGAAGGCGCCGCGCGAGACCTCGCGCCAGTCGAGTCCCCGGGCGATCTCCCAGAGGATGCGCATCGCGGTCTGGCCGTATCCGCGATCCGGCTCGACGAGGAACGCAGCCGCGAACCGCTCCGCCAGTTCGTCCTGGTCGATCCGGCCGCGGGCGGTCAGCTCTTCCACGATGCTCAGGGCCATCACCGTGTCGTCGGTGTACGGCCAGGGGGCGGGCGGCGACTGCCGCTGCTGGAGGGCGAACTCGATGTTTGCCCCAAATCCAAAGGACGCCTGGCCAAAGGCATCTCCCACCGACAGACCCTCCAGCGAGAGTCGCGCCCGGGCCAGCCGCTTCGCGCGGTCGCTTGGTTCTGCACCATGTTGGATGTTGTCCGGCATGTCGACTCCTCGTGAGGAACTGCACTTGCACCCGCGCCTGGCTGGCAACAGGCATCCGATTCTTGTCCGGCTACCACTCATATCGGCACGCCGCCCGCCGCCCGGGCGAGACAGTTCCGCCAAACCAGACGCTCGTGCAACCGCGCGGGCGGCGGACACGGCAACCGCCCGAACGGGCAAGCGCCGCTCCGGCGGGGAACTTCGCCGCGGGCGGTGCGTCATGTAGTACAGGGGCGGCCACGCGGTCCGTCCTTTTCGTCGGCCACCTTGCAGGAGACTTTCGATGAGCATGAAGATCGCCCTGGTCGGGCCCGAACTGGAGGAGAACCTCGCCCTGCGATACATCCACGCCAGCCTGGTGCAGGCCGGCCATGACTGTCGCATCTATGACTTCCACGATCCGCGCCAGGTCGAGCCGGTGGCCGACTGCCTGGCCCAGTGGCGGCCGGACGTCGTCGGGATGTCCATGGTCTTCACGGCCCGCTCCGGCGAGTACGCCCGTCTGGCGCAGGCGTTGCGCGAGCGGGGCTATGACGGGCACGTCACCGCGGGCGGACACTTCGCCTCGTTCCACGCCCGCGAACTCCTTCGCGACGTGCCGGCCTTCAGCAGCATCCTCCGCGGCGAGGGCGAGCGGGCCATGGTGGAGTTGGCTGCCCACCTGCACGAGCCCGCGGGTGTGGGCGGGATCGTCCTGCCAGGAGCGGACGGAGAGATCGTCGAAACCCCGCCGGCTCCGCCGCTGACCAACCTCGACGTTCTGCCCTGGCCCACCCGCCAGGACCGATTCGACAGCTATCTCGGCTTGCCCATCGCGAACATCCTTTCCAGCCGCGGATGCTACGGGGCTTGCAGCTTCTGCTCCATCCGCGCGTGGCACCGGCACATCGGCGGGTCCCGGCTTCGCCAGCGCGGGGTCGCCGACCTGGCCGCCGAGATGGCCGAGCTCTATCACGACAGCGGCGTGCGAATCTACAACTTCCACGACGACAACTTTTTCCTTCCGGATCGCCAGGCCAACCTGGACCGTTTCGCCGAGATCCGCCGGCGGCTCGACGAACGCGGCGTGGGGCGCATCGCCATCCAGATCAAAGCCAGACCCGACAGCATCGACGCCGACGCGCTGGCCCTGCTGAAGGAGTTGGGGCTGTTCCGGGTGTTCCTGGGCGTGGAGTCCAACGCGGTGGCCGGCCTGAAGGCCCTGGGGCGGGGGATCAAGCGGCAACAGAACCACGAGGCCTTGCGGCTGATCCGCCAGGCGGGTCTGCACGTGACGTTCAATCTGCTGATGTTCGAGCCGGACTGCACGCTGGCGGACCTTGGCGACAACATCGACTTCATCGAGGCCCAGAGCGACGTGCCGCTGAACTTCTGTCGCGTCGAGGTGTACGGCGGCACGCCAATCCAGCGCCGGCTGGCCGAGCAGGGGCGGCTGGTGGGCGACTACTGGGGCTACAGCTATGCCATCGCTGATCGCGACGCGCAGCGGTCCTACGAAGTCTTCCGGGAGGTCTTCACGCCGCGCAACTTCTTCTTCGGCGGGGCCAACCTCCAGGCCATGACGGTGGACTACAACCTTCACCTGCTGAGGCACTTCTTCCCGCGGCGCTGGTCAGCCGCCCTGGCCGACGACTGCCGCCAGGCGATCGGGCGGCTCAACCGCAACAACGTCGAGCTGCTGCGAGAGATCTGCCGCCCGGGCCTGGAAGGCCAGGCCGACCGGCTCGTGGCCGCCCTCTCGCGCCGGCGCGAGGCATTCGACAAGCGGATCACCCGGGACTTCTCCAGGCTCCTGGCCCTGATGGAGCCCAAGCGCCAGCCGGTGTTCCAGCGGCGGCTGGCCAAGGCCGGTTCGCTGGCGGCCGCCACCATCCTGGTCACCGCCATGGGCTGCAAGCGAACGCACGTGTACGAGATGGTGCCGCGGAGCCAGCCGACTGCCTCCGCCCCGGCCCGTCCCCCCGTCGTGCCCGCCGCTCCGGCACCTTACGCCGCCAACGAGGCGGCTCGCCTTCAGACGCGACTGATGACGCAATACGGACAGGAAATCCGCAACTGGATGGCGGACGCCAGCATCAACGACACGGTGGTCCTGGACCTGGAGGTGACAGCCGCCGGCGAAGTTGCCGTTGCCGGTGCGACGGTCGAGGACGGCGCCCTGCCCGCACGCGCCCTGGAGAAGCTGAAGGAGAAGAGCTGGGCCTGGCGGCTGCCCAGGCCGTCGCGGGCGGGGACGCTGAAACTCCCCTGCGCGTCGCCGAATACTCACATATTCGAGATGGCCCCGCATCCGACGGAGATGGCCCCGCGGAACTTGCGCTGACGTAACGGACCTGGCCTCCGCCGTCGCCCCGCAGTAGAATCCGCGAGCACGGGTCTTCCTTCGGAGACTTCACATGGCACACAGGCCCCTCGCGGCTGCGCTGATCCTGGCTGCGTTTTCGACGGCCCTGCGGGCGGCCGAAACGCCAGCCGAGATGCGGAGGCACCACATGGACGCGCAGGACCAGGCCCCCAGGGACGGCTGGGCCCTGGGCCCGTTCATCAAGCGCGACCAGCCGATCCTCCGCCCCACGCGGGATTCCCGCTTCCGCTGCCCGATCCGGGGCGAGGAAGTCCGCTGGGAAGAGCAGAACGTCTACAACCCTGCCGCCGTGGTGCGCGAGGGCAAGGTCTACCTGCTCTACCGGGCCGACGACCGCAGCCCGGACCTGGGCTGGGGACGGACCTGCCGCATCGGCCTGGCGTACAGCGAAGACGGCCTTCACTTCAAGCGTCGCCCCGAGCCCGTCCTGTACCCGGACAACGACGAGTGGAAGCAATACGAATGGGAGGGCGGCTGCGAGGACCTCCACGTCGTCGAAGGCGAGGAAGGCGTGTACGTCATGAACTACACCACCTGGCGGGCCACGGGAAGCGGCCGGAAGGACACCCTGTCCATCGCCACGTCGCGCGACCTGGTGCACTGGACCAAGCACGGTCCGGCGTTTCGCAAGCACGCGCCGGAGAAAGTGATGGGCTCGCGCTCGGGGGTCGTGGTGTCCCGACGTGACGGCGACCGCCTGATCGCGGCGAAGATCGACGGCAAGTACTGGATGTACTATACGCACCCCTGCGCGATCGCCTCGAGCGAGAATCTCATCGACTGGGTGCCGGTCGGCAAGGCGGTCTGGCCGGGCGGAGGGCGCGAGGCCGGCGCCATCGCCCTGCTGCGCGACGACGGCATCCTGCTGATGACGCAGGGCGGGCACCGTTCGCTCGGCGCCTGGGTGCTCCGCCAGGCCCTGATCGACCCCGCCGACCGCAGGACCATCCTCAAGGAGCAGAAGGAGCCTTTCCTCTGGCCCCAATACGAGTGGGAGAAGAAGGGCTTTGTGGGAAACACCACGGTGGCCAACGCGTTGATTCCGTTCAAGGGCAAGTGGTGGCTCTACTACGGAGCAGCCGACCGGGCAATCGGCCTGGCAACGTGTGCGATTGAATAGCGGGAGATGTGCGTCATCATGAAGAGAACGAGTGCATGTTGGCTGGCGGCTGTCTTGTGCCTGGCGGCGTCTGGTCGCGGTCTCGCGACGGCCGCAGCAGACAAACCCCTCGACTCCGCTTCGGGCAAGCCGAACATCATCCTGTGCATGACCGACGATCAGGGCTGGGGGGATACGAGCTACAACGGCCATCCGGACCTCAAGACGCCCGAGCTGGACAGGATGGCGGCGGCGGGAATTCGCTTCGACCGCTTCTACTCCGCCCACCCGATGTGCTCGCCCACGCGGGCGAGCTGCATGACAGGGCGCAGCCCGGTGCGCTACCGCTGCATGGACTGGGGGCACGACCTCCCGCTGCGCGAGGTGACCATCGCCGAGGCGGTCAAGACGGCCGGTTACGCCACGGGTCATTTCGGCAAGTGGCACGTCGGCGGCATACCCAATGCCGACGGCGGCACCGGGCGCGGCCTGCCCGATAGTTTCTGCCCCAAGCCGCGACATCCCGGCAACCAGGGCTTCGACGAGTGGTGGTCGGCCGGCAACTGGTACGACATCGGCCACGAGTTCATCTACCACAACGGCAAGCAGGTTCCGCCGCGCAAAGGGGACACTTCCGACGTGCTTATGGACGTGGCGCTGGAGTGGATCGGCAAGCAGGCGACGACGGGCAGGCCCTTCCTGGCGGTGATCTGGTTCCCCTCGCCGCACGGCCCGCACAAGGCGGCGCCGGAGTATGCGGCGGCGTACGAGAAATACGGCAAGGCCAAGGCCAACTACTACGGCGAGCTGGCGGGCGTGGACCACGCCATGGGCCGGCTGCGAAAGGCCCTGCGGGAGATGAAGATCGCGGACAACACGATGCTGTGGTTCTGCTCGGACAACGGCGGGGCGTTCCCGCTGTCCACCGGCGGGCTGCCCGGGGGCAAGAAGTGGCTCACCGAGGGCGGCACGCGCGTGCCGGCCATCCTCGAATGGCCCGCCCGCATCCCCAAGCCCTTCGACACGACCATCCCCGCCTGCACCATGGACTTCTACCCGACGGTGCTGGATCTGCTGGGGCTCCAGATGCCCGACCAGGTCGATCCGATCGACGGCATGAGCCTGATGGATCTGATCGACGGCAAGATGAAGCGCCGGCCCAAGCCGATCCCGCTCGTTTCCGGGCAGGCGGTGCGGCTGATCGATAACGAGTACATCCTCCAGAAAGGCCGGCTTTTCCGCTTCGACGAAAAGCAGCGCAAGGACATCGACATCACGGACCGGCACCCGGAGGAACACAAGCGGCTGACCGCCCTGGAGAATGAGTTCCGGGCGTCGGTCAAGAAGGACCAGGCCGTTTATACGGTCAAGCGAAAGTAGCCCGGTGCGCCGTGGAATCGGGACCGGCAACGCCCCAGTGAAAGGACGTCATACCCCATGCGACCTGCAATGACTGCCCTGCTCGTGCTGATCCCGGCAGCGTTTTCGACGGCCTTGCGGGCGGCCGACGCGCCGGCCGAGATGCGGAAGCGCTACATAGACGCGCAGCAGGCTGCCGGGGCGGGCATCCGGCTGCTGCAGGAGAAGAAGTTCGAGGAGGCGATCGCGAAGCTCCAGGAGGCGGACAAGCTGGTTCCCGGCCAGGGGGGCGTGCTGTACAACCTGGCGTGCGCCCTGTCGCGGGCGGGCAGGAGCGAAGAGACGCTGGACGCGCTGGAACGCTCGATCAAGGGCGGCTTCACCGATCACAAGCACATGCAGGCCGATCCGGACCTGGAAGCCGTCCGCGAGAACAAGCGGTTCAAGGAGCTGGTGAAGCTGGCGGAGCGGCTTGGCAAGCCGAGGGAACCGCTGGTGCACGTGCCGGACGGGTACGACCGCGGCGGCAAGCGGACGTACCCGTTGCTGATCGCGCTGCACGGGGCGGGGGGCACGCCCAACAGCCTGCTGGCGGCGGCCCGCCAGGGCCTGGGGGCCGACAAGTTCTTCCTGCTCGCGCCGTTCGGGTCGGCCAGGATGGGCCCCGGCTACACCTGGAGCAGCCCGGACTTCACGCGGATACCGGAACTGGTCGCCGAGTTGAAGAAGAAGTACCGCATCGGCCGGGTGTACCTGCACGGCTATTCCGCGGGCGGGCACGTGGGGTACCTCCTGGTCTTGAAGAACCCCAAGGTCTTCGACGGGTTTGTCCCGATGGCCGGAGCGCTGCGGCGAGGCATGGTGAGCGACGCCGAACTCAAGAACGCCGCCAACCTGCCCATCTTCGCCATCCAGGGCGCGGTCGACGCCGTCGTGCCGCTGAAGGCGGCCGAGCAAAGCCTGGAACTGCTTCGCCAGAACGGCGCGCTGACGCACCTGTTCAAGCACGAGGGCGGCCACACCCCGCCGCCCAACTACCCCAAGGTGCTGGCCGACGCGGTCAAGTGGATCGACCGGCAGAAGGGGGAAGAGTGACCGTGCGACATGTGAGGCAAACGGAGTCGGCGGGCCCACAGCCAACGTCCGGTGTCGCCCGCCCAGCCTTGGACGGCCGCGGACAGACCGCCCTCAAGAACGGCCTGCATTGACCGTTAACCCAGAGTGGAAGCACCCATGATCTCGCGAAGACAACTGCTCCGGATTGGCTCGGCGATGCTCGGCGGGAGACTGCTTGCGTCCTCGCCAGGCGTCGGGGCCGAGCCCGCACCTGCGCCTCGCCTCGCGTTGCCCACGAAGGCACAGATCGCGTGGCAGGACTGCGAAGTCGGGCTGCTGTACTCGTTCGATCTGGCGATTGCGGCGGGCGATCGCATGCCCAACAATGCCGCGCGCAAGACGTGGGATCCCAATCTCTACCAGCCGGCCAGGCTCGACACCGATGCCTGGATCGAAACGGCCAAGGCATGCGGCGTTACCTACGCCGTCTTCACGGCGACCCACTTCAACGGTTTCATGCAGTGGCAGAGCGACGCGTACCCGTACGGGTTGAAGCAGACGAGTTGGCGCGACGGCAAGGGCGACGTGGTGGCCGACTTCGTCGCCTCGTGCCGCAAGGCGGGCATCAAGCCGGGCATCTTCTTCAGCGTCCATCGCAACGTCTACCACCAGGTCTGGGGCCACTACGTCAACTGGGGCAAGGGCAAGGGCACGCCCGCCCAGGAGAAGTTCAACCGGATGGCCGAGAAGCAGATGCAGGAAATCTGTTCCAACTACGGCCCGCTCGTTCAAATCTGGTTCGATGCGGGCACGAAATGCCCGGCAGAGGGCGGTCCGGACATGCTGCCGATCTTCGAGAAACACCAGCCCGGCGGCCTGTTCTACCACAGTTCGCAGCGTTCGGATCATCGCTGGGTGGGCAACGAGGACGGCCACGCGGGTTCGCCGTGCTACGCGACCATGCCCGGGCCCGAGAAGGGGGCGATGTCGCACAACAGCCCGACGTGGAAGCGGCATCTGCATGGCGGCGATCCCGAGGGCAGCGTCTGGTCGCCGGCGATGGTGGACATTCCGCTGCGCGGATACAGGGGCCACAACTGGTTCTACAAGGAAGGCCAGGACCACATCGTTTATCCGCCGGAGGTGCTGCTGAAGAAATACCTGACCTCGGCGGGGCGCAATTCGAACCTGTTGATCGGTGCGGTGATCAAGCCCGACGGGACGCTGCCGGAAGCGGACGTCAAGTCGCTGGCCGGCTTGGGCAGACTCCTCCGCGAGCGGTTCGGCAAGCCGATCGCGTCGATCGCGGACCAGGAGGGCGATACCGTCACGCTCGAGTTGCCGCGTCCGGGCGAGATCGACTGTGTCGTGCTTCAGGAGCAGATTGCCCACGGCGAGCGCGTTCGCGACCACCTTGTGGAAGGCTTGGTCAACGACGCATGGGTCCCATTGGCCCAAGGAAAGGTCATCGGTCACAAGTGGATTCACACCTTCAAGCCGCAGACTCTGCAGCGGCTGCGGCTCAAGGTGGCGTCATCGCTCGCGCCGCCGCGGATTCGCTCGTTCTCGTGCTACAGGAACGGCTGATCTTCTGATCGCCGTCCCAGAAGGGATTCCCGGCTTGAGGCCTGCTTCTAGGGGTTAACCCCGAGGAGGGGCATTTCTGCATCCGGAGTTCCGTTTTTCCGCTAGAATCACTCATGGTTGGGCGTCACATCGCCCGGTTGCTTCCGCACATGCTGCCGGATGCCGTTCGGATTCGGGCAAAGGAGACACAGATGAGAACCGCCGTCAATTCCGATCGCGAGGTCCCCGTTTCCCTGGAGATGCTGGAAGACCGGCTGCTGCTGAGTTCCGTCTCGGTTCTGCTGCCTGCCGCGGTCTCGGCATCCAGCAGCAAGACGGCGGTCTTCGCAGCCAGCCCGACCAGACCAACCAAACCCACCAAGCCCACCAAGGATGATTACGGCAACACGTTTGAGACAGCCAAGCAGCTATCCCTCAGTGCGGACGGGGCATTGACGGCGACCGGCAAGATCGAAACGGTCAGCGACGTGGACATGTTCACGTTCACCGCCACCGTCACGGGCACCATGACCGTGACGATGACGGGCTCATCGACCAGGAAGACCACGCTGGTGCCGTTGCAGACCGTCTACGATCAGGCCGAGCAGATCGTGCCGGAAACCACCACATCGTCGGCTACGTTCGAGGTGACCGTAGGGGAGCGGTATTACGTGGAAGCCGCCGCCCTCAACAGCTCAACCGGCAGTTGGTCGGTGACCGTGTCCACGGTCGCGCCGGAACCGGACGTGAACCCGCCGGCATTCCTGCCGACGGCTGGCGCATACGAAGCGGCGGAGACGGTCACGCCAACGGCTGTCGGGTCCGTCCTGGTGGTGCAGGGCACGACGGGCGGCGACGTCATCACCATCTCCCAGACCGTGGCCGGCATGACCGTCGTCAGCGGCAGCACCACGATCGAGGTCCCCGGGACGTTCCAGGGGATCGCGATGTACGGTTTTGAGGGAGCCGACTGGCTGCGGCTGGATGATTCGGTGTCCGTGGTTTCGGTCACGTTCGCCGGGGCGGACGACGATCAGCTCTTCGACAACGGGTCCGGCAGGAGTTACCTGTACGGCCAGGACGGCGCCGACCTGCTGGTGACGGTTGGCGGCGGCGGCGACGTTCTCTACGGTGGGGAGGGGCTGGACAGCCTGTGGCTGGACGCAGCCGACCTGACGCCCGACGTGGCGAGCGCGGAAACCGCCGGGAAGACCGTCCACTCCATCACCGCATTCAACCTGGGCGTGTCGCTGGAGATCCAGGGGCAGAACCTGACGGACCCGGCCACCACCTACAGCTATGCGAATTACAATTCGCGCCCGCTGTTCGTGGACACGCCCGAGTTCAACGACGTGCAGCAGGGCTACCTGGGCGACTGCTACTTCCTGGCGGCGGTGGGGTCGCTGGCCTACAGCGATCCGGGCGACTACGCCGCGGGGACGGCTGGGGTGATCCAGGAGATGATCGCTCCGCTGGGCGACGGCTCGTACGCGGTGCGCTTCTACAACGGCAGCACCCCCGTGTACGTGCGGGTGGACGGGGACCTGCCGGTCTATGGCAGCAGACTCATCTTCGCGGACCTGACGCCGGACGGCGAGACGTGGGTGGCCTTGGCCGAGAAGGCCTACGCCCAGTTCGCCGGGGCCAACTCCTATGCGAACATCGAGGGTGGGTACATGTTCGTGGTCTACAACCAGGTCACCGGCGTGACTTCGTCCTGGAAGTACACCTCTGCGACCAGCGCCAGCGAACTGGAATCGCTGCTCGGCGCCGGCCGGGCCCTGTCGGCCGCCAGTGCGACCGATTCCTATCCGATCGTCGGCGGGCACGCTTACGAGATCCTGGATGTCTACCAGCAGGACGGCCAGACCTATGTCACGCTCTACAACCCGTGGGGCGTGGACGGCGCCGACGGGTATGACGACTATCCGAATGACGGCCTGATCGACCTGACCTGGACGGATTTCGTGGCGAAGTTCTCCTGGATCGCCATCAGCGCGGTCTGAGGAACAGCGGAGCATCCGCGAGAAAGCAATCTTGCGGTCGGTCGCTACGGGTTGCGGTTCGGCTCCATGGGGCCGGGCTCGCGCCAGGTGCGCCGTTCGTTCAGGTGCTGGGCGCTCTTCTGGCAGTAGGCGACCAGGATGTGGACGAAGGGCTCGATGCGGTCGGCGTACTCGGGGTTGATCGAGTCCACCAGCACCATGGACAGGACGCGGTTGGTCGGCCCGCCGCCGGGATAGATCGGGGCGATGGCCATCGGGTCGGTCTTGTCGGCCTGTTCGCCCTTGGCAGCCTTGCCGCCCTTGCCGCCTTTGCCCCCTTTTCCGGCCTTGCCGTCGTCGCCCGTGCCGGGCGGCACGCCGAGCCCCAGCAGGCCCTGGGGGACCCTCACCTCGATCGCCTTGCCCCCCGTCGCGCCGGCGATCTGCTGGTAGTAATCCCACGAACGGTCATTCTTCTCCTGCTGCTTCTTGCCCTTGCCGCCCTTGCCGTCCAGCCGTCTTTGCATGGCCGCCTTGTCGTCGGTGGTCGCCGGGGTGCGGTCGAACCGGACAGCCAGCGGATTGTCGTGCGCGTTGCCCAACGCGCGAATCATCACGCCGTATATCCGGAACCCCTCCTTCGCGCCGCTCCTGGCGATCTTCATGCACCGCTCGTGCTGCGGGTCGGTGATCGGCTCGTCGCTGATCAGGACGATCGCTCGCTTGCTGTGCTGGCCCGAGCGGGTCCACTCGCTTCCGGTCATCGTCTTGGACAGCGCCCCGGCCCATTCCTCCTCGCCCGCCGGGCCGATGATGTCCACCTTTTGAATCGCCGACGCCAGCCGTTGCGGACTGTCCGTCAGGGGCAGGTGCTCCACCGTGTTGCCCGGGGCGAACACCGTCAGGCCGATCCGCGGCTCGCGAGAGACCATGTTCAGGGCCGAGAAGATGATGCCGACGTCCCGCTTCAGCCGCTCGAGTTCCGCCCGCATGGACCGGCTGGCATCGATGGCGATGGCGAAGTCGAACTGGTCAAGTTGGAAACGCGGCAGCTCCAACTCATTGAGCCACTTCATGTCCTTGGGGTCCATGTCGGCCGCCGTCATCGGCGAGGGGATGTACTGCGGCTTGAGGGCCTTGTAGTTGGGCTGCTTTCGGCCGGCGCCGGTGAACGCGTCCTTGTGGTCCTTCCACCAGGCCTGGTACACGTCATGGGCCTTCGGCGTGCGGTTCCACGGGGGGCAGATTCCGGCGGCCTGGAGCACCAACTCGGCCCGCACAGCCGTGCCGGGCGACCGGAGCGCACGGATCAGGAGTTCCACGAGTTGGGCGTCTCCCCACTCCTTCAGCGCCCGCCCCATGGCGATCAGCGTGGGGATGTCGGATGAGTCGAGGCTGTTGGTGTCGGCAAAGAAGTCCGTGAAGAGCTTGCGGGCGGGCGGCGCGATCGGATGGGCGCTGAGCAGTTCCAGCAGGCCGATCCGCAGGTCCCCGTGGAACAGGTTCTGGGCGACCATGCTCCAGGTGGCCGTCACCCAGGCGTCGCGCTGCTGGTCGCTGAGCAGTCTCGCCCGCCCCAGCAGCGCCTGCCACGCGACCAGCCGGACGACCGCCTCGCGGTCTGTCCGCGCCATCTCCAGGATCGCCCCGGTGGCCTGCGGGGTGGGCATGCGGGCCAGGCTGATCGTCGCGATCGACCGCGTGACCGGGTCGCCGCTCTTGAGGCTCCGCCCGTACATCTCCGTCAACGCGCTGAACCGTCTCTGGATCGTCGCGAGCTTCTTGTCCGCCGGCGTGTCCGGCGGCTTGGCGGGCGTCGCCGACAGCGGGACCCTCTCGCCCTCCTCGGCCGCGACGGGCAGACTCAATGCGGACGCCGCCCACGCCCCCAGGAGCCACAGCACGAGCCGGCAAGCGCTTCTCATCGGTTGTCTCCCTTGCTGGTGCAGCGGGGTTCAACGCCGCTCGACGATGCCCCGGATTCCAGAGCCCATAACGCTCCGTCGCCAGGTCCGCCTGCCAGGCTTGTCTTCTTTCGGTCAGTTGGATCGCACGCATCGGAAACCGATGGAACGGTCCGCGCTCTTGGGAGAAGACGACTGGCGATACGAGAGGCGGGCCTGGTCGGTGTCCGCCTTCCACGATCCGCCGCGCAGGGCGCGGTTCCTGCCTTCTTCAGCGCCGCGCGGGTCGGCCTTGGGCGAGTGCTCATAGTAGTCTCCGCCGCGCCAGTCCCAGCACCATTCCCAGACGTTGCCGGCCATGTCGTACAGGCCGTAGCCGTTCGGCGCGAACGCCCCGGCGGGGCTGGTAAACGGCTCGTCACCCTTGGCGTAGACCGGGTGGCAGCCGCCCGTGGGCCCGTCGTCGTAGGCGTAGCGGGGCTTGCCGCTCCTGGCGACGCATCGGTAGTTGGCCACGGCGTGAGCAATGCGGTCGCCCGAGGGAAAGCGGGCGCCTTTCAGGCCGCCCCGGGCGGCGAACTCCCATTCGGCCTCGGTGGGCAGGCGATACCCGTCAGCGGACCAGTTGCATTTCAAGTCGTCCGCTCGGCCGGAACGGAAGACCTTGCCCTCAAGAGTGTAGCACGGCGTGAGGCCTTCCTTCTCGCTGCGGGCGTTGCACCACTTGACCGCACTGTGCCAGTCCACCGAGTGAATCGGGTGGTCGGAGGCCTTGCCGGCGATCTCGTCATTGAACTCATAGCCGCGCGAGGCAGCCCATTTGGCAACCTGGTCCCAGAGCGACCTGGTTACCTCGTGCTTGTCCATTAGAAACGCGCGGACAGCAACCGCGTGGACAGGGCGTTCGTTATCCATGCCTTCGTTCTTGGCGTCGCCCATCTCGAACGCGCCGCCCGGGATCCGCACCATGGTCCCGACCGCCGGGCCGGTCTGCGCTGGCTTCGGCAGGGCCTGGGGAACGTTTGAATCGGGCGAAGGCGGCGTTCGGACGGGCGGGGCGTCCTGGCGGATGAGGTTGCGGTAGGCGTAGCGCTTCCCCGGAAGGTGTTGCGTGGTCTCTTCTCCGTTCATGACGCCGGGGCGTGCCTTATCGATGTGGAAGACGTAGACGCCGCTCGACTTGTCGCCGTCGCGATACCAGGAGCAACGCAGTGTGTAGCGACGGTCGTCCTGGGTGAACTGGGGCGGGGAGAACTTGTTCTTGGAGGAATGGTCCGTGCAGGCCAGTTCGCCCTTGGAGTCGGCCGAGACGGTGAAGCGGAAGGGCTTTTCTCGCCCTGGGGGCTCCAAGCATTGGCAGGCGCCCTGCCAGTCGCCCACGAAGGGGTTGACCATCCGCGAGCCGCCGACGCCGCCCCAGCCGGGCGCGAAGGAGATCATTGCTGTCACAAGAAAGGCCACCCCGATCCCGATTCGTCTCATCATGCGTCTCCTTGTCCACCGCCGGGCCACGAATTGCGCGGGCCAATTATAGGGGCCCGGCCCGAGCATGGCGAAGGTTTTCTGGAGAGGGCGGGTGTGGCGGCAACCAGGAGGCCGGCGTTCCTGGTCGGGCAGGGCGCAGTCGTTCGCTCGACGTTCGCGAGCAGCCGCGGGCAGTTCGCGGCAGGGCGCATGGAGGGCGCGACAGTTCGCGGGCAGTTCGCGGCAGGACGCGGAGCAAGTTGCTGTGAATTGGGATGTTATGACGGTTGGCCGGACCGGTCCGGACCCGGCCGCCCCGGAAATGCGCCCCAAAGCGCCCTTCAGGGTATCACCTGATTTCCGCCCGGCGGGCGGTGCGGCGGCAGGAGGGCTCGCCGGGTCTGCGGCGGACGCGGGTGCGGCCAAGGGGTCTGGCCTGCCTGTCGCGGGCAGGCCGCCCCTATAGCCGACTTTCGCCTACGGGACGCAGGGCGGGGTCGTCGGCCGGGAGAAAACGCCTCCTGGGGGCGGTTGCGTCCGGGCGCGAGGGTTCGGCTGCGGCGGGTCGGCAAGAGCTAGGCGACGTAGCGGCACTTCCGCTCGTAGTCAAGCTCCATGCCGACGGGGAAATCGCGGTAGGCGGCCAGATGGAGGTTCACATGGGCGGCGGTGTAGTGGGCGAGTCGCTCGGCCAGGCGGTCGGCCAATCGGGAGGAGCCGGTCTGGCCCTCCTTGAGCTGGACGAGCAACGTGGGGCGGCAGGGCTCGCCGCCGCGCGAGCCGGGCGGGGTCTGGATGACGAAGACGCCCGTGACGCGTCCAGCCAGGTCGAAGTCGGCGTAGAGGGCCTCCTTGACATGGGCTGGGCTGATGGGTCCCTCGGGGGTCTGAACGTGAGGGTTCCTGCCCCAGATGATGCCCAGGGGCAGCTTCCAGGCGGGCAAGAGGTCCTCGCGCCCGAACAGGCGCACGAGGGCTTCCAGGCGGGCGTAGGGCATGGTGGTGACCTGATCGCCCGTGCGGTAGCGGATGAGGGGCAGGCGGGCGTGCGGGTCCAGCACGGAGACCACCAGTTGGCCCGAGGGGTTGGCCCCGTCGGCGAGGCGCTGGGCCTCGTCTTGGGGCTCCTCGATCGTCTCGACATACGTTCGCATGGGGAAGTACTGCATGAGTTCGGGGACGATGTCGGTGCGTCCGAACAGGGCCTGTCGCACGGCGATGTCGCCCTGGGCCAGCCGACGGATGCGGATGGTCTCGACGCTCTCGCTGAACACGCTAAGGGCCAACTCGCTCATGCCCATGTTCACGCCGATCACACCCCGCTCGGGGTGGTCGAAGTCGATGCCCATCAGGTGGGCGAGGTAGCTGCGGTAGTTCTCGGCGATGAATTCCGCCCCGGTCACCGCGTGGACGGTCAGCTTGTGCCAGTCCACGCCGGCGGCGGGGCCGTCCTCGATGAGCTTCTTGAGCACCAGCGACTCCGCCATCAGGATGATCTGCTCGAACTGCCCGCCGAGACTGCGGATGATAGCCAGGGCCGCGTCGGTGCGGACGGACGTTTCGGCCAGGCTCATCGCTCGTACCGGGATCTTGACGCCCATGGGCAGGCAGTTGACCAGGAGGGTGCGGCGGCCGAGCACGCCGAAGGTGCGGTCGAGGAGGAACTCCGCCGCGATGGCGGCGCGCTCCTGCTGGGCGGCGTTGTCCACGCCGAAGGAATAGACGCCGCTGTGCCCGCTACTGGTCCAGAAGACGCTGGACTCGCCCAGCCGCCCGCCGGCCAGAAGTGAGGTCAGGTCGTGTCGGCCAAAGACAGCCTGTTTGTCCACCACGGGGACCAGGCGGCGGAAGTCGTCGATCGTGCGAACGGCGGCGGGGGAGACGCCTTGCCGGGCCAGCAGATCGCGGTAGGCGGGGACTTCTCGCGCGGCGCGGGCGAAGGCCCGCAGCAGTTCGCGTTGGCCGGCCTGTTCGAGCTGGTCGGCGGTGGAGCGGCTAAGGGAGCGGCCGATGCGGCGGCACTGCATTCGGATGAGGTGATTCTTGATTCGGCCCAGCAACGTCACGTCCGCCACCTCCCTTCCAGCTTGCCTTGGAGGCGAAATGCGCCAGCGCCCCGGCCAGCTCGGCCGCGGAGATGGTCTCCTGGGCGGGGCGCTCCCCGGTCAGCAGGATCTGGACGTTGTCGTAGAAGATGCCGTGCAGGGCCCGCTCGTCCAGGCCGAGGGTGCAGATGCAGTCGACAAAGTCCCTCATGCGGTGCACGTTGCCGGCGTAGGGCATGGGGTAGTCCGTGCCGAAGATCACCTTGTCCGTCCCGATGCGCTGCAGGAGGTTCGCGGTGAGAATGTCCGCGATCTCGTAGAGGTAGGCGGCCGTGTCGATGAACACATTGGGGTTCTTCTCGACAACCATGAACGACTCGTTGTGCCAGAGCGTGCCCAGGTGGGTGAGAAGGATCCGCAGGTCGGGGAAGTCGACGGCGACGTCGTCCACCAGCAGGGGGTTGGCCCTTGAGAGGCGGCAGAGGCTGCCGAACGGGGTGGTGCCCACGTGGAAGACCACCGGAATGTTCAGGTCGCACGCCTTCTTGTAGAGCGGGTAGACGGCCTTGTCGTTGATGACGAAGTCCTGAAGCGGAGGGTGAAGCTTGAGCCCCCGCAGGCCCAACTCGCGGACGGCGTGTTCGAGCACGGCCGGGGCGTCCGGGCGGTTCGGGTTTACCGAGGCGAAGCCCATCAGGCGGTCGCTGTGGCGGCGGACAAGTTCGGCGACGTACTCGTTGGAGGCGTAGACGATCGGGGCGTCGACCGCGTAGAGAATGGACTGGCACACGCCGGCCTCGTCCATCTGGCCCATCAGCACGTCTTCCAGCAGCAGGGGCAGGGAGCTTCTGAGGTCGGCCAGTACAGAGATGCCCCCGGGCAGGGCCAGGCCCTGCTGAACCATCGTCTGCAACTCGATCATGTGCACGTGGGCATTGACGATCTTCACCGGCGTCTCCTTCCCGGTTACGGCGCAAGGCTAATGGCTTTCGCCGACCAGGCTTCCGGCCGACACTGTTTCCATCGGAGCGGTGGGGGGGGTGCTTTAGCAAGTTCCCCCGGCCTGGGACCTTGCTGTTACCCACATTTCGCACGGGCCGGTCCCTGCCGCCCTGCCTGCCGACAGGCAGGTTCATCCGGCAGGGGAAGAAGTCTCTGGGCTGCTGGTCGGCTCTGATAGCCAGGCAAACTTGTTCACCTGCCGCTCAAGGCGGCAGGGGCCTCACCGAACCCGGGTCGTGGGTAGCTCACCCAAACTGATCCACCTGCCGCCCGAGGCGGCAGGGGTGAAGATATGGGTAACAGCAAGCCCGGAGCCCGGGGGGGCAAGTCAATCGAGCGACTTGGAGTCATTCTCGTCGGTGGGGGACGGGGCGGATTCCGCGGGGCGCCGGTAGAGTCGGACGAAGCAGGCGAACACGCCCTTGAAAGCCCCCGCCGGCCGCCCGCCGGATGCATGGCGGCCCGTGCGACTATGCCCGACAGGAGTCGAACCTGTAACCTTCGGCTCCGGAGGCCATGAACGGCCCGCACGCCCACGAGGCTGCGAGCACTGAATGCCCTGATTCTATTGGCCCAAGTGACGATCGATGCCGGAGCCGACGACGCTGAAAAGACGGCGAAGACCAGACCTT
>JAKJER010000091.1 GCA_022705325.1 Planctomycetota bacterium | reverse complement strand
GATCGACGTGAAGGACCTGACCCTGGACGGCTCGGGCGCGGCCTACGGGCACTATGAATGGCGATGGTCGCTGGTGGACTGGGGCCAGGGCGGGCAGGCCCTGCGCCTGGACCTGGTGCCCGAGCCCATGACGCTGCTGGCCCTGGGCCTGGGCATGACCGGCCTGGGCGGCTACATCCGCCGCCGCGAAACACGGCGGAATTGACGTTGTGACGGAATGACTGAATCGACCGCCGGCCGGAAAGGCGAAACCCGGACGGCCGGGGATGGTCGAGACCGATCGACCTGCATAGGAGAGAGCCGATGAGACACGTGGGCATCACGTTCATCGCGGCGGTGGTGGTAGCGGTCTGTGCATCGGCCGTCTGGGCGGCGCCGGTTTCCTACTGGGCGTTGGACGACGCAGCCGGCTCGGCCTCCGCGGTCAACGCCGTGGGCGGCGGGCCGGTCGCGACGCTCGTCAACATGGACACGACCGCCGCCTGGGTGGCTGGACACAGCGGCGGAGCGCTGCAGTTTGACGGAGGCGACGACCTGGCGCAGGCGGTCCTGAACATCTCCGAGACCGACAACACCGTCTCGATGTGGATTCGCACGTCGGTGGCCTCGGGCGGGTTCTTCTCGGTCAATAAATCGACGAACCTGGGCGAGAACGACCGCAACGTCTACCTCAGCGGCGGCAGCGTCTACGGGAGGGTCTGGAGCGAGGAGACGATCAATTCCTCCGCCAGCGGCATCAATCTCGCCGACGGCCAGTGGCACCACGTGGTGCATGTCTACGGGCCGGGCTCGACCGACGAACTGGGCAAGCACCGGCTCTACGTCGATGGCGTGGAACTGGGCAACGGGAGCAAGTCGTCCTCCAGCTTCAACTGGCAGGACATCATCCGCTTCGGCTGGACCAACTACCCCAGCGGGGCCAACTACTTCAGCGGCACGATCGACGACGTGGCGATCTACGACGCCGTGCTGACGCCCAGCCAGGTGATGCTGCTGAAGAACGGCGCCAACCCGCTGACCGTCGAGGCCACGCCGCAGGCCCTCTGGACGGGAACGACCGGGCCGTGGGAGAACGCCGCCAACTGGTCGACCAACACCTCGCTGCCCGGCGCGGGCGACGAGACGTTCATCAACAACGGCGGGACCGCGCAGGTGACGGGTACGACGGGGACGGCCCTGTCCAACACGCTCACCATCGGCGGGACGGGCGCCGGCACGTTGAGCATGTCCGGCGGGCTCATCCAGAGCAACCTGGTGACGGTCGGCGCCGGCGGGCTGCTGATCATCAGCGGCGGCGGCTTCAACACCCCGCTGATCAATCTCGATGGCGGGACGCTCCGGGCGGACGTGTCGTTCTCCACCGACCAGACCGTCGCCCCCATCGGCCTGGGCGGCACGGTCGACACCAACGGGAACAACATCGCCCACACCGGCGTGATCGTCGGCGCGGGCAACCTGACCAAGGCCGGCACGGGCACGTTGCTCTTGAGCGGCACGGCCGCCAACACCAACTCCGGCACGACCATCCTCAGTGCGGGCAAGCTGGTGCTGGGCAAGACCGCCGGCGTCAGCGCGATCGGCGGCAACCTGACCATCGCTCCCTCCAGCGGCTGGCAGGTGGGCGGACAGGCGGCCAACGGAGTGGAACTGGCGGCCGGCGAGCAGATCCCCAACACCGCGGTCATCACCTTCAGCGGCAGCGACTGGTCGGGGTTCCGTCCGATGGGCTTCACCGAGACCGTCGGCGGGATCTCCTGCACCAACGGGCGCGGCGTGATCGAGAACGTCGGCTACGGGTACTCCACGGCCACGCCCGACGGCACGCTGATCATCAACAACTCGGGCGACTACACCTACAACGGCTGGATCCGCAACGTGGACAACGTGGGCGCCAGCAAGATCAACATCGTCAAGAATGGCTCCGGCAAGCTCACATTCGGCGTCAACCCGACACAGGGCAACGTCAGCCGCATCTACTACACCGGTACGACCACCATCAACGGCGGCACACTGAGCCTGGTGGACCTGGGAGTGGGCTCGAGGTTCAACAGCCCCATTACCGTCAACGCCGGAGGGACGCTGGAGATCAACAGCGCCATTCCCTTCGCCACTCGCTGGCTCTACTATCCGACGATCAGCGGCGCCGGCACGGTCAACAAGATCGGCACGGGCGCGTTCCAGTTCTCCGGGCCGGTCGCCCTGACCGGCACGGTGAACGTCCAGGCCGGGCGTCTGGGCAGCGACAACCTGATCGCCGACTACTCGTCAAATACGGCCAACCTGAACATCTCCACTGGCGCGGAGTTCGACCTTCGCGGCCAACCGGCGACCTGGGGCGGCCTGGGCGGCTCGGGCAACGTCATCAACAGTTTCGGCTACGGCGGGGCGAACCTGCTGACCATCGGGGCGGGCAACAAGGGCGGCACGTTTACCGGGGCGATTGGCGGTGGCGGAAACGGCGCCGGCGGAGATGGCGACGGCCTGACGGCCCTGCGGAAGATCGGCACGGCTGTGCAGTATCTGGACGGCGCCAGCAGCTACACCGGAACGACCACCGTCAGCGGCGGCTACCTCGTGGGCCGCAACAACAGCGCCATCGGCGCGGGCCCGGCAGGCTTGTTTGTCGAGAACGGCGCGACCTTCCAGCTCGAGCACGCCACCGGCATCACGATCTCGGGCAAGACGGCCACCATCACCGGCGGCGGCGTGGGCGGCACGCGTGGGGCGCTGGCAAGTTGGAGCGGTGCCAACACCTGGGACGGCCCGGTCGTCATGACCGGCGACAGTTCCATCTACGTCAACTCCAGTTCCCTCACCGTCTCGGACGCTGTCAGCGGAAACTACAATCTGACCAAGATCGGCGCGGGCAGGCTCGTCCTGGGCGGCTCGTCCGCCAACACGTTCTCCGGCTCGACCACCGTCAGCGGCGGCAAGATCGTCCTGGCCAAGCCCGCCGGGACCAACGCGGTCGGCGGCGACCTGGTCATCGCTTCGCCCAGTGGCTGGAGCAATTCCAACACCGGCGTGGATCTGGGCGCAAGCGAGCAGATCCCTGACTCGGCCGTCATCTACTTCACCGGCGCCGACTGGTCCGGTTTCCGCCCTGGGGGGTTCACCGAGACCGTGGCGGGCATCTCCAGCCCCAGCGGGCGCGGGGTGATCGAGAATGCCGGACAGGGCCAGGGGGGGCTGGTGACCGTGGACGGCACGCTGATCGTCAACAACACAGCCGACTTCGTCTACAACGGCTTCATCCGCAACAACGACGGCGGGAACTCGACCAAGCTGAACCTGGTCAAGAGCGGCCCGGGCAGACTGACCTTCGGGGTCAATCCCGCCGACGGCAACAATGCCCGCATCGCGTACACCGGCACGACGACCATCAACGGCGGCGTCCTGGAACTGGTGGACCTGAAGAACGGCAGCGCCTTCGCCAGCCCCGTCACCGTCAACACCGGCGGCACGCTGGAGGTCAACTCCAGCTTCGCCTTTGCCAGCCGGTGGAACTACGCCGCCGCCATCGGCGGGAACGGGACGGTCAACAAGACCGGAACGGGCCAGTTCAACTTCACCGGCCCGGTCAGCCTGACCGCAACGGTCAACGTCCTGAACGGGCACCTGGGCAACGACAACCTGTCAGCCAACTACGCCGCCAACACGGCGATCCTGAACATTTCGCCCGGTGCGGAGTACGATCTTCGCGGACAGGGGGCGACCTGGGGCGGCGTCAACGGCAGCGGCGCCATCGTCAATTCGTACGGCTACGGCGGGGCCAATATCCTGACCGTCGGTGCGGCGGATCGGGGCGGGACGTTCAGCGGCGTCTTGAGCGGCAGCGGACCGGGCAGCGGGGGCGACAACCGCGGCTTGACCGGCCTGCGGAAGATCGGCTCGGGCACGCAGACGTTGGCCGGAAGCGGCATCACCTATTCCGGACCCACCAGCGTCGAGGGCGGCAGGCTTGTTCTTCAGGACGCCTCCGCATTCGCCAGCCCCGTCGCATTGTCCAACAACGCGACGGTGGAACTGAAGGTCACCTCCGGCAGCCAATCCCTGTCGGCCGGCATCTCCGGCAGCGGCAACGTGGTCAAGAGCGGCGCCGGCATGCTGGTCGCCCAGGGCGCCAACACGTACGGCGGCCAGACCATCATTTCCGAAGGCGTCTACCGGCTGGCCATGCCCGCCATACCGGGCGGCGCCGCCCTGTGGCTGGACGCCAGCGATGCCGCCTCCGTGTGGACCAGCGGCGGGACGGTCTACCAGTGGGACGACAAGAGCGGCAACGGGCGGAACCTCACCCAAGGCAACGCGGCCAACCAACCGACACTGGTTTCGGCGGCAATGAATGGCCTGGCGGCGGTGCGGTTCGACGGAAACGACGTGATGGCCAATGCCTTCACCTTCACCACGCCGTACTCGATCTTCACTGCTTCCAAGATGGACGGCGGGCAGAACTACCGCCTGATTACCTCGGTCAACAACAACTGGCTGCTGGGCTACTGGGGCGGATGGCAGGACCGCTTGTATGCCGAAGGCTGGGTCAGCGGCCCCAACAATCCCGCCGACACCGCCACGCACCTGTACGGCGCCACCGGCGACGGGTCGTTCACGTACTTCTATGACGGGTCGACCCTCATCACCGCGAATGGCAGCGGCAAGGCCGCCCCCAACGGCATCAGCCTGGGCGCCTGGAAGAACCAGCCCACCAACGAGTCCTCCAAAGGGAGTGTCGGGGAGGTCGTGATCTACAGCCGTCTGCTGACGGATCTCGAACGACAGGACCTGAACGCCTACCTTGCCCACAAGTGGGTCTCCAGCGAGGGCTTCATCCCTGACGCCTCGGCGGTTTCGATCGCAGGCGGGGCGACGCTGGACCTGAACGGCTTCAGCGAGACCGTCGCCTCCCTTGGCGACGAGGGCGGCTCGGGAGGCACGGTGCTGCTGGGCGGAGCGACGCTCACCCTCAACGTTCCGGCCGCGGCGTCGGCCTCCTTCTCCGGAGGCGTTACCGGGACCGG
>JAKJER010000069.1 GCA_022705325.1 Planctomycetota bacterium | reverse complement strand
GGTCCCCATCGGATCGGCCCGCCGCGGTTTTCGCCCCGCCCCGGTCCCCTCTCACCGGACGGACGTCGGGCGGCCCGGCCCGTGGGTCGGCGCGGGCTTCCGGGGCAGTTGCGTCCGTGCGGACATGAGGGTATAGTAGTAGGCGCAGTCGCAGGCGGCTGCAGGAGCGAACGAATTGGATTTCAATACGGTTGCGGACGATTTCTTCGTCAACTTTGACTTTCAGACGACTCTCGCGCTGCCCAACTCGCGCGAGAGCGTGCTGCACTTCTGCGAGGCCATCCAGAAAGAGTTCCCCGACATGACCAGCTTCTACCAGCGCGAGACCGGGGAATTCGTGCTGGAAGGCAACCACGACGCGGGCAGCTACCAGTGGATGGAGATGCAGACCAACCGGCTGCTGGCCGGGCACTTCAACCCGCCCGACCTGGGCGCGGCGCGGCACTTTCACAAGTGGCTGCTCGAGCGAAGCGTGTACTTCCTGGGCCTCAGCGGCCTGGACGTCGCCCGCCTGGACGTCTTGTTCGGCTTCAACCTGGACTTCCGCGGCAACCGCGACGCGATCATCAACGACGCCCTGATGGGCGGCTCGCCCCTGACCGCCTTGATCTCGGCGGGGGCGGCACGCTGCATCGAGTGCGAGCCCAGCGTCGTCGTCGCGCTGGACGAGGACTGCTACCTCCAGGCCCGCGTGTCGGTCGAGACCCGCTCCGATCCCCACCAGGTTCGCACCGGCCAATACGACGACGAGCCGATCAGCATCTACTTCGCGGTCCGGCGACTGCCCCAGCCCGGGCGCCTCATGGACCCCCGCGAGTCGTTCGCGCGACAACTGGAGATCTGCGAGGACTACTGCCGGCGGATCGTCGTCCCCCAGGTGGTCCAGCCGGTCATCGCCGCCATCTCCGCTTCCTGAGCGCCCCGCGCCGCGCGGCGGATTTGGCTTGACCGGCCGGTCCCCGCGGTCCAGAATACCCCGGCCTGCATGTCGCGCAGGCAGCGTTCGGGGCGAGGCGGCCGCCGGTTCCCCTCGCAGCAACTCGCCCACTCCAGGACTCGCAATTTGGGAGACCGCAGCATGGAAGAGAAGATGGTTCTGATCTGTCCGCGCAAGTACGTGCAGGGCAAGGGCGTCTTGAGCGAAGCGGGCAAGTATGCCGCCCTGGTGGGCCCCAAGGCCATGATCCTCTGGGACTCGATGGTTCGCCAGATCGCCCAGAAGCCTCTGCTGGACGGACTCGCAGCCGCCGGCGTCGAAGTCGTCGAATGCCTGTTCAACGGCGAGTGCACCAAGGCCGAAGCCGAGCGCGTCGCCGGCGAGATCCGCTCCAGCGGCGCGAAGGTCGTCCTCGGCGTGGGCGGAGGCAAGATCCTCGACACCGCCAAGGCGGCTTCCGCCTGGACCGACACCCCCATGATCACCGTTCCGACCATCGCCTCCACCGACTCCCCCACCAGCGCCGCCACCGTCTGGTACGATGAAGGCGGCAACTGCGTCGGCTGGGACTGCTGGAAGTTCAATCCCGAGGCCGTCATCGTGGACACCGCCGTCATCGCCCAGGCCCCGGTACGCGCGTTCGTCGCCGGCATGGGCGACGCCCTGTCCACCTGGCTGGAGTGCGAGGCCGGGCACAAGTCCCGCCCCGTCGGGCTCTCGGGCGGCCAGGCCACCATGGTCTCCCTCGCCATCGCCCGCCTGTGTTTCGAGACCCTGCTCGAGTGGGGCATCGAGGCCAAGGCCGCCGTCGAGCGCAAGGTCGTCACGCCGGCCGTCGAGAAGGTCGTCGAGGCCAACGTGCTCATGAGCGGCATCGGCTTCGAGAGCGGCAGCCTGGCCTCCTCGCACGCGGTGGCCAACGCCCTGTCCAACCTGGCCGACTGCCACAAGTCCATGCACGGCGAGAAGGTCGGCTTCGGCATCGTCACCCAGCTCTGCCTGGACGAGGAGGCCGCCTGCGACGAGACCTACGCCATCGTCGACTGGATGATCGAGGTCGGCCTGCCCGTCTGCTTCGACGATCTGGGAATCCAGGACACCAGCCGCGACCACCTGCGCCCGGTCGCCGAGGCGGCCGCCGCCGAGGGCAACATCTCGCACTGGCACAACTTCAAGGTCAGCACCGAGAGCATCCTGGACGCCATGTTCGCGGCCGACAGCCTTGGCAGGCGCCGCAAGGCCATCGCGTAGGACCAACGCCGGCCCCCGAAGACCTCACTGCCATTCACGGACCACGAGGACCCGTTCCTGGTGCCGGATTTGCCGTTGACTGTTCCCGGCGCCGCCGGGCGATGTCAGGAGACCTGCACCGATCACGCAAGGCCTTGGGGAAAATTGCCGATACACTACCGGGGCCGGCGCGTCGGGCGTGCGGCTTGACTTGCCTGTACCGATATCGTAAGGTGTACGACCTGTGAAGGAGATCGGAATGTTCGCACGACGATTGGCTTTGTCTTACGGGCTGCTGGCCCTGGTTTCGGCCGCCCTCCTGCTGGCCCCCGGCTGCTCGATCGGGCCCAAGGGCCATCCGCCCCGGGGAAAGATAGTCTTCGTGAACAGCGACTTCTACGACAAGTCGGGCAAGTTCAAGGTGGACGCCGCCAAGGAGGCCTACCTGGACTTCCTGAAGTATCACGACTACCCCGTCAGCGACAACCTGGAGAAGAACCTCTTCGTCACCGACTTCGGGCTGGGGCGGTTCTCCGAGGTGGGCATGGGCGGCGTGATGTGGGTCAACGACGAGAAGTTCGGCTACTCGGCCATGGAACTCTTCCTCCTGCCCAACCAGATGGTCCCCGAGCACATGCACGTGAAGGCCGGCGCCGTGCCCGCGCGCGCCCAGACCGTCCACGTGCGCAAGGGTAAGACCTTCATCTACACCGAGGGCGAGCCCGCCGAGAAGATCTGGGTCACTCCCCCGTCGATCGAGTTGAATTTCATCACCGTCCGCCTCCAGAACAAGATGGAGGTCGGTGACACGCTCGAACTGCCTCCCATGAAGAAGCACTGGATGCAGTCGGCCCCCGAGGGCGTCATCGCGACCGAGTACCAGACGTTCGCCGCCCCCGACTCCACCAAGTTCACCGACCCAAAGGCCGTGCGGTAACCGCCGCTCGCCGGTTGCCCCCGGCCCGCCAAGCCCGCGATCCCGCAAGCGCCCGGCGAAGGTCCAAGCGAAACGAGAATTCGCTTACCTTCGCCGGGCGTTTCTCGTATCATGGCCCGCGTCGCATGGACCGACGCGAACCGTTAACCCTTTTTTGAAATCAGGAGCCCCCATGAAACTGCACCACATCGGCGTCCCGGTCAAAGAGAAGATGCCCGACATGATGAACTTCGAGCCGATCAAATGCTGGGCGACCGATCCGGAGACCACGCCCGGCCGGGTCGAGTACCTGTTCTTCGAGCCCGGCTCGCCCATCACCGAGCCGGTCACGTCCGTCCCCCACCTGGCCTACCGCGTGGACAACTTCCAGGAGGCCATCCAGGGCAAGCAGTGCGTCGTCGGGCCGATGGAAGTCGTGCCGGGTCTGTGGATCGGCTTCTTCTGGGAAGACGGCAACCTGATCGAGTACCACGAGGTCCCCAAGGCCTGAGCGGCCCCAACCTGCAAGCAACTCATTCACGAGCGGCGGACCCTCGGGTTCGCCGCTTGCTTTTCCAGTGTCCCATTTTTCCGGAAAATCCGGAAGGTCCAACCAGGCGAACGAAACAGATGTAAATTCCTTATATATAGATACTTATGGCAGTTTCGTTGAATCCTGAACAATCTGAACAATCAGAAATTCAGGCGCAGAAGTGAGACATTCAGGAGCGAAATGGGACATTCCAACCGCCCCGGGATCGGCAAGAACGGCGGCAACCTGTTTCGGCAAAACAAGTTGTGCTATCGCACATTCGCGATGCCCTGCATCTCCCAGTCGTTCCTGGCGCCCAGGTACGTCAGCCACTGCGCCCCCGCCGAGATCAAGTGCGCATAGCCGCCGGTGTCGCTGTAGTTGTCCCAGCGGTCCATGGTGCCCATGCCCGTGGGGATGTAGCCCATGTGCTTGAAGACGGACTCCCACGTCCGCAGCCCGCACCCAAGCTCGTACTCCAGCCACGCCTTCACTTGGGCCTCGCCGCTCATCAGGTACAGATTCCGCGTCCGCTCGCCCCACCGCAGCGACAGCCGCCCGTGCTCGATCCCGTTGGCCCAGGGCACCTGGCCCTTGACGAACGTGTACGGGATCTCGAGCGGCACCACGCGAGTCCGGCCCGATGAGTCAACCGCCGCAAGCGAAGTCTTCACCGCCTCGCCCTTGTCGTTGACCACCGCAACCCGGTGGTCGGCGCCGACGCTCACGTCCGCCCAGCCGCCTTGACCGTCAGCCCGGCCAAACAGCTTGAACCGGGCCGACTGGCCAGCCTTGAGGCCGCATCGGACGCGCAGAGCAGTCCGGCCGGAGCAAAACTCGAGGATGGCCCCATCCGCATTGACCTCGCGCGACCACGCCTGCGCCTGCTCGGCCTGCTCGCTGCCCGCGTGGGGCACGGGCTCGACAACCGGCACGAGCAGGTCGTCCGGCGCGTGGTCCTTGCGTCGCTGCTCCCACAGGCCCGGATAGGCTCGCAGGGCCTGGAGCGCGATTCCGCACATGATCATGTTCTGCGGGCCCATGCGGCTGCCGGTCGGCCTGGGCCGGCCCAACCGCCCCTTGCGGTCGCTGCGGTAGTCCGCCGGCTTGCCGTTGACGAACCGATACGGGTGCAGGTCGAAACTGTTGATCCCCGGCGGAACGGGGGCGTCGTCGCTGTAGCATCCGTACAGCATCCGCTCGGTGTACGCGTCGTAGATCAGCTTGAAGGCGAAGGCCCGCGGCAGCTTCCCCCCCGAGCGGGCGATGGTGTAGTAGTAGCGGTACTGCTGGTCGTCGGCGAAGCCCGGCGCCGAGGCCGGCTGGTCCGCCTTGAAGTCCACCAGCGCCCTGGTGTAGTGGTTGGACGGCGTCCAGTAGGCCTTGTCCTCGCCGTCGGTCAGCTTGGCCAGCTCCCCCGCCAGGCCCGCCGACAGCGCGTACGGCGCCACGCACATGGGGATCCTCCCGTGGTGCCGCATCCGCGACTCGTGCAGGTTCCTGGCCGCCTCCGCCGTCTGGGCTGCCAGGGCCTTGTCGGCCGGTGAGTCCTTCAGCAACAGCCACGCCAACTGGACCATCACGCCCAGATCCTGGGCCATGTGGTTCGAGCTGCCCAGCGAGTAGCCCTTCAGCAGGCACTGCGGATTGTCCTTGCCGGCTGTCTCGTCCACGCACATGAACGGAGGGACGTTGGATTTCTTCAACCGCCGCTCCAGGCTCACCGACCCGCCGTCGTCCCACCAGTAGGGCACGAACCCCTTCTCGCCCTCCTGGAACATCCAGGGCTTGCCCCAGGTCTTCCCGTCCGCCGGCAGCACCGCCCCCCTGGCCGAGAACAGCTTGTCGCTGCCGTTGAGCATCTTCAGATAGAACGGCAAGGTCCACCGCGTGAGGAAGTCCCTGTAGAACGCCTCGCCCGTGACGCGATGGGCGTTGACCAGGGCGGCCGCGAACCACGCCCCGTCGTGCATGGTGTCCAGGGCCTCGCCCTGAACGAACTGGTCGCTCAGGCCCCGGCGCGGGGTGTCGTAGTATTCGTAGATCATCCCCCGCTGGGGCGAGTCCTTGTCCTTCTTGAGGTGCTGCTCGTGGACGAACTGGGCCAACTCCCGCATGAGCTTCTTGGTCTCGTCCGCGCTGAGCGGGCCCTGGCGCCAGGCCCGCGTCCAGACCGGCTCAGCCGGGCCCGACGACGCCGACTCGGCCAAACCCAGAGAAGGCAGGGACAGCAATGAGAGCAATGCACCGACCGCGATCGAGACGCGAGGGCTCATGGGCAGGCTCCTGTCGACGTCGAATCCAGAATAATGAAGAGCGAGTTGCGGACCTTCCCATCAGGGGGCGCAATTCGCTCTTCGATCTTCCATATTCGATTCTTCGAGGCGGCGCGTGCCCTGAATCGCGGGGAGGCGCCTGTGTGCCGGCGGGCGTCCGGGTTACTCGAACCTCATCCCGCCCATCCCGCCGGGCAGGCCGTGCGGGGGCATTCCGGGCGGCGGGCCGGCTGGGGCGTCGTCCTTCTTGCGGAAGTCGTCCAGCGACTTGGCCAGCGTCTCGACCGTCGCGCCGCTCCACAACACCAGCTCTTTTACGCCGCTGGCCGACCCGTACCGCGAGTCCTTGCCCGGTCCAGCCTGCTCCAGCACGACCAGGCGATGAGTCTGACCCTTGGCCTTGAGTTCGACGGTCACCTTCGCTGCCGCCTGGAGGGCCGGCGGGTTATACACGTACTTCTCCACCGACACGTCGACGGCGTCCTTGACGTAGGTCTTGACCTTCTCGGGGTCGATCTTGATGAAGGAGTCCGTGACGTAGACCCAGACGTCCTTGTCCTTGCGGAACTCGTGGGTCTTGCCCTCGCTCGTGACGATCTTGAGCTGGTCCACGTCGTCGGCGGCGATCGAGAGGGCCTTGCGCGGGCGCATCTCGCCGGCCAGGTCGTTGTACACCGCCACGGGCACCTCGCCCACGCGGAGGGGCTTGTCGCCCTCGACCCAGGCATACGCCTTCTCGCCGACTTTGACCACGTGCACGACGTAGCTCTTGCTCTTGGGGGCTTCGACCTTGGGCGCCGGCTGGGTCGCGGGGGCGGGCTTGGGCTCGCTCCTGGGCGCCGGCTGGGTCGCGGGCTTGGCGGCCGGCTTGCTGGCCGGGTCCGGGGCCGGGGTGGCCGCCGGCTGGGTCGCGGGCGCGCTGGCCGGCTGGGTCGCCGGCGGCCGCTTGGGCAGGTCGCGAACGTCCACCGTCACCGTCACGTGGTCGGCAGCCTCGGCGTACTGTTTCGGCAGGTCGCCCACCGCCGCCACCGTGTCCGCCTTCATCCGTTCCAGGCCCATCGCCAGGCGTTCGGCGACCGCCTGGTCCACCTCGGCCTGCACAGGCTGGACCATCTTCCACTTGCCCTCGGCGCGGACCAGTTCGAGCGTCGCGTCGGGGCGCTTGAGGGTCAACTTCTCGACGACGGTTCCCGCCGGCTTCTGCGCCAGCAGCGTGTCGTAGAACGAAGCCGGCTGGAGCTTGCCCGCCTCGATCGCCGCCACGCCGGGCCCGCCCGCGGACTTGATGTAGACCAGCTCGCCGCTTCCGCTGCGCGAGCCCACCTCGAGCCGGACCGGCTCGCTCTTGCCCTTGACGTGCAGCACGACCCCGCCGGCGGGCTTGGTCAGACCGTAGGCGGCCAACTTCACCTGGTCGGGGAACTCCTTGGCCTCCAGGCCCGCCAGGTCGCTGACCAGCGAGCGGACGGCCTGGGAGTTGGCGAACGCGTCGATCGGCTTGACCATCCGCCACTGGAAGTTGGCCTTCTTGAGTTCGACGGCCTGCCCGCCCAGCGTCACCTCAACCCGCTCGACGTCGTCGGAGGCGAAGGTGGCGACGGCCTTGTCGCGGAGTTCCACCGCCTTGGGCTGGAGGTCCTCCAGCATCGACGCCTTGACCTGGAAGACCAAGCCCTCCCCGTCGATCGTCGCGAAGGCGTTCTTGTCCACCAGGTTGCCCACGCGCAGGGTGATCGTCCGCGCCGGCTTGGCCGGCTGGGTCGCCGCCTGCGTCGTCGGCTGGGTCGCCGGCTGGCTGGCCGGCTCGTCGGACTTCAGCTCGGCCGTGAACACCAGCCGCTCCTTCCCCTTGCTCAGACCGTAGGCCGACAGGTCGTTCTCGCCGTCGCTGACGAACTTCTCGACGGTCAGGCCGGCGAACTTGTCCAACAGTGAGCGGACCTTTTCGGCGTCGGCCTTGCCCTGCTGGCCTTCATAGGCGATCGACCAGTCGCCGCTGGTCGCCTTCGACAGTTCGTAGGTCTCCTTGCCGATCACCTTGGCCCCGGCCAACTGGTCGCTCTTGGCGTCGATGATGCTCTTGCTGCGGTACTCGCTGACCGGCTTGCGCAGGTCGGACCCGAAGTCGCGCTTCACGACGAAGACCTGCTGGCCGCCCTTGGGGCGAACGTAGGTCTGCCCGCTCTCGAGCGGGCGGGGCAGGCCGATCTCCAGACCGTGGCTGACGCCCTTGTCGTCCACCAGCGTCAGCGTCCAGCGGGGCTTGTCCAGGCCCGTCACCTCACCGGCGACGTCCGACACCGCCTCGCCCTGGAGGTCCTTGAGCGAGTCGGCCAGGCTGGAGACCCGCCACGACTCCGCTTTGCCCCGGACCGGCTGCACGATCCGCCAGTCCTCGCCCGACTTCTCGAACGCCAGCGTCGTGCCGTCGGCCGCCGCTATCGTCAGATGCCGGGCCTCGCCCACTTTCTGGGCCAGCACGTCGCGGATGGCCGAGGGCTGGGTCGCGGGCTGTTTCTTGTCCAGCAGCCCGCTCTTCCGCACTACAATGAGTCCCACGCACAGCAGCAGGAGGACGCCAAGGATGATGATGGTCTTGGGTTTCATGTCTCGTGCTCGTCTCAACTCTCGAATGTCAAATCGTCAATCCGCAACCTGCCCTGCCTCCGGCAGGCAGGCTGCCCGCAGGCAGATCCGCAATCCCTAGGCCCGCCTCGCCACCAGCACCAGCACGCCGATCGCCACCACCGCCGCGGGCAGGCCGATCACGCACAGCAGCCACAGCCACTGGCGGGTGTCGGCCGGCACGTTCACCGGCTTGACCTGGACCGGCCCGGAGGCGATGTAGTCGACGTTGCCGCTGAGCCAATAGGCGCTGTTGATGATGAGGTCCGCGTTGGCCAGCGGCGGGTCGGTGACGTCGAACTGGGTCTTCGCGCCCACCACGGGCATGGGCTCGTCGAGGTAGCCGTCCAGGAAGGACTGGCCCACGCCGGCCACCACGATGCGGGCGGGGCTCACCGCGGGCTGGCTGGTCGCCTGGCTGGCGGGCTGGCTGTCCGGGCCGGGTTGCTTCGTCGCGTCGCGGCTGGCCGCCGCCACCAGCGTCAGAGGCGTGCGCTGATCCTTCTCTTCCGGACGGATCAGCGTGCCCGGCTGGCTGCGGATCCGCTGGATCAGGCCGATCAGGTTCTGCGTGGCCCAGATGTTGCGGCGTCCCTCGGGCACGACCAGCACCGGCTGGACGTCCACGCCCGGCGGCGGGGCGGTCGGCGTGACCGGGCAGGCGTTGTTCCAGACCGTCTTCTGCCCCTGAAGCGGCTCGCCGATCGCCTGATCGGTGAAGCTGCTGATGGGCATGTAGGTGAAGGCGATGAGGTTGATCTTGTACGCGTCGGGCACCCTCTCATCCGGCTCGCCGGGGATCAGGCGGAAGTCCGTCCGGCACTCCAGGCCCCACTCGCTCTTGAGGTAGGCGTTGAGCGGGTAGGCGGCGGGCGGCCCCATCATGCTGGGCCAGTTGTAGTGGGCCAGGAACACCGCGGGCGTGCCGGCGTCGATGGCCGCCTTGATCTTCTCGACCTGCTGGGGCCCGAACGAGGGAGGCGGCGGGGCGCCCATCCCCATCGGCGGCGAGGGCGGGTTCGGAGGCAGGACCAGCAGGACCTGCGGACGCTTCTCGAAACGCTTCTCCGCGCCGCACTGCTTGCACTTCTCGGGAGCGTCGGCGGCGTTGCTTTCTACGTGCCCGCACGCGCCGCACACCCAGACGCCCTTGGGCTTGTCCTGAGACAGCTCCCACTCGCCGACCTCGAAGTTCGCTTCCTCCAGCCGCCGCCTCAGCGTGCTGAAGGCGGCCGGCGTGATCCCCCCGCCGCCGCGCATCCGCATCATCATCGGGTCGGGCCCGAGGTACGTCATCAGCACCGTCGCGAACGGCTTGCGGGTCATGGACAGGATCTTCGACGCGATGGCCGAGCCGCCGTTGAACACGCGCTTCTCGTTCTCGCCGCCGGCCGGCATGCCCTGCTCGCGGAGGCGGACGGGGTAGACCTCGTCGAAGGTGGCGACCTTGACCTTGTTGCCCACCTCGATGATGACCACGTTCTCCTGCCCCAACTCGCGGACCACGTTGTCTTCCTTCAGCTCGGGCAGCTTCTTGATCTCGTCCAGGATGGCCTGGAGGGGGGCGGTGATCTTCTCGAAGAGCTTCTTGCCCTCGGCCCGCGCCAGCAGTTTCTGGCTGCCCGGGTCCGCCTTGGAGAGCTGTTCCAGGGCGGCATTGGCCGCCTTGCCCGCCCCGGTGACCGTCTGCACCAGCCCGGCCGCGTGGGGGCGAAGGGCCTGGATCTGTTCGACCAGGGCCTCCGGCGTCAGGCGAGAGACGAGCGCGTCGGCCTGCTCGGCCAACTGCCCCGCCGCCTGCGACAGCGCCGCGTACAACGTGGTCAGATCCATCCGCTGGTAGACCCACACCTCGCTGGCCCCCAGTGCCTCACGCCCGTCCTTGCCGCCCACGTTGGCCAGTTTCTCAGCGGTGTTCAGCAACTGGTCCTGAGCGGCCTGCGCCGACTGGGCGAACTGCTTGAGGGCCTTGGCGGCCTCGGCGGCCGGAACGGCCTTGTCCCCGCCCAGGGCCTGTTGCATGGCCTGGACCGCCTTGTCGGACTTGGCCAGCGACTCCTGCACGCCCTTGGCGTTCTTGGCCACCTCCGGGGGAATCTTCGACAGCGTCGCCATCAACTCCCCGATCCGCTCCAGCGGCGCCTGCGTCTCTTCGACGGTCGTCTGCACGTCCTTGACCAGGCCGGCGTAGTCGGTCAGGGCGCTGCCCTGCGTCTCGCTCTGCACCTTCTCGCGCAGGGCCCCCACCTGGCGGGCCAGTTCCTTCAGCACGAGCTGGATGTCGGCCGACAGGCTCCACATGCGGACGTACGAATCCGCGGGCAGTTCCTGCCAGGCCTTCAACTCGGCTTGCAGGTCGCGGGTGAGCGTCTCGGCCCGGTTGTCGATGGACCGCAGGAGCTGCACGTGCCCGGTGGCCTGCCCGGCCATCTTCTCCCGGATGCGCCTCAGCAGGGCGGCCTTCTGGCTGTCGGTGGTGACGTTGACGATCTCCATCGTCGCGTCGCGGCGGAGCTGGCGGAGACGGAATTTCATCTCCTGGAGCTGCTCCAGCACCCGCGGGGCAAACTCCTCGCCCTTGCGCTTCTCGTCCTGCGAGGTATAGACGACCGTGACGGTGACGGGCTGTTCCACGCCCTTGAGGATCGCCACCGTTCGCTCGCTGATGCGGTAGCTGCCCAGCGACTCGAAGTCCTTTCGGACGGGCATGTCCTGGGCGATGAAGTTCACGACAATCATCAGGGCCAGCACGATGCCCGCCGACACCAGCGAGAACGTGCCGTACCGCAGACGGGTGTTGGGCGGCGAGGCGCGCGTCAGCAGGGCCACTACGCCCGCCGAGACCAGCAGAGCCGGCAGGATCACCCATCCCACCGCCAGCTCCGCCGGCCACCAGGCCGGCAGCGACCACAGCAGCGAGCCCAGCACCAGCAGCAGCGCCGCCAGGGCCACCAGCATCCAGAAGATCAGCAGGAACCGCTGGGCCCACACCTGCCCGCGCAACAACTGCACGGAGGCGCCGACCACGATCCCCAGCAGCACCAGCCAGCCCAGCACGTACGCCCCCCCGCCCAGGTTGAGCTTGCTCACCAGCGCCAGGATCACCACCAGCGCCGCCCCGCCCAGCGCCAGCACGGCGCTGGCCGCCGAGGCCAGGCGCGAGAACATCGGGTCCAGGACTTCCACGCCTTCGGGGGTTTTCGTGTTTATCGCCATCTGCGGGACTCCAAGGTCTTGACGCTCAGGAACAGGAAGAGCACGGCGCTGCCCAGGAAGAACACCACCCCGCGCGAGTCGAACGTCCCCCGCGAGAAGTCCTGGAAGTACGCCATCACGTTCAGCCTGGCCGCCAGGTGATTCAGCGGCGCCGAGGCCGTTCGCACCATCCACGGCATCACCAGCGTGAACAGCGCCAGCACCGCGATGCCGATAATCGCCGCCACCAACTGGTAGCGCGTCAGCGTCGAGGCGAACACGCCCACCGCGATGAATGCCGTCCCCAGCAGCAGCATCCCCACGTAGCCCATCACCGCCACCCCGGCGTCCGGCTGACCGTACAGGGCCATCAGCACCAGGTACACCGCCGTGCCCGCCAGCAGGATCACGTACAGGGCCAGCACGCCCAGGAACTTGCCCAGGACGATCTCCACCTCCGTCACGGGCGCCGTCATCAGCGTCTCGATCGTCCCGGAGCGAAGCTCGTCGCTGATCAGCTTCATCGTCAGCAGCGGGACGGCCGCCACCATCATCATCGCCATCCCGTCAAACAGCACCCGCAGCGACGCCTCGTTGCCCTGCCGGAAAATCTCCGAGAAGAACCACCCGCCGCTGCCCATCAGGAACAGCGCGGCAACGATGTAGGCCATCGGCGAGACGAAGTAGCTCGCCAGTTCCCGCCGGGCTAATACCAGTGTCTTTGTCATGTCACGCTCTCCTTACGTTCAGGCCGTCGCGCCCAGCCTCTGGCCCGTGCGCAAGTTCTGCTGATAGGTGATCTGCACGAAGAAGTCTTCCAGGCTGGCCACCTCGCGGCGCAGCTCGCGGAGCTGCCAGTTCCGCCCGGCCGCCATCTGGAACACGTCGTTGCGAAGGTCGCTGTTTTCGCCCCCGCGGATCAGCAGGCGATGCCAGTTGCCGTGGGGGCTGATCTCGGCATCGATCACGCCGGGCAGTTTCTTGGCCGCCTCCAGGAGCTGCGCCTGCTCGCAGCCGCGGACCTCGGCCACCACCCGCGACGGGCCCACCACCTTCTGGCGAAGCTCCGCCGGCGTGCCGTTGGCGGCGATCCGCCCGCCCGCAATAATGATGATGTGGTTGCAGGTCTGCTCGACCTCCGCCAGGATGTGGCTGGAGAGGATCACCGTGTGGTCGGGGGTGAGGCTCTTGATCAGGTCGCGCATCGCCCGGATCTGCGCCGGGTCCAGGCCGATCGTCGGCTCGTCCAGGATCAGGACCGGCGGGTTGTGCAGCAGCACCTCCGCCAGGCCCACGCGCTGCTTGTAGCCGCGGCTGAGTTCGCCCAGGCGCCGGTTGAGCATGTTCTCCGGCTGGCTCAGCCAGCACCGCTCGGCCACCCGGTCGATCTCCCGGGCGCGCTCGCGCGCCGCGATGCCCCGCAACGCCGCGCGAAAGGCCAGGAACTCCCGCACCCGCATCTCCGGGTACAGGGGGACCGCCTCGGGCATGTAGCCCACGTTCTTGCGGACCTCCAGAGACTGGCTCAGCACGTCGAAACCCGCCACCGACGCCCGGCCCGAACTGGCCGGCTGGAAGCAGGTCAGGACCTTCATCGTCGTGCTCTTGCCCGCCCCGTTGGGGCCCAGGAGGCCGACGATCATCCCTTTGTCCACGTGGAACGAAATGGAATCGACGGCCAGCACGCGCCCGTACCACTTGGTCAGTTTCTGCACATCAATCATGCCGGACTCTCACAGGTTTCTGGTTTACGCGTTCGACCTTTTCTCTACGCCGTTGCGATGCGGCTGGTTCGCGAGCAGTGGCCGCACCGGCAGTCCCCCGCCGCACCGCCGGGTCGGCCTGGAATCCGTATGAGTACGAGAAACGCCGCCCGTTTGTCAAGCCTCTGTTCCTCGGCGCCGCCCGCATTGCCTCTTGACTCGGGCAAAAAAATCCGCACAATGCCCCAAGGTCAGTTCCGTTGTCGGCGCAGCGAACTGGTACATGCGGCGCCCGCCCCGCGGGCGGCTGCTTACGTGTTAACTCCTGAAAGGATCGCCCGATGGAAGTCATCATTGCCGAGACGTACGAACAGATGGGCAAGTCCGCCGCCCAAATGGTCGCCCAGGTCATCAACACCAAGCCCAATGCCGTGCTGGGCATGGCCACCGGTTCCACCCCCCTGGCCCTCTATCGCGAGTTGGTCCGCATGCACCGCGAGGAAGGGCTGGACTTCTCCCAGGTCACCACGTTCAACCTGGACGAGTACGTGGGCCTGCCCGTCACCCACCCGCAGAGCTACCACTACTTCATGCACGAGAATTTCTTCAAGCATGTGAACATCCCGGCCCAGCACATCTACATTCCCTCCGGGACGACCAGCAACTACGAGGCCTTCTGCGCCTGGTTCGAGCAGCGCATCCTGGACTGCGGCGGCATCGACCTCCAGATCCTCGGCATCGGCTCCGACGGGCACATCGCCTTCAACGAGCCCACCAGCTCGCTCAGCTCCCGCACCCGCCTCAAGACGCTGGCCAAGCAGACCATCGACGACAACGCCCGCTTCTTCGACAAGCGGGAGGACGTGCCCATCTACGCCATCACCATGGGCGTGGGCACCATCCTCGAGGCCCGCAAGCTCCTGCTGGTGGCCAACGGCAAGAACAAGGCCGCCGCCGTCGCCGCCATGATTGAAGGGCCCGTCACCGGCATGATCACCGCCTCGGCCCTCCAGCTCCACCCCAGCGCGACGGTCTTTATCGACAAGGACGCCTCCGGCGAGCTGAAGATGATCGACTACTACAACTGGATCCAGCAGATGAAGCCCGGCGCCCCCAAGCACTGAGCCTGGCCGAGGCCGACCGTTTTTACCCTTTGCCGCCTGAGGAGACCCCATGCGACTGGTGCTGCTCGATATCGACGCGACCAAGCGCCGCAACTTCGACCCGCTTTC
This sequence comes from Planctomycetota bacterium, assembly GCA_022705325.1. GTDB lineage: Bacteria > Planctomycetota > Phycisphaerae > SM23-33 > SM23-33 > MWDR01. The sequence goes on along the minus strand of JAKJER010000069.1, from coordinate 7,425 downwards.
GCTCAGCCGACCCATCTGGGAGCTGCGCTGCGGCATCAGCAGTCTGGGCGAAAAGCTCGTCGCCCGCTGCAAGCCCGCCCAGACGGCCGCCTTCGTGGTCGACTATCTCGTCCCCACCACCCGCGCCCGCAGCAAGTGGCCCGTCAATGACGTCGCCTCGCTCGACGGCGACGACCTGCTGCTGGTCTCGGCCCGGCTGAAGGCCGACGCGCTCGACGCCCTGGACACCGGCGGGCCCAGCACCGTCCTGACGGCCCAGGACGGCGAGGTTCTCTGCGCCTGGATCCGCAAGGAAGACCTGGCCCGCCTGAAGAAGGCCTCGATCGCCGAACTGCTCGCCTCGGCCTGCGCCGCTTTCCGTCCCCAGGTCCGCGACCTGCCCGTCTGGAACTACGCGTGGGACCTGGTGCTGGCCAACCCCGCCCAGCTCACGAAGGACTTCGCCGCGACCGGCAAGAGCGGCATCGAGGGCAGCATCGAGGAGCCCGGCGCGATCCGCGGCAGCCGCAAGGACGTCTACGTCGCCCCCGGCTGCACGATCCACCCCATGGTCGTCATCGACGCCTCCAACGGCCCGGTCTATCTGGACCAGGGCGTGGAGGTCCACCCGTTCACGCGGATCGAGGGCCCCTGCTACATCGGGCCCAAGTGCATCCTGCTGGGCGCCAAGTGCCGCGAGGGCATGTCGATCGGCCCGATGTGCCGCGTCGGCGGCGAGGTCGAGGAGTCCATCATCCAGGGCTACTCCAACAAGTACCATGACGGCTTCCTCGGTCACGCCTACGTGGGCGAGTGGGTCAACCTCGGCGCCCTGACCACCAACAGCGACCTCAAGAACGACTATTCCAGCGTCTCGGTCGTGCTGGACGGCAAGGCCCCGATCGACACCGGCTCGACCAAGGTCGGGTCGATCATCGGCGACCACACCAAGACGTCCATCGGCACGCTCCTGAACACCGGCTCGTTCGTCGGGGCCATGGCCCTGCTGCTGGCCACCGGGAAACCCCTGCCCAAGCACATCCCCTCCTTCGCCTGGTTCATCGAGGGCGTCGTGAGCAAGGGCTTCGGCAAGGGCAAGCTCTACGAGACCGCCAAGACCGCCATGAGCCGGCGCAAGTGCCAGTGGACGCAGGCGGACCAGGACATGTGGGACGCCGTGTTCGCCCTGACCGCCCCGCAGCGCGACGAGGCCGTCCGCAAAGGACGCAAGATGATGGCCCGCCAGTAGACCCGCAAGACCGCCCGGGGCCCTGCCCTTCGGGGGCCTGCCCGGCGGCGGGCGCTGAACAGTTGTTGACATAACCTCGCCTCGACATGAGGCACATTCCGTAGGAGACTATGCTGTGGCGACAATCGAAGAACGAGTCAAGGCCGTGACCGCCCGGGTCCTCAAGGTCGATGCCGACAAGATCAAGCTCGAGGACAGCTTCGCCGCCGACCTGGGCGCCGAGAGCGTCCAGTCCATCGAACTGGTAGCCATGTTCGAGGAAGAGTTCGGCATCGAGATGGAAGAGGAAGCGGCCCTGTCGGTCGAGACCGTCGGTTCCGCCATCGAATTCATAGCCGACGTCTGCAAGCAGCAGGGCGTCGAGGCCTGATCGTTTCTCCAGATAAGAGGACGCACATGACGCAGGAAATCAAACCCCACCCGCTGGCGGCGGTGGCCGAGCCCAACCTGCTCGACCAGACGTTCGAGTACAGCCTGCCCCCGCGGATCCGCTTCGAGTCGCCTGTCGTGGAGATCATCGACGGCCAACCCGTCGAGTTCGACCCGCGCACCATTCCGCAGCGGGACATCGTCATCACCGACACGACCTTCCGCGACGGACAGCAGGCCCGCCCGCCGTACACCATCGACCAGATGGTGCACATTTACGACCTGCTCAGCCGCCTCAGCGGGCCCAACGGCGTCATCCGCCAGACCGAGTTCTTCCTGTATACCAAGAACGACCGCGCCACGCTCGACCGCTGCCGCGAACTGGGGCATCGCTTCCCCGAGTGCACCGGCTGGATCCGCGCCGTCAAGGGCGACTTCCGCCTGGTCAAGGAAGCCGGCCTGAGCGAGACGGGCATGCTCACGAGTTGCAGCGACTACCATATCTTCCTCAAGCTCAAGTTCGACCGCAAACAGGCCCTCGACAGCTATTGCAGCGTGGTCGACGCCGCCCTCGAAGCCGGCGTGCGCCCGCGTTGCCACCTGGAAGACATCACCCGCGCCGACATCGACGGCTTCGTCCTGCCGTTCATCGACCGCCTCATGGAGATGAGCCGCCAGGTCCCCGAGCACCTGACCGTCAAGATCCGCCTGTGCGACACGATGGGCTTCGGCCTGAGCTACCCCGGCGTGGAGCTGCCCCGGTCGATTCCCAAGCTGATCTACAAGATCAACCGCGAGTGCGGCGTGCCCAGCGACCGGCTGGAGTGGCACGGCCACAACGATTTCCACAAGGTGCACGTCAACGGCGCCACCGCCTGGCTCTACGGCTGCAACGCCCTCAACAGCACGCTGTTCGGCTTTGGCGAGCGAACGGGCAACCCGCCCCTGGAAGGCGCCGTCATGGAGTACATCGCCCTCAAGGGCGACATGTGCGGGCTGGACACCACCGCCATCACCGTACTGGCCGACTACATGCGCTCCATCGGCATGCCCATCCCCGACCACTATCCGTTCGTCGGGCGGGCGTTCAACACCACCCGCGCCGGCATCCACGCCGGCGGGCTGCGGCAGGACGAGCGCATCTACAACATCTTCGACACCGCCAAGGTCCTGGGCAGGCCCCCGCGGGTCGCCATCACCGACAAGAGCGGAGCCGACGGCGTCGCCGTCTGGGTCAATGAGTATTTCTGCCTCTCCGGCGCCGACCGCATCAACAAGATCAAGGTCCATCCCGTCGCGAGGTGGGTCCTGGATCAGTACGAGATCCACGGACGACTCACCACCATCAGCGACGAGGAAATGGAAGCGAAAGTCAAAGAACTGCTGCCCGACTACTGGGATAAGTACAAGAAGCCGTCCATCACGAATACATAATCGGGCGACGCGCTCCATGAGCCGGGGCCCCCGCGGAAGGGCCGCCGTGAGGCGGACTTCCGCGGGCCGGCCGCCGGTGGCTGTCAGGCCGACACGAGCGGGTCGCTCACAACCGCTGCAGGTACGTAGCCCGAGGAGCGTTTCATGACCGCCAAGCCGCCGGCGCAGCCGCGCCCGCCGCACCCGTTGGAGTCCCTGTTCTGCCCCCGCAGCATTGCCGTGCTCGGCGTCACGCCCACGCCCGGCACCGTCCCCAACGACATCTTCCGCAACATCCTCACCGGCGGGTTCACCGGCGTGCTCTACCCCGTCGCCCCGGGCAAGCGCAGCATCAGCGCCGTCCCCGCCTATCGCTACGTGCTCGACATCCCGGGGACGATCGACCTGGCCGTCATCGTCTTTCCCGCCAACGTGGTCGACAAGGCCATCGAGCAATGCGCCGCCAAGGGCGTCAAGGGCGTCATCGTGATCTCCGCCGGCTTCCGCGAGACCGGGGCCGATGGCCTGGCCCGCGAACGGCGCCTGCGAGACGTCTGCCGCGAGCACGACATCCAGCTCATCGGGCCCAACTGCCTGGGGCTCATCAATACCGACCCCGCCGTCGCCCTCAACGCCTCTTTCGCCCGCAAGATGCCCGATCACGGGCGCATCGCCTTCCTCAGCCAGAGCGGCGCCCTCTGCACGGCCGTCCTCGACTACGCCCGCGGACAGCAGATCGGGTTCTCCAAGTTCGTCAGCTTCGGCAACAAGGCCGGCGTCAGCGAGGTCGACCTGCTCGAGTACCTCCACGCCGATGAGCAGACCGCCGTCATCCTGCTCTATCTCGAGGAGCTCAGCAGCGGGCGGGCCCTCATCGAGGCCGCCCGACGCGTCACCCGCGGGGCCAATGCCAAGCCCATCCTGGCCATCAAGTCCGGGCGGACCCCCCAGGGGGCCCACGCCGCCTCCAGCCACACCGGCAGCCTCGCCGGCGAGGACGCCGTCTGCGACGCCGTCTTCCGAGAGGCCGGCATCATCCGCGTCACCAGCATCGAGGAACTGTTCAATTCCGCGATCCTGCTCGCCGACCAGCCCATGCCCCGCGGCGACCGCCTCGCCATCGTCACGAACGCCGGCGGGCCCGGGGTGATGGCCACCGACGCGGCCGTCCACGCCGGCCTCCAGATCGCCCGCTTCAACGGCGACACCACCCAGCGCCTCAAGGCCGCCCTGCCCGCGACAGCCAACATCCAGAACCCCGTCGACGTCATCGGCGACGCCCGCGCCGACCGCTACCAGGCCGCCCTCGACGCCGTGCTGGCCGACGACAACGTCGACCAGGCACTGGTCATCCTCACCCCCCAGTCCATGACCGACATCGAGGACATCGCCCGCACCGTCTGCCGCGTCGCCGACTCCACCGACAAGCCGCTCACCTGCTCCTTCATGGGCGCCTGCGACGTCGCCGACGGCATCGCCCTCCTCCATGCCCGCCACATCCCCCACTACATCCTGCCCGAGTGGGCCTGCCGGGCGATGGCCGACGTCCAACGCGTCTGCCGCTGGCGGCAAAGCGAACTGGAGACCGTCCAGCTCCCCCAGGCCGCCGCGACCCTGCCCAAGTACCTCCTCAATGGCGATGAGGGCTACCTCAGCGAAGACCGCTGCCTCCACGTGCTCCAGGCGTACGGCCTGCCCGTCAGCGACCACCGCCTGTGCACCTGCGAAGATGAGGCCGCCGCCTTCGCCGCCTCCATCGGCTTCCCCGTCACCCTCCGCCTGGTCAGCCCCCAGGTCATCCACAAGAGCGAATTCGGCGGGGTGGCGCTCAATCTGCGCGACGAGTCCGCCGTCCGCGCCGCCTACCGCGACATGCTCGCCCGCGCGTCCGCCCACCCCGACCGCCCCACCGTCACCGGCGTCATCGTCCGCCGCATGATCCCGGCCGGGCACGAGGTCATTCTCGGGGCCAAGCGAGACCACGTCTTCGGACCTGTGCTCATGTTCGGGCTGGGCGGCGTGTTCGTCGAGATCCTCCGCGACGTGACCTTCGCCCTGGCCCCGGTCGGCCCGGCCGCCGCCCGCCAGATGATCCGCCAGATCAAGGCCGCCGGCATCCTCGAGGGCGCCCGCGGGCAGCCCCCGGCCGACCTGGACGCCGTCTGTGACTGCCTCTGCCGGCTCGGGCGGCTCGTCCACGATTGTCCCCGCATCGAGGAAGTCGACATCAACCCCCTGATCGTCGCCCCCGCCGGGCAGGGCGCCGCCGTCGCCGACGTCCGCATCCGACTGGGACCGGCTGACAGGGCGGCAGTGGAATGATCCCAACGCGGCAACCTGCGAGAACGCATCACTCAGTCCGGAGAACGTAATGGAAAAAGGCGAGATTCAAGAGCGAGTCATCAAGGTGGTCAGCAACGTCCTGAAGGTGGACCCGTCGATGGTCGAACCGGACAGCAACTTCGTCTTCGACCTCGGGGCCGAGAGCACCCAGTCGGTCCAGCTCGTGGCCGCCTTCGAAGAGGAATTCAACGTCGAGATGGACAACGAGGCCGCCCTGTCCATTCAGACCGTCGGCGGGGCCGTCGACTTCATCACCCGCTACGTGCAGTAGTCCGAGGCCGGCCCAGCCGCCGTCAGATCGTCGCCCACGTCAGCCCGAGCTTGCGGGCGGCGTATTCCGCTTCCCGCATCCAGTCGCCGTAGGCCAGCATCCAGTGCGAATCGCGGGCCTCGGCCAGCAGCTTTTTCCAGTCGCCCTCGATGGTCAGGTCCTGCTGGCTGCGGCAGATCGCGTGGAACGGGTTGGCCTTCACCTTCGCCTTGAACGCCACCCATCGACCCGTCGCGTATTCGGGGTCCAGAACGGTCACTTCCTGCCCGACGGGCATGTCCACCTTCGGGGCCGCCCCATACTCCGATTCGTAGTGCGTCAGGACGCGGGCCGGCTCGTATGTCCGCCCGTCCATCCGCCGCGGGCACGTGCAGTGGGCCACCGTCACCACGCCCTTGTGCGGGAAGGTCGAGTTGCACATGAAGACCGGACGGCGGGCCACCGCGTGCAGCAGCAGCCCGGCCGGGACGATCACGAAGTCGCTCTCGCAGAAGGCGGCCGCTCCCTCGTCGTTCAGCCAGCTCAGCACCAGGCAGGCGGTCGTCTCGGAGATCGGCATGACCGTGCCCATGCACGCGCCGATGGTGAAGGCCGTCGCGTCGTGCTCGCGCATCCAGTCGCGAAAGACCCGCCAGAGCGGGAAGGATCGCACCACGAACTCGCGATGCGTCTCCAGCTTCGTGCCCGGCAGGTCGAGATACTGCCTGGCCCACGCCTCGCACTGGGCGCCGAAGGCGGCGTCCTTCTTCAACGCCTCCAGCCGCTTGCCCAACTCGTCGTACGACACGCTGACGATGTCCAGGGCGAACTTCTCGCGGACGAATTTCGGGGCCGAGCCGTCGTACTTGCCGCCCGGCCCGCCCAACGCCACGATCCGCCGCCCGGCGAAGTTCTTCAAACCCGCCAGCGCCCGCAGCCGCCACAGCACCTCGTCGTAATCGTCCACCACCACGTCGTACACGGTCGGCCCGCCGTGGTTGGCCGCCGAGTTGCCCGCCGTCTCCTCCGGAAGGCCCTTCTTCAGGACGCGCGTGCCGACGGCTTCGTACCAGTAGTACGTCGGCCCGGACTCGTGACGGACGAACACCACCAGGTCGCGGTCGGCCTGGGGCGGGAAGCACGCCCGCAGCAGGTTCGCCCCGCCGGTGGCCGGGAAGAGCAGGATCGCGTCATAGTCCGTCTCGTGCAGCTTCTGGGCCTGTTCCACCGTGTTGACGGTGACCAGCGGGAGCAGGTCGAGGGGGAAGTCGCACCGCCCGCGCAGGGCGGCCAGTTCCTGGTTGATCCGCCCGGCCTCCTCCGAGGCGGCCTTGGGGTTGTTCACGTCGCTCCACGACTTCCAGGAGGTCTTGTCTCGCTTGGTGAAGGTGACGTGCATGAACACGGGCAGGACGCGAAGGCTCTTGCCGCCCGCATCGAGAGGCCGCTGGGGGTCGAACGGCGCCGGCGGCGCCGCGGCCGCCGACTCCGCCAGGCCCAGCCCGGCCGTCGCGGCTGCCCCTACCATGGCGGCCGCTCCCAACAACTCCCGTCGACTGATGCAGCAGTTGCACATGGTATTCTCCTTCGTCGTGCCAAACGCACGCCTGCCGCGGAAAATAGGGGACGCTACCCTATTTCCCTCCGAGGGTTCTTCCATTAGGCGGGGGTCATCCAGGAAATAGGGTAGCGTCCCAATCCTGTTCGGCACTCAGATTGCTAGCTTTCGCGGCCGCTAAACATTTCTTGAAGTTTTCTCCAGATTATACTGGCGCGCTCGGGTTTGGCATGCTTTTATAGTCGCCGATGGGCCGAAAGCGCG
>JAKJER010000068.1 GCA_022705325.1 Planctomycetota bacterium | reverse complement strand
TGAAGAAGCAGTACGTACCCAACTTTTTGCGCCGTGTCACGCGTCTTCGCTTCGGCTCGCTGCGCTCGCCTCCGCTCCGCCGCGTGACACGATCATCAAAACTTACACACAACTAGTTACACTACTAATTGCGAGGCAGCCTCGCGGCTGGAATAGCAGAGCCCCGTCGCGTCCCTCCTGCGCGACGGGGCATGTGAGTGGCTGATCGGGACGCTGCGTTGCGGGACGTCAACCCTGCCGGGCTGGGTCGGCCAATCGGCCCTCGCCGCCGGTCGGCTGGGCGGCGGTGGCGGTGGCCTCCGCCGTCGCCTCCTCGGCTGGCAGCCTCTCTCCGTTGCCGTTGCCGTTGCCCGAGTGACTGTCTCCGTTGTCCCGATAGCCGTAGAAGGCTTCGTAGTTTTTGCGCAGATACCCGCCGGTGGTGACGCGGACGGCGTTGAGCACCGCACCCAGCACGTGGACCTGGATTCGGGAGAAGATCTCGCGACTTCGCTGGAGGATGCCGTGGGTGTTGACCCCCGCGCGGACCACCAGGATGACGGCATCGCACTGGGCGGCCAGCACGGCGGCGTCACTGACCACCAGGCACGGCGCGGAATCGAACAGGACCAGATCGTAGCGCTGGGTCGTCTCGTCCAGCAGGCGGCGCATGGCCTGCCCGCCCAGCAACTCGGCGGGGTTGGGGGGCGTGGGCCCTGCCGGCAGGATGTCGAAGTTGTCTTCGATGCGATGGACCAGGTCGGCCCATTCCTGCTGGGCGGTGAGGGCGTTGCTGAGTCCGCCCGGTCCGACCTCGGGGAAGAGCCTGTGCAGGATGCTCTGGCGGAAGTTGGCGTCCACCAGGAGGACGCGTTTGCCGGAGCGGGCGAACGCGGCAGCCAGGTTGGTCGCGACGGTGGTCCGCCCGTCCTGGGGCAGCGGGCTGGTGACGACCAGGCTGCGGCGCTGCTCGGGGCGGCAACTGAACTGGACGCAGGTGCGGACCTGGCGGAACGCGTCGCCGATGATGGAGTCGCCCTCGAGCAGGAAGGCCAGGCGGGCGTCCTGGACGTCGTCTTCCAGGTCGGCGGCGTGGGGGACCATGCCCAGCACGGGCAGGTCCAGGCGGCGCGACAGGTCGCTGAGGCTGCGGATGGACGTGTCGGCCAGTTCCAGCAGGAACGCCAGACCCAGCGAGACCGCCAATCCCAGCAGCACGCCCAGCGGGATGGTGATGGACCACTTGGGGCTGGAGCACTTGTCGGGGATTTCCGCCTCGCCCTTGACGGAGATGGGCTGGTCGCCCGCCCGCTGGAGGCGAAGCTCCAGGAGGCGGTTGTCGATGCGGGCGATGTTGCCCTCCAGAATCTTGATCTCCATGCTCAACTGGTCGTGCAGGTTGAGGTTGGCCTGGAGCCCGGCCAGGTTCTGACGGGTGTCGTTGATGCGGGTCTGCACCTGGCTGAGCCGCAGCGTCGCGGTGTCCTCAGCCAACTTCCGCTGGTCCAGCATCAGGCGGTAGATCCGTTCGACCAGTTCCTGGCGTTTGGCCTGAACGGACGCCCGCACGTTGTTCAGCCGGGCCTGGACGTCCTGCACCTTGCGGTGGCGGGCGCCGAACTTCTCCAGGGAGGTGGCCAGTTCAGCCGACCAAGACACCTCGGCCGCCAGCAGCGTCCGCAAGTCCGGGTCCTGGTCCACCAGGGCCAGCACCTCGAGATTGGCGGCGGGGTCGGCATCTTTTTTCAGCGACTCATAGGCGCTGCGCGCCCGCTCGATCTGGATTTCCAGGTCGGCGGCCTCGCGGGTCATCGCCTCCAACGTCACGTTCAGGGCGTCGCGCTGGTTCTGGCCCCGGATAAGCTCGCCGTCGCGTCCCAGGCGGGCCACTTCCCGGTGTTTCTTTTCAAGGTCGGCCACCTGCGCGCGCTTCTCCGCCTCGAGCTTTTCGAGGTCGTTGTGGCGGGCGTCGATGACGCTGTCGCGGGCCTCCCGAACGTAGGCCTTGGCCACCAGGGTCACCAGCTCGGCCAACTCCACGCGTTCCTGGTCGTATCGGACGCAGGAGGACATGGCCAGTTCGATCTGGCCGGTGTCGCGGACGCTGGAGACGACGACGGCGTCGATGAGGCGACGGACCAGATTGGCCCGATCGCGATTGACCCACGAGTACTGCTGGGGGTCGCTGGACTTGTCCGCGGCGGCGATAATGTCCTTGGCGGCCTCCTGGAAGACCTTCTGTCGGCGGATCAGGCGGACGTGGTCCTGCTTGATCCGCTCGATCTCCGAACCCAGGGTGTTGTCGCCGCCGCCCAGCAGCCCCGCGTTGGGCGGGTTGACCGCGAGGATCGCCTTGGCGGTGTACGCGGGCGCGTAGCGAAGCCACAGGAGCGTGCCGACGCAGGCCAGCGTCGTGGAAGCAGCCAGGCAGATCAGGATCAGCCACTTCCGTTTTCGGAGGATGCGGAGGACGTCCCGTCCGGTGAGTCCGCCCGGCGCAGCGGACGTCGGTCGCTGCGGTGGCGACCCCGTTGCCTGCAGTTGTCTCACCGTCGGTCGATTCATCTCTCGCTCCGGGCCAGCGACGATCGCTGGCTCACCCGTTCGACGCCCTGCTCCAGGAGTTGACGCAACGGGTCCTGGCGCCCGGGCGAGACCAGGTGCAGGCCCATCCGGTAATAGCCGATGGCCTGCTCCAGTCGTCCGGCGGGGTCTTTCTCGTAGCTCCAGCCCATGTGGTAGCAGCTTGCGGGCATGCCCGCGCCGGCCTGGATGGCCCGCAGCAGAGTCTTGCGGGCCGTGTCCATCTGCCCCATGCGGGCGAGCGTCCAGCCCAGGGTGTCCAGGACGTTGGGATCGTTGCGGGCCAGCGTCAATGCCCGTTGAGCGTGCGGCAGGGCCTTGGCGGGTTGTTCCATGTCATTGGTGTAGAGGTAGGCCAGGTTGTTGAGGGCCTGCGTGTCGTCCGGTTGCTGGGCCAGGACGGCCAGGTACGCCTGCTCGGCCTGCTGATGCTTGCCCAGCGTACTGTAGATCACGCCCAGGCGACGGTTGGCCTGCGTCTTATGGTCGGCCGGCGCCCGCTCCCGGCTGCGAAGGAAGATCTTCTCGGCCACCTCGGCCTGGGCCTGGTCGCCCGCGATCACCTTCGGAATGCACAGGTCGCCCAGGTGCAGCAGGGCGAGATACGCGTGGGGCAACTCGCCGATCCAGGCCTGGATCTTCTCCGCGGCGGCGGCAGGTCCGTACGCTTCGTGGATGTGGTAGACCACCAGGGCCAGTTGGCGGTCGCGGGCCTGGGCCAGGGCGGCCTGAAAGAGCGGTTCGGCCTGGTCGTTCTGGCGTCGGCGGACCAGGATGTGCGCCCGCAGGGCCTTGCGCCAAGGCTCCTCGGTGGCGCCGTCGGCCACCTGGGCCAGCGTGGCGGCCTGTTCCAGGTCGTTGGCGGCGATCAGGGCCAGCAGGTGTTCGCGGAGGAGCGATTCGGTCTGCACGCCCTTGCTTCGCAGCGACTCATACACGCCGGCTGCCCGTGCGGGCTTTCCGCGGGCCATCCACATTCGCCCTTCCGCCAAGGCCAGGGACGCGTCGAAGGGCGCCGCTTTCCGCGACCGCCCCAGCAGCATCTCCAGCGCGGGCCACTTCTGCTGGGTCGTGTAGAGCGAGATCAGCCGGGCGACCGCCGGGGCGAAGTCCCACTGGCGTTCCACCAGGCCCGTCAGGACCTCCTGGGCCGACGGATAGTCCTGCATGACCAGGTAGAGATCGGCGATCTGAAGCAGGGTGTCGCGATCGGCCGTCTGGCGGGCCTTGGTCAGGTCGGCGCTGGCCTGGTCCAGCCGGGCCAGGGCCAGATGGGTCCGGGCCCGCCAGACCAGGGGCAGCGCCTGGTCAGGGTGGTCCTGGACGAGATGCGAGAATACTTCCATCGCCCGCTGGGGCTCGCCCTCCCTCAGCCACAGCATGCCGCGGAGGGTCAGGGCTTCGACGTCATCGCCCCGCTTGGCCAGGACCTGGTCCAGCTTGGACGCAGCCAGGTCGATCTGCCCCGCCTCGGTGCAGTAGCGGATCAGTTCCTTGAGGGCCAGGCGGTCGTTGACGCGCAACTCGACGTGCTGCTTCATTGCGGCTACCGCCTCGTTCCACTTCCTCTGGGCGGCGTGCAGCCGGGCAATGGCCAGCGAGGGCCTGGCGTCGGCGGGGTCGGTCTCCTGGGCCTTGCGATACATGCCCAGGGCCAGCTCCGCCGACCGTTCCATCAGCAGTTCGCCGTACAGCAGGTACGCCCCGACCTTGTCCCCCCCAGCCTTGAGCAGTTCCTGGACGACCGCCTCCGCCTGGGCGGGCTGGTTGCGTCTCAGCAGCAGACCTGCCAGGAGCTTGGCGGCGGGCAGCTTCTGCTCCCCCTGCGTGTTCTGGTAGACGAAACGCAGGGCCTGTTCGGCCTGGTCGAGTTGCCCCGCGCGCTCGTACAGGGCAGCCAGGTGCAGGCGGTTGGACAGCTTGGGCGTCTTCTCCTCGCGGATCATCCGTTCGCGCTGCTGGATGAGCTGCTGGACCTCCTCCGGCCCGGCCTGGGCGGCCCGCAGGATCATGTGCTGTTGCCGGATGTAGGGGTTGGCGGGCACAAGACGATAGGCCCGTTCGACCCAGCGCTCGTGCTCGTCCAGCCGGCCCATCCGTTCCGTGACTTGCGCCAGGGCCACGATGGCGGGCGCATAGCCGGGGTCGTCACTGACGACCTCGCGGAGCGTCTGTTCCGCCTGGTCGAGCTTGCCTTCGACCAGGTAGCACTCACCCAGCATGGTGCGGGGGCGCTTGAGGTCGTCGCGATCGCGGATCACCTCTTCGAGGATTCCCGCCGCCTGCGACGCCTGACCGCGGGCCAGGGCCAACTCCGCCCGGTACAGCCTCCCGCCGCAGGAATCCAGGTCGGCGGCGGAGATGTCATTCAGCATCTTCTGCGCCAGCTCCCAGTTGCCGCGGGCCAGGCCGTGGCGGAACAGCCGATCCAGCACGTCGCCCGCGCCCTTGCGATGAGTCAGGGCGGCGGTCAACTGCTCGACGTACTCCTGCTCTTTGCCCTGGAGGGCGAAGATCGAGGCCTTGGCCAGGCAACGTTCGTACGGATCGGAGATCCGCTCGGCCTGCTCCAGGCGCATCGCCAGCCTCTGCTGGGGGTCCTTCTGATTGATCAGCTCGATCTGGAAGGCCAGCTCCTGGTTGTCGGGGAACTCCTTGCGCAAGGCGGCCACCAGTGCCTGGAGCTTGGCCTGGTCCCCGGTGGACAGGTACATGCTGATCAGGGACGAGGCGACGGCGAGGTTCTTGGGCTGGCTGCGGTTGAGGTGCTCGGTCAGGGCCAGGGCCTCATCGCGCTTTTCGTTGAACCACAGCAGGGACGCGCGTTCCAGCAACAGCCGGACGCCCTGGGCGGTGGGCGTGACGTCGGCGGGCAGTCCCTCGCCCGTCAGGGCCTGGAGGGTGCCCTGGAGATTGCGGGCCTCGACGTTGTCCGGGTGACGCTGCAGGACGGCCTGCACGTACCGCCCCGCCGTCGCGTAGTCGCGGTAGCGAAGCAACAGGTTCGCCTTGGCCAACAAGGCGGCGGGATTGGTCCGCTGGCCAGGCAGAGAGAGGATGCGGTCGATGATCTTCTCCGCCTTGCCGGGCAGGTTCTGGGCCAGGTACAAGTTGATCAGGAGATTGGCCGTCTGCTGGTCGACGGTCTGGCCGAACCCGGCGGCCGCCTTCTCCAGCAGGTCGACGGCCTGTTCGTTCCGGCCCTCAGTCAGTGCGACTCGTCCAGCCAATTTGGCGTAGTGGGGCGCTTGTCGCCGCGCGTCGGGCAGGCGATCGAGTTCCTGTTTCGCCTGGACGAGCAGGGCGTCGTGATCGCCCTGCTTGGCCTGGACCATGTCCAACAGGGAGTTGATCAGCAGGTAGGTCATCTGCCACTGGGCCTCTTCGCCGGCAGCCCTGGACTCCTCCGCGGGGCGGGTTGTAGCCGCCAGGGCCAGCCCGCGGCGCAGCTCCTGGACCGCCTGTTGGAGTTGGCCCCGCCGAATGTGGATGCGGGCCAGATCGCGGAAGAGGCGATAGTCGGTGCCGGCCTGGGACTTGCCCTTCTCCAGCACCGCCAGCGCTTCGTCGGAAGCGTTCTCACCGAGGTAATAGCCCGCCAGGCACAGGTAGCCCAGGGCGTTGTGCGGATCGTGCTGGAGGGCCTGCTCGAATTGCTTGCGCGCTTCTTCTTTGAAGTTGGAGCGGCGGAGGAAGTCGGCGAAGCTCACCCGCAGCAGGGTGCTGGAGGGATTGGCCTGGAGGGCGTCGACGAACGTCTGGCGGACCTGTTGCGGCGCGGAGGCCTGCGTGTGGAACTGGGCCAGGCCCAGCCAGTAGTCGGTCTGGTCTGGCGCGAGCTTGAGGGCGGCCCGGAAATCCGCCAGCGCCTTCTCCGCATGGTCCCCCTTGACCGTCTGGGCCAGGCGGGCGTTGGCCATCGCCCGACGCCAGAGCGTCTTGTGGTTCTGGCCGTCCAGGGCCAACAGCTTGTCCGCCTCGCGGATGAATATCTCCCAGTTGCCGCGGACGTTTGCCTCGTCCCAGGTCAGGTCGCAGCGGAGGGCCTGGGCCTCGACCAGGCGGGCGTCCAGCAGCAGGGCGTGGTTCAGGAAGGCCCGCCCCTGCTCGTAGTGTTTGCGCCGTTCGACGTCTTTGAGATCGGGGGCCTTGAACGCCCAGTCCAGTTCGACCTTCGCGAGCTTGAAGTAGTAGACGGGCTTCTGGCTGGCGCCCGCGGCCACCTTGTACGCCCGCACGGCCGCCCCGTACTCGCCTCTGGCATAGGCTTCGTCGCCGCGAGCGGCGTAGAGGACAGGGTCCTTGGGGAACAGCCGATCGCGATACCGGTACGCCCCCGCGGCGCCGATCAGCAGGACCAGCGTCAGCAGGATGCCCAGGATAACCACCACGCGTCGGTTCAGCCGTCGTCGTTTCGCCATATCTGTTCCTCTCCGAACCAGGCGTTCCGCGCACTCCAGGCGCAGAAGTTCCCGCCCCATGAGGGCAGTCTCCTTGTCTACATCGGAAGCTGACGGGGGGGGCTTGGGTAAGCAGCGGAAATTCCCCTGCCGCGGACGTGCCAAAGGAAACGGCAACGGATACGCCGGACCTCAGCGAGTGCAGGCCCCGGCCGGAAGGAGTTGTTTTTTCGCCGCCCTTCGTGTAGTTCCTTGCAGTGCGTGAATCGCCAGGAGCCGCTATGCGCCCCTTCGCTCGATCACTGAGGTACCTTCGCCGTCGCACCGGCTGGATCGCCGTCATGGTCACCTGTGCGGTGCTGATCAGCGCCCTGTGGGCGGCCGGGCTGGCTGTCCTCCTGCCCGGGGCGAAGGTGCTGCTTTCGGAGGAGGGCCTGCATGGCTGGGTCTATCGCCGTGCCGCACAGAGCAAGCTTGGGGCAACGCTGCAGAGGCGGTCCGGGGGAGAACAGGGCGCCTCCGGCCTGGCGAACGCGAGATGGCTGGAGGTAACGGCTGTGCGTGAATCGTCGCCCGCCGCCCGTTCGGGCTTGGGGCCGGGCGATCGCCTGGCCGCCCGCGAGGACATCGAGCCGACGGCGGACCTGGCCCGCTGCCTGGCCCGCACGCCGGGCGGCACGAAGGTCGCCGCGTGGCTCCTCCGCCCCGCTCAGGCGCCCAAGGCGATCGAGCTGACCCTGGACGAGCCCGCCTTGGAGACACGGGTGCTGTTGTGGGCTGCGTCGTGGACGACCGAACCTGCGTCATATACTCAGCGATATCCTCTGCTGCTTATGCTCCTGGGGGTCGCTGCCGCCCTGGCGGCGGCGCGAATGGCCCTGGAGGTGGTCAAGGACTTCCTGGCCGCCCGCCTGGTGCTGCGGACGGCGCTGGCCATGCGGATGGATGCGCTGCGAGCCTGCCTGGACCTGCCCAGCACCACTTTCTCGCGGGAGGGCACAGCCCAGGCCATGGGCAGGTTTCAGCAGGATATCGGCGAGATCGCTGCCGGACAGATGACCCTGTTGGGCGGACTGCTCAGCGAGCCCGCGCGGGCGCTGGGAGCACTGGCGGTGGCGATGGCCCTGTCCTGGCGACTGACGCTGCTGGCCGTCCTGGTCGGTCCTCCGATTTATCTGCTGGTGAGGCGGGTCGGGCGGTTCACCCGCCGTTCCTCGCGGCGTTCCCTTGAGATCTGGGCCGAGATGATGGGCATGCTCAAGGAAACCCTGTCCGCCAGCCGGATCGTCAAGCTCTACCGGGCCCAAACCGACCGGCGACGCCGGTTCCTGCGGCTGGGCAGGCGCCTGCTGGAGCACCAGTCGCGCCTGGCCCTGGCCGAGGCGTTGGTCCGACCGGCGGTGGAGTTGTTGGGGCTGGGGGTGATCCTGCTGGTGGTCGCGGCGGCGGGATACATGCTGCTGCAAGACGGCGCCGCGCAGGACAGCGAGAGGTTGATCGCCCTGACCGGCTGCCTGGTCATCCTGTTCGCGTCGGCCCAGAGGGTTGCCACCCTGGCCAATCGCCTCTCCCGGGTGGACGCCGCCGCCGAACGCTTCGAGGAGCTGCTGGCCGCGCCGGGCGAGGAACCGGCCGCGCCCCTGCCCGCGCTGCCCGCATGCACGTCGAGCCTGGAATTCCGTCGCATCTGCTACCGCTATCCGGGCGGCGATCACGATGTCCTGCGCGAGGTGAGCTTCACCCTGCGCCCGGGCGATACGCTGGCCTTGGTCGGGCCCAACGGCGCCGGCAAGACGACGCTGGTGTCGCTGGTGGCCGGGCTGCTCCGGCCGACGAGCGGCAGCATCTTCATCGACGCCCACGACATCGAGCGCCACTCGCTGCGATCGCTCCGCCGCCAGGTGGCCATGGTGAGCCAGGATGACGTCGTCTTCAACGCCAGCGTCGCTGACAACATCGCCATGGGTTTGCGCGGATGCGACCGTGGACGAATCGAACAAGCCGCCGCCGCCGCTTTCGCCGACGAGTTCATCCGCCTGCTGCCCCGGGGCTATGACACGGTCCTCTCGGAGGGCGGGCAGATGCTCAGCGGCGGGCAGCGCCAGCGATTGACCATCGCCCGAGCGATCCTCCGCGAGCCCCGAATCCTGATCTTCGATGAGGCACTCAGCCAAATCGACAGCGAGTCGGAAAGCAAGATTCAACTGGCCATGGAGCGATTCATGCGCGGGCGGACCACGCTCGTGGTAGCCCATCGCTTCTCGACCGTCCGGCTGGCCAGCCGCATCCTGGTGCTGGACGAGGGCCGCATGGCGGGCCTGGGAACGCACGAGGAACTCATGGAGACCTGCGAGGCATACCGCAGGCTGTATCAGGCGCAGTTCATCGCGGCGCCTGAGTCTGTGAAGGGATCAGGCCGCTTCGCCCGCCCTTCTTGATGCGCTGACGGAAGATCTGACGGCGGAAAGAATCGCGATACGCGTGGGCTCGCAGCACGACCGCAGGCGAGAGCACCAGGCGAAAGAAAGGGAATGTTCGGAGCTTAAGCAGGCTCTTGAGTTCCAGGCAGGGCGGGTGGTCCAGCAGTCGCCCGGCCAGGTCGAGCGAGGCTGCCAGGGCCAGCGAGGCTCCCGTCCTCGAGGCGGCCTGCCCCAGCCAGTCCAGGTCCGGCGCCCCGGCCCGTCCGCGCACGATCTGCACGACGTCGCAGAGCAACTGGAGACGGTCAAAGCCGTGGCTGGCGGCGGCATGCACCGATGCCAGCAGCAGCAGGGAGGCCGGCGTGGCGGCGGGCAGGCAACCGTCGCTTCGCTGCCACTCCAGGTCGTCGAACTCGACGCTCAGCCCGCGGCGCAGCGTGGGCGAGTTGACCAGGTTCCAGTGGACCTCGACGCACCCGCCGGGACGGTCCGCCAGGCGCCAGCTCATCTCGCCGTAGCCCTCCTGATACTTCATGCCCGCCTGGAGAGGCTGATACCCCAGCGACTTCAGCACGTCGAACGCCTCGTGGCGCCGCTCCGGCGGGACCAGCAGGTCCAGATCGGTGAACGGGCGCAGATGGCGGGCGGGATAGAGACGATCGGCGAAGTCAGGGCCTTTGAGGATGGAGGCGGGCACGCCCCCTTGCAGCAGGGCGCGAGTGATCTGGGCCAACTGCCCGCGAAGCAGGGCGGCTAGAGCCAAGCGGCGGGCCAGGGGCCCTTGGGCGGCTGCGAAGGCATCTTCCATCGCGCCTTGGGCGGCGGCCGCTATCGCCGCCCGCGCGTTCTGCACCACCGCCGGCAACACGCCGTGGCGGTCCGCCAAGTCCCACAGGGCGCCCAGATCCTTCGGGCGGGGAGACCGGCCCAGGCGGTCCAGGCGGGCGCCTTGCGGGTCGGCCAGGGCCAGCAACCACTGTTGGGTGCGGCTCAGCATGTGCCGGCTTCCTCCAGCAGACGACGGATATGGGAGCCCAGCGTGTCCAGGCGCGGACCGGCCTGGAGGGCCAGGCCCCTCGCGCAACCGCCCAGGCGGGCCAGCAAGGCGAAGCGCCGGCGGGCCTGGTCGTACAATTCAGGGTGCCCGGCCCGCACGTTCTCCGACGACAGGCGGGCGACGGCCTGGACGCTCTGGAGCGGCTGGAGGTGGTGCTCCCCGTCGGTTCGCCCGTCCAGGAAGAGGATAACGCGGGGGATCACCAGCAATCGCGAGCGCCCGTCGGCCCGCCCGGGCGGCAGGCTGAGGGCCTCCTGACCGGCCCGGGCAAGAAGGTTCGTCCCCGCCAACCAGGGCAGCAGGTCCAGCGTGGGCGGACAAATCTTGGCGGGGCTGGCCAGCCCCCAGGCCGACGGCATGGGCGAGCCGTCCGGCCGGCACAGGAACGTGGCGTCGTCGGCCAGCCGGCACAATCCGCTGCGCTCCAGGGCCAGCGCGGTCGTGGTCTTGCCCGAGCCGCTGGGTCCGCAGATCAGGACGGCGGGTGAAAGATCCTCCTTCTTCAGCGACAGGCAGGCACAGTGAAGGGCATGGCTGCCGCAGGTCGCCAGCAATTCGCACAACAGCAGGATCAGGGCGTCGCGGAGGAAGGCATCTTCGCCCCCTTCAGCCAACACGACCCGCGCGGAACGGGTCTGGAGATCCAGATCGAAAAAGAGGCGTCCGGCGATTTCGAGACGCCGGTGATTGGGGCAGACCCAGTAACTGGTGGAGTCGCCGTCGGGGTTGGGACCTTCCCACAACCGGTCAAGCCGCCGGCTCGGTTGCCTGATATCCAGATGCTTCACCCATTCAAGGACGACCGAGGCGCCCTCGCTGGAAACATGCGGGCAGATGAAATCGTCGAGATAGTCGCCCAGCGCATCGGCTAAGGCTTTGGGCCCTTGCAGCGTCAACTCCAGCCCGTGGATATGGAAATATCGGCAAGTGACCATTGTCGCCCGTGCGGCAACTGCCAGCCGCCCTCCGCCACTCGCGCGATCACAACGGCGTATGCGAAGGCCGAAGCCCTGACATCAGGCCAGGCCGCAGATCAATCCGTGGTGGTCGGAATATACCCGGAACTGAACGTAAACGAACTGCTGCTTGAGCCTTCGGCCACTTCTTCCAGACGGTCCTGCTTGCACAGTGTTGGCGGTTCGTACGGGGCAGCCTGTAGTTTGACTTGATCGTCCATGCTGTAGCCCTTTCCTTGACGGTGGAACCGTCTGCGTACAGTCGCATAGTGTGACACAGGTGATATCGGCGAGGGGGGTGGTTTGTCAACAGATTAATTGGGCCAGTTCAGCACTGTGGCAGACGGCACGTCGGGTGGGGGCGCCAGGCACCGCCGGCCCAGGCTTACCCAGCAGTGGGCGTGCAGCCGGCGCGGATCGAGGGACGGCGGATACACGGCGAAACGCAGGCGAGCGTCCAGCCCGGCCAAGCGAAGCAGGTGGTACAACACCAGGCCCCGGCGCAGGCACGCGCGGCGGACCATGATCCGCGGATGCGCCAGTCGCCGGCGCACCACCGCGCAGATCCGCCGCGGCGGCAGCGACGCGTAGGGTTGTCCCAGCCGGGCCAGACCGTCCAGAAGGCGCAACGTGCCCCGCAGACCCAGCAGACGAAGCAGCAAGGGCACGCAGAGACTCGCCGCCCCCGCGTGCAGGCGCAGCACCCGCTCCAGGGCCCCGCCGTTCATGACACGACCGCCACGATCCGCTCGGCCAGCAACTCCTCCGCCAGGGCCAGCAGATCACTCTCGAGTCGCTCCCGCTCGACCGCAAACCGCGCCTCCAACGCAGTCACCACCGCGCCGACCGTCCGCCGGCCGTCCAACTCCGACAGGAACGCCGCCGTCGTGTCGTTGCACGTATACAGGTAGCCCGAACCCAACGACAGGATGACCGAGCCCTGATCGTTGCCCATCGACTCAAACGAGACGTCGTCGCCCAGTCGCAAGCATGTCTGAGACGTGACCATGGGCGGATTATCGCTGGCTTGCCCGCACCCCGCAAGAACCTGCGCGGCGCGGGGCAGCGAAAGACAGGCTGGCCAACCGTACCGACCGGCGGTATAAGCCAGCCATGCACCTGCCCCGAGGCTTGCTGTTCCAGTACGCCGTGTACTTGGCCGTCCGCGTGCTGTCGGTTCTGCTTCACGCGGCCGGCTGGCGGGCAAGCTACCGCGCGGGGCGGATCCTTGCCTGGTTGCTCTACCGCCTCGACCACCGTCACCGTCGCATCGCCCTGGAGAACCTGGCGGCTGCCTATCCCCACCTGGACCCGGCCCGGCGTCATCGCATCGCCCAGGCGTCCTTTCGCAGTCTGGTCTACATGGGGATCGAAACGCTCTTCTCGGTTCGGGCCGTGACACCCACGAATTGGGCCCGCCGCATTCTCCTTCGCGACATGGGCGAGCCCATCCGCCTGATGAGCCAGGGACGAGGCGTCATCCTCGTCACCTGCCATTTCGGCAACTTCGAGGTCGCCGGGCGACTGACCGCCGCCATCGGGCTGCCCACTGTCACCGTCGCGCGGCGGATCGACAACCCCTTCCTCCATCGCTATGTGATCGAACTCCGCGAGCAGGCCGGCCAGCGGATTCTCGACAAGGACGGCGCCGCCCGCCGCGCCCCGGCGGTGCTCGAATCCGGCGGCACTCTCGTGCTCGTCCCCGACCAGGACGCCGGCCCCCGCGGTGTGTTCGTGGACTTTTTCGGCCGACCCGCCGCCACCGTCAAGACCGTCGCCTTGCTGGCTGCCGGCGGCAACCGCCCCCTCTGCGTCATTACCTGCCGCCGCCTCGACGAGGACTATCACTTCGAGGTCGCCTGCACCCGCGTCCTTCGTCCCGCCGACTGGGCCGACCAGGCCGACCCGATCCGCTGGATCACGCAGCAGTTCACCGCCGCCTTCGAGCATGCCGTCCGCCAAGCCCCCGAGCAGTACTTCTGGATGCACAACCGCTGGAAAACCCCGCCCGGCAGACTTAAGCGCATCCCCGGCCAGCCGGGAAGGTGGACCCTTCAGTCGCGGTGAGCCATCCTCCCGCAGGATGGCTGGTTTTTCGCAGCCGACTGTGCACGCCCAGCCGGTTTTCGCTATACTGCCTGCATGAGCATCCTGTCGAGGACAATGAGCTGGCGTCTGGCGGCGGCAGCGGTCGCGGCGGCGTGGGCGTGTTCGGCCTGGGCGCAGACCCCGCCGGCGCAGACCAAACCGGCTGGGGCGGCTGATCCGGGCGCCATGGTGGACTCGCTGTTCGGGCCCGACATCCGTCGCGTCCAGGCCACGCCCGACCGCGTCGACGACATGCACCTGGCCAAGCGGATGCTGGAGGCGGCCCGCCTGACGGCGGGCGACAAGGCCGTCGTGCCCGTCCTCTGCCGACGGGTGTTCGACCTGGCGGAGAACTACCCCCCCGCCCACGAGGTGGCCCTGGACGCAGCCGAGCTGGCCGGCTCGACCGACCCCGCCTGCCGGGGCGAGTTCGACGCCCGATCGATCAAACTGCTCCAGCGCCGCTACTCGATCACCCGCGGCGACGAGCGCGTGCGCACCCGCATGAAGCTGTTCTCGATGCTGACGAAGGCCATCGATGCCGCCGAGCCGGACGAACAGGCCGGCTACATCCGCCAGGCCCTGGCGATCACCCCGCCCAACACGGCGCAATACAAGGACCTTCAGGCCAAGCTCCGCGACGCGGTGGAACGCGAGCAGATCGGCAACGTGGTCAAGAAACTCCAGGCGGACCTGAGCGCCAAGGATGATCCGCCTGCGCGCAGCCGCCTGGTGATGCTGCTCCTGCTGGACCTGGACTTGCCCGCCAAGGCGGCCGTCGAGGCGGCCAGGTCGGCAGATGAGTTCCTCAAGACGTATGTCCCGCTGGCCGCCCAGAACGGGCACACGCTCGCCCCGGCCGCCTGCCTGGAACTGGGCGACTGGTACCGCTCCATCGTCGAGAAGGCCCAGACCGACAGGGGCAAGGCTGTCGCGCTCAACCGCTCGGCCAACTACTACCAGCTCTTTCTCGATCGCAGCGACCCCAAGGAGGCCAACGCCATCAAGGCCCGGCTGGCGATGGGCATGGCGGAGGCAGCCCTCAAGCAGATGAAGCAGACCGTTCATCCGATCTGGCAGCCGGCAGCCGGGAGCGGCGAGAGTCCGTCCCCGCCCGCGGGCGATAAGGCCCCCAGCGGCGGGCTGGTGTTCTCGTGGGCCGGCGGGCGCAGCGCCCTGCTGTACGGCGCGGGCGAGGGCACGGCGCCCCAGCGCGTCCGCCTGCTGTCGCCCAAGGGCGAAGAGCCCACCAGGGGCGAGCTGCCCCTCGTGGGCGATCAGCAAACCGCCCAGGTCCTGCTGGCCGCCTGCAAGAAGTCCAACCAGTTCGCCCTGTCGGTCGCCCTGCGGAGCGACGACGTGCGACAGGGCGGCCCAGCCCGCATCGTCAGCTTTTCCAACGGCGGCTTTGCACGCAATTTCACTCTGGGCCAGGAAGGCGAGAGCCTGATCCTCCGTTTGCGGACGGCCTCGTCGGGACTCAACGGCATGAGCCCGCAGATGGTCCTGGGCAAGGTCCAGGCCGGCCAGTGGCTGCACGTGGCTGTCTCGTACGCGCCGGACAAGCTGACGGTCTGGCTGAACGGGCGCAAGACGATGGAGAGCGATCAATACCGCGGCGGCCTGGCAAGCTGGGAGCCCATGACCCTGATCCTGGGCGACGAGGTCAAGGACCCCCGCCCGTGGAAGGGGCGGGTGCAGGGCCTGCACCTGTATTGCCGCACGCTCAGCGAGAGCGAGGTGGCCCAGCAGGCCAAGCCATTCCTCCGCGAGCGATGACAGGACATGCCCGTGGACCCCGCGATCCGCTACGAAGCGACCCGCACTGACGGCAAGGCCCGCCAGGGCCGGCTGACCACCCCGCACGGCGAGGTGGACACGCCGGCGTTCATGCCGGTGGGCACAGCCGGCACCGTCAAGGGCGTCACGCCCGACCAGCTTGCCGCCTGCGGGGCCCGGATGATCCTGGGCAACACCTACCACCTGATGCTTCGCCCCGGGGCGGAAGTGGTCGCGGAGTTGGGCGGGTTGCACAAGTTCATGGGCTGGTCCGGGCCGATCCTGACCGACAGCGGGGGCTTCCAGGTTTTCAGCCTGGCCCACCTGCGGCGGATCGACGACGCCGGCGTGGTGTTCCAGTCGCACGTGGACGGCTCGGAGGTGGAGCTTACGCCGCGCCGGGCGGTGGAGATTCAGCGGTTCCTGTCGGCCGACGTGATGATGCAGCTCGACGAGTGCCCGCCGGGCCAGGCCCCGCGCGAGCAGGTGGCGGCGGCGGTGGAGCGCAGCCTCACCTGGGCCCGCGACTGTCGCGACGCGTGGGTCGAGCTGGACCGGCGCTCGGCTGCGGGGCACGCGCAGGCCCTGTTCGGCATCCAGCAGGGCGGCACGCACCTGGACCTGCGGGAGCGGTCCGCCCGCGAGCTGGCCGCGCTGGACCTGCCCGGCTACGCCGTGGGCGGGCTCAGCGTGGGCGAGGGGCACGAGGCGATGATCCGCGTGCTGGACGAGATCGACAACCTCCTGCCCGCCGACCGGCCGAGATACCTCATGGGCGTGGGCGAGCCGCGGGACATCCTGGCGGCCGTCATGCGGGGCATCGACATGTTCGACTGCGTCATGCCCACCCGCAACGCCCGCAACGCCCAGGCCTTCACCTGGACCGGACGCCTGCGACTCCGCAACGCCTGCCACGCGAGCGACCGCCGCCCGCTCGACGAGACCTGCCCCTGCTACGCCTGCCGCACCTTCTCGCGCGGGGCGATCCGCCACTTCTTCCAGGCCGACGAGATGCTCGGGCCCATCCTGCTGACCCTCCACAACCTCCGCTTCTTCGCCGACTTCATGGCCGCCATCCGCCAGGCGATCGGCGAGGGCAACCTCGCTGAGCGATCGGCGCAGTGGCTGGAGGCGATGTCCCCAAGCAGTGGGAAAGAGAGCCAGGCAACGGATTGACAGGACGCATGCGGCGGGGGAAGATATGACCCGATAGGCCCGCCCCCGTGGGGTAGGTTGCTCGGGGCCTCAGTTGGGACGTGATCAGCATCGTGGGGCTCTCCGGCCCTCTTGAGGAGAAACGGAATGCTGGGACGATTCAGCCGGGCGAGGGTGGCGGCGGTGGCGGTGCTGGCCTTGGCGGGTGTGCTGCAGGGCCAGCCGCAAGACCTGAGAGTTCGGTTCGGGACGAAGAGCTTGGAGGCAGCGCGGGCGCTTCAAAAAGGGATCGACTTTGCCGCGGCAAAGCAGTACCCGCAGGCCCTGGCCCAGGTGAACGCGGCCTTGAAGATCGAGACCTTCCCGCTGGGGCTGTTCTGGAAGGGGAATCTGCAGGCCGACCTGGGTGATGTGGAGGAGGCGCTGGCGACCTGGCGCAAATGCATCGAGTCGTGCGGGCCTGGCATCGGGATTCATATCCACGCCGCCTTGAACATGGGGCTCACGCTGGCCCAGATCCAGAGATTGGACGAGGCGAGATACTGGCTGGCCCGCGTCGTCATTGACGACCCGAATAACGGGGAGAAGACCCACTGGACCGCCTACCGAAACATAGCCGTCTGCCTACAGAACCAGAAGAAGACGTTGTCGGCGGCGATCGCCTGTGCCTTGGCCCGCGAGGCCAATCCCGAGAAGGTCGAGGAGGCCATGGTCAAGGCGTACTTCGAGACCATCCAGCCGGAAGATGAACACCTGGTTCTGCTGCGGCTGCGAGAAAAGATCGACCTGCCCAAGCCTGCGCCCCGTTCGGGCGGAGGCGAGCTGACGGCGGTGGAGTTGCCCGACACCCCGGAAGACCTGATCCATCGGCTGCTGGCGGACCGCAAGGGTCAGTACGTGATCGCGTTGGCGCAGGGCAAGGACCATTATTATCTGCTGACGACCGAGGGCCAGAAGGCTACATGCCAGAAGCTGCAAACCGACGGCCCAGTCGCCGACGGTTGCCTGGGCGGCGAACAGTTGTACCTGGCCCTGCGGAACCCAGCCCGCATCGTCGCGGTGGACCCGCGCACGGGCAAGGCCGCGCGGACCTACAGCCTGGGGGAACGAGGGATCCAGACAGTGGCAGTTCTGCCTTCCCAGCAGGTGGGTTACTTCTCCTGGCGAGACCGCATATTCGCCATGCACCTGGGCAGCGGAGAGATCTACGACACGCAGAAGCCGGGCACCTTCCTGGAAGCCCACCCCAGCGAGGCCTATTTGCTGGCGGCGGTGCGGTCCGACGACGAAGAGGACAACCCGGAGATGATGGTGATCGGCGGGCGGGCCGTCATGGTCCGCCGCGGGACCGGCTCGTGGAACCAGTCCGTTCTGATCAAGTACTGTCCGTCCGGCAAGGAACTGCTGATGAGCGAGACCCGGTTTAACGCGGCCTCCAATCCGCGCCAGATCGTCCTCAGCCCGGACGGGTCCTGGGCGGGCGTGGTCGGGGGCGGAGGCTTCCGCTCACCGGTCCACCCCAAGGCGGGCTCCTACAGCATCCCGCTGTTCGCGTGTGAGGACCTCGGGCATCTGCTGGGCGTCTACCAGGTCCAGACGTATCCCTTCGGCGGGGCCATCAACGCGGTGACCGGCGAGTTGGCAGCCGTCGGCGAAAAGGAAGCGAAGATCTACTCGCTGCCCACGGAGACGGTCTCGCGAACCGTCCAGGGGCCATTCGCGGGCCCGGCTGTCTGGTCCGGAAACGGCGCCTACCTCGTGCTGGCCTCCAAGGGCAAGGGACTGGCCGTCTTCCACAATAAGCTCTCCGTCCAGGAAATCGCACGCGCGAAGGCGTGGTGGTCATCGCTACGGATAGAGCGGATTGCCCATGCCCCCGCCGCCACCTCGACAGCCGCCCAGCCGGTCCAGGAAGTGAAGGCCGTTCCCGAACTGGCCCGCTTCCAGGTGCTGTTCCAGCCCGATGCCGTAGCCGACGTGGTCCAGAAGGCACTGGCCAAGCCTTCTACTCCACCTCCCCTCAATTGGGAGCAGTACCCGGTCTATCGCCAGCAGAAGGCCTATCCGGTCCTCCTGAACATCCTCGACAAGACCCCCGGTAAGGAGATGGCCGGATCGAGGATCTACCAGTTGCGCAAAGCCATCGAGGAACACCCCGAGCACCTCGCCCTGCAATACTTCCTGGCCGACGCCGAAGCGGCGGTGGAGAAGCTGGATCCCGCGAAGGCTGCCTACGTGAGAATCGTCCAGTCGGACGCGGGGCGCACCAGCCTGACCGGCTTGGCCCTGCGCGGGCTGGCGAACATCTTTACCAGGGAACGCCGGGCGATGTCGGCGACCTACTGCCTCGCCTGGTGCCTCTGGCTGGATAAGGATGACCCGAGCGTGCTGTCACCGTTGGCGGGGCTTCTGCGGAATGCGAAGCTCGAAGCGCTGGCGGACCGGGTGCAGGCGTTGCAGAAATCGCTTCCGCCGAGCCCCGGCGCCCTGCCCCCACTGCCCGCCCCGCCGCCCAACAGCCCGGCGCTCCCGGCGACACGCCTCTACAGTGCCACCGTTCCGTCTGTTGTGCTCGTCCGCCGCGGCGAGGCATCCGGTTCGGGAGTCTGCGTGGGCAACGGCATCATCCTCACCAACCGGCACGTCGTCGCCGGCAACGGGCCGGTCATCGTCACCACCTTCGCGCTGGTCAACAATAAGCCCAAGCGCCTGCGCGACACGACGGCGGATATCGTGCGGGAGGCAAAGGACTGCGACCTGGCCGTTCTCCGCGTGCAGGGCGTGGTGGTGCCCGCGCTGCCGGTGGCGGCCGACGAGACCAAGCCGGGCGAGAAGGTCTACGCCCTGGGCAACCCGGGCCTGGGAACCGGTATCCTGGAGCAATCCTTCAGCGAGGGTGTGGTCAGTGCCGCCGAGCGCTCAATCAAGGGACAGAAGTTCCTCCAGCACACAGCGGCCATCAACCGCGGCAATTCCGGCGGTCCCCTCCTGGACCAGCGCGGCTGCGTCGTCGGAATCAACACGCTGGTCACGGACCTGCAGGGAGTGAACTTCGCCATTCCGGCCCAGGTCGTCCGGGAGGTTTTCGCCAAGCCGTGAGCGCCGTTACAGGTCCGCCTTGAGTTTCCTCAGGAAGTCCATCGCCTGCAGCGGGGTCATGTTGTCCAGGTCGGCGTGTTTGAGCTCGTTGGCGACCCGGCCGGCGGGGTCGGCGAAGAGGTTCATCTGGGCGGCGGCCGCCTTGGCGCGGGCGGCGAGTTTGGGCATGTCCAGGTGGGCGGCGATGTGGGCCTGCATCTGGGGCAGGATGGCGCGGGCGCGGTCGATCACGTCCTTGGGCACGCCGGCCAGCCGGGCCACGTGCACGCCGTAGCTCTGGTCCGTTCCGCCCTTGGCGATCTTGTGCAGGAAGATGACCTGGTCGGCCCACTCGCGGACGTGCACGTTCAGGTTGGTCGTGCCGTCGAGGATCTCCTCCAGCTCGGTCAGCTCGTGGTAGTGCGTGGCGAAGAGCGTGCGGCAGCGGACCTTGAGGGCGATGTACTCGCAGATCGCCCAGGCCAGCGCCAGCCCGTCGCAGGTGGACGTCCCTCTGCCCACCTCGTCCAGGATCACCAGCGAGCGGCTGGTCGCGTTGTTGAGGATGTTGGCCGTCTCGACCATCTCCAGCATGAACGTGGACAGCCCGCGGGTGAGTTCGTCCGCCGCCCCCACGCGGGTGAAAATGCGGTCGGCCAGGCCGATCGTCGCCTCCTGGGCCGGGATGAAGCTGCCCGTCTGCGCCAGCAGCACCAGCAGCGCCGTCTGGCGGATGTAGGTGCTCTTGCCGGCCATGTTCGGCCCGGTGATGATCAGCAGCCGGTCGTTCCTGGCCTCCATGTGCACGTCGTTGGGGACGAACTGCTCCTTGAGCTGCTCGGCCAGCACCGGGTGCTTGCCCGCGACGACGTGCAGGACGTTGTCCTGCGTGATGGCGGGCCTGCGCCAGCCTCGCTCGATGGCGAGCTGGGCCAGGGCGGCCAGCACGTCCAGGCGGGCCAGGGCCTCGCCCGCCTTCTGGAAGGCCGGCACGAAGGCCGCCAACTCCACCCGCACCTGCTCGAACAGGTCCGCCTCGAGGCGCTTGGCCCGCTCGTCGGCCGTCAGCACCTCCGACTCGTATCGCTTCAGGTCGTCGGTGATGTAGCGCTCGGCGTTCTTGAGCGTCTGCTTGCGGACGTAGTCGCCGGGGACCTTGTCGTGGTTGGCGTTGGTGACCTCGATGTAGTACCCGAAGACCTTGTTGTAGCCCACCTTCAGGTTGGGCAGGCCCAGCCGTTGGGCCTGCTGGGCCTGGTAGGAGGCCAGCCAGCTCTGCCCGTCGTGGCCGATGCGTCGCAGGCGATCGAGGTCTTCGTGGAATCCGCCGGCGATCACCCCGCCGTCGCGCAGGACGTTGGGGCAGTCGGGGTCGATCGCCCGCTCGACCAGGTCGGCCGGGCCGTCCAGCCCGGTCAGGTCGCCCGGCAGGCTCGCCAGCAGGTCGCTGCGGCAGGCGGTCAGAAGGGCGGCGATCCGGGGCAGCAGGCGGAGCGTCTGGCCCAGGGCGACCAGCTCCCGCGGGCGGACACGACCCAGCGCGACGGCCGTCGCGATCCGGTCGATCTGCGAGGCCGCCTGCAACAGCTCGCGCAGCTCGCCCAGTCGCGCGCGGTCGCCGGTGAGTTCCTCGACGGCGTCCTGGCGGGCCAGGATCGAGCTGTAGCCGGTCAGCGGGAAGGTCAGCCACCGCTCCAGCAGGCGTGCCCCCATGCCCGTGCAGGTGCGGTCCACGCAGGCCAGCAGGCTGCCCGCCCGCTGGTTGGTCCGCAGCGTGCGGTGCACCTCCAGGCAGCGAAGCGTGTTGCCGTCGATCACCATGTGGTCGCGCCGGTCGAACCGCCGAAGCTGCGTGATGTGCGACAGCGTCGTCTTCTGCGTCTCGGTGAGGTACTCGATCACCGCCCCCGCCGCCGAGACCGACTCGTCCCAGCCGTCGAAGCCGAAGCCCTCCAGGCTGCGCGAGTGGAAATGGTCGGTGAGGTTCTTGGTCGCGGCGTGGGCGTCGAAGGCCCACGGCGGGCGGGCGGTCACGCTGGCCGAGACGCTCTGCGTGAGGTTCTGGCGGAAGATGGGCGTGTCCAGCTCCCCGCCGTCGGCGACGAGCACCTCGGCCGGCGCGATGCGGACCAGCTCGTCCATCATCGTCGCCGCCGGGGCGGCCATCGTGTAGAACGCCCCGCTGGACAGCTCGACCCAGGCGATGCCGACCGCCCGGCCCGTGCCGGCCTTGGCGTCGGCGGGCCTGGACGGGCAGTAGACCGCGGCCAGGTAACAGCCCTCGCGCTGTTCGAGCAGGGCCTCGTCGGTGAGCGTGCCGGGGGTGATCAGGCGGGTGACCTCGCGGCGGATCAGGCCCTTGGCCTGCGAGGAGTCCTCGACCTGCTCGCAGACGGCGACGCGGTGGCCGGCCTTGATCAGGCGGGCCAGGTACGTGTCCAGCGCGTGGTAGGGGATGCCCGCCAGCGGGACGGCCGTGGGGCCCTTGGAACGGCTGGTCAGAGTCAGCCCCAGCACCCGCGAGGCCGTCTTGGCGTCCTCGTAGAACATCTCGTAGAAGTCGCCCATGCGAAACAGCAGGATGTAGTCGGCGTACTGCTGCTTGAACTCGCGATACTGCCGCATCGCGGGCGTGTCGAGTTGTTCGGAGCCTTCCTCACGCATCGAAGGGAATATAGACGGTGGACGGGGGGAAGTCCAGTGGGGCGAGGCGGGGGCCTG
>JAKJER010000090.1 GCA_022705325.1 Planctomycetota bacterium | reverse complement strand
ATCCGCCGCCAGACGATGACCGGCCGGCCCAGCGGCGGCGACGGCTTCATCGCCCAACTGGAAGGCCTGCTGGGGCGAATCCTGCATCGCCAGAAACCCGGGCCCAAGCCCAGGGCGGGCAAAAGGGTCAAGCAGATCAAAGGACAGGCATGAGTTATGGTATCTGTCCCCGTATCCCCCGTATCCCCGTCCCCGTATCCCCCGTATCCCCCCCCGTATCCCCCACGTATCCCCCAAGGCAAGAAGGGGCGGTAATGTGACAGGCATGACCAGACGACTAACCATTTTCGGGTCGGTCGCAGTCGTTCTGCTTGCGCTTGGCCTGATATTGGCTCGCTTCGTCCGCACCGGCGACGGGGTGCTGTTCCTGAAGACAACCGGGCCGGTGGAGACACTGGCCTCCAACGGGAAGAGGCTGCACGCGCTTACGCGGGAGGGCCAGTTGACTTCGTGGGACTGGGCAAACCTGTCAGCCGAGCCCCACATCCGAGACCTTGGAGACGTGAACGCTGCCGCGATGACGATAGACGGTTTCGTGGTGGCCCTGCCCCTGTCCAGCCGCCCGATGGGCAGATTCTGCATCTGGGACCCCGACCAGCGCCTGGCCTGCGAGTTGTTGAAGGGTGATGAATGGCTGGGCGACCAGATTGCCGCAAGCCGCAACGGCGAATTCACCGCGGCCCTGTTTGGGGAGAATTGGGTGCGTACCGGCAACCATGACCGGATCGCATGGCGAGCCGCGGTCATTTCGAGGAACTCTCCGACAGCACCGGCTTGGATTCCACCTGTCTACAGCAAGACCCCGAGCGTTGGTCGAATGGCCATTTCCGAGAATGGCAAGTACCTGGCCATGCCCGGGGTTCCCACGCCGTCGGACCTGACCCTGCTGGACGTGAACGCGGGGAAGATCCTTTGGAGCATTTCGACGGAAGAATGCGGACTGGCTCAAGCGGCCTTCAGCCTCGACGGGAACGCCATCTTCACCGGCGGCGGGATGGGGAACGTTATTGAAGTGGCCCGGACCGATGGGGCCATCAAGTCCAAATGGCCCTCCAACCCGAAGCTCGCGCCCGTGTACGGATACCACGTGGAGTGCGTGGCGGTCAGTCCGGATGGGCGGTTCGTTGCGGCCGGAACCAGCCCGCGCGGCGACATCGTCGTCTGGGAGACACGAAACGGCAACCGGGCGGCCTTCTTTCCGGGCAGAATCACCATCACGCGATTGATCTTCTCGCCTGACTCTTCTTCCCTGGCCGCCACCACGGGGAATGCCGGGGTGATGGTCATGCGGCTCCCGACAGATGGGTAATCGGGGGACAGCATCAATCCTGTTCGGCACTCAGATTGCTAGCTTTCGCGGCCGCTAGACATTTCTTGGAACTCTTGGAACTCAGGGAACTCAGGGAACTCGGGAACTCGGGAACTCAGGGACAGATACCATAATTCGCCGAATCACGGTATCTGTCCCCGAGTTTCCCGAGTTTCTCGGTATCTGTCCCCGAGTTTCTCCAATAAGCTCTTAGATCGAATCGCCAGGACAACCACGAGTGCTCGCGCCGAAAAACTCCCCCTTTGGGCAGATTCCTTCAGCCGATCCGCGGCTCGTGTGCCCTCTATAAGGGTGAAGACGCGGGACGGCCCGCGAACGAACCCTACTCGCCGCACACGAACCCGGTCGGCACTCCGACCCATGCGAAAGGAAGAAGCCATGTCCACCAAGACCACCCTGATCCACACCGTTGCCGTGATGCTCGGCTGCCTCGTCCTGGCCGCCACGGGCCCCATGGCCCTGGCCAATGCCGCGGCCCTGTACAGCCCGATAGGCCGCGCGGTGATCCAGAGCCAGAGTTCCTGGATGCCCAACGAGTGCCCCAACGGCCTGATCATCACCGGAACCTGCGCCGGGCCCCGCGGATCCGACTACCGGTACGTGAGCTTCCAGAAGGTGATTCGATGGGAAGGCCCCCATCGCGACAGCGCCGGCAAGTGGTACTACCAGGCGATCCTGACCGGCGAAACGGGCTGGTACAAGCAGTACCTCTCGAACAACCGGATTGTTCCGCTCCCAAAGAACACGACCAGCACGACGCCTCGCAAGAACACCGACCCCGCCGTCTACAGCCAGGTGCTTCAGACGATCACCAACAGGAGGAATGCCGTCTCCAAGATCAATGAGAAGCACGACTACTGGATTGCCGAGTACTCCCGGCAAGGTAACTCGGACCGAGTACAGCGGCACCGCAACTACAAGAATCAGAACCTTCGGCAACTCTACGAAGGCAACGTGAAACTGATCAATGAGGCCCACAAGAAGATCCTCACCGCAAAGTACTCCGGCTTGCTTGTGTCTCTGAGGAACCTGAACGCGGAACTGGCCCGTCAGTACCAGAAGTAGCCACAGGTTGCTTAGCGGCCAAGTCCTGGTTTTACCAGGACTTGGCCGCTTTCTGTTTTTAAGCCTCATTCCGGCTGGTCGGGATCCTCCAAGGACTCCAAGTAGACAGCGCGAACATAGTCAACGGCGGATTCAGGCTTAGGGAAGGCACCGATCACCGGTCCTGCTTGGGAAGACCCCCCGGCGCTGCGGGTTATTGACCGGCCGACAGGGATCGACCGGGGAGCTTGACGCCGCGGGGGGCGGGCGTATACTTGCTCGCAACGCATCGTCATCAGCGTCCGGTGGCAGGCCGCTGAGGGAGAATTGGCTACCTTGTTCCGCGAAGGGATCATCTAAGGGGTCGCTCATGAAACTCCTTGTGGCGTCAGTCGGCGTCGTCCTGGGGATAAGCTTCGGCTGTTGCCTGGCCGACCTGGTGGTGGGGAAGGACGGGAACATCATTGAGGGGAAGATCATCTCGCAGGACGAGTCCATGGTGTCGATCCGGGCGGTTGCGACGCGCCGGGCGGGCGAACCGGAAACTCTCGGGGCATCACAGATGATCGTTCGGGAGAAGATCGCCCGCGTGATCCTCACGGACGCGCATGGGGGCGCGGTGCCGTCCCCGTCGGCGGCGACCAAGCCGGCGGCGGCGTGGGGGTTTCCGCCCGAGCCAGCGCCCCCGCCGGTGGTCGCGGCCGTCTCGGGTCCGACCTACTATGTGGTCCCCCTGCGGGGCGAGATCGGAGAAGCGGTCACCGCCGCCCTGCTGGAGAGGTCGCTGGCCGACGCCGAGGTCCGCAAGCCGACGGTCGTCGTGCTGGACATGGAGTCGCCCGGCGGGTCGGTTTCCGAGACCGAGGAGATCCTGCTGGTCCTGCACCGATACAACAAGCGGCTGCGGATGGTGGCCCTGGCGGGCAAGTGCCTGTCGGCCGCCGCGGTGACCGCCCTGTCGGTCCGGGAGATTTACGTCCGGCCCAACAGCGCGATCGGGGCGGCCACGGCGTACAAGGCGAAGGCCTCGGGGCTGCCGGAGGCGATCGAGGAGAAGGCGCAATCCGCCTGGCGGGCGGTGGCACGAAACAGCGCGGAGGAGGGCGGGCACGACCCGCTGCTGGCCGAGGCCATGATTGACAGTGAAATGGAGCTGCACCTGGCCGACGCCAACGGCAAGACGGTGGTCAGGTCCGGCCCGGGCGACGCGCCGCTTTGCCGCAAGGGCAAGCTGCTGACGCTGACCAGCCACGAGGCGGTCAGGTGCGGGCTGGCGGCGGGCGACGCCGAAGACCTCGCCGAGTTGGGCCAGTGCCTGAAGATGCCCGACTGGAGGCCGCTGGCGGGCCTTGCGCCGCTGCTGGCGGACTACCAGGCCAAGCGGTTGGCCGTGCGCGACGAACAGTTTGAGCGGATCGGCTCGCAGGTGCAGGCCCACATGCGGGAGGCCGTCGAGGCCGCCCCGTTCGCCGGCGTCTACCTCAACCGCATCACCACGGTGCTGCCCAACCCGTCGCCCGGCGTGCCTCGTCCGTACGGCCCCGGGGTCCCGATGATCCGACCGATGGTCCCCACCCCGATGCCGGGAATGGCGCCCGGCGTGTATCGGCCCGGGATGGGCATTCACCGCCCCGGCATTCCCTATCCCTACGGGCCCCAGCCCCCGTCGTCCGGGCAGACCGTCATCACGCGCACCGAAGCGGTGGTCCCGCTTTCCACGCGGGCCAGGTGGTATCAGAAGTCCCTGGCCTGCGTGATCGCGCTTCAGCAGGTCGAGGAAGACTTCTCCGAGGCGATTGCGCTGTCCCGGGTCATGGAAGATGCGGAGGGGCAGGAGTACCTGACGGCCGTGCGGGAGGCCTTCGCCAAGGCGCGGACCAGCGTGTACGAAGAGCGGTTCAAGTACGGCAAGGGAGATTCGAGCGTGCGGGAAGATTCGCGGATCGTGGACCGGCGCCCGGCGGAAGCGGTTCAATCGGTCAGGATCCCAGCTCCGCAGGTCCCCCGCAAGCCGGTGGAAGGGGAGTTCGCGCTCGATCTGGGGCGCGGCGTCAGGATGATCCTGGTGCCGATCCCCGCGGGCAAGTTCATGATGGGTTCGCCGCCCGGCGAGAAGGACCGCCAGCCTGACGAGGACCCGCAGCATGAAGTGACCGTCACCAAGCCCTTCTACATGGGGGTCTATCCGGTGACGGATGCTCAGTATGGGGCAGTAGTCGGGCGCTTCTCCCAGCTCACCGCGGCCCCGGCTACGTATGTCTCCTGGGAGCAGGCCGTGCAGTTCTGCTCGCGTCTTTCGCGGAAGATGGGCAAGACCGTCCGCCTGCCGACGGAGGCGGAGTGGGAGTACGCCTGCCGCGCGGGCGGGCGCGGGCCTTACTATTTCGGGGCCGACCCGGCCAAGGAGTTCCCCGAGCGGGCCGGCGGGAGCCGGCGCGGGTCGGGAGGCCCTCGTACGGTCGGGCTTCATCCGCCCAATGCCTGGGGCTTGTACGACATGCACGGCTGCGTGTGGCAGTGGTGTTCGGACTTCTACGGCCCGTACGCCGCCACGGCCCAGCGAGACCCCAAGGGCCTTCTCTCCGGCGACTACCACGTCAGACGGGGCGGCGCCTCGGAATCCTCGGACGCCCTCCTGCGGGACGCCGCCCGCGACAAGGGGCGCGGAGCGCACCCGGCCACCGGTTTCCGCGTCGTCGTGGAACACACTGAATGAATCAGCAAATCGTGAATGAAATCGGTGAAATCGGGAAACATCATCAATCCTGTTCGGCACTCAGATTGCTAGCTTTCGCGGCCGCTAAACATTTCTTGAAGTTTTCTCCAGATTATACTGGCGCGCTCGGGTTTGGCATGCTTTTATAGTCGCCGATGGGCCGAAAGC
>JAKJER010000029.1 GCA_022705325.1 Planctomycetota bacterium | reverse complement strand
ATGGACTGGGGGATCGCGAAGATCCTCACCCGCCCGGCAAGCGGCGCTTGTAGTGCCCCCGTGAGGGGGTCGAACGTCGAGGACGAGAACAAGCGTCGGGACGAAGAAGATGGCACTCGCCACGATCCTTCGCACGCACACGCCGTTCCCAATGCCCTTACGGGCACACTACAAGCGCCACCCTCGAACGCACAGGGCGAAGGCTCGCCCCAACCGCTCGTCGTCTCCAGCGGGCGGGACAGCGGGGAGTTGCACACGATCGCCGGCGCGGCCATCGGCACGCCCGCGTACATGTCGCCGGAGCAGGCCCTCGGCCGCCACGACGAGATCGACGCCCGCAGCGACATCTACTCGCTGGGGTGCATTCTCTATGAGCTGCTCACGCTCTATCGCCCGGTCGAGGGCCCCAGCGCCCGGGCGGTCCTGGAAAAGGTGGTCAACGAGCCGACCGTCCCGCCGGAGCAGCGGACGCCGCGGCGTTACATCCCTCGCGAACTGTCCGCCGTGACGCTGAAATGCCTGGCCAAGGCCCGCGAGAACCGCTACCAGAGCGTCGGCGAACTCTCCGGTGACATCAAGCTGTACCTGGATGGCCGCAGCGTCTCCGCCGCCCCGGACACCTTCACCCAGGCCTTCGTGAAACTCGTCAAGCGGAACAAGGCCGTCAGCGTCTCGATCGCCGCCGCCGCCGCCATCCTCCTGGCCGTTGGCGTCTTCTCCTACGTCCGCATCGCCCTGGAACGTGATCGGGCGGTGAGCAGCGAACAGCAAGCAGTAGCCGCCCGGCAGAAGGAACGCGAGACTGCCCTGGCCGCCGCACGGCGGTTCGCCATGCAGGCGATCCGCGCAGCCGAGACCGGTCGGCTGGACGAGGCAGAGCGTCGCGCCCGTGATGCCGACGATGTAGCTCTTAACAGCCCGTGGGGAATGTACGCCCGGGCGATGTTCGCTAGCGCAGAGAACAACTACAAGATCGCAGCGGATCGGTTCCGCGAAGCCTTGAAGCTTGATCCTGAGCATGTGGAAAGCAAGGCGGGGCTGGCCGAGGCGATTTCCAAGCAAGGTGATCTGGAGCAGGCGGTGGCTCTTGCTGGCAACGTGGGGAGCATCAACGATTGGCGGGCACTGGTCAAGGTTGGACAGACCCTCTACCACGCAGACAGGTTGAAGGAATGTCAGGCCCCGCTCAAACGGGCGTTGGAGTTGATGGAAAAGCAGCAGGACGCCTCGGTGCAGCAACGGGCCGAGACCGTCAAGGAGGTACAGGAACAGATCGACACAGCCTTTGCCAAAGTCGCCTGCGAGGGGTTCGAGGGGGAGATCAGGAAGCTTCCGCCCGAAGAGCAGCTCAAACGGGTGCAGGCGAAATTGAATGAGATCAACGGCTCTCCTGTCAGCATGGGGGGAGTGACGATCCGGAACGGTGAATGGGTCACGGCTGACTTGATAAACCAGCAGAATCTGCGATTCCTATACCCTCTCAAGGGTATTCCTCTTAGGAAACTCAGTATTCACGACACGTCAGTCAAGGATCTTTCGCCTCTGGAGGGCATGCCGCTCGAGTCCATAATACTCTACAGGACTCGTGTTCGTGATCTCTCGCCCCTTGCTGGAATGCCGCTCAAATGCCTGGACTGTGGAATCTTCTCTGACATTTCAGACCTATCCCCACTAGAAGGCATGCCCTTAGAAGAACTGTCTATCCAAGGCACCAAGGTCGACGATATTGGTCCTCTTAGAGGGTTGCCGCTTAAGAAGCTCCTTGTGAAAGGATCGCCGATTACAGACTTGCGACCGCTTCAAGACATGTCGCTACTGCATCTCGAATGCAATGATTGTCCGGTCAGTGATTTGACGCCTTTACAGGGAATGCCTTTGAAGAATCTTTCTATCCCGGGAACGCGCGTGATGGATCTGACGCCCCTGAAGGCAATGCAACTGGAGGAATTCTATTTCACCCCAAAGACCATCACCAAGGGTATACAGTATGTACGAGAGATGAAGAGCATTCGGGCAATCGGGCTGGAGGGGAGAAGGCGGATGAGGCCTGAAGAGTTCTGGAAGAGGTACGACGCGGGGGAGTTCAACAAGTAACAGCATCGGTCCCGGCATCACAACCGGCGAGCACGTAGCACCCCCTGGTACTGGAGGATCGCACAGGGCCAGTGCTGCCAGTGAGAGCGCAACAGGCTTCGACGGACTAGCGCATCCTGAGCTGAAACAGTCTCGCTTCCTCCGCAACAGACGATTCCGGAGCCGCATCTATGGCCTTCTGAGCCCATGCGCGAGCCTGTGTCTTCTTCCCATTCTCTGCCAGCAACTGTGCCATCGACAAGTACTTGGCGGCCTTGCCTGTGTCAGGGCCTGCACTCGCTCTGGGAGCGTCGTCGTCCTTGCTCTCTCCGTCTTCGGCGAAGGAGGGTGCGCGGCCTTGACGACACAGGATGAACACCCGCCCCTGGAGTGTAGCCTTCAATTCATCCGCGGAGGTGGTTCGAGTGAGAGTCATGGGGAAATACCGATTCCCCCAGGCTTGTCCTCCTATCGTGACGACAAAGCCATCGCCATCAGCAGACGCCGCTATTGTGGTGCAAGACGTAACTCCATCTCCGTAGGAGTTGAGAAGCACGGAGTACACGCATCGTCCATCGGCCGTGATGGTCAGCTCAAGGCCCCGGCCGCACCATCTCCCGAGAATGTCTCGCAGGCGGGGCTTCTGGGCCACCTTCGCCGGCGCGGCGACGGGCTTCGGCTTCGATGTGGGCTGCGGCGCCGACGCCGCATCGGCGAAGTGCCGCGCGGAATTAAAGCGAGTTGTCAGGGCCTTGGTGGATTCCTGCAACCTGGCAAGAGACGCCCCGTCCTTCACCCGGCTGGCTTCCTGGCTCAGATCGGCAAGCGCCTCGGTCAGTGGCCTGGAGAATCTGGCTTCGCGGGCCATGGCACGCACAGTACCGGCGGCAAGGCGGATCCCAGCCGTCATCTGCGATCGTTCTCCGCTTGCGCCCGGCGTGGCCGACCGGAACGCGGACTCGCCGAAATCGCCAAACGCCTGCATTGACCCCAGGGCGAAGCCGCACCGCCAAGAGGCCACCGCTTCCGAGCCGGCCGTCCTGCGGAGCATCGACATGGCCTGTTCCTGAAACCGAGCACTCCAAGCCAACGCAGGAGTCTTGCGATCGTCTCGCATGGCAAGCAGGCCTTCTATTTCTGCCGGCGCATGCTTACAGAGGACGAGTATCGAAGCGCTGCTGAGGACGTTCCAACTGGCTACGACATCTTCTTGCCCTGTCGCGAGTTCCTTAGCCTTGGCAAATCGAAAGGCCATGAGCTTAGGCAGGAGACTTGCGACCGTGAAGGCGGAGTGTTTTACTTCGGCGAGCCGGTCCTCCCGGGGTGCTTCCCGGTTGGGGATGGACTCGGGAAACGGCTCGTTTCTCGCAGCGGTCTTCTCCTCCGCCTCGGGTTCCCGCGGAGTTTCAGACGCGGGCGCGGCCGCATCGGTTTCAAGCACGTCCACCGTGCTGCCTTCGGGTGCGTATAACAGCGTTACTGGGCGACAGTGTGAAGGCACGCCTTCGAGTCCAACCATGAAGACGGATGGGCTTTCCCGGGTCCAGGCCAGACTGTCAATGCTGGTCACAGGCGCGCCGGCGAATGCGGAGCTTGACATCGCGAAGGCGCCAACCAGTATCGCTGCGACGACGGCGTTCCGCACGGGCCCGTCGCAGACGACCGGTATAGCCGGGAACCGTCCGCTAAGAGACGCGCAAGCCGCTGGAGGGTCCTCCACCAGTTCCCGTGTCTTGGCAGAAACGGAAACGCCTTCGTCTTTCTCCCGCAAGTCAACCCCATGAATCCGGCATCCGGCAATGTTCATATATCACCTTTTCCACCCGCGCGTTTGGGTGAGTGGTCTTCTGCCTCTCCGTAGAGGAATACGCCAGACGTATGCCCGTCTTGCGCACCGGAGACGTATTCGGTGGCGGTTGTTCATAAACTGCTCCCCCACATTCAGTTGCGACGGGCCCGTGCAACGGGCGGAGTAGGCCTGTGGCGTGAAGCGGGTCAGAATCCCGGCGCGTACGCGCAGGTCTGAGCCGCCCCCCCGGGCGTGTCCATCCGTCCCCGTCGGCGGCCCCGAGTTGCAGACCTGCACTTGCTGCTCCAAGGGCAGGTTCCGATGACCTTCTCCCCGAGAACGGTGATGCAGGGCGGGCTCTTTCAAGGGGTTGGTAGCGGATTGCGTCTCCGCCTGCGATCGCGTGTGAGAGCCTCCAAACGCACGCCGGCGGCCACGAGATTGCTCCCGGGCCGCCAGCGTCCCCCTGTTCGGTTTCCCCCGGCCGCGAACCGCCGACGTCACTGGGTCACAGCCCTCCTGAATTCCTCGCCGGAGCATCCCTTGCTGATGTCGGAGACCATCTTGGTCATCGCGTCCTTCACCATCCAGTCGAATCCGAAACTTCCGACAACGGCCAGGCCGGGGGCGTTGCGCTTGTACTGGTCCTGCCACGCGACCGTTCCGTCGGGGCGTTGCACGCGCATCGCCACCTTCACTTCTCCGCCCTGCACGATCACGGGCCAGAAGTACATGTACGACCAGAAGCAGCACTGCCGGATGTCGGCGGTCAGGATGGGCGTTCCCGCGGGGGCCTCGCTGGCGGGGCGGGGGTCGTACCCGGCCGCCTTCAGGGCGTCGCGGACGGCGCGGTCAAAGGAAGACTTCAGCGGAGTGCTGGGGTGGGCGTTGATGTTGCCCACGGGAATGGCGAAGACGGTGAATGTATGGTTGCCGATCGATTCCCCCACCGGCTTGTTGTAGACGACCCACTGCCGCTTGTCGGCGGAGAGGTCCCCGACATACACCGGCGTCAGGCTTGCCGCCGGCGTCGGCGCCTTCCAGTCAAGCCGCACACTCTGCTGGCACCCCGTGCACAGAGTCGCCAGGACCAACAAGGACATCGTTGCGTTCTTCATGGCCGTTCTCCTTCCTCAGTAAGGGATTCACTGGTCCGCTCGGCAGGCTGCCGATTTCAGGTTACATCAGGTCCACAGGAGTCCGCCGGTCAGAAGACCATCAGGAGCAGCAGGATGGCCGCTGAAAGGAAGATCGCAAGTTCGATCATTCGCTTGGTCATGGCGTTCTCCTTCTGCCCAGGGATACGCCGGCTGTCTCCCGGGCTTGCGCGCCCGGATTCGCGTGACCGGAAATAAAAGACCTCCCTTGCGGCGGATGCCCGCCGGGCGACGGCCCCTTGACGACTCGTGCGGGCCGAAACAGGGCCGGTCCGGCTGAAGGCAATACGGACTCCACTTGGGCGGAGGCGCCATTAGCTCTTGACAATCAAGAGATTACGGCTATTATCTGCCCAGGCGGCAGGTGTCTTGTGCGCACAATTCGTGAGAGCCGGACATGGATGCTCCCAAGACGCGCGAGGCGAGACGGTTCGTTCCCTGTTCAGCAACGGAGAGGCACAGATGGCTGGCGACAGAACGACCATGGGCGGTCCGCGGCAGTCTTTTCAAACGACGGCCTGGACCCAGTTGGCCGAGTTGCGGGCGGGGGGCGAGCCGGCCCGCAAAGCCGCAATTCAGCAATTGATCGAACAATACTGGAAGCCCATCTACTGCTATCTTCGGCGGAAAGGGTGCGACAACGAAGACGCCAAGGATCTGACGCAGGGCTTCTTGCAGGATGTCGTCCTGGGGAAGGATTTGGCGGCTCAGGCCGACCAGGCCAAGGGGAGGTTCCGGACCTTCCTGCTGTCGGCCCTGGACCGATATGTGGTCAGCGCGCACAGGGCCCGGACCACACTGCGAAGACAGCCCAAGGGCCGGATGGTTGCCCTGGATGCCATGGAGAACATGGACATACCCGGGCAAGTGAGCCACTCGAGCCCGGAAAAGGCTTTCGCCTACGCCTGGGCCAGCTCGCTCCTCGACCAGGTCCTGGCGGACGTCAAGGCGACGTGCTGCCAAACGGGAAAATCGGTTCACTGGGAGGTCTTTCGCCTGCGGGTGGTTCAGCCTTGCCTGCGGGAGGCTGAGCCCCTCGCGATGGGCGACATCTGCCGACAGTACGGCATCGAGAGCGAGGAAAAAGCCTCAAATATGATGGTCACGATCAAGCGGGCGTTTCAGAAGCATCTTCGACGACGGGTCCAGCAGTGGGTCGATTCCGACGATGACATCGACGCCGAGATCCAGGAGTTGATGCAGATTCTCGCCTGGGGATGACCCAGACCGAGAGACCCGATCGTGTATCGGGAAACGACGACCGGCAATCAGCAGTCGCGGAGCGTGATATTGTGACGGATGACACGACATACGGCCAAGACCCCAAGTCCCTGGCAAACCTGTTGGGCATTGGCGTCAGGAAGATGGCCCGAACGGAGACGGACCGGGTGACCGGGGAGTTGCTTGGGGCCATGCTGGACGGGAGCCTGTCGTTGGAGGCGGAAGCCGCAGACCACACGCCGGCCGCTGCCGCCTCGCCCTCGCCGAACGTCCCGCGACTTGGCGACAGGTCGCTGACGTCCCTCTTGCTTGACTCGGCGACAGACCTGGCGGTCCTGGTGCAAATCAAGGACCTCTCAAGGGTTCTCGCCTCGCAGCCTGACTCCGAGGCCTTTCGTACGGCGGCAATGACTATCTACTACTCGGCCATCGCCGGCGCCGTATTGGCTCATCGTGAGCGGATCACCAGGCATTCGTACCGACATCTGTCCGGCGCGTTCGGCAAGCTTGCGGGAAAGCCTTGGATGCCTGCGCAACTCGCGGAGCATTTCGTCAATGCCAAGGCTGCCTGCGACAGTCTGGCCGATTGACGGGCAGCGCGCGGGGATTTACCACGGAAGGCAGGACCCGGGTGCGCGGGTCGCTTTGCGTCCCGGACGAATCCGTCCTTGCCATGCGCCCGGTGG
This sequence comes from Planctomycetota bacterium, assembly GCA_022705325.1. GTDB lineage: Bacteria > Planctomycetota > Phycisphaerae > SM23-33 > SM23-33 > MWDR01. The sequence goes on along the minus strand of JAKJER010000029.1, from coordinate 71,663 downwards.
GTGGCCTTCCTTAGGTTTCAGTTGCGGTGCCACCCCTCAGAGATGCGGGCAGACCGTCGCCGACACGATGGGTTGTCAAGCCGGGTGCCGCAGGATAAGCTCCCGTCATGGTCGATACTGCCCAGACCATCCGCAAGACCTGTCGGCCGGCAGGCCTGCCGCCGATGGGACGTTCCGTGGCAAGCCCATGAACTGACCTTCTCATGCTGTGGACACCCCCAAACTGCGCTTGGGGGTGGCACCAACCACTGGTCCTGCTTAGGGAGGCCACCGGCCGAGGCGACGGTCGAGCGTCTGGACAGGCCGCGCCGGCTTACGTACAATGTTGATACGGGAAGGGGCTCGCCATGGCTCGCGCAGCCGACAAGTCCGCGTTTACCCAGCCCGGAACTCTCGACCAGCTCGCCAACCGGGCCGACCTCCAGCACGGCGACGGCACTGCCCGGGGCGACCCCGGGGGAAATGCATGTGATGAGCCCGCATTTCAGATCGGCCTGATCGCCGTGGGTTGTCTCCTGGGGATTCTGCTGGGTGGGGGGTGCGCCCTCCAGGGTCTGGAGGTCCACGGCATGTCCGGCTGGCAGGCCAAGGCGCAGACCCCGTGCTTCTCTCCCGACGGACAGTGGATGGCCTACGCCGTCAATGAGCGTGTCTTTCACGAGGCCCGCTGGTACAAGTACGACCTGTTCGGTCACGACTCGTACAAGGTGCTGTGGGGCAGCCACGACTGCCGGTTGAAGGTCGAATGGGTCAGCATTCACGACCCGCGCCAGGTGCGAAGTGTCGGATTGGGCAGGCGTGAGCCGTACCGGAGGATCATCATGTTGTGTTTCAGCCCCGACTCAGGGCGACTGGCCGTCCTGGAACGGGACCGCATCACGACCATTGACCTGACTACCCGAGAATGCCAAGTGGTCCATGTAGTGGACGATACCGCCAAAGCGATTGCGTGGATCAGCGACACGAAACAAGCCTATCTGACGCAGCAAGGCCTTTGGCGCCGCCAGGCGCAGGGCGACCAGCGGGGGGAACTCGTGGTCCCTCTCAATCTCCTGTCAAGGGGTGGCAAAGACCCTCCGTTTCCCTCATCCCGTGAAAGCTACAACGTCTGGGGAGATGCCCACGTCTCTCCCCGCGGCCGATACATGGTCGCCCACGCACAGACGTTCGACCGGGCCGGGCCCGCGTGGGTGGTGGATGTGCAGAATGTCAGGGCTATGGAGTTGACTTTCCCCCATTTCAGTTCTCTGGACAGGACTGATTTGGCTTGGAAGCCCAACGAGACGGCCCTGGTGATCGTACCGTATCCCACGCCGGACTGGTCGAAGATCGACGCACGGACGGCGTCGCGCCAGGCGGCGGAGACAATCAGGCCCGCGATGCTGGTGGACCTGGAACGGTGGGAGCACCGGGACGTCACGGATCGACTGGCGCGGGTTTCAGGCGGCAAGTACTACTCTTGCCCCCTCTGGTCGGAGGATGGGCGAATCTTGGTTGTCGACCTGGGCGAGAAGTGGGCGGAGGTTTCGCCCAAGACATGGGAATTCACGATCCACGAGGGGAGCTACCAATGGCCGGCCTGGAACAGGAAGAACTGGAAGGAGGTGTACCGCAGGACGTGCCGGCTGGATGCGCGATACGAAGGGACATCCGGCGACCGATACCCCTCGCCGTTCTCTCCCCACGTGGCCGAGCACAGCCTGACGAAGGGGCAGGCCCATCTCACGCTGTACGAAATTCATCCGCTTTGAGTCGGGGACAGTCCTCATGAACCTTCGGACTGTTAGGCGGGAGGCAGGTTCAGCCGTAGAGGATGAAGAGGACCCCGGCTGGTGGGCGATCCAAAGAGAGTATGCGGCGGGTGGCCTTCCCATAGCCTCAGATTGGTGCCACCCCCAAGCGCAGCTTGGGGGTGCACCGCGCGCGGGGGTCTCTTTGCGTCCCGGACGAATCAATCCTTGCCAGGCGCCTGCCCCATGGCGAGAATGCCGGCTGACCGCCAACGAAGAAGACACAGGGCGTGACGTTCCCCGACGGCCCTGTCCTCCGCATGGTCCCGGCATCGGCCACTTCCGGCGACGCAAAAGACGGGACCCACGAGCCTGGCTGATTGGAGCCCGCGAAATGAAACGCAGATCGGTCCTCCTGGGGTGTTGCCTCGCGTTGCTGCTGGCGTCCGGCCCGGCCCTGGCGGCGGACGACGCGCCCGCCCCTCCGCTGGAGAAGCCGGGCTGGAAGCTGACCTTCCACGACGAGTTCGATCGCCCGCAGTTGAACGACATGTACTGGTTCGCCGCGTACCGCTCCGGGCGAAAGGAGTACTTCAAGCGCATCGGCCACCCCAGCCGCTGGGTGGACCACAACGCGCACTACGTCATTCAGGACGGGCTCCTGAAGCTCCGCATCGACAAGGCATTGCCCTTCCGCCCGGACAAGAGCACTCCGTGCGTCAGTTGCATCCAGACGTCGGACCACCGTTTCGGCGCGACCACGAAGGAGTACCAGATCCTCGACAAGTTCGCCCAGAAGTACGGATGGTTCGAGATCCGCTGCAAGTGCCCGCGGGGCGAGGGGCTGCTGAGCGCCTTCTGGCTGCACCAGCACGACCCGACCAAGCAGGAGTACACGCCCGAGGGGCGGAGAAAGAAAGTCGGCGACGGCGTGGTGGAGATCGACATCATCGAGCAACAGGGGCGCCACATCGGCGACGCATCCAGTTCCGTGGACCTCAACGTCCACTTCACCAAGGAGGCGCACCATCGGCCCAAGCTCGGCATCGACGCCTCCAGGTTTCACGTCTGGGCCATGCAGTGGCAGGAGGGGCGGGTCGACTGGTACGTGGACGGCAAGGTGATCGGCACCTACAAGGGGCCCACGCCGCAGGAGAAGATGTTCATTCTCATCGCGCTGTTCCAGTACTCCGGCTGGATCGGGAACATCGACCCCGACATGACGTACCCTCGCGATTTCGAGATCGACTATGTGCGCGTCTACGCCCGCGAAGCCGACGCCGCCGCGACGCAGGCCCCCCCTGCACCGTGACGGCCGCCGGCGCGGGCGCCGAGGCGGTTTCGCACTTTTGGGAGCGAATGCGATGAAGAACCGGACCACGTGGTGGCTGCTGGTCGCCTGTCTGTTTTCCCCGGCCGCGCCGGGCGCGGAGACGCAGGCGAAGCTCTACTTCAAACTCGCCGCTGGCCGGGCCGAGACGCGGCACGTCGCCCTGGCCTCGCGGGGCGGCGTCCAATCGCTGCGGGTGGCCAAGGGGAACATCCCGCCCGGCACGCGCAGCATCGAGGTGCATCATCCGATCGCCACCGCCCGGGCCGGGGAGGAGGGCTTCTACGTCTTCTGCAACGGCATGTACGGCACGTTCCAAGAGCGTCCTTCGGGCAGCTATCGAAATCCGCACCAGGTGATGGACGCGTTCGGCGTCCGCACGCCGCGCGGCGCGATGACCGTGATCGTGACCGGCCTGCGATACGAGGCCTGCCAGATGGTCGACCTGCGGGATGGCGTCTATCGGGTGTATCCCCGCTTCGAACTCAACGGCGAGGCCCCGTACGACGACCTCGCGATCGAGTTCCACCTGTTGGACGGCGAGCGCGCGACGTACAGCGACATGGCCAGAACGTATCGCCGCTTCCAGCTTGGCCGAAAGGTCGTCCGCCCGCTGAAGGAGCGCGTTCGGGACAACCGCGAGCTGGCGTATGCAGCCGGCGCCATGATGGTGCGGGTCCGCATGGGCTGGAAGCCGGTGCCCTCGCCCGCGCCCGAGCAGAACGCCGAAAACGAGCCGCCCATGAAGGTCGCGGTGTCGTTCGAGCGGTTCGGGCGGATCGTCGACGAGTTCAAGAAGCAGGGGATCGACCGGGCTGAGTTCTGCCTGGTGGGCTGGAACATCGGCGGGCACGACGGGCGATACCCGCAGATCTTCCCCGTCGATGCGCGGCTGGGCGGCGAGGCGAAGCTGCGCGAGGCGATCAGCAAGGCCCAGGCCGCCGGGTATCAGGTCGTCTGCCACACCAACTACTCCGACGCGTACCGGGCCTCCCAGATCGGCGGCCTGTGGGACGAAGGGTACCTGCTGCGGGCCAAGGGGGGCTCCATCGTCAAGGGCGGGCAGTGGGGCGGGGGGACCATGTACCAGGCCTGTCCCAAGTGCATGTACGAACGCTTCTCCAAGGGCGACTTCGCGAAGATCCGCGACCTGGGCTTCCGCGGGCTGCACTACATCGACGTGTACTCGACGGTCAATCCGAGGGCCTGTTACGCGCCCGGCCACCCGCTGACGAAGGAGGGCTTCGCCGAGTGGACCCGGCGGATCGCAGCCGACGCGCAGAAGGCCTTCGGCGGGTTCGCCTCCGAGGGCGGGTTCGACTACGTCGTGTCGAATCTCGACTACGGCCTGTACGTCAGCTTCCACGTCCCCGGCGCCAAGACGCCCGCCCTGATCGATCGGCACGTGCCCTTCTGGCACCTGGTCTACAACGGCATCGTGCTCAACAATCCCTACACGTCGACGACCAATTATACCGTCAAGGACCCGACGGCCCGGCTGAAGCTGGTCGAGTTCGGCGGGCGGCCGATGTTCTACTTCTACTCGAAGTTCCGCGACGCCGGAACCAACTGGATGGGCGACAGGGACCTGACCTGCACGACGGACGAGGAGCTGGCCGAATCCGTCTGCATGGTCAAGCGCGGCTACGAGGAGTTCGAGAAGCTCAAGCGCTTGCAGCTCGAGTTCATGGAGTCGCACGGCCCGCTCGCCGACGACGTGTTCAAGACCACGTTCTCGGACGGCACGAGCATCATCACCAACTATCGCGCCGCCCCGTACGAATATGGCAGCCGGGCGGTCCCGTCGATGGGTTACGTCGTCGTGAAGGACTGAGCGTCGCCCGGGCGGCCGCCGGTGCGTTCCGGTCTGGCGGGCGGGGCGGTTGCGTCTCAGGCGATCTCGACGACGACATGGTGGTCGTGCCCGTCGTCGATCATGTGGACGGCGTGGTCGTCCTGTTCGGCCTCGTCGAGCAGGACGCGCCGGACCAGGGCGGACGCGCGGTCGGGTTTTTGGGGGTCTTCCGCGTGCAGCACGCGGACGTGGTAGTAGGTGTTGCGGTAGCGGTAGTGGACGGCGTACTCGGTCCAGTCGGGGTGCGGCAGGGGCTGGAAGCTCAGGCGGTCGCCTTCGACGCGCAGGCCCAGCAGGCTGCCCAGGACGAACTGGTACATCCACGCCGCCGAGCCGGTGTACCAGGTCCACCCGCCGCGTCCCTCGTGCCCCGCCGCGGTGTACACGTCGGCGGCCACCACGAACGGTTCGGCCTTGTAGGCGGCGACGCGCTCGGGCGAATCGGCGTGTCGGACCGGGCAGAGCATATCCCACAGGGTCCAGGCCCGCTGGGCCTGCCCGCGCCGGGCGAAGGCCATCGCCGCCCAGACCGCGGCGTGAGTGTACTGCCCGCCGTTCTCCCGCACGCCGGGGATGTAGCCCTGAATGTAGCCCACGTCGTTGGCGGCGGCGTCCGGTGTCTGGGCGGTCCCTTGTGATGCTCCGTCGGGCGAGCCGCGAAGGCCCGGGCTGCGGACGAACGGCGGGGCGAACAGCCGCACCAGCCCGTGCCGGGTGTCCACCAGCTTCTGCCAGAGCGACTCCATGGCCTGCTCCAGTCGGTGTTCGCTGCCGCCCTGGCTGAGCACCGCCCAGCTCTGGCTGATCGAGTCGATGCGGCACTCGTCGTTGCGGTGGCTGCCCAGGGGCGAGCCGTCGTCGAAGAACGCCCTCAGGTACCACTGCCCGTCCCAGGCGGCGGCCTCGATGGCGTTGCGGAGGTCCTGGCCCTGGGTGCGGCAGAGGTCGGCCATCTGCTCGTCGCCGCGGTCGCGGGCCAGCGGCTCGAACTGCCGGAGCACCTCCAGCAGGAAGAACGCCAGCCAGACGCTCTCGCCCCGCCCGCCGGCGCCCACGTGGTTCATGCCGTCGTTCCAGTCGCCGCAGCCCATGAGCGGCAGGGCGTGGCGCCCGAAGCGCAGGGCGTGGCGGACGGCCCGCGCGCAGTGCTCGTAGAGCGTGGCCTGCTTGTCGCTGTTCTGCGGGCGGTCGTAGTAGTGGTCCTCGCCGTCGGCCAGCGGGCGCCCCTCGATGAACGCGAGCTTCTCGTCGAGCACGCCGGTGTCGCGGGTGGTCTGGACGTAGCGGGAGGCGACGTAGGGCAGCCAGAGGTGCACGTCGCTGATGCGCGTGCGGACGCCGCGCCCGCTGGGCACGTGCCACCATCCCTGCACGTCGCCCTCGGGGAATTGGCGCGACCCCGCCCGCAGCAGGTGTTCGCGCGTCAGCCACGGGCACTCCCACAGGAACGCCAGGCTGTCCTGAAGCTGGTCGCGGAACCCGTACGCCCCTCCCGACTGGTAGAACCCGCTGCGCCCCCAGTACCGGCTGACCAGCACCTGGTACAGCAGCCAGTGGTTGGCCAGGAAGTTCAGCGACTCATCCGGCGTCTGCACGTACACCCCGCCAAGCTGGCGCTTCCAGAACTCCCACACCTCCCGAAGCTCCTGGACGGCGGAGTCCAGCGTCTGGAGCGAGCGGACCAGCGAGCGGGCGTGCTGCTCGTTGTCGCCCGCGCCCAGCACGAACGACACCCACCGCTCCTGTCCGGGCGGGACATCCACGTACGCCCGGATGGCCGCGCACGGGTCCAGGGCGGCCCCCACGCGGTTGGACAGCGCGGGCCTCCGCATGCCCGCCGGAGAGACCAGGCTGCCGCTGGGCCCGATGAACTCCATCCGGTCGGCGGTGAGGTTGCGGTCCCGCTCGCTGCACTGGAAGAACGCCGTCCAGCCGGGCGCGTCCGTGTTGAACGCGTTGCTGGCGAACAGCGCCCCGGTCTGCGGATCGAGCTGGCTGACCACGTGCATGGCGTTGCGGCTGCGCAGCTCGCCCAGCACCCACTGGCAGTAGCCGGTCACGCTGAAGCGGCGGTGGCGGTCGCTGACGTTGCGGAGCTTGAGCAGGACGACCTTGACCGGCGCGTCGGTGCACGCGAAGACGGTCGTCTCGGTGAACAGGCCTTCCTGGGTGTGCTCGAAGACGCTGTAGCCCAGGCCGTGGCGGCAGACGTAGGGCGTGGGGCCGCGCCGCGGGGCGGGCATGGGCGACCAGAACCGCCGCGTCTCCTCGTCGCGGATGTAGAACGCCTCGCTGGTCGGGTCGCGCACCGGATCGTTGTGCCACTCGCTCAGGCGGAACTCGTGGGCGTTGTGGAACCACGTGTAGGTGGAGCCGGACTCGCTGACCACGCTGCCCAGGTGCGGGTTGGCCAGCACGTTGGCCCACGGGGCCGGCGTCACCGTCCCCGGGCGGAGCACCGTGACGTACTCCCGCCCGTCGCTCGTGAAGCCGCCCAGGGAATTGAACATCCTCAGCTCGCGCGGAGGCAGTTCCATCTCTTCCGGGGCGACCGGGGCGGGGGCCGGCTCTTCGCCGGCCGGCTCGGCCTGCACCACGCCGCGCTCGGCCTGCTCGCCCAGGCTGCCCGCGCGGTCGCTCAGGATGAGCCTGGCGACGGCCTGGAACATCAGGCGGTCGTCCTCGGGGATCTGGACCACGTCGCGAATGAAGATCCCGCCGCTCTGGTCGAGGCTCTTGCCCTCGCCGCTGGACTGGGCCGCACCGATCACCGCGTCCAGCAGGCTCTGGCGATAGCCGCTGAACGCCTCGCACCAGATCACCAGGTCGGAGCGCAGGCCTTTGTGACGCCAGTACGCGTGGGCCCGCATGGCCTGGCGGACCAGCTCCAACGCGCCGGGCGAGGAGATCCGCAGCAGCACGATGGGCAGATCGCCGCTGATGCCGTAGCTCCACAGCGCCGACTGCCCCTTGCGGTTGCGGGCGATCTGGCTGGGCTTGCCCCGGTGGCGGGCGTTGCAGAACAGCACCGCACCCGCCAGCCGCCCGAAGAGTTGGGCGTCGGCCTCGTCCATCCGCAACTGGTGAAACATCACCTGGCTGCGGGTCCAGGCCAGCTCGAATACGCGATCGGCGATGCCGGGCGAAGCGTACTTGTCCACCAGGACGGGCGCCTGCTCCCGCGTCGGCGCCGCCCCCAGCACCACCGTCAGCGTGAGCGTCTGGGCGGCCGCGATCCGCACGCGCCTGCGCACCGCGGCCACCGCGCCCAGCACGTCGCCGGCCGAGTTCGACAGGCTCCCCTGCTTCTCCAGCGCCGCCGCCTCGCCGACGTTCCGGCAGCGCCCCAGGAAGCGGGCGCGGTCGGTCTCGAACGACGTCGACTCGATCCCCTCGGCGTCGGCGAGCGTCATCGAGTGGAACAGGCAGGGCCAGCTCTCATGGGTCGACCGCGGGCGGCGGGTGATCAGGACGGCCCCCTTGTCGCGCAGCAACTCGGTCTGGAGGAACAGGCCGCAGAAGGCCGGGTGCGACAACTCCGCCAACTGGTCCTGGAGCACGGCGTCCACGAACGTCGTCACCTCCAGCATCCTGGACCGCGAGGAGAGGTTGGTGATCTGCACCCTCCGCACCTCCACGTCGTCCTCGTTGGAGACCGCGACCTCCGTGCGGACCTCCAGGCGGTCGCGCTGGACGAGGTACTCGGCCTTGCCTTGGGAGTACGTAACCTCGTAGCGGTCCAGCGCGGGCAGAGACGTGCCGGCCGCCGGCGCCAGCCCGCCGCTGGGCTGGTAGGTGGTGGCCCAGGCCCGGGTGGGCGGTGCGGTGGGCGACACGTCGCGGACGAAGATGAACAGCCCCTGGTCATCGATGCACGCGTCCTCGCGCCAGCGGGTGAGGGCGAGGTTGTTGAGGCGGCTGTAGGACGAGCCGCTCTGGGTGACCATGACGTGGTAGTGCCCGTTGGACAGCAGGTGGACCTCCGGCTGGCCCAGGTCGCTGAGGGTCAGGAAGCGGACCGACAGTTCGCGTGTCTCCTGGAGCCGCAGTTGCATGGGGGCCCGGGCCAGGCTGGAGGCGAGGGCGCTGGACGCCCGCACGACCGGCACGCGCTCCTGGAGCAGCAGGACGTTGGCCCGCAGCTCGGGGTTGGCCAGGAAACGCTTCTGCATGATCTGGTCGCCCAGCACGTACAGGATCGACAGCAGCGTCATGCCGCTGTGGTGGGCCATGTACGTCCGCACCACCACGTGGTTCTCGTCGTGGGGCACCCGGCCGGGGGTGTAGTCGACGGCTTCGTAGAGCCCCAGCCGCCCGACGAACTTCAGGCGGGCCATGGCCTGGAGGTTGTCGCAGGCGGCCTGCGGGTCGACCATCAGGGCCATCGCGCTGGCGTAGGGGGCCACGACCATGTCGTCGGCCAGGCCGCGCTTGAGGCCCAGGCTGGGCACGCCGAACGCCCGGTACTGGTAGATCATGTGGCTGTCGATCTGGTTGTAGCACGACTCGCTGACGCCCCAGGGCACGCGCTGGGTCCGCCCGTAGCGGATCTGCCTGCGCACCGCCCCTCGCTGGGCCAGGTCCAGCAGCGTCGAGTCGAACGTCGGCATGATCAGCAGCGGCATGAGGTACTCGAACATCGAGCCCGACCACGACACCAGCACCGGCGCCCGCCCGCCCGGGGCGAGCTGGCGCCCCAGCGAGAACCAGTGCTCCACCGGCAACTGCCCGCGCGCCACGCCCAGGAAGCTGCCCAGGCGGGACTCGCTGGCCAGCAGGTCGTAGTTGGCGGTGTCCCGGCGGTGCGACTCCACGTTGTAGCCGATCGTCAGCAGCTTGCAGTCGCTGTCATAGAGGAACTGCACGTCGAACTCCGACATCTCCTGGCAGCGCTGGGCCAGCTCCCGCAGCAGGTGAATCCGCGCCGTCGCCCGCTCCTGGGCGGTCGCCACGTGCGCCAACAGCCGGCGCATCAGCGGGCCCTGTGACGGTTGCGGACCCGCCGGTCCGGCGGGCGAGTTGCGGACCGCGGTCCGAGGGGCCGGCGCCAAGGGTCCGGATTGCGGATTGGCGCTCCGGGACTCCTCGGGGGCCTGCGGCAGCAGGGGGGCGATCCGTTCGTGGACCCGCGCCAGCTCCTCCAGCGTCATCCCCGCCCCCAGGTGCGCCAGCGCCGATTGCAGCCCCAGCCGCTCCGCGAAGGCCGGCTGGTCCTCCGCCGAACGCGCCAGCGCCTCGTCGGCCAGCCACGGCGCCAGGTGATCCAGCTCGCCCAGCAGGTCGTCGCCCTGTCGCTTCAACGCCTCCAGCCAGAAGTCCACTTCCTCGTGTCCGGCCGCCGCCTTGGCGTGACGGACGATCGCCCCCGCCAGCTCCACCAGCGCCGCCCGCGCCGCCGTCAGCGTGTCCGGCGTGACCTCGATCGCCCGCGCCCGCTCCGCCGCCGCCTCTCGAAGCCGCTTGACCGCCGGCGTGGCCACCGACAGCGAGTCCAGCTCCTCCAGCAGAATCGCCAGCGTGTCCAGCAGCCCCGCCCGCCACGATGCCGGCAGGATCGGCTCCCGCGGCGCCTCCAGCAGGCCCGACCGCAGCGTCACCAGGTTGCCCGCCAGGTTCGAGCTGTCCACCGTCGAAACGTACAGCGGGTGCAGCGGACGAAGGTCCTTCGTGCCATACCAGTTGTAGAAGTGGCCCTTGTACCGCTCCAGCCCCTCCATCGTCGACAGCGTCTGCTCCAGCCGCGACGCCAGCCGCCCCGTCGTCACGTACCCGAAATCGTGGGCCGCCAGGTTGCACAACAACCCCATGGCCATGTTGGTCGGCGAGGTGCGCTCCGCCACCGCCGCGCGCGGCTGCTCCTGGAAGTTGTCCGGCGGCAGGCCGTGATGCTCCGGAGTCACCAACTCGTCGAAGAACGCCCAGGTCCGCCGGGCCAGGCGGCGCAGGAACGCTTCCTCTTGCGCGCCCAGCGTCACGACGCGCTTGCGGCAGGTCCATCCCAACGCCCACGCCGCCGGCGCCGCCGCCAGCCACAACCCGCACACCGCGTACGCCGCCGCCGCACCGGTCCCCAGTCCCCACACCGTCCAGGCCGCCAACGCCGCCGCCACCGGCCCCGGCCACATCCGGCGCGCCGTCTCCACCAGCGAGTTGCGACTGTCGGCCATGTTCGTCTCCGCCGACGTCCGCCACTCCAGGAGTCGGCGGTGGCTGACCTTCAGCCGCCAGCACACCCGCACGATGGCGTCGAGATACACATAGGCCGTCACCGGCAGCAGGACGAACTGGAGCAGGTCCATCAGCCAGGCCCGAGCGTGGGTTACGCCCGCCCGGTTGAGGTGAGTGGACCACGAGACCTGCGGGTCCCGCAGGATCGTGCCGTAGGCCGTCTGGGCCAGGTTCGGCAGGAAGTACAGCAACAGCAGCGTCAGCGTCCACGCACCGGCCAACGGGCCCGGCAGCAGCCAGCCTCCGATCAGCGCCGCCAGCCATCCCCAGGGGACCAGGCTCCGGCGCAGGTTGTCGAAGACCATCCACCGGCAGTGGGCCGACAACGGGTTGCGCGAGGAGGGATCCTTCGCGGTCGGCACGTGGCGGGCGGTCCACCGCGCAATCTGCCAGTCGCCCCGCACCCAGCGGTGCCGCCTGGCCAGGTCCGCCGTCACCGTCGGCGGGTGGTCCTCCAGCAGTTCCACGTCGTTGACGAACCCGCAACGGGCGTAGCAGCCCTCGATCAGGTCATGGCTCAGGATGCGGTTGTCCGGAAAACGCCCGTCCAGCGAGGCCGCGAACGCCTCCACGTCGTACACGCCCTTGCCCGCGAACTGGGCCTGGCCAATTACATCGTGGTACACGTTGGACACCTGGCGCGAGTACGGGTCCAGCCCCACCTCGCCCGCCATCAGCCTCGTGTACCGCGTCTGCTGGGCCGCCAGCAGGCTCACCGCCAGCCGCGGCTGGAGAATGCCGTACCCCTGTCGCACGCAGGCGGTCCGCTCGTCCAACTCCGGACGGTTGACCGGGTGCGCGATGCAGCCCACCATTTTCCACACCGACTCAGGCGGCAGTTGCGTGTCGCTGTCCAGGGCGATCACGTACCGCACCCGCCCCAGCGCCGACACGTCGCCTACCACCGTGGAAAATGGGGACGCTACCCTATTTCCGCGCGATGGCGCCGCGTGCTTCGGTCCTTCTTCGGGCGTTGACGGCTGTTCGCCGGCCGGCTGGCCTGCGGAAATAGGGTAGCGTCCCCTATTTTCGAGCACCAGGCGGTTGAACTGCTCCAGCTTGCCTCGCTTGCGCTCGTGGCCCATCCACTTGCTCTCGGCCGGGTTGTACTCCCGGTCGCGATGGAGCAGGAAGAACTTGTCCCCGCCGTGTCCGTAGCGGCGGTTCATCTCCTCGACGGCTTCGACGGCTGCCTGAAGCGCCGGCGCGTCCTGGGGCAAGTGCTGGTGGTCCGCGTCGCCGAAGTCGGTCAGCAGCACCAACAGGAGGTTCTCCGAGCGGTTGGCCAGGTAGCGGATCTCCATCTGGTCGGCCAGCTCCCGGGCGTCCTGCGGGCCGGAGATCAGCGTGGGCACGACGATGGCCGTCGTCTGCTCCTCCTCCAGGCCCTTGGCCAGGTCCAGGCGGGCCATGCGATAGGGGGGCACCAGCAGGGTGCACAGCCAGTTGACCAGCGTGAAGGCCGGCTCGCTCGCCGCCAGCAGCACCGCGCCGCTCAGGATCACAAAGGCCGCCCAGCCGTGCGTGTCGATCAGGACCTGCGAGGCCAGCAGCAACGGCCCCGCCAGCATCAGCAGGGCCAGCACCAGGAAGTTCACATAGACCTGGAAGGGCCTGCGTCCGCCGATGCGGGCCAGGCGCCGGCGCAGCGTGGGGCGGTAGCCGATCTCCCGCTCCAGTTCCAGCCGCCCCGGTACATAGAGGTAATAGCCCACGTGGCACTGGCGGTCGCCGTGGCCCTGGCTGAGGCGGTCGTTGGCCAGGCGCACCGCGCGCTCGGCTACCTGTTCCTCCTCCCAGCCGCTGCGCCGGGCCAGGTGCTCGATGATGTGGCGGTAATCGTCGCGCGTGGCGAAGTCGCAGCGGGCGTACACCCCGCACGGGTCGCGCCGCAGCACCGCCTCGGTCACGCTCAACGATTCGACGAAGTTCCGCCAGTCGATCGCCCCCAGTGCCCGCAGGCTGGTGATGCTGTTGCCGATCGACACCTGGTCGGCGGCCTGGTCCTGGCTCTCGGCCTGCTGGATCGCCTCCAGCGTCTGCCCCCGCCGGGCCAGCTCATCCTCCAGCCAGTTGATGGCCAGGTTGAACGAGATCGCCTGGAGCCCGCCCGCCAGCTCGGCGATGAACGGCGCCGACGTCGGCGGATCGGAGCGGACCAGGTCGGCCAGCGTGGTGATCAGGTCCCGTCCGCCCTGACGCTGGGCCCGCTCGAACCGCTGCGTCCACTCCAGCGCCAGGTCGCGGTGCTGCCGCCGCCAGGCGATGCGGTACGCCACCCGCCGCAGGTTCTCGATCAGCGTCAGGCGGAGCATGATAGGCACCGCCCACAGCTCGCCCAGCCGCAGCGGCGCCACGCCCTGATACGCCCGCACGAACTGCGTGACCACCTGGGCGTTGATCCGGCCGTCGGTGTGGCTGACCAGCTCCATCGTCAGCGAGTACACCCGCGGGAAGCCCTTCAACTCGCCCGCGGTCAGCCTCGGGAGCTGGCGGCTGTAGTCCGCGGGCAGGTGCTGGCGGGTGATGCGGACCTGCTCCTCGATGAGGTAGTAGTTGTCGAGCAGCCATTCGGCCGCGGGGGCCACCTGGCGCCCCTGGCGGATCGCCTCGGCGATCGTCTCGTACGAGCGGATGATGATCTGCTCGTTGGCGTCCAGGCGGTCCAGCAGCCGCTCCGGGCCCGGACGAACGTCCACCGCGTGCTCCACCGCCAGCGCCCGCAGGTGCGTCTCCAACTGCCCCGGGCCGAACAGTTCGGCCCGAAGTGCAGCCTCTGCCTCTTCCTTCTCGTGCGGTCGTTTGCGCGGCCCAAACAGGCGATTCAGAATGCTCATACGATTGCTCACCACTCCCATGGGCAAAAGGACCCCGCCCCATCGTCGGCGTCAGCTTCTCCGTAGTCAACCCCGAAGGCAAAATCACCGAAGGCAAAATCATCCATGTCTTCGCAGGTCGACGCTCCGTGTCTGCGTTTCGGAAAACCCCCGGCGCAGGCGCGGCGGAGGACGGGTCTTGGCGCAGTTGCCGCTGGCGGCTTCGCGCACCCGTGCGACAATCCATCGCGCCGCGGTCCGTTCTACCCTAGGACGAGCACGTACCCGCCCTCGCCCGTCTGCCAAGACAGAAAGTGAAGCCATGAAGACCATCCTTGCCGGTTCAATTATCTGCTGGGCCGCCCTGGCCACCGCCCCCGCCTCCGCCGCCGACGTCCCCTATGCCATCGCCGACTGGACCGTCGAGGGCTGGGGCAACTCCCGCGCCCGCGTCGCCGTCGAGGCCAAGGCCGGCGTCGTCCGCCTTCACCTGCCCTGGCGCCGTCGCGACGAGATGCCCGAACGGAAGGCCATCTTCGTCGTCGACGCGGCCACCGGCAAACGCCTCGCCAACGTCGTGACCGTCCGCGCCACGCGCGAGAGCGGCGACGTCCTCTTCCAGCCCGCCACCGCGCCGGGCGAGTACTTCGTCTATTACATGCCCTTCAAGACCGAGGGCTCGTGGTATTTCCCCAGCGTTCGCTACCTGACGCCCGCCGACACGGCCGAGCCCGCCTGGGCCGCCGCCTGCAAGCAGGCCGCCGACGCCATCCGCGAGGGCAAGCCCTGCGACCTGCCCGCCGCCAGGCTCATCGAGTTCCAGGCCGTCAACGACTTCCACCGCTTCGACCCGATGGAGGTGATCGCGACGGCCGGCGAGATCAAGGCCCTGCTCGCCGCTCACGCCGGCGCCGCCTTCCTGCTGTTCGGCGAGGACCGCCGCCACCCCATCCGCATGAGCGACGACCTGCCCCTGCGATGGATCCAGGCCGGACCCGGGCGCACGCTGCGCGGCGAGGCCTGCCGCGGCGAGTTCTACGCCTTCCAGGTCGGCCTGTGGGCCTGCGGGCAGGACCTCCGCGACGTGAGCGTCCGCTTCGGCGAACTGGCCGGCCCCGGCGGCGGCAGCATCCCCGCCTCCGCCCTGCGCTGCTTCAACGTGGGCGGGACCGACTGGCTCGGCCGGGCGTTCCAGAAGACCCTCCACGTGCCCAAGGGCAAGGTCCAGGCCCTGTGGATGGGCGTGCAGGTCCCGCCCGGCGCGGCGGCTGGCGTTTACCGGGGCACGGTCACCGTGGGCGTCGCCGACGCCCCGCCCGCGAAGGTCGCCCTGGAACTCGACGTCCAGCCGCGGACGATCGACGATGCCGGCGACGGTGAGTTGTGGCGCCAGGCCCGCCTGCGATGGCTGGACTCGACCATCGGCCTGGACGACGAGGTCTTCCGGCCCTTCACGCCCGTGCAGGTGGACGGCCCGGCCGCCAGCGTGCTCGGCCGCCGGGTCCGCCTGGCCGACGGCGGACTGCCCGCCGCCATCCAGAGCTGCTTCTCGACCAACGTCGACCGCTGCGATGCCGACGGCCGCGACATCCTCGCCGCCCCCATGCGCTTCGTCGTCCAAACCGAGGCCGGGGAGCTCGCGTGGAACGCCCAGCCGCCGCGGGTGATCTCGCGGTCCGGCGGAAAGGTCGTCTGGGAGGCCCTCAGCCGGGCCGGCGGCTACGAACTCGCCTGCCGAGCCTCGCTGGAGTGCGACGGGTACATGAACTACGAGCTGACGCTGACGCCCTCCGCCGCGGGCGAGTTGAAGGACATCCGCCTGGAGATCCCTCTCCGGTCCGACGTGGCCCGCTACATGATGGGCATGGGGCGCAAGGGCGGCAAGCGCCCGCCGAGCTGGAAGTGGACGTGGGACGTCTCCCGCTCCAACTGTCACGTCTGGATCGGCGACGTCAACGCGGGCCTGCACCTCAAGCTCAAGCATGTCACGCCGCGATGGGACCTGTTCAACCTCAAGGAGAGCGGCCTGTATCGCGACTGGGGCAACGACGGCAAGGGCGGGTGCACGATCGACGAGGACGGTGGGCGGGTCGTCCTGCGGGCGTTCACCGGCCCGCGGAAGGCGGCTGCGGCCCAGGCGCTGCACTTCAACTTCGGCCTGCTGGTCACGCCCATCAAGACGCTGGACAAGGCCCACTGGGACTGGCGCTACTTCCACCGCTCGCACGCGGCGCCGCTGGGCGAGATCGTCCCCACCGGCGCGAAGGTCGTCAACCTGCACCAGGGCGACGCCTACAACCCGCACATCAACTACCCGTTCCTCAGCGACGACAAGCTCAAGCCCTACATCGACGCCGCCCACGCCGCCGGGATGAAGGTCAAGCTCTACTACACCATCCGCGAGTTGAGCAACTACGCGGCCGAGTTCTTCGCCCTCCGCAGCCTGGGCGGCGAGGTGTTCATGCAGGGCGAGGGCTTCAAGCTGGCCGACCAGTTCGCCGACAAGCCCGCCGACGAGATGGTCAAGGCGGGCGCCCCAGGACGGGCAGCTCGTGGCTGTGCGAGCACGCCGTCACCGACTACGTGCCGGCCTGGCACCAGCCGCTGGGCAACGCCCGCTACGACGCCGCCGTCGCCACCACCGGGCTGTCGCGATGGCACAACTACTACCTCCAGGGCCTGGACTACCTGGTGCGCCGCCTGGGCGTGGACGGGCTCTACCTCGACGGCATCGGGTACGACCGCGAGATCATGAAGCGCGTCCGCAAGGTCATGCAGCGGGCCCGTCCCGGCTGCCTGATCGACTTCCACTCGGGCAACAGCTTCTCGTCCACCTACGGGCTCAACAACGTCGCCTCGCTGTACATGGAACTGTTCCCCTGCATCGACAGCCTGTGGTTCGGCGAGGGCTTCAACTACAACGAGTCGCCCGACTACTGGCTGGTCGAGATGGCGGGCATCCCCTACGGGATGTTCAGCGAGATGCTCGGCGCGGGCAACCCGTGGCGCGGGATGGTCTACGGCACGACCAACCGCCTGGGCTGGGGCGGCGATCCGCGAGAGATCTGGAAGCTGTGGGACAGCTTCGGCATCGCCGACGCCCGCATGGTCGGCTACTGGGATGCTGCCTCCCCCGTCCGCACCGGGCGCGACGACGTGCTCGCCACCGCCTACGTCCGCAAGGATCGCACGCTGGTCGCCCTGGCAAGCTGGGCCGAGACGGGCCAGGCCGTCAAGCTCGACGTCGATTTCAAGGCCCTGGGCCTCGATCCGGCCAAGGCCCACCTGTACGCCCCGCCGGTCAAGGGCTTCCAGGGCGAGGCCCTCTTCGAGCCCGGCGAGGCCGTGCCCGTCCTGCCGGGCCGCGGCTGGCTGCTGCTGATCGACCAGCAGGAGCGGAAGCTCCCGCCCGTCCACGACCCGTTCGCGGGGCAGAAGCCCGTATTCGAAGACACCTTCGGGGGCGACAAGTCTGCCCCGGCAGGCGGGCTGGACCCCGCCTGGAAGGTCAGCCTCTCGCCCCGCAAGGGCACGTCCCTCGTCCAGCGAGACGGCTCGCTAGTGATCTCCGCCGTCGCCAACTCCTACGCCTTTGCCGAGCGCCCGCTGCCGGCCGGCGTCCGGGTCCTCGCCTGCCGCGTCAACCAGGACAGCGACGCGGGCGCCTCCTGGGGCCCGGGCCTGTGCATCGTGTTCAAGGACGGCAAGATGCTGCGGGTCAATCTCCGAGTCGAGGGGCGCTTCGGCGTCGACGACGGCCGCCGCCAGATCCTGGAAGGCGCCAACATGGCCGGCGCGTGGACGGACCTGGTCTTCCGCCTGGACGACAAGCACGTGATCGTCCAGGCCTCGCAGGGGCGGCGCGTCTGGCAGGAGATCGCCCGCCTGCCGCGATCGCAGTTCCCCGGCCAACCTGTCGCCGTGCGAGTGGGCAAGATGGGCATCGGCTGCAACGCACAGGACTTCTCCGTGCCCGGCCCGGCGGGCCAGTCCCGGATCACCGACCTGCGGGCGTATAAATGAGGTCTGCCTGCCTACAGGAAGCCCGCGGCGCGTTCTTGAAGAGGAAGGAGTCGCACTTGGCAGATCGGCGCAATCGATGCCTGTTGTCGTTCTCCTGGCTGCTCGCGTCCCTGTGGCTGTGGCCGCCTGCCGCCCCGGCCGCTCCGCCAACGCACAACCCCCTGGCCCATCTCAATCTCGCCTGGACCGACTCGGTCCGGTGGGCCAACGTGGTGGACATCACGCAGGCCGGGGGCGCCGACCTGGCGGCTCGGCTGGCGAATGCCCAGGCTGCCCTGGCTGCCAAGGGCGGGGGAGTGGTGTACTTTCCGCCCGGCACGTACCGGTTCAGCGATTCGATCCTGCTCAAGGACGGCGTGGTGCTCCGCGGGGCCGATCCGGCCGGCGCCACGCGGGCCCGCGACGAGAAGTACGACCCGCCCGCGAAGATCGAGTTCCCCAGGTACGAGCCGAAGCTCGAGGGCGAAGGCACGAGCGTCTCGACCGCGTTCAAGGGAATCTACCTCGAAGACCCCGCGACGGCCTCCAACTGCGGCATCGTCAACCTCAACGTGAACCGCGGCCACGTCCGTTTCGCCGAGGGCGGCGAGCACGCCTGCGGGCAGCGGCGGATCGTCTACGGCTGCGTGTTCCGCAACGCGGCCACGCCCGAGGCGGCCGTCCCCGACCGCAAGATCGGCCAGCACCCCTGGCAGCGGTTCACCAACCGCTTCGGCGCCGCCATCGACGTCAAGAGCGCCCGCGACGGTCTGGTGGGCAACAACCGCATCCCCGCCGGCGGCGAGGACAACTTCACCATGAACGGCTACGTCCTTCGCGGGCGCAACAAGCAGCCGCAGGCGGTGGACGGCGTCGTGTTCGACTACGACAACCGTCCGGGCATCTACGTCAACCACTTCAACATCGGCGGCGCGGGCGGGCAGGGGCCCGACGGCACGCCGCAATCGCACCCGTTCGGTTTTCGCGCGGGCATCGTCATCCGAGACAACTACATCTACAACACCGGGCGCTGCGCCATCGGCTTCAGCGGCGACGGGGTGATCTGCCGCGACAACGTCATCCGATTCGCCCCGGACGCCTGGCGGCCGACCAACACGGGGCGGGACGTCACCTCCGGCTCGTCGACCAACGACAACCGCGCCGTCGAGATGCGAGGCTGGCGGTGGCAGGTGATCGGGAACGACTACGAGGTCCACCGCAACTGGGCCTTCGACCGCAAGTACCGCATCAACGACGGCGAGGGGCTGATGCACGAGGACCACGCCAACTCGACCGTCAAGGACAGCGTGCTGTCGGGCAACCGCGGCAACACGTACCTGTCGATCTACAAGACGGCGGGCATCGACGGCCTGCTCGTCGAGGGCAACGACATCCGCCTGGGCGACGGCAAACAGACGATCGCCTCGGGCACGGCCATCTACGTCAGCGCCAACCGCACCAACGACGCCTTTGCGTGCCGCAACGTCAAGATCGTCGACAACACCGTCGCCGGCGGGGGCATCCTCATCTGCGGCCGGCCCGCCGGGGGCAATGTCGTCCGGGGCAACAAGGCGGCCGGCGCCGCCCCGCTCAAGATCCAGAACCAGGCCGATGCTGTCGTCGAGGACAACGCGGGCTTCGAGGTGGACAACACGCCCTGGAAGTCCCGCGAGAAGTGAGTCTCACGAAAACCTTGACGCCGGCCGCACGGCAGACGTATTGTCTGGGATAACCCGGGTCGGCCGCCGATGGACAGCGGCTGGGCCCCGGACACTTGAGGTGGGCGTTGGAGATCGACGACATTCGCAGACGGATCGACGAACTGGACGACGCCCTGCTGCGCGTGTTCAGCGAGCGGGCCCAGTTGGCCCTGGACATCGGGAAGGTCAAGAAGGAGTTGGGCCTGCCCGTCTACGATCCGCAGCGGGAGAAGGAGATCTACGCCCGCATAAAGGCCGACAACCCCGGGCCGCTGGACGACGAGGCCATTGTCCGCCTGTTCGAGCGCGTAGTGGACGAGTCGCGGCGGCTGGAACGCTTGATGTCGCAGCGGGAAGGGGAGCACTGATGGTTATCATTACCAAGAAGCATGCCCCCGACGAAGCCCTGGACGCCATCCGGGAATATCTCACCAATCACGGGCTGGACATTCACCAGTCCACCGGCGCCAACCGCGTCATCATCGGCGTCATCGGCGACACCGACAGCCTCGATCAGGCCGAGGTCGAACGCCTGCCCGGCGTGAGCCAGGTCGTCCGGATCAGGAAGAGCGACGAGTAACACGTGGCACGGCCTCCTGGCCGTGCGTCGCAGGGCCGTCTCGGCCTTGCCTCACGGGCGAGACGCCCGTGCCACGCTCTAAAACCGCACCAGCGCCGACGCCCAGACGAACCCCGAGCCGAACGCCACCAGCAGCACCAGCTTGCCCTTGCTGACCATGCCCTTCTTGCGGGCCTGGTCCAGGGCGATGGGCAGGCAGGCCGAGGCCACGTTGCCGAACTCCTGCACGTTCAGGAACACCTTCTCCGCGGGCGCGCCCACGTTGGCCACCACCGCCTCCAGCATCCGCAGGTTGGCCTGGTGAGGGATGAGCACGTCGATGTCGTCCAGGGCGAGCTTGTTGGCATCGAGGGCTTCCTTGGCGGCGCGCGTCATGCCGGCCACCCCGTTCTCGAACACTTCCTTGCCGTTCATGCGGAAGTGGATTCGTCCGGCGTCGATGTCCTCGTGGGTCAGGTGCTCGCGCCGGCCCAGGGCGCTGCCCGGGGCGGCCGTGTAGAGCGCCTTGGCCCCGCTGCCGTCGGCGTGCAGGCCGGTCCAGAGCACGCCCCGTCCGTCGCCGTCGGCCGGTCCCATCACCACCGCGCCCGCGCCGTCGCCCAGCAGGATCGAGATGTTCCGTCCGTCGTCGCTGCAGTCGATCCGCTTGGACAACATCTCCGCGCACACCACCAGTGCGCGGCGGTACTGCCCCGTCCCGATCAGGGCGTCGGCCAGCGCCATCCCGTAGATCAGCCCCGTGCACTGCTGGCGGATGTCGTACGTGGCGATGCCCGCCAGGCCCAGCTTGGCCTGCAGGAAGAACGCGCAGCCGGGGTCGGCGTGGTCAGGCGTGATGGTGTTGAGGATCAGCAGGTCCACGTCGCTCATGTTCACGCCCGCGTCCGCCACCGCCGCCTTCGCCGCCTCCGCGCCCAGGTCGCTGGCGGACTGGTCCGGCTCGGCCCATCGCCGCCGGTGCACGCCCGTCCGCTCGACGATGAACTTGTCGGTGGTGTTCATCATCTTCTCCAGGTCGAAGTTCGTCACGACCTTCGGCGGAACGTAATGTCCGGTGCCCAGGATCTGCGATCGAGTCATCTCTTCTCCTTAACCACGAATGGCACGAATCGGCGGCAATTCCACGAAATGAACATCCACAAGGAGATTCGTGGCATTCGTGCTACTTCGTTGAATTCGTGCTATCGGTGTTCTCGTGTGCCATCGACAGCTTCACCAGCAGCCCGCAGTTCTTCTGGAAGAATTCCACGCCCAGCAGCCCGGCCCGGGCGTGAATCTCCGCGCCGAGTTGCCCCGCGAGTTCACGGGGGTCCTGTCCGGCCTTGACGGCATCCACGATCCGCCGGTGGTAGGCCTCGGTGGCCTCCAGGCATCCGGCGAAGTACGCCTTCACGTCGTCAGCGCCGACGATGGCGGCGTTGTGGCTCAGGCAGAGGACCTCCGCGTCCAGGGCGGCCAGGCGGCGGATCGAGGCGACGTAGGCGCCGTAATCGGTGAAGTAGTTGGGCCACCACAGCGGGTCGGGCGAGTTCAGGTAGTAGCCCGTCGCGTCGGAGACGACCAGGACCTTCCGGGCGGGCTCGTAGAAGCTCAGGCTGCAGTCGCTGTGGCCGGGCGTGGCCAGCACGGTGAACGCCGCGCCGCCGACGGCGACCGTGTCTCCCTCGCTCAGCACGCGATCGACGGGGATCTTCAACTCCGCCGGCGGCTGGGGGCGGTGCGACTCGCCGATCGACCCCGCCTTCAACAGCGATTCGGTCAGGGCCTGGTCGATCTTGCAGAAGAAGCCGATCGCCTTCTCGTTGCCCATGGTGGCCGCCGCCGCTGCCGACGCCAGCACCTGGACGCCCGGGAACATCGCCCGCAGCGCCGGCACGGCCATCACGTGGTCCGGGTGGGCGTGGGTGACCACGAGCTGGCGGACCGAAGTCTTGTCCACGCCGAGCTGGTCGAGCTGTCCGGCCAGCACCGGCCCGCACGCGCCCACGCCGCCCTCGAACACCAGCGCCTCGCCCGCGTCGCGGAACAGGTACAGCGGGTACTCGCGGGTGCCGAGCATGAGCAGGGTATCCGTGAGCGATTGCGGCGGATTCGATACGATCATAAGTTTCTCCTCGGGCAGCTCGCTGAATCACCAAGATCACAAAGAACACGTAGACCACGAAGAACAGAAACAGAGATCACGAAGACGAGGGCCCTTTGTGTTCTCTTTCTTCTCTACTTGTGGCCTTTGTGGTCTCCGTGCTCTTTGTGATTGCCAGCCTCTACTGTGAAACGGTCTCTTTCGCGAACAGCGCCGCCCCCAGCGCCCCGGCATACTGGGGGTAGGGGGGCACGAGTACGGGCCGGCCGAACGCTTCGCCCATCAGCGCCACCAGGCACGGGTTGTGGGCGGCCACCCCGCCGGTCATCACCAGCTCGCCTTCCACGGCGTCCATCTCCAGGATCCGCTTGACCACCGAGCGGAACGCGCCGCGGACGATGTCTTCGGCCTTCTCGCCCATGCGGATCTTCGAGAGGATCTCCGTCGCGGCGAACACCGTGCAGAAGCTGCTGAGCGTGGTCTGGCTGGTCGATCGCTCCGCCAGGGCGTTCAATTCCGACACGTCCAGGGCCAGCCGCAGGGCGATCTCCTCGATGAACGCCCCGGTGCCCGCGGCGCACTTGCGGTTCATCATGAACCGCACGCGCCTCCCGCGGTCGTCCATGTGGATGATCTTGCTGTCCTGGGCCCCGATGTCGATCACCGTGATCCGCCGGCGAAACTGCGACCACGCGCCGTAGCCGTGACAGGCGATCTCCGTCATCTGCGAGTCGGCGAACGGGACGTTGTCGCGCCCGTAGCCCGTGGAGACGGTGCGGGCGACGTCTTCGCGCCGCAGTCCGGCCGCCGCCAGGGCCTCGGCGAGGTTCTGCTCGGCGGCGCCCGCGTAGTCCACGCCGGACCGCCGCAACGCCCGCGCCACGACCTGCCCGCCTTCGTCCAGAAGCACGAGCTTGGCCGTCGAGGCCCCGATGTCGATGCCGCAATAGACCATGACCGGCTACCCTTGCGCCAACTGTTCCACGAACGCCTGGACGTTCGTGCGGGTCTGCTCTTCGCTGTACAGCCGCAGGTCGTTCAGGTCGCCGTGGATCACCAGGTAGGGCTTGCCCAGCTTCTCCTGGATCCGCAGCGGCATCTGGTAGCGGTTGTTGGAGTTGTTGGGGCAGGTCTTGGCGTCGTGGTAGACGATGCCGTCGGCCTTGTACGCCGCCACCACGTCCTGAATGTACTGCTCCTTCTGGTCGTCGCTGCGGCAGATGAACAGGCGGCTGTAGGCCCGCGCCATGCTCCGGTACGGGTCGTCCGGGTTGAGGTCCTCGAAGACCCAACTGTTGCAGTAGGTCGAGGCGACCACGCAGGTCTGGAGGTCGGCGAACTGGGTGGACAGGTCGCGCAGCTTGCCCCAGATGGGCATGCCTTCCCAGTACACCCGGAACCGCTCGCCCGGCACGGCGGCCGTGCCGTCAACGATCCGCTGCTTCAGCTCCGCCAGCAGCATCTCGTAGTAGGCGATGGCGTCGCCATGCCCGCGGAGCACGACGGCCGGGCCCATCTGGATCGTCCCGTCGAAGAACGTCAGCGGCGAGGGCACGCTGGCGGCCGTCAGCAGCACGGCCTTCCATAGCTCGGTGCACCGCCTGGATGAAGCCACGATCTCCCGCAGCTTGTCCGGGTCGAGCTTCTGCCCCGCGACCTTCTCCAGGTCCGGCACGAGGGCCTCGATCTGGGCGGCCACGTATTCGATCATCGCCTCGTCCATCTCGCCGATGGACCGCGGAGTGTGCACGCCCAGGCAGGGGACGCCGAACTCGCGGGCGTAGAACTGGAACCAGTCCTTGACGTCGCGGCACTGGTTGGTGTTGTAGACCAGCACGTCGGGGCGCGGCGGGCCGGACATGCCCATCTTCTTGAGCGGCGTGTCGCCCTTGAGGTACGAGCCGATGTCGCTGGTGAGGTAGGAACAGATGTCCGGCGAGAAGCCGCGGGCGTTGGCCAGCGGGATCAGGTCGCTGGCCATGCGCGACGCGCCCAGCATGGCGCCGTGGTTCTCCGGGAAGTACACGTTGAAGCCCAGCGCCCGCAGCAGCTCCGCCGGGCCCACGCTGGTGCACCAGGCGGTCTTCCTGCCCTGCTGGGCGCCCTGCTCCAGCTCCATGAAGTACTTGCCCATCACGGACTTCATCTTCTTGGTCGTCTCGAGGTCCTTCCGCTCAGCCGGTTGTGACATCAGCATGCCTTTCGTTCTTTGCCATCTCTCTCAACAGTTCGCACGGGGCGAATCGTTCGCCCAGTCGGCCGGCCAGGGCCTCCAATTGCCCCAGCACGTTCGCCAGTCCCAGGTCGCGGGCATATTTTACTATGCCGCCGCGAAAATCGGGAAACCCAGTTCCCAGCACCATCGCCACGTCCGCGTGCGACTCGCGCTCGACCAGGCCTTCATCCAGCACGTAGAACGCCTCGCAGGCCATCCGCATGACCAGTCGCGACAGAATCTCCTCGGCCGCCACGGCCCGCGGCGCGAGCCCTTCCCGCCTGCGCACCTGATCGAGCGCCTCCCGGCAGGCGGGGTTGTCCAGGCGGTCATGCCGCCCTTTCTCGTAGCGGTAGACCCCGGCGCCGGCCTTCTGGCCCACCAGCCCGCGCTCCACCAGCGCCGCGACCGCCCCCGGCAGCGGGCCGTGACGCGGGAAGGCACGGCTCAGCACGGCGTCGGTGTCGGCCAGGATGTCGATGCCGGCCATGTCGATCAACGTCAGCGGGCCCATCGGAAAGCCGAATCCGCACATCGCTTCGTCGATCGCCTCCGCCTCGGCCCCCTCCTGCAGCAGCCAGAACGCCTCCTTGAAGTACGGGATCATCAGGCGGTTGACGAAGAACCCCTCGCGATTGCCCACCAGCACGGGCGTCTTGCGAAGGGCCTTCACGAACGCCGTCGCCGCCGCCACCACCTCCGAGGCTGCGCCCCGGCGGCGGATCACCTCCACCAGCGGCATCGCGTGGGCGGGGTTGAAGAAATGCAGCCCGACCAGCCGCTCGGGGCGGGCCAGTCCTTCCGCCAGCACGTCCAGCGAGATCGTGCTCGTGTTGGTGGCCAGGATCGCCCGGGGGTCCACAACCGCCTCGGCCGACCGCAGCACCGCCTGCTTGACGGCCACGTCCTCGAACACCGCCTCGATCACCAGGTCCGCCTGGGCGATCGCCTCCCAGTCGCTCGCCGCCGTCAAGCCGCCCATCATCGCCTCCAGGCGCTGCGGCGAGAGCCGCCCCTGCGAGACGCGCTTCTGGAGCGAGGCCGCTATCCGCTCGCGCGACCTGGCCACGGCGGGGGGGGCCTTGTCGATCAGGACCACAGGCAAGCCGGCCATCACGACGGCCTGGGCGATCCCCGTGCCCATCGAGCCCGCGCCGATGACGGCAATACGGGGACTGACTCCGAATTCCCCGTAAAGGTCCTTCTTTCCGCCCACACGCGTAACGGGGAATTCGGTGTCTGTCCCCGTGTTTATTCTTCCCATCTCCCGCGTTGCGAAGAACAGGTAGATCCGGTTCCGCGCCGCCGTGCCGGCCATGCATTGCGCGAAGGCCGTCTGCTCGAACCGCAGCCCCGCCTCGAAGGACTCGTTCAGCCCCGTCCGAACCGCCTCCACGATGAGCGAGGGGGCGATCAGTTCCGCCGGCCCGCCGGCCAGACCGCGCTTCGCCTGGTCCAGGGCAGTCTCGTTGGCGGCCGGGTCCGCCAGCTTGTCCACGCGCAGGCGGGTCCTGGAAATAGGGGACGCTACCCTATTTTCACGCGAGAGTCGCTCCTGATCGTGGACTGCGTCAGGAGAAAATAGGGTAGCGTCCCCTATTTTCGACCGCAGCAGGTCCGCGGCGCAGGCCGTCAGGTCGTCGCCCTCGCAGACGGCGTCGACTAGGCCCATCTCCATCGCCTGCCGGGCGTCGACCATCCCGCCGCCCAGCAGCATCTTCAGGGCCGGCTCGACGCCCACCAGTCGAGGCAGGCGCTGCGTGCCGCCCGCGCCGGGGTTGATGGCGAGCTTCACTTCCGGCATGGCCAGCAGCGTGCCGGGCGTGCAGACGCGGTAGTGGCAGGCCATCGCCAGTTCCAGGGCCCCGCCGATCACCTTGCCCGCGACGGCCGCCACGACCGGCTTGGGCGAGTCCTCGATGGCCGCGAAGGCCTCCTGGAACACCCGCGAGATCCGCACCGCGTCCTGGCTGGTCTTTATGTCGCGGAAGAGGGCGATGTCCGCCCCGGCGCTGAAATGACTGCTGCTGGCGGTGATGAGGATGCCGTCGGTGTCGGCGTCGCCGGCCGCCCGCTCCAGGCAGGCGGCAAGTTCCTCCAGCGTCGCCAAGGTCAGGGCGTTGACGGGCGGATCGTCCAACCGCAGAACGCTCAGGCCCTCGGATACGCTGTAATCGATCCTGCTCATAGTTCCAGCGTGAGCTTGAGCGAGCCTTCGGCGCACTCGGCGTACATCTCAAAGGCCTCCGCCGCCTGGTCCCAGGGCATGCGCGGCGTGACCATGCTACCCAGATCGTTGGCCCGCCCGTCCACGACCATGTCGGCGGCCGTCTGGAAGAAGGCCGAACACTCCGGCCCGACGGTGGTGATGATCCGCGTCTCGTTGCGGAAGGCGGCGTACCAGGGGAACTTCTGGTCGTTATAGTCGGGCATGCCGAAGGCGAAGATCCGCCCGGCCCGCTTGAGCAGGTAGGGCGCGACGGCCAGCGACTCCACCGAACTGGCCGCGGTGGCCACGAAGTCCAGCTTCTGCCCGCCGGTGAGGTCCTTGACGGTCTGGATCACGTCCTGCCTGGAGGCGTCGATGACGTGGCGCGCGCCGTAGCGCTTGGCCCACTCCAGGCGCCAGCCCAGCAGGTCCACCGTGATGACCTCCGCCGCCCCGAAGTGGTGCAGCACGTGCGTCCAGATCAGGCCCATGGGCCCGGCGCCGATGACCGCGCAGCGGAGGTTGACCACGTTCTCGGTCTGCGTCATCGCCCGCAGCACCGTCGACAGCGGCTGGGCCACGATCAGCGCCGCCGGGTCGGGCGCGTCCTGGGGCAGCAGCGCCACCCCCGGCGGGCGGGCGACGATGTACTCGGCGAACCCGTAGTAGCCCTCGGGCTGGGCCAGCACCAGCGTGCCCTCTTTCCACCCGGGGCAGCGCGACTCGACGATCGTGCCGACATTCTCGTGCCCGGCCCACCCGGCCGGGTTGGGGAAGTTCAGGTCCGCCCAGATGCCCACGCCGGTGTACTGGCCCATGTTGCTGCCGCACAGGGCGACGTGACTGCACTTGACCAGGACCTCGCCTTCCTTGGGCTGCGGGATGGGCGGGTCGATGAACTCGATCTTTCGGGGGGCGGCTACGTGGATGGCTCGCATTCGGAAGGCTCCTGAAATCCTCAGACGCGGATTCCCCCTCCGTCGCCGCTGGAGGCCATCTCGCGCAGCTTGTAGCGCTGGATCTTGCCGCTGGCCGTCTTGGGCAACTCACGGAGGAACACGATCGATCGGGGGTACTTGTGCGGCTGGGTGTTCTTCTTGACGAAGGCCTGGAGTTCGCGGATCAGTTCCGACGACGGGGCGTGCCCGCTCTTGACGGCCACGTACGCCCGCGGCTTGATCAGCGAATCGCCGTCCGGCACGCCGATCACCCCGCACTCCAGCACGGCCGGGTGGCCCATCAGGACGCTCTCGACGTCCGCGGGCCAGACCGCCAGTCCGCTGACCTTGAACATGTCGTCGGTCCTGCCGGCGTACCAGAAGTAGCCGTCCTCGTCCCTGGAGAACTTGTCGTGGGTGTTGATCCAGTCGCCCTGGAAGGTCTGCTTGGTCTGGGCGTGCTTGTTCCAGTAGCACGCGGCGATGCTGTCGCCCTTGATCAGCAGCGTGCCGGTCTGCCCGACGGGAACGTCCTGGTTGTTCTCGTCGACGATCCGGGCCTCGTAGCCGTTCACCACCTGCCCCGTGCTGCCCGCGCGGGCCTGCCCGGGACGGTTGGAGATGAAGATGTGGAGGATCTCGGCCGAGCCGATCCCGTCGAGGATGTCCACGCCGAAGCGCTCGCGCCACTTCTCGAAGAGCACCCTGGGCAGCGGTTCGCCCGCCGACACGCACGCGCGGACGCGCCCGAGGCTCTTTCGCCCGCCCTCCTCGGCCTTGTGCAGCAGGGCGGCGTAGCTGGTGGGCACGCTGTAGAAGACGGTCGGCTTGAACCGGTCGAGTACGCTGAACACCGTGTCGGGCGTGGGGCGGTCGGGCAGCAGGACGGTCGTCGCGCCCACCCGCAACGGGAAGTACATGCCGTTGCCCAACCCGTAGGCGAAGAACAGCTTGGCCACCGAGAAGGACACGTCCGACTCCTTCAGGCCCAGCGTGTCCTTGGCGTACAGGTCAGCGGCGTAAACCATGTCGTGGTGCAGGTGGATGGCCCCCTTGGGAAAGCCCGTGGTCCCCGAGCTGTACAGCCAGAAGGCCGCGTCGTCCTTGCTGGTGGGCGCCGGCGACAGCTCCGTGGAGGCCGAGGCCATCAGCTCCTCCAGCGTCAGCGGGGCCTCCCGGCACGAACCGACCACCACGATGTGCTCCAGGTACTCCAGCCGCCCGCGGATCTCCATGATGGTGCCCAGCAGCGACGGCTGGACCAGCAGCACGCGGGCCCGGCTGTCGTTGAGGAGGTACTCGTAGTCTTCGCCCTGGAGGAAGGTGCTGAGCGGGACGGGGACAGCCCCGATCTTGAGGGCCCCGAAGAAGGCAAACACGTACTCGGGGCTGTCGGGCAGCAGCAGGGCCACCCGCTGCTCCATGCTCACCCCCAGGCTGCGCAACGCGTTGCCCAGGCGGTTGACGTTTTCGTAGAGGTCCTGATACGTGACCACCTGGTCGCCGCACAGGATGGCGGGCTTGGCCCCGCGACCCGCCGCGATGTGCGAGTCCACGAACAGGGTCGCCGCATTGAACTGTTCCGGAAGATCGACCGCGGGCATCGGAGTCTCCTGCAGACCTGCCTGCCGATTGGCAGGTTGGGACAATCATCGGAAAACCGCATTATCCGCCAACGCTCCCACAGGTCAAGCAAAACCTTGAGTTCGCGCCCCGGCGGCTGGCAGTGCCTGCCAGCGAAGGCATGGCGGCAGTCACGACGCCAGGCCGGGCGATACCCGAACGCCTTGCCGATGGCCGAAATACAACGGCAGGTTCTTGCCCCCCTTCGCGCCACGTGTACGACTTGTCGCCCCGCGGGGCATACTGGCGATCACGGCTTTTCTTGTGCGTTTATGACTGCCATGATGGAAGGCCGTATGCCTTCAAGCCGCAACCCGAGACTCGGGTCGATCGCGTCGGCTTTCGTGCCTGCTGTCCCGGGGACCTTTGCCGAGGAACCTCCCGAGCAGGGACCAGCCGCGCCCTCCAGGGAGGCTCCGGGAGAGTGCGCGGAGACTGCCGCCTCTGTCCGAT
The DNA here is from genome assembly GCA_022705325.1 of Planctomycetota bacterium. GTDB lineage: Bacteria > Planctomycetota > Phycisphaerae > SM23-33 > SM23-33 > MWDR01. The sequence goes on along the minus strand of JAKJER010000029.1, from coordinate 41,901 downwards.
AGCTGTCGCAAGAACCTGAGGAGATCGCACGTGAACAGTAGCTTCATCGGCCGGGCGGGCACGCTGATGTTCGTCGTGATCGTGTCTTTGGGGGCCGGCGCGGCGCCCGCGGTTGAGCCTCCGCCCAACGATCCCGCAAAGGTCCGCTACGACGAGACCGGCGGCAAGCTCGTCGTGGAGTACCACGGCGCGCGGATTCTCACCGCGACCGTGACCGCCCAGTCGCCCGACGGCGCCAAGGTCGGCGTCAAGCTCGAGCCGGCCCAGACCCGCGACGACAAGGACAAGGTCCAGCAGCGCCTGAAGTTCGTCCCCGCCGAGCCCGCGCCGGGCGTCGTGGTGTCGCTGGAGGGCGCGGTGGTCGCCAGCGAGCAGGCGTTTGCGGCCGAGGAGGCCCCCGGCGAGGCCCAGAAGCGTTTCACGTGCGTCCGCAACAGCGTCGGGCCCAGCCGCAACCTCCGAAACAACGCCGTCTACGACCGCCGCTGGGACTGGGTGCTGGTCGGCCCGGACAACGGGCGGACGCGCATTGCACCCGGGGCTCTCGCCAGGGACCGCACCGAGTTCTCCTGGTCCAGTCGCGGGTCGGCCGTCGAACTGGTCTTCCGCCCGCGGTTCTACCAGAAGCACAAAGACATCGAGCACTTCACGCCCTGGAACTACCCGGTGTGGAAGGGCTCGCTCACGGGCTACTGCACGTGGTGGGCGTATCGGCACAGCTTCACGCAGGAGACGCTTGACGCGATGCTGAAGGTGTTCGTCGAGAAGCACCTGTCCGACTTCGGCTACGACTACATGCAGTTCGACGACACGTACCAGCAGGGCAACGGCAGTTGCCCGGAGAACTGGCTGAACTGGAACAAGAAGTTCCCCGGCGGCTGGAAGTACGCCGTCAAGGCCATCCGCGACGCGGGCATGAAGCCGGGCATCTGGGTGCACCGCATCCACCGCCCCGGCGATCCGCACGTCAAGCAGATCGGCCAGGAGCACCCCGACTGGTTCGTCCGCAAGGCCGACGGTTCGATCGTCACCAACCACGGGTTTTACATGCTCGACACCACCAACAAGGAGGCGGTGGAGAACATGGTCCGCAAGCTCTACCGCGGCCTGAAGGAGCAGGGCTGGAACTACGTGAAGATCGACGGCACCGGCGACCTGCTCCGCGCATACCAGAACAAGGAGTGCGCCGACTTCTTCAAGACGCGCCCCACCACGCCCGAGCAGTCGCTCCGCCAGTGGGACGTCGTGGCCCGCGAGGAGTTGGGGCGGGACGTCTACGTGCTGGCCTGCCACACCGTCGGCAATGCCCGCCACGTGATCGGCCTGGTCGACGGCGCCCGCCTGAGCAACGACGGCTTCCAGCCGCGCACGCTGGCCCAGTACAACTTCATGGAAGGCGTGGTCTGGCGAAACGACCCCGACCACTGCGACGTGCTGGGTTTGTGGCTGATGGACGAGGACGCGGAAATGCCTGTCTTCGGTCTGCGCCAGCCCGTGCCGGCGCGGAGCGTGCACCGCCCGGCCATCTGTGCCATGGCTGGCGGCGTGCTCATGGTCAGCGACAAGGTCGAGGTCTATCAGGACGACCGCAACATCGAAGGCATGAAACGCAGTTCTCCCGTCCTCTTCACGGCGCCCGGCCAGCTCTACAGTTGCGGGCGGAATCCCGTCGCATGGTGGCTGCAGGAGATCGACCGGTCGTTCGAGCACTGGAACGTGCTGGCGAGATTCCAGTGGGGCCGGAAACGGGAGAAGGAGTGGAAGTTCGACTTCAAGGGCTTGCCTCAGGAGGAAGTCAAATTCGCCGACCTCGGCCTGAGCGACGACCGGGAGTACGTCGTCTTCGAGTTCTGGAGCCAGAAGTACCTCGGCCGCTGCAAGGGTTCGTTCACCGCGCCGGCCATGGACGAAGGCAACGCGCTGCAGGTGTTCGCCATCCGCGAGGCGCGGGACCACCCGTGGGTCCTTTCGACCACGCGGCACATCACGCAGGGCGGGGTGAGTCTGCTGGACGAGAAGTGGGACTCCCGCGGCAAGGTCCTGTCCGGGAGGAGTTCGGTGGTCATCCAGGACCCCTACGTGCTGACAATTCACGTGCCGGCTGGGTATCGACTGGCCGCCGGGGCAGTCGACGGCGAGAAGGTCGAGACGGCGTTGCAGAAGGAGACCGTTACCGTCCGCATCGTGCCGTCGGCGACCAAGACCGTCGATTGGAAGGTCACCTTCACCCAGTGATCGCCTGCCAGACAGGAAGACCGCCATAGACCGCCGGAAGACCGACTCGACGTGAGTTCCTGAAGCAGGCGGGTGCCGCCGTCGCTGGCGGTGGCGCCAATGGGGCAGGTCCTTCCGCACCCGGATTGCCGATTGGCGGCGCCTGCGCAACAGAGCACATAGACCCTGCCGTTCCGCGCGACGACGGCGTCCACTCCATGCACTGCACGACCCACACCAACCGCCACGCCGGCATCACGGGCGTCCGTATCGATCGCCGCCGCGTGCGACTTGATGCGATGGAAGAAGCATGGACCGCGGCCTACCGCTTCACCGCGATGTCGATCAGGGCCACCAGCTTGCTGCTGAGAAGCTGGACGATCTCCTTGTCACCCTTCTCGAAGTTGTAGTACTTGACCACGGGGGCCAGGGTGTTGTCGGCATTGGCGACATGTTTGCCTCGGAACTCGCCCAGGTAGGTGTTGGCCTGGCCGAAACTCCTTATGTCCTTGGCGCGAAGGGCCAGGTACTGGGTGTTGAGTTCCGCCATCTTGGGCGAGTAGCTCGCGATGAGCTGCTCGAGCTGGGGCTTCAGCACGGCGGATTCGGGCTTGTCCTTCGCCAGTTTCCCTGCCTCCGCGACGGCCTCGTCGTACGTGGCCAGGATCTTCTTCGCCAGGTCTCGGCCTTCGTTTGCCCCGGCGGCGGGAGTCGCTGCGGGAGCGGCCGCGGGCGCGGACTTGTCGGCGGAGGTCTTGGTGGGGGGCGACTGGGTTGGCGGCTTCTTGGACTTGTCGCAGGAAATGAGGCCGGCAGCAAGAACCCCGCAGACGAATGACAAAACGAGCTTCTTGACCATGGCTTGCGCACCTTTATTCTGTTGCAGCATGCCTGTTTCGTCGGCCCCACCACAGGGCCAACACGAGATCATCAATACGGCATTTCCCTGACGGCAGCAAGAGGAAAGACGGAGGACTGCTGTGCGAACCCTCGGCCCCCCGGAGGCGACCGTTGGTGGCCGCCGGCTGGCCCCCGCGATGCTGATTGCGGAGGGTCGCCTGATGTCTGGCGACTCGGAGCAACTGCGCAAACGAAACGAACCTTAGTGAAGGCCTTCGGGGACTGACTTGATCCTTGGCGCCCAGCCTCCAGATGGACGGGCGCCTTCTTGCTACAGGGGCAGTGCCTACGTTTCCGGCCCCTCGCCGTACGCTTCCCAAAGGATGGCGACGAGGTCCTTGACCCGTGGGTAGCAGGGGTTGGCCCCGACGCACTGGTCGTCGAAGGCGACTTCGGCCATCCGCTTGACCTGCTTCTGGAAGTCCGCGACGGCCACGCCGGCCTCCTTGATCGTGGCGGGCATGCCGATCTGGGCCATCAGTTCTGCGATGGCCTTGACGAGGCAGTCGACGGCCTTATCCTCGTTGGGGCCCTCGAGCTTGAGGGCGGCGGCGATTTCGGCATAACGGGCCTTGGCCTGGGGGATGCGGTACTTGGGATAGGCCACCAGTTTCTTGGGCAGCGAGGCGTTGTAGCGGATGACCGGGCCCATCACCAGGGCGTTGGCCCGCCCGTGCGAGATGCCGAACGTGGCGCCCAGGATGTGAGCCAGGCAGTGGTTAATGCCCAGGAAAGCGTTGGTGAACGCCATGCCCGCGATGGTGGAGGCGTTGTGCATCTTTTCGCGTGCCAGGGCGTCGCTGCCGTCGCGGCAGGCCCGTGGCAGGTACTCGAACACCAGGCGGATGGCCTGCATCGCCAGCGGGTCGGTGTAGTCCGACGCCACTACCGAAACGTAGCTCTCCAGGGCGTGCGCCAACACGTCCATGCCGGTGTCAGCCGTCACGCCCGCCGGCACGCTCATCGTGAAGTTGGGGTCCACAATGGCGACGTCGGGGGTCATCGCGTAGGCGGCCAGCGGGTATTTCGTTCCGGTCGCGGCATCGGTGACGACCGAGAAGGCCGTCACCTCCGAGCCGGTCCCGCTCGTGGTCGGGATGGCGATGAGCCGGGCCTTCTGCCCCAATTGCGGAAACGGCACGACCCGCTTGCGGATATCCATGAAGCGAAGCCGCAGGTCCTCGAAGGAGGTGTCGGGGTGCTCGTAGAACAGCCACATCGCCTTGGCCGCGTCAATGGGCGAGCCGCCCCCCAGGGCGATGATCAGGTCGGGCTCGAACCGCTTCATGGCCGCGGCGCCCCTCGTGACCGTCTCGACGGTGGGATCGGACTGCACGTCTGAGAACACGGCCGAGGTGATGCCCGCAGCCCGCAGATACGCCTCCAGCCGGGCCGTGCTGCCCAGTCGGACGGCCGACGACGAGCAGACGATCATCGCCCGCCGCACGCCCATCTCCTTGATCTCGTGGGAGAAGAACGTGTCGAAACAGCCCGGCTCAAAGTAGATCTGCGGCGGGACGCGGAACCATCGCATGTTGACCATTCTTCGGTTGACTCGCTTGATGTTGATCAGGTGGGACACGGTCACGTTGTCGGTGGTGATGTTCTTGCCCCCGGCGCCGCAGCCCAGCGTCAGCGACGGGTGGGCGTGGTTGTAGAGATCGCCGATGGCCCCCTGCGAAGAGGGGGAATTGACGATGATCCGCCCGGCGTTGACGGTCTCGGCAAACAGTTGGACAGCCTTGGGGTCGCGGCAGTGCACCGAGGCTGTGTGTCCCAGCCCCCCGAAGTGCATCAGGTCCGTGCAGACGTTGACGGCTTCGTCGCAGCCGTGGACCGAGTAGAACCCCAGGATGGGACAGAGTTTCTCGCGGGAGAGGGGATACTCCGGCCCGACGCCTTTGAGGCGGGCGATCAGCACGCGGGTGTCCTCCGGCACCGTGAAGCCGGCCAACTCGGCGATCCGCCGGGGCGACTGGCCGACGACCTTGGGGCTCATGGTGCCCTTGGCGGCGTCGATGGCTACCGCCTCGACCTTGGCGACCTCCTTGGAGTTGAGGAAGTACGCCCCCTGCGACTGGAAGCGGGCGACGACGGCGTGCTTGATGGCGGCGTCGACAACAACGGCCTGCTCGGACGCGCAGATCACGCCGTTGTCGAACGTCTTGCTCAGGAGGATGTCGTTGACGGCGGCCTCGATGTCGGCCGATTCATGGATGTAGGCCGGGACATTGCCGGGCCCCACGCCGATGGCGGGCGTGCCGCTGGCGTACGCGGCGTGGACCAGTCCCATGCCGCCGGTGGCCAGGATCAGCGAGATGTCCGGGTGGCTCATGAGGGCCTGCGTCAGCTCGCGCGAGGGCTTCTCGACCCACTGAACGCAGTAATCCGGGGCACCGGCGCCCAGGGCGGCCTCGTAAATGGTCCTCGCCGCCTCGCCGCTGCAACGCAGCGAGTTGCGCGAGAAACTGAAGACGATCGCGTTTCGCGTCTTCAGCGCGATCAGCGCTTTGAACATCGTCGTCGACGTGGGATTGGTCACCGGCGTGATGCCCAGGACCACCCCCAGCGGTTCGGCGAACTCCATCATGCCGCTGCCGGGATCGTCATGCACCAGCCCGACCGTCTTGACGTTGCGGATGTCGTTGTAGACGTACTCGGTGGCGAAGAGGTTCTTGATGACCTTGTCTTCGAAGACCCCCATGTCTGTCTCTTCGACGGCCATCCGCGCCAGATCGATACGCCGAGCCGCCCCGGCCTTGGCGGCTGCATAGACGATCTTGTCAACCTGTTCCTGGCTGTACTGGGTGAAGACGGCCGCCGCGTCGATCGCCCGCGCCACCAGCGTGTCGACCTGGGTGCGGATATCTCGACCGGATGCGGATGAATCATCGTTGGTCATGGTTTCCTCGATTGGAAAGCAAGATCGTTCCGACGTCTCAAGATTGCGGCGGCGGGCGGAGGGCCTGGATGGCGTCATTCTCGTCCTGGCAGAGGCGGAAGACCTGGTCGAGCCTGGAGACCTTGAAGATCTTGTAGAGTTGGGGAGGCAGATGTACCAGGGCCAACTGCTTGGCGGCCGCCTGCGCCCGTCGCTGCGTCTCGACCAGAACGCCCAGGCCCGCGCTGCTGATGAATTTCACGCCCGCGAAGTCCATGATCGCGCCGGTCTGGGACTGGTCCAGCGCGTCCAGGATCCTGGGCAAGGACCCAGGGGAGGACTCGGCGTCCAGATTCCCCGACAACTTCATCACAACTGCACCCGCATCCTGCACGACAACGTGAATGGTCAATCCGGTCGACGAATCCATGATCGAGGTGTTCCCTTCTGGTGCAAGTTCGTAACCGGGATTTCCCGGATGACCTGCCCGACTCCGCCGTCGAGCGGGTCTACTCGTATTGTAGCCCCCCGAAGTCGCAACTGACCCCATTGGGAAGACTTTCCTGCCTGACCCAGGGCCGGACTATAAACAGAGGTGGGGACGTGACAACCCGCCGCCCGCTTGCCTCCGCTTGTGGGGCTTGGGAGTGGCTGCCATTGCACGACTTCCCTGAAATGCACCGCCTAGGACTCGAACCTAGGACCCGCTGATTAAGAGTCAGCTGCTCTACCAACTGAGCTAGCGGTGCGTTGCCGACAGTGGCCCGCCAATTCTGCGCCGGCGGGTGCGGCAGAGTCCGTACATTCTACGGATTCGCCCGTCCGGGTCAAGGGCGTTTGCCGCGGAGGAGGCAAAATTTCCGCGACGGCGTCAGAACCGCACGTCGAAGCCGTCGAAGTGCCCGCAGGCGGGGGCCTTCTGGCAGGCGGTCTTGTGGATGTATTGCCCCATTCGCCGCGTCAGTTCGGCCACGAACGCTTCCACCTCGGGCGTCTCACCCTCCACCACGCACTCGACCGAGCCGTCGGGGCAGTTGCGGACGTAGCCGGTGACCTCGTGGCCGGCGGCTGCGCGGCAGGCGGTGTAGCGGAATCCCACGCCCTGCACGTGACCAGAGAACCGGAAGATACGCTGTTCGGCTGCCATGACGCATTAATCATACGCTTCGTCCGCGCGGGCGTCGAGGACCGGCTACCGCTTGAAAGGCGACCCCTGCCATCTCCTCCCTCGTCCCTATTCCCTCGTCCCTGTTCCCTCGTCCCTATTCCCTGGTCCCTATTCCCTGGTGCCTACTCCCTTGTCCCTCCTCCCTGTTTGCTGTACGCTGTCGTCATGTCACAGTTGACGTACAGCGAGTTGCTCCGGACGCTGCTGGGCGGCGGGCATCTGACGCGCGAGCAGGCGCACGACTCGTTCGCGCGGATCATGGACGGGCAGTGGAGCGAGGCCCAGGTGGCCGGTCTGCTGGTGGCGTTGGCGGCGCGGGGCGAGACCAGCGACGAGATCGCCGGCGCCGCCCAGGCCATGCGCGAGCACGTCCTGCCCATCGACTCCGGCGGGGCCGACGTCATCGACACCTGCGGCACGGGCGGCACCGGCCTGCGGACGTTCAACATCTCCACCGCGACCGCCCTGGTCGCGGCCGGAGCGGGCGTGCACGTGGCCAAACACGGCAACCGGACGGCCACGCGGGCCAGCGGGTCGGCCGACGTGCTCGCCGAACTGGGCGTGAACCTCGACGCCCCGCCCGCCGCCGTCGCGCGATGTCTCCAACAGGCCCGTGTCTGCTTCTGTTTCGCGGTCCGCTGCCACCCCGCCATGAAGTATGCCGTACCCGTCCGCAAGGCCCTGGGCGTGAGGACGATCTTCAACCTGCTGGGCCCGCTGACCAACCCGGCCGGGGCACGGCGCCAGGTGATGGGCGTGTTCGACGCCGCTCTGACCGAGACCATCGCCTCCGTGCTGGCCATGCTGGGCACCGTGCGGGCGTTCGTCGTCCACGCCGAAGACGGCATGGACGAATTCTCCACCACGGCGCCCACGCGCGTCTGCGAGCTTCTCGACGGGCGGATCGCCGCTCGCACGATCGCCCCCGAAGACTTCCACCTGCCCCGCGCGCGGTTGGACGATCTGCTGGTGAGTTCGCCCGGCGAGTCCGCCGCGGTCATCCGCTCCGTGCTGGCCGGGACGGCGGGCCCCGCCCGCGACATCGTCCTGCTCAACGCCGCCGCCGCCCTGGCCGTCGCCGGCAACGCCGCCGACATCGCGTCGGCCCTGCCGCTGGCGCGGGCCTCCATCGACAGCGGCGCCGCGGCCGCCGCGCTGGACACCCTCGTCCGCGTCAGTCACGAACCGGCATAGGGACCCAGCCGACATGCCCGACAACTCCTCTATCCTGCCCCGGCTTCGCATCGCGGGCGTGCAGTACCTCAACACGGCCCCGCTGATCTGCGGCCTGGACGCCCGGGCGGACGTGGAGCTTTTTCGAGCGGCGCCGGCCGACCTGCTGGAAACGTTGACGAGCGGGCGGGCCGACGCCGCACTCGTGCCGGCCATCGACCTCCAGCGGACCAGCGAGCCTCTGACCGTCCTGCCGGCGGGGTGCATCGCGTCGGCCGGCGAGACGCTCACCGTCCGCGTCTTCTCCCGCGTGCCGGCCGGGGAGGTCGCGGTGCTGGCAGCCGACCGCGAATCGCACACATCCGTGGCGCTGGCTGCCGTGCTGTGGACCCAGCGGTTCGACCGGCGGCTGACCATCGTTCCGCGCGAGGAGTTCGACCGGGGCTCAGCCGACGCCGTCCTGCTCATCGGCGACAAGGTCGTGACCGACCCGCCCATCTGCCCGCACCAGATGGACCTGGGCTCGATGTGGTTCGAAATGACCCACCTGCCCTTCGTCTTCGCCGTCTGGGCGGCCCGCGCGGGCGCGGACCATGCCCGGCTGTTCGGTCTGCTGAATGCCGCCCGCCTGGGCTGCGCCGAGCGGCTGGACGATCTGGCCGCCGCCCAGGCTGCCCTGCACGGCTGGCCCGCGGACCTGGCCCGGCGATATCTGACCCACCATCTCCAGTTCGACTTCACGCCCGCCTGCCGCCGCGGCATGGAGGAGTTCCACCGCCTGGCGCAGCGGCAGGGGCTCATCCGAGACGTCCGCCCGCTCGACTACGCCTCGTAGGCCCGGGCGGTCGGCTACTCCCATTTCAGGTCGGGGTATTTCGCGCGGTACTGGCCCGCGATCTCGTACGGGTTGACCTTGGCCGGGTTCTGTCTGTCGCCGTGTCTGAAGCCGACCTGCTCGTCCTTCCCGGGCAGGCGCATCCACACGCGGTAGGAGCCGACCAGGTGCGGCTTCTTGTAGACGTACGGGACCACGACTTCCACGCGCCGGGGCACGCCGTCGCGCGCGGTGTCCGCCGCTACGTCCCGGCGGACGGCCTCCATGAAGCTGGCGGCAATGCGCTGGCAGGCAGCCTCCTCCTGCGAAGACGGGTCCGCGGGCGGCTTAGGCGGGCCTTGGGGCGCCGGCGGCGCGTCCGCGGCGGGCTTGGTCGGCCAGTGCCGCTCGATCACCGAGAGCACCGCGTCGTCGATGCCCAGCGCCTTGTCCAGGCGGGAGGTGTCGTCGACGCTGTCGATCAGCCCGTACCCGGCCAGCTTCTGGAGCGCGTTGTTCAACGCCGGATGGTTGGCCGGGACTCCGCAGGCCACCAGGTACAGATATTGCGCGACATACGCGGCCTTCTCGCCCGTGTCGTCGCCCCAAGCCCCGCCATGGATGGCCTCGTGCACCAGGTACGACTCCGCCGCCGACTGGTCGTTCCGCTGATGGATCCGGGCCTCTTCCAGGAAGGCCGAACCCGCGCTGCTCGGGTCGCGGACCTCGAAGAACCGGGGATCAAGGTATACGTAGCCCAGCAGGTAGGCGGCCACCGGGTGCGCCCCCTGCACCCACGCCGACCACCAGCGATCCAGGCGGTCCTGGCGGAAGCGACACTGGGCCAGCCGGGCCAGCACACCCGTGCTCTGTTCGCCCAGCCGCTTCCAGACGGCCGCCTGGTCCGGGTGTTCCTCCGCCAGCCGGTTGTACAGCTCCACATTCTGCCGCAGCTTCGCCATCCGCTCGTTGACGAACTTCTGTTGGGCGGCCGTCAGGGCGTTCGGGTCCGCGGATTTCAACTCGGTGTCGCTGATCCGCTGCGGATACACGTCGTCGAAGGGCGTGGCGAGGATGATCTGCCCCGTCGCGGGCCGCCCCGTCGTCAGGACCAGCCCCGCCAGGAGCATGCACGCAGCCCGGTTGTACGCCTTCATTGCTCGCTCCTCCATTCGAATCGCTCCAGTGACTCGCCCCGGAGATGCGCCGCCGCCAGGGCTCGCTCGCCCGAAGGCAGCGCCAACACGCAAACCAGGTTCAGCGAGTCTCCGCTCTCGAACCAGTACCCCAGGCTCGTGGTCTTGGCCCCGTTGAACCTGTTGAACTCGCTTTGAAGGGCCGCCAACCGCTGCGGGGGCGTGTCCTGGCCGAACCGCGGCGTGCCCATGCCCAGGGCGGCTTGGTGATCGCCGCTCGCCACGCGCCGGTAGAATTCCGATAGCCGTTGCATCCCCCGGCGGAGCCGCAACTGGTTCTCGGGCGCCAGCCCATACCCCCCGCTCGGCACGGCGGCCTCGGTCGCGCCGCCGCTCGAGCCGCCGTTGACCTTGTCGCCCACCCAGTCGCGGACCCGGCCGGCCGACGAGGTGATCGCCCGCCCGACCCCTGAGTTGCACCCGGCGAATGCGGCGGCCACGAACGCCGCCGCCACCAGGATCGTCCGAAGAGTCGCTTTCATCTCCAGTTCTCCGTTCGGCAAAAGGACGTCTTGACTCCCCAACGTGCCCTCCCGACTTCCAGAACCTGTTATCGGTACGCCCGGATGCCGACCTTACCTAGTGCAAGGCGCCGAACGCATCACTTGGGCTTTGGGCGGCCCAGACGGTACAATGCGCGCATGTTGGCGATCTCACTGCAATCCGGCAGCAACGGCAACTGCATCTACGTCGAGTCGCGGGGCGTGCGGCTGTTGCTGGACGCCGGCATCAGCGGCAAGCAGGCGGCCGAGCGGCTGGCCCAGCGAGGCCGAGACATCCGCGACGTGCACGCGGTGATCCTGTCGCACGACCACGCCGACCACGTCCGCTGCGCGGGCATCTTCCAACGGAAGTTCAAGCTGCCGCTGTACGTCACGCCGGCCACGCTGGCGGCCGCCTCGCAGTACGGCACGCTGGGCACGCTGGACGACGTGCGGTTGTTCCAGTCGGGCCAGTCGCTGAAGTTCGACCACGTCACCGTCCACACGCTGGCCACCCCGCACGACGCTGCCGACGGCGTGGGTTTCATCGTCGAGGCCGAGGGCGCCCGCCTGGGCGTGCTGACCGACCTGGGCCACGCCTTCGAGGCGCTGGGGCCCGTCCTGGCCGGCCTCGACGCCGTCCTGCTCGAGAGCAACTACGACGAGGAGATGCTCGAGCGCGGCCCGTACCCGTACTTCCTCAAGCAGCGGATCCGCGGGCCGCGCGGGCACCTGTCGAATGTGGACGCCTCCCGCCTGCTGTGCGACTTCGGGCGCCGCCTCCAGTGGGTCTGTCTGGGCCACCTCTCGCAGGAGAACAACCATCCCCAGCTCGCCCTGGACACGCATCGCCGCGCCCTGGGCGCCGGCCTGCCGCTCCAGGTGGCCAGCCGCTACCACGTCTCGGAGGTCATGGAACTGTGATGGTCGAGGCGAACGATCTCCGGCCGCTGCACGTGCGGGTCTGCCAGCTCGACATTGCCTGGGAAGACAAGTCCGCCAACTTCGCCCGCGTGGAGGACCTGCTGAAGACCGACCCGCCCGCCCCGGGTTCGCTCATCGTCCTGCCGGAGATGTTCGCCACGGGTTTCTCCATGAACGCCGCAGCACTGGCCGAAGCGCCCGGCGGGCCGACCGAGCAGTTCCTCGCCGGCCTGGCCTCGCGCACCGGTTGCCACGTCCTCGCCGGCCTGCCCGCCCGCGCGGACGCCTCGGGCGGGCCCACCAACGACGCCGTCGTCTTCGACACGTCAGGCCGGCTCGTCGATCGCTACAGCAAGATGCGATTGTTCTCGTTCGCCGACGAGCACCGACACTACCGCCCGGGCGAGGATGTCCGCGTGATGGAAGTGGGGGCCCTGAAGGCGGCGCCGCTGGTCTGCTACGACCTGCGCTTCCCCGAGCTGGCCCGCCGGGCCGTGGCCCGCGGGGCGGAGTTGCTGATCTACATCGCCAACTGGCCGGCCGTCCGCCAGGAGCACTGGCTGGCCCTGCTGCGGGCACGGGCCATCGAGAACCAGGCGTTCGTGGTCGGCGCGAACCGCTGCGGCGACAGCCCCCATAACCGCTACGGCGGAGGGAGCGTCATCTTCGACCCGCAAGGCCAGACGCTCGCTCAGGCGGGCGACGCCCCAGCCGTCATCGCCGCCGACCTGGACGTCCGCGCCTTGCTCGCCTACCGCCAGCACTTCCCCGCCCTGCGGGACATGGGCCCGTCCGACGCCCGGTAGACCGGCCGGCCGAACCGTCAGGAACCCGTCTGGCCGCTCCACCCGATGCCCGGCCGGCGCACGCAGCCGCCCCGTGGCCGCATTCTCTTTTCGCGGACGACCCGCGGGTCGGCTCGACGATCAGAATCGGCTATACGGGCGGCCCGACCGCGGCCGGACGCGACGGCGGCAAACGGGCCAGACGCCTCGGCCGCCAAGGCCGCGCCGCGACCGCGGCGACCTCGGGCCCGGCGAGCGCCGGCGCTCACTCCGGCCGTAGGGGGAATCGCCCGGTTTTGGTTCGCTTTGGTTCGCTCCCGGCCAGACCGCCCGGCGGCCCGAAGGCGGCCGCCAGGCTCCAACCCAAATTCCGGCAAGAACTTACCGCTGCGAACGGCCGCGAACCGGGTGCGAACTCGAGCGAACTACCCGCGAACTCCCGCGCCCGGTTCGCGACCTGTCGCGCCCTGCCCGCGAACGGGTGCGAACACGCGGACGCCAGCCAGCATTTGTACTGGCCGGGGCCGCGCGTCCCCCAAAACGCAAACAACGCGAGACTACGATTTCTTAGGTGAATCTGGTGTTCGCCACATGGAACAAACCCAAGCGAATAAGGAGAACATCCATGAAGGCACTGGGATCGCTGAGTGTAGTCCTGTCCGTTGCGGCCTTGGCGGCCGCCGCGCCGGTTCAAAGCGAGATCTTCGGGTTATCCGGCGGCGGGTTTCGCATCATGCGGTACGACGTCGTCGGCAATTCGTTCTACGACTGCGGAGCGGTGGCCTCCGGCGTCCTGACCACCAACCTGGCGATGGACGCCAACCGCCGCCTGTACTACATGCACCCGTTCGAGGGCGGGCACGTGATCTGGCAGGCGGACCTGGACGCCGGGAACAACCTGATCAACCAGCAGGTCCACGACACGCTGGGCGCGGGACTGTCCATCATCGACGGGTTCACGGTCGGACCCGATCAGCAACTGTACATGACCGGATACGGCCACAGCGAGATCTACCGCTACGTCATCGGCTCCAACAGCGGAGCGGTGACGACCGAGGTCACGCTCGGGGGCGGCGGGGCCGGCGGGGACCTGAGCGAGTACCGCTCCGACCTGGCCTTCGACCCGATTACCGGCTACCTGGTGGGCATCGGCATCGCACCGGGCGGGGTGCGCCGCACGCTGTTCCAGATACCGGGCAACCTGGCGACCAACGGGGTGAACGACAGCTACCCGTGGGAGTACTTCGGCGGGAACGCCTCTCCCTGGGCCAGTCCCACGTTCGACCTGGGCAACCCCGGCAACCCCAACGGCCCGCTGGGCCCCAATCCGGACGGTGTGGCGTTCGATCCCATCACCGGCGAGCTCTTTCTCTCCGGCGACGGGGAACTCTTCTCTCACTGGGACCGCAACACCGCCACGGTGATCAGCTATCTGAACGATCCCTCCGGCCAGGACACGGGCATGGGCTTTGACCTGGCGTTCCAGCAGACCGACGGTCGGGAAACCGTCCCCGAACCGGCGACGATGGCCCTGCTGGGCCTGGGCGCCTTCGGCGTGGGCCGGTACGTCCGCCGGCGGGGGGCCGGCGGCAGGTAGCGTCAGGACAAGAACGCCGCCTCCCCCGATCTCACGTCGACAAGGCCCCGCGTCGCCCGCCCGGGGCGTCATCCTGGGGCGGCGCCGGCGTTGCGCTCCACTGCGCGGCAGGACCGGTGGGGGTAGGGCACTCCCCTTGCGGGGAGACTACGAACCGTGCCATCAGGGGATCGGCGTGCTGCGACGCGAGGCGCGGATGGTGCGGTAGGTCTCGTTCATGTGCTTGACCCGCTCGGCCTGGGCGGGGTCGGAGATGAGGTTCTTCTGCTCGGACGGGTCGTCGCTCAGGTGGTAGAGGGCCGCCGGACGGTTGGCCATGTCGATCAGGAGTTTCCACTCGCCGGCCAGGATCGCGTGGGCCATGTGATCGCTGGCGGCGTTCTTGGCGAGCCTGGGTTTCTTGTCGGCCTTGTGAGACGCCTTCACGCCGCTCTCTTCGTCGATCTCCACGTCTCCGCCGGTGAACCCGCCGTCGTCGTTGGCGTCGCGGCCGGGGCTGGACTGGACGAGCAGGCTTTCGCGGATCGGTTGCGCGTCGTCCTGCTTACCCAGCAGGACGGGCAGCAGGCTGACGGCGTCGAGGCATTGCTTGTCACCTGCCTTCACCCCGGCGAGCTCCAGCGCGGTGGCTACCAGGTCGTGCGTGCCGATGACCTGATTGCGGACCGAGCCCGCCTGCACCTTGCCCGGCCAGCGGACGATGAACGGGACGCGATGCCCGCCCTCGAAGATGAACCCCTTCCGCCCGCGCAGGCCCGCGACGGCGTCGTGGCCGTAGTTCCGCTCGTACGGCAGGCCGCCGTTGTCGCTGGTGATCACCAGGAGCGTGTTGTCCAGCAGCCCGCGCCGCTGGAGTGCCTCGACGAGCTGGCCGGCGAGGATGTCGGTTTCGTAGACCATGTCGGTGTGGGCCGTCATCTTCGTGGCGCCCTTGAGCGGCACGCCGCCCAGGAAGGGCGCGGGGACGTACGGCGAGTGCGAGCCGTCCGTGCAGACGTGCATGTAAAAGGGGCGCTCGCGGCCCTCGCTTTTGTTGGCGGCGAGGTGATCGTCCAGGAAGCGGTTGGCCTTGTCGAGCAGGCGTTGGCCGACGAGGCTGGTGTCCCACTGCATCGGGACCTCGACGCCGTTCTCGAAGAACGCGTGCGGCGGGCTCTGGTGCCCGCGCGGGATGAGGAACGAGTAGTCGAACCCCCACTCGATCGGCGCAAGCGGGGCGTGGGGTTTGGGCCCCTTCGCCGCCTGCCAGAACCCGCCCGTGCCCGCCTTGCCGTACATCGCCGTGCGATACCCCGCCCCCCGCAGCAGGTCGGCGACGGTCCTCTGCCCGGGGCGGAGCTGCGAGGGCACGTTATATCCCCACGTTCCGCCGGGCGATCGCCCGCGCCACGGATAGTTGCCCGTGAGCATCGTGTAGCGGGTGGGCGCGCACAGGCCGGCCGGCGTGTGGGCGTTGGTGAAACGCATCCCCTCGCGCGCCAGACGATCGATGTTCGGCGAGGGGATCTTGCCCTTGGGGTCGTAGCAGCCGTAGTCGCCCCAGCCGATGTCGTCGGTCAGGACGAGCAGGATGTTGGGCTTGGTCGCGGACGCGGGATCGGACGGGGCGGCGATCACCGGCGCGGCGGCCAGCACCACGATTAAGCCGGCCAGTGTGGCCAGGACGTGTTTCATTTCTTGTTCCTCTTGGGCGGTGCGGAGATTTCGCCGCTGAAGGGCGGGCGTTCAAAGGTCAGCCAGTCGCCGGGGACGTGCGGGTCGCCCGCGTCCGCGAGCGGATACGAAACTCGATCGGGCTCCCTTGAGCGGCAGGACCGGGCCGGTGGGGAAGGGCGGGGGGAAGGGGGGCATTGGGGCTCACCCCGACTCTCCTGGATGTCCTGGACTGCTTGGTTCATGGTCCATGCCACCGCTGGATCTGCCTGTCTGGGGCTGAGGCCCACGCCGGGGACAGTATACCCCGGGCCCGGCGCTGTCAAGTGCCGAACTGGCGGGGGCGGCGCTGCCTGTCAGAACCTGCCGCGCGGCAGGCCCCGCGGGGTGGGAGGTTCCAGAGCAAGCGTCACTTCCGACCAAACTAACGACTGGCGTTAGAATGGTCGGAACTTGACCAGACTAACGACTGACGTTAAAATGGTCAGGATGAAGCCACGCTCGATCAGCCGGCCTATTGAGGCGTTGGCGTTCTCCCGCCACAAGATGGCGCTTGTCTCCGGGCCGCGGCAGTGCGGCAAGACGACGTTGGCCCGCATGCTCCTGGCACAGCGGAAGACCGGGGCATACTACAACTGGGACAAGGCGGAGTTCCGCCGCCTGTGGACACTGACCCCTTCCGCCATTGTGCCCGTGGCGAAAGACGGGCAGACGCCCCTGGTCGTGCTGGACGAGATCCACAAGGATCGCCTCTGGAAGCGGAACCTCAAGGGCGTCTACGACACCCTGGACAACCCATGCGACATCCTGGTGACCGGCAGCGCCAGGCTCAACGTCTACATGAAGGGAAGCGACAGCCTGCTCGGCCGCCACCTGGGCTTCCGCCTGCACCCGTTCTCGCTGCGGGAAATGCGCCGCAGCGACGTGTTGGACCCGGACACCATGCTGGATGCCCTGTTTGGGCGGGGCCAGCACAAGGCTGGCGGCGTCGAGGACGACCTGGCCTCGCTCCTTCGGTACGGGCCTTTCCCCGAGCCGCTCTTCGCACAGGACGCCGCCCAAGCCCGCTTGTGGCGGCGCAACCGGGAGCAGTTGGTGATCCGCCAGGACCTGCGCGATCTCAGCCGCCTGCCGGACCTGGGGCGCATCGAGACGATGACCTCCCTCCTGCCCGAGCGCGTCGGCTCCATGTTCAGCCTGTCCTCGCTGGCGCGGGACCTGGAAGTGAGCCTTCCCACGATCAAGCGGTGGCTGGGGTATCTGAAGATGTTGTACTACCTCTTCGAGGTCAGGCCCTACAGCAAGCGCATCACCCGGTCGATCCGGCGGGAGGGCAAGATCTACCTCTGGGATTACGCCTGGATCAAGGACCCGGCCGCACGCTTCGAGAACCTGGTCGCCTGCCACCTGCTCAAGGCCTGCCACTTCTGGACCGACACGGGCCAGGGAGAATTCGAACTGTTCTTCCTTCGCAACAAAGACGGACGGGAAATCGACTTCCTGATCGTTCGCGACGGTGAGCCCTGGCTCCCGGTCGAGGCGAAGTTCCGCGACACCGACCTGTCGGCGAACTGGCCGGCCTTCCTGAATCTCCTGCCCTGCAAGCGCGGCCTTCAGGTCGTCTCCGGACCCGCCTGGCAGGTTCACAGGCACGACGGCCGCGAGGTATTGGTCGCCGGAGCCGCCGAGGCCTTGGACTACCTGGTTTGATTCAGCGTTCTGCCGCGCCTGGCAGGGCAAGACGATACGGTTGCAGTTCCGTGAACTCGAACCCAGGATCCTCTATCTGATCGATTGTGACCAACTGGACAGGGTGCATAGGCTCCCCTTGATCGCCTTCCCAGCAGACCACGAACCACGAACCCTTCAGACCAACTGTTCTGAGAATGCGCCCAAGCGAAAGGCGGTCCCTTGCCTTTGCCGCCCTGTCTGATGAATCGTCCCATTCGCTGACGACTGACCAACCGCACCCGCACCCTTGGTAGCCGCCGACATAATACACGTTCTCTTCCTCGTGCGGCCACTTCAGAGCATTTCGATCCTCGCAGTTATTGACTGCCTGTACGAAGACACCAGGGTTGGCCTCTTCCCAGGAGGACTCAGGGACCCTACTGTTGGTGAATAGGTACAAAGCGAGGCACATAGTTTGGTTGCTTACTGCACTTCTCTGTTTGGTTCGCGGCCGGCACCGCCTTCCTCTATCCTGCGAGGCAGACGGTATAGCCCGGGCTCTGCTTCAGGTCGTTTCCGGACCCATTCCGCATGCATACTCGTACACCGGGGTCTCGATGGTCTTGTCGGGGGGCTTCTCGCCCTTGATAAGAGCTTGGATGTGCTCCACCGTCTCGGGAGCGAAATACTGATCGCCCGTCTCCCGACAAACACGGGCCGGTACATGCTGGATCAGGTAGAATTTGCCGGCGTGCTCCAACGTGTAGGTGACTTCGGTCTCAATCATCGTTTCTTTCATCATTCCCCTGGATTTCATCAAGCAGGGCCATGCTGATAGAGTACCTTCATGGCTGTTCCCGGTCAATCTGTCCATGCTCAATGCTCCGCATCAGCGGGGGTGGACAAGCCTTCGGGGATGGCATTGCCTGTCAAAACCTGCCAAGCGTCCGCGGGGCGGGAGCGCAAATGGCAGGCTATGAGGGCATCGCCGGAGGGGTTCTGAATCGCTAAGTTGCTTCTGGATTTGCCTTTACGCTCAGCGGCACGAGGGTTGCTAAAGCCACCATGTCCGAGTCCGCGCCGGCGGTCGGCGTTGTCAGCCGGCCCACGTGCGGCGCGGGCCGTGGAAATCGTTACGAGTGGTTTTTATGGTCGAGCCGTTCCGGGCCAAGGTGTAACCGCAGCTCGGGCGGGTATTTACAGGAAACCGGAAAGGAGATCTTTCCTATGGCGGCCAAGAAGTTGCAGTTCAGCACCGACGCCCGTGAAGCCCTGCTGGCGGGCGTGGAAAAGCTGGCCCGTGCGGTCAAGAGCACCCTGGGCCCGCGGGGACGCAATGCCATCCTCGACAAAGGGTGGGGCGCCCCGACCGTCACCAAGGACGGCGTGAGCGTAGCCGAGGAAATCCAGCTCGCCGACAAGGCCGAGAACATGGGCGCCCAACTGGTCAAGGAGGCCGCCAGCAAGACCTCCGACGCCGCGGGTGACGGCACGACCACGGCGACCGTGCTGGCCGAGGCCATCTTCAAGGAAGGCTACCGCAACCTGGCCGC
Source organism: Planctomycetota bacterium (assembly GCA_022705325.1). Lineage (GTDB taxonomy): Bacteria > Planctomycetota > Phycisphaerae > SM23-33 > SM23-33 > MWDR01. The sequence goes on along the minus strand of JAKJER010000029.1, from coordinate 22,890 downwards.
CGGGGCCGACGCCATGAGCCTGGCCCGCGGCATCCGCACCGCCGTCGAGGCGGTCGTCGCCGAGATCAAGAAGATCGCCATCCCCGTCAAGGGCGACGCCGACATCCGCAACGTGGCCGCCATCTCCGCCAACAACGACCAGACGGTGGGCAAGATGCTCGCCGAGGCCATGAGCAAGGTCGGGCGCGACGGCGTGATCACCGTCGAAGAGGGCAAGGGCATCGAGACCACCGTCGAGGTGGTCGAGGGCATGCAGTTCGATCGCGGCTATCTCAGCCCCCACTTCGTGACCGACCCCGAAGCGATGGAAGCCGTCATGGAGCGCCCGCTGGTCCTGCTGCACGAGGACAAGATCTCCAACGTGGCCAAGCTGGTGCCCCTGCTGGAGAAGGTCTCGCAGGCCCGCCGCCCGCTGCTGATCGTGGCCGAGGACGTCGAGGGCGAGGCCCTGGCCACCCTGGTGGTCAACAAGCTCCGCGGCATCATCAACGTCTGCGCGGTCAAGGCGCCGGGCTACGGCGACCGCCGCAAGGCCATGATGGAAGACATCGGCATCCTCACCGGAGGCAAGGTCTTCACCAAGGACCTGGGCCTGGACCTGGAGTCCATCTCCCCCGCTGACCTGGGCACCGCGAAGAAGGTCACCATCGACAACGACAACACCACCCTCATCGAGGGCGCGGGCGACACCAAGGCCATCCAGGCCCGCATCGAGCAGATCCGCAAGGAAATCTCCACCACCACCAGCGACTACGACCGCGAGAAGCTCCAGGAGCGGTTGGCCAAGCTGGCCGGCGGCGTCGCCCAGATCAACGTCGGGGCCGCCACCGAGAGCGAGATGAAGGAAAAGAAGGCCCGCATCGAGGACGCCCTGCACGCGACGCGGGCGGCCGTCGAGGAAGGCCTGCTGCCCGGCGGCGGCGTGGCCCTCGTCCGCGCCCGCAAGGTGCTGGACGCCCTGAAGGCCAAGGGCGACGAGGCCACCGGCATCGCCATCGTCAAGCACGCCCTGGCCGAGCCGCTGCGCCAGATCGCCGCCAACGCCGGCGAGCCGCCGGCGGTCGTCCTCAAGAAGGTCGAGGCGGGCAAGGGCAGCTTCGGCTTCAACGCCGACAGTTTGACCTACCAGGACCTGTTCGAGGCCGGCGTGATCGACCCCGCCAAGGTCACCCGCGCCGCCCTCCAGAACGCCGCCAGCGTCGCCACGCTGCTGCTGACCTGCGACGCGGCCGTGTCGGCCATCCCCGAGGAGAAGGACGAGCACGCCGGCCACGGCCACGGGCCCGGCGGCATGGGCGGCATGGGCGGAATGGGTGGCATGGGCGGCATGGGCGGCATGGGAATGTAATCCCGCCGCGAGGCGTCCGGGCCACTGGCTACTACCTTACTGGATACTGAGAACAAGCAACAAGTTCACGAAGAGGAGAACCTACGATGGCAGTCAAACCGTTGGATGATCGAGTGCTGGTGAAGCAGAGCGAAGCGGAAGAGAAGACGGCCGGCGGGATCGTCCTGCCCGACACCGCCAAAGAGAAGCCCCAGCGGGGCAAGGTCGTGGCCACCGGCCCGGGCAAGATGCTCGACAGCGGCAAGCGCGCCGCCATGAGCGTCAAGAAGGGCGACGAGGTCTACTACGGCAAGTACACCGGGACGGAAGTCAAGATCGACGGCGAGAACTACGTCATCCTTCGCGAGAGCGACGTGCTGGCGGTGGTGCAGAAGTAACCGGAACGGGATCTGCAGGTCCTGCAGGCCTCGCGAGTCCTGCATGGCCTGTCTCCGCAACCTAGGAGCAAACGAAAAATGGCCTCCAAACAAATGCTATACGACGTGGACGCCCGCACGGCCATGTTCGCCGGCGTGCAGAAGCTGGCGGCCGCCGTCAAGGTGACGCTCGGGCCCACGGGACGCAACGTGCTGCTTCAGAAGTCGTTCGGCTCGCCCAAGGTCACCAAGGACGGCGTGACGGTCTCCAAGGAGATCGAGCTGCCCAACCCGTTCGAGAACATGGGCGCCAAGATGGCCAACCAGGCCGCCTCCAAGACCTCCGACATCGCCGGCGACGGCACGACCACCGCGGTGGTGCTGGCCGAGGCGATCGTCCAGGAAGGGCTCAAGAACGTCACCGCCGGGGCCAACCCGATGGCCCTGAAGCGCGGCATCGACCAGGCGGTCGAAGCCGCCATCGCGGCGATCTCAGACCAGGCCCGCCCCTGCAAGTCCACCGCGGACCTGCGGAAGGTGGCCACCGTGTCGGCCAACTGGAACCGCGACATCGGCGACCTGATCGCCGAGGCGTTCGACAAGGTCGGCGTCGACGGCGTCATCACCGTCGAGGAAGGCAAGTCCATCGTCAACGAGCTGGAAGTGGTCGAGGGCATGCAGTTCGACAAGGGCTACATCTCCGCCTACTTCATGACCAACCCCAACACCCTGGAGTGCGTGATGGAGGATCCCTTCATCCTCCTGCACGAGAAGAAGATCTCCAACCTCCGCGAGCTGGTCCCCTTGCTGGAGAAGATCGCCTCCTCCGGCAAGAGCCTGCTCATCCTCGCCGAGGACGTCGAGGGCGAAGCCCTGGCCGCCCTGGTCGTCAACCGCCTCCGCGGCGTGCTGAACGTGGCCGCCGTCAAGGCCCCGGCCTTCGGCGACCGCCGGAAGGCCATCATGGGCGACCTGGCCGTCCTGACCGCGGGCGAGCTGATCAGCGAGGACCTGGGCCTCAAGCTCGAGAACGTCGAGATCGGCCAGCTCGGGCGGGCCAAGCGGGTCATCATCACCAAGGATGACTGCACCATCATCGAGGGCGCCGGCTCCAACAAGGACATCAAGGCCCGCGCCGAGACCATCCGCACCCAGATCGAGAAGACCACCAGCGACTACGACCGCGAGAAGCTCCAGGAACGCCTGGCCAAGCTGACCGGCGGGGTCGCCCTCATCAAGGCCGGCGCCGCCACCGAGGCCGAGATGAAGGAACGCAAGGACCTCATCGACGACGCCGTGCACGCCACCCGGGCCGCCGCCCAGGAAGGCATCGTCCCCGGCGGCGGGGTCGTCTTCCTCCACTGCATCGACGCGGTCAGGAAGATCCGCGACAAGGCACGCGGCGACGAGAAGATCGGCGTGGACATCGTCCTGCGGGCCCTGTCCTCCCCGACCCGCCAGATCGTCGCCAACGCCGGAGAGGACGGCGACGTGGTGGTCGCCGAGATCCTCGAAAAGGGAAAGAACGTCGGCTACAACGCCGCCACCGGCGAGTACGTGGACATGGTCCAGGCCGGCATCATCGACCCGGCGAAGGTCTCCCGCACCGCCCTGCAGAACGGCGCCAGCGTGGCCGGGCTGCTGCTGACCACCGACCTGATGGTCACCGAGTACAAGGAAGACAAGGACGAGGCGCCGATCGCCGGCGCCGTCATCTAATGGACGACCGGCCAGTGTCCATTGACGATTGAAGAGCCCAGGGGCGCTCCGGCAGACCGGGGCGCCCCTGCGGCTTGTAAAGGCGGGAGCGGTGGGCCCGAATGACCTATAGGTCTCCTGGGTCCTACAAGTCCCGCTTCGCTACGGCTGCACACTACGGTACACTGGTAAACTCTCATGCCGCAGAAGCGCGACTATTATGAGATTCTGGGTGTCGAGAAGTCGGCCAGCGCCGACGAACTCAAGCGCGCCTATCGCCGCGGCGCCCTGAAATACCACCCGGACAACCAGAAGGGCGACAAGACCGAAGCCGAGGCCAAGTTCAAGGAGCTGGCCGAGGCGTACGAGGTGCTCAGCGACCCGGTCAAGCGTCAGCGGTACGACCGGTTCGGTCACGAGGGGCTTCGCGGCGCGGGGATGCACGACTTTTCCAGCATGGGCTTTGCGGACATCCTGTCGATGTTCGGGCTGGACGACTTCTTCGGCGGCTTCGGCGGGCGAGGCGGCGGCGGGATGGGCGACCGCGGCTACGACCTGGAGACCGAGGTGGAACTGTCGCTGGAGGAGGTGGCCAAGGGCGCCGACCAGACGCTGGAGTTCGAGCGGATGGACCTGTGCGAGACCTGCTCGGGCAGCGGGTCCAAGCCCGGCACCACGCCGGAGCGATGCCGCACCTGCGGCGGGCACGGCAAGGTCCAGCAGCAGGTGGAAGGCTTCTTCGGGGTGAGCGTGCGGATCATCGCCTGCCCCAAGTGCGCCGGGCGGGGGACGATCGTCAGCGACCCGTGCGGCGACTGCCGCGGCAGCGGGCGCCGCCGCAAGAAGCGCACGCTCGTGCTGCACGTGCCTGCCGGCATCCATGACGGGCAGGTGATCGTGGCCCGCGGCGAGGGCGAGCCGAGCAAGAGCGGCACCAGCCGAGGCGACCTGCACTGCCGCGTCCACGTCCGCCCGCACCCCCTGCTGGAGCGGCGAGGCGACGACCTGATCTGCCAGGTGCCCATCAGCTTTTCCCAGGCCGCCCTGGGCGGCAAGATCGCGGTCCCCACGTTGAACGGCCGGCAGGAGATCGACGTTCCCTCCGGCACCCAGAACGGCGACGTGGTGACGCTCAAGAAGGCCGGGCTGCCCTCGCGCCGCTCGGGCCGGGCGGGCGATCAGCACGTGATCGTCCTGATCGAGGTGCCTAAACGATTGACCGCCAAGCAACGCGAATTGCTGACCGCCTACGCCGACACCGAGAACGTGCACGTGACGCCCGGGCGAAAGAGTTTCTTCGACAAGCTCAAGGACTACTTCGGCGTCAAGGACTGATGTGAGATGCCATGAGAAGGCCGCCTGTGTCGGTCCCATGGCTCCCAGAACTCCTGCCGGCGAGTTGCGAACGACAGGTGAGAAGATGAGCAAGCATAGAGATACGCGTGACGAGACCCCCGAGCAGGCTCCTGAGCCCACGCCGTTCGAGGACGTCCCCCAGGCCGTCCCCGTTCCGCCCGGCGACGAACTGACGACCCTCCGCCAGGAGCGGGACGACCTGATGGCCCGCCTTCAGCGGGTGTCAGCCGACTACGTCAACTACCAGAAGCGGGCCCAGAAGGACCTCGCCCAGTCGCGCGAGTACGCCAACGAAGCCCTGATCAAGGCCCTGCTGGTGGTCCTGGACGACATGGAACGCGCCCTGCAAGCCGCCCGCGAACACGCCCAGGGCGACAACCCGCTGCTGACGGGAATGCAACTCGTCTACGACAAGGCCCTCCAGGTCCTGGGCTCTTTCGGCGTCGAGCCTGTCGAGGCCGAGGGCAAGCCCTTCGACCCGCAGGTCCACCAGGCCGTCAGCATGCAGGCCACCGATCAACGGCCGCCCCAGACCGTGCTGGCCCAGTTGCAGAGGGGCTACCTGCTCAAGGGGCGGGTCCTTCGCCCGGCCAGCGTGGTGGTGGCCGTGGCGCCGGAGTAACGCTGCCTCGGCGGTCCTTGTTGTCTTTGTTGTCCTTGTGGTCCTTAGCTGTTGCCGGAGACTCACCAGAATGCCCACGTACGACTACGAGTGTCAGGCCTGCAAGCACACGTTTGAGAAGTTCCAATCGATCACGGCCAAGCCCATCCGCAAGTGTCCCGAGTGCGGCAAGAGCAAGGTCCGCCGCCTGCTGGGCACCGGCGCGGGCATCATCTTCAAGGGCAGCGGGTTCTACCAGACCGACTACCGCAGCCGCTCCTACAAGCAGGCCGCCGAGAAGGACAAAGCCCCCTCCAGCGCCCCCGCCGCCTCCAGCAGCGACAAGTCCTCCTCCGCCGACAAGGGATCAGCCGGCGCCAGTTCGACAACCTCCGCCAAGAGCGACGCCAAGCCCGCGGCCGATAAGAAGTAGATCGCTCCCGTTACTCCCGCGCTATGCAGAGCCTGCCTGCCAGTAGGCAGGAAAGGTCCGTGGATTCCTTCATGCGGTCGCTACAGAACCGTTTCACCCTCTGCCAACTTCTCCAGCCCCTGGCGGTCCAGCAGGCGGATGTCGGAGCCCTGGACGTCGATCAGCCCGGCGGACTTCATCCTGGCCAGGGCTCGGCTGAGCGTCTCGGCCACCGTGCCGATCTGGGCGGCGAGCTGGCGCTTGGTCTGGCGGAGGTGGACGACCTGGGCGGGCGGCGTCGCGCCGCGGGCGGGACGTCCACGACCCGAGGTGGGGCGGGCGGGCTCGGCCGGCCCGGCCAACTTCAGCAACACCCCGGCCAGGCGGGCGGGCACCTCCTTAAGCGAGAGTTCCTCGATCAGGTCGGTGAACTCCCGCAGCTTGGCTGACAGGCCCGCCAGCATCCCCAGGGCCAGGTCTGTCTGCTGGGCGATCACCCGCCGCAGCACGTCCTTGCGGACCTCCAGCAGGACGGCCTGGCTCAGCGTCTGGGCGTTGGCCGGATAGGTCCGCCCGGCCCACATGGCCGCCTCCCCGAAGCTGTCGCCCGGCCCGTACAAGTGCAGGATCTGCTCGTCGCCGCGGGGCGAGAGCTTGTAGATCTTCACCCGCCCGCCCAGGACCACGTAGAACGCCTCAGCCGGCTGGCCTGCGATGAAGATGATCTGCCCCTCGCCCGGACGCAGCAGGCGGCACTGGCGGGCCAGGTCGTCCAGTGCCTGCCCGTCCAGGGCCGAGAACATCGGCATGCCGCGAAGGGCCTCTAATTGAGCATTGTCCATTGACTATCGACCGCTAAAAACAGCCGCCCGGACCCACCACACCCTCTTCAATGGTCAATAGTCAATGGTCAATTGTCAATGGTCTTGCCGGGCGGGGGCGTCGTAGATCAATTGTTTGGACCGAACGGGCGTTATGCTGTAGGATATAGACTTCGCGGCGCCGCGGCGGCAGGGGGGGTGTCGTTCGTGAGCGGACGCCGGCTAGGAGACGCTTGTGGAAAACAGACGAGTCTTTGTGCGGGTTCTCGTTGTCCTGGTATGGATGGCCGTCCTGTTTGCCTGGCCCGCGACCAGTGCGGTTCCGGCGGCCGATCCGCCGGCCGTCCCGGAGATCGCCAACAGCGACGTCAAGCCGTCCATGGTGGCCCGGGCCGTCCAGGACGCCCTGGGCGGGCAGTTCACCAAGTCCCAGGAGGACCTCCGCAAGGCGCTCCAGGACAAGCCGGACGACAAGACCCTCTCGGCCGCCCTCAAGCTGGTCGAGGCCTACAACACCGATGCGGCCAAGTCCGAGATCGAGCGCAAGGCCGAACTCGCCGACGCCGCCCGACGCGTCGAGCAGGCCATGCTGGCCCAGTCTCACCAGGCCAAGCTGGCCCAGGACGGACTGGACAAGAAGCTCCGCGAGAAGCTCCAGGAAGCCGTCAACGAGTACAACAACGCCTCCACCACCGAATCGCTGGAAGGGGCCCAGCCCGACGAGATCCAGCAGGCCAAGACCAAGACCGTCGCCGCCCTGGACAAATCGCTCAAGGCCACGCGCCAGGCGGGCGAACTGCTCGCCAAGGACGACTCCCCCTTCGCCAAGACCTTCCAGCCCCTGGCCCAGCGGGCCGTCCGGCTCGAACAGGACCTGCTCAAGGCCTGGAAGGACCTCAAGGGCGCCGACGCGGCCGAGACCCGAAAGCTCAAGGACATCGAGGAGGAGGCGACGCTGTCGCTGGCCGACGTCGAGACGATGGTCAACGAGAATCCCTGGCGGACGGCGATGTACCAGGCCCGCCTGGCCAAGCAGATGGCCCGCCCGCAGGACAATCTCGCCGACCAGGGCTGGTACAAGGCGATCGTCAGCGACACGAAGGCCCGCGCCGTCAAGGCCGAGGCCGACGCCAAGTGGTACGACGCCATGATGGCCTACGCCGCTCTGGCCGACCTGGAAGATACCAACGAGCAGATCAAGGACAAGCTCAAGATCGTCCAGCGTCACGTCCGGGTGCTCGGGCTGTACGGCAAGAGGGAAGAGTCCGCCTCCAAGCCTGCCGCTTCCGGGCCCAAGAGCAAGAGCGGCCCCAAGGGGCAGGACGACGAGAGCGTCGAAGAGGCTGAGCCTCACTGGAAGGACCTGGTCGAGGGCGTCGACGCCGACATGGTCGAGAAGGCCATCACCCAGATGGACGGCTACTACGTCACCACGGTCGACTACCGCAAAGTCTGCCGCGGGGCGCTGACCAGCGTGCGGGTGCTCGTCGAGACGCCGCAGGCGTCCTACAGTTTCCCCACCCTGGGCGACCAGACCAAGAAGACCGCCTTCCTCAGCGCCATCGAGGGGCAACTGGAGACCGTCGAGAAACGCGACCGCGTCGATCACCTCGACCTGGTGCTGGCCCTCAACAGCGTGCTGCGGGCCAACGAGCGGACCGTCCAGATCCCCACCGAGGTGCTCGTGGTGGAGTTCACCGACGGCTTCCTGGACGAACTGGACAAGTTCAGCTCGATGATCTGGCCCTACGACCTGGACGCCTTCCGCAAGCAGACCATGGGCAACTTCAGCGGCATCGGCGTGCAGATCATGAAGGAGCCGGGCGAGCCGCTCAAGGTGGTCACGCCCCTGCCCGACTCGCCCGCCTTCCGAGCGGGCATCAAGACCGGCGACTACATCGTCAAGGTCGACGGCAAGCCCACCGAGAAGCTCCCCGTGGACAAGCTCGTCCGCATGATCACCGGCGAGAAGGGCACCAAGGTCACCCTCACCATCAAGCGGCAGGCCAAGCTCATCGACTACGCCATCGAACGGGCCGAGATCACCATCCGAACCATCAAGGGCTGGCGACAGAAGGCCGACGGCGAGTGGGACTTCTTCATCGACCCCGAGCATACGGTCGGCTACATCCGCATGACCCAGTTCACCGACCAGACCCCGCGAGACATGACCGAGGCCATCACCCAGCTCCGAAAGGCCGGCATGAGGTCCCTCGTGCTGGACCTGCGGTTCAACCCCGGAGGCCTGCTGCCCGCGGCCACCATGGTCGCCGACGAGTTCCTCAAGTCCGGCAAGATCGTCTCCACCCAGGGCCGCCAGACCCGCCACAACGAGATCAGCGCCCAGGACAGCGGCGTCTACCTCGAGGGCGACCTGGTCGTGCTCATCAACAACCAGTCCGCCTCGGCCGCCGAGATCGTCAGCGGCGCCCTCAAGGACTGGCGCCGGGCCATCATCATCGGGCAGCGGACCTTCGGCAAGGGCAGCGTGCAGAACGTCATCCCCATCCGCAAGCAGGCGCTGCTCAAGCTGACCACCGCCTACTACTACCTGCCCTCCGGGCGGCTGCTTCACCGGCGCAACGGCGAAAAGGAATGGGGCGTCGACCCCGACATCGACGTGCTGGTCACGCCTCGCCAGATCCGCCGCTGGCTGGAGATCCGCCGCAAGACCGACCTGCTCCAGGACGTCGACCCGCAGGAGCTGAGCGACGACCTGGCCGCCCAGTTCCAGGCCGACCTCCAACTGAACACCGCCGTCGTGCTGCTCAAGATGATGCAGCTTCAGGACAGCAAGCTGGCTTCCGCCTCCAGGTGAGCCAGCCCACCCCGCGCATGCAGGCCAGCCGACCAACCCGGGCGCCGCATCGGCCGTCGCGACCGGCCGCCGCCCGCGGTGCGCTGATCCTGCTGTGCCTGCTGGCGGCCGCCCTGGGCTGCAAGCCGCGCCCCATGCTCGGACGCGACGGCACCAGCCACGCTCAAGTGCTCAGCCCGCCCCAGGCCGTGGCCGTCAAGCCTTTCCGCATCGCCCAGCCCGACCTGGTGCTCCTGGTCACCGGCGGGACCAACGGCATGCTCGAGGTGTGCAACTGCACCGGCACCATGCCCGGAGGGCTGGCCAGGAGAAGCGGCCTGGTCATCAGCTACCGCGCCGCCTTCGGCAAGGTCCTGGTCATCGATTCCGGCGATTCCTTCTGGATCGATCCCAAGGACCTCCGCAATCAGTACGTCCTTCGCGGCTACAACACCATCGGCTACGACGCCCTGGTCCTGGGCGACCAGGAATGGGCCGTCGACCCCGACCTCCTGGCCCGCATGTTGGCGGAGGTCTCCACGCCGATGCTGTCCACCACCGTGGCCCCCACGCCCGCCTCTTCCTCCGGCGGCGAGATCAGCACCACCTCCAGCACCCCGCCCTCCCCCTGGACCGCCCGCCGGGTCATCACCTGGCCTCTGACCGGCGCCAAGCTCGCCCTCCTGTCGGCCGCCACCCGCGAAGCCTTCATGTTCATGCCCGACGACCACCTGGCCAAGCTCGCCTTCGCCCGCGCCGACGAGACGGAGGCCCGCATCGCCCAGCTCAAGAAGGACGGCCACGTCGTCTTCCTCGTCGCTCACCTGCCCGGCGACCAGGTCGAGCAACTGGCCGCCCGCACTGCCGCCGACGTGATCATCCGCGGGCACACCACCCGCAGCGAGCCGGCCCTGCTGGATGTCGGCGGCAAGCCGGTCATCAAGGCCGGCGGCTCGGAAACCGTCGCCGCCGTCGCCTTCAAGTTCGCCAACGGCAAGATCGCCGACATCGACTACCGCGTCGAGATCGTCAACGAGAAGTGGCCCATGGACCAGAGGCTCATCCAGGTCTACCAGGCCTACGCCCACATGGCCATGCGAAAGGCCCTCGACGCCGAGCGCACCAGGGGACTCAACTACATCCCCTCCGGGGAGTGCGGCATCTGCCACGAACGCCAGTTTCTCTTCTGGCAGGCCAATCGCCACTCCAAGGCCTACAAGACGCTCCAGGCCAACAACCGCACCGGAGACCCCAACTGCCTGGCCTGCCACACCACGGGCTTCGGCACGGAGAAGGGCTTCTACACCCTCAAGGCCACGCCCAAGATGGCCGGCGTCAACTGCCAGGACTGCCACCGCTTCAACGTCCGCGAGCACCGCACCAAGGGGTTCGTCCCGCCCAAGATGAGCGCCGACGTCTGCACCACCTGCCACACGCCCGTCACCGATCCCAAGTTCGACTACAAGAAGAAGCACGAACTCGTCCGCTGCCCCAAGCGGCGATGAGCCGTCCGCAGACAAGGAGCCCGCGCATGGTCCCCAGCGACGACCGCGCCCGTCCCCGCCGGCGCGACGTTCTCCGCCTGGCAATCGTCCTGGTCGCCTGCTGCGCGCCGGCGGCCGCCCCGGCGGCGACCGCCGACCGGCCCGCCAGGCCCAACATCCTCCTGGTCCTGTGCGACGACATGGGGTGGTGCGACCCCTCCTGCTTCGGCAACGATCGCGTCCGTACGCCCGCGCTGGACTCGCTGGCCGCGGGCGGAATGCGCCTGGGGCAGTTCTATGCCGCCTCCGCCGTCTGCACCCCCACGCGAGCCTCAATCCTCACCGGACGCTACCCGTTGCGGTTCGACATCCGCGGGCACTTCACCGACAACGGCGAGTTCCTGCCCCGCACCACGACCCTGCCGCTCCTGCTGCGCCAGGCGGGCTACGCCACCGCCCACGTGGGCAAATGGCACCTCGGCGGCCTGCGGTTGAAGGACCTCCAGCAGCGCGATCGCGTGCCCGGCCCGCACGAGCACGGATTCGACCACTACCTCGCCCAGATCGAGCAGCAGCCCCTCCGCGGGCGCCTGGGCAGCCAGAAGCAGCTCTACCGGCGCGGCGGGACGTGCCTGCTGCGAGACGACAAGCCCGTCGGCCAGGACGACCCGTACTACTCGATGTACCTCACCGACATCCTGGGCCAGGAGTCCATCCGCCTGATCCGCACCTTCCACGCCGCGGGAAAGCCCTTTTTCCTGAACCTGTGGTGGCTGACGCCGCACACGCCCTACGAGCCGGCGCCCGAGCCGCACTGGTCGGCTACCGCCTCCGACGGCATCAGCGACGACCAGCACCGCTTCCGCTCCATGGTCGCCCGCATGGACTACCAACTCGGGCGGATCCTCAAGACCCTCGACGAGCTGGACATCGCCCGCGACACGCTGGTGCTGTTCGTCTCCGACAACGGCGGGGCGTACGAAGCCAACATCGGCCCGCTCAAGGGGGGCAAGACCGACCTCCACGAAGGCGGGCTCCGTGTGCCCTTCATCGCCCGCTGGCCCGGGCACGTGCCCCGCGGCGCCGCCAGCGACGAACTGGGCCATACCACCGATCTATTGCCCACGATCTGCGCCGCCGCCGGGGCGCCCCTGCCCGCCGAAGCCAGGCCAGACGGCATCGACCTGATGCCTCTGTTGACCGGGCGGGCCGACCGTGCCGCGCGAGGCACGGTCTTCTGGCAGCTCCAGTTGTACAAGCATCTCCAGCGTCACTCGCCCAAGCCCAGGCCCTACGCCACCGAGGTGGTCCGCAAGGGACGCTGGAAACTGCTCGCGATGGACGGCAAGCCCGTCGAGCTGTTCGATGTCCAGGCCGACCTCGCCGAGCAACGCAACCTCCTGGGCGAGCAGCCCGGGACGGCCGAACAGATGCGCAAGGAACTGGCGGACTGGCTGGCCCAGCCGCGGACGCCCTTCGGGCGGGCCGACTGAGGAAGAACGGAACCCCGCGTGCATTTTGCGGCGCTGTTCAAGGCGCCAGGCGGTAGAATCCCGACATGCGCAACGTGATCTCGATCCTGATGGCGTTGACGGCTGCGGGTCTGCCGGCCCGGGCCGGCGACCAGCCCCAATGGGGCCAGCGGTTCACCCGGAACATGGCCTCGACCGAGACCGGCCTGGTCGACCGCGTGGATTTCCAGGCGGGGCTCAACGTCAAGTGGGCCGTCGACATAGGACGCGAGACCCACGGCACGCCCGTCGTCGCGGGCGGGCGGGTCTACGTCGGCACCAACAACGCCAACCCGCGCGACCGCCGCCACGTCGGCGACCGCGGCGTGCTCATGTGCTTCAGCGAGAAGGACGGGGCGTTCCTCTGGCAGCTCGTCGTGCCCAAGCTCGAGGGCGACCCGTTCCTCGACTGGCCCAGCGGGGGCATCGTCGCCCCGCCCACCGTCGAGGGCGAGCGATGCTACCTGGTCACCAATCGCGGCGAGGTCGCCTGCCTCGACGTGAACGGCCAGGCCAACGGCAACCAGGGGCCTTTCCTGAACGAGGGCTGGCACATGGCCAAGCGCGACCAGCCCGCCATGGAGGTGCTTCCCGGCGACGCGGACATCCTCTGGCTGTTCGACCTGCGCAAGGACGCGGACGTCTACCAGCACGACTCCGCCCACGCGTCGATCCTGATGCACGGCGACCTGCTGTACCTCAACACGTCCAACGGCACGGACAACACGCACCGGCGGATCCGCAGCCCGGACGCCCCGGCCCTGGTGGTCTTCGACAAGAACACCGGGCGCTACCTCGCCCGAGACCGCGAGGGCATGTCGCCCCGCACGTTCCACTGCACCTGGTCCTCGCCGGCCCTGGGCGAGGTCGGCGGGCGCACGCTCATCTTCTTCGGCGGGCCCGACGGCTGGGTCTACGCATTCGAGGCCCTGAAGAAGGCCCCGCCCGAGGGCACGGTCGAGACGCTCAAGCTCGCCTGGAAGTTCGACTGCGACCCCGCCGGGCCCAAGCAGGACATCCACAGTTACCTCCGCAACCGCAAAGAGAGCCCCAGCAACGTCAAGTCCATGCCCGTGCTGCACGAGGGGCGGCTGTACGTGACGGCCGGCGGAGACGTGTGGTGGGGCAAGCGCCAGTCGTGGCTCAAGTGCATCGACCCGACCGGCAGCGGCGACGTGACGACCACGCATGAGGTGTGGTCGTATCCCATGCCTTCTCATTGCTGCACCACGCCGGCCATCGTGGACGGTCTGGCGTTCGTGGCCGACTGCGCGGGCACGGTCCACTGCGTGGACATCAAGACGGGCAAGGCCTGCTGGACGCACCAGGTCCGCGGGGAGTTCTGGGCGTCGGTGCTGGCGGCCGACTCCAAGGTCTACTTCGGCTCGCGACGCGGGGACTTCTGCATCCTGGCCCTCGACCGCGAAAAGAAGGTCCTGTGCGAGACCAAGTTGGACAGCGCGATGAGCAGCACGCCCGTCGCCGCCAACGGCGTGCTCTACGTCGCCACGCAGAAGAAACTCTACGCGCTCGCCAAGACAGAGAAATGACAAGGGCAAAGCCCGCGGAAGGCTCTCCGTGGGCTCTTGCATCCCAGAAGAATGACCACGCTGGACGACATCCTCTCCTCGCACCGGACTCGCCGTCCCGTCGTGATGGGCATCCTGAACGTCACGCCGGACAGCTTCTCCGACGGCGGGAGGTTCTTCGATTCCGCTGCGGCGGTCGAGCACGCCCGCCTCCTGGTGCGGGAGGGGGCCGACGTGCTGGACGTCGGCGCCGAATCCACCCGCCCCGGATCGGGCGGCGTCGGGCCCGACGAGCAGATCCGCCGCCTGGCCGGCGTCCTGCCCGCGGTGGTCGACCTGGGCAGGCCCGTCAGCATCGACACCACCAGCGCCGCCGTCGCCGCCTTCGCCCTCGACGCCGGGGCGGTGATCGTGAACGACGTGTCGGCCGGGCGGGCCGACCACGACCTGCTGCCCCTGGCTGCCGATCGCGGCGCCGCCGTGGTGCTGATGCACATGCTGGGCACCCCGCGGGACATGCAGATCGATCCCCGCTACGACGACGTCGTGGCCGAGGTGAGGGAGTTCCTGGCCCGGCGGATGGACGCCGCCGTCGCCGCCGGCGTGCCGGCGGGGCGGATCATCCTCGACCCGGGCATCGGATTCGGCAAGACGCTGGAGCACAATCTGGCCCTGCTGGCCGGGACGGGCAGGCTCGTCTCGCTGGGCCGGCCCGTCCTGGTCGGACCGTCGCGCAAGCGCTTCCTGGGCGCGCTGACCGGGCAGGACCAGCCCGAGCAGCGCGTGGTCGCCACGGCGGCGGCCTGCCTGGCTGCCTGGGCCCGCGGGGCCAGCGTCTTTCGCGTGCACGACGTGTCGGCCCTGGTCCAGGCGCTCGCGGTCTGGCGGGCCGTCGACGGCGTCGCGGGATGAGGTCGGGGCTTTTTCTCTTCAGCCCAAACACTTCGCGTGACGATGACGTAGATAGAATGAGCCGATTCGGCACGATGGAGCTGCGCGCGTGGATACCCTGACCCGGGCCATCCAGGAGTACTTCAACCGCATCGCCGCGTACAACCCGCTGGTGGTGGCGGTGGAGTTGCTGCTCATCGGCATCGTCGTCTGGTGGGTCATGCACTTCCTCCGCGGCACTCGCGGGGCCAGGCTCATCAAGGGCGCCCTCTTCCTGCTGGCCATGGTCTACGTCGTCATCCGCCTCCTGCCCGAGCACATGGGCTGGGAGCGAATCGAGTACCTCTACGGCAAGTTCCTCCTGTTCGCCTTCGTGGCCGCCGTGGTCGCCTTTCAGCCGGAGATCCGCCGCGCCCTCATCCAGATCGGGCAGGCCAGGCTCTTTCGCGGCGTCCGCGGCGACGTCGAGGCCCTGATCGACGAACTGGTCGAGTCGGCGATCTATCTCGGGCGAAACAAGGTCGGCGCCGTCATCGGGATCGAACGCCAGGTGGGCCTGGCCTCGCTGACCGATAGCGCCACGCCCATTGACGCCGTGGTCAGTTCCGGCCTGATCAACACGATCTTCTACCCCGGCAGCGCCCTGCACGACATGGGCGTGATCATTCGCAACGGTCGCGTGGCCGCCGCCGGCGTGCAGTTCCCCCTGGCCGAGAGCGAAGAGGTGGACCCGTCGCTGGGCACGCGGCATCGGGCGGCGCTGGGGCTGGCCCAGGAGTCCGACGCGGTGGTCCTGGTCATCAGCGAAGAGACCGGGCGGGTGAGCATGGCCTGCGAGGGGCAGCTTTACGTGGGCCTGGAGTTGGAGAACCTGCGCGACATGCTGCTGGTCCTGCTGGCCCCGCCCGGGCTGCTGCGCCGGCGCCGGGCCGTCCTGCGCCAGGTCAGGCGGGAGGGCGGCGAATGAAGGCCCCTCGCACCTACACACTCGAGGAGCCCCCACGCTTCAGCCGCCAGTGGTGGGTCAACTCCGGCAAGAACGGCCTCTGGGTCGTTCTGGCCACGCTGCTGATCTGGACCTTCGCCGAAATGGAGTCCACCCCCACCAAGGAACTGGACGCCACCCTCGTGCTCACCACCGGCAAGAGCCCCGTCATGACCCTCCAATCCAAGGTCGAGCGCCGCGTCAGCTTCACCGTCCGAGGCGATCGCACGGCCATCGACCGCCTGGAGAACCGCCTCGTCCGCGAGATGGGCTCGGTGGTCACCTTCGACGTCTCCGGGCGGGCCAAGCTGGGCGAGGAGAACTACATCGAGGTCCGCCCCCTCCTCGAACAGATCGCCGGGCGAGCCAAGAGCGGGCTCACCGTCGTCTCGGCCTCCCCCTCCGTCATCAAGTACGACGTGGTCCGCCCTCGCATGGAACTGCGGACCACGCTCACCCTCACCACCGGCACGGCCACCGACCTGATGTTCCTGCCCAGCTTCAAGCCCGCCGTCGACGTCAGCTTCGTCGTCGAGGGCAACAGCAACACCCTCCAAGCCTTCGCCGACCGCCTCCGACAGGGCGAGGCCAAGCTCACCTACGACATCTCCCCCGACGCAACGCCCGGCACGCGAGACTACCGCACCGCGGACCTGATCGCCAAGGCCGCCGACGTCGAACGCCTGGGCCTGGACGTGGCCTCCGCCAGCCCGCCCGTGCTGGCCGTCCCCCTCGACCGCCGCCTGACCGTCAACGACGTGGAGGTCAAGTTCGACTACGAGGGCGCCACCCTGGCCAAGGAGGCCGAGATCAAGCCCGCCCGGATGGCCATCCGGGTGGCCGAGAGCCTCTGGCCGGAGATCCAGAAGCAGTTGCCCGCCGGCACCAGGCCCGTCCTGCGGACCCACCGCATGGACCTCAAGACCTACGTGCCCGACGGGCCCAACACCGTCGAGGCCGGGATCGTCCCCGCCATCGCGGGCATCGGCGTCGAGCCCGAGCAGTCGTCCGTCTCGGTCACTTTCCGCGTTACCCAGCGGATCGCCACGCGGACGATCACCGTCGTGGTGCGGGTGCTCTGGCCCGGCGACGAGAGCTGGAAGGACTTCGACCTCAAGCGCAAGGATCCGCTGGAGTGGCGCACGCAGGTCCAGGTGACCGGATCGCGAAAGGACCTCGACCAACTCGACGAGAAAGACGTGGACGCATACATCGTCATTCGCGAGGACGACAAGAAGCCCGTGAGCTGGCTCACCCGGCAGGTCGAAATCCGCTTCCCGCCGGAACTCCAGCTCAAGGTCGTCGGGGAGAAGCCCTCGGTCAGCTTCCGCCTGGAGCCCAGGCCCAGAACGTAGTTTATGGGGACGTGCAGATCTTGCAGGTCTCATGGGACATATGAGACCCACGGGACGCGCTACACGTTCACTTCGCCCGTCTGTCCCAGCAGGTGGGCGTAGCGCTTGCGGACGGGGGCGACCTCTTCGGCGATGAACTCGTCCACCTGCTCGGGCGCCCGCCCGACGAACGCCCGCGGGTCCAGCAGGGCGTCGATGTCCACCACGTCGAAGGCGGCGTCGTTCTTGAGGCGGTCCAGCAGGTCGTTGGGACGCCCGAAGGCCTTGACCTGCTCGGCCGCCGCCTGGCTGTGGACGCGGATGCGCTCATGGAGGTCCTGGCGGTCGCCGCCGGCCTGCACCGCCGCCATCAGGACGTTCTCGGTGGCCATGAAGGGCAGCTCGGCCATCACGCCCGCCTGGATGGTGGCCGGGTACACCACCAGCCCCTGGGCCACGTTCAGCACGATCCGCAGGACCGCGTCGGCGGTCAGGAACGCCTCGCTCATGGCCAGTCGCTTGTTGGCCGAGTCGTCCAGGGTGCGCTCGAGCCACTGTTCGGCGGCGGTGTGCAGCGGGCTGGCCGAGAGGTCCATCAGGAATCGCGCCAGGGCGGTCGCCCGCTCGCACCGCATGGGGTTGCGCTTGTAGGCCATGGCGGAGGAGCCCACCTGTTCCTTCTCGAAGGGTTCCTCGATCTCCTTGCGGTGGGCCAGCAGGCGGATGTCGTTGGCGAACTTGTGCACGGACGCGCCGATGCCGGCCAGCGCCTGCGCGATCTCGGCGTCGACCTTGCGGCTGTAGGTCTGCCCGGTGACGCAGCAGACGCGTTCGAAGCCCATCTGATGGGCGACCATGCGGTCGAGGCGGCGGCACTTCTCGTGGTCGCCGCCGAACAGGGCCAGGAAGCTGGCCTGCGTTCCGGTGGTGCCCTTGACCCCGCGGAACTCCAGGCGCTCGAGGCGGTACTCGATGTCGTCCAGGTCGCGGATGAAGTCGGCTGCCCACAGGGCGGCGCGCTTGCCCACGGTGGTGAGCTGGGCGGCCTGGAAGTGGGTGAAGGCCAGGCAGGGCAGTTCGCGGTGGCGCTGGGCGAAGCCTGCCAGGGCGTCGATGATGTTGGCCAGGTAGCCCGCCAGCAGGCCCATCGCCTCGCGCATGATGATCAGGTCGGCGTTGTCGTTGACGTACTGGCTGGTGGCGCCGAGATGGATGATGGCCCGTGCGGCCGGGGCGACGTCGCCGAAGGCGTGAATGTGGGCCATCACGTCGTGGCGGAGCTTGCGCTCGTACTGGTCGGCCCGGGCGAAGTCGACGTCGTCCAGGTGCTGGGCCATCTGGCGGAGCTGCTCGTCGGTGATGCCCAGGCCCAGTTCCTTCTGGCATTGGGCCAGGGCCAGCCACAGGCGCCGCCAGGTGGAGTGCTTTCGCTGGGCGCTGAACAACTCACGCATCTCCCGACTGGCGTAGCGCCCCTCCAGGGGGCTGACGTAGGTTCGATGGCGTTCGGTGTCCATAGCGCGAAAGATACCAAAAAAACAGGGACGAGGGAATAGGGACCATGGAACAGGGACGAGGGATTGGGCGATCAGGAGACAGGGCCGCGGGACCCTGGGACCGGAACCGGGGAAAGAGGGCGGCGAGTCTCCTGGCGGGCGTTGCTCCCATTGTTCCCGGCCAGCGGCTACAATGCCGCCGATGCGGAGAGAATCGGTGACCATCGACAAACCGTCCGACGGACAGGCTCCCTGGTGGCTGGACGCCCTGGCCGTGCGGCTGGTGCGGCACAGTCCGCTGTTGGGGCGGCTGAGGCTGTCCCTGATGGAGACCCGCGAGGAGTTGCTGGCCCGCGGGCGGATCGACGCGGATCGGCGGATCGCCTGTCCGGGCGGGGCGGTCCTGGACGCGTGGGTGTTGCGAAGCCGGGCGCGGGGGCCCGCGCGCGGGGCCGTCCTGTTCATTCACGGGCTGTGGGATTCCAAGGCCTACATGTTCGGCTGTGCGCAGAGGGCGGCTGCCAGGGGATTCGACGCGGTCCTGGTGGACCTGCGGGCCCACGGGCTGTCCACCGGGCGGTACGTCACCTTCGGGGCCTGCGAGACGCCGGACCTGCTGCGGGTGATGGACTGCCTGGAGCGCGAGGGCCTGATCGCCGGGCCCCGGCTGGTCGTCGGCTTCTCCATGGGCGGCGGGATTGCGGTACAATATGCCGCCGCCGACCCCGCCTGCCGCGGGCTGGTCGCCCTGGCCCCGGTGGCGGCAGCCGACTTGATTATGCGCCGCATGTTGCGGATCATGTGTCCGCTGCTGAGCGAGCCGGTCCTTCGTGCAGCCGTGGCGCGGGCCGGGCAGATGGCGGGTTTCGACCCGGCGACCGTGTCGGCGATCCGGGCGGCCGCGGGAATCCGCTTTCCGGCCGTGGTCATCCACGGTAGGCTGGACCTGACGGTCCCGCCGTCGCACGGGCGGGCCGTGTTCGACGCGCTGGGCGGGCCCAAGGAACTGGTCCGCCCCTGGGCCCCGCACGGCACGGTTCTGATGGGCCGCGAGGAGTGGATCGCCCGAAGGCTGGTCGCGATGGCTGAGCATCGCGGCGCCCAGTGCCGGAAAGAGTGAAACGCCGACCCGAAAGAGACACCGCAGGTCCATGAGCGACCCTGGGACATCTTTGCCTCCAAGCGACCCCGCCGGTCAGGACGACCACGGCATTCGCCGTGTGACCTGGGTGGGGCTGGTGGTCAACGTGCTGCTGAGCGCAGGCAAGCTGCTGGCTGGGTGGGCCGGCGCCAGCCAGGCTGTGGTGGCCGACGCGTTCCACAGCTTCTCCGACCTGTCCACCGACGTGGCCGTGCTGGTGGGCGTGCGATACTGGACGGCCCCGGCCGACAAGACGCATCCGTACGGGCACGGCAAGATCGAGACGATCGTGACCGCGAGCATCGGCCTGGCGCTGGCGATCGTGGCGGTCGGCATCGGCTATAACGCCCTGGCCACCCTGCACGACCAGGATGCAGCCCGCCCCAAAGGCGTGGCGTTTCTGGCAGCCGTCGCCTCGATCCTGCTGAAGGAGCTCCTGTATCGCTGGACGGTGGTGGTGGGGCGGCGGGCGAAGTCGCCGGCGGTGGTGGCCAACGCCTGGCATCACCGCAGCGACGCCCTCAGTTCGGTGCCCGCCGCCGCCGCGGTCGCGGTGGCCATCTTCGTGCCCACCTGGGGCTTCATCGACCACGTCGGCGCCATCGTCGTCAGCCTCTTCATCCTCCGCGCTGCCTGGACCATCACCGCCCCGGCGCTGGGAGAGTTGGCTGAACGCTCCGCCTCCGGCGACGTGCGGGACCAGATCGAGCGGATCGTGCTGGACACGCCCGCCGTCCGCTCCACACACGCCATCCGCGCGCGGTACGTGGGCTCGGGCTTGCAGGTGGATCTGCACATCCAGGTCGACCCGCAGATGTCCGTCCTGGACGGGCATGAAGTGGCCAGACAGGTCCGCCGCCGCCTGACCGATCAGGGACCCGACGTCACCGACGTGATCGTCCACCTCGAACCTTACCTGCCGGACGGCGCCGACGCGGGGACTCCCGCCCGCAAGGAAGAGTAGAAATACAGAAAGCCCACCCCTTGGGGGTGGGCTTTGTATCGACGCGCGCAACGCGTCAAGCGGCGAGCCGTGCTGGCAGCTACTTGTCCACCGTCGGCGCCGGAGACAGATCGGGCACGTACCGCAGCGTCTTGCCCGTCGTGCCGAGTTGTTCCTCGGCACGGGCCAGCCACTTGCGGGCCTCCGTCAGCGAGGGGTCCATCTTCAGGGCCATCTGATAGTAGTGCATCGCCTGCTCAAAGAAGCCATCTGCGTGCTTGATCCGTCCCATGTAGAACAGCGAAACGCCGTCGAACGGCTTCTTGTCCAGGGCCCGCTCCAGCAACTGCTGCGCCTGGTCGGTGTGGCCAAGCTGAAACTCCGCCACCGCCCGTTCCCGCAGTTCGCCCGCCGACGGCGCACAGCCCGACGACGCCAGCACCAGCACCGCACCCAGTCCAGCCATGGTCCAAGTCTTCATGTTTCAGGCTCCCGAGATCCCTTTCACGGGCCGACTGCTGGATTCCGCACCCGGTCCTCTGCTACCATCTTAACGATGTCCAGCGCCTTTGTCATCCTCATCCACAGCGGAAACGGCCCGACCCACTATGATCTGATGATCCGCCAGGATCAGGCCCTGGCGACCTGGCAACTGGACCTGTCGCCGGCCGATCTTCTGCCGGGGCAGGCCCTGACCGCCCGACGCCTCCAGGACCATCGCCTGGAGTATCTCGATTACGAAGGGCCCGTCAGCCGCCAGCGAGGCGAAGTCCGCCGCCTGGACCGCGGCCCATGTCGCCTGCTGGATTGTCATCCTACCGCATGGCGCGTTCAGTTGGAAGGGCCCGTTGTCCGCGGCCTCTTCCAGTTGGAGCCGTCCGCCTTGCCCGGCGGCCACTGGGCCTTGACCCGACTGGAGTGAGCGGGGCGGGCGCTACCTGGTTCGCCTGGCTGGCGCCCGCTCGACGGGCACGGCCCGCAGCGTCAGCTTGCCGTCATGGATGCCGATGCTCTCGATCCGCACCTTCTTGTTGTTCAGCCCGCCCACCAGCACCGGGTCGATCGGCGCCTCGTCGATGGCGGAGATGACGGAGGCGATCAGCCGGCCCACCTCGTCGCTCGAGGGTTCCTCGCCGGAGGACGCGCGGGGCTGCCCACGCGTCTGCGCCTGCTCGCGGGCGAGCTTCTGCTTCAGCCGCTCGAGCTGGCTCCGCAACAGCGCGTCCGGCACGGGCAACTGGCCCACCCACGTCTGGGCCAGGCGAATCTGAAGCCGCCCGTCGTCGAGGAAGGTGAAACGAATGTCGGCGGAGACGACCTTGTCGTAATGGCTCGATCGCACCAGCAGTGTCAGAATGCTGTCGTTCAGCGAGACGGCTGGGTCGCTCAGCCCCACCGATTCCAGGGCCTCGCGCACTTCACCGGGCCGGCCGCCCAGGCGATTGGCGGCGATCTCGTCAGCCGCCGCCAGGTAGCGGTTCGCCTGCTCCTGCGTGATCTGCCACTCGAACGGCTGGGGGAGTTGCGCCTTGTTGTTGAAGTCGCTGATCTGGCTGACGAACTGGCGGGCGGCCTGCTCCCGCTCGCGCCCGCTGAGCTGGGCGGGGCGGTAATCGCTGGGGATTCGGCTGGCCTGGAAATAGACCACGACGACCGCCAGCGCCACCAGCAACACAACCAGCAGCAAGATCCGCAAGATTCTTCTCCACATGTCGCTCTCCGCGCAGCGCAGTGTGCCTGAAAGCATCGTAGCTTGCAAGGGCTCATTGTCTGTTCGGACGCCGGAAACCGCGTAATGTGACAATTGACAGATTTCAGGGTCCGAGGTATCCTTAATGAAGCTTCTCACTGTTGGAGGACGTGAGCAGCCGTCCGTTTAACTGAGGCTCAGGAGGCTTTATGAGGCTGGCCATGAAGGCAATCGTGCTTTTGTTCTGCCTGCAGGCCCTTGTCTTTCTCGTCGGGTGCGATGACGATGGCAATGACCTAGTCCCTGCGCAGGGAGCGAACGCGGGCGGCGGGGGCGCGGGCGGCGGAGGTGCCGGCGGGAATAACGACCCGGTCGATCCCGGCACCGATCCTGGCACTGACCCCGGCACTGATCCGGGCACCGACCCTGGCACCGATCCTGGCACTGACCCCGGCACTGATCCGGGCACCGACCCTGGCACGGACCCCGGCACTGAT
>JAKJER010000028.1 GCA_022705325.1 Planctomycetota bacterium | reverse complement strand
CTATGCGCCATGCCCTGCCGCAGCCGCCCCTCAACCCCGTGAATCCGGTTCCTTCCAACCCTCAATTATGCGCTTGCCCTGTCCCTTCTGCTGTGGTGCAATCCATGGGCCGAACAGGATTGGGACGGCATGCCAATGATCCTTGGCGGGACGCCTGTCGTCGGATAGTATTTGAGTGTAAGCGCGACGAGAAGGCGACAGGTCTGGACATGCATGCGGTGTCGCCGGGTTCTTGTGGTCACTCGCTTGTGGGGGGCTTAGGCAGCGAGGTTGCCCCCTGAAGGTGCTCCGAAGAAGGCACATAGTGAATGTTCACTCAGGTGAACGTGCGGAGGCATAGGAAGTAAATGACTCTGGTAGCCACAGCAAGGTCAGGAGGTGGCCCGGCAATGATGAGCGACCTACTCATCTCTTCTCCCGGGCCTTGTATGGACTACATCCCGACCGTACATGATCTCAAAGACATCTTTCCTGATAGTTCCAGTCTTACCGTCGCGGGTCTCATGCAGAAAGTGTGGATCGTATGTGACAACTTCGCTATCGGCTGGGCAGGAAGGGCGATCGAAGCGCACTTGGTTATTGCCAAGATTTCCGAACGCTTAGAAGGCCGCCGGGTATCGTGTGAAGAGGTCTGCGAGACACTCAACCAAGCAGTAGCGACGGCAAACGTACGCGATTGCTGTTTCCTCGGCTATCTAGTCGACAGTACAAACACGCCAGCAGTTTGTGTCTATCCCGCAGCGAGCAGGTGTCAAGACATTGACTTGGGAGAAGTCTTTGCGATTGGGTCGGGCGCAAGGATGCTCCTCGCTTTTCTCCGCCAACCTACACGTTGGCAATTCGGCACGGATCAGAACAACTTCATATACTGCCTGTCAGGCATGCTCACCTCTTGGGATCTTAATGGCGCAACCTCACTTCTGAACTACTTCGGCGGTGGATACGAAGTAACTCTGTATAGGAAAGGGAAGTTCAGAAAGCTCTGGGATTTCTCACACATCATGTGGAGATGCTTCCTTTCCAGTGGCGCGAAGTTGTCTTTAGCGCCCTTTCACTTCACCACGCACGATTATCTGGACGACATTCTCATTATGAGATCGCTCCAGTGTCCCACAGATGATGCCAGCCGAGAGTTGTCTTGGAGAACGAACTTCGCAGTTCCACCCCATAGGTCCTTTCTTAAGTCGGATCGTGAGAAGGTAATGCAACATCTGGCTTCCATGGGTTCTTGGCATTCTGGCTTTGTTTCAGATTTCCGGTTTCATACAACGGCGATAGTGGCCGAAGACGGTGGAATCATCGGCACCCATACTCTGATGGATTCCAGTGGTCATTTTGAAATTGCAGTTACTCCGTCAGGAGTCGAAGTAAGCGATGAGCTACAAGCAAGGATAGAGTCGGAGATACGGGAGAGCTGTCCGGCGATCAAAGATCAGCCGAAATAGGACAAGATCCGGCTGGTAGCCACTCCAATGACAGAACACGCAGAGGTGGCATCCGCAAACCAGAACCCCTAAGGAACGGAGGTTTGGGGGTGGGACGGATCACTGGTCCTGCTTGCGAATGTCCCCTGCTCCGCTTCGCGTCGCGGGGGGGGACAGGCCGACCGAATCAGAGAAGCCCCGGAGGGGCGGCAGAGGGCATCAGCTCAGAGCCCTTCTCAACGAAGCCTTCTTTCGCCCCGTTGGGGCTCTGTTGATACGCGCCTGGCCACCCAGGGCTTGCGCCCCCTGGGCTACCTTCTGTCGGGCCTACGGCCCTTCGTCCCTGAGGGACGGAACACCCGCCTTCGCCGAGGCTTCGGCAAGCTACCTTGGCCACCCCCAAGCCTCCGTCCCGTTGGGACTACGGCTTGAGGGTGCCACCGACTAGGCTTCGACAGGCTACTGGCTCCTGGCTACTGGCTACGGTTTCCCAAACTCCACGTTCTTCAGCGAAGCGAACTTCGCCCCCGCGGGCAGCTTGCCGAACCCGTGGTAGGCGACGATCTTCGCCGCCTGTTCCAGCGGCCGGCCGTCGGCGGAGCAGAACGTGACCAGGGCGCCGTCGGGGAACTCGACTCCGCCCCATCGCCTGGCGTAGAAGCCCGCGAAGTTCGGCGTGTCGATCACCACGCCGTAGGCAGGCAGGAGGACCTTGCCCCCGCGCGGGCTGTCGACCTCCGCGTCGGACGTGCCCATATTGACGGTGACGACCGTCCGCTGGTCGCCCTGGCCGAAGGTCGAGCGCCGCACCAGGCCGGCCGGACCGAGGAACTCGAACTTCGTCAGCCGCTGGCGGGCGGTCGCGGCGTGAAGCGGGCCCAGCAGTTCGTGGGTGTTCTTGAGGAACACGTCCGTGAGGCAGAGGCCCTCGCCCCAGCCGCCGTCGCTGCGCACGTAGGCGGCCCCGGGCCCGCCGGGCGCCTTTTGGCCGGCCTCGTCCTTCCAGTACAGGTGTTTGCCCAACGAGTGGTAGTACAGCGGCCGGCCGCACAAGGCGTGGTGGGCGACGAACTCGCCCGCGTTCTCCAGCCGATAGCCGTACTTGCCGAAGACGATCTGGCAATCGTGGTAGACCATCTCCCAGAAGGGGATCACCGTCGCGCCGAGGTCCTCGACCTTGAGGTTGTGATAGTAGCGCCCCGACACGCCCGCCAGGCCTTCGAAGAAGTCGCTGTGCGGAATGGCCCATTCCCGCCCGCACTCGCTTCCGAAGATGCCGAACAACCCTCGGGCGTAGTCGCTGAGCTGCTTCTTGAAGGCGATGTCCTGGTTGCGATCCAGCGGGTGCTTGGGGTCGTGGCACTCTCGCGGGCCGACGGCATACGTGCAGTCGATGAAGTAGGCCCACGGCCCGAACAGCCGGCGGATCTCGGGCAGGTTCTGAGGGCGGCGGGCCATCGCGAGCTGTTTGGGCGCGCAGACCATGTAGGCCCGCCCGCCCAGCCACCGCCCGCCGGCGACCAGCGAGCCGTCGGCCTTCTTCTCGATGACGGACTCGTCCCAGCTCTTGGCGTCGCGGTACATGTCCTGGTAGTTGTCGTGCAGGCAGGCGACGAACCCCGCCTGCTGCACCCGCTTCACGAAGGCGGCCAGGGCGTCGTTGCCCCCGCACTCGGGGTTGGCGGGCAGGTTGTCGGGATGGCGGCAGTCGTAGCCGCCCTCGCTCCAGCCGCCGATCATGAACAGGCAGCGATCGATCTTCAGGTCCCGCGCCAGGTGCTCAGCCACCTGGGCGGCCTCGTCGAATGTCCACTTCACCTCGACCGATTCTTCCTTCGTGCTCTGCTCGTTCATTCTGCGGGCCAGGCAGGTCCACAGCTTGGCGTTGGAGGCCCCGATCAACCGTTCCAGGTGGGCGTTGCGGGCGATCTTGTCCGTAAGCGTAACCGCCAGGCCTTTGGCCTGGGCGACGCGTCGGTACTGCTCGCCCAGGGCGTTTACGTCGCCCTTGCCAAGCGGGTGCAGGCGAACGGTCCGGGCGGAGCGCCGCAGCGAGATGTTCACCCGCAGCAGGGCGTCGGCGCCCTTGGGCTGCTCGCGGACCAGCTCGGGAAAGACGTACGCATCGTCCCACGTGACCAGCAGGGCTGAGCCGCCCTTGAGCAGGCCCAGCATGTTCATGTGGCAGCCCTCGTAGTCGCTGGCGCCGAAGGTGCGGCGGAAAGGCTTGCCCCCAGCCGGCACGAGCAGCCCCTCGCGCGCGGGCACGACGACGGCGCCTTTCTCCGCGGGCGCGACGGCCAGCAGCTCGCCCGGGACCGTGACGTCCTTCCAGGCGGGGCCGTCGAATCGCAACTCGACGCATCTGCCCTGATCGCCCAGCGTCCAGGTTGCGGCGCTGCCGTCCGCCCAGGCGAGCTTGAGCGAGTCCGCCGCTGCCTTCGACGTCTGGACCGCCCCCTCGGGCAACCGGGCCGCCAGCTTCGCCCGTCCCTGGCTGGGCCAACTCGCGAGGCCGCTCTTGTCCTTCAGCGACCAGGTCCCGTCGGCCGCGTTCACCTCCACGACCAGAACCGCATTCTCCAGGCGCAGCACCTGGGCCTGAAGCGAAATGCACGCCAAACACAACGCCGACAACAACGCCAGATATCGCATGGACCTCTCCTGACAAGAGAACACCGCTTGGCAGAACGAGCGGAACAGCGGATTGTGCACGGAAAATGATACAGGGAACGGCCGCCCCAAGACCGGGCGGGGCCGGGCTGCCCGTTTGCGGGGGGCTTTGCCTGGCGTCTATCCGTGCTCGCGGGGGCATTCTCGCTTGCCACGCCGGTAGCGGCGCACTATGTTGGTCGGCAGACACCCATGACACAAAGACACACAGAGGACTTGTTGCCCGTACGGGTGGGCCAGTTTCGGTTATTGGCCCGGCTGATCGGCTTGGCGGCGCTGGTGGGGATAGTAGCCGGGCTGGGGGCGGTGGCCTTCCAGGTGCTCAGCGGGGTGGTGGTCAAAGGCGGGCTGGGTTTCTTGGCCGGCTATTCTCCCGGCGGGCCGATCAATGAGGTCGAGGTGCTGAAGGCGCCGGCTGCGACGCTGCTGGGGGGGTTCTCGCCCTGGATGCTGCTGGCGGTGATTTCGGCGGGCGGGTTGATCAGCGGGCTGATCGTGTACACCCTGGCCCCCGAGGCGGAGGGACACGGCACGGACGCAGCCATCCGGGCGTACCACCGCAACCGCGGCCTGATCCGCCCGATCGTGCCGCTGGTGAAGATCGTGGCCTCGGCGGTGACGATCGGCACGGGGGGCTCGGGCGGTCGCGAGGGGCCCATCGCTCAGATCGGGGCGGGGTTCGGCTCGCTGCTGGCGGTGCGGCTGAGGCTGTCGGAATACGAGCGGCGGATCCTGTTGGCGGCGGGGCTGGGGGCGGGAATCGCGGCGATCTTTCGCGCGCCGCTGGCGGGGGCCATCTTTGCCATCGAGGTGATGTACCGCGAGGAGGACTTCGAGGCCGAAGCGCTGATCCCGGCGTTCATCGCCTGCACGGTGGCCTACTGCACGTTCGGGCTGTCGATGCGCGGCGTCTTCGCCGCGGAATCGCACTTCGACCCGATCTTCATGGTGGTCGTGGGGCTGAAGTTCGACAACCCGGCCCTGCTGGTCCCGCTGACGGTCCTGGCCGTGCTGATGGTGGGCGCGTCCTGGCTGTACGTGCGGGGCTTTTACGGCATCACGGCCTTGTTCGCCCGCCTGCCCCTGCCCAAGCACTTCAGGCCGATGGTGGGCGCCCTGCTGACGGGGCTGGTGGGGCTGGGCGCGTACTACGCCCTGGCCGGCGTGGGCCCGCGGGCGCAGCAGCACAGCCTCAACGTGCTGTCGTTCGGGTATGGGCTGCTTCAGGATACGCTGGTCGGACGCACGCCGTACGCGCTGTGGAGCGGGGTGCTGGTGCTGACGGTGGTGGGGCTGGGCAAGCTGCTGACCACCTCGCTGACCATCGGCTCGGGCGGCTCGGGCGGCGTGTTCGGGCCCTCGATGGTCATCGGAGGCAGCCTGGGCGGCGCGGTCGGGCTGCTGTTCCATCACTACCTGCCCTCCGCGGCGCCCCAGCCCGAGGCGTTCGTCATCCTGGGCATGGCCAGCTTCTTCTCCGCCGCCGCCAAGACGCCGGTCTCGACGATCATCATGGTCAGCGAGCTGACAGCCGGCTACGAATTGCTCCTGCCCGCCATGTGGGTGGCGGCGCTGGCGTACCTGCTCAGCCGCCCGTGGTCGATCTATCGCGAGCAAGTCAAGACGCGCATCCAGTCGCCCGCCCACCGCAGCGACTTCATCATCAACGTGCTCAAGGGCAAGACGGTGCGGGAGATCCTGCCGGCTGAGCGGGCGGGCTTCGACACCGTTTCGACCGACACGCCCATGCCGGCGATCCAGCAGTTGATCACCCGGACGACGCAGACGGTCTTCCCCGTGGTGGACGCCGAGGGGTTGTACGTGGGCCTGTTCGGGATCAACGACGTCCGCGAGTTTCTCTACGAGCGCCAGATGGGCAGCCTGGCCATTGCCCAGGACCTGGTGATCCCGGGCGTCCAGCCGCTGCGCCCGGACACGGACCTGTCGGCGGCGATGTGGGAGTTCGCCCGCCTGCCCTACGAGGAACTGCCCGTGATCGCCGACGACGGCTCGCGGCGGATCATGGGCATGCTGGGGCGGCGGGAGATCCTGGCGGCCTACAACCTCCAACTCCGCGGGCACGAAGAAGGCCAGGCCGAGGACGAGACGGCCAGCGAATAGGGATTGCCGATTGCCGATTGTCGATTGTCGATTGTCGAATGGATGATGGTCTACCAACACCGACCGCAAATCGACAATCGCAAATCGAAAATCGACAATTCCTCTCGCCCCTGATATAGTCCCTGCCATGGACGCTCAAGCCAAGGATGGATTCGTACACCTGCACGTGCATACGCACTACTCTCTGCTCGACGGGGGCTGCCGCATGAAGGACCTGGCCAAGGCGGCCAAGGAAGCCGGCATGGACGCCCTGGCCATCAGCGACCACGGGAACCTGTTCGGGGCGGTCGAGTTCTACAACACGATGACCGGCGCGGGCATCAAGCCGATCCTGGGGCTGGAGGCGTACATCTCCCCCACCACCCGCCACGACCGCTCGATGGGCAACCCGCAGACCGCCTCCTACCACCTGCTGCTGCTGGCGATGAACCTCGAAGGCTGGAAGAACCTCCTGCGCCTCTCCAGCCGGTCGTATCTCGAGGGCTTCTACTACCGTCCCCGCGTGGACCGCGAGCTGCTGAGCCAGTTCAACGCCGGGCTGATCTGCACCACCGCCTGCCTGGGCGGCGAGGTGCCCGCCGCCCTGCTGTCGCGCCAGCCGCACAAGGCCCGCCAGATCGCGGGCGAGTACCTCGACATCTTCGGAGCCGACCGCTTCTTCATCGAGGTCCAGAACCAGGGAATAGCCGACCAGGACGCCGTGAACCCCCACCTGGTCACCCTGGCCAAGGACCTCGGCGTGAGCGTCGTGGGCACCAACGACGTGCACTTCCTCCGCCGCCAGGACAAGCCCGCCCACCGCGTGCTGACGGCGATTTCCACGGGCAAGACGCTGGCGGAGTCCGCCCTGGACTACTCGCCGGAGCTGTACCTCAAGAGCCCCGCCGAAATGCGCCTGGCGATGGCGGAGTTCCCCGGCGCCGCCGACGCCACGCTCCGCATCGCGGAAATGTGCGACGTGAAGCTGGACTTCAAGGCCAAGCACCTGCCCGCGTTCCCCGTACCCGAGGGCACCACCGACGACGCGCACCTTCGCAAGATGGCCTACGAGGGGCTCAAGCGCCGCTTCCCGGGCGGCGCCCCCGACGCCTACGTCGAACGCCTGGAGTGGGAGCTGAAGGTCATCGCCGACAAGGGCTACAGTTCGTATTTCCTCATCGTCAACGACTTCGTGCAGTACGCCCGGGCCAACTCGATCCCCGCGGCCCCCAGGGGCAGCGGCGTGGCCACCCTGCTGGGCTACTGCCTGGGCGTCGCCGACGTCGATCCCATCCGCTACGGGCTGCTCTTCGAGCGGTTCACCGACCCCCAGCGGAAGGAAGACCCCGACATCGACATCGACATCTGCCAGGAGGGCCGCTCGAAGGTCATCGACTACGTCCGCAAGAAGTACGGTCACGTGGCCCAGATCATCACGTACGGGACGCTGAAGGCCAAGGCCGTCGTCCGCGACGTGGGGCGGGCCATGGGGGTGCCCCTGGGCGAAGTGGACGTGATCGCCAAGAAGGTGCCCGACGGCCCGAAGGTGACGCTGGCGTCGGCGCTGGAGGCCGAGCCCGACCTCAAGCGGATGGTCGACGAGGACCCGAAGGTCAAGGAACTCATCGACTACGGGCTGAGCCTGGAGGGCCTGGCCCGCCACGCGGGCGTGCACGCGGCGGGCGTGGTGGTCGCCCAGGAGCCGCTGGAGGACCTCGTCCCGCTCTACAAGCAGAGCGACAGCGACGACGTGATCACCCAGTGGGACGGGCCCACGTGCGAAAAAGCCGGGCTGATGAAGATGGACTTCCTGGGCCTGCGGACGCTGACGATCATCCAGCGCGCCCGCGAGCTGGTGGCCAGGCGCACCGGCGTCGACGTCGACCCCGAGGCCATCCCCCTGGACGACCAGGAGGTCTACGAGCTGTTCCGGCGCGGACAGACCGACGGCGTGTTCCAGTTCGAGTCCGACGGCATGAAGAACGTCCTGCTCCAGATGCAGCCCGGGCGCATCGAGGAACTCATCGCCGCCAACGCCATGTACCGCCCCGGGCCCATGGACCTCATCCCCTCCTACTGCAACCGGAAGAACGGCACGGAGGAGATCCCCTCGGTCCATGCCCTGGTCGACGACATCCTGGCCGAGACGTACGGCATCATGGCCTACCAGGAGCAGGTCATGCAGGTGCTCAACCGCCTGGGCAAGCTGCCCCTCAACCGCGCGCTGACGCTCATCAAGGCGATCTCGAAGAAGAAGGAGAAGGAGATCGCGGCCGAGAAGCCCAACTTCCTCACCGGCGCCGGGCAGAACGGCATCTCCGAGAAGGATGCCGAGCAGCTCTTCGACCTGATCCTCAAGTTCGCCGGATACGGCTTCAACAAGGCCCACTCCACGCGCTATGCGATCGTGGCCTACCAGACGGCCTACTTCAAGCGTCACCACCCGCGGGAGTTCCTGGCCGCCACGCTGACCTTCGAATCGTCCGACACGGACAAGGTCGTGCAGTACATGGCCGAGGCCGACCGGATGGGCGTGAAGATCTCCCCGCCGGACATCAACACGTCGGCCAGCGACTTCACCGTCGACGGCGAGCGGGTGCGGTTCGGGCTGGCGGCCGTCAAGGGCATCGGCGTGAAGGCGGTGGAGGCGATCCTGGCCGCCCGCCAGGAGGCGGGGCGTTTCGGCGACCTCTACCATTTCTGCGAGCACGTGGACCTGCGGGCGGTGAACAAGGCGACCATCGAGGCCCTGATCAAATGCGGGGCGTTCGACAGCCTCGGCGCCACCCGCCCGGAAATGATCGCCGCCGTCGAGAACGCCATCGAACTGGGCCAGCAGGCCGCCTCCGACCGCCGCAGCGGGCAGATGAGCTTCTTCGGCGCGGAGGGATTCGGCGGGGGCGAGACCGCCCAGCGACCCAAGTTCCCCAAGGTCGAGCCCTGGTCGGAGAGCGAGCTGCTGCGGGCCGAGAAGGACACCCTCGGCTTCTACGTCTCCTCCCACCCGCTGGTGCACTACGCCCGCGAGTTGATCAGTCTCTCGCTGCCCGAGGGCGTCAAGCTCAGCGGCCTGGAAGACTGCCCGGACCGGATGGCCGTCACCATCGGCTGCATGATCGCCTCCGTCCGCCACACCGTCACCAAGAAGGACGGGCGGAAGATGGCCATGCTCACCGTGGAAGACACCTACGGCAAGTGCGACGCGGTGATCTTCCCGGACAACTACGAGAAGTACGGCAGCCTGCTGGCCGTCGAGGCCATCGTGTTCATCCGCGGGCAGGTCGACCGCAGCCGCGAGCGGCCGAACATCCTGGTCGACGAGGTCATCCCGATCGACCGGGCCTTGCCCACGCTGACCGGAAAGGTCCACCTGTTCACGCCCGTGGGCACGACCAACGAGATGTTCGAGAAGGTCCGCGACGTGCTGGGACGCCACAAGGGCGACTGCCCGGTCTGCCTGCACGTGCGGCCCGCGACCCGCCCGGACACGATCGTCCAGCTTCGCCTGGACGCCAGACACTCCGTCACCCCCACGAGCGAACTGGTGGACGAGCTGGTGGAATTGCTGGGCGACCAGAAGCACCTGCGTCTCGAGGCCAGGCCCCAGCCGTCCAACGGCAACGGGCGCGGCAAGTTCGCCAACGGTTACCGCCGCCCCGCCCCGCCGCGCCAGGGGCAACTCATCAACGCCGGCCCGTCCAGCGAGGCCGTCACGCGGTTCAATTGACCGTCGATCGATGAAGACGACCGCGCGCGGAAGGGCTTTGCCTGTCGAAAACGGCTCGTCCCGTCTCGATGCGGACCTCGCCATCCCGCCCCGACAGCCGGAGGGCATATGTCCGGCAGACCCCTGCGCCGCACCGTTTTTTCGCTAAGGGTAATTCCGTACTTGGCGCATCGGGCATGTGTCGTATACTGGATATAGGCCCGGGCATGCGAGGCCCCGGGCGCCGACATGTCACCTTGTTCTCAGGAGAACTACGATGAGGAAGGGAAGAATCATCCTATCGGTGGTCGGTCTGCTGTTGTCGTGCGGCAGCTTGCAGGCGGACCTGGTTGGCTACTGGACTTTTAACGACAACACCATCAACGACTCCAGCGTCAACGGCTACAACGGCACGCTGGTGGGCGGCAGCTATGACACCGACGTGCCAGCCGCCCTGGGCGGGGGCAAGTCCCTGAATCTCACGGCGGGCGACCACTACGCCATCATCGACAGCGCCGGGGCCGAGGCCCCCTTCGACCTGCGCTACGGCCTGACGGTCTCGACGTGGGCCAAAGGCTTCCCCGACGGAGGCTGGGAACCGTTCGTCTCCAAGCGGGGCGAGTCGGGCCAGGGCTGGCAGCTCCGCCGGTACAGCAGCTCGAACAACGCCGCCTTCACGACCCGCGGGATCGGCACGGACGACCCGCAGGGCACCAGCAACATCAACAACTCCAACTGGAAGCACGTCGTGGGCACGTACAACGGGTGGACCAAGGACCTGTACGTCGACGGCGCGCTGGAGCGCAGCGACTTCGTCTCGGGCTCGATCGGCAACACCGACAGCCTGGTGGTGCTCGGCGCCCGCGACAACAGCGGCGGCGGCACGCCCAGCGTGGGCTACTTCGCCCGCGTCAAGTTGGACGACGTGGCCATCTACAACGCGGGGCTTGCCGCCAACCAGGTGGCCCACCTGGCTGCGGGAGGCGACCCGGCCGCCCTGCCCGCGGCGGCGGACGTGCAGCTCCCGCCGGGCACGCTGCTGCTGGCGGGCCAGCACGGGGCCGGCGGCACGTGGAACGTGTACGCCAAGATTCCCAGCGTGACCACGTGGGACCAGCACCGGGCCAACGCGGCCGCCAGCACGCTGATGGGCGTGAGCGGCCATCTGGCCAGCATCAAGGACGCCGCCGAGAACGCCACGGTGGCCAAGCTGGCCAGCGGCACGGTGGTCATCGGCTTGACCGACAGCACGGGCACCAGCCAGATCGACGGCGTGAACTTCCAGACGACGCTCGGCACGAGCGAGGCGGGCAACAGCCCCACCAACGGCTGGCGGTGGGTGGACCAGCCCAACGTCGCGATCCCCTACAGCAACTGGAACAGCGGCGAGCCCAACAACTCGGGCGAGGAAGACATCGCCCAGATGCTGACCAACGGGCAGTGGAACGACCACAACGGCGGTTCGACCATGGGCAGCGATCAGGGCGACAACCCGGCCATGAACCGCTCCGTCGTGGAGTACGACACCGCCCTGACGTCCAAGCCGAACTTCAAGGGCTTCTGGAAGGCGAGCAACGCGAAGTACGACCCGATGACCGGGCACTTCTTCGAGACGGTGACCACGCAGTTGACGTGGGACGAGGCGCGTATCGCGGCCGAGCAGCGCCAGCACGCGGGGCAGATCGGGCACTTGGCGACGATCGGTTCGGCGGCGGAGAACTATGCCGTGCGGGCCTCCGGCAGCGGTGACCTGTGGATCGGAATGACCGACGCCACCACCGCCAGCGCGATAGACGGGTGGGACCCGACGGCCCTGGGAAGCGCCGAGGCGGGCAACACCAGCGGCAGCGCCTATCCGCCCGCGGGCAACCGCGGCGACGGGTGGGTGTGGGTCACGGGCGAGCCGATGACCTACCGCAACTGGGCCAGCGGCGAGCCCAACGACTCCGGCGGCGAGGATGCCGGGGTGATTCGCGGCGACGCGTTGTGGAACGACAACCGCGCCGGCTCGACCCTGGGCAGCACCGACACGGTCATGGGCTTCGCGTCCGAGTACGACACGCCCGCCGAGGGACACCTGGTCGTTCGCGAACGGCGGGCCAACAGTGGCGTGTTCGGGCAGGTCAACTCCCTGGCCAAGGCCCGGGAGCTGATGGAGTTGGCCCCGGGCGACGCGGCGATCGCGGCCGAGGGCTCGGCCCTGGTCCACGGGATCAGCTTCAGCGATCCGCAGGCCGGCGGCGGGCAAGGGCACGTCGTTCGCCACCCCTTCCTGACCGACACCGGCTCGGCCGACGACGATTTCGCCCTGCTGGCCAGCGGTTCGCTGTTCATCCCGACTGCGGGCGACTACACCTTCGCCCTCACGCACGACGACGGGTTCGAGCTGACCATCGGCGGCACGACCTACTCCAACACCGGAACGGGCAACCCCCGCCTGATGCTGTTCAACTTCCCCACGGCCGGGCAGTATCCCATCGACCTGCTGTGGTTCGAGCGGGGCGGCAACGCGTACCTGCAACTCTTCGCGGCCGAGGGCAACCTGAGCACGTTCGACCCGGCCGTGTTCACGCTTGTGGGCGACCCGACCGGCGCGGTGCAGATCATCCCCGAGCCGGCGAGCCTGGCGCTGCTGGGCCTGGGCCTGGGCACGCTGGGCGGCTATATCCGCCGACGCCGGCGCTGACCTTCGGCCTGTAACCGTTGAATAGAGGCGGGGATGCCCGTACGGGGCGTCCCCGCCTTTCTATTCTGCCCGAGGCGAAGGTCCGTCATCGCTGCAATGTGCTGCCCCCGGGGAGAGTTTTGACCTGGACAAGGAACAGCCATGACCCCAAACGCGGCGACAAGACGGATCGGGCAAGCCCTGCTGGCCGCCCTGGCAGTAGCGATGCTGGCGGGGGCCGGCGAGGGAGCGATCGAACTCGCCCCTCGTCTTGGCGTGCCTGCCGCGGCCAGGTGGATCTGGTATCCCGAGGGCGAGCCCGCGCGCAGCGCGCCCGCCCAGTCCCGGTACTTTCGAGCGACGGTGGACCTGGGCGCCGGCGAGGCCATCGAGCGGGCGTGGTGGATCTACACCGGGGACGATTCAGCCGCCGCCTGGGTCAACGCGACGGCGCTGGGACGCAAGCAAGGCGGGTGGAACCGGTTTCAGAGTTTCGACGTGGCCCGGCTGCTGCGGCCCGGGCGAAACGTGCTGGCCGTCGAGGTGCAGAACGGCACGGGCCCGGCGGGGTTGCTGGGCTGGCTGTGCGTCCGCCGCGGGGGCAAGACACAGGTGATTGCGCCCACCGCGGGCGCCTGGAAGGCCTCGCGCGAGGGCCCGCCCGGCTGGACCAAGGTCGCCTTCGACGACTCGGCCTGGCCCGCCGCCCGCGTGCTGGGGCCCATGGGCATCGCGCCATGGGGCCACGACATAGACGGACCGGGGGGCGTGGCGCCGGACGTGCCCGCCCGTGAGGCCACGGGCAGCGTCTCGCCCGAGCAGGCCCGCAAGCTGATCGAGGCCGACTGGATCGCGCAGGCGTTCGGCCAGCCCACGCCGCACCGCTCGCTGCGGGAGGTCGCCTGGGCCCGGAGCCTGGCTGACCGCCTGGCGAAGATGAAGGGCGCCGCCGCCCGCGAGGTCTTCGCCGCCGAGTTGGCCGAGTTGGATCGCCTGGAGGCCAGGCTCAAGACCCTGGGAGCGGACGAGGAATCCGAGGCTGCGGCCGAGCTGTACCTGGCTGTGCGACGCGTCAAACGGACCGTCACGTTCCGCAATCCGCTGCTGGACTTCGACAAGCTGCTGCTGGCTGACACGCCCGCCTACGCGGGCAAGCACGAGTCGGCCCATCGCAACGGCTACCATTACGGTTCGCGGGGCGGCTCGCGACTGGTGGTGCTGGAGGGCTTGCGCCCGGACGGGCGCGAGCGCGACCTGCTGCCGGCCGACGCGGGCTACCTGATGCGGATGGACCTGTCGTTCGAGGCCGACCGCGTGGTCTTCTCGCTCAAGCCGCCCGACCAGCCGAGCTTCCGCCTCTACGAGATCGGCGTGGACGGACACGGCCTGCGCCAGCTCACCAACAGCCCCTACGACGACATGGACCCGATCTACCTGCCGGACGGGCACATCCTCTTCAGCACGTCGCGGGGACACACGTACGTCCGGTGCCTGCCGCCCTCGGCCAGCACCGTGCTGGCCCGTTGCGACGCCGACGGGCGGAACATCGTCATCCTCTCGCGCAACAACGAGCCGGACTACACCCCCGCCCTGACGAACGACGGGCGGGTTCTCTACACCCGCTGGGAGTACACCGAGCGCCCGCTGTGGCGGCTCCAGAAGCTCTGGACGATCAACCCGGACGGCACGGGCGAGGCCGTCTACTGGGGCAACTCCAGCCAGTACCCCGACATGCTCTGGGAGGCCCGCCAGTCGCCGCGATCGGGGCGGGTCTTCTTCGCGGGCGTCGGGCACCACGACGTCATGACCGGCGTGATCGGCGTGCTCGACGTCGACCGCGGGCGCGAGTGGCCCGAGGGCATCGCCAAGGTGACGGCCGAGCTGCGCTGGACCGAGAGCGGCGACGATGGCGCGAACAACCCGATCGCCTCGGGCGACTACCACCAGGCCGGGCCCGCCTGGTCGTACCGCTGCCCGTGGCCGCTGGGCGAGG
Source organism: Planctomycetota bacterium (assembly GCA_022705325.1). Lineage (GTDB taxonomy): Bacteria > Planctomycetota > Phycisphaerae > SM23-33 > SM23-33 > MWDR01. The sequence goes on along the minus strand of JAKJER010000028.1, from coordinate 66,949 downwards.
AGGACTTCCTGGTCTCGGCGGCCCGCACGCCCAAGGACCCGTTCCTCCTGTACGTGATGGACGTCCACGGCAACCGGGAGCTGATCTACGCGGGCAGGCACGACGCGTGGTACGCCCGCCCGCTTCGCTCGCGGGCTCGCCCGCCGATCGTGCCCGAGCGCGTGACCTGGCCCCGCGCGGGCGAGCCGGCCGGCTCGGGCGTGCTGTTCAGCCCAAACGTCTACGCGGGCACGACCCTGCCGCCGGGCAAGGCGAAGTTCCTCCGCGTCATCCAGATGGACGCCAAGACCTACACCACGCCCTACAAGTCGTGGCGGCACAGCGGGCCGGCCATCTCGATCATCCAGGAGGACGGCGTCAAACGGATCCTGGGCACCGCGCCGATCCAGCCGGACGGGTCGGTGGCGTTCGAGGCGCCGGCCGGCGCGGCCCTGCATTTCCAACTGCTGGACGCCGACCAGCGATGCCTCCAGCTCATGCGATCGTTCACCGGCGTGATGCCCGGCGAGACCCGCGGCTGCCTCGGCTGCCACTCGCTGCACAGCGTCAGCCCCCAGCCTGCCCAGGCACTGGCCCTTCGCCGCGCGCCGTCGAAGCTCACGCCCCCGCCGTGGGGCGCCAACGTGTCCATCAGCTACGAACGGTTCTGCCAGCCCGTGCTGGACAAACACTGCGGGCGCTGCCACCAGGGCAAGGGCAAGGGGCGGGCGAAGCTCGACCTGACCCTCCGCGGCGGGGTCGCCGAGCGCGGCATCGAAGATCCTGCCCTCCTGCCGTTCAAGGAGCCCTACCTCACGCTGGTGGGCCAGGCCTGGGGCGGGCCCAAACCCGCGGGCAAGGGGACGGCGCTGGGGCTGGCGGGCTGCCTCAATGTCGAGGTGCACCACCGCTACGGGCCGCTGGAACCGATGACCATGCTCTCGTCCACCAGCCGGCTGATCCGGTGGGTGACCGACGGCAAGCACAACAACGTCCGCATCGAGGGCGAGGACCTGCTGCGCCTCATCGCGTGGGTGGACTGCAACTGCGTCTACCGCGGAGATGAAGAGGTGCGGAGAATCCCCGACCCGCCGGCCGGCTCGCGCTACCCGGTGCCCATGGTGACCCGCACCGCGCCGAGAATCGACCGCCTCCAGCCGGTCAATGATCCGCGATAGAGCAGGCGTTGCCGCAAGCGGGAGCGCAGGGTCTCTAGTCTGAGGCAGGCGGGCCTGAGTTACCTGCCGACTGGCCGGCCAGGCTTCCGCTGACCAGCGCCCATTGGAGGTTGTATCCGCCGGTGGGGCCATCGAGGTCCAGCAGTTCGCCCGCGAAGAACAGGCCGGCGCACAGGCGGCTTTCGAGGGTGCCCGGCTCGACCTCGCGGAGGACCACGCCCCCGCGGGCGACCATGGCGCCGTCCAGGCCGGCCGTGCCCGTCACCGCCAGCTCCAGGCCCGTCAGGATTCTCAGCAGCCGCTCGCGCTGTTCGTTCGTGACGTGGGCGGCGTCGGTGAGCGGGGCCAGGCCGGCCAGTTCGCACAGCGCGCGGGCCAGTCGGGCGGGCAGGTGCTCGTCCAGCAGGGTGCGGACGGTGCGGGCGCCGTGGTCGCGGCGCCAGGCGTCCAGGCGGCGCCGCCACTGGTCGGCCGACACGTCCGGGCAGAATTCCAGGGCGATCGGAACGGGCGTCAATCTGGCCAGCAGGGCCGCGACCTCGCCGGAGATGTCCAGTACGGCCGGGCCGGACAGCCCGCGGTGCGTGAAAAGGACCTCGCCGCGGACGCCGGCCTTGCTGTGACCGGGGCGGGCGATCCAGACGCGGGCGTCGGCCAGGCTCACGCCCGCGCAGCCGCCTGGCCAGCTCTCGCGGCAGACCAGGCCCACCAGCGCAGGGGTGGGCAGGACGATGGCGTGGCCGGCCTGGGCGGCCAGCTCCAGGCCGTCGCGACAGCCTCCCAGGCTGGGGTAGGCGGGGCTGCCGCAGGCGAGCACGACGGCCCGGGCGGGCAGCGACCAGCCGTCGCCCGCGACACCGACAACTCGCGCCCGCCCGGGCGCCTGGGCGGCGCCTTCCAGCAGGAGCCTTCGCGCGGGCGAGGCGGTGCGAATCTCCACGCCGAGGCGACGGCAGGAGGTCTCCAAGGCCGAGCGAACCGCCGCGGCGGAGTTGGAGCGAGGGAAGACCCGCCCGCGCTCATCGTACGTGGGCACGCCGATCTCGTCCAGGAAGGCCCGCAGTCCGCGGACGTCCATCGCGCCCAGGGCGGGCGCCATGAATCGGCCCTGCCGGCCGAAGCGGGCCATGAAGGCCTCGTTGTCGGCGGTGTTGGCGAGGTTGGCCCGCCCCCCGCCGGCAGCCTGGAGTTTGCGACCGCAGCGATCCTGCTTCTCCAGCAGCACGACAGGGGCGCCCGAGCGGGCGGCCGAGATGGCGGCCATCAGCCCGGCCGGGCCGGCGCCAACGATGAGGATGTGACTCTTCGAGTTCATCAAACACACCTGCGTAAAGCCCACGGAAGGCCTTCCGTGGGCTTTGGGCGACGAACCGGTTAGAGCTTTCTCGCCAGGTCGTCGTGGTAGAGTTTCATCATGCGGTCGACGAGTCCGGGCCAGAGCACAGCCAGCACGACCAGCAGCTTGCCCCCGGCGGAAAAGACCAGCTCGGGGACGTCTCGGCCGGCGGCGGCGGCGATCCTGCGGGCGACGACCCTGGCGGACATCATGCCGTATCGTTTCTGGAACTCGCTGAGCGGGCGGCGGCGGCCGGCGCTGTGGGCGAAGAACTCGGTGTCGGTCAGGGTGGGCAGGACGCTGGTGACGCGGATGCGGTAAGGCATCATCTCGACTCGGAGGGAGTCGGTCAGCCCGCACAGGGCGAACTTGGTGGCGCAGTACGCCCCGTGGAAGGGCGTGCCTCGCCTCCCGATCACCGACGAGACGTTGAAGATGTGCCCGCTGCGTCGCGGGATCATGGCGCGGGCGGCGGCCTGGCAGCCGTACAGCGCGCCGTAGAAGTTCACGTCGAACAGGCGCCGCACGGCGGATTCGTCCAGCTCGTGCACCCGGCCGAAGAGCCCGCTGCCGGCGTTGTTGACCATCACGTCCAGGCGTCCCAGCCGCCGGACGGTCGAGTCGACCAGGTCCTCGACCTGCTCGCGGACGGACACGTCGGCGGGGTGGGCGATGACGGAGGCGGCATCCTCCCGCCCGGCGAAATGCCGGGCGTGTTCCCGGCGGCACAGGTCGGCGGTCTGGCTGAGCTTGTCCTCGCGCCGGGCCGCCAGGACCACGTGGTAGCCCTTGGCAGCCAGGGCGACGGCGATCTCGCGCCCGATGCCGCTGGAGGCGCCGGTGACGACGGCGACTGGTTGAGCAGACGCTTCAGCCATTGAGGCTCCCGAATCACCAAGAACACCCAGACCACAAAGAACAAATATAGAGATCACGAAGAAGGTTGGCCACGGAGGACCGGTCTTTGTGATCTGTTTTCTTCTTTGTGTTCGTGGCGATCCTGGTGATTCACGCCCCCATAAGCTGCCAGCTCACGATGGCGACGGCCACGAACGCCAGGGCCCACAGCATGAGCTTGACGCGGCGGACGACGCGGTCGATGCCCTGGCGGCTGCGGGCGTGGCGGGCCAGGTCGAGGATGTACTGGATGCGGTCGCTGATCGAGCCGTGGCGCCAGTTGCGGTGGCCGGGCGCGATGCCGTTGAGCACAGCCACCCGCTCCAGCGCCCGGGCGAAGGTGAGGGCGCCGTCGAGCGTGACCAGGTCATCGCCGGGGGTGTGGACGAAGTCGCGGCTGGCCAGCCACGCGCCGACGACGTCGCTTTGGCGCTCGAAGCGCCGGCTGATGAAGCCGAAGCCCAGCCACCAGGCCAGGGCCAGCAAGGCCAGGGTAGCCACCTCCGCCAGCCACTCCGCGTGGGCCAGGGAATGGATCACGTCTCCGGCGGCCCCGCACAGGCCGACGCTGGCGAAGGCGAACAGGGCGGAATAGAAGATGTGGTGGTGGACGATGTGCCCGGCCTCGTGGGCGAAGATGGCCTTGATCTCGCCCAGGTCGATGTTCTCCAGCAGCAGATCGCTGAGCAGGACGTACCGGAAGCGCCCCACCAGGCCCATGACGCCGGCGTTGGCGATGGCGGAGTCCGACTTCCAGATCAGGATGTCGCGGCATCGCAGGTGCATGCGGGCCATCGCCTGGTCCAGCTCGCGGCGCAGCGGCCCGTCGGGCATGGACTGGGTGTGCCAGATCCGCACCAGCATGAGCGGCGCGGTCAGGAACACCCCGCCGGCCACCAGAAGGATCGCCCCAAGCAGCACCAGGTCGGCATAGGCCCCCAGCGCCGGCTCAAGGACCGGCGCCGCGTACAGCATGAACAGGTCTTTGACCAGCAGGATCAGCAGGACCGGGGCGGCCACGAACAACAGGTGGTGGCGGAAGTTGTAGGCCAGATACTGCCCGCGCGTCCAGGGGGGCTTGGCGGGCCGACCGGCTGCCAGCTCGCTTTTGTAGACCCGCTGGCGGATGGCCTTGTGCAGGGGATAGTCGATGAGCCAGCAGAGGGCGACCGCCACGACGAACGGGGCGAGCACCACCAGCTTGCTCAGCAGGGGCAGGTCGACCAGGGCCGTGCCGGCGACGTTCAGGTCGAACATGGCCCACTGCCCGTAGCCCGCGAAGATGAGTATCGCCAGGCCGCCGATGAGCCAGAACTGCTCCAGGCCCGACAGCAGGGCGGTGAAGGGGCCCCTGCGGCGGACGCCCGCGCCCTCCTTCAGCCGCCTGACCGCGGAGGCGGTGTTGGCTGCCGTCAGCGCGGCGGCCAGCAGCAGATACGCCGCAGCCGCCACCGCGGTAATCCACGAGGGGGCCAGCAGATTATCCGCGATCGGCGGCTGGATCAGCGTCAGCGCCACCACGAACGCAATCAGAACGACTATCAGCATGGGGTCTCCGGGGCCGGCCCTGACGACGCCGGCCCGCCCTGACATCCTATCACACTCCAGCAGGCTGGCACGACGGACCAGCAATTCGCGACTGGCGATCGCCTCCCGATTCCTATTCCCTCGTCCCTTTCCCCTATTCCCTAGTCCCTGTTCCCTACTCCCTATTTCCTAGTCCCTGTTCCCTGGCCCTTATTCCCTGTTTCCGGTCGTCTTCTGCCAGTACTTGTTGACCGCCCTGTCGATGGCCAGGCGGGTGAACTCTTCGTTGTGGACGATAGTGGCGTGCCGGAGCATGTCCTGGAGGTAGGTGTCGGTCATGCGGCGGTACTGTTGCTGGCGGAGGGCGGACTCGATCTGCTCCTGCACCTGTTCGAAGTCGGCGACCTTGCCGGGCTTGACGTCGGCGACCTTGACGATGAAGAAGCCGGAGGGCGTCTCGATGATGTCGCTGACCTGGCCCTTGGTCATGGCGAAGGCGGCTTCCTCGACGCGGGTCTCTTTGAAGCTGCCCGCCGAGAGCATGGGCCACAGCCCGCCCTGCTCGGCCTTGAGGCCCTTGGAGCGTTTCTTTGCCAGCTCGCCGAAGTCCGCGCCGTTCTTGAGTTCGGCGGCGCACTGTTCGATGACCGCGCGGGCCTGGTCGCGGGCGCGGGCCCTCTCGGCGGCGGTGGGTTGCCCGGTCGCCTCGCGGTTCAGGAACGCCGCCTCGGGCTCCGCGATCAACTGCATCTGCACCTGCTTGTCGCTGGAGAACTCCGCCTGGTGCTTGCGGAAGTAGTCCATGAGCATGCGATGGTTGACGTAGATCGACGCGATGAATTTCTCGCGGAGATAGGCCTGGGAGATCAGGCGGTTGCGCTCGTCCTCCAGCAGTTCCTTGAGGCTCGTGCCGTCTTCCCGCAGCACGGCCTCCAGCTTCTGGACGCTGCCCTTGCCGATCTCGACGACCCACTCCTTCTTGAGGTCCGCCAGTTCCTTGTCGATCTGCTTGGTCATCTCCTCGGTGACGCGTTTGGTGGCCTCGCGGAGGACCAGGAGCTGGGTGATCCGCCCCCGGATGACCTCGTGGATGATCTCGGCCGCCCGCAGGCGAAAGGTGGACTCGGTGATGTTCTTGGGGACCTGGTCCAGCTCGCGGTGGGCCAGGCGGAGAATCTCGCCGACGCTGACGAATTTGTCGTTGACCTGGAGTGCGGAGACGGCGACGACTTCGCCCGGGGCCAGGGGCTTGGCGGAGGTCGGCGGAGCGGGCTTGGGGCGCGCTCCGGGCGCCGTGATGGACGGCCCGGCCGGCAGGGTCGTGCTCAGCTCGGACGGCTGGGTCGCGGGGGGCGGCGTGGGCTCAACGCGCGGGACGGGGACGGTCGGCGCCGGCTCGGTCGCGGCCATCTCCGTCGGCTGGGCCACAGGCAGGGTGGTGGCGTGTGTGGGCTTGGTTACCGGCACGCCCTGGGGCGAGGCGAACGGGCTGCGCTGGCAACCGGCCGTCAGGCCCGCCGCCATCACTGCCGCTAGTGTGAGTCGATGCATCCACATGTCAGCTTTCCCTTTCGATGCCGGGCATTATAAGAGAAAAGGCTTCGGCGCTCCACCGCTGCGTGGGAGCAATGTTAGAAATGGCAGCCGCGGGATCGAATGAACCTGGGGTGCGTCTGCAATCTTCAGAGTCCGCGACGGTCTGTGCCGGAATGACGACGGCCGGGCGGATGGCAGAGCCACCCGTCCCGGCCGCCGGGGAAAAGGACTCGTTCACGATTACCGGATGAACAGCATCTCCTGGTAGGTGGCCAGGGGCCAGTACTCGTCGGCGACGACTTCTTCCAGGGCGTCGGCCTTGGCCCGCAGGTCCGCCATCGCGGGCAGCAGCGTGTCGCGCTGGTGCTTGGCGTGGGCCAGGGCATCGCCGTGGGGCTGACCGGCGGTCGCCTTGTCCAGGACGTCCAGGGCGTCCTGGAGGGCGCCGATGCTGGCGACCAGGTCGGTGAGCAGACGCTTCTGCGACTCGCAGGCGGCGCCGACGGCGGCCGCGCCGTTGATGGCGCCAGCCACGTCCGCCTGGTACTTCAGGCAGGCCGGCAGGATCATCCGCCGGCCGATCATGGAAGCGGTCAGGGCCTCGATGTTGATCGTCTTGCAGTAATTCTCCAGGAGGATTTCCTGGCGGCTGTGCAGCTCGCGCTCGCTGTACACGCCGTACTTGGTGAACAGGCTGACCGTCTGCTTGGCGGTCGTCAGCGGCAGGGCGTCGACGGTCGTCCGCAGGTTCGGCAGGCCTCGCTTCTCGGCCTCTTCGTACCAGGCGGCGGAGTAGTTGTCGCCCTCGAAGAGGATGGGCTTGAAGTCGGCGATCATCTGGGCCAGCAGGGCCTGGATGGCCTTGTTGATGTCCGTGCCGCCCTTGACGGCCTTTTCCAGCTCGCTGGCCACGTAGTCCAGCGACTCGGCAACGATGGCGTTGAGGACGGTGTTGGGCCCGGAGACGTTCTGGCTGGAGCCGACCGCGCGGAACTCGAACTTGTTGCCCGTGAAAGCGAAGGGGCTGGTGCGGTTGCGGTCGCCCGCGTCGCGGGGCAGCTTGGGCAGGTGGCTCACGCCGATGGTGATGTGCCCCGCCGCCTTGCCGCCCTTGGCCTTGCCCTTCTGGAGCTGGGCGAAGATCTCGGTGAGCTGGCTGCCCAGGAAGACGCTGAGGATGGCCGGCGGGGCCTCGTTGGCGCCCAGGCGGTGATCGTTGCCCGCGCCGCTGACCGCCAGGCGAAGCAGCCCGCCGTGGCGGTGAACCGCTCGCACGACGGCGGCGCAGAAGACCAGGAACTGGGCGTTGGCGTGCGGCGTGTCGCCCGGTTCGAGCAGGTTCTCGCCCAGGTCGGTGCACATCGACCAGTTGTTGTGCTTGCCCGAGCCGTTGATCCCGGCGAAGGGCTTCTCGTGCAGCAGGCAGGCCAGGCCGTAGTGGGTGGCCGTCTTCCGCAGCACTTCCATCACGAGCATCTGGTGGTCGGTGGCCAGGTTGGCCGTCTCGAAGATCGGCGCGATCTCGTACTGGCTGGGGGCGACCTCGTTATGGCGCGTCTTGACGGGCACGCCCAGGCGCATCAGCTCGTATTCGACCTCGGCCATGCACGCCAGCACCCGCTCGGGGATCGAGCCGAAGTACTGGTCTTCCATCTCCTGGCCCTTGGGCGGCTTGGCGCCGAACAGCGTCCGCCCGGTGTTGACCAGGTCGGGACGGGCCAGGTAGAAACGGCGGTCGATCAGGAAGTATTCCTGCTCCGAGCCGACGGTGGTGAAGACCCGCTTGGCCGCGCTGTTGCCGAAGAGCTTGAGCACGCGCAGGGCGTGCTTGGAGAGGGCTTCCATGGACCGCAGCAGCGGGGTCTTCTTGTCCAGGGCCTCGCCGGTCCAGCTCAGGAACATGGTGGGGATGACCAGCGTGGCGCCGTTGGGGTTGTCGAGGATGAAGGCGGGGCTGGTCGAGTCCCAGGCGGTGTAGCCGCGAGCCTCGAAGGTGGCCCGCAAGCCGCCCGAGGGAAAGCTGCTGGCGTCCGGCTCGCCGCGAACCAGCTCCTTGCCGCTGAACTCGGCCAGGGCGCCGCCCTCGGCCGTCGGCGTGATGAAGCTGTCATGCTTCTCAGCCGTCTGGTTGGTCATCGGCTGGAACCAGTGGGTGAAGTGGGTCGCCCCGTGCTCGACGGCCCAGTCCTTCATGGCCACCGCGACGGCGTCGGCGATGTTCGGATCCAGCGGCTCGCCGGCCTTGTTGGTCTTCTGGAGGGCCTTGAAGACGGCCTTGGGCAACCGGGCACGCTGTACCGACTCGTTGAAGACGTGCTCGCCATAGACGGTCTGCACGGGCTTGGCAATGTAGTCGACGTGCCCCGCGACGGGCGTGGCGTTGCTGATGTCACTGACGGCGGTTCTGCGAATACTGGAATTCATGGCAGGGTTCCTTTTCCCAAAGGGACGGTCTGTCTGCTGTGTCAGCCAGCTTTTTCGATGCCGTTCCAGACCGAACTGGCTGTCCTCGGGCTGGACGGTAACCTTCAACCAATACGTTGCACGGGGTGTGCCAAATGCCCGATATTGCCATAAGTATATGAAATATAAACAGATACCACCATTTCTCGCCAGGCACTTATGTTACATTTACGTCATATGGCTCGGAATGAGCGCACAATTTTGTTCTCAATTGGGCCCGGTGGAGGCGCTTGCTGAAATCCCGCCACGTGGCCCGGGATGAGACTGCGTGAAGTGTCCGGACCGTTAGAGTGTCCGCGTCGAGGGTCCGGTTCACTTCCGTTCGGCCTGCTGGCGCGGTCGGATGCGGACCTGGCCCGCGCACGGCCTGCCGTTGGCGAAGCGGGCGGTGACGCGGGCGGCGGAGGGCGAGTCGGCGGAGGTCTGCTCCATGCGGTAGACGATGAAGCGTCCGGGCGATCCGTCCAGCGGCCTGGCCCGGCCCGCGATGGGCTGGCCGGCAATGAGCAGTTCCACCGAGCGGATCTCGATTTCGCCCGGCCCGGCCGTCTTGCGGAAGTCCAGCTCGAATTCGCCGGGGGCGGCGATGCCGGGCGTGAGATCGACGGTCCAGGTCTTCCAGTCGGCGGCGAAGGTAGACTCTGTCCACCGCTCCAGCGACTTCCAAAGCGGATCGGGCAGGCGGGCCGGGTCGGCCAGCTCCGCCTCGCGCAGGGCGCGGGCGTAGATGCGGACGTCGTCGATCAGGCCGTCGAAGGCGTAGTCGGCACCGTCGCCCGCGGCGGCGGTGCAGGCGCCGATCCGCAGTTCTTCCTCGTTCTCGTGGTTGAGAACGCGCGGCGAGCGGGAGCGGGCGGCGGCCTGGCCGTTGACGTAGAGCGCGAAGTCCGCCCCGCGCCGGGTGACCGCGACGTGCGTCCACGCCTTGAGCGGGACGCTGCCGGGCGAGGTGATGAACGGGTATGGCAGGGACGTGCTGGCGTCGGTCATCGCGAAGCCCAGCCGTCCGCCCTCGTGCAGGTAGAGGCGGAACTGGTTTGCGCCGACGTTGATACGCTCCTTGGCGAGAATGCGGGCCTGCCCAGCCGGGACGGAGCGCGGGAAGACCCAGGCCGCCAGGGTGAAGTCGCGCTCGCCCGGAGCGACGTTGCCCAGCGCGACGCAGTCGTGGCGGGTGCGGAAGTCCAGGGCCTTGCCCGAGCGACCGGCCGCCCAGACGGGACCGGCGAGTCTGGCGGGCCAGTCGGCCCCCGAGGCGCGGGCGATGAGGCCGGCACCTTCGTCGAAGGCCCAGGCGGCATCCACCAGCGATCGCGAGCCGCCCGCACCCTCAACCGAGTAGGCAGCCAGGCGACGGATGAGCGGCGTGTCGGCCGACTGGGTGACGCTCAGGCGGATCCGCGACACGGTGGCCGGCGCGAACCGGTCGATCTTCTTGTGCCCGATGGACAGCCCGCCGTCGAAGAGGGTCGCCCATTGCCCGTCGCCGCCCAGACCTTCGATGCGGTAGGCCCGCACGCGCTCGCCATGGACGATGTCTTCCATGGCGATCACGTGATTGACGCTCGTGGGTTTGCCCAGGTCCAGTTCGACGGTTTGGCCGCGGCCGGAGGTCTCGGCCAGCGGCTTGGCGAAGCGCCGGGCAATTTCCTTCCCGAACGCCTCGTAGAGGGCCATGTCGCCTTCGGGGATCAGCCCGTCGGGGCCGGGGCAGGAGTTGAGCAGCAGGACGGCCCCGCGCCCGACGGACTTGTAGTAGCAGTCCATGAGCTTAGCCAGGCTGCGGCGGTGGCGGGCGTTGTTGCTCTTCCAGAACCAGAAGTGCTCGTGCAGGACGGTATCGACTTCCAGCGGCATCCAGACCTCGCCGTCGGGCGTGCCGTGGGCGGCGGTGGCGATGCCGGTGGCGGCGTCCTTCTTCCGCACCGCGTTCCAGGCCGGGTACGGCGCGTAGCCCGCCTCGTTGCCCACCCAGCGAAGCGTGGCGTGCGGGCCCTGGAAGACCATCGCCTCCGGGCAGTGCTTCTTGAGGATGTCGCCCACCTCGATCACGCACGAGCCGTCGAACCACACTTCGTGTACCGGTCCGTATCGCGTCAGCACCTCGGTCATCTGTCTGCGGAAGACGCGATTGTAGGCCTCCTGCTTTGCGGGGTCCCTGGTCTTGCCCCCGCCGCCCATCACCGCCCCCCACTGGTCGTCGCCGGGGTAGACGTAGATGCCGAGCTTGAGCCCGTGCTTCCTGCACGCGGCCGCCACCTCGGCCAGCACGTCGCCCTTGCCCTCGCGGAAAGGCGTCTCCTTGACGCCGTACTTCGACGTCTCGGTCCGCCACCAGCAGAATCCCCCGGTGTGCTTGGCCACGAAGAGGATCTGCCCCGCCCCGAAGTTCCTGGCGGCGCGGCACCACTGCTCGGCGTCGAGCTTGTCGGGGTTGATCTGCGCCGGCGGCGTCGAGTGGTTGTCGTACTCCCGTCCTTGCCAGGTGCAGGGATCGAGACAGACGAACATCTGCAACTCCATGTCCTGATAGGCGACCTGCCGGGGCGTGGGCCGGGCGAGCGGCCCGGGCGGTTCGGCCCGGGCGGTCAGTCCCAGTGCCGCAACCAGGAAAGGCCACACGATGCACAGGTGACGGTTCATGATGGTCCTCTCGGCCCGCAGGTCCGCGTCGGTCCCGGTCGAGTATACCCTGCCCGACTGGCGGGGCAAGCGGCGGCAGGTCGCGACACCGGTCTGTGCGCCGCCCCGCCGGGGCCGGGCTTGAACGACCGGGGGGGAGCGGGTATGGTCTGGTTGATCATTCTCGCTTCCTCCTGAGAAAGGAGCCTGCCATGTCCGGTCCCGCCCGAACGTCCCGGCTGATCCAGTGGTGCGTGGTCGCAGTCCTGGTTTTGATCTGGCCGGTCCTGCCGGCTGGGCGAGCGGGGGCGGCGGAGCGGGCGCCGGGCGCGGTCCGCCTGGCTGGGGCGTGCCAGCTCTGGAGCGACCAGGGCCGCAGTCTGGAGGCGGTGCTGGGGGTGCTGGAACGGGCGGCGGGCGAGCGGGCGCAGATCGTCTGTCTGCCGCAGGAGTGCGTCAAGACCGAGGGCGGGGCGGACGCCAAGGCGGCGCTGGAGGCAATCAGCCAGGCGGCCAAGCGGCACGGGCTGTACGTGGCCGCCAACCTCCGCGAGAAGGCGGGCGACAAGACGTACCTGACCAGCTACCTGATCGGCCCGGACGGGGGTCAGATCGGTCGCTATCGCAAGACCCACCGGCTGCCGGACGAGCCGATCGCCCTGGGCGACGCCCTGGGGGTGTTCGAGACGCCGCTGGGGAAGATCGGCCTGATGATCGGCACGGACCACTACTGGCCCGAGGTGCCGCTGGTGCTGGCGCTGGAGGGGGCGGAGATCATCCTCTGGTCGCACACGGTGGAGGCGGTGCCTCAGATCTGGCCGCTGGAGGTGACGGCCCGCGTGCGCGCGATCGACAATCACGTGACGCTGGTGAGCGGCGCCTACGCGGGCGACCTGCCCTACCTGTGCAGCAACCACCCGAGCTACGCGGGCTGCCCGCTGGGCCGGGCGTGGGTGGTGGACCGCGACGGGACGATCGTGGCCGACAGCGGGCATCGCCCGGGCCTGGCGGTGGCGGGCGTCGAGGTGCGGCGGGAGAAGAGCATCTACCACCTGACCTTCATCGAGGACCGCCGCCTGTTCGCCCCGCTGGCCAAGGCGGACATCAAGCAGGTGCAGGCCAGGCCGGTCAAGCGGCAGGTGCGGGTGGCGGTCGCGCAGGTGACGGCGGCTCACGGGCCCAGCCCGGACCCGCAGTCGGCGTTCGCGAAGATCCTGGACGAGGCGGGGCGGCGCAGTCCGGACGTGATCGTGATGTCGGAGTTCGGCTTCGCCACCGACACGCCCGCGGCGGCCAAGGCGTTCGAGATCGTCTCCGACGTCTGCCGGCGCCACAAGACCTACGCGGTCATCGGGGGCCTTCGCGAGCCGCAGATCCCCTACAAGAAGCGCGGGCGGGCGTCGTGGGCGTTCCTGTGGGACCGCAGCGGGAAGGTCGTGGGCAAGTACCGCATCTCGCAGTACGGCGACAGCGTCGAGCTGCCGGTGTTCGCCACGGATTTCGGCGTGATCGGGATCATCCTCTGCGGGGACATCTACTCGCCCGAGATCACCCGCGCGCTGGCGATCCAGGGCGCGGAGGTGGTGTTCTGCCCGTCGCAGTCGTGGGGGGCGTCGGGGCAGGTCAACCTGTGGCTCCAGCAGGCCAGGGCCCTGGACAACGCGGTGTGGATGGTGCCGGCCCACTTCCCCATGTCCGACGTGACGCAGAGGAGCTACGTGGTGGACCCGTACGGGTACCCCCTGGCTGCGACGGGTTACTGGTGCGAGGGCGTGGTGACGGCGGACCTGGACCTGGACGCGGGCCGAGTCTGGTTCGCCCGAAGCGACCAGCCGGGCCGGGCGGGCAAGCCGGGCTACCTGGCGGGCTACTACCCCAGGACCGTGCCCGAGAAGCGGACCGACTTCCGGGCGGTCCTGATGGCCGGGCGGCGGCCCGAGCTGTACGGGGTCATTCCCGCCAAGACGCTGGCGGGGCGGAAGGTGTCGGACGAGGTGTACAAGCGGATGTCCGAGCCGAAGGAATAGACGCAAGGACACAAGGGACTTTCGGGTCCCTTGTGTCCTTTGCGTCCGTTACGTCGTGCTGGTTTGCCCGCGGCCTACTTGGCGGGCGAGCACTTGAACTCCATGCCCGGCTTGCTGAACTCCACGTGGTTGTGGTAGGTGGCGTACTCGCTGACGATCGCGCCGTTGGGGCCCGCGCGCTGGAAGTGCCACGACTCGGGGTCCACCAGCTTGTACATCTCGCCGGCCGACCGCTTGGCGAAGTACTTGCTCTTGAACCAGTCCTGGCCATAGCCCCAGGGCCGCTCGGACTCGGGCATTTCGTCGATGGACTTCTCGTCCCCGGCGCCCTTGTGCTGGCCGAAGAACGTGACCGACCCGTAGCGGACCTGCCAGGCCTCCATCTTCGGGCCGTACCCGTCGTTTCCGCCGGTGTGACGGTGCTCGGGGAGCATCTGCCCGGGCAGGAGGTAGATTTCGTGCCCGAGGTAGCCGAACTTCTGGTCCTTGAAGTCGCCGGCGTATTTCTTGTCGCCCGCCTGGCCGTAGGTGTTGTGCTCGTTCTCCCAGAAGATGCCGCCCATGCCGAGTTTCTCGAAGTCGCGGCTGAGGAAGTCGCAGACCCAGAAGCTGTCGGTCTTGAGGACCTTGGGGATGGGATAGTTGAAGGCCCGCATCATCTGGAAGTAGGCGTCTTTGGCCTTGGCGGCGTCGTAGGCGCCGTCGGCGCCGTAGAAAGCCTTGTTGCCGGGGTTGACGACCTTCTGGGCCGGCTTGGACCCGTCAAAGTCCTCGGCGTCGGCCCCGGCATAGACCCACATGCCCGCCCCGGCCAGCGCCACGCATACGCCCATCACCACAAACTGTCGAACTGTCATCGGTTCATCCTCTCAAAAATGCCGCACGGACGAAGGCTCGGCCCGGCATGTCGGCCGTCCCGTGACCGTCACGGGTCACGCATCACTCTAGCGGGCCGGACCGTCCTGGTCAAGTCGCACGACGACCACCCGCTCGATGTAGATCGCGTTCTTCCGGCCGCCCTGTCCGTGCGGGAAGCCGGGGCCCTCGAACTTGATGCGGGCCCAGACTTCGCAGCGGGGGGACGGGGCCTTGGCGTCGACGGCTGACTCCACCGGCACCTGGATGATCCAGCTCCAGAAGAAGTACACGTAGCTCGACGCCGTCAGGGTCGCCGGCGGGAGCTTGTACCAGTGGTAGCCCGGGCCGCTGACATCTTCGCCCTTGATGCTCGCGGAGGCGAGCCCGCGCTTGGCTGCGGTGTCGTACGCGCCCCAGGGCATGGGCAGCTTGTACTTGGCCATGTCGGCGTCGGTCAGTTCCAGGCGGTTGGCCACGCCGCTCTCGGCCTGCTCGTCCGGCACGCGCCTGGCCTGGTCCTTCCAGTTGTTGGACTGGTCGGCGGTGAAGTCGAAGACGCGCCCGGGCGGCAGGTGGCGGAACTTCTCCGGCAGCGGGACGAACGCCTTGCGGGCCAGCAGCGGGTCGAGTTCCTGGTCGGCCTTGGCCTTCTCGCCGGGCCGCTGACCGGCCGGGAAACGCAGGTCCACCTGCTCGTGCCAGGCCTGGCGCGCCCGCTTGCCGATCGCGTCGCGATCCAGCGGTATCTGCTCGGGCTTGCCCCCGCCCGCGGTCCACTCCCGCATCAGCCCGGGCCAGAACACCAGGCACGCGCGGTCCAGCGGCAGGCGGGCGTGGCGCAGACGCCGCAGCCGCGGCTCGTCGCCCGCGAGGGCCCGCTCGGCCTCGTCGAACGTGGCCTGGGCGGAGCGGACGAAGTCGAGCGTCAGGTAGCGGTACTTGGACAGCGCGGGGAACCAGTCCACGTTCGAGCCGCTCTTGTCGGCCACCTGGCGGAGGTCGTCGAGGTAGCGCCTGACGTGCGGGCCGGCCGGGCCGTAGAAGCCGTCGCAGAAGTCGCGCGTCAGCTCGGCGTCGCTGCGGTCGGGGTCTTCCAGCAGCTTCATCATGAGGTAGATCTTGTAGTCCCGCATGTCGGCCAGGATGGAGTGTTCGTGCTCGGTGAACACGCCCTGGACGTTGTGGGCGGCGAAGTAGCGGTAGTCCGGCGCGTAGGTGTGGGCGGTGGGCAGAGGCAGCCCCGGGTAAGCGGTGTAGGTGACGGCGTAGTCCCAGATCCGCAGGTTCTTCGCGACCTTGCCCCAGCGGGCCAGGCGCTCGGCGAAGGGGCGGTTGTCGGCGTGGGTGATCGGCTGGAGGAGGTTGGCGTTGGTGTCGCACAGGCGGGGCATGACGCTGTCGCGCGGGCGGATCGTCGCGGGCGGGTCCTCGGTGTACTGGTAGGCCAGCGTGTTGATCCGCACCTGCGGATAGTCCTTGGCGACGGCGTCGGCCACGTGATTGAGGAAGTCCAGCAGCGGCCCGGCCTGCGAACCCTCCCGCTTGGCCAGCTCGCTGCACGCGGGGCACTCGCACTGCCCGTACCAGTCGTTCTGCGAGATGTCGAAGTCGACGGGTGCGGGTCGGCCCGCCTTGTCGGCCGCCGCCTGGCCCTTGGCGATGAACTCCCGCAGGCGCTTGACCACCTCGGCCCGCAGGGCGGCGTTGGTGAGGCAGAGCTGGCCCCGCTCGCGCGTCCGCTTGCCCTTGATCATGGAGAACCACTCGGGATGGTCGGCGAAGTACGTGTCGGGCGGGATGTACATGTAGAACGTGTGCACGCCGTTAGGCGGGCCGTAGTAGGGCCCGCAGCCATAGTCGCTCGACAGCGCCCCGAAGCCCCGGGCGTTGATGCGGTGGCGGGCGGCGAAGCGGCCGTCGTCGTGCGCGTAGAGCAGATGGATGTCGCGGTAGTTGAAGCGGGGCTGACCGGTGCGGTCCAGCTCCCCCGCCGCGAGCGCGGGCTTGTTGGGCACGTGCTCCTCGAACGGGTTCCACCACCGCACGCCGACGACGTCTTCCAGGAAGTGATAGACCGCGTAGAGCGTGCCGCGCGGGCGCCCGCCCGTCAGCACCAGGTCGCGGCCCACCGTCCGCATCGCCCACCGCTCGGCGCCCCAGGCGGCCGTGTCCAGGCCGGCCCCCTTGGCGAAGGCGGTCGGCCCGAGATAGATGGCGGGGGCGTCCTTCGGCTTGTCCGCCTCGCCGACCACGGCGAACGTCGCCCCGGTCGCCTTGCCCAGGTACTCCGCCAGTTCCCGCGCCGCGGTCCGCTCGGCCGGGATCGGCCGATCGCACAGCACGATCGTCGCGAGGGCCTTGCCCTCGCGGGCCAGCGCCACCTCCGCCCGCGCGGGCGCCGCCGCCAACTCCCCCACCGCCGCCGCCACGATCACAAGCCACGCACATGGTCTCATCGTCGTCCTCATTCCAGGAAGATCAGGCTTCGCGAGGCCGGGTCGGAGATCGTCCGGAAGATCGGGTACCAGCCGACGATCACGTCCGACTCGTAGCTGTCGCGGGTGTAGATCATCCTTCCCACGTTGAAGGTCAGGGTCTTGCAGGCCGCGTAGTCGTACGAGCCCGCCTTGAGCGGCAGCGCCGCCTCGATGACGAACACGCCCTGGTCCGTGTCGAGCTTCACCTCGACCTGGACGCCGTCGCGGTTGTCCTTGGCCTGGCCGAACCCGCGGAACGCCCCGAAGGCGTTGATCACGTACTGGGCGTAGGGCGGGGGATCCTCCGCCGTGGCCGGGCCGAAGAAGGCCTCGATGCCGCTCTCGCGCCAGATGTGCGTGCCGGTCAGCGTGTCCTTGGGC
The DNA here is from genome assembly GCA_022705325.1 of Planctomycetota bacterium. Lineage (GTDB taxonomy): Bacteria > Planctomycetota > Phycisphaerae > SM23-33 > SM23-33 > MWDR01. The sequence goes on along the minus strand of JAKJER010000028.1, from coordinate 49,668 downwards.
GACTGGGCCCAGATGGGCCCGTCCTGTCGGCACTCGACAGCCAGCAGCAGCTTGTCGCCGCATCGCAGCAGCTTGCCCCTGGTCTGGTGCTTCGAGCGGCGCAGCGTGTCGCGCTCGGTGAAATCGTCCAGGACAGCCGCCTTGGCCCAGCACGCGTCGGAGAGATCGCCGTCGATCTTCGGCCCCTCGCCGGGCCCGACCGCCGGCACCCACAGCATCTTGCCCAGGATGCCCTCCAGCAACCGCACGCGGTCGTCGATCCGCCGCTCGGGCAGGTTCTCGCGAAGCAGGGCCACCGAGCGGTCGACGATCGCCCGGGCCGACGCGCGGTCGGCCTTGTTCGACGCTGCGTCACCCAGCGTCTGGCGGCGGATCGTTCCCAGCAGGCCCGCGAGGGGGCGGGTGTAGTTGTTGACGTAGCTGACGGGCATCCCGAGACGGACCTCCATGTAGTTGTCGTCCGGGGCGACCGTCCGCCGGGTGTGGTAATAGCGGATCGCCTCGTCCAGCTTGCTGCCGTCGTCGTTGACGTAGAACGCCAGCAGGGGCTTGTTGATGCCCTCGCCGGCGAACTGGCGGTCCAGCTTGTTGGGCAGGTACGTCGCCTGGGCGAACAGCTCGTGGGCCCGGAAGTACCGCAAGACTTTGGCCAGCCGCTGCTGGATCAACTCGTCCCCGGCGGTGAGCCGGATGGCCCCTTCCAGCAGCGACCGCTGGTAGGCCAGGTCGTCCGGGCTGAACAGCGCGGGCTCCTGGCGGGGCACGTCGGCCAGCATGATGTGCTCGGGCGCGTGGACGAACTTGTCCTGGAAATGCTGGTGGAAGCGGTACATCAGCTCGCCCGCGGGGCCGAACATGTCCCGGCAGTACTGCTTCCACAGCAGGTCGACGTCCTGGTAGGGGTCGGCCAGGAGTTGGGCAAGGATCCAGTACTTGGCGCCGTCGAGGTACCAGCTCTCGCCGGGGCTGTATTCGACGTAGGCGCCGATCATGCCGTTCTGGGCGGCCCACTGGAGGAAGGCGGCGTACTGGTGCATGTAGTTGCGGGGCGAGACGCCGGAGAAGCACCAGTCGTGGATCATCCACCTGGCGCCCAGGTCGCTGAAGGCTCGGATCCGCCGCTGCTCGCCCGCCAGGGCCTCCGGTTCGACAAAGCGGTAGGTCTTGGTCACCACCTTGACCACGATGTTGGGCTCGATCCGCATGCCCACGGGCGGGGTGCGGGCGTTGGAGTACAGCAGCGAGGTGATCAGCAGGCCGGGAAACTCCCCTTGGCATCTCCGGGCCACCTCGTTCAGCAGCGTGTAGTAGAGGTTGCTGTAGGACCCGCCGTGTCTGCGGACCGAGGCCTGGCAGCTCTCGCACTGGCAGTCGAAGTTGATGTCCATCATCCCCATGGAGATATACTTCGTGCCCGGCCGCTGCTTCATCGTCGCCCGCACATACTCCATCGCCAGGTCGGGCAGGACCTTGGCCGACAGGCACGGGTTCCAGATCCTGGTGCCCACGCTGAGCGGGACGCGGCGCTGCCCGCCGCGAAGTTCATAGATCTCCGGGTGGCTTCGGCCGTACTTGTCGGGCGGGAAGATGTTGGCCAGGTTGTGGTTGCTGGATATGGTCAGACGTCCGGCGCTCGGGTTGAGGCGGACCCACTCGCGGTTGCGCGGCCAGTACGGGGCCAGCCAGCTCGTGGCGAACACCCGCGGGCGGAAAAGGTCCAGTTCCCCCACCGTCATCTGTTTCTCGGCCGGGCGGCTGGTCCAGATCTCTTCCGGCGCGTAGGAGCGGATGCCCGCGACGCGGTCGAGGAAGGCGCTGACGGCCTCGTCGAGCTGGCCGGCCAGCAGGATCGCCCGCCCGGCTCGCTTGAGCAGGATGGCGCCGGCGCTCTGGGCCAGGCGCTGGCGATCGGCTTGGCCCAGCAGGCGCGTGGGCCCCAGGGAGAGAATACACTTGTCGGCCGGCAGGACGAGCTTGGGCGACTCGCGAAGTACCGCAAAGGCAGGCGCGGTGGAGCGGTCGACCTTCGCGCCCGGCTGGAACGGCTCCGCCGTCTCGACGCTCACGTAGTAGCGGAGCAGGCAGTACTGGAGCAGTTCCGCCGAGCCGCCCGGGCCCTCCAGGATGATGGTGTTCTGCGGCGTGAGGACCAGCGGCCGGTCGTCGGACGGGGCGGTGGCGGGGGCGGCCGCCGAATCGCGCTCCTGCATCGCGAACAAGCCCGCCAGCACCGCCACTGCCGCTGCGATCGATTGCCGTGCTATCATGTCAGTCTCCACGCTGCAGTAAATGGATTAACGCTTCGAACCGGCAGTTGCAGACCGCCGGCGGAAAAGGGATAACGGATAACCGCAACGGAAGACGGAGTGCTGTTCGGTGAAAGCCAAGGAGCATGGCCATGGCGTTCGAAGGTTTCGACCCGCAGGCGGTGAAGTTCCTGGCCCAGCTCGAGCGCCACAACGAGCGGGCATGGTTCCAGGCCAACAAGGGCCGCTACGAACAGTTCATCCGCCAGCCCGCCCTGGAGTTCATCCAGGCCATCGGCCGGCGGATGGAGCGTTTCGCCCCGCACATGCTGGCCGACCCCAGCCCCACCGGCCGGTCGCTGATGCGGATCTACCGCGACACCCGCTTCAGCGGCGACAAACAGCCGTACAAGACCAACGTCGGCATCCAGTTCCGCCACGAGCGCAGCGACGACGTCCACGCGCCCAGCTTCTACCTCCACGTCGACGCGAAGGAGTTCTTCGTCTGCTGCGGGATCTGGAAGCCGGCCGGCGCGGACCTGGCCGCCATCCGCGGACGGATGCTGGAGCACGGCGACGCGTGGCTGGCCGCCCGCGACGACCGGCGGTTCGTGCGGACCTGGGGCGAGGTGACCGGCGACCGTCTGAAGCGCGCGCCTCGCGGCGTGGAGGCGGACCACCCGCTGCTTGAGGACCTCAAGCTCAAGGACTTCCTGGGCGTGCTGGACCTGGACCGCTGCCTGCTGCACTCGCCCAGGCTGGTGGACCAGTCCGCCAAGGCCTTCGAGGCCGCACATTCGCTCATGAAGTTCCTTTGTGACGCACTGGGCCTGCCTTATTGAGGACCGGGCTGCCACAGAAACGCTCGCGGCTTCGCGGAACTCGGCAAGCCCGTCCGGAACGCTGCGTTGACCGGGATACCCGTCCGGACGAGAACCGTCCCGCAGGAGAATATCATGAACGCTCACCGACACGTCTGGCTGCTCGTCCTGATTCTGCTGATCGCCCTGCCCGCCGGGGCCCAGGAGAAGTCCTCTCAGGCCTTCCCCGGCGGGGGGTTCTTCGCCCTGTGCGTGGGCAACCACGACGCAAAGAAACGCTCAGTTCCCGACCAGCTCCGCCTGATCGCCGAGATGGGCTTCGACGCGGTGGGCTATCCCATCTGGCTGGACGCCGAGATGGACGCCAACCTCAAGCTCCTGGACGAACTCAAGCTCCGCCCGGCTGTGCTGTGGACACGGGTGGACGTGAACCCGAAGGCCAAGCAGGCCTACGACGTGCGACTCAAAGACGCGCTGGCCCGCCTGAAAGGGCGCGGGGCGGTCCTGTGCGTGCTGATGCAGGGCCTCAAGCCCGGCGACGTGAGCGGGATCGAGCACGGCGCCGCCCTGCTGCGCGAGCTGGGCGACATGGCGGCCGGCAGCGGCATGAAGGTGTCCATCTACCACCACATGAGCGACTGGACGCAGAATCTATCCTTCGCCCTGGAGGTCGTCCGCAAGGCGGACCGGCCCAACGTCGGCGTGAACTTCAACCTCTGCCACTGGCTGATGGCCGACGGCGACAAGGACTACCGCGCCTTCCTGCGGGCGAACATCGGCCGGGTGTTCGTCGTCACACTCAACGGGGCCAAGCTCGGCAGCAAGACGTGGACCAACGGGCTCATCCAGCCGCTGGACTGCGGCGACTTCGACAACCTCGAACTGCTGCGGCTGCTCAAGGAGCTGAAGTATCGCGGGCCGATCGGCCTGATGTGCTACGGCGTCGGGGGCGACGCCCGCGAACACCTCGTGCGGTCCATGAAGGTGTGGAAGGAGTGGATGGGCAAGCTGTGAAGACGTGCTGCCGAACGGCAAGCCCTTCGATCAGCTCAAGCCGCTGTCGAAGGGCTTGCCGTTCGGCAGGGTTTATCGTTGTTTCTGCAGCTCGCTTCCCAGGCTCACCGCCGCCCCAGCCGCCAGGGAGAAGTCGGCGACCTTCTGGCCATATCGCACCTTGAGCGGCCGGCCCCCCTTGGAGCGGATGTCCGCCCGCAGGAGCTTGCCGTCGGCCCACTCCAGGTCCACCTCGAACCCGCCGCGGGCCCGCAGGCCTTTGATCCTGCCCGCCTTCCAGGCTGACGGCAGGGCGGGCAGCAGGTGCAGGCAGCCGGCGCAGCTCTGGAGGAGCATCTCGGTGATGCCCGAGCAGCCGCCGAAGTTGCCGTCGATCTGGAACGGCGGGTGGGTGTCGAACATGTTGGGCATGGTCGAGCGGGAGATCAGGTTGGTCAGCATCCGCACAGAATGATCGCCGTCGTGCAGGCGGGCCCAGAAGTTGACCTTCCAGGCCATCGACCACCCCGTCCCGCCGTCGCCGCGGTGCGCCAGCGTCACGCGGCACGCGTCGGCCAGCTTGGGCGTGGTCAGCGGGCTGATCTCGCTGCCGGGGTGCAGGCCCCACAGGTGCGAGACGTGACGGTGGGTGTTCTTGGGCTTGTCGACGTCCTCCAGCCACTCCTGCAACTGCCCGTGCTGGCCGATCTGGTTGGGCGCGATCCGGCCTCGCATGTCCGCGAGTTTCGTCCGCAATTCGGCGTCCACGTCCAGCACCTGCGACGCCTGGATCACGTTGGCAAACAGCTCGCGGATGATCTGGTGGTCCATGGTCGGACCGGCCACCAGCCCGCCCTGCTCGGGCGAGTTCGACGGCGTGCTGATGAGCCACTTCCTGTCGCTGCGAGGGTCCTCGATGAGGTGGTCGGTGAAGAACTCCGCCGCCCCTCGCAGAATCGGGTAGACCTTGCGGAGGTACTCCTTGTCCAGGCCGAACTCGTAGTGCTGCCAGAGGTGCTGGCACAGCCAGGCCCCGCCGGTCGGCCAGATGCCGTGATTGGAGTTGTTGATGGGGGCGGCGCCGCGCCAGATGTCGGTGTTGTGGTGCAGCACCCAGCCGCGGCAGTTGTAGTGCACCTTGGCGACCCTGGCCCCGGTCTTGGCCACGTCCGCCAGCATGTCGAACAGCGGCTGGTGGCACTCGGCCAGGTTGGTCATCTCGGCCGGCCAGTAGTTCATCTCGGTGTTGATGTTGACGGTCCACTTGCTGTCCCACGGGGGCTTGAGCGACTCGTTCCAGATGCCCTGGAGGTTGGCCGGCTGAGAGCCGGGGCGCGAGGAGGCGATCAGCAGGTACCGCCCGAACTGGTAGTACAGTTCCGCCAGCTTGGGGTCGCCCTCCGGGCTGAAGGCCTTGATCCGCTTGTCGGTGGGCTCGCCGGACTTGTCCGGCCCGTCGATCCGCAGGCAGACGCGGCGAAACAGGGCCCGGTGGTCGGCGCGGTGGGCGGCCTGCAGGGCGGCGAAGTCTTTGTCGCCGGCCGCCGCCATCGTCTTGCGGCAGCGGGCGACGGGGTCGGCGGAGACGTCCGCATAGTTGACGTAGTTGCTCGCCGCCGCCAGCAGCAGCGTGGCAGAGCGTGCCCCTTCGACGCGGACGCCGGCGTCGGCGGCTTTTGCCTGCCTGCCTTCGATCTTCACCAGCAACTGGGCGGCGAAGCGGCAAGCGCCCTCGGCCACCTGGCCGGTCAGAAGCAGGCCGTCCTTTCCGTCGGCCGTCGCCTTCGCCGATTTGTGCGGGCTGACCAGCGAGGCGGTGAAGTCGAGCTTGCCTGCGCCCTGCGCCTCCAGGCGGACGACGATCACCTGGTCGGGGAAGCTCGCGAAGACCTCGCGGCGATACGTGGCGCCTGCGACCTTGTAGGTCGTAACCGCCGCGGCCGCGTCCAGGTCCAGCCCGCGCCGGTATTCGGTGGCGGCGTCGTGGCCGGGAAACTCCAGCACCAGGTCGCCCACCGGTTGATATTGCTTCTGGCGGAGCGGCACGGACATGAACTTGTCCATCGCCAGGGCGTGGGCCTCTTTCTGCTTGCCCTCGAAGAGGAGCTTGCGGAGGGTGGGCAGCACGTCGGCCGCCCCCTCGTGCAGGTAATCGCAGGGCTCGCCCGCCCAGACGGTGTCTTCGTTGAACTGGATGCGCTCCCTGGCGGTCTGGCCGAAGACCATCGCCCCGATCCGTCCAGCGCCCACGGGTAACGCCTCGGTCCAGGCCTTGGCCGGCTTGTCGTACCACGTCTTGAGGTGGGCGAAGGCGGCGTCGGAGTCGGGCTGGTCGGCGGCGGCGAGGGGAAGGCACAGGAGCAACAGACAGGTCCAGACGATCATGAGCGACATGTGACGGGTGGCCATGGCGAAACCCTTTCGATCTGGTCGTGCAGAAGCGTAAGGGAAAACGCGGGCGAGGAGAAGATGTTGTCCGGGAGTCCTGCGGTCCGGGCTGCCGAACGGCTAGCCCTGCTCGGATCGTGACCCATAGGGCAGACCGGCCGTGCGTTGACGGGTTTGTCCGACGCCGTCGGAGGCGGTAGGATAGATTGTTCTCGATGAGCGAAACGTCCTCGACATCGTGTTGGAGCGGCTGGCGGCTTCGGCTGCGCGGGCTGGCGGTGCTGGCCGGCGCGGTGGCGGCCATCGCCCTGGCGGCCTCGCTGGACCCCGCCCCGGGCGGGCACGGCACACACCGCTCCATGGGCCTGCCCTCGTGCGACTTTCTCATGCGGACGGGCTGGCCCTGCCCGAGTTGCGGGATGACCACGTCGATGGCGGCCATGGCCCGCGGGCGGGTGGCGGAGGCGTTCCATGCTCAACCGTTCGGGGTCGTGCTGTTCGCGGCCCTTGTGGCTGCGGCGGTCGCCGGCGCGGTGGAGTTGGGCGGGCGAAACGTCTGGGCCCGCGAACGCCCCCGCTGGTGGTGGGTGATCGTCGCCTTCGTCCTGATGCTGGCCGGGTGGGGCTACAAGGCCCTGGCGGGCTACCTGGACGGGACGTTTCCGCTGCATTGACAATTGTCCATTGACAATTGACAATTGAAGACATGCCCACAACCACCGCCACTCCGCCGCCGGACTTCGAGCAGATCATGGCCGCCTTCCAGGCTGACTGCGCCCGCATCGTCGAGCAGGTCGGCCGGGTGATGGTCGGACAGGACCAGGTCATCCGCCAGACGCTGGTGTGCCTGCTGGCCGGCGGGCACGTGCTGCTGGAGGGCGTGCCCGGGCTGGGCAAGACGCTGCTGGTCCGCACGCTGGGGGCGGCGCTGGACCTGTCGTTCGGGCGGATCCAGTTCACGCCCGACCTGATGCCGGCGGACATCACCGGCACCAACGTGGTGGTCAGCGAGGACGGGGGCAAGGCCTTCCGCTTCCAGGAGGGGCCGATCTTCGCCAACCTGGTGCTGGCCGACGAGATCAACCGGGCCACGCCCAAGACGCAGTCGGCCGTGCTGGAGGCGATGCAGGAAGGCACGGTCAGCGCGGCCCGCACGACGCACCGGCTGCCCTCGCCCTTCATGGTGCTGGCCACGCAGAACCCGCTGGAGATGGAAGGCACCTACCCGCTGCCGGAGGCCCAGCTCGACCGGTTCATGCTCAAGGTGCAGGTGGAGTGGCCGGCGCTGGAGGAGCTGGTGGTCGTGCTGGAGCGGACGACGGGGGCGGCCCGGGACCGGGCGGAGAAGGTTGCCGACGCGGCCGCTATCGAGCGGATGCGGGCGGCGGTGCGACAGGTGGAGTGCGGGCGGCACGTGATGGAGGCGATCGGGCGGCTGGTGCTGGCGACGCACCCGACGCCGCAGGCGAGCGAGCCGGTCCGCAAGTATGTCCGCTACGGCAGCTCGCCCCGCGGGGCGCAGGCGATCCTGCTGGGGGCCAAGGTGCTGGCGCTGATGGACGGGCGGCCTCACGTCTCGCTGGACGACGTCCGCTCGCTGGCGGCGCCGGCGTTGCGGCACCGGCTCATCCTCAGCTTCGAGGGCCAGGCGGAGGGCGTGACCACCGACCAGATCGTGGCCGGGGTGCTCGCGGCGGCGGAGTAGAGCGTCGGCAGTCGAATCTCGGTCTCTGCGCCCGGGGTTGACCGCGGACCGGTGTGCGCCTGGACGCGAAATCGACGTCTGTCCCATCGAAGAGGACATCCGCAACATCTTCTCTCAGAACACCTTACGGTTGCGCGCCTTCCTTCTGGGAACGGGTGAATGTCCCATTTCGGGCTTTACTGTCCCATCTTTGCGCCTGTTTATCTGATTTTTCGGATATTTACCGATTTGCCATATTCGGCGTAACCTGTTTTGCGTAAATAGTTTATATCCATAACGACGCCCGACAAGACGGCATGGATTTTCCGCAAAAACGGGACAGTGACCGCTTGTGACCGTCAGCGGCCGGGGGACTGCCCGGAGGCGTCGGTCTCTACGCGTCCATCGCCTTTCGGAGGTGGGCCAGCGAGGCCTTGTAGTTGGCCGGTCCGACGTACTCGAGGACCAGCGGGGCGTGGGGTGCGGTCCGGGCGGCCAGCGCGACGAACTTGTTGTAGTCCACGTCGCCCTGTCCGGCGGCCACGCCGCGGTCGGTGTGGAGCTTGCGGTCCTTGGCGTGGAAGCAGTCGATCCAGGGGCCGAGCTGGGCGAACATCTCCTCCAGGTCGTTGACCTCGATGAGGTTGGCCGGGTCCAGCAGGGCGCGGATGCGCGGGGAGTTGACCTCTTGGAGGAAGGTCCGCACCCGCTTGGCGCTGCACAGGAAGCCGCGGAAGAAAGGCTCGAGCAGGACCTTGGCGTCGTACTTGTCGGCGCGCTTGGCCAGCTCGCGCGCGGTGTCCACCATCTGCGGCCAGACGGCGTCCTGGAAGTGCAGGGGCACGTGCGGCTCGGGCTTCTTGTCGTCGACGTAGTGCCCGGCCTCGCTGATGAACGTCCGCACGCCCATGTGGGCGCCGATGGCCATCATGGCCTCGAAGTAGTCGAGGTTGGCCTTTCGCTCCGCCTCGTCGGGGTGGATGAGGTTGGTGTAGACGCCGATGCTGTGGACGGTCACGCCGGCGGAGCGGTAGGCGTCGGCGATGGCCTTGCAGCGTTCGGCGGTCATGGACGAGACGTCATTGCGCGAGTTGTAGCGCCAGAAGTTGCTGTCTTTCTGGGCCAGGAAGAGCTGGACGGTCTTCAGCCCGTTGCGGGCCAGCTCGGGGGCCAGTTCGGCGTTGGTCATGGCCGAGAAACCCAGCGTGGCGATGCCGACGGTGAGCTTGGACTTGTCGGCGGGTTTGGGCTCGGCGGCGCGGGCGGAGGCGGCGGTCGCGGCGCAGGCGGCGCCGGCGGCAAGCGAGAGGGCTTCGCGGCGAGAGACTTTGCTGAACGCTTCGGCTTGGGTGGACATGGGCATATCTCCTACTGTGCCGTTATGCTACGCCGCCCGGGCGCGGGCGGCAAGAAGTTCCTTGTCCCTCCAGTCCCCTGCCCGGTCCACGTGGTCGTTGGCGCGCCGAGGCCCAGGTTCGCGGGCCCTGGGCGGCCACCGACGTGGACCCTTGCCCGGCGGCCCGTTTCCGGCAGGGCCTTCGGCCCCCTGCCAGCCGGGAAAACCTGGGCCATTGTCCAAGCCCATACGTACAAAGCCATTAAGGACCCCCTCCTTTCAGCTAAGCGCCGCGTGCCTTCTATCCGATGAGGAGAGGGAAGGAGCCGTATGGGATTTCGCGCTATATTACTGGCCGGCGGCAAGGGCACGAGGCTCAAGCCCTACACTGCGCTCATACCCAAGCCCATCGTGCCGGTGGGCGACAAGGCCATCATGGAGATCGTGGTCCAGCGGCTGATCGCGTGCGGCTGCGAGCGGATCACCGTGGCCCTGAACCACCTGCACCATCTGATCCAGGCATTCTTCGAGGACGGCAGCCGCTGGGGCGGGCGGATCGACTACTCGATCGAGAACCGCCCGCTGGGGACGATCGGGCCGCTGCGGCTGATCGAGGACCTCGGCGAGCATTTCATGGTGCTCAACGGCGACGTGCTGACGGACCTGCACTTCGGTCAGTTCTTCGATCGCCACGTGGCCAGCGGGGCCGACGCCACCATCGCGGTCTTCAAGCGCGAGGTGCCCACGGAGTTCGGCGTGCTGGAGTACGACGGGCCGGTCCACCGCATCATCGCCATGAAGGAGAAGCCCGTCTATCGCCACTGGGTGTCGATGGGCGTGTACTGCTTCTCCCGGCGCGTGCTGGAGCTGATCCCGCCGGATCGGCCCTTCGGCTTCGACCACCTGGTGCAGGCGATGATCGACGGCAAGTACGACCTGCGGGCCTACCCGTACGAGGGCTACTGGCTGGACATCGGCCGGCCCGAGGACTACGCCCGCGCCAACGACGAATACGAGACGGTGATCAAGAAGCTCCTGCCGCAGGAGAGCGTCCGCGGCGAGGAAGCGTGAGACGAGAGAGGACGTCCTTCTTTACCGAAGCCGAGGAGTCGAGATGGCAGATGAACGCGTGATCGTGACGGGGGCAGCCGGGTATCTGGGGCACCGGGTATGCGACCGCCTCCAGCAGGCCGGATACGGCGTGGTGGCGGTGGACCTGTTCCCCCGCGGGCAGCAGACCCTCCGCCAACTGCTGGGGCCGGACGCCCTGCTGGTGCAGGCCGACGTGCGGGACCTGGCAGCCATCACCGCCCTGGCCCGCGAGCACCGGCCCGTGGCCTGGGTGCAGCTGGCCGCCAAAGTCGGCGAGAAGGTCTGCGACGAGGACCCCGCGCTGGCCGAGCAGGTCAATCGCGAGTCCGCACTCCAGGCGGCGCAGACCGCCCGCGAGCACGGATGCAAGACCTTCATCCTCTCCTCCACGTGCAGCGTCTACGGGATCGCCCGGGACAAGGCCGTCGCCGAGACCGACCCGGCCAACCCCATCTCCGTCTACGGGCGGACGAAGCTGGCGGCCGAGCAGCTCGTCCTGGAGCAGGCCAACGGGAGCATGAAGTCCGTCGTCTTCCGCCTGTCCACCCTGTTCGGGCTTTCCGAGCGGATGCGCTTCGACCTGACGGTCAACCAGTTCGCGGCCGAGGCCCACTACGAGAACCGCCTGGAGGTCTACTCCGGCGCGTCCAAGCGCCCCTACCTGAACGTCGACGAGGCGGGGCGAGCCTTCGTGTGGACCATCCAGAACAACCTCGACAGCGGCGTCTACAATCTCGGGCACAGCCGGCTCAACTACTCCAAGGACGAGATCGTCCTCCTGGTGCGCAAGCACTGGCCGACCGTGACGGTCGAGAACCTGGGCGCAGGCAAGGACCGGCGCGACTACGTGGTGAACTTCGACAAGATGGCCCGGCGAGGGTTCGTCGTCGGCCAGGACGTCGACGAGGGTCTGGGCATCATTCGCGACTTCCTGGTCGGCAGGGCCCAGCCCATCGACTTCCGTTCCAAGCTTTACGAGGCTACGTAAATGATCCGACTAGTCCAGCCGCTGTTCGACCAGGCTGAGCTCGATGCCGTCAGCGAGGTGATCCGGGCCAACTGGATCGCCCAGGGCCCGCGGGTGCGGGCGTTCGAGGAACAGTTCGCCGCCTCTGTCGGCGCGCGCCACGCCATCGCCTGCCAGAGCGGGACGGCCGCCCTGTCGCTGGCGCTGGAGGCCATGGGCGTCGCCGCCGGCCACGAGGTCGTCGTGCCCTCCCTGACGTTCTCGGCGTCGGCGGCCACCGTCGTCCGCCAGGGCTCGCGGGTGATCTGGGGCGAGATCGCCTCGCTGGACTGCCCGCTGCTGGACGAGACCGCCTGGCCGGCCGACGTGACGCCCGCCACGCGGGCCGTGATGTTCGTGGCCTACGCGGGCTACATCCAGCGCCTGGTCGCGACCCGGCAGGCGTGCCGGCAGCGCGGACTCAAGCTTATCGTCGACGCCACGCACGCGCCGGGCCTCAGGCCCGAGGGCCGGCCCATCGGCGAGCTCTGCGACTGCGCCGCATACAGCTTCCACTCGACCAAGAACATGACCTGCGGCGAGGGCGGGATGCTCGTTACCGACGACGCGGACCTCAACGCCTTCGCCCGCCGCCTCCGCGAGCACGGGCTGGAACGCTTTGCTGACCCCGACGAGGCCGGCTACGACTACCGCATCGCCTTCCCCGGCTGGAACGCCCGCATCAGCGACCTGACAGCCGCGGTGGGCCTGGCCCAGTTGGGCAAGCTGGAGCGGTTCAACGCCCGGCGCATCGAGCTGGCCAAGTTGTACGACCGCAAGCTTGCCCCATTGGGGCTGGCCGACCTGCCGCTAGGCCGCCCCTTCGCGGGCGTCCGCGACAGCGGCACGTCGCACGTCTACCCCGTGCTCGTGCCCCGGGGCGCGGACCGCAGGGCGGTGCGGGTCTTCCTCCGCGAGCGAGGGATCGAGACAGCCGTTCACTACACGCCCCTGCACCGCCAAAGCTGCTACGACGTCCACGCCAAGGCCGCCAGCCTGCCCATCACCGACGACTACACCGCCCGTGAGATCTCCATCCCGCTGCACGCAGCCCTGACCGAGCAGGAGCAGGACACGGTCGTTCAGGCGCTGGCTGACGCGTTGGAGGCCTGCGGGCGGCAGCCGGCCCAGGCCGAGAGGACCGTGCCGTGACCGGTGCTTCGGCGGCTTCTCTATCAGCCGACTGCGGGCAGACCGCGTGCTCGGGGACCTCGCCCGTCCGCATGATCCACCTGGTGCTCAGCCTGGACATCGGCGGGCTGGAGAACCTGGTCTGGCAGATGACCGAGCGGGCCCCCGAGTTCGGGCTGAGCACCGACGTCGCCTGCATGGACCACGGCGGGTTCTTCGCCGACGAGATCCGCCGCGAGGGCGTCGAGGTGTTCGTCGCCAATCGAAAGGGCGGCCTCGACCTGGGCTCGGTGCTTCGCCTGGCGCGCTTCTGCGTGCGGCGCGGCGTGCGCCTGGTGCACTCGCACAGCGGCTGCATGTTGTACGCCGCCCTGCTGGGCTGGACGCTGCCCTATCTCAAGATCGTCCACACCGACCATGGAAGGCACCACCCCGACTGGCCCATCGTCTGCAGCGAGGAGCGCGTCGCCATCCGGCGGATCGATCGCCTGGTGAGCGTCTCGCACACGCTGGCGGGCTACCTGCGCCAGGTCGTCCGCCTGCCCGCCGACATGGACATCCTGTGGAACGGCGTGAACGTGGACACCTTCCAGCCGCCCACGCCCGACCAGCGGGCCGACGCGCGACAGCGATGGAACATGCCCGCCGACGCCCGCGTGGTCGGAACGGTCGGGCGGATGTCGCCGGTGAAGAACCACCCGCTGCTGCTGCGGGCGTTCAAGCGGGTCTCGGCCGACCGGCCCGAGCTGCGCCTGCTGCTGGTGGGCGAGGGAGACGAGCGCCCGGCCCTGATGGCGCTGGCCGGGGAACTGGGTATCGCCGACCGCACCTGCTTCACGGGGCGCGTGGACGCCTTCGACCTCAACCGCGGGCTGTGGGCCATGGACGTGTTCGCCAACTCCAGCGACAGCGAGGCCATGCCCGTGACCGTGCTGGAGGCGCTGGCCAGCGGCCTGCCCTGCGTGGCCACCGCCGTCGGCGACCTGCCGCAGATCGCGGCGGTGTGCCCGTCGATCATCCCCGTCCCCCGCCGAGGCGAAACCGAACTCGCCGACGCGATCGTCCGCCAACTCGGCGTCGCCGGCCCCGCGCCCGTGCGCCGCGAGGACCTGTCGATCTTCACCTTCGAGACGATGATGCACAACTACGTCGCGCTGTATCGGCGACTGCTGAAGGTCTGACGGGAACTCACTGGTCGTCCATGACCAGCCGGACCCGCTCTTTCCGCTCCCTGCGACTCCCCCCGTTTTCAACGGCGGCGCGGTCGGTTACCATGTCTTGCGAGGTGACCCATGCGCACTCGCTTGGCCGTGCTCGCTCTTGTCCTGGCGGCGGATTCGCTTCAGGCCGCTGCGACCAGTCAACCCGCCTCCGCCCCGATCGCGCCTGTGCCCGCGCCGACGAAGTTCGTCCGAATCGTGCCCATCTCGCTGGTGTGGGACCAGGGCTATCGCACGCTGGCCCACGTGGAGGCCGCCCTGGACGAGGCGGGCGCAGCCGGGGCGGACCTGGCTGTGCTGCCGGAGGCGTGCGTGGACCAGCCGGCAGAACCCATTCCCGGCCCAGCCGCGGACGCGATCGCCCGCAAGGCCGCCAGGCACCGCATGAACGTGATCGGCTGTCTGCGCGAGAAGGAGGGCGACAAGACGTACGTGACCGCCTTCCTGTGCGACCGCTCGGGCAAGATCGCGGGCAAGTATCGCAAGACGCACCGCCTGCCGCGGGAGAAGGACTTCGAGCTGGGCGACAGGCTGGTCGTGCTGGACACGGACGTCGGCGCGGTGGGGTTGAAGATCGGAACGGACCAGTACTTCCCCGAGATCGACATGGTCTACAAGCGCCGCGGGGCGAACCTGGTGGCCTGGTGCACGTCTCCCTGGCCCGTGCGGGACGAGCACACGACGGCGTTGTCGATCCAGGGGCGGGCGGCGGACTACCGCCTGCACTACGCGGTGGCCCGCTACGCCGGCAGGCGGGACTACGGCGGATACCGCGATGCCTTCTCGTGGACGGCGAGCTGGCCCATCGGGCGGGCGCAGGTGTTCGACTCGGACGGCCACACGCTGGCCGACAGCGGGCACGCGGGCGGGATCGCCGTCGCGACCGTGCCGGCGGGCCGGCTGGCGTCCAAGGCCCGCGCGGGCGGCCTGGACACCAAGGGCGTCTACGCTGATCTGACGGCGGACAAGGACAAGCTGCCCGCGCCCTTTGCCCGCAAGGCGGACACGAAGCGAGTGATCCGCACCGCGACCATCGAGTGCGAGGGGAACATCGACAAGCTGCTGGCCAAGCTGGACGCCTGCGGGCGGGCCGGGTGCGACGTCGCCTGCCTGTGGGAGTACGTGTGGTACCACAACGATGACGAGGCGGTGAAGTTCCGCCAGCGCAACAGCACATGGCTGGCCCGCATCGCCGAGTTGGCTGGGCGGCACAAGATGTACGTCGTCATCGCCGGCGAGCTGGAGCGCGGGTTCAACGAGGCCATCCTGTACGGACGCGACGGCAAGGAGATCGCCCGCTACACCAAGATCATCCAGACCACCCCGAAGGAATCGAAGTTCTACCAGGCCGGGCAGCGGGTGGGGATATTCGACCTGGACTTCGGCCGGGTCTGCCTGAAGATCTGCGCGGACGTGTACGCCCCGCAGATCGACCGGGTGGCCGCCCTGCACCAGGCGGACCTGATGCTCTTCTCCACGCAGGACGCGGGCCCCTTCACCGATCACACCCGCCTGCGGGACTACGGGCGCTGCCTGGACAACGGGTACTTCCTGCTGCGGGCCGCCTGCCAGACCGCCCAGACGGACCACCGCACGTACGTGATGGACCCGTGGGGGATGATGCTGGCCGGCTCGCAGTATCACTGCGACAACGAGCCGCTGATCGTGACGTTGCGCCTGGACAACCGTCCGCAGTACCACGAGTGGCCGGAGGAGATGCTCAAGGCCGGAACGTATCCGGACCCCTACCAGCGGGTGGACGAGAAAGCCAAGGCGAACATGTACTCCGCCCGCCCGCAGCCGGTGGCCAAAGGGGAGCTTCGCGCGGTGCTGCTGGGCCAGCGCCGGCCGGAACTGTACAGGTGAGCAGTTATGGAGAATCCAAATGGGTTTTGATCTCTTCGTCAGTTGCTTCAGTCGGGGCGAACCGGCAGGAATTCCCCGACAGCATTGGCTCGACGCATTTGCGGGCTTTATCTCCGATGAAGACAGCGACGTATGGCACGTCGAATACGACCAAGCCAATTCTTGCGATATTCATGTGACTCCAGACCCAAACGAGCGTGATTCCATCCGGCCGGGTACGATCGCGTCGGCCATGATTGAACGTCCATGCGAAGACCAACGGTTGTGGGATGCTTTGTCGTCCGTTATGCGGCTTGGCAATGTGGTTCTCTACTACCCCGGAAGCCAGGCACTGGTCGCCTGTGCCAGCGTTGCAGAGCATCTGCCGGAGGGAATGGCTGACGCGCTCGGAGGCGTTGTCTGCATCGCTTCTGGTGAGGACATCGTGCGGTATATTCGCACTCACTAAGCAACTGATGCCCTGCCTTGGGGGTTCGACAGGCGACTGGATTCGGGGCGACCATGAATGTTCGCGGCTGCAGCTTCTATTCGCTGAGGTCCACTGCATGCGTTGCCGCGGGCGACGGCAAGGACCTGTTGGGGGTATTCTTGCCCTGGCTGCAGGCCTTGGCATTCCCAAGACTCACCTTGCCGGCCTGTGTTGCTTGCCGGGGCCTGTTCCTGTGCGCGGGCCGGGGCTCCATTCCTCGGCCCGGCCGGACAGAATGAGGTTGTTGCCAACCGCTTCTGCTCTTTCGATAATGACTGCCGTACTTTCGAAGACCGTGTGTATTGCAGGTGCAGATCATGTCAGACCGTGGTTGCCCGGGGTTGTCTGCCCACAGTGAGTTGCGGTGTGCTCGCTTCCATGTACTTGGGCTTTGGCGGCGGAATCTCGCTCGTGATAGGTGTGCGCATTTGGAGGCATTACCCGTGGTGGGCAACCGCTCTGGCCGCCCCCTTCCTCCTCATCCTCACCATCGCTTTGATCTTGTTCTTCGCGTACACGTTCCAGTTCATCGAGTGGCTCATTGTGCGCCTGACGCATTGTCCAAGTTGCCGAAGGCGAAGATGGTCCAGGGGCTACACCAAGGGATTCGGACTCTGATCAGAACGCAATGATCTTGCCGGGCCCCTTGGCCGGCATGGCGCCCCGGTCGCCCGGCGTGAGATGCCGGGGAAGAGGTCGGCGATGATGCCGAACCGCTCCGCCTCCGTCGCGGCCTGGTCCCATCTTGAGCGGCGGGAAGTGCTTGACGAATTCCGCCCAGGCCTGCTTCAGAGTCGCTGTGGCGTTAAGACGTGACATGATCGCTGTGGCACGACAACCGCGACGGGTTCGCCTTGAAGGATGGTCACCTCCGCCGGTATGATAAGGACCAACTGCGAAAGATATTCGGGCTGACCTGGAAAGTAGTCCAACCGGATCGGTGATGTTCCCGGCCTTCAGGCGCCCCGCGAACCTTCGCAGCCCCATCCGTCCAGATGAACGCGCTGGAGAGAACGCGAGCGGCTATCCGAGGCCGGCCGGTTGACCGCCTGCCGTGCTTCCCCATCTTGATCGCGCCGGCCTGTGAACTCATGGGCGTCAAGCAGGGGGCGTACTCGCAGGACGCAAGGGTGTTGGCCGACACGCTTCTCCGGGCGCGCGACCTGATTGGGGCGGATGGGATCTACGTCTCGCGCGACAACTGGGTGCAGCACGAGGCCCTGGGCGGGAGGATGACTTTCCCGGAGGATGACGAGCCCAACGGCAATGCGCCCCTGCTAAGCCATGTGCGCGAGTTCCGCAGGCTGACCGTGCCGGACCCGACGTCGGCGCCCGGGATGCGGACGGTCCTTGCCGCGGCGAGGGAGGTGGTCCGGCACGCGGCCGATCGATACTACCTCCAGGCCAACATCGACTGCGGGCCCTTCAGCCTGGCCGCCATCCTGCGAGGGACACAGAACTTCCTGATGGACCTGTTCACCGAAGACCCCCGGGAGATCCACGAATTGCTGGCGTTCTGTACGGAGGTTGTCGTGGCTTACGGCCAGGCCATGATCGACACGGGCGTGCACGGCATTCAGTACGGCGATGCCACGGCCAGCCTGGTCAACCCCGAGCACTACCGGACGTTCGTCCTGCCGTATCAGAAGACATCGTTCTCGGCGTTGTCGGGGCGGGACTGCGACCTCTGGCTGCACATCTGCGGGCGGACGACGCACATCCTGCCGTTCGTCCGCGAGTTGGACATCCAGGGGTTCGAGGTGGATGCGCTGGTCGGCCTGGCCAAGGCCTCTGCGTTGCTCGGCGAGAAGATCGCGCTCAAGGGCAATCTGGATACGACGTTTCTGCTGCGACAGACCCCCGATGAGGTGCGGCTCGCCACGGCGGAGATGATCCGCTCGTTTGGCCGGGGAACCGGCTTGGTCGTATCGCCCGGCTGCGGCGTGCCGCGGATGACGCCGCTGGAGAATCTGCGGGCCATGATGCGGGGCTGCCAGGACGCCGCTGGTTGAAGGGTGGATCGGTCCTTTGAATCCGGCCGGTGGCCACCCAAGGGGAGAGTGAGCAACTCGTGCCACGTATGAAGGGCGAGCGATCACGCCTCCGCCGGGACAAGGGCGGCGGTCGAGTTCTATTCCGAGCAGTAGCAAGCGGAACCTGTCCCGACAAGCGAGGCGGCCGCCAGTATCCGTCAGCTCACCAGCCGCTCGAGGTCGTCCACGGTGACCTCGGCCAGCGAATCTACGATGCGGTCGGCCTGGGCGAGTTCGTCGCGGCTGTAGGAATTGGCGACGGCCAGGACTTTCATGCCCGCGCCTTTGGCGGCCTGGATGCCCGCGGGGGCGTCCTCGACGACGACGCTGCGGTCCGCCCGCAGGGGCCGGCCGGTCAGGCGGGCCAGGCGCTCGAGGGTCATGCGGTAGCCCGACGGGTCGGGCTTGCCAGCGGGGACCTCCTCGGCCGACACGATCGTCGTGAAGTGGTCCAGGGCCCCCACGGTCCGCGAGGCCAGCTCGATCTCCCCTTTCAGGGCCCCCGAGCAGACGCCGACAGGGACGCCCCGCCCGGCCGCGGAGGCGATCAGTTCGACCGCGCCCCTCAGCGGCTGGATCGACTCGCCGAACGCCCGCTGTACCAGGACGGTCTTCTCGGCGGTCATGCGGGCGATCTCGTCCTCGCTGAAGCGCCTGCCCGCGTCGGCGCCGGCGTGCAGGAAGCAGTCGTGATCGTCGAAGCCGAGGTAGCGCGAGTAGTAGTCGTCGCGGCTCATCTCCACGCCTCGCGTGCGCAGCACCTGCTGGAAAGTGGCGCAGTGGACGGGCTCGCTGTCCACGACCACCCCGTCAAAATCGAATATCAAGGCGTCCATCGTCTTCCTTCGCTGCCGGCCGCAAGGCCGTGATTAGGGAGGAGTGCGGGTCGATAGTCAAGCCCCTGATTCGCCGACGGGGCTTCTACTTCTTCGCGGCCTGGAGTTGGTCCGGCACGGGCGTGGTACGGGCCCGCAGGCGGATTCGCGTCCGCCCGCGGCGGGAGATGATCTCCAGCCGTCCGCCGATGGTCCTGGCCCGGTCATGCATGGTCAGCAGGCCCAGGCCGGGCTTGACCTTTCGCGGGTTGAAGCCTGTGCCGTCGTCCTCCACCAGCAGGGCCAGTTCGGGGCCCTTGAGCGTCAGGTGGAGTCGGATTCGCCCGGCCTGTCCGTGGCGCAGGGCATTCTGCACCGCCTCCTGGGCGATGCGGAAGAAAGCGATCTCCACCAGATGGTCGAACCGGGTGTTCTCGCTGATCCCGTCGCATTCCAGGTCGGCCTGGACCTTGGCGCTGCGGCAGTAGGCGACGAGGTTGCGCAGGGCCGAGGTCAACCCCAGCGACTCGAGCGTGGGCGGGTAGAGCCCGTGGCTGATGCAGCGGACCTCACGGATGAGGTCGCCGCAGGTTTGGACCGCCCGCTCGAGGGCGGGGGACAGGGCCGGCCCCGTGTCCGACAGCGAGGCCTGGAGCGACAGGTGCAGGGCGACCAGCCCCTGGCCCAGGCAGTCGTGGAGTTCGGCGGCCAGGCGGCGGCGCTCCTCCTCGCGGGTGTGAAGCAGCTTCTGCTGGATCTCGCGCAGGACTTGCTCGTGGCGCCGGCGCTCGGTGATGTCGCGGGCGATGCCGGTGAAGAACACGCCCTGCGTGGTGGTCCACTGGGAGACCGACAGTTCGACGGGGAACTCGGTGTTGTCTTTTCGCAGGCCGATGGTCTCGACGGGCCGGCTGATCGCCAGGGCGCCGCCCTGGCTGACCCGCTGGGCGACCCGCTGGCGGTGAAAGGCGCGCAGGCGCCGAGGCATGATCTTGGTGAGCGAGCGGCCCAGGATCTCCTTGGCGGTGTAGCCGAATATCTGCTCGGCGGCCTGGTTCCAGTAGACGATCCTGTGCCTGGCGTCGATGGAGATGATGGCGTCGCGGGCGGACTGGGCGAAGCTGCGGAAGCGCTCTTCGCTCTCGCGGAGGGCGTCCTCCGAGCGTTTCTGCTCGGTGACGTCCCGCACGAAAGCGACCACCGAGGAGATGCGCCCCTCCGGGTCGCGCATGGGCGAGAGCGTCACCTCGAGGACGAACTGCCCGCCGGGCAGGGTACAGACGTTCTCCGTCCGGATGGACTGTCCGGTCCGCATGACCTGGAGGATGCGCTGGAGGCGGACCTCGGCTTCGTCGTGGGGACAGAAGTTGCGGATGTTCCAGCCCGCAACGGGCTGGTCCTGCATGCCGTATCGCTCCAGCAGTTCCTGCGGGATCCAGAGCGAGAGGCACTCGCCCCGGTCGTTGTAGACCGCCACGAAGGTCTCGTAGAGCGAGGACAGGATGCCGGAGAGCTGTTCCTGGACGTGCTTCTGTTCGGTCACGTCCCGCGAGACCAGCAGGGCGGCGTGGACCTGGCCCTCGGCGTTTCTGAGCGGCTGGAGGTGCTGGTGATACCAGACCTGGCGCCCGTCCAGGACGAGCTTGGACAGGTCGGTGGCAGGCTTTCCCGAACGGATCACCGCCCGCACTTGCTGCAGCTTGTTCTGCGCGAAGTCGCCGGGCAAGACGTCGCGCACTGTCTTGCCGACCACCTGGCTTACGTCGCGTCCGACCGAGGCGGCGGCGCCGGAGTTGGCGAAGAGGTATCGCCCCTCGGAGTCGATGACTACGACGGCGTCGCGGACGCTCTCCAGGATGACGCGGTAGTATTCCTCGCTCTGGCGGAGAGCCTCTTCGGCCCGTTTGCGATCGGTGATGTCCGTGCCGGTGACGAGAATGGCCTTGAGGTCCCCGTCCACGTAGTACGGCACGTGACCCGGCGCCAGCAGGACCGTCCGCACCCCGTCCTTGCCCTGCAGGTCGATTTCCGCCTCCGGCGTGGCCTGGTCGGCCAGCGACTGGTTCAGCAGTTTCTGGGCTGTATCCCGGTCGTAGGGCAGCACGAGAGACAGGGCCGGCCGGCCGATGACCTCCTGGCGGTTTCGGCCGATCAGGCGGAGAAAGGTGGGGCTGGCATCGATGATATGCCCGTCCAGGCCGATGAGGAGGTGAGTGCTGAGACTGTTGCCGCACAGCCAGGGCAGGGAGAAGGGGTCCTGGCGGTCGAACCTGTTTTGGAGTTCTCGCACGTGGCCTTCCAGTTCGGCAACCCGCCTGCGGAGGGCCTCGTTGTCGTCAGGATCGGCATTGGTGCGATCTGGATTCATGCGTGAGTCCGGCGGCAAGTGCGCTCATGCTACCACAAGCTGCGCCTGCCGGTAAGAGGAATTGTCGCGGGTGCATGGCCCGCGCGGGATGCAGCCGGAAAAAAATCGGCGCTCCCCCCGGAAGATTCCTTTCTTTTTGCTGGACAAGCATGCCGGTCAAGGGGATAAATCTATACGTCACTCGTCGAACTTGCTGCTTTGGTTGGGCACACACGAGTGCTGAGCCTCAGGCAGTATCGACTCCTTCCTGGGGTTCTTGTTTTATCCATGGTTTTGTCCGCTGCATCCCTGACGTTGCAGGTCTCCCTCCGCCTGCATCACGGGTTGCGGCTAACAGGGCGGTGGCTCAGGTCTCCCTCCACCTGGGCGCCGCCCGCTTTATTGGGGCCGGTTCCCCCTTTACCGCCGACAGGCGGCGCAGGTATCATGAGGCCCGCTTCGCGGCGCGTGAGCCTGCGGGGCAGAGGCACTATCTACTTCTGAAGGAGTCCTTCGATGACGCCCGACCGCATGACCCGTCGTGAACTGATCTCCGCCGCCGCCCTGGCCTCCGCCGCCATCGCCCTGGGCGGGCGCGCCCGTCCGCTTCAGGCCGCCGACACCGCCAAGCGCATTCCCATCGGCCTGCAGCTCTATTCCGTCCGCCAGGACTGCGCCAAGGACGTGGGCGCCGTCATCGCGGCCGTCGGAAAGATGGGATACGAGGGCGTCGAGTTCGCCGGCTACCACGGCAAGAAGGCCGAGGAACTCCGCAAGATGATGGACGATGCCGCCCTCAAGTGCTGCGGCACCCACACCGGATTCAATACCATCCTGGGCGACCAGCTCAAGGGCACTATCGAGTTCAACAAGACCCTGGGCAACAAGTTCCTGATCGTGCCAGGCCTGCCGGGCAAGTACACCGGCAGCAAGGCCGGTTGGCTGGAGGTGGCCAAGATCTTCAACGACGCCAGCCAGAAGGCGGGCGAGCAGGGCATGATCGTCGGCTACCACAACCACTCCGTCGAGTGGAAGAAGCTCGAGGGCGATCTGGGCTGGGACATCTTCGCCGGCGCGACCAAGCCGGAGGTGTCCTTGCAGGTGGACTTCGGCAACGCCATGCACGGCGGAGGCGACCCCATCGCCGCCCTGAAAAAGTGGCCCGGGCGCGCCAAGACCGTCCACCTGAAGGAATACTCCAAGACCAAGGCGGTCATCGGCGACGGCGAGGTCGACTGGAAGACCGTCTTCTCCATCTGCGAGTCCACGGCCGGAACCGAGTGGTACATCGTCGAGGACGAGGCCGGCGACAAGACCCGCACGCCCCTCCAGCGCGTGGAACAGTCGCTCAAGAACCTCAAGAAGATGGGCAAGTAGCGGCCTGCTTCGCCTGAAGCACGTCAGCTGCTCTCGACATGCCGTGAGAGCCACGGGACTCGCCGTTCCCGTGGCTCTCCTGGTTTCTATCGCGCCCCTCGCCACGCGTTAAGCCAACCGAAGGAGAATGACCATGCACGCGATGGCTCTCTCGGTGCTGATGGCGTCGGCGCTGGCGGCCGGTCCCGACAATCTCGCCCTCAACCGCCCCTACCGTCTCGATCCGGCGGCGAACTACCGCCACTGCACAGACGCGGGCGACCGCACCCAACTCACCGATGGGCGGTACGTGAAGGGCTACTTCTGGACCCAGCCGGGCACGGTGGGCTGGTCGGGCAGGAGCCCGGTCACGATCACCATCGATCTCGGAAAGGTCCAGCCCATCGCGGGGCTGTCGTTCAATACCGCCGCCGGGGTGGCAGGCGTGGAATTCCCGTCCGCGATCCACGTCCTGGTCAGCGACGACGCGAAGCGGTGGCGATGGATCGCAGATCTGGCGACGCTGAGCCCCGCGCCGGCGACAGACGGCAAGTACGCCTTGCATCGCTTTCGCGCGGAGTCCCTGGCGACGCGGGGACGGCACGTGAAGCTGATCGTCACCCCCAGCCGCTCCTTCTGCTTCGTGGACGAGATCGAGGTCCTCCGCGGACCGGACGACCTGCTGAGCGGGACCCCGCAGGGCCCGGTCATCGATGACGTGAAGGGCTTCTACCGTCAGCTCCTCGTCGATACTTGCGTTCGGCGACGACTGCGGACGGATGCCGCCGCTGTCGAGGAGGGGATCGAGTCTGCCGGGCTCGACGCAACGGCAGCGAGCAAGCTCAAGGAGGAACTGAAGGCGATCCAGGGCCAGATTCCGACTCATTCGGCGAAGGCGGACGAGAGCTTCACGACGGTGTTTCCCATTGGCGACCTGCACCGGCGACTGCTGGTCTTGCAGGCGGCCCTTTGGCGCAGCCCGGGCGAGGGCCGACTGGTCCTGTGGCAGACGCCCAGCCACTGGGACATGCTCAGCTCTACCCAGCGGCCAGGGGACACGCCCCTCAGGATCGACGTCAAGATGATGATGGGCGAGTTCCGGTCGGGCGCGTTCAACATCACCAATACCGCCGACCAGCCGCGGAAGGTCCATCTCCGCGTCGAGGGATTGAAGCCGGAAATCGCCTCCTGCATTACCGTCCACGAGGGTCTCTTCACCGACACGCAGTCGGGCGTACCGGTCTGCGCCGCCCTGCCGATCGCCCGCGGCAAGTCCTCCGCGGGCGTTGAGCTGGAATGCCTGCCGGGACTGCACAAGCAGATCTGGCTCACGCTCGGGCCGAACCTGCCCCACGGCGAGCACAACGGGAGCATCGTCATCCCTGAGACGGGCCAAGCCGTCCCGCTGGCGCTCAAGGTGTACCCGGTCCGCCTGATGGGCCCCGATCGGCCGAGACTCCACCTGGGCGGCTGGGACTACACCGACCGCGAGCGCTGCTACGAGGTGACCCCGGACAACCGCCGGGCGTTTCTCGACGCGCTCCGCGAGCACTTCGTGGACAGCCCATGGGCCCAGTCGGCCGTGCTCGACCGCGGACGCTATGACGCCGAAGGCAACATGACCGCCCAGCCCGACCCTTCGCAGTTCCGCGCCTGGCTGGATCGCTGGCCGGGCGCGCTCAACAAGGACAATTTCCCCGGCGCCCGCAACTACTGCGTGTTTGCAGCCGTGGGCGAGTCGTTCGGCGGGCACAAGATGGGTACGCCGCCCTTCAAGCGGGCGGTGTCGGCCTGGATCACCTGGTGGGTCGCCCAGCTTGGCAAGTGGAACATCGCGCCCGAGCGCCTGCACCTGTTGCTGGTGGACGAGCCCCACAACGCCGAGATGGACCGCGTGATCATCGAGTACGCCCGCGCGATCCGGTCCGCCCAGCCTGGGGTGAGGATCTGGGAAGACCCCACCTGGAGCGATCCGGCGAAGGCCTCCCCGGAACTGTTCGAGGTGTCCCACGTGCTGTGCCCGAACCTGCCCATGTGGCTGGACCGTCGCGAGGCGTTCGACAAGTTCTACCCCGCGCAGAAGGAGGCGGGGCGGCGGTTGTGGCTGTACTCGTGCAGCGGGCCGGGCAAGCTACTGGACCCCTACGCGTACCACCGCCTTCAAGCGTGGTCCTGCTGGAAGTACGGCGCGGAGGGGATGGGCTTCTGGGCGTTTGGAGACTCCAACGGGTCGAGTTCGTGGAATGAATACGGCTGCACTGTCGGCGCCTACACGCCCCTCTTCCTGGACAGCAAGACGGTGACGCCCGGCAAGCACATGGAGGCCGTCCGCGAGGGCGTGCAGGACTACGAGTACCTGGCCATGCTGGCCGATCGGGTCTCGCAGGTGCAGAAGGCCCAGCCGGGTCACCCGGCCCTGGGCGAGGCCAAGGCCCTGCTGGCGTCCGCGGCCGACCGGGTGACCGCCTGCATGACCGCCAGCAAACTCATCCACTGGAGGGAGCCGAAGGACCGCGGCCTGGCCGACCGCGTGCGAGTGGAAGTGCTGGAGATGCTCATGCGGCTGGGACAACGGTAGGATTCGCGCGTCGGCTGCCCGGGTGGGTTTCAGGCGGGCCCCTGGGCGGACCGGTCGCCCTGGCAGGCGGAGTGGTCATGGAGGCTGGCAGCCAGCACGACGTGCCGCAGGCGCTCGATGCTCATGGACTTAAGGTACTCGTCGCTGAAGTCGATTCGAAAGCCGCAGTCCATGGACCGCAGCAGACGGACGAGCCCGGCTCGTCGCATCGTGGCGATCTTCCTGGCCATGATCTCTTGTTGACGCGTTGCCACTGGAGCACCGAAGGTTGGTCTGGGTTCAGTCTTCGTTCACATCGTCCATTTGCGATCATAACTTGTGCAGCCAGCGAGCGCGGCGATCAGAAGAGGCCCCATTGACAAGTACTACTGCTTCTGACCCGACTGGGTGAAAAACCAGTCGTTACGGCATCAATTGTGCTATACTTCCGCCGTGTGGACAGATTGTGGATAAGTTTGGCTGTTTTGCCTTAACGCTTTTTTTTACATGTGTTTAACAGCAACACCTTCCCGGCGTTGGGCTGTGAGTACAGATATGCCGTCCGCGACCGGACGCAATAGGGAACTTCCCCCAAAATGAGCGGAAAGATGACCGAGCCCCTTCGAGCAGCGGACTTCGACTATCCGTTGGAGGAGGAGCTGATCGCTCAGCAACCGCTGGAGCGACGCGACCAGTCGAAGCTCATGCGCTTGTGCCGTAGCGACGGGGAAATCTCCCACCACGTCTTTCGGGAATTGCCCGCCCTGCTCAGGCCCGGCGACCTGCTGGTGTTAAACGACACTCGGGTGATCCCCGCGCGCATCACCTGCCGCCGCAGCAGCGGCGGGCGGATCGAAGGCCTGTTCCTCCGCGAGGTCGGCCCCGGGCGGTGGGAAGTCCTACTCAAGGGGGCTGGGCGATGCCGAGCAAGTGAACGCCTGCAACTGCTCGGGGCCGACGAGACGCTCCGGCTGGAGCGGAACCTCGGGCAGGGCCGGTGGGAAGTCGACGTGGTTCGCGACGAGCAGCGCGTGACCGGACCGGCAACCGAGCTGTTGGAGCGGGTGGGTTCCCCCCCGCTCCCTCCGTACATCCGTCGCGGCGGAGGCGGCGATCAGGCGGGACCGGCCGACCCGTCGAAGGCCCCCTCCCAGACCGCGCGCCCCGCCCCGTCAACGGACGACCGCGTCCGCTATCAGACCGTCTACGCCGATCGCCCCGGCGCGGTGGCCGCACCGACGGCGGGGCTGCACTTCACGCCCGAGCTGCTGAACGAGTTGCAGTCCGTCGGAATGGAACTGGCCCGCGTGACGCTGCACGTGGCCCTGGGCACTTTCGCCCCGGTCAAGCACGAAGACCTGGCCGAGCACCCCATGCACGAGGAGTGGTACGAACTGGCCGCCCCCACGGCCGAGCGGCTCAACGCCGCCCGCGCCGCCGGCAGGCGGATCGTAGCGGTCGGCACCACCTCCGTCCGCGTGCTGGAAAGCTCCGTCGGCCCGGACGGACGCTTCGCCTCCGCCTCGGGCTGGACGCGGATCTTCATCTACCCGCCCGCCCGCTTCCAGGCGGTCGACGCCCTGATCACCAACTTCCACCTCCCCCGCAGCACGCTGCTCATGCTGGTAGCCGCCTTCTGCAAACCCGGCTCGACCGAGGGCCTGCCCATGATCCTCCGCACCTACGAGCAGGCCCGCCGCCTGCGATACCGGTTCTACTCGTACGGCGACGCGATGATGATCGAATGAGTCGCTGTTACGCCCGCCTTGCCCAGCGGAAGCGCCCCGATGCGCTGCGCCAGTTGCGGTGGACCTCGCGGGGGCCTGGACGGATGGCGCCGTCGGAGACGGCGGCGTAGACGCCGGCGGCCTGACCCGCCTCGAAGGCCTCGCGGACGAGCTTGTCTTCGCCCCCCTGGAAGCTGATGATGCCCGCCCGGCCGCCGCTCTTGAGACACCGCGGCAGGGCCTCCAGCAAACGCGACAGGTTGTCCAACTCGCGGTTGACCAGGATCCGCAGGGCCTGGAACGTCTTGGCCGCGGGGTGGAACTCGCCGAAGTCGCTCTTGGGGCTCTTGCGCCAGGTGTGCTCGGTCAGGCCCTTGGCGGCCAGCACCAGGCGGACGAGCTGCGAGACAAGCGTGAGCGGCTGAACCTGTCGCTGGGCAGCCAGGAAGAACACGATCCGTTCGTGGTCTTCCTCGTCGCCCAGGTCGCGGATGGCGGCAGAGAGGTCCTCCGGGCTCATTTCGGCCAGCAGGTCCGCGGCGGTCTTCTCCAGGCGATTGTCCATCCGCATGTCGAGCTGGCCGTCCTCCTTGTAGCCGATCCCCCGGCCGGGGTCGTCAACCTGCATGGACGAAACGCCCAGGTCGGCCAGGACGATATCGAAGCCGTCCAACCCCTGCTCGGCCATCACCCGCTCCAACTCGGCGAAGTTCGCCCGGACGATGGTGACAGCCGGGTCGAAATCCGCCAGCCTCTGGCGGGTCTGGTGGAGGTACGTGTCGTCACAGTCCAGGCCCAGCAGCCTGCCGTCGGGGCCGATCCGCTCCAGGAAGGCCCGGGCGTGCCCCCCGTAGCCGACGGTGCAGTCAGCCACCGTCTGGCCGGGCTGGGGGTCCAGGCAGCGGACGACCTCTCGCAGCAGGACGGGGATGTGCGTGCCGGGCGGCGTGCCGCGGCGGCGAGGGCGATGTCGAGGGTTTCGGGTCATGTGGACAGCTTAGCCGCCGGCGCGGAGGCAGACAAGCAGAACGGGCGTGGCGTCATGGGGACAGGGCCCAGACATCTTGTCTTGGAGACAAAAAAAGGGGGCTCGGCGGGAGGAACCGAGCCCCAGATCTTTGCTGCAGGCCGGGGAAAGGAGGAGAAACCCAGCCCAGCAACTCGCTCATTAGATTATACGGAAGCCGCGAATCCTGGTTTGACAATTTTTCCGAATTTTCGGACTTTTTCTCCGCCGCTTATTTCCGGCCTTTCGGGCGGTCCGCCCGCCCGCAGGGACGCGCGTTTTTCCGCATTTCCTCGCGGGCCGCCCGGATCGCCCCGGCCAGCCGCTCCGCCACGTCCGGGTGCCGGGCGGCGAGGTCGGTCTTCTCGCCGATGTCCGCCTGGAGGTCGAAGAGCTGGCCCGCCGGGGCGAGGGGCTTGGAGTCCTTGTCTTTGGCCTTCTTGTTCTGCCCGCCCAGGTGGAGCTTCCACTTGCCGCTCCGCACCGCCTCCAGGGCGCCCCCCCGCCAGTAGAAGTAATGCTCGTGCGGACTGACCGCACCGTCCTTGGCGGTCATCAGCGGCGAGATGTCCCTGCCGTCGATCACCCGGTCGTCGGGCAGCTTGGCCCCGGCCAGGCCCGCCAGCGTGGGCAGGACGTCGATCGTTCCGGCCACCTCGTCGCAGACCCTGCCGGCGGGAATGGTCCCCGTCCATCGCATGATGCACGGCTCGCGCATGCCGCCCTCCCAGGTGGAGAACTTGCCGTCTCGCAGGGGCAGGGCACAGCCGCCGTTGGCCTTCATCGACAGCCACGGGCCGTTGTCGGAGGTGAAGACGACCAGCGTGTTCCGGTCGAGCTTGACTTCGTCCAGGACCTGGAGGATCTGCCCGACGCTCCAGTCGATCTCCTCGATGACGTCGCCGTAGAGCCCGCGGGCGCTCTTGCCCTTGAGCGCCTCGCTGACCGCCAGCGGGATGTGCGGCATGGTGTGGGGGAGGTACAGGAAGAACGGCCTGTCCTTGTTTTCGCGGATGAACTTGACCGCCTGCTCGGTGTAGCGGCGGGTGAGGGTGGACTGGTCGACGGGGTACTCGATGATCTGCTCGTTCTCCATCAGCGGCACGAGGTTCTTGACGCCCTTGGTCCGGGCCTGCTCTGCCGTCTGCCCGTCGCGGAAGGCGCAGTTGTCGGCGAACCGGGCCGACTGCGGGTCGATGGTCATGTCGTTGCTGTACGGGATGCCGTAGTACCGGTCGAACCCGTGGCGCGTGGGCAGAAAGGGCTCGAGGTGCCCAAGGTGCCACTTGCCGATGCAGGCGGTGGCGTATCCCCGGCCCTTGAGCAGCTCAGCCACGGTGAGTTCCTTGTCGCTGATGCCGTTGTTGGAGTTGGGGAACAGCACGCCCGTGATGCCGACGCGGGCCGGGTAGCACCCGGTCAGCAGCGCCGCCCGCGAGGCTGAGCACACCGGGGCGGCGGAATAGAAGCTGGTGAACTTCATGCCCTGTTGGGCCATCCGGTCCAGGTGGGGCGTCTTGATTTTGGGCGAACCGAAACAGCCCACGTCCTGGTAGCCCTGGTCGTCGGTGAAGATCAGCACGACGTTGGGAGGGCGGGTGTCGGCTGCGGCACGAGACGGGCGGGGCAAGGCGCCCGCCGTCGCCGCCCCGACCCCCGCAGCCAACAACGACAGAAACTCGCGACGATTCACCGATGCCATGTGATGATCCTCAAGATTGCATGACCGAGAGCTTCCCCGTTTAAACGCTGTCGACCGTCGTTCAATGCGGGCTTCAACCAGAAAGCGAGGAAGGTCCGCAATGGAGCGTGCCATGGCCCCGGTGTCCG
Organism: Planctomycetota bacterium; assembly: GCA_022705325.1. Lineage (GTDB taxonomy): Bacteria > Planctomycetota > Phycisphaerae > SM23-33 > SM23-33 > MWDR01. Next base: position 19,745 of record JAKJER010000028.1, on the reverse strand, counting down.
GGGGCGGACCCTACGTCGCCTCGCCCGCCGTTTCCAGCGGAAGCAGGACCTCGAAACGGGCCCCCTGGCCCGGCGTGCTGGACACGCTGATGCGCCCGCCGTGCTCCTCGACCAGTGAATGGACGATGCTCAGGCCCAGGCCCGTCCCCCCGCTCCGCCCGCGGGTGGTGAAGAAAGGCTTGAAGATCCGCCCCAGGTTCCGCGGGTCGATCCCCGTACCGGTGTCCTCGACAACCAGGCAAGCCGCGCCCTCCTTCCGGGCGGTCCGCAGCGTCAGCGCCCCCCCTTCGGGCATGGCCTGGGCGGCGTTGAGACAAAGGTTGGTCAGGATCCGCAGCAGCTTCCCGCCGTCGGCGCGGACGATCAGCGGCTCCGAGGCGTATTCCTGCACCACCTGGACCCCCGAGGGAAGCAGCCGGCGGATCATCTCCATCTGCTGCGAGATCGTGCCCGACAGCTCGCAGGCCACCTTCTCGTCGGGCAGCTCGCGCGACAGGCTCATCATCTGCCGAACCAGGCCCATGCCCTGCTCGCTCGCCCGCAGGATGCTCTCGGCGTCGCGCTCAAGCTGGACGCGGTTGCCGACATCCGCCCTCATCAACTGCGCCGTCCCGCTGACCACCGTGAGGACGTTGTTGAAGTCATGGGCCAGCCGGCTGGCCATCTGCTGGCGGGTCTCCAGGGCGCTGGCCTGCAGAAGCTGCCTGGTCAGGAACTCCTGTCGCAGGCGATACAGGTAGATCGTGATCCCCAGGGCCAGGTACAGGGCGACGGGAAACACCGTCTCCGCCGCCAGCATGGCGGGCGTCACGCCCGCGCCCGACGCCTGCATCTGGAGCCATTCCACCCGGACCCGCAGAATCGAGATGGCCACAAATGCCGCCGCCATCCCCGCGGGCGAGTACCACAGGAACGACCAGATCAGCGGGATGAACAGCATGATGGCGGCAGCCTCCCGCCATTTCAGTTCCCCCGGCTGATGAGCGTGTGCCGCCAGGACCTGCGACAGCACACCCACGCCAGCGAAAACGATGAGGTATGCAGCCACGGCGATAGCACTGTGACGGTCTCGCCTCATACCCTACATTGTAGCCAGCCGACCGACGCAGCCACACTGCGATTCCTGCGGGGTTAGGCCTGATTGCACGCGAGCGGCCCGCCCCCAGAGACGAACCCCGCGTTCCGGATGATTGAGGGGGGGCTGGAAATCCGCCCCGCGCGGGGATACTCTTGTGTCGCAGGTCCGCCCGGGCGGTCCTGCGAACAAGACCGGCCGACGACCCGAAGCGAGGCGACCAGGAGTGTTGCCCCCGAACGTCGTCGGCCCGCGGAGAACGAAGCAAGATGATCCAACTGTACTGGAAGAACGCGACGGACAAGGTGATCGACAGCCGCCACGGCGTCACCCAGGGCGACCTGGACAGCATCCACGATGCCTTGCTCGCGGCCCACAGGGCCGTGCTGGGCCAGATCGAGGCCGGCCGGCTTGGCTACGCCGCCCTGCCGGGCAAGAGCGAGTACGCCGACCAGGTCAAGGCCCTGGTGGCGAAGTACCGCTCGCAGAAGATCACCGATCTGGTGGTGCTGGGCATCGGGGGCAGCGCCCTGGGCAACATCGCCCTTCAGGCGGCCCTCAACGACGCCACCTACAACCTCCAGAGCGACCGCAAGCGAGGCGGGCCCAGGCTCTTCGTGCTGGACAACGTCGACCCCGCGCTGGTGGGCGATGTCATGAAATTCCTGGGCCGGCGCCTCAACACCACGCTGTTCAACGTCATCTCCAAGAGCGGCGAGACCGCCGAGACCGCCAGCCAGTTCATGATCGTCCGCGAGATGCTCCGCAAGAAGCTCGGTGAAGGCTTCGCGCAGCACATCGTGGCCACCACCGACATGCTCAAGGGCACGCTCCACGAGATCGCCAAGCGCGACGGCTACGACATGCTCCCCGTGCCGGACGACGTCGGCGGACGATTCAGCGTCCTCACGCCGGTGGGCCTGTTCTCGGCCGCCATGTGCGGCATCGACATCGACGCCCTTCTGGCCGGGGCAGGGGCCATGAAGCAGCGCACGGAGATCCACCAGTGGTACGAGAACCCCGCCTGCGTGCTGGCGGCGGTCAAGTACATCATGATGACCGCCAAGGGCAAGCCGATGCACGTGATGATGCCCTACTCCAACCGCCTGTACCTGCTGGCCGACTGGTACCGCCAGCTCTGGGCGGAGTCGCTGGGCAAACGTCTCAGCCGGGACGGCAGGGAGGTCTTCGCCGGGCCCACGCCCATCAAGGCCCTGGGCACCACCGATCAGCACAGCCAGGTCCAGCTCTACCGCGAGGGCCCCAACGACAAGCTGGTGGTCTTCCTGGAGGTCGACAAGCACCCCCGCGAGGTCCGCGTGCCCAATGTCTTCGGCGAGGTGCCCGGGCTGGCCTACCTGGCCAAGGCCCGCATGTCCAAGCTCCTGGAGGCCGAGAAGAAGGCCACCGAGTACGCCCTGGCCGTCTCGCAGCGACCCACGCTGACCATCCGCTTCAACAACATCAGCCCCCAGTCGGTGGGCGAGTTCATCTACCTCTACGAGTTCACCACCAGCCTCATGGGCGAACTGCTGAACATCAACGCGTACGATCAGCCGGCCGTCGAACTGGGCAAACAGGCCACCTTCGCGCTGATGGGCCGAGACGGCTACCAGGACCTGGCCAAGCAGATCAAGCACACCGTGCGGGTGGACAACAAGTACCTCGTCTGAGACCACGGCGCGACAGAGCCGACCCCCTGGACAACAGCCCACGGGAAGCTTCCCGTGGGCTGCGCCTCTTGAACGATCGAGGCTGCCGGGTCACGCCACAAACCGCCGACTGAGCCGTTAGACAATAAACAGTGGGCGCAAACGCCCGTGCCCCCGGTGGCGCAGCGCCCTTACATGGACCATCGAACACTTCGAAGGAGCCGACGATGAAGACCGCTGGGATTCCTCTTGGCTGTGCCTGCTGCTCGTTCAACCGACGTCGCTTCCTGGCCGGCGCGGGCGCCGCTTGCGCCGCCGCGGCACTGCCCCTGCGCGACACCGCCCGGGCCGCCGAGACGCCGGCCGGCAAGATCCGCATCCGCATCCTGTACTCCCTTCACGCCCCCAAGCAGCCCGGGCCGGACTGGCCCAACGTCGGCTTCGACTTCCAGCCCGTCATGGAGAAGTTCAACAAGGAACTGGCCGACAAGCTGCCCAACTTCGAGTTCCTGCCTGCCATGGCGAATGGGCCCGAGGCCGCCAAGAAGATCATCGATCAGGACAAAGACATCGACGGCTACCTGGTCTACCAGATGAACTGCTGGAACCGCGTGGTGCAGACCGTCGCCGCTACCGGCAAGCCCACCCTCTACGCCGACTTCCAATACGCCGGCAGCGGCGGGTTCCTGGTCTACACCGCGGGCTTCCTGAGGAAGAATGCCCCCAACGTCGGCTTCGTGGCCTCGTCAACCTTCGCCGACCACGTCGCCGCCGTCAAGTGCTTCGAGATCGTCAAGAAGGGCGGAACGGTGCAGGAGTTCGCCGCCGCCGCCGCCAAGGCCCGCGTCGCCTCCACGCCCCCCTGCGGCGACATGGCCTGCAAGGAAGACAAGCTCACCTGCCTCTCGCCGGCCGACTGCATCAAGAAGATGAAGGAGTCCAAGATTCTCGCCGTCGGCGGGGGCTGGCCCGGCATCGCCCCCAAGATCACCCAGGAAATGGGCATCCCCGTCGTCAACGTGCCCTTCAAGGAGGTCAACGAGGCCTGGGAGAAAGCCGACAACGACCAGTCCCGCGCCCTGGCGGATCGCTGGAAGAAGAACGCCGCGAAGGTCGAGGGCGTCGAGGAAGACCACATCCTGAAGGCCGCAGCCATGTACTACGGCATGAAGGCCGTCCTGGCCAAGCACAACGCCGACGCCATCACCATCAACTGCCTGGGCGGTTTCTACGGCAAGCACATCTTCGCCTACCCCTGCCTGGGCTTCCACGAGTTGTGCAACGAGGGGCTTATCGGCGCCTGCGAGTGCGACGTCCGCTCGACGGCCACCATGGTCGCGCTGAAGACCCTCACCCAGGGCCGGCCCGGCTACATCAGCGACCCGGTCATCGACACCGCCTCGCACCAGATCATCTACGCCCACTGCGTGGCCTCCAACAAGGTCTTCGGCCCCAAGGGCCCCACCAACCCCTACGAGATCCTCACCCACAGCGAAGACCGCCAGGGCGCCTCGCTCCGCTCGATCATGCCCGAGGCCTTCATGACCACCACGGTGGAGTTCGGCCCGGACCGCAAGCAGATCCTCTTCCATCGGGCCAAGGCCGTCGGCAACAGCCCCGATGACCGGGCCTGCCGCACCAAGCTCTGCGCCGTCCCCGTAGGCGATATCGAGAAGCTCTTCACCGAGTGGGACCGCTGGGGCTGGCACCGCGTCACCGTCTTCGGAGACCTGAAGGAGCCCATCTTCGCCCTGGCCGACGCCCTGGGCTGGAAGGTGCTCGAAGAGGCATAGGAATTGGAGGGGAGAAATCGCGGCGAGAAACGGGAGCCGTCGGACCAGCGGGAGAGGCGCCTCTCCCGGTCCCGCGTTTCCCGTTTCTTCATGGCTTTCAAGCCGTGGGACCGCCGGCTGTCACCTCTTCTGCCCGATCAAGTGGATGACGTTCTTGCCCAGGGCCTTGGCCTCGTGGAGCGCCTGGTCGGCCCGGCGGAGGAGTTCGTCGCAGTTCGTGCCGTCGACGGGGAAGCGGGCCAGCCCGCCGGAGATGGTGAGCGAGCCTTTGGCCTCCGAGCCCAGCAGGCGGAACTCGTGCTGGAGGACGGCCTGGCGGAACCGATCGGCCAGCACGTAGGGCGTGTCGGGGTGACGGCTGTTCGGCTGGCGGGGCTTTTCGGCATCCCAGAAGAGGACGGCGAACTCGTCGCCCCCGATACGGGCGACGATGTCCTGGCGCCGCGTCGTGCGCCGCATGAGCTGGGCGGTCTCGCGCAGGATCTCGTCCCCGGCCTGGTGACCGTAGGTGTCGTTGTACCGCTTGAAGTTGTCCATGTCGTACAGCAGCAAGGTCACCCGGAAATGCCGCCGCACCGCCCGCAGGAGGATCTGGTCGGTAAGCTGGCAGAAATAGCGACGATTGTAGACGCCGGTGAGATGGTCCGTGGAGGCCAGGCGGTGGAGCGACTGGGCCCGCATGGCGGCCTGGACCAGCCCCGGCAGGGCATGGGCCAGGTTGGCCAGCATGTCCCGCTGGTGCGGACTGAGATCGCCCGCCTCGTCCTTGCCGACGACCAGCATCTTCGCCTGCCCGGGGATGTCCAACAGCCCGGACTGACCCGGTGCGACGGCTTCGCGGGGCACCCATCGCACCGTCCGCCTCAGGCGAACGCTCACCAGCGAGGCAAGCTGACTTTCCAACGCGGGCAGACTGCGGGCGGCGCCGGCCAGGGCGGAGAAGTCAGCCGGCGTGAGGGCGCACAACTCGCCGCCTGAAGCCTGGGCGACGAAGGGCCCCCGCAGCAACGCCCAGTCGTCGCGGGTGGTGGGATAGACAAAGTAGTCGTCCAGCAGCGCGGGCCGAAGCGGGCGGATCGCCGCCTCCTGGGCGGGCGAACACAACACCAGCAGGCGGGCGTGGGGCTGGAGACGCCGGCAGGCCCGGCAGAGCCCGGCGAAGTCCTCCCTGCCAGCCGTCAGCACGACCGCAGGCCAGGGACGCCGGCTGAGTTCCAGCAGGGCGTCGTACGCATCGTCGTAATGGACGACGTTGGCCTGGGCCTGGCGGGCAACGACGGCCGTCTGGTCTGGACCGCCCAGCAGCAGCAGGTCGAGGTTGCTCACGGCTCGTCCCCCAGAAGGGCCGAAAGCTCCTCGTCGCTGAGCAAGGCCGACGGCAAGGCAGGCGACGCAGCCTGGGCGTGGTCGGAGTGCTCGGGAGACTTGCCCCCGGTGCTCTCGTCGGAAACGTAGGTGCCCCCCGCCGGGGCGTCGCAAGCAGATTCCGCGCCAGCCAACTCCTCCTCGCGCCGGGTCGCCGCCGCCGAGCCCCTGAGAAACGCGTTCACCGGCGCCTGGCCTGCCGGCGCCGCCGGAGAGGCCCGGGCAGCCTCGGTGGCCGGGGCGGGGCTCTCCTGCTGAAGCTGGGCCTCGATCTCCCCCGCGGCCGCAAAGGTCAACATGGATAACTCGAACTCCCGGCATATCTCCGCGAGGCGCCCGCCCAATTCCTCCAGGCCGACCCGACGCAAGGGGTGCAAGTCTTCGCAACGGATGGCCCGGCGGGCGACGCCCACGCCCAGCGCCGGCACGCCCAGATCGCCGGCCAGGCGGAGCAGGCGACAGTGATAGGGCGTCAACAAAGGCAGATCGACCACCAGGGCAGCCGTCGGACCGGTTAACAGTTCGGCGGCCGCCTCGTACGCGCTGGCAGCCTCCACCACGCCGGCCGACCGCCCCACCGCGGCGCGCAGCGGACCGTCCGCCCGTGCAAAGAGGACGACCTTGGCGGCCGAGATTGTCGGGCCACTGTTCATCGAGATGTACTCGGGGACCTCCGATTGTCCTGCTTCCATCCTACCGTCAATCGGCCAATTCGTCAATTGTCCCCGGGTGGTCGCGTCAGTCTTTGCCTTCCAGCAGGCGGGGCGAGGGCTGGTCCACCCACCCGGCAGGACGTTGTCCCTTGCCCGGGCGGTCGCCGTCGCCAAGTTCCTGGCGCGCCTTCTCGGCCAGCGCCAGCAGGCGGGCAACCACCTCGGGATGGGCGTCGGCCACGTTGTTGTCCTCGTGGATGTCCTGGGCCAGGTTGAACAGCTTCAGCTCCGTCTTGCCCTCGGGCTTGCCCCAGTTTCGCTTCTTGGCCTCCATGGGGACGAACAGCTTCCACGGCCCGCTGCGCACGGCCTGGAGTTGGTCCATCTGGTAGTAGTAGAACGCCTCGTGGGGCGACTTGGCGCCGTTCTGCCTGCTGAGGATGGGCCAGATGTCCCGCCCGTCGATGACCCGTTCGGGCAGAACGGCCCCGGCCAGGCGGGCGAACGTCGGCAGCAGGTCGATGGTCGCCGTGATCTCCGAACTGCTCGAGCCCGCGGGGATCTTGCCCGGGTAGCGAATAATGCAGGGCATGCGCATGCCGCCCTCGTCGGTGCGCCCCTTGCCGCCCCGCAGGGGCAGGTTGCTGCCGGCCTTCTGCGAGCCGTTGTCCGAGGTCAGCACGACCAGCGTGTTCTGGTCGATCCCCTCGGCCTGCAGCGTCTGGAACAACTCGTCCATCGACCAGTCCACTTCCTCCACCCAGTCGCCGTATGCGCCGTCCTTGGACTTGCCCTTGAAGGCCGCGCCGGGATGCAGCGGCAGGTGGACGGCCGTGTGGGGCAAGTACAGGAAGAACGGGCGATCCTTGTTGGCCTTGATGAACCGGATCGCCTCCTTCGTGTACCGCTCGGTCACTGTGTCCTGGCGAAGGGGGGCTTCGATCACCGTGAGGTTCCTCACCAGGGGCAGGGGCACCTGCCTGGTGTGCATGTCATTGCTGTAGGGAATGCCGAAGTACTCGTCGAACCCCTGGCTGGTGGGCATGAACTTGGGATGGTCGCCCAGGTGCCACTTGCCGATGCAGGCGGTGGCGTAGCCCTTGGTCTTGAGCAGATCGGCGATGGTGACCTCGTCCGGGTGCAGGCCCTTGCGCGAGGCCGTGAAGAGCACGCAGCGGTTCTTCTCGTCCACGTGCATGTTGACGCGCCGCGGGTAGCACCCGGTCATCACGCTGGAGCGAGAAGGCGTGCACACCGAGCATGTCGAGTAGAAGTCCGTCAGCCGCATCCCCTGCTCGGCCATCCGGTCGATGGCGGGCGTGCGGTGGGTCTTCGAGCCGAACGGGCCCAGATCGCCGTACCCCAGGTCGTCGACGTACACGATCACGAAGTTGGGGCTCCTGTCTGCGCCGGCCAGGCGCCCGGCCGGCAGGACCGATGCCGCGAGCAGGCAGGCCCCACACATAGCCCGGCCGAGAAGGCGAAGCGTGTGCGCTATGCGGGAATCGGTTTGGGAATGCGATCGGATCATGGACTTGTCCTCTTTGGTCGACCGAACGATTCGGCCGCACGCCATTTGACTCACCACAGCGGCCACGCACGGTGCGTGTCCGTCCGGGCGCACCCTACCACTGGCCCGCAGTCCGGTCAAGCGCACTTGCCCCGCTTGCTCTCAGACTCTAGCCCATGCCGGCAGGTCCCGGTATAATCGACTTGGCATGACAGCGAACGAGAAACTCCAGGCGTTGCGGGCGAGTATCCAGAGCGTGCTGCTGGGCAAGGAGGAGGCGGTGCGCCAGGTGCTGGTGGCGTTGCTGGCCCGGGGTCATGTCCTGCTCGAAGATGTGCCCGGCGTGGGCAAGACGATCCTCACGCGGGCCATCGCCCGGTCAATCGACTGCAGCTTCAGCCGCATCCAGCTCACCCCCGATCTGCTGCCCAGCGACATCCTCGGCGTCAGCGTCTACGACTCCTCCAAGGGCGAGTTCAGTTTCAAGCCCGGGCCCATCTTCGCCCAGATCGTGCTGGTAGACGAGATCAACCGCACCACGCCGCGGACCCAGTCGGCCCTGCTGGAAGCCATGAACGAGTCGCAGGTCACCGCCGATGGGCGGACCTTCCCCCTGGGCCCGCCCTTCATGGTGCTGGCCACCCAGAACCCTTACGAGTTCGAGGGCACCTACTTCCTGCCCGAGAACCAGCTCGACCGCTTCATGATCCGCGTGCGCATCGGGTACCCCGACCGCTCGACCGAGCGGGATATCCTGTTGACCCAGCCCGCCCGCACCCGCCTGGCGGACCTGGCCAGCGTGCTGACGGCAGAGGAACTGCTGGCGCTTCAGGAACAGGTGCTGGCGGTCGAGGTGGACGAGGCCATCATCCAGTACATCCTGTCGATCGTGGAGGCGACTCGGCGCAGCCAGGAACTGGCCGTGGGCCTCTCGCCGCGGGCCTCGCTGGCCATGATGCAGGCCGCCCGCGCCGCGGCCCTGCTGGAGGGGCGAAACTACGCCCTGCCCGACGACGTGCAGGACCTCGCGCCCGCGATCTGCTCGCACCGACTGATGACCAAGGCGCTGGCCGCTGACGGGGCGGCCGCCGCCGACGCGCTCTTCCGCCAGATTCTCGAGACCGTTCCCGTCCCCCTGTAGGAGCCGCGCGTGAGCCGCCGCCAGTCCCGCAAGCCCGCGCCTGTCCGTTTCCGCCTCACCCGCGCGGGCTGGCTGTTCCTGAGCGTCGCGGTGCTGCTCGGCGTCTCCGCCGTCAAGAGCCAGGCGGGCATGATGTTCGTCCTGTTCGGGGCGATGATGGCGGCGTTGCACCTGTCGGCTGTGACCGCACGGCGCATGTTGCTGGCGGTGCAATTGCAGCGAGAGGTGCCCTCGCGGGCCTGGCAGAACCGGACCGTCCACCTCGGCTACGCCCTGCGCAACACCCACCGCCGCCGAGGCTGCATGGGCCTGAGCGTGCGCGAGATGGCGCCCACCGGCATCGACAGCGCTGACGGTTATTGCGTCCATCTGCCCGCCCAGGCGGTCTTTCGCAGCGGCGGACGATTTGCCGCGCTCGTCCGCGGACGCATCCACCTCCGCGAGATGCAGTTGTCCACCATCTTTCCCTTCGGCCTGGTCGAGGCGCGTCGCCGCATCGCCCAGGACAGCACCGTGATCGTCTGGCCCGCTCGCGGACGTCTGCGGAACTGGTTCCTCCGCCGCGGCGCGGTCGAGGTGTCCTCGGCCGCTCCCAGTCCCGCCACAGGCGGGCAGGACGAGTTCTTCGGCCTGCGAGACTACCGCGGAGGCGACAACCCCCGCTGGATCCACTGGCGCCGCTCCGCCTGCCGGCCCGTCCCGGTGCTGCGGGAGATGTCCCGCCCCCTGCCGGACCTGCTGTGGGTCTTCGTTGACACCCGCCGCCGCCAAGACACCGCCGAGGCCATCCTGCTCCGCGAACGCCTCCTGCGTTTCGCCGCCACGCTTATCGATCATGCGGTAGCCCAGGGATACATGGTGGGCCTGGCCCTGGCGTTCTCCAGCGGCGTGAAGACCTTCGCCCCACAGGGCGGACGGGGACAGTGGCAGGCCCTGCTGGACGCCCTGGCCGACATGGACGACAACACCGCCCACGGCCTCGAACGGACGTTGCGGGCGGTGCGGGTCTCGCAGGTGGCCCAGGCGCAGGTGGTGGTGGCCGCGGGCGAGGACGACGTGGACTCCTATGCCCTGCGCTCGCTCCGTTCGTTCTGCCGACACATGGTCGTCGTGCGGGCCCGGGAACTGGACGTCTTCTTCGACGACAGCGGCGCCAAGCCCTCGCCCGATGCCGACTCGCCCGATCTCGCCCCCGCCGGCGCCCGCCGGCCGGCCCTGGCTGCGGAGGGAGCCTGATGCCCCTGCGAAGCTACAGCGAGGCCGAGATCGTCCTCAAGGCCAGGCGCCGCCTCGAGAGGCCCCTCATGCTCCTCATCTGGCTGGGGCTGGCCTCATTCAGCCTCGCCGACGGCAGCGTGTTCTACCTCCTCGCGGGGACAGCGGCCGTAGCCGTCAACCTCGCCGCCGTCCACCGCGCCCAGGAGGTCTACGTCAGCCGTTTCTTCGTCAACGCGGGCGTCCTGACCTCCACCGGGATCCTGGTGCTGGAGGTCCTCACCTCGCGGGCCGAACTGCTGGCCCAGTTGGGGCACTACCTGATCCTGATCCAGATCTGCAAGCTCTTCGAGCGAAAGACCAACCGGGACTACGTCCAGATGCTTGTTCTGACCATGCTGCTCATGGTCGCGTGCAGCTTGCTGACGATGGCGTTCTGGCTGGCGATGGTGGTGGCGGTGCACCTGACCCTGACCGCGTACACGGTCATGGTGTTCACCCTCAAGCGCCGACTGGACCAGGCCGCCGTTGCCCGCCTGGTGGTGGAGGCTGGCCCGCTCGACGCCCACCGCGTGGCCTGGAATGCCGTGCGCGACTGGCCCGGACAGTTTCTGGTCCGCCGCTCCGTCGGCGCAACCATCTTCATGCTCGCCGTGGGCATCGCGATGTTCCTGGTCGCACCGCGCGAAGCTCACACCCATTCAGCCGCTTCCGACGGAGCCGCCTTGAGCGGGTACAGTCAGTCCGTCCACCTCGGCGACCCCACGGTGCGGCGCATCTATCTCTCCAATCGCGTGGTCCTGAGCCTCCAGTTGACCGGCCCGCTTCCCAGCGGACCGTACACGCGGCAGGTCCAGTACCTGCGAGGGCAGGTCTTCAATCTCTACGCCCGTTCGCGATGGTCGCGCCGCGCCGGGCGGATGTTCTCTTCCGGGCACGAGAGCGCACCCGCTCCGGACACCCGCCTGCTCGACAATGCCCTGGTCCTCAACGTCTCCCAGGTGGCTTCCGCCAGCCCCACCTTGCTGTTCTCCATCGCCCCGCCGGTCGAGGTCACGACGACCCAGGGCCAGGCCCAGATCGATGGCGACGGCGAGATCCGGTTCTCGCCCCCCATGCAATTCGATCCCGTCATCCGCTACACCGTGCGGGCCTGGCCCATGCCGCTGTCCAGCCCACAGGTGGACTACCTCCGCCGGATGCGCGAGCGGTCGGGCAACCCGCCGCAGATGCCCCACGGGTTGATTTACGCGGGGCAGGCGGTCGAGCAGCTCGCCCGCCAGTGGTGCCGCGACCTTCTCCCCGACGAGCGAGAAGAAGGCCCGCGCAGCGACGAATTGAACCTGCGACTGGCTACGCGCCTGGCCCAGCGTCTGAGGGATGAGTACGAGTACACGCTGGAACTGGACGAGGTCCCTGGCGACCGCGACGGCGTGGAGCACTTCCTCTTCCATTCTCGGCGCGGGCACTGCGAGTATTTTGCGTCGGCACTGACGGTGATGTGCCACAGCCTGCACATCCCCGCCCGCCTGGCCACGGGCTTTCGCCTGGAGCCCGCCTCGCCCGCGCAGCGAAGCTTTACCGTCCGCGACCGCGACGCGCACGCCTGGACCGAGGTCTTCACGCAGGGCGGCGACTGGGTGCCGTTCGACGCCACGCCGCCCGCCCCCGCGGCGCGGCAGACCGGGCTGTTCGCCTGGGCCCGCGACACCTGGTCCAGCATGGGATTCTGGTGGTACGAGAACGTCATCAGCTACGACAACCGCCTCCGCCAGTCGCTGGCCCGCCACGTGGTGCGGAGCATCCAGCGGACGTGGGCGGCCGCCGGTTCGCTCATCAGGGACGCGGGCGAGAGCTTCTCACGCCTGCTGGCCTACGGACAGGTCGACGCCCTGATGGTCCGCCTGGCCATCGCCGTCGCCGCCATCGGGCTGGTCCTCGAAGCAGTCGTGCTCGCCCGGCTGGTCCGTCGCTCCATGCGGGAACGCACGCGAGCCCAGGAGGCCTCCCGGCGGGCCCCGCCGCAGGTGCGCTTCCTCGTCCGCCTGCTGGAATTGCTTGCCCCTCACGGCGTGGGCGACCGCCCCGCCCAGACCGCCCGGCACGTCGCCGCCGAGGCCGCCCGGAAACTCGACCTCCCCCGCGCCCCGCTGGACGACCTGGTCGACCTGTACTACCGGCTCCGCTGGGGACGACAGCCCGCGGCCGCCGACGAGCTGGCCGCCGCGGAAAGAACCGTCGACGAACTGGCCGAGAAACTCAGGCAGCGAAAGAACCCATAACCGCAAGCCGCTCGATCAACGCGCTCCCGCCGCCCGACAAGGTCGCCGGCGAGCAGGATGTGTTAGTGTTGCTCGATCCGCTTGAGCGCCTTGGCCGCGATCTTGCGAATTTCCGCGTCCTCGTTCGCGTCGGCCGACACCTGCTTCAGGGCCTCAGCCGCCTCCCGCGGCTGACCGAACCAGTTGATGATGTCCACCGCCCGGCGGCGGACCTCGACGTCCTTCTCGGTCAGCATCGCCTGGGCCAGGGCCGCGATGGCCGGCCCGCCCACGCGCCCCAAGGCAACCTGGGAGGCGTACCGCACGTGATTGTTCTCGTCCTTCAGGGCCGTCTTCAGCAGCACGGGCACGACCACGGCCGCGTCGGTGTGCGCCAGCCCGATCGCCGTGGCCGCCTCGTAACGAACCGAAGGCGACGGATCGCCCGTTGCCTGGATCATCAGCGACAGCGCGGGCCGGCCCGCCTCCCGCAGCAGCGTCACGATCCGCGCCGCCTTGGTGCGCTGGTCGGCGCTCTTGTGCCCCAGGCCGGCTTCCACGATCGGCAGCCACGCCTTGCCGGCAGGGTCGATCCTTGCCACAGCCAGCGCCGCCTCCGCGCTGGGCATGTCCTCGGTCTCGCCGTACCCCCCGCCGCGGAAACTCGCCACCAGGTCGCCCACCGCTTCGATGGCCGGCGGGCCGATCCGCGCCAGCGCCGCCGCGCACGCCCGGCGGACCAGCGGGTCTTTATCGCCCTTCAGCACCTGCCTCAGGAGCCCCACGGCCTGGGCGCCTCGCTCCCCCAACGCCCGGGCCGCCAGGATTCGCACAGCCGGCTGCGAGTCGGCCATCCCCGTCACCGGGTCTGCCGGCGGGGTGGCCGCTTCCGCTCCGCTTGTCGCCTGGCTCGCCGACTCCACCACCACCTTGGCGTGCGGCTGCCGGAGATCGTAACGCACTCGCTGCGTCGCGGGGTTCTTCGGCTCGCGGAGGCACCGCACGACCACCTCCTGCCCCAGCAGCAGCCGGCTGCACGCGTCGGCCAACTCCTCCGCCGAGCCCACGAACGCGCATCGCATCTCGTAGTGATCGCCCGACACGCCGGCCAGACGCCACCACCCGCCGGCCTTGTCCCAGTTGGCCACAAAGAACGTGCCCGCCAGGAAGACGACAGCCCGCCCGTAAGGATCGTCGCTGAACACCACGGCTGCGTCGCCCGCCTTGACCGAAGCGAACTGCGGCGCCAGCTTGCCGTACGGGGCCATGGCGTAACGCATCTCGTCAGGCGACTGGCCTTGCAGCCGCTCGGCCACGCGGAATTTGGCCGCCCCCTTGCCCGCCTCGAAGAATTCCACCTTGCATACCGCGACGTTCTTGAACTCCAGCATCAGCCGGGGAATCGTCAGTTTCACCATCGGCATGTCCAGATAGCCCCACGCCGACGCCGACCCCAGCAACACGGTCATGGCGACCAGCGTCGCCGAGCGCCGCCCCGCCCGGCTGCCTCGGCGTCCGCCGCAGGCAGATCTGCCGGTGGCGACCCCTTCGCTCACCTGGAACTGGGGCCTATTACGGGTGGGAACCATCCGAGTTCACCTCGACTCCTGGATGCCCTGGCGAACACAGCCGCCTGATTCGCCGCGCCGGACAGGATTTGGACCTGTGACCCGCGGGTCGGTATCGATTCTACACACCCCAACGCCTTGCATCGACGGCCGATTGCAGGGCGAAGGCCGTTCTCTAACGCCGCCGTCAGGGACTTCTTCAACCAGGCCATGAGTCCGTGTAGAATCATGGCGCCGCGGGTGCGACGGTCGCAGCCCGTGGCCAGTCCCCAAGCGGAGAGCCGACCATGTTGATCCGATGCTGGGGCTCCCGAGGCTCGATCCCCGTTTCGGGCCCGGAGTACCTGAAATACGGCGGCGACACGACCTGTATCGAACTGCGGACGGCGGACGACCAGACCCTGATCATCGATGCCGGCTCCGGCATCCGCAGGCTTGGTGCTCGCTTGCTCGAAGAGGGGCGCAGCGAGATGTGTCTGCTCTTCACCCACGCCCACTGGGATCATCTCCTGGGCTTCCCGTTCTTCCGGCCTCTCTACCGCGAGGACTGCCACCTGAAGATCATGGGCTGCCCGTGCGCCCAGGACTCCGTTCGCGAGATGATCTCCCATTGCATGCAGCCGCCGAACTTCCCCGTGCCCCTGGACAAGGTGCAGGCACGGCTGTCGTTCCGGGAACAGTGCCGAGAATCGTTCAGGGTTGGCAGCGTCACGGTATCACCAATCCCCATCAGCCATCCCAACCGAGGCCTGGGGTACAGCTTCTCGGAGGACGGCCGGACATTCGTCTTTCTGACCGACAACGAACTGCGGTTCCAGCATACCGGTGGAGGAACGTTCGATGATTATGTCCAGGCCTGCGCTGCCGCGGACCTGCTGATCCACGATGCGGAGTACGCGCCCGACGAGTATGAGCGCTTCCGGACGTGGGGGCATTCCACCTTCGCCGACGCCGTGGACCTGGCCGCGAAGGCCCGAGTCAAGCGACTCGGGCTGTTCCATCACAACCAGGACCGAACCGATGCTCAGATCGACGCCATCGAGCAGACGTGTGTGACGGCCGAAGCGCGACAGGAAGACGCGCTGGATTGCTTCGCCGTCCGCGGCGGAATGGAGATCCGCATCTGACGCGCGGAAGGCAAAGGCCCATTGCCAAGGCCCGGGCCGGCCTCTCCTCTTCTCGAAGACTGGGCAATCCAGCCTTCTCCGCGTCGCTCAGCACCGCCTGGCCGCCGCCGGACTACTTCACAGTCACCCTGTCGCTTGCGCTGAAGCCGCCCCCGCCCTCGAAACCTCCGCTCAGGGTCAAGGTCGCCTCGCCGGGCTCCCGTTTCAGATCGGCTACCGCAAACTTGGCCGCATTGTGCCCGAGATTGTCGACGTACACGCTGGTCGGAGCGATGCCGTTCAGGTCCGGCGATTCAGCCACGACGGCGACATCCACAGCTCGCGCCACACAACCGGAAGTCGGCTCGCCGCCGCCGGCGTTCACCCGAAGGTCGCCCAGGCCGTCATGCGACACAGCGACATCAACCTGACGATGAGCCGCTACACCCACGTCTTCCGCGGCCAGGAGACCGACGCCGTGGCCGCCCTGCCCGACCTCGGCGTGGCGCCCGCGAAGCAATCGGCCCGAGCAACGGGAACGGACGGCAAGCCGGACGACGACGACGGACCGGCGAAGCCGCCGAAAAACTCGGCGCGTTTCTTGGCGCGACAGGGCTCGTTTTCTCGCACTTCGACGCACCAAGCCGCACCCGGAGCCGATTCCGGCCAGAACGCAAAAACCCCCGAAAACATTGGGGAAACCCAACGTTTCCAGGGGTCTTCGCAAATACGCCCGACAGGACTCGAACCTGTGACCTGCGGTTTAGGAAACCGCCGCTCTATCCTACTGAGCTACGGGCGCGAACGGTTCCGGTCGTGGGGCCGGTTGGATGGCGGGCCGGCGGGGCGTTCGACGGCGTTGGGGGTTTCCTGGTCGCCTGGTTGTCTGGTCGTCGAACGGGGCCGCCGGCTTGGCGCCTGGCAGGTGGACTATATCGCGCCGGCCCTTCGGCGGCAACGGGCAGTCGGGGCCGTTCTTGCCGGCTGGTGGGCGGGTCAGAGGATTTGGACGGTGAAGTCGTCCTCGGCCGGCGGGGTGTTTGTCAGGGCGGCGACCACGTTGCGGGCGGTGCTCGGCGCCGCACCGTCGCGATACCGCGTCAGCATCGTGATCCCCGTGTCCGCCACCAGCCCGAACGCCGCGTCGCCGTTGGCTGTGGCCACCCCGCGGAGGATCACCGTCCCCATCGACGGACCCGCCACCACCGAGTTCGCGAACACCCCAGCCGCCCGAGAGATCATCAGCATCCGGATCGCCGGCGTCTGCATCCCCGCCAGCGGTGCGGCGAAGTACTCCGCCGCCGTCACGCCCGCGCCGGGCATCCCGGCTACGCCGTCCAGCACGCACGCGTACACGCCGCTGTCTCGCATCGAGCCGATCATCGCCGTCCCGATTCCCCCGCGAGTGCGAACCAGGCCGGCGTTCATCTCGCCCATCACGTACAGCACGTTCAGCGAACTGCCCGCGCGGTTCTGGCCGGTCAGCGTCACGTTGCCCGTGAAGTCGCCGCGGCTCATGAACATGTTCACGTTCCGCGCGGTGAACTGCCCCACGGCCCACGCCGGGGCGATGATCGACCCCGCCCCGCCGGCCAGCACGATCGAGGCCGAACTCACCGTCCCCGCCGACGACAGCAGGTTCAGCGAGTTGCCGGCCGCGTTGGCGCCCGTCAGGTTCACGTCGGCGCCGAACGCCCCGCGGGTGGTCAGCAACGAGCCGACGTACAGCGCCTGGATCGACCCGCCCGTCCACGAGCGGGCGTAGATCACGCCCGCCGCGGCCGCCAGGTTGAGCACCGATCCAACCACGTCGCCCATCGCGTAGAACACGTTCACGCTGTTGCCGCGCGCGTCCGCGCCGGTGAGGTTCACGTCGGCGGCGAAGTCGCCGCGGCACATGATCGTGCCCGCCCAGGGGGCGGTCAGGGTGTCCGGCGCAGCGTCGCTGTCCAGCCAGGACGAGGCCAGGAACGTGGAGATCGGCATGGCCGACTGGATGTTGGCGTCGGCGACGTTGGCGAACAGCAGCATCGTCGTGGCCGTCGCGCTGGTGGCCGGTCCGATCGTGACCGTTCCCGAGAGGTTGGTCGTCTGGGCGACGACCCGCCCCAGCGGGTCGGGGCAGTCCAGGCCGTTCATGCTCGTGCGGCCGCTGACCAGCAGCATGGATCGCTGGGTGGTCCCCGCCAGGACGATCCGCTCGATGTCGGCGTCGTCGTTGGAGGCGAAGTACACCACGCCGGCGCCCGTGCCGACCAGGATCACGCTCACCCGGCTGCCGTCGGCGTCGTTGAAGCTCGCCCGCCCGTACCGGTCCAGCGCCAGCGGACGGGCGATCAGGATCCTCGCCTGCTGGGCCGGCGAGGCGTCCTGCCCGCCGTCGGCCGTCCCGCCGTCGTCGCGGGCCGTCACCGTCAGCGTCACCCAGCCGGCGACCGTGTCCGCCGGCGTGTACGACAGCGTCCCGTCGGCGTCGAGGGCCGGCTGGACGGCGAAGAACGACGGATCGCTCACGGTCACCGTGAACGCAACCTGCTGGCCGGCCTCGTTGGCCGGCCCGGCCGAGATATCGGTAATCCAGCCGGTCACCACCTGGGCCCCGGCGTCGCGGCTGACCCAGAAGTCGTCCCCGATGACGAAGGACGGCGCGTCGTTGACCGGATCCACGGTGATGCTCACCGTCGCCGGATCGGAGTCTTCCGAGCCGTCATTGGCCTTGAAGGTGAAGCCGTCGGGCCCGTTGTAGTCCGCCTCCGGCGTGTAGACGAACGCCCCGTCCGCCTGCATGATTACGCTGCCGTGGGCCGGCGGGTCCACCACCGCGAAGGTCAGCGGGTCGCCGTCCACGTCGCCTCCGCTGGCGCTGTCGGCGTAGGGCGTGTCCTCAAGCGTCGAGAAGAACGACGCGTCGGCCGTCGAGGCGACGTTGACCGGATTGACCGTGATCGTGATCGTCTCCTGGTCCGCCAGGGGCGGGCTGCCGTCGTCGACCACGCTGAACGTCACGCGGTAGGAACCCTGGCAGCTCTGCCCGGGCGTCCAGGTGAACACGCCGGTGGCCGGGTCGAAGCTCGCCCCTGCCGGCAGGTGCTCGACGCCAAGGGTCAACGCGTTGGGCGGCAGGTCGCCCGGGTCGCTCGCGCTGACGATAAAGTTCAGCGCCTGGCCCTCGTCCACGCTCCGATCGCCAATGGGCGACAACACCGGCGCGGCGTTGACGGCGACGACGGTAATGCTCACCGTCGCCGGGTCGGAGTCGGCCGAGCCGTCATTGGCCCGGAAGGTGAAGCTGTCGGGTCCGCTGTAGCTCGTCATGGGCGTGTAGACGTATGAACCGTTCGCCTGCATGACGACCATGCCGTAGGCGGGCTGGGCGACAACCGAGAAGCTCAACGAGTCGCCGTCCACGTCGCTGCCGCTGACCTGCCCAGCCTTCGCCACGTCCTTGCTGGCAGCCAGGACCCCCAAATGAGCGACCGGGGCGTCGTTGACCGGATTGACCGTGACGCTCACCGTGGCCGGGTCGGAGTCCTCTGAACCGTCGTTGGCCTTGAAGGTGAAGCTGTCGGGACCGTTGTAGTTCGCGCCGGGCGTATAGCCGTAAGAACCGTTCACCTGCATCACGACGCTGCCGTGACTTGGCTGCGTCACGACCGCGAACGTCAACGGACTGTTCTCGACGTCGGACCCGGTGACGGTCCCGTTGAGAGTCGTGTCTTCACCCGTCGTCCGCAACTGGGCATTGGCCGTCGGGGCGTCGTTGACCGCGTTGACCGTGACGCCCACCGTGGCCGGGTCGGAGTCCGCCAGGCCGTCGTTGGCCTTGAAGGTGAAGCTGTCGGGACCGTTGTAGTTCGCGCCGGGCGTATAGCCGTAAGAACCGTTCACCTGCATCACGACGCTGCCGTGACTTGGCTGCGTCACGACCGCGAACGTCAACGGACTGTTCTCGACGTCGGACCCGGTGACGGTCCCGTTGAGAGTCGTGTCTTCGTCCGTCGTCCGCAACTCGGCATTGGCGGCCGGGGCGTCGTTGACGGCCGTCACGGTCAGGCTCACCGTGGCCGGGCCGGAGTCCACCGAGCCGTCGTTGGCCTTGAAGGTGAAGCTGTCGGGCCCGTTGTAGTCCTCATCCGGCGTGTAGACGAACGAGCCGTCCGTCTGCATCACCACGCCGCCGTGAGTGGGCTGGGTGACAACGGAGAAGGTCAGCGGGTCGCTCTCGGTGTCGCTGCCGCTGACCTGGCCGGCCTTGGCCCTGTCCTCATTGGTCGCCAGCGACGACGCGTTGGCCGTCGGGGCGTCGTTGACCGGATTGACCGTGACGCTCACCGTGGCCGGGTCGGAGTCCACCGAGCCGTCGTTGGCCTTGAAGGTGAAGCTGTCGGGCCCGTTGTAGTCGTCAG
>JAKJER010000067.1 GCA_022705325.1 Planctomycetota bacterium | reverse complement strand
CGCGCCGGTCTCGGCCGCGTCGTCCGCCGCTTCCGCCACCGCCGCGTCGCAGGCGAGTGCCCGCGCGACGGCCGCCCAGCCCAGGAGCGTGGACGGCAAGGACAAGCCCGTCGAGAAGCCGTCCGAGAAACCCGCCGAAGACAAGACGCCCCTGACGCAGGAAGAAAAAGACGCCCTGGCCCGCAAGACCAAGGTCCGCCGGTATATCCTGCTGGCCTGCATCTGGGCGGGGGCGATGGTCGGCCTGGTCGCCGGGCTCAAGAGCTGCCCCCGCGACGACGGCGGCGACGACAGGGGCTCGCTCATCGCCATCGGGCGGGAGAAGATCCGCGAGATCATCGACGCCCCCTTCGAGCCCCGCACCGCCAATCCGCACACCTCCGTGCGATACGAGGAGAAGGCCCGGGCCATGTTCAAGGTCCGTCATGACGCCCCGGGCAATCTCTACGAGTGCGTCAAGCTGTTCAAGCTGTCGTTGGCCTACCGCAACAACTTGCCCCCCACTCCGGTGGTAGCCGAGGAATTCCGCAAGGCCAAGCAGGAGCTGATCGACGAGATCCGCAACCACTACGAAGACGGCTACGTCAACTTCAGGAACAAGAACTGGCCCCGCGCGAAGGAGAACTTCGAGGCCTTGCTGCGGTTGTATCCGGTGAAAAACGAGCCCGAGCCGGAAGCGAGCAATCCCATCTGGGAGAGCACCATTCGTTATCTCACGTACGTGGGGGCACAAATGAACAAGTCCAGCCGTCGCTGAGCCGTCCCCTGCATGGGTGGTCGACTTGACGTCCGGCGGCTTGCGGCCTATTCTTTTCTTTCCGGGAGGGCGTCCCTGATCGAGAGTGGATATGTCCCAATCGAAGGATACGCGGAAGTACCTGGTGCTGTCCGGGCGCGCGATCGAGGCCGACGGCATCCTCGATTTCCTGCGCACGCGATATGACCTGACGGTGGCGCGGGACCTGGAAGAGGCCCTGGCGGCCCTGCGGACAGGGCAGTTCACAGCGGTGCTGGCCGAGACGGGCGACTTCCTGCCGCTGGAGCGGAACCTGGCCACCCAGCAGGCGGCGGTGGTGCTGGAGACGCTGGGCGACGCGGTGTGCGTGGCGGGCCCGCTCGGGGAGGTGGTGTGGAGCAACCGCCGGCTGAAGGACTTTCCGCCCTCGTTGCTGGAGCCGCTGCGCCAGGTGTGCCGACGGGCCTTCGAGCACTTTTCCGCGAGCGAGGCCGATGAGAGGGACCCCGTCCGGCGCTGCTCGCTGACGCTGGAAGAAGGGGCGTGCTTCGAGGCGATCTGTTCCCCCGTGCGCGACCGCCAGGGCCGGTTGCGGCAGGTGGCGGCCGTGGTGTCCGACTGCTCATTCCAGCGACGCCAGCAGAACAAGCTCAACGCCATCGACCGGGTCGGTCGGGAACTCGTCCGCCTGGACGTCGAGGCCCTGGCCCAGAAGGACGCGACTCAACGCCTCGCGCTGATCGAGGAACGGATCATCCGCTACAGCCGCGAAGTCCTGAACTATCAACACTTCGCGGTCCTGCTGCTCAACGACCGGACCAATCGCCTGGAGATGCTGGTCTCGCAGGGGCTCTCGCCGGCGGCCAGCCGGTACGAACTGATGGCCAGCCCGGAGGGCAACGGGATCTGCGGCTTCGTGGCGGCGACGGGGCAGAGCTGCATCTGTCCCAACGTGCGGACGGATTCTCGCTACCTGGCGGGCATGGAAGGGGCGGGCAGCAGCCTGACCGTCCCGCTGCGTCTCAGCGACAAGGTGGTGGGGGTGTTGAACGTCGAGTCGGACAAGGCGGGCGCCTTCGGCGAGGAGGACCGCCAGTTCGCGGAGATCTTCGCCAACTACGTCGCCCTGGCGTTGCACATCTTGAACCTGCTGGTCCTCGAACGCCGCGCCACCCATCACCGCGTCAGCGGGTCGATCTCGGCGGAACTGACCGGGCCGCTCAACGACATCATCAGCGAGGCGACGGAGGCGATCGAGGACTGTGCCGGGCAGGACGAGCTTCGATCCCGCCTGGAGTCGATCGTCGAGGGGGCGCGGAAGATGAGCGAGACTGTCCAGGCGTGGGCGCAGGCGGCGGTGACGGGCATCATGACCACGCCAGGCCGCACGGCGCCGGACCCGCTGCTGGCGGGCCGGCGCATCCTGGTGGCCGACGACGAGGAGATCATCCGGCAGACCATTCGCGACGTGCTGACGGCGGCCGGGGCGCAGGCCGACGACGCCCGCGACGGGCGGCAGGCTTGCGAGATGGTCGCCCGCAACGCGTATGACCTGGTGATCAGCGACATCAAGATGCCCCACGCCACGGGCTACGAGGTGTTCTCAGCCGCCAGGGCGGCCAACCCCCTGGCGCAGGTGATCCTGATCACCGCCTTCGGGTACGACCCGCACCATTCGATCGTGAAGGCCAACCGGGAGGGACTGGCGGCGGTGTTGTTCAAGCCGTTCAAGGTCAAACAACTGCTGGACGAGTGCCGCCAGGCGTTGTCCGCCACGTCCAGGGGCGGGAAGGGCTGAGGGAAAATCGGCCTCTGGCTTGCGTGGGACGGGGGGGAATCGTAGGGTCTTGGTGTACGTGATCCGGCCCCGCAAGGGGGGCCGGTGTGCTCCCCGAAAAGGCAATCTTCGCCCTCGAGGCGACAGAGCGCAAAGGTGCGGGTCCCCCGGCGGGGGACAGCCGGCCTGCCGAAGGGAGACGAGGACCGTAAGTCGCACACGCGACAGCTCTTCTCGCTCTCTCCCGCCGCGCTCACTCTGCCTGACAATTTCATATCTTTTCGCTGCCATCAACTGAAGTGGTCGGCTGGGTAAGCCGATACCATCATCAGCCGGAGGAATCGGCTGGAGCGAGTTTGAAATCAGCGGCAGCAGATCCCTGGGCAAGTCGCATGTTTGGCCGTTCCGAGAGGAGGTGAAACCGAGGAAGGATCGCCGGCCAGCACTTGCGGGACCAACGGGCATTGGAACCTGGGTCGCGATCGCTTCGGAGAACGGAGCGTAACGGCCGACACCGCCTGGTGGGCCTGACGCCGCTGAAGACAATGCAGCAGACGGACCGTATGTAGGCACGGAGGCAGTCTCAACCCTGAGCGAGAGAATAACCGCCACGCATGCGTGGCACTTTCGGAGGCAATTGCATGAACCGCAAAGGCTTTACGCTTGTCGAAATCCTGATCGTGGTGATCATCCTGGGCATTCTCGCCGCGATCGTCATCCCGCAGTTCACCGAGGCGTCCAACGACGCCCGTGAGTCGGCCCTGACCAGCGATCTTCAGACGCTTCGCAGCCAGCTCGAACTGTACCGCGTCCAGCACCTGGACGCGTATCCGGCGGCCGCTGACGTCGTGGCGAAGCTGACCAGCCGTACGGACGCTGACGGGACCGTGAATGCCGCGGGCGCCTTCGGGCCCTACCTGCAGAAGTTCCCGACCAACCCGTTCGTGAGCGGGGCGGCCGGCAGCTCGGTCGGCGTGGGCACGACGCCCGATGCCGCGGCCGGCACCACCGGCTGGGAGTACAACGAGACGACCGGGCAGATCTGGCCGGGCGACGCGGCCCATTCCAACCTGTAACCTGACACACTGAGCGACGGACGGCTTCCGGTCGGGGCGAATATCGCCCCGGCCGGAAGCCTCCGACGCACGGTCGGGGAGTGCCAAGGCAAGGAAAAACGTTATGAAAACGGACGTGAAAAGGCAGACGAAGCACGGGGCGGGCGGACCAGGCCACACGGGGTTCACCCTGGTGGAGATCCTGATCGTGGTGCTGATGCTCGGAATCCTGGCGGCCATTGCCTTGCCCAAGTTCTCGAACGCCTCGGCTACCGCCAGGGCGTCCATGTTGGCTGACGACCTGCGGATCTTCCGGACGCAACTGGCCGTCTACCGCGGGCAGCACCGCGGCGTGCCCCCCGGGCACCCCAACGGGGACAGCACGGTCTCCCCCACGGAGGCCGCCTTCATCGACCAGATGACCCATTCCAGCAATGAGACCGGCGCCACCGCGGCGCCGGGGACGTCAGGCTACAAATACGGGCCGTACCTCCGCGAGGTTACCGAGAACCCCCTGAACGCCAAGACAACCATTCAGATCATACTCGACGCCCAGGAGTTCCCCGCTGCCGGAGACAACTCCCACGGCTGGATCTATCAGGCGTCTACGCTGACCTTCAAGGCCGACTCGCCGGATGCCGACGAGAAAGGCGTTCTGTTCTTCGACTATTGATCGTAGATGCGCGATGAACCACCCATGGCAGGCAAGAAAGGCAAACGCGTTCACGCTGGCGGAAGCCCTGGTCGCCTCCGCGATCCTGGTCGCCAGCATCACGGCCGTTTCCCTGCCTTTCACCACCGCCGCCCATAATCAGCTGGCCGAGGCCCGCAGGACCGTCGCGGTCGCTCTGGCCCAGGAGCTGATGGAAGAGATCCTCTCCAAGCCCTTCGCCGACCCCAATGGCGCTTCCGCGCCCGGACCGGAAACCGGCGAGACGACACGGGCTCTCTTCGATAACCTCGACGACTATGACGGTTTTGCCGAAAGCGAAGGCCAGATCACCGGCCTGGATGGGCAGATCGTCTCCACGCCAGCCGCCGCGGGGCTGTCCCGCTCCGCGACGGTCAGCTATGTCTACCTGGGCGGGCAGAGCACCGCCAGTCCCGCCAGTTTCGTTCGTGTGACCGTTGCGATCCGTTTTCGCGATCAGCCGGAAGTGTCCCTGACCCGACTGGTGTATGACCTGAAGTAGCCAACGAACGGAGACGCGCCAATGAAAACCAGTCGCCGCGCCGCTTTCACAGTGATTGAACTGGCCTTGGCCATGGGAATCACCACGCTGGTCGGCCTGTCGGTCGCGGCGGCTACCATGGTCATCAGCGCCGCCCGTGAGGATGCCGAGCAGTATCAGGAGTACGTCCAGTCGGCCCGCAGCACGAGCCTGCGGATCCAGTCGGCGTTGCGGAAGGCGAGCCTGATCACCTCCTGCACGCCCACCACCCTGGTGTACTGGACGGGCGATGCCAACAGCAACGGGCAGATCAACGTCAGCGAACTGGTACGCATCAGCTACGACCATGTGAACAAGGAGGTTCGGGAGTATCAGGTCGACCTGGGGGACCTGAACGCCGTAGCCGCGGCCATCCTGGACGCCACGGTTTCCCTGGCGACGGCGATGGACGACGCGGCCGTGCGGGAACTGATGAGTACGACCTATAAGCCGTATCTTCAGGACCGCCTGTTGTCATCCAGCGTGCGTTCTGTGGAGTTCTCGACGGACAAAGGGGCGCCGCTGACGGGGCTGGTGCGCGTTCGTCTCGACGTGGGAGACCAGGCCCAGGCGATCGTGGTGCAGTCGGCGGTCTCGCTGCGGTCGCCGGCCACCCCGCGGGTCGGCATCGTCGACCGGGTTTACGTGTTGGTGGGGACGGACTGATGGGCGTCCGACGGCGACAATCCGCGGGCGTGGCCCTGGTGCTGGTGCTGACCGTGACGGCGGTGGCGGCGGTGGTCGGCATGAGCATCCTGTACAGTTCGTCGATCCAGGTCGCGGTGGGGGAGAACCTGGGCCGCGCCGCGCGGGCCAAGTACCTGGCGGAGTCTGGCATTCAGCACGCGCTCTACCTTCTCCAGACGGACCTGGCGACTCTGGCCCAGTCATCGCCCGCGTCGCCGATGGGCCCGTACTATGCCGATGGCAGTGACGACGCGTACACGATCTACTGCGAGACCATCTCCGACGGCCACTATCGCCTCTGCGCCGAAGCGAAGGTGGGCGGCGGGCGGCAACGGGCGCAGGTCACCGTCACCCGCGAGGCCGCCGCCACGGCGACCTCGCCGGCCCCGGTGGCCGTCTCCAACTCCGTCATGCTGGGTGCGTACCTCTGGGTATACGGAGACTTCCGCACCAACGGCAGCCTCTCCAACCGGGCGTACGTCTACGGCGACGCAACGGCGGTCGGCAGCATCGTCGACCCCTACGCGCGAATCACGGGAACGAAGACGGCCGGCGCGAGCAAAGCGACGCTGCCGCTGTACGAGTGGAGCGACTTCCTGGAGTACTCCCTGTACACCCACAAGTACGAGGCCGCGGAGACCGAACTGATAAACAACTTCGACAAGGTCCACGCCCTGGCCGAGGGGCGGGCGATTACATCATCCAACCCGGGCGGGGTAGTTCACCTGAGACCGAAGGACGGGACGGGCGTCAAGTTGAACGAACTGACGATGACCGGCACGCTGGTCATTGACGGAGACCTCGTGCTGAACGGACCGATGATCCTGGAAGCGGTGAACGGGTTTCCGGCCATTGTGACCTCCGGGAAGATCATTGTTCGCAACGGCGCCCAGGTGACCATCAAGGGGCTGGTCAAGTCGACGGGCGGCCTGGTGCCGGAGGTGGTTCCGGTATACGCGAACGTGAACATCGAGGGCGGGACGGTCTCCTCCACGGGGGTGATCCACCCGGACGTCCGGGGGATCAACGTTGTGCGGTACGTAAAGGACCGACAGACAGTTTATGACTTTCAATGCAGAAACAACCTGCCAAAAGTGACGATAGTGTCCTGGGACGACTAATTAGGAGCAGACGCATGAAGCGGCAAGAGATCCGAGTGAAAGTAGATGGATACACGCGTGTGTGCCTGGGCGCGATCGCGGTGCTGTTGACCGTGCTGGTGGTGGGCCTGTGGGCGGGCGACTGGCGGTCGCCTCAGCCCGCGTCGGCTGCGGACTCCATCATGAACGCGGGCGACCAGCGGATGGCGATGGTTCGCTCCATGGAGGCCCAGAACGCCAAGCTGGAGCAGTTGATCGCCCTGCTGAAGGACGGCAAGGCCAAGATCATGGTGGTGGACGAGGACGGGAAAGTGGTCAGCGGAGGGCCTCAAGGTGGACAGCAGAAATAACATCGCAAACGGCGGGTACACACTGGCGGAGGTCCTGGTGGTGGTGATGATCCTGTCGATCGCCGCCGCGATGGTGATCCCCAATGTGATCAGCACCAGCGACATGCAGGCGGTGGGGGCGGCGCGGATCATTGCGGCCGACCTCCAGTACGCCCAGAGCGTGGCCGTCACCACCCAGGTCCCGGTGACCGTGGAGTTCGATCCAGCCAGCGAATCGTATTCGTTGCGCAACGCAAGTGGCCTGCTGATCCATCCGATGAACAAGACTGGATACACCATCCGGTTCTCTTCACTCAACGGATACGATCGGCTGGATGTGACGTCGGCGAGTTTTGGAGGCACGGCCTCGGTGACGTTTGACGAGATGGGATCGGCCGACAACAGCGGAACGGTGGTGGTCCAGGCCGGGGCGCACATATATCGCATCGCGGTGGCGCCGGCGACGGGCAAAGTGACAGTCACACGATCCAGCTAGAGAGGACGCAGAGGGATGTTGGGCTTCTTGACTCGAAATCGGTACTGGCCGATCGCTCTGGACATCGGCACCGAGAGCATCCGGATGCTTCAGCTCCACCGGGTGGGCAACATCATCTCGGTCAACGCCTGCTCGCAGTGGCAGTTCCCCCGCTCGGCGTCGCAGGACGTTCAGCAGCGTCGGCAGCTGGTGGTTCCGGCGGTGCGGGAGATGTTTCGCTCCGCCCCGTTCAAGGGGCGGCGGGTGGTGTCGGCCCTGTCGTGCGACCAGGTGACCATCAAGAACGTTCGCCTGCCTCACATGCCCGAGCACGAGATGGCCGAGGCGATCAAGTGGGAGGCGAAGGAGCGGTTCGGCTACGATCCGCAGCGGGACCAGATCGCCTTTCTCAACGCGGGGCAGGTCCGCTCCGGCAACGAGACCCGCGACGAGCTGATCATCCTGACGGTCCCGCAGCAGGAGACCGCCGCGCACCTGGAGATGCTGAACGCGATGGGCCTGCTGCCCGAGCACATCGAGGTCCAGCCGATGGCGATGTTCCGGGTGTTCGAGCGGTGGCTGCGCCGCCGCGCCGACGAGCAGGCGGTGAGCGTGATCGCCGACATCGGTCGCAGCGCCACCCGCGTGATCGTCGCCCGGGGGCGCGACATCGTGTTCATCAAGAGCATCGACATCGGCGGGGAGAAGTTCAGCGAGTCGGTCGCTCGCCAGCTCGGGCTGGAACTGGTCGAGGCGGACGAGCTTCGGCTCAAGTCGATACGGGAGCACGGGGACAAGCCGCACGAGGAAGGACGCGAGGCGGACCTGGACTGGACGCTTCACGACGCCATTCGCGGCGAGGTGGAGACGCTGGCCCGGGAGATCTCGCTGTGCCTGCGGTACTGCGCGGTCACCTTCCGCGGGCTGCGACCCGAGAAGATCATGGTCACCGGCGGCGAGGCCTACGACCCGTCGGTGCTCAAGCTGTTGAACGAGCACATGCACATCGAGTGTCTGGTCGGCCAGCCCCTGCGCGGGATGGACGTCTCGGCTGTGGACCTGGGCGGCGACCGCCGGGCGAGCCTGGTGGAGTGGACGACCTGTGCGGGACTGGCCATGCGGAATATCGATTTCGCGGGCGGCATCAAAGAGGTTGAGCATGGAGAACATCGACTTTCTGCCTGAGCGGATCCGCAACCAGCGCGTCCGCAGCAAGTGGTTCTCGCGGCAGGTATACCTGCTGGCGGTCTTCGCCGGCGCGCTGGCCCTGCTGGCGCTGGAACGGCAGAACCGCATCAGCCGCGCCGAGGCGGAACTGCTCCTGCTGACCGGTCGGTCGGCAAACGTGCAACGACAACTGGCCATGCTGGGCACGCTGGAAAGCCAGCAGGCCGAGCTGCACCTGAAAAAGCGGATCAACGACCACCTGGGCAGCCGGTTCAACGTGATGGTGGTCCTGGCGGAGCTGGAGCGGCTGATGCCCGCCAGCATGGCGCTGGTCAACCTGCACGTGGAAACGGTGGACCAGACCAGTCGGGCGATGTCGCCGACGGTTCGTCCCACGGCGCGCCCGGTGGCGGCGCCGTCGCCCCACGCGATTGGCGAACAGACCGTCAAGCGCCTGCGACTGGTGATTACCGGCGTGGCGCCGACGGACGTGGACGTGGCCAACTTCATCGGACAGATGGCGACCAGCCGACTGTTCGAGGAGGTCACCATGGGTTATGCGAAGAACGTGAGCTACCGCGGCCGGGCCGCCCGCGAATTTCAGGCGACCAGTTACATCGTACGGTAGAGAAGGTAACTGACTGTCCGGGCGACCGGCAGCCAGACGGAGCGCAAGATGAGAGCGTTGATGCGAGAGAGCCTGGTGGTACTGGCAGTGATGGCGGCCATGGCCGGCGGGACGTGGCTGTTGCTGTACCGCTCACAGGGCCAGCGGCTGGAGCAGCTTCACGCCGAGATGGCCACCCAGAAAACGGTGCTGCAGTCGGACGCCCAGAAGGCCTCGGTCGTTCCGGACATGGTCCGCCAGGTCCGGGACATGATGAACCGCTACAAGGACCTGGACCGCAAGGTTCCCGAGCGGACCGAGCTGGGCGGCTTCCTGCGCGAGATCAGCGCGAATCTCAGCGACGAGAACCTCTCCAACCAGTTGATCGAGCCGGGCAGCCCGACGACGGAAGAACTCTTCCACACCCTGCCGATCATCATGAAGTTCCGGGGCTCGTACCTGTCGTTGGCCAGTTTTCTCAGGCGGATCAACGGCATGGAGCGGCTGGCCCGCGTCCACAAGCTCAAGATCGACAGCGACCCCAAGAGCAACGATCTGGACATCGAAGTCCAGTTGAGCATCTATTTCACCGATAAAGGCGCGTGAGTGGGACCGAGATGAAAGCCAACGCCACAACCGGATCGCTGAAAGAACGAGTCCTGGCCGAACTCTGCCGGGACAAGAAGAAGGCTGCCCTGCTGGGGGGGCTGGCGCTGGTGGCCTTGTTCATGGTCGCCAAAACCCTGCTGTCCCAGCCGGCGCCGCAGAAGGCCAAGGCGGCCAACTCGCTGCTGACCAAGCCCCAGCCCCTGTCGGCGGGCGCAGCCCGGGCGGCGGCGGCCCAGAAGGCCCAACCCGCGGCCCGCTCCGGTCGGAAGAGCCAGGGCAAGAGCGCGCTTCTGTCGGGCGACCTGCCCAGCGAGATCAAGCGCGACCTGTTCCTGTTGAACCCGACGTACTTCCCGCCGGACAAGGCGGTCAAACCGACGACGACCCAGCCGGCCGCCCCGACGCGTCAGGCGCCGGCGCGGGACAAGATCGTCCAGGCCCAGGCGGGCGGACTTCTGCTGGAGAGCGTCATCATGTCCTCTCGCCCGGTGGCCATCGTCAACGGGCAGATGAGGCAGGTCGGGCAGAGGATCGGCGACTTTGACATCGTGGAAATCGCAGCGACAAGTTGCATCGTGTGCAAGGACGGCATCCTGGTCCAACTGAACATGCGGGACCAGACCCCCAAGGTGGTGGGTGTGGAGCCGGAGGGTTGGCTGTTCGAGAAACCCTACGGGTCCGCCTGGGACCAGGACTGACCGGAGCCAGGAGAGTGGATTCTGAGGTCCGCCGGTGTAGGCGGTACCCCCCCCTAGTAAGGAGCGCAGTATGCAGTACCTCAGACGAACGCAGTGGATCCCGTGGAGTCTGGCCGTCATCTGTCTGACGGCGACGTGGGCGGTGGCCCAGCCCAAGGCCTCATCCGGGGCGACCACCAAGCCCAAACCCGACATCGAGTCCCCGGTCCTGGAGGCAACGCGACCCAACGGACTCAAGATCGCCGCCCGCGACGCCGATTTGCGGGCTGTCCTGCAGATGCTCAGCGCGCAGGGCAAGATGAACATCATCGCCACCAAAGAGGTGAGCGGCAAGGTCACCGTCGACCTGCACGACGTCAGCTTCCAGGAGGCCCTGGAGGCGGTGCTGGAATCGTCGGGCTTCGTCCACCGGCAGAAGGGCAACTTCATTTACATCTACACGCCCTCGCAGTTGGAGAAGATCCTGTCGGCCGAGCGGAAGAAGGTCGTTCGTTCCTTCCGCCTGGCGTACATCGGGGCCAAGGACGCCAAGAGCCTGATCACGCCGGCGCTGTCGAAGGACGGCTCGATCGCGGTCACGCCCGACCTGGACGTGTACCAGATGGGCGGCGGCTCGTCCAGCGGCAGCAGCGGAGGCGGCAGCAGCGGGGGCGGCGGGTCGAGCACGGACGCCCCGACCAACTACGCCTCCAGCGAGGTTCTGGTCATCCAGGACTACGAAGACAACATGAAGCACATCGAGAAGATCGTCCAGGAAATCGACGTCAAGCCCGAGCAGGTGCTCATCGAGGCGACGATCCTCCAGGCGACCCTCAACGACAACAACGCCCTGGGCATCGACTTCACGTCGCTGGCGGGCGTGGACTTCCGGGCGTTCTCGCCCAACACGGCCTCCCCGGCCCCGCCCGGATTCAATACCCCAGCCGATACCCACAGCGTGACGCCGTCGGGCGCCATGGAGACGAACTTCGCCGCCAACGTGCCGGCTGGCGGGATGAGCGTGGGCGTGCTGACCAATAACATCGCCTTCTTCATCCGCGCCCTGGAACGCGTCACCGACACCACCGTGCTGGCCAACCCCAAACTGCTGGTGGTCAACAAGCAGAAGGGCGAGGTCCTCATCGGGCGGAGCGACGGCTACATCGCCAGCACCACCCAGACCGAAACCAGCGCCACCGCCACGGTGGAGTTCCTGGACAGCGGCATCCGCCTGGCCGTGCGACCCTTCGTGGGCAAGGACGGCTACATCCGGATGCAGATCCACCCCGAAGATTCCGACGGCCGGGTCATTCAGGTCGGCAACACCGCCCTGCCCACCAAGACCACCACCGAGGTGACCTCGAACGTCATGGTTCGCGACGGGCATACCATCGTCCTGGGCGGGCTGTTCCGCGAGCGGACGGTGACCAGCCGAAGCCAGGTGCCCGTGGTCGGCAATGTGCCCTACGTCGGCACGCTCTTCCGCAGCACCGTGGACGAGACCGTCCGGGAAGAGATCATCGTCCTGCTGACCCCGCGCATCATCAACCAGGACGTGGACGAGGCCGTGGGCGACCAGATCGCCGGCGACACCGAGCGCTTCCGTGTCGGCGGACGCAAGGGCGTTCGCTGGTGGGGCCGAGTCCGACTGGCCAACACCTACGTCGGCTGGGCCAAGGAAGCGATGGCCGAGGGCGACTACCCCAAGGCCCTCTGGAACGTGGACCTGGCCCTGTCGATGGACCCCAGGCTCATCGAGGCTATCCGTCTCAAGGAGCAACTGACCGGCAAGGCCTACTGGGCCAAGGAAGCCACGAACACCTCCGTCCGCTACCTCATCCAGCAGATGATCATGCAGGAGCTGAACAAGCCGATGGAATCGGTGATCACGCCGGGCCGGCCCCTGGACGTCGAGAAGATCGACCCCAAGGTCCGCGAGGCGTTCGGCATCCGCCCCAAGCCGGCAGCGCCCAAGATGGAAATCAAGAAGATCGAGATCCTCAAGTCGTCCGCCAAAGCCGCCGGGTCGCCCAAGGAGGCGCCCAAGGCCACGACCCAGCCGGCCAAGGCCCCGACTCAGATCATCATCAAGAAGGAAGCCACGGTAACGGTGCGGCCCCAGGAGCCGCTGCCGTCGGCTGCCAAGACGACCAAGAACTCCTCCCGTTCTTCGGACCCAAAGAACGCGACCGCTACCCTGGCCTCAGAGGCCAAGTAGCGGGGAACAACTTTTTTTTGGGCACCAGGTGTTAAAATGGGAAGTTTAAACAAAACAGGAAATTTTGCTCCGGCGAAGACAGGGATGAGCCTGAGAAGGGCCGTGTGTGTTCTCCTGCTGGCCGCCCTGGCGGGCTGTCAGTCCCCGAACATCCAGACCCAGCGAAAAGAAGCCTACGGCCGGTGGAACACCAACCGGGCCAAGATGCTCTATGGCATGGCCAGCGAGCACCTCAAGAACGGGCAGTTGGACAAGGCCCAGATCCGGATCCGGGAAGCACTGGCCCTGGACGGCGAGTTCATGGAGGCCCGCCTGCTGCTGGGCAAGGTCTACATCGAGCAGGGCTTCTACGACCAGGCCGTCGGCCAGATCCAGAGTGTCGTGAAGACCCACCCGGACGTGGGCGAAGCGGTCTTCCTGCTGGCGGTGGCCCAGGAGAAGAACAAGCAACTGGACCTGGCCTTGGAGAACTACCACAAGGCCTACGCCCTCGACGACCGCAATCCGACCGCCGTGACCTCGGCAGCCGAGGTCCTGGTCCAACTGGGGCGGGTCGAAGAGGCCCAGCGTCACGTGGAAAGCTACCTGAGCACGCTCAAGGACGACCCGACGATTCATGAGATCGCGGGGCGGTTGGCTTTGATGGCCGGGCAGACGCATAAGGCGGTGGAGTACTACCGCCGGGCCCAGAACCTCGACCATCAGAACATCCCGTACCGCGAGTCGCTGGCGCGGGCGTACTTCTACGACGGGCAGTTGGCCAAGGCCGAGCAGACCCTGACCTCGATGCTGGAGATGAAGGGTTTCACGCCGAGCCTGTGGTACCACGCGATGTTGGGAGAGTGCTACCTGGGCCTGAATCGCCCGCGCGACGCCAAGCGGGCGTTCGAGGCGGCCACTCAACTCAAGCCCTCCGATGCTGACGCCTGGTCGAACCTGGCCAAGGCGATGCTGGTATACGGCGACCTGGAGCGGTCGAGCCTGTCCGCCCGCCAGGCGCTGGACCTCGAGCCGGCCCACCTGGAGGCGACGCTGACGCTCGGCTATGTCATGGTCCGCAAAGGCCAGGCCGAGCAGGCCGTGCCCATGCTGAGGCAGGCGGTTCGGGCTCATCCCGACAA
This sequence comes from Planctomycetota bacterium, assembly GCA_022705325.1. Taxonomy (GTDB): domain Bacteria; phylum Planctomycetota; class Phycisphaerae; order SM23-33; family SM23-33; genus MWDR01. The sequence continues at coordinate 10,838 of JAKJER010000067.1, read as the reverse complement.
CGGGATGCTTCTGCTGGTGCTCGGGCGGGCGTTGGCCCAGTCGGGCAACCGGGTCCAGGCGGAGGAGTGCTACGCCCAGGCCGTTCGGCTGGACCCGCAGAACCAGGCGGCCCGCGAACTGCTGGCGGCCCTGCGAAGCCAAGAGATGCAGACGAACTGAGACCTACCCGGCGGCGGCCTCCCGCGGGTACCGCGCTCGCCCGCGGGAGGGCCGTCCCGGAACAGGAGGATGGCGTGACAACTGCGAAACGATTGGGACTGGCCACTGTGGTACTGACCACGTGTGGCGCCGGAGCGGCCTACTACGCCACCATGATGGCGATGAAGGGCTACTCGGTTCCCAGCGAGTCCCTCAACTATCTGGTCTTCGCCCTGGTGGCGGCGCTGACGCTGCTGATCCTGATGGTCTTCTGGCGTAACGTCCATCGCAGCGTGGGCAAGGTCCGCACCCAGCTCGAGACAATGGCCAAGACCGAGCAGATCGCCCTGGTCATGGTCGACAGCGGCAACGAACTTTCCCAGATCACCCGCCCCCTCAACGAACTGCTCAGCATCGTCCGCCGTCAGACCGAACAACTGCGCAGCGAATGCCGGGAGCTTCAGATCCAAAGCCGGATCGCTTCGGCCGAGAAACACCATACCGAGGCGATCATCTTCTCGATTTCCGACGCGGTGATCGTGACCAACCGGTTCGACGAACTGATCCTGGCCAACGAGGCGGCCGAGAAGCTGCTGAGCTTTCGCCTGGAGGCCAGTTTGCGCAAGAACATCGACCGGACCCTCTCCGACGGCACGTTGGTGAGGCTGATCCGCGAGACCCGCAGCCACGGGCGGAGCTTCACCCGCAAGGTGGTCGAGCACTCGATCGACCAGAAGGGGAGTCCCAAGACGTTCTCCATCACCCTGAGCTGCGTCGTCACGCCGAACGAGGAGGTCTCGGGCGTGGTGGCCGTTCTGCACGACGTGACGCGGGAGAAGGAAATCGCCCGGATGAAGACGGACTTCGTCTCCAACGTCTCCCACGAGTTGAAGACGCCGCTGGCGTCGATCAAGGCCTACGTCGAGATGCTCATCGACGGCGAGGCCGAGGACGAGAAGACCCGGAGCGAGTTCTACGAGATCATCTCGGCCGAGACCGACCGCCTGCACCGCCTGATCGAGAACATCCTGAACATCTCGCGGATCGAGTCCGGCGTGGTGAAGGTGGTTCGCGAGCCGTGCAGCCTGACGGCGATCGCCAAGCAGGTGCTGGAGGTGGTGGCGGTCCAGGCGCGGGCCAAGAACCTGACGTTGAACGAACAACTGGCCCCGGTGTACTACCAGGTCGAGGGCGACCGGGACATGCTGTACCAGTCGATCCTGAACCTGGTCTCCAACGCCATCAAGTACACGCCCGAGGGCGGGACGATCAGCGTCAGCGTGACCGCGGACGAGCGGAGGCAGGTCGCGGTGTGCGACGTCAGCGACACCGGTGCGGGGATCCCGCCCGAGGACCTGCCGCACGTCTTCGACAAGTTCTACCGCGTCCAGGCGAACAAGAAGCTGGCCAAGGGGACCGGCCTGGGCCTGACGCTGGTCAAGCACATCATCGAGACCGTGCACGACGGCAAGCTCTCGGTGACCAGCGAGTCCGGCAAAGGCAGCACGTTCAGCTTCGAACTGCCCATCCTGATGTGAGAGGTGTCCTGTGAATAAACGAGTTCTGGTGGCCGACGACGAGGCGTACATCCTGCATGTGGTGTCGATGAAGCTCAAGAACGCGGGCTTCGACGTGATCACGGCGGTCGACGGCGAGGAGGCGCTGGAGCTGTGCACCAGCGAGCAGCCGGACCTGCTGATCACCGATTACCAGATGCCCTACATGAGCGGGCTGGAGCTGTGCAAGCAGTTGCGGTCGCGCGACGAAACGCGGTCCATTCCGGCCGTCATGCTGACGGCGCGGGGGTTCGACATCGAGCCGGCCGAGATGATGGAAGCCGGCATCGCGGCGGTCTTTGCCAAGCCGTTCTCGCCGCGCGAGGTGCTGGCCGCGGTATGTGACCTACTGAACGGCCAAGGCGTTGAAGGTGGCGAGAGGGCAGCAAGTTCCTAAGCCGTGACGGCGGGGGAGCCGCCGTAGGAGTGACATCTGTGCCGATGACGAAGATGACAACCGAGGCGACGCGACGAGGCCTGGAAGGCCTGGAAAAGGTGTTTGAGCGCGTCCGGGCCGACGCGGGGGAGCTTGGCCTGGCCTTGTGGCTATGGGACGCGCAGGGCGAGCCCCTTGATGCGTTCCAGCCGACCTGCGAGTTCTGCCGCGTGGTCAGCCGCGGAGACCACTGTGACCGCTCCGTGGTGGCCGACCTGGTGGCCCGCGTCATCCAGAGCGAGGAGCGAGCCCAGGCCCGAGGCGCGTACGGATGCTGTCTGGCGGCCCTGCCCGTATGGCACCGTCGGCGGCTTATCGGAGTGGCCGTCGCAAGTTTCTGCGTCCGCGAGATGCTCGATGAAGAGGCGATGGCCAGGATGTGCGACCGGGCCGGGCTCGATCGCCAGGCCACCGAGCCCCTGCTGCGAGCCTGCTGCCGACACGACCTGGACGAAGCCGAGTACCTGATGACCGTCCTGGACCGCCTGCTTCAGAACGAGCAGGCCGTCCAGGTCGCCCAGGATGAACTGGCCTCGCTCAGCGCCAACCTCACGGTGACCTACGAGGAACTCAGCGTCCTCTACACCATCAGCTCGTCGATGAAGCTGACCCAGCAGCCGCAGGACTTCCTCAAGCGGGTGTGCGACGAACTGCTGGAAGTCATGAACGTGGAAGCGGTGCTGGCGGTCAGCCATGCCGAGCGGCCGGCCGACGTGGACCTGGTGGTTCGGGCGGGAACGATCGACCTGGACGACGCCACGGCGGCGTCCCTGGTCAAGGACCTGTTGCCCCGCGTGGTGCAGGCCGGGCGGGCGGTGGTGGACAACCGGTTTGCCCCGGCCAGCGCCCTGCCGGCGGTGCGGAACCTGGTGTCCTCGGCGCTGGTGACCGAGCAGGGGCCCATCGGGATGCTCCTGGCGGTGAACAAGAAAGGGCGGGAGTTCGACTCCGCCGACGCCAAGCTGTTGGGGTCGATCGTCAACCAGTCCTCGGTGTTCCTGGCCAACCACCGCCTGTATGCCGATCTGCAGGACCTGTTGATGGGCGTGTTGCACGCCCTGACGGCGACCATCGACGCCAAAGACCCGTACACCTGCGGTCACTCGCAGCGGGTGGCCCGCGTCTCGCGCTGCCTGGCGGAGAAGATCGGTTTCGCCCCGGCCAAGGTGCAGCAGATCTACCTGGCCGGGCTGCTGCACGACATCGGGAAGATCGGCATTCCCGAGAAGACCCTGCGAAAGGAAGGCCGCCTGACGGACGAAGAGTATAAGGACATGAAGCGGCACCCCGTACTGGGGGCCAAGATTCTCGGAGGCATTCGCCAGTTGGAGAAAGAGATTACGGGCATCATGCACCACCACGAGAGGCTGGATGGCAAGGGCTACCCGTACGGCCTGAAGGGCGACGAACTGCCCATGGAGGCCCGGATCGTGGGCCTGGCCGACTCGTTCGACGCGATGACCTCCGACCGCACGTACCGCAAGGCGCTGTCGCTGGAGACGGTCGTGAAGGAGATCCGCGACCACGCCGGCACGCAGTTCGACCCGAAACTGGTCGATATCCTGCTGAGCATGGACCTGGAGTCGTTCCTCCAGGAGATTCGCCAGGAGGACGGAAAAGTCTTCCCGTTCAGCCTGGACAAGAACAGACGATAGAGAGCCCCTTGCGCCGGCACCGGCGGACGGGCTCACCTGTCATACAGGAGGTTGCCGTGAACCTGACGGCGGAGACATACGGGCATGCGGTAGTGCTCAACATCAAGGGCGAACTCACGGAAGACTCCCTGGGCGCGTTCCAGCGGGAAGTCGAACACCAGCTCGCCGGGCGGGACATCATCGACCTGGTGCTCAACCTGGAGAAGGCGCCGTTCGTCGACAGCACCTGCCTGGAGTACCTCCTGGATCTGCAGGACCAGTTGGCCGAGAAGCTCGGACAGGTCAAATTGGTCCGTCCGGACGAGAACGTCCGCAAGATCCTGGAGATCACGCGTCTGTCGGGGATCTTCGAGACGTACAAGGACACCGCCGAGGCGGTCAAGGCCGTCCAGGCCTAGGAAACAGGCATGATTCAGAACCGACGACTGCAACTGGGACAAATGCTGATCCAGCACGGGGCGCTGAGCGAGGAGCAACTCGGCCAGGCGCTGGACTACCAGCGCCAGACCGGCAACAGCCTGCTGCTGGGCGAGGTGCTCCAGAAGCTTCAGCTCTGCAGCGAAGAACAGATCATGGAGACGCTCGCCGAGGGATACGAGGTGCCGTTCGCCCGCATCTCGCCCCGGGTGGCCGACCCCAAGGTCATCGACGTCCTGCCGCGAGAGTTCCTGGACAAGCACACCATCCTGCCCCTGTTCAAGGTCAAGAATCGTCTGACCCTGGCCGTCAACGAGCCGGCCAACGTCTTCCTGCTGGAAGAGGTCGCCCGGATGACCGGTTGCGAGATCCTCGTGGTCTGCGCGACGGCCAAGGACATCAAGGCCACCCTGGAGACCCACCTGCCCTCGGCCAACGTGTTCGTCATCGACGACATCTTCGACGACCGCGACGGGGGCGGCGAGCTGTCGCTGGTGGAGGAACGCCTGGTCGAGGACATCACCGACCTGGAGGCGGCGGCCGAGGGCTCCCCCATCATCAAGCTGGTGAACTACCTGATCTTCCACGCGGTGCGGGAGGGGGCCAGCGACATCCACATCGAGCCGGACGAAAACGCCCTTCGCGTCCGCTACCGGGTGGACGGGGCGTTGTTCGAGAAGCTCCGTCCCCCGCACAAGATGCTGCCGGCCATCTCCAGCCGAATCAAGATCATGTCGGGCCTGGACATCTCGGAGCGCCGCCTGCCGCAGGACGGGGGCATCCACGTGCTGATGGACGGTCGCCCCATCGACCTGCGAGTGAGCACGATGTCGGGCCAGCACGGCGAGAAGGTGGTCGTCCGGATCATCGACAACCGCAACATCCTGGTCAACCTGGAGAAGCTGGGCTTCTCCTACGAGATGCTCAAGCAGTGGCGCAAGGTGATCGGGGCGCCCAACGGGATCGTGCTGGTGACCGGCCCGACGGGCAGCGGCAAGAGCACGACGATCTACAGCGTGCTCAAGGAGCTGAACTCCGAGGCGGTCAACATCTGCACCGTCGAGGACCCTGTGGAGTTCAACCTGCCGGGCATCAACCAGTTCCAGGTGAACGAGAAGATCGGCTTCACCTTCGCAGGCGCCCTGCGGTCGCTGCTGCGGCAGGACCCGGACATCATCATGGTCGGCGAGATCCGCGACCACGAGACGGCCCAGATCGCGGTTCAGTCGTCGCTGACGGGTCACTTGGTGTTTTCCACCCTGCACACCAACGACGCGCCGGGCGCCATCACGCGACTGCTCAATATCGGCATGGAGCCGTACCTGGTGTCGGCGGCGCTGATGGGCGTGCTCGCCCAGCGCCTGGTGCGGAAGATCTGCACGCACTGCAAGGAGCCGTACGAGCCCCCGGCGAACCTGCGTCGGGCGGTGGAGCGGGCGGTCGGGACCGTAGAGACGTTCTACCGCGGCGTCGGGTGCAAGAAGTGCCGCAGCAGCGGCTACAGCGGGCGGATCGGCATCTACGAACTGCTGGTTCCCGACGACGCCATGCGGGACAAGATCACGGCCATCCCCAACGTAAACGAGTTGCGGGCCCTGGCGGCCGAGAGCGGCATGGTGAACCTGCGGCAGGACGGGATGGCCAAGGTCAAGGCGGGGATCACCACGGTGGAAGAGGTCTTGCAGGCGACGGCGGCTTAGCGGAGGCGACGCGGCAGCATGGGCAGGTTCATATATCATGTTCGCGACGGGATGGGCAGGTACGACAACGGCGTGCTGACGGCCCGCGACGTGGACGAGGCGGGGCGCCTGCTTCGTTCGGAGGGCAAGGTCGTGATCTCCCTTCGCGAGGAGGCGGAAACGCCGGCTTCGGCGCCGCGGGGGCGGGTCAAGCGGGACGACGTGATCTTCTTCTGCACGCAGTTGGCGGTGATGGTGGACACGGGGGTGCAGATCACCGAGGCCCTGGACGCCATCAGCGCGCAGTGCGGCAACTTGACCTTCAAGGAGATCATCAATTCCCTCAGCGACGAGGTGAAGGCCGGCAAGGAGTTTTCGGCGGCCCTCCAGGACTATCCGAAGATCTTCCCGCCGATCTTTGTGGCGCTGATGCGAGCCTCGGAGGCCTCCGGGACGATGGGGGCCATGCTCCAGCGGGTGAGCGACTATCTGGCCTCGGAACGTGAGACCCGCAAACGCATCAAGGGCGCCATGACCTACCCCATCTGCATGTTGTCGTTCTGCGCGCTGGTGGTGGTGGGGCTGCTGGTCTTCGTCCTGCCCCGTTTCGAGAAGATTTACGGGGCCAAGGGCGGCGTCCTGCCCCTGCCCACGCGGGTGCTGCTGGGCTTCAGCCACAGCATCGTCGATTACTGGTATCTCTTCGTGGGCGGAATCGCGGGCGTCATCGCCGGCCTCTATTTCTACCTGCGGACCGAAAACGGGCGGATCGCCCTCGACCGCGTCCGCATCTCCCTGCCCGTGGTGGGGGGGATGTACCGCAGGGGCTACCTCGCCCGCAGCCTGCGAACCATGGCCACCATGGTCTCCACCGGCGTGACCATGCTCGAGGGCCTGGAGATCACCGCCCAGGTGGCCGGCAACCGCCAGTACGCCGACATCTGGAATGGCCTGGCCGAGAAGGTCAAGCAGGGCTCGACGGTCTCCGAGCACCTGTACGCCTGCCCGCTGATCCCGCGGACGATCACGCAGATGATCGAGGCGGGCGAGCGGACGGGCCGCCTCGGGCAGGTCATGAACCGCGTCGCCGAGTTCTGCGAGGACGACCTGAAGATCGCGGTCAAGAACATCACCAACCTGATCGAACCGGCCATGATCATCATCATGGGTCTGCTGGTCGGGGGTATCGCCATGGCGCTGCTGCTGCCGGTGTTCAGTCTGTCCAAGGTAGTGGCCCACTAGGCACGTCGGACCGAGTTCCCCTTCGCCGCTGCGAGCCTGAGGCCCGCAACCATAAAGAAGCCGGGAGATTGCGAGTACCCTTGTGCGCCGTCTGCACAAGTGTCGCAGTTCCTTACTAGGAGCAGGGGTGGGTTGGCCCGTTCGGCAACCTGCCTCTGCTTTTTTTTCGAGATTCTCCACCTGCCGCCGGCGCCCTGCACAACGCACGCAACCCGCCGGCGCCGGCAACCGGGCCGCAGGCTTTCCGGCGCTTCGCGCTGTCCGGGGCCTGGGGGTGCGGGTATACTGAGACGGCACTCTTGGAGAACTCCCATGACAACGACTCGTCGCGAGATCTTGCAGCGTGTGGGGGCGGCATGGAGCGGAGCGGCGCTGGCGTGCCTGCCGGCGCGGCTGGTTGCGGCGGATGCGTCGGCCGATCGCCCGCGCATCGGCGTGTGCGACTGGTCGCTGGGCCTGGCCGCCCAGACGACCGCCCTGGACAAAGCCAAGGCGCTGGGCCTGGCGGGGGTGCAGGTCTCGCCGCGACTGGTGGGGGACCGGCTGTCGTTCGCGGACGCCGCCCAGCAGAAGGCGTACGGTGAGGCCGTCAAGCGGACCGGGATGCAGGTCGCGTCGGTGGGACTGGCCCTGACCAACAGCTTCCCGCTGGCCAGCGATCCGCGCGGACCGGCCTGGCTGGAGCAGGCGATCGATTCCGCCGCCGCCCTCGGCTGCCGGACCGTGCTGCTGGCGTTCTTCGGCAAGGGCGATCTGCTGGACGGCAAGAAGCTCAAGACCCGCGACGTGGACGAGGTAGTCAGGCGGCTGAAGGCGGCTGTCCCGCGGGCCAGGGACAAGGGCGTGGTGCTGGGGCTGGAGAGTTGGCTGTCGGCCCAGGACACGCTGGACATCCTGGAGCGGGTGGGCGGCGAGGCGATGGCGATGTACTACGACGTGGCCAACTCGACGCTTCGCGGTTACGACGTTCCGGCGGAGATTCGCCGGCTCAAGGGGCGGATCTGCGAGATCCACTTCAAAGACAACAAGGGTCCGCTGGGCAAGGGCGACGTGAACATCGAGGCCGCCTGCGAGGCGATCCGCGAGATCGGCTACAAGGGATGGATCATCCTGGAGGGCCACTACGGCGACCGCGACACGTGCATGAGGGCCAACGCGGCGACGGCCAGGAATCTGCTGAAGATCGCGTGACAGCGAGGAAGAGCAAGCGAGACGGACGGCAAGAGCGACAGAAGGCTCGGGAAGCAAAGCGGCCGGGGGAGCATTCCCACGGCCGCTGTGTTGGCGGACTATCGCTCAGGTCTACTTGGACTGGAGCAGGATGTTTCGGACCAGGGCGTAGGCGGTGTCGCCCTCGTAGCCGTCGACGGTGAAGCTCTGGGTGCCCAGCAGCCCGGTGGTGAGGTCCTCGGCGGAGAAGATGACGGCGGGCTTGTCGTTGATGAGGACGGCCTGGAGGTTGGCGAACTTCATGCTGGCGAGCTTGGCCTTGGTCTTGGGGCGGTACTCGACCTTGTCGACGCCCTTGTAGAGTTCGGCCGAGGCGGCCAGGGGCCGCAGGGATCTCATTCCGAAGGCGTCCTCGATCCAGGTGATGGCGGACTGGGAGAAATCGCGGCTGCCGCCGCAGGCGTCGATCACGAGCTTGCCGCCGCCCTGCGCGAAGGCCTTGAGGGCGGCCAGTTCCTGGGCGTCCGGCTTCCAGGCGGTGGTGCCGGTGAGGAAGGCGACCTTGACCCCGGCCTCGCCGAGCTTGGCGATGGGCGTGGTGACCACATCGACCTTGAGCTTGTCCTGGTTGGCCACGAGAATGCCCAGGCGGGTCAGGGCCAGCGGTTCGGGGTTCCAGTTGCCCTTGTACTCCAGTCGGGCGACCTTGATGGCGGAGGAGGTCTGCCCGGCCGGCGTGGGCCAGTGGGTCGTGCCGCGGTGGCGGAGCTTCTTGGGCGAGTCGGTCACGTAGCGGGTGAGGTTGACCATCTGCTCGAACGCCCAACGTTGCGAGGCCACCTTGTTGGTCTGCCAGAAAAGGGGCAGGTCCACGTCGGTGTGGATCCACAGGGGGCGGCTGCCGTTGCTGAGCATCTGGAGGCGCGTCCTGCCGCCCTGGATGTCGAAGTGGGTGGCCTTGGTGTACACCGGATGGCTTGTGGGCACGTTCTCCAGCTTGTAGTCGGGGAAGAGCTTCTGGGTCATCTCGGTGATGGCCTTCTTGAACCCCTGCCCGCCGCACTCGGTGACGCTGAAGACCGTGCCTCCCTGGTTGACGAACTCCTTGATCTTCTCGAGCTGCTCGCCCTCGATCTTGGGGGCAATGGAGCCGGAGATGTACAGGAAGGGCGCGTCGTGCCACTCCGACACGGGCGTCTTGAGGTTGATGATCTGCCAGTTGACGGTGATGTTGTCGAAGATCCTGACGGTCATCCAGCGGGTCAGGTTGGACAGGTCGCGGGGACGGTTGGACCAGTCGCCCTCGTACTCGAGCTTGTTGAACAGGACGGCGTTTCGCCCGCGGATGAGGAACAGAAGGCAGAAGGCCGTCCCCACCTCGCGGTTGCCGTGCTCGGCGCCCCAGCCGCCGTCGCCCTGCTGGGCGCCCAGGATCTTCTGGGAACCCAGCTTGTACCAGTCGGTCTTGCCGAAGTACTTGTAGCCGCTGGCCAGCGCCACGCGCTCGATGCCGTACATGTAGTACCCGTGGGAGGAGGCGGCCTTGGGGAACTGTTCCTCCAGGCGCTCCATGCCCTTGGCGATGGACTTGAGCTGGCCCGTGCCGCGGTTGCAGCGGGTGAACTCCGCCGAGACGGTCGAGAGGTAATCGAAGCAGACGAACATGCTGGCCAGGCCAGCCGCCGTCATCGTGGGCGTGGAGTTGCCGGCAGCCTGGTAGGACCAGCCGCCGTCGCGCTGCTGGTACTTCATCCAGTGGCCCATGACCCGCTTGATATAGGCGGCGTTGACTTCCTCGCTGTCGCCCATGATGCCGGCCCACACGCCCAGCAGGTGGTACTGACAGTTGGAGTGGTCGAACCCGCCCGTGTGGGGTTTGCCCGTGGCCGCGTAGCTGATGGCGCCGGTGGGGGAGGACAGGACCAGTTGGCGCACGTCGCGATCGAGGTTCTTGGCGTACTTGTAGTCGGTGTACTTGTTGGCCGTCTGCCAGACGTTCGCCCGGATGCCCAGGGAGTACGTGCGGTCTTCCTTCTGGGCGGCCAGCCAGTCCAGGGCCTTGGCCATCCGGGGTTCCTGCGGGCTGACGCCGGACTCCAGCAGCGACAGCACCACCAGCGCGGTGGGCCCGGTCAGGTGTCCGTTGCCTTCGCCGACCTTGCCGAACGGTCCCCAGTCGCCCGCCGGCTTCTGCTTGCTCCAGAGGTAGTCGACCCCTTTCTGGATGGCCTCATCCACGCGGGGATTCCTGCCCGTTTCTCCCCAAACCCGCGTGCTCGCCAGCAACGTGCCCGCAAGGACGACCAGTAAGGTAGTTCGCCGCATCGCAAAGTCCTTCCGATGTCTTAGGTCCTGACCGTACGCCATCTACTACTCTACCGTCGCACCGGCCGCGTGTAAAGACCCGGCAGCGAAAAGGTGCTGTCAACTATTGTGTGTAAGTTCCCAGAAGGTGCCATCTGGCCAGTTGGCCGAAGACGGCCCGTTGGACGGCTGAGGCGTCGTAGTGGACGCCCATGGGGTCCAGTCGCATCCGCAGCGTCC
>JAKJER010000066.1 GCA_022705325.1 Planctomycetota bacterium | reverse complement strand
GCTTGACGCCCGGCGTGACGATGCGGATGCCTTCGGCGGCGTTGAGCCCCTGGCCGGGATCGATCACGCAGACCGGCCCGGCCGCCAGCGTGTGGTGCCCGGTCGCGACGGCGACCAGCTTGGCGGAGCGCGGGATCGAGCGGGTGTCCTCCAGGGCCCAGGGATTATTCATGTGCTGCTTGAACAGGGCGTCGGCGCCCGTGCCGTCCGGACGGATGGTCCAGATCGACTGGATGTGGGCCCAACTTCGCTCGTGGTACTCCCACCGCGTATAGGCGATCAGCCCGTCATCGAGCACGTGGGGCAGGTAGTCGCCGTCCTTGTTCACGCTGAGGCGCCGAACGCCCGCCCCGTCGCCCTTCATCACGTACAGGTTGCAGCTCGTCTCGTCCTTGTCGTACTCGTTGCACTGGAGAGAGAACCCGCACCGCTCGGACACGAAAGCGATGTCGCCGTTGGGCAGGTAGCACGGGTCCAGGTCGCTCCACTCGCCCCGCGTGAGCTGGCGCAGGCCGCTGCCGTCCAGGGCGACCTCGAAGATGTGCGTGGGCTCCTCCTCGCGTCGCAGGCGATAGTTGGTGGGTCGGCTGTTCCAGCCCGCCGGCGGCTGGTCCGTTCGCGTGCGGGCGTAGCCGAAGACCACCCGCGAGCCGTCATACCACAGGTCCATGCCGTGCACGTGCCCCGGCCCGAGCGCGCCGTTGAGCAGGTGGATGACCTGCGCAGGCGAATCGTCGCGCGGATCGGCCAGCCAGGCGAACAATCCCGGCCGGGCAATGACGCAGACGTCCCCGCCCGGGCGCGAGACCCACGGCATGTGGTTGAGGCAGACGTCGGGGTAGCTTTCCTGCGTGAAACGCTTGACCAGCAGCAACCGGTCGAAGTCCAGCAGGGGATTGGACAGCACCAGGCGCCGGATGGCCCATCGCGCCTGGAGATACAGATCTCGCGTGGCGCCGGGCGCGGGGGGGGCCGGCAAGGCCTTGGCCCGGCCCTCGATCGCCTCCAACTCGCTCAGGGGCGTCCTCACGTCCACCCCCGCGCGGTGCAGTTCCTCCGCAAGGCGGCGGGCGATGGCGACCGCCTCCAGCGTCCGCTCCGGCGGCACGCCGTCGTCCGCCGCGGCGGGCGGCGGGACCTTCGCCGTCGACCACTGCGAGACGCTGCTCTGGTCGGCTGGGCGACGCAGGGCGAGGTTGGTCCGGCCGTCCGGGCCGAACACCTCCACCTCGTCCAGGTGGAACCACAAAGGCTTGTCGCCGGGGACCGCGGTGCGGAGCAGCCGCGCCCGCACGGGCGGCTCGAACGTGACCTCCAACGGCTTGCCCTGCCCCGCGCCGCCGAAGAACCGTCCCCGGTTGTCGTGGCGGAGCGTCCAGGTCTTCGCGTCGTCGCTGGTCAGCAGCCGCAGGTTGTCGGCATTGTGCAACCCGGGGGCGTAGTCCAGGCGGTTCCACACCACCACGCGGGCGATCTCGACCGGCCGGCCCAGGTCCACCTGCCACCACGGGTTGGGCAGACGGTCGGTGTGGAAGCCGTACTTGCCGTTCTTCACCCCGTCGCACGCCCCGGCTGCGTCCTGGCAGGCCAACACTGCGCCCGCGGCCCCCTTGGGTACGGCCCGGGCCTGTTGGAGATAGTCCTCCTCGATCAGCCGGCGCATGTCGGCGGCCGGAAGAGGCCTTGTCGCGGGCGTGGAAGACGCGGGGATCGGACCAAGGGCTGCATGGCAGAACGACCACCGGCCAATGACGCAATGACCAATCAGACACCAATACAGCAATGTCCTAAGCCGGCATGGCGTGGAACGGTCCTTGCTCATTGTTGCCTTGGTCAGTGCCTGTGCAGTTCTCACTTCGCCGACAGCACGATATTCCGCATGATCTCGAACGCCGACTCGCACGTGTAGCCGTTGACGGGGAAGCTGTTGACACCCAACAGGCCGAAGGTCAGGTCCTCGGCGCTGAACAGGACGGCGGGGCGATCCTTGAGGATGACCGCCTTCAGGTTAGGCAGCTTGGTCCGTCCCAGGCGCTGACGGGTCTGGTAGCGGTAGTCGACTTCGCGGATGCTCATTCCCTTGAGGTTGTACAGGTCCGCCCCGGTGGACAGCGGGCGCGGCTCTCGCGGGCCGTAGACGGAGCGGATGAATTCCTCGGCGCCCTGGGCGAACTGGGTGGACCCGCCGGCGGCGTCGATCACGAGCGTCCCGCCGGAGGCGACGAACTTCTCGATGGGCCCCTTGTCCATCGCCAGCAGCGGGAACTTGCCCGTCCCGGTCAGCAGGGCGACCGAGCAGCCGCTGCCGGGCAGGTCGGCGACCTTGACGGTCTTGAACTCGATCTTGGTTCGCGTCTGCTGGGCCATCAGGCGCTCGAAACGTTCGTACGCCAGCGGCTCGGGATTCCAGTTTCCCGCGTGGCGGACGCGGGCCACCTGGACGGTTCGGGCGGGGGTGAACGACTCTTCCTCCGGCCAGTGCGTGTAGCCGCGAGGGCGCAGGCTGGTGATCGACTCGCTCACGTACCGCACGATGTTCGCCGCCGCCTGGAAGTTACCCAACCGCGTGGCCAGGGCGCGAACCTGCCAGCTCAGGGGCAGGTCGGCGTCGCAGTGGAGGGCCAGCGCCCGCACGCCGTTGGACACCATTTGCATGGCGGGCTTGCCGCCCGGCAGATCGTAGTAGACCTTGCGGGTATAGATCTCGTGCCCTTCCGGCAGGGGCGTCAGCGGATAGCCCGGAAAGAGCTTCTCGTAGGTCTCGCGGATGCCCTCTCGAAAGGCGGCCCCGCCGCACTCGGTGATGCTCAGGATCGTGCCCCCCTGGAGGACGTACTGGCGGAGCTTCTTGATGTCGGCGTCGGTGAACTTCGGCGCGGTGGAGCCGGCGATGTACAGGATGGGCGCGTCGTGCCACTCGCGGACACCCACGCGGAGATTGATGATCTGCCAGTTCACCGTCCGCTCGAAGGTGCGGCTCATCCAGGCCGTCAGGTTCGCCAGGTCGCGCGGGCGGTTGTTCCAGTCGCCGTCGTACTCGAGCTTGTTGAACACCACGGGGTTTCGCCCGCGAACCAGAAACAGCAGCGAGAAGGCGGTGTTGACCACGTTGCCCCACCCGCCGTTGCCGCCCTGGGCCTTCAGCAGCAGTTCCGTGCCCAGCTTGTACCAGTCGCTCTTGCCGAAATACTTGTATCCGCTGGCCAGGCCCACCCGCTCCACGCCGTACAGGTAGTAGAAGTTGGGGCTGCCCCTGACGGTGCTGGGGAAGTTCTTGTCCAGCCATTCCAGCCCGGCCAGGATGGGCTTGTAGGCGAACTTCATGCGACAGTTCATGAACTGCTCGGCGTACACGTGGTCGAAGCAGACGAAGAGGCTGGCGATCCCGCCGACGGTCATGGTCGCCCGGGAGGCGCTGGCGCGGGCGTCCCCTTCGTTGCGGTACCCCCAGCCGCCGTCCTTGTTCTGGCAGAGCTCCCAGTGGCGCATGACCTCGCGCCAGTACGTGGTGGGGATCTCCGCGCGGTTCAGGTCGGCCGCCCACACCCCCAGCAGGCCGAACTGGCTGTTGGAGTTGTCCCAGCGCTGCTGAATGGTGGCGTTGCAGTCGTAGTTGTAGTGCCCGGCCGAGCAGCCCCGCAGGAGTTGCAGGGCGTCCTTCTCGAGCATGGAGCGGTACTTGTCGGAGGTGGTGCGGTTGGCGGCCAGGGCGGCGTTGGCCCGGCAGGCCAGCTCATAGGTCTTCTCGGTCTTCTGCTGCGACATCCAGTCGATGGCCTTGGACATCCGCGGGTCCTGGGGGTTCACGCCGCTCTCGATCATGGCATACGCGACCAGGGCCGTCGGGCCGACGTGGTACTTATGCCCCCCGCCGTACTCTCCCCACGTGCCGTCCTTGTCCTGCTGGGTCCAGAGGAACTTGATGGCCCGGTTGATGGCCGCGTCAACCGCCTGGGGCGAGAAGGCGGTGTCTCGCTTGCCGCCCCCGCCGGAGGGCGGAGCCGGCTGCGGGGCCGGTTTCGGCGCGGGTTTCTTGTCGGGCTTGTCGTTCTTCTTGCCCCCACCCTTCTTGTCCTTGTTGCCCCCGCCTTTTGGCGCCGCCTCGGCCGGTCTTGCCTGCCAGTACGCCACGCCGGCACAGACCGTGACGGCCATCAAGGCGCACAATAACGATATGCGGCTGCGTTGCATCGATCTGGTCCTTTCGTCAATGCTGCCGCGGCTGGGCTGCTCTTTCCATTCTACCGGATGACGCCGGGAATGGCCACCGCCTTGACAAAGACGGCGTCGCGGGGCGTCCGCTTCCGGGCGAACTGCCCCGCGAACCTGCAAGCCTCCCTGCGGGTTTCCCTCCGGCCGGCGCCGCAGACCGACGCCAACTATTCCTTGCCGAACACTGCCCGGCAGGCGATAATCCCCGGACTCGATTCGGACGTAGTAGTCAGAGAGGACTCACCAAGATGAAGACATGCAAACTGGCGCTCCAGGACGGGCTGGTCCTGACCGGTCAGGCCTTCGGGGCCGAGGGAACCGCCCGCGGCGAGGTCGTGTTCAATACCGGCATGACCGGCTACCAGGAGGTCCTGACGGACCCCTCCTATAACGGCCAGATCGTCACGATGACCTACCCGCTGATCGGTAACTACGGGATCAACGTCGAGGACATCGAGTCGCACGACCGGCGGGTGCAGGTGAGCGGCTTCGTCATCAAGGAGCTTTCGCCCTGCGTGAGCAACTTCCGCGCTGGCCGGTCGCTGGAGGACTACCTGCGAGAGGCCAACGTGATGGGCTTGGCCGGAGTGGACACCCGGGCCCTGACCCGCCACCTGCGGACCATCGGGGCCATGAACGGCGTGATGAGCACCGAGGTCCTCGACGACGCCGAACTGGTCCGCCAGGCCGCCGACATGCCCTCCATGGCCGGGCAGGACCTGGTCCAGGCCGTCATGCTCGACAAGCCCTACCACTGGAACGAGGGCTACAACAGCGCCTTCGCCCAGACCCATCGCGACCACGGGCGGAAGACCTACCGCGTGGTCGCCGTTGACTGCGGAGCCAAGATGAACATCCTCCGCAACCTGGTCGAGGCCGGCTGCGACGTCACGGTCGTCCCCGCCTCCGCGTCGGCGGGCGAGATCCTCCAGCAGAAGCCCGACGGTCTGTTCATCTCCAACGGACCGGGCGACCCCGCAGCCGTCACATACATGATCCAGACGCTCCGCGAGCTGGTGGGCAAGGTGCCGATCTTCGGCATCTGCCTGGGGCATCAGCTCCTGGGCCTGGCCCTGGGCGCGGAGACCTACAAGCTCAAGTTCGGTCATCGCGGCTGCAACCAGCCCGTCCGCAACCAGGCCACCGGCAAGGTGGAGATCACCTCGCAGAACCACGGCTTCGCGGTGGACGAGGCCTCGCTGGAGGCCAGCGGGGCGAAGGTGACGCACGTGAACCTCAACGACATGACCGTCGAGGGCTTCACGCACGGCGACCAGGCCCTCTTCAGCGTGCAGTACCACCCCGAGGCCTCGCCCGGCCCCCACGACGCCACGTACCTGTTCGACTGCTTCCGCGACATGATGGAGACCGGCAAGGCGCCCACCGCCGAACAGATGCACGCCGCCCAGGAAAAACTGGCCAAGGCGGGGCAGAAGACCACGGCCCATTGACCATTGCACATTGACAATTGACCATTGAAGGCGATTGTCTGTTCAACCCTACAACGTCAAGGTCGAATCGCGCTGCAACAACGCGATTGCCGCCGGCCAGTCGTCCTTCGCCAGCCCCGGGCTCACCCATCACCAGCAGTCCGACGTGGACCGCAACGGCGTGCCCCAGGCCACGCACAGGCAGCTACGGGCCAAGGACCGGCCCGCTGGCCCATGACTTCGTGAGCGACGAGGAGTTCGCCCGGCTGCTGCTGGCGCAGTTCGGCAATATCCAGCGGGTGCTGCTGCCCGGGCACGCCTATTACATCTGGGGCGGCTACTCCAACATCGTGAACTACCCGCGGGCCCTGACCGAGTGCGAGCTCTACTTCAGCCAGATGGTCATCTGGGTCAAGGAGCACCCGGTCCTGACCCGCAAGGACTTCATGGGCAACCACGAGTGGTGCTTCTACGGCTAGACGGAAAGGGCCGCCCACCGGTTCTTCGGGCCTAACAACGCGACCGACGTGTGGTCGGTCAAGAAGGTCTGCCCTCAGGCGATGGGCCACCTGACCGAGAAGCCCGTCGAGCTGGCGGTGCGAGCCATCCAGTACAGCAGCCACGCCGGCGAGAACGTCCTGGACCTCTTCGGCGGCTCGGGCTCGATGCTCATCGGGTGCGAGCAGACCGGCCGCCGGGCCCACCTGATGGAGCTGGACCCGCTGTACTGCGACGTGATCGTCAAGCGATGGGAACAGTCTACGGGGCGGAAGGCGAGCCACATGCCCTGGGAAGCGTGATCGAAGATGGGAACCCAGAGCCAAGTACTACACAAGAAGGTCTATAACAACTTACGAGCCATGGCGCCAACCGCAGCCCATATTGCGGCTTTCAGTGCCGCCGGCCAGAAGTGCAGTATGCCGATACCCAAGTGCCATACCAAGTGCGCTCTAACGCGCCACTCACTCTTTCCAAGGGCTCGGATCTCTTCACTGTCCTCCATCAAGTCCCGCATTACTCCTTCACGGTATCTTCGAGGGATCCAAAAAGACAAGCTATCACGCCATTTGTCGGTAATCTGTCGGCTTGGGGCGAGGCCGAATCGCCAAGTATTCCCTACTAATAGTGACGACAACATATTTCCCCCGAAGATGACAAGTACAAAGGCGACCCCGAAAAGAGAACCACGGTTTATTGCGGAGGCTAGTGGTATGACTATCGCAAACAACAGGACTTGGTTGTATATCACCCAAAAACGTTCCCCCTTGGAGCAAGCATTGTCCCTCGCCCGGATGATGCTTCTCTCGGCATCTTCAGACAAATCAAGCAAGCTCCTGCAAGTTGGTGGCTTAAGATGCGCCGCACTGGTCAGCTTCTTTGGCTTTCGGTTCTCGCCCTTTCTATTGCGCATTACTCGTTCTCCCGGCCAGAATGCTCATGACAGTCTGGAGAGAATCGATGGCTCGATGACCATCTGCCGTGATGCGAAAATACTTGCGGCGATACCCCCCATGTTCGTGGCAGGATTCCCCCAAACGGGATTTGACGTAGCCCTGTTGTTCCATGCGATCCAGAGTTACGTACAGGGCGCCGTAGGACAGCGATCGCTTCGTTTCCCGTTCATATGCTTGCCGGATTTCGCGGCCGTATTTCTCTCCATTGATGAGCAACCCGAGAATCACGGCCTCACGCGTTGTTGGTATTCCGTCTTTACCCATAGTTGTGCCTTTCACGCCTCAACGACAACAATTGTATACCTTGACCAAGTGTCCAGTCAATTGAGAGTCCCCGCAAGAGCCCGGAGTCTCCTTGGCCGGGGCTCATGTCACCCGAATCGGTCCGGCCTCCAGCCGCAGGCCCTTGCCGTCGTAGACCACCACGCGGATACTGCGGTCGAGCACGGCCTCCGGCTGGCCGGGCAGGCCATCGGCGAGGCTGGCGAAGTGCGGCGGGTGGGGCAGGCCAGCCTGAGTCTTCCGCCGACGGAAGAAGAGGCTTAACAGGAGGAAGTTCGCTACGTCATTCGTTCTCTTCGTCGAGGCATCCGGTGCGGAGGAAGTCGTAGCGGACGGCCGCCCGGGCCTTCTTGCCCGAGACGGAGTGGAAGGTCAGGCGATCGGGGCCGAAGTCTATCTCCGCCACCTCGTCGAACCCGGCCGGTACGCGGAGGACGCCCTGGATGTAGTTGACGGCGGTAGGGGAGTCGGCGCTGAGCTTGAGCGTGGTGGGCACGCCCAGGCGGGTCCAGGCGTTGGGCTTGAGCGACGGGGCCAGCCCCTCCGCCGACAGCCCGCAGACATCTTCCAGGCCCAGGCAGCAATTGCGCCCGTTCCAGGGGAAGGCGTGTCGCCCGTGGTTCTCGATCCACAGCAGCGTGGCCGGCTGGATCGACGGGTCCTTCAGCGAGAACCACACGAATCGCTCGTTGCGGAAGGTGGCGGTGGTCCAGGCGGGGAAGGCCTTTTCGTTGATCACGCCCAGGATGTCGGCGAAGCCCTGTCGCGTGGGCAGCAGCGAGCAGTCGATCGTCGCCGGGTCCTTCCAGATCGACGGGACGGCGGTGAGGCTCTTGAATCGCTTGCCGGGCGCGACGGCCTGGTACTCGCCCCCGGCCGGGTTGCCGCTGGGGCTGGGATGGGTCAGCCCGAAACGGATGGGACTGGTGGCGATCTTGACGCTTTCCGGCTGGTCGGGCATGGCCAGCGTGGCGTGATGGCCCAGGGTGGTGCGCCCGGCGAATCCGTCGATGACGTGGCGGCAGTAGACGACGTTCTGCCCGTCCACCAGGGAGAGCTGCTTGGTCACCTTGGCGGGGCGGACCTTGCAGGCCATCCGTAGCGTGAGCGTGGTCACGTCGCCGGTTTTCTTGCAGCCCTGGAGGGTCCACTTCCGCGTGGCGGTCTCGCCGTGGACGCCGTGGTCTTCGCCCTCGATCTTGTTGTTGCCCCCGAAAGGCAGGCAGAAGAAGTCCCCGCGCAGCGGGTCCAGCACCGGCACGCCCGTGCGGACCTTCTCCTTCTGCCACGGGCTGATGTAGTACGGCTGGATCGGCTTGGTCTTGCGGCAGAACGTGACGGGCGACATGTGCCCGCCGAGCTGGGTGACGGCGAGTTCCACGGTGTCGTTGCGGATGATCCAGGAAGGCTGGTTGACGACGGTCTTGACGACGCTCTTCATGGCGCGGTCCTTTCGCAAGAGGCGGCAATGACACGGGCGAATATACGACAGGACCGCCCTGGATGCAATCGCCGCCGTGCCGGGCGTGCCGGGCGTTGCCCGGGTCGGTGGGGCGTCAGCGGGAGCGGTCGATGATCCGCCAGACGGCTGGGCCCAGGGCCGCCACGGGCACGCGGGGGCGGCCCAGGCGGACGTGCGGCTTGGGCGGGCCGTGAAAGTCCGATCCGCCCACGACGGCCAGGCCCAGGCGCCGCCCCAGGTCCAGGCAGATGCGCGTCAGCGTGTCGGAGTGGTCGCTGTGGTAGGCCTCGATGCCCTCCAGGCCGTGGCCGGCCAGCTCCCGGACCACCCGTTCGAGCTGGAGGCGGTTATCCATTCGCAGGTGGACCGGGTGGGCCAGCACCGCCAGTCCTCCGGCGCGACGGATGGCGTCGATGGCCTGGGCGGGCGAGAGCCGCTCCTTGTCGAAATACGCGGGCTTGCCCTGTCCGATCCATCGGGCGAACGCCTGCTGCACGTCGCTGACGTAGCCCTTGTGGTGCAGGGCCTGGGCGATGTGGGCCCGCCCCACGACGTGACGTTGCCCGGCTGGGGCGGGACCGGCCGCCTCCAGCACTTCCTCCATGGTCAACGGCATTCCCAGCTCGCCCAGGCGGGCCAGGATGCGGGGGTTTCGCTCCGCCCGCCCGGCCTGGAGCGTCTGAAGCGTCCGGGCAAGGGCGTCGCTGGCGGGGTCGATCCCCAGCCCCAACAGATGCAGCGTGCCGTGCGGGCAACTGGCGGAGACCTCGATGCCCGGCACAAGGGCCAGGTCCGGACACTCCCGGGCCGCCCGGCAGGCTTCGTCCAGCCCTTCGACCGTGTCGTGGTCGGTCAGGGCGACCGCCGCAAGGCGGGCCTGGTCGGCCAGGCGCACCAGCTCGGCGGGGCTCAGCCCGCCGTCGGAAGCGGTGGAGTGGGTGTGGAGGTCGACAAAGCGGCGCTTCGTGTCTCCGAGTTCTCGTTCCGTGTTCGTGGTGATCTTCGTGATCTCCGGGGTCTTGGTGATTCTTCCCCCCCCGTTCGCTCTCACGAGTGGACGTCGAGGTAATCGAACCGCCGTTCGCGGCAGCAGGGGCAGGGGGTGTCGGCGGCTGAGCGGGTGGTGTCGATCCGCTGCAAGGCGTTGGTCCACAGGTCGAGCTTGAGCAGGTACGGGCTGACGAGTTCGCGGTGTCCGGCCAGGATCTTCACTGCCTCCATGGCCTGGATGGAGGCAATGGCCGCCACCGCGGGGGGCAGGACGCCGGTGGTGCGGCAGGTGGGCTCGATGCAGGGCGGCGGAGGGGCGTCAAAGATGCATCGAAGGCAGGCGGTCTGCCCGGGCACGATGGTCATGACCTGGGCCTCGGCGCCGACCACGCCGGCGAAGACCCAGCACTTGTTGGCCAGGATGGCGTAGTCGTTGAGGACGAAACGGGCGGCGAAGTTGTCCGTGCCGTCGACGATGACGTCGACGTCGCCGGCCAGCGTGTCCACATTGGCATTGGAGAGGCGTTCCTGGACGCTCTCGACGGTGACGGCGGGATTGATCCGCACCAGGTGGCTGGCGGCGGCGCGGACCTTGGGGGTCTTAGACCTGGCGTCGGCGGTGTCGTACAGGGCCTGGCGGTGGAGGTTGGTGAGATCCACGCGGTCGTCGTCTACCAGCCGCAGGAAGCCCACGCCGCTGCGGGCCAGCAACTCCGCCGACCACGACCCCAGCCCGCCCACGCCGACGATCAGGGCCCGCCGAGCCGCCAGGCGGCGCTGCCCGGCCGGGCCAAGCCCCTCGAACTGAATCTGCCGAGTGTAGCGGCTGGAGATGTCGCTCTGGCCCTTTTTGTCCGCTTGGTGTTTCATGCGGGGTGAGTGTACGGGCGGTGCGCGCGGGTTGCAAGAACGGGCGGGGCTGGGTCAGAAGTGGACAAGCCAGCCGCCGTTGTTGAGGAACCCGCGATAGTTGGGCCAATCGTGCCAGACGACGCTGTTGTCCACCATGCCGACGTTCTGGCCCTCGGGCTCGGCGTTGCGGAAGTGGTTCACGCCGCGCCGGTCGGGACCGAACCACGAACCGTCGGGCTGGAGGCGAGTGAGATCGGCGAACAGGACGCCGTAGGCGGCCTCCTGCGAGGAGAACATCGGAAAGACGGGGTAGCGGTCTGGCACGGGGCTGTACGAGACGCGCAAGGCCCCCTGGACGCTCAGGATCCGGTTGCCCCCGAAATACGGATAGCCGACGACCGAGCTGGTGCTGTCGGGCCAGACCCAGAAATCGTCCCTGTTCCAACCGGGCCCGTTGGAGGGGCAGTAGAAGTGCTCGCGGGTGAGGTTGTAGTTGAAGGAGAAGCAGGCCTTTCGTTCCTCGTCGGTGGTGAGCACCTCGGTGTTGACCTGTTTGCGCAGCAGCCAGTAGGGGCTGGGGTTGGCGGAGCTGGGGGTGTTGCCGATGTGGAGGTAAGGCAGTCGCTCGCGATGCTCGCCCGCATAGGTGAGGCAGGCGCTGATCAGCGCCCGGATGTGGCTGGCGCAAACCACGCGGCGGGCGAGTTCCTTGGACCGGCTGAGCGTGGGCACCAGGATGCTCATCAGCAGCGACAGGATGGAGATGATGATCAGCAGTTCGACCAGGGTGAAGGCCCGGCGCAGGAAACAACCAGCGGACCGACGCCCGGCCCGCTGATGCGAATAGCGCGAATGAGGAGAGACAATCGCCATCAACGTCATTGTAGAGGTTCACCCGCGAAATGACAAGACAGTCTGGCCCCGTCCGGACGCCGCGTGCGTCGCGATTGTGGGTGCCCTCTTGCCAAAACGGTTTGATTCTGCTATGCTGTCTCTCATCGGTGGTGGTTGGGAGCGCATCCACCGGTCGGACTCGCCGGCAGAGAGTTCGCTCCGCCGGCGGGATCGAGGGGGCCGCCGCAGGTCTTGATAAGGTCGATCGTTTTTTGGGTTGTGAAAGGTATGAACAAGCCGATGGACGACTGGACAGGCGCGGAGACCCGGGTAGAGCGGGCCCATGAGTTGTATGAGCAGGGCCGCTGGCCTGAGGCCGCCGCGGAATTGCGGGCGGCCATTGAAGTCAATCCCTACAACGCGTCCTGGTATTTCAACCTCGGCCTGACGCTGGAAGCGATGGAAGACTTCCCCCGGGCGTGCGAGGCGTTCCGCGAGGCGCTCGAGCTGGAACCCGATGACATCGAGACGCTCAACTGCCTGGGCGTCAACCTGACCCGCCGCCAGCAGTACTCCGAGGCCCTGGAGTGCTTCGAGCGGGCCAGCCGGTTGAACGCCGACTACGAGCCCGCCTACTGCAACCGCATCATCACCTACGCGGAGATGGGGCGCCACGAACAAGCCGAGACGATGTTCTATCTCGCCCGCCAGATCAAGGACGAATGCCCGCTCTGCTACTACAACATGGGCAACAGCTTCTACGCCCGCAAGCTCTACGACCAGGCCATCCGCTGCTGGAAGCAGTCGCTCCGCCTGGACCCCAACCACCCGCAGGCCAACAGCCGCATCGCCGAGGCCTACTGGTGCAAGGGCGACCTTCGCGCCGCCCGCTGGCATTACCAGAGCGAACTCCAACGCGACGACCGCGACGTGGACACCCTGCTTGACCTGGGCGAACTGCTGGTGGAAATGAACGACCTGCAGGCCGCCGACGCCAAGTTCCGCAAGGCGCTCGACCTGTCGCCCGACAACGCCTGCGCCTATTTCTGCATCGGCCTGCTGGAGATCAGGCGCAATCGCCTCAGCCGGGCCGAGCAGGCCTTCCGCCGGGTCCTCCGCCTGGACGCGGACTATCCCGGCGCCCACGCCAAGCTGGCGTGGCTGATGATGCGCCGCGGGCAGGTGCAGACGGCCGGGCGACACGTCATCGCCGAACTCCGGCGCAGCGGTGAGAACCCGGCCATGCTCGAAGAACTCGGGCAGGTCCTCCTGGAGGGCCACCTCATCCGCCACGCCAACACCGTCCTGCGACGGCTGGTCGAACTGGCCCCCGAGGACCCGTATGCCCAGCACAATCTGGCGGTAAGCTTCTTCAAGATGCATCGCCTGGACGACGGCATCCGTCACTGCCGCAAGGCCATCAAGCTCCTGCCGGAGTACCCGACGGCCCTGTACAACCTGGCCTTGGCGCATTTGAAGCGAGGGCAGATGCCGCGGGCCCGGCGCTACGTCGCCCGGGCCCTGAGCATGGCCCCGCGGGACGAGAACATCCGCCGGCTGGCCGACCGCCTCAACCGTTACGGTTTCTGGGCCCATCTGCGCCAGACCCTCAGCCACCTGCACCTGCCCAAGTGGTGATTGCGGGGAACAGGGACGAGGGAATAGGGTTGCGGGATTCGAGAGCAGGCACGAGGAAGCAACTGTGATCATTCCTGTTTGTCAGAGTATCGCGAGGTGTCTGCGATTCATGCTTCTTCGCGATTTCCCTGCCACTAATCCATAATCCGCATTCCCTGCTCCACCTATGACTCAGCAAGAACCCACCATCGTCGTCTCCGAGCCCCTCAACGAGCGCAGCCTGGACTACCTGCGGCGCCACGGTCGCGTCATTCAGACGACGGCCGACCGGGCCGCAGAGGTCATTGACCAGGCCGACGGACTTGTGGTGCGAACCTACACGCAGGTGAACGAGGAGTTGCTGGCCCGCGCGGGGCGGCTGAAGGTCGTGGGTCGGGCGGGCGTGGCCCTGGAGAACATCGACGTGCCCGCCTGCCGCCGCCGCGGCGTCGAGGTCGTCCACACGCCGCAGGCCAACACGCTGGCCGTCGTCGACTACACGCTGGCCATGATCCTCCAACTCAACCGGAGGTTCTGGCCCATGACCCGCCCGCTCAGCGAGCCGGAGTTCCACAAGGCCCGCAAGCAGGTGTTCGGGAAGTTCCTGGCCGGCCAGACCCTGGGCATCGTCGGCTGCGGGCGGATCGGCTCGCGCGTGGGGCGGGCGGCGGCGGCACTGGGCATGACCGTGCTCTACAACGACATCCGCCCCGTCGAGCTGGACTATCCGGCCCGGGCCGTCGAGAAGGATGAACTCTACTCCGCCAGCGACATTGTCACCATCCACGTGCCGCTGACCCGTCTGACCCGCGGCTTCATCAACGCCCGCTCGCTGGAACGGTTCAAGCCGGGCTGCCAGTTCATCAACGCCGCCCGCGGGCCGTGCGTGGACTACGCCGCCCTGGCCGAGGCCCTCCGCAGCGGACGCGTGTCGGCGGCCGCCATCGACTGCCACGACCCCGAGCCCCCGCCGAGCGACTACCCGCTCTACGGACTGGACAACGTCATCCTCACGCCCCACATCGCCGCTCGCGTTCCCGAGGCCGTCGAACGCATGTGCGACGTGGTGTACGACGTGGTGGCCATTCTGGAGGGCAGGGCGCCGGAGTATCCGGCTGCCGAGGACGAAGAGTAACGGCCGACGGCAATTGTCGGTCGTCGTTTGGGGCAGAACGGACCGGCGCCGCCGACCGTTCGACAATCGCAAGTCGAGAATCCCTACGCTTTCCTGGCCCGACCCGCGAACACTCTGAGTTCTTCGTAGGCGTTCTGGCAGGGGGGGCCTTCGGCGTGCAGGTATCGGTGGAGGCTCGGGAGGCTTTCGTGGAGGGCCACGATCGACGAGGACACGGTGCCCCGCTGGCTGTGATGCACGCAGATCGCGCCCGCTCCGTCGCCGTCCCCGTGGTCGATGCAGACGCGCTTGCCCAGGTCCAGGGCGTCCTCGAGGTTCCTGGGCCTGTGCGACAGCAGAATCCGTCCCCGGCAGCCCTTGGCGTCGCCCGGGTCGTCCGGCACGGAGTTGCCGATGACGTGCACTCCGTCGCCCAGGGCCTGGAAGACCAGCCGCTCTCCGTAATGGGTGGCCACGAACGCCCGCCGCGGGTCGGCGGCCAGGAAGTTGAAATCATTGTAGGGGTTCAGGCGGACTTCGTCCCTCAGCCGCTGGGCGGCTTCCTGGGCCGACGACGACTGGAGGACGTCCATGCACAGCAGTCCCCGGGAGCGGACGGCGGAGCGGCGGGGCGTGTAGCCGATATTGGCCACCGCCGCCAGGACGCCGGCACGATTGATCGCCAGCCACGTGCCGCCCGCCTGGAGGTCCCGCCCGCCGAACAGGTGCTCGGTGATGGCATGGGGGGGCTGGCTGGGGCGGTCCAACCGCTCGTCGCGGTTGCCGGCCAGGATCACCGGATAATCCGGCACGACCCGATAGAACAGTGCCACGAAACACATGGACAGGTGCTTCCTCTCCTGCAGGGGGCTCGTTCGGCTCTGGCTTCATTGTAGCCCCCGGCGCGGGCGGAGGAAACCCCGCGGCGGAAGAAACTGTTCCGCGGGTCGCGGGCGGTCGCTAGCCGGGCCGCCTGGCCAGGCCTCGGCGGCGCAGTCGCGTCGCGACGGCCGGCAGGCTCAGCAGCAAGAGCAGAGCAGAGGCCGGTTCCGGCACGACGGTCAGGGTCACGTCATTCCCGTCGCCTCCTATGTACGTGATGAGGAAGGGGTTACGTCCCTGACCCGTGCCGTAGAAGATCGTGCCTTCGGTCAGCTCGAGCCCGTCGGGGGTCTGGAACGTGCCGCTGATGAGTCCGGAGCCGTTGGCCAGCAGGATCTGGAAGACGGCATTCTCCGGGGCTGGGAAGTTTACCAGCACGTCCAGGATGCCGTTCAGGCTGACGCCCTGGTTGACCTGGAGCACATCGTTGCCGCCGGTCACTCCCGGGCCGGCCAGACCGTCCAACTCGATCTCCAGCGTCGCGCCGGCCGACTGGTTGTAGGCCCCAGTGATGATGGTCTTGCCGACCGACCCGCCCGGCGCCAGCGTCCCGCCGAGCTGGCTCATGGGCATGTTGAACTGGCCGACGTTCATCAGACGCCCGCCGCTGAACTCGAAGGTCTCGTTGCCGGATCCGACCGCCACGTCTCCGCCGCCCAGGTCCAGCGTCCCGCCGCGAAGCTTATAGGTGGACTGGCTGGTCGGATTGTTGCCGAGCTTGACGCTGCCGCCGTTGAACTTCACCAGTCCGCCGGTCTGGTCGAACAGCCCGGTGCCCTGGTTGAAGTTGATGTTGCCGTTGGTGCCTGTGCCGAGCAGCAATTCCCCGCCGGTCATGTTGTACGTCCCGTTGCCGTTGGCGTACTGGCTGAGCACGAGGTTGTTGGCCCCGTTCACGCTGACGGTCCCGCTGTTCTGGGTGACCACGCCCACGTTGTGCCGCCCGATCTCGAACTGTCCCAGGTTCAGCACGGGCGAGGTGCTCGCCGAGCCGATCACCATCGTCCCGTCGGCGTGGGGGGCGTCGTTGGCGCCGGTGGTGTCGGTTCCGCCGACCAGCAGGGCCCCGCCGATGTTCATCGTGCCGCCCACGACCTCGAATGTGCCCTGGTTCTCCCGCCCGATCACCAGCATGCCGCTGGTGGTCAGCGTCCCCCCGTTCATCGTGTATGTGCCGATGCTGGTGGTGGCGTCCACGTTGGCCAAGTCCACGATGTTGGCGACGACCTCGCCGTCGTTCTGGATGAACGTGCCCTTGCCCGTGTTGCCCACGCGGATGGACCCGTTGGTCCCGGTGGCCTGGAGCACCAGCTTGCCGCCGTTCATGGTGTACGTGCCGACGGCCGAGGCGGCCTGGCCGATGATCAGGTTGTTGGTCTTCACCGTCACCGTGCCGCTGTCCTGGGTGAAGTAGCCCTTGCCACCGCGTCCGACCTCGAGGTTGGCCCCGCTGGTGAAGAGCTGCGCGTCGGTGAGGTTGCCGCCCGGCGTGCCCATGATCACCGTGCCGATCGTGTTGGACTCGTTGGACGCGGCGTCCTGGCCGCCCAGGTACATGCCTCCGCCCGTGACGTCGATCGTGCCGGCCTGGAAGTTCAGCGTGCCGTCGCCCGAGTTGGCGCTCTCGGCGGCGGCCACGCGCAGGCTGTTCTTCACCGTGATCAGGCAGGAGGTGTCGTTGACGGTGAGTTCGCCCGTGCCGTTGTTGCCGACGAACATCGTCCCGGTGTTGTTGATGGTCTGCCCGGCGGGCAGCGTGTAGCTGCCGGTCGTGCCGGCCGCGTTGCCCAGGCGGAAGCTCTGGAGGGTGATGCCGCCGGTCACCTGGAGCGTCCCGCCGTCCACGTACAACTGGGCCGTTCCCACGGACTCGGCGACTTCCAGGATGTCGCCGTCGATCCGCAACATCCCGCCGTTGAGGGTGTAGGCGCCGCCCTTGTTGTTGTTGGGTCCGTAACGGAGGGTGCCCAGATGGACCAGCCCGTCGTTCTGGATCAGATTGCCGTCGCCGGCGGTGTCGCCGAGGGTCAGCGTGCCGGCCTGGAACGTGCCGGCGTCGTGCGTGTAGGTGCGGCTGGCGATGGTAAAGGCGTTGACGTCGACGTCGCCCGTGGTCACGGTGATCGAACCGCCCGTGAAGTTGATCGTGCCGTTGCCATCTTTGATGCTGTCAACTGTCAGGCTTCCGGCGGTGACGTTGAGCGTGGCGGCGTTGTCGGCGAAGGAGAGGTCCTTGGCCGTTTCGCCGGAATTGCTCACCGTGGCGGCCTGCCCCGCGGCGATCAGGGCGTCCTGGGAGGCGGTGGGCTCGGCGGTGGCGTCCCAGTTCTCCCGGGTAGACCAGTCCGTGTCGGCTCCGGCGCCGTCGAAAGTCACCAGAGAGGGCGCGGCATGGCTGGTGGGCAGGTTGTACTTGCGGGCCAGGTAGTAGCCCACCTGGTCGATCTGGGCCTGGCTCAGGGCCGAGTCGTACAGCAGGACCTCGGCCACCTGGGCGCTTAGCCAGTCCGCCTTGACCGCGCTGCCATTGAACCCGCGGCCCAGAGTATAGCCCTCGTCGGTGAGGTTGATCGTATTAGAGGCTCCGCTGACGCTGGTCTGTGTGCCGTCCGTGCCGTCCAGGGCGTAGCGCCCGCTCCCGTAGGTATCGGTGACGGTCATCTGCCACAACCCCACGTGGTAGCTGGTGTCAAAGGCAGGGGTAAACAGGCGGTTGCCATTGTTGAACCGCAGGCCGGCCGCGCTGGTGTCCAGGCCCACGCTGGCCCCGCCCGTGCCGGTGTCGATGTCGCCAAACTGGAGGAGTCGCTGCGAGCCGCCGGTGGTGGTCTGGGTCAGCACGGCAAAAGCGGTGAAGGCCGCTTGGCCGCTGATGCCCAGCGAGCCGGCGAACTCGAAGCCCGCGCCTCCGCCAAAGCCCACCACGGGCAGGCCGTTCACCTTGTTGGTGTAGTACGTCGGCCCGCCGTCGACCAGCACGGCGTCGTGCCCCAGCCCGGAGGAGTCGGCCCAGGTGTCGCCGATGTTGAACTTCTGATTGTTGCTCATGCTCAGGGCGTCAGCCTTCAGCCAGATCGCCAGGCCGGTGTCGACGGGGATGGTGGCGGCGTGGGTCCAGGCGGCCAGGATAGCCAACGTCAAGCAGATGGTTCGCATACTCTCGCTCCCTTTAGCTTACAGATACCTTCTCTTTTTGCGGCAAGCGGGCAGAGTTGTCAGCCCGGGCGGCGAGGCCGACCACCCGATTGCGGGTTCGGTCTCGATGGTCCTCTTCCGCCCATAATCTGATCTATCATAAGGCAAGACGGCAAATGCGCCCACCCTGATTTTCGGGGCGTTGTCGCGGAAATTCGATGACGGGCGGAAGGGCCCGCCGAGGGCGTTGGCGGGCTTTGGGGCTTGCCTGAAGGTCACTTGGGCCGAATGGAGAACGTCTCCTTCAAGACCTTCTTGCCCTGGCTGTAGAAGGTGACGGTGTACTTGCCCTCGCCTCCGGCGGCGTACAGCTTGTTCGGGCTGAACTCCACCCCCATGGTGGAGCGGTCGCGGCTCCAGGTCACTTCCTGCCTGGCCAGCGCGCCCGAGCCGTCCTTGCGGTGGATCTCCAGCAGGAAGTTGTTGTGGTTGGCGACCGGCGGCAGGGCCAGCACGACGTACATCTTCTCGTCGTCGGCGGAGAACTTGTCCGCGTAGCGCCACTGTCCATCCTGGCGGGCAACGGCGGTTCGCAGGGCCTTCTTGGAATCGATCTTGACGGTGACGGGCGTGACGGCGAGGCGCTCGACGAGCTTGTCGACCGCCAACTCCACGGCCCTGGCCAGCGCCTCCCGGGGCGAGAACCTTGGCGGCGATCCGGCCGACGAGATGGTCACCTGCACGGGCGACTGCGTGTCGTAGAGCACCTTTCCGTCCTCGGTGGTCATGCGGACGCTGACGGCTACGTGGCCCGCGTTGCGGGTATCGAGGTAGAAGCGGACCCCGCCGTATCCCCAGTAGCTGGAGTGACGGCGATAGAAGGGCCCGTAGCGGTAGGGGGTGTAGGGCCACTCGGGGTAGTAGGGGCCGTAGTAAGGGGAGTAGTAGTCGCTATAGTACCCCTGGATGGCGCTGCTGGTGGCGTACTCGTGGACGGTCCCGGTGATGAGGGCCTGTGCAGGGGCCGGGGCGGTGGCGGCGGGCGGCCCGCCGGGAGAGGCCAGGCGGTAGGTTCCGTTCATCCGCAGGGCCTCGGCCAGACGGCTGGCGACGATGCGTCCGGCATCCGACGCGGCGGTCTTGTTGCTGAAGGGCAGGACCGCGACCCTCTTGATGGACGGGTCGTAGAAGTCCGGGTAGCTGCGCAGAGGGAGCTTGGCGGAGCACCCGGCCATCACGGCGGTCAGGGCCATCGCGGGCACGAGCTTGCGTAGCGGCGACATCATGGCATCACTCCCTACGGGATTCTCGATCCCGAACCATTGTAGCGTCGGATTCACCGGCAGTCACACCTTGGTTCGGGGGCAAAGCAAAAGCCCACCCCCAAGGGGTGGGCTTTGCGGTAGTGCATGTTCCACGCGGCGGAGGGGGGCTAGGAAGCTTTCCCCTCGCCCTTGTCTTCACCCTTGGCGTCTTCCTTGGGCTTCTCTTCGCTGTCGGCCTTGGCCTGATCCGGTTCGGCGGCCTGGTCGGAGGGCGTGGACGGGGCGGGCTCGTCGCTGACCCCGCCGGCGGGTTCCTCGGTCTCCTCGACGTACACGTCGTCCAGGTCGGTCGCGTCGACTTTCCGCCGCAGCAGGTAATAGATGATCGTCGTGCCGCTGACGCAGTAGGAGATCAGGTAGGCCAGCGTGGCCGCGGCGACCAGGCTGACCCAGAACCAGATCAGCAGGCCGCCCACGCTTTCGCCGCTGGACATGGCGTGCCAGTTGGGCTCGCCCGCCAGGCGCTCCAGCGTCGGGGCGGGCCACATCACGTCGAGCCTGTCGGCGTTCTCGGCCAGCCGGCTGCCGCCGGTGAAAATGCCCATCTTGACGAAGCAATGGGTGCCCGCCAGGGCGATCCAGGCGAAGGTGCGGACGAAGAGGAAGGTGATCACGCCGTAGAAGGTCATGATCAGGGAGTACAGGACCGCCCGCCAGGGCCGGGCGAAGATATAGGAGAAGCTGCGGCTGATGGCGTCGAAGCTGTCGGAGCCCTCGACGGCGATGGTGGGGTACATCAGGGCCCCGCCGCCGGCCAGGCCGACGGTGATGAAGGCAATCAGCAGCCCGCCCACGATGGCCAGGATGAAGGGCAGGCCGATGAGGATGGGCCCGACGAACGGGATGTTGCCCAGCAGGGCCACCAGGGCCATCATGAGCCCCACGCCCAGGATGATCAGGGCGGGCACGAGCGGGGCGCAGAAGAAGCTGAAGAACTTCGAGCCCGCGAATCTCAGGGCCTGCGAGGCGGAGATCTTCTCCTCGCGGGCGGCGTGCAGGGCGGCGATGCGGTAGATGGCCCCGCCGAACAGGGCCCAGACCGCCAGGGCGAACAGGCCCAGCAGGGCGGCGAAGACCCAGTGCTGGCACACCAGCCACAGCACGCCGTGCAGGGCCATCAGCTTCCAGTACAGCAACCCGCAGCGGTCGCCCGCGGGCACCACCTCGCCGGGGGGCGCCTGGAAATTGCCCGCCATGAACTGCACCTGCGGACCCTGAGCGCCGGCGGCCAGGTCCGCCTGCGTCGGAACGCCGCGGGCCTCCATCATCTGGCGATAGTCGCCCAGCCCGCCGGTGATGTTGCCGTAGCGGACGGCGCGGACGGCGTTGACGATGCAGTCGCGCTCCCAATCCAGGAAGGCGGCGAAGGGCGTCTGCCCGCGGAGGCGCTCGATCTGGCGCTGGGCGGCGACCCGGGTGGCGGTGATCGCCCGCAGGGCGCGGTCGCTGTCCTCAGCCGCCACCGCCTTGGCCTTGTCCTTGTCCTTGACGCTCTCGTCGTTCTTGATCCGCCCGTCCACGTTGTCGCCGGCGGCCTTGTTGATCAGGTCTTCAGCCTTGGCCAGGGCGGCGTCGAGGTCCTGCTCGGCGTCGTAGAGCAGGTCGCCCAGCGACTTCTTCTCCAGTTCCTGGAGGGTCGGAGGCTCCTTACCCTTGTCGGCCTGCTGGAGCAGCTCGACGAACGCGGCGCGGAAGTGGGGGCTCTGCGGCTCCATGCGGGCCTGAAAAGCCGCCAGAGTCCGCAGTTGCTGGGCCTGGTCGCGCCGCAGCTTGGCCGCCTCCTCCACCCGCTTGTCGCGCCAGTCCTGAAGGTTGGCCTGGAACTCCGGGGCCCTCAGGCGGACGTGGGCCGCGATCTCGTTGGTCGCTGCCGTCTGACCGGCCAGGCCCCAGATCGAGTCCAGGACCCAGGCGCCCCAGACGTAGATCAGCAGGATGGCCGCCAGCGCCAGCAGCATCTTGCTGGGCTGGATCGCCATCTTGAAGCCCTTGAAAATATGGGTGAAGGCGAAGACTTCGTTCCAGTTGATCCGTCGGACCTCGTTCTGCTCGTCGATCATGGCCTTTCCTTTCTCCTGGGCCTGGTGCGGCACGTCGCGGCGCCTTAGCAGAGTCACGATAGGACTTCCCGCTACCCGGCTGTCGCACCCGCCGTCCCTGTCGGGCCCACCCGAGAAGCCTGTAAGACCGAATTATACTGACGCCGCCCGGGGCTGCAACGATTTTCGCCCCCGTCTGCGCGTTTGCTGTACCCCGCCCGACGCCCGGGTATAATAAGCCCCGCCGCCCGCCCGCGTGTTGGCGGCGAGGACTCTGGACATGCGCAGCCTGTGGAGAAACCGGTGATGAAAGGCCTGATCCTCTCCGGCGGAAAGGGAACCCGCCTGCGCCCGCTCACCTTCACGCGGGCCAAGCAGCTTATCCCCATCGCCAACAAGCCCAACCTTTTTTACGTCGTCGAAGACCTCCTCCGCTCGGGCATCCGCGAGATCGGCGTCATCATCAGCCCCGAGACCGGCGCCGAGATCCGCCAGGCCCTCGGGCCCCAGTCCGGCTTCGACGCCTCCTTCACCTTCATCACCCAGGACGAGCCCCGCGGGCTGGCCCACGCCGTAAAGACCGCCCGCGGTTTCCTCGGCCAGGACGCCTTCGTCATGTACCTGGGCGACAACCTGCTCTCGGGCGGCATCGCCCGGCTCGTCGAGGACTTCCGCAGCGGGCAGAGCGACGCGAACGTCCTGCTGACGGCCGTCGACGACCCCCGCCAGTTCGGGGTGGCCGTCCTGGACGAGCAGGGGCGCGTCACCCGTCTGGTCGAGAAGCCCAAGGAGCCGCCCTCGAACCTGGCCCTGGTGGGCGTGTACCTGTTCAAGAGCGTCATCCACGACGTCATCGAGACCCTCAAGCCCTCCTGGCGCAACGAGTACGAGATCACCGACGCGATCCAGGGCCTGATCGACCGCGGGTTGAACGTGCGCTCGACCAGGGTCCACGGCTGGTGGAAGGACACCGGCAAGCCCGAGGATCTGCTGGACGCCAATCGCCTGATCCTCTCCCAGGTGCGTCGCCAGGTTCCGTCCGAATACGAGAAGGCCGACATTGCCGGCGAGGTCGTCGTCGAGGAGGGCGTGAATATCTCCAACTCGTTGATCCGCGGCCCGGCCCACATCGCCCGCGGGGCCGTCCTCCAGGACGCCTACGTCGGGCCTTACACCTCCATTGGCCCCGAGGCCCAGGTGATCCACAGCGAGGTCGAGTACTCGATCGTCTTCGGCGAGGCGAAACTCCTGCACCTGCCCTGCCGCCTGGACGCCAGCGTCATCGGACAGGGCGTCGTCGTCGACGGCTGCGGAGACGGGCGAAGAAAGCACACCCTGCAACTGGTCCTGGGCGACCACAGCCAGGTCAAGATTTGATCGACCCCAGGCACATCTTCCTGACCGGCAGCCAGGGGCGGCTGGGCGGCGAACTGCTTGGCCTCCTGCCGGGCGTCGTCGCGCCGAGCCTGGAGCGGATGGACCTGACCCGCCCCGAGCAGATCGACGCCGCCCTGGACGCCGCGCCGGACGTGCGCGTGGTGGCGCACGCGGCCGCCTACACGGACGTGGCCGGCGCCGAGAAGAACCGCGCCTCCTGCTGGGCGGTCAACGTCGACGGCACGCGGAACCTCGTCCGCGCCGTTTCGCAGCGGGGGTTGCGGCTGGTGCACATCTCCACCGACTACGTCTTCGCCGGCACGACGGGCGGCTACCGCGAGGACGACCCGCCGGGCCCGGTGCGGAACTACTACTCGCTGACCAAGCTGGTGGCCGAGCAGCTCGCGCGCCTGGTGCCGCACCACCTGGTGCTCCGCACGAGCTTCCGCCCGCGCGAGTGGCCCTACGACAACGCCTTCACCGACCTGTTCACCAGCCAGGACTACGTCGACGTGATCGCCCCCCAGATCGCCCTGGCCATTCAACGCTGCGACGAAATCCCGTATACTGTGCTTCACATCGCCACCGAGCGCAAGAGCATCTACGAGCTGGCCAGTCGGCGCCGCCCGGACGTGAGGCCCTCCCGCAAGGCCGACGTCGCGGTCGCCCTGCCCGACGACATCTCGCTGGACTGCTCGCGGTGGCGCGAGCTGAAGCAGCGATGGGAGAGCCGATGAGCATCCGACTGACACCCGACGAGCAACAGGCCCTGACGTTCCAGGCGTATCCGGGGGCGCCGCCGATCGAGGGCGTCTTCTACCGTCCGCTCCGCAAGCACCTGGACGTGAACGGGTGGTTCATGGAGCACCTGCGGCTGACCGGCGGGCGGGTGGACGGACTGGACGTCGAGTTCGACGTGCGCCAGGTGTCGTTCTCGCGGGCGGCGCCCGGGCGGGTCAACGCCTTCCACGTCCACCCGAAGATCGTCCAGGACGAGCTGTGGTGCGTGGTGGAGGGCTGCCTGATGGTCTGGCTCGTGGATTGCCGCGAGGGCTCGCCCACCGCGGGCACGAAGCGCCGCTTCATCCTCAACGCCGACCAGCCCGCCCTCCTGTACATCCCATCCGGCGTGGCCCACGGCTACAAGGCCGGGCCCGAGGGCGCCCTGCTGGTCTACGCCATGAACAGCCAGTTCAATCTCGCCGACCCCAACGAGGGCCGGCTGGGCTGGGACCACTTCGGAGCGGAGCTGTGGGAGGCAGACCGTGGCTGAGTTCAAGCGACGTGGCATGGGCGTCTCGCCCATGTGTCCCACGGGCGTCTCGCCCGTGGCCCGGCAGGGCCGGGACGGCCCTGCGACGCACGGGCAAGCTGCCCGTGCCACGATAGAGGAGGCAGACCGTGGCTGAGTTCAAGCGACGTGGCATGGGCGTCTCGCCCATGTGTCCCACGGGCGTCTCGCCCGTGGCCCGGCAGGGCCGGGACGGCCCTGCGACGCACGGGCAAGCTGCCCGTGCCACGATAGAGGAGGCAGACCGTGGCTGAGTTCAAGCGACGTGGCATGGGCGTCTCGCCCATGTGTCCCACGGGCGTCTCGCCCGTGGCCCGGCAGGGCCGGGACGGCCCTGCGACGCACGGGCAAGCTGCCCGTGC
>JAKJER010000027.1 GCA_022705325.1 Planctomycetota bacterium | reverse complement strand
GGGGCATTTTGGCCTTGGATCAGGAAGGAGAATGTGCAAAATGTGGATTGACAGAATTCGGGGGGGGTACAATACAAACAAGCTGGCCCGGTGGCGGAGTCGGGCGGGCTATCTGGGAAATCCCGGTCAATACCGAATTTGGTCGTAGGGTGTCCTTATGTCGAAGCTACTAGACGTTGCGCGCATCGCGGGGTTGGCTGCCGTCAGTTTCTGGCTGGGCAGTCAACCGATCTTTATGGGTTGGCTTGCCTATCACAAGCTCTGGCTTGGTGAGGGCCAAGGCTATGAAGGAGGTCTTGTCGGCTTCCTCGGAGGTATGTTTATCTGGGCCCTGTTTCTCACACCGCTAGCCTGTGTGTGGTTCGGCGCGGTCTTGATAGGGTTGATGCTTTCTCGCAAGATGGCTAGCGAGAACGCCCGGATACTCCTGGTGTTCTCGGGCATTCTCGGCCTGGCATGCTCCTTGTTTATTATGGCATTCGTGGGAATCGATGCTGGTACGGCTTCCCCCAGATGATCGCCTTCAAGCAGGTCATCGACGGCAAGGAGCGATACCTGACCACCGTGATGACCGAGAAGGCGACTAATAGGAAGAACGAAGTTGACGCACCGGGACTCCGCCCCCCGGCCCCTCCCCCCGGTCGGCGTGGGGGGGGCCGTCAAGGCGGCCCTTTGGTCGGCGTCGGGAGTCGAGCCAGGGCGGCGCATCCTTGACGGTGGGCAGGGGGCCTGTAGCGGTAGCCAGGCCTGTGCCTGTCAGCGGAGCGGGGGCAGGAAGGCCCTTGGCTTGCCCCACGTTGAACGATCTTCGCCGTAATCGCGTTGCTTCGAGCATCCACAGACAACCTGGCCAATATGACAATACAGCAGGAGGTCGTAGTTGAGAGTGTAGATATTATTGAAGTGGGACAAGAACTCCCGGGAAGCCCCGAACTCATCATCGGTGATCTCATTGGGCCGATCGGGGTGGCTGCTCGCGATGGCCTGTGCCAGCACATCCCGCAATTCCTCTGCGTCCGTCGCGAGGCGCTCGGCTAGCTTAGGCATGGTTGGTGCGTACACCTGAAGAAGATCGCGTGCCTGCTTCAAGGCTCGCATGACTGCCTCGAAGTCAGTAGTCTTCAATGCGTCGAACGCCTTCTTCGCGCTGGGGGACAAGTTCTTCTTTGCCTGCGTAAAGAGGGCTTCATAGGCGAAAAGCTCGTTGCGGCAGGCCCGGCTGAAGCCGTTGCCCAGTAGCAAGTGTCGCTTGACCCCGTCAGTCTGCTTTAACGCCTCATGGAACGTCAGTAGCTTGCCCATGGTTCTGACCCTGTAACACTCTACCCATTTGAAGTGCATTCTATAGGAAGAAGCGGAAGACTACCAGTAGTTATGAGAATTCGGAGAGTCCAGAGAGTCCACGGACAGCTACCCCAATACGGCGAGTCTCGGTGTCTGTCCGCGGTGCGCCGGAGGAATCCTGCTCGCGGATGCGTCCCGGATCGCGCGGTCAGTCGAGGCGGAACATGGCCATGTCGTCGACGTGCAGTTCCTCGTCGCCCTGGAGTCCGTCGACGACCAGGATGAGGCGGACGGACTTGACCGGCTTGCCGTCGATCGCGGCGGGGATCGAGTCCCCGGTGGCCAGGCGCATCCAATCGCCTGCCCGCGCGTGGATCGTCGTGGACGGGCCCGGCAGGTTGGCCCCTTTGGCGTCCAGCGGAGTGATGCTCAACGTGAGCGTGACGTCGCCCTTAAGCGGCTTGGGCACGCGGACCATCGCCACGGCTGAATAGCGCCCCGGCGGGACTTGGACCGACTGGAGCGGCCCGCCCCGCTTGACGCCCCGGCAGAGCACGCCCAGCTTGCCCGAGCAGGCGGCCCGCGGGGCGACCTCCATCGAACCGGTTCCCCACTTGATCCAGCGCGACCAGTCCGCGGGCCACTTGCCCCCGGCGTCTTCAAAGGAGGGATTCTTCGAGACCGGCTGGGAGGTCTTGTCGAGCATCACCAACATGCTCTTGGCCGACAGGCTCGTCGCCCTGGACGGGTCGGCTAGCTCGCGGAGGCAGTCGCGGACCTTCCGGCTGCGGGCAGCCCAATCGAAGGCGGCCCAGATGGAGGCGGCGCCCCAGTCGTCGCCGCGCAGCGCGGGGTACCTCTTGAAGTCGATCGGGTGCAGGAGTTCCGGGTGCCTGGGAAACACCTCGCTCACCAGTCGCTGCCGTTTGGCTCCCATGTCGGCCACACGCTGGGCCCGCTCCAGCAGCCGCAGGGCGTCGGCCTCGCTGGACGGGGCCGGCTCCTGGGCTGTCTTCTTGCCCGCATAGGCCACAGCCGACGCCTCGTAGTACTCGAAGGCCAGCGCCAGCAGCCTGGCCCGGGCCTTCTGTCTGGGCGTGCCGGCGTTGCGGACGACGCTGTCGATCAGCGCTCGGCTGCGGGCGACGTCCTGGTCGCTGACGTCGGCCAAGTAGTCCGCGCGATTGAACGCCAGGTACTGTCCGCGTTTGCTGAACCACTTCGACTGGAGGATCCGCCTGGTCCAGAAGTCTTCCCACAGGGCGAAGTAGGCGGCCAGGTCGCCGGCCGCCTCCGCGCCGACGGCGCGGACGCACCAGTCGCGCAGCAGGGCGTCCACGTCCTGGCGCGGGTCCCACAGGAGCTTGAGCGAGACGTACAGCTTGGGCCCCTCGCCCCAGTTCGGGTACGCCTCCGCGTACATCGCCCGCACGGCGTGGGCGTGGGCGTAGCGGTAGTAGTCGGACATCGCGTGGAACCAGACGCGGGGCACGCAGTAGGACGAGCCGTAGATGTAGTCGTACCAACCGAGAACCGGGCTGGCCGCCTGCCAGGTCTCGGTCATCCGCTGCCCCTCGGCCCGCAGGTCCGGATCGATCCACTTCATCCGGTCGTAGGTCATGTAGGGGATGATCCGCGGGTGGACCTTGACTCGCGAGGGGGCCTGGGCCACCTCGCTGTAGGCCAGGCAGCCGAACCACTTGTCCGGGTGCTTGCGAAGCACGCCCTCGACCACGCGGTTGCACCAGTCGTAGTAGCGGTCGGAGCAGTCGCGGCGGCCGAGGAAGTTCTTCTCCGGCGGGTCCTTGGCCTGGCAGGCCTGGCACTCGCAATGCCCGCTGGAGTCGACCACGCCCAGCGAGCAGGACGTGGCGTCCGGGTGGGCGTCGAAGTAACGGCAGATTTCCCCGACGGCCGCCTCGACGATGCCCGCCGCCGAGAAGCAGGGCTGCCAGCCGTGGGTGTTGCTGTCGGGCGGGATGTAGCGCTTGCCTCCGCGGATAGGGAAGAACTCCGGGTGCGTCCTGGCGTGCTTTTCCGGGGCGATCAGTTTCTGGAGGTTGTGGTGGAAGCTCACCCGGGCGTGCATCCGGTTGCGCCTCGCCCAGAGGGACTGCGGCCCCGAGAGCCCGCTGAACTGCCGCGAGAAGAAGGCCGGCTCCTGGCGGACCTGCTCGACCGGCACGACGATGGTCTTGTGCTCGGGGACGTCGTCGCCGTCGCTGCCCGGCATGAGCCAGCGGACGCCCACGTACCGCTCCAGGAACTCGCAGACGCCGAACTCGGTGCCCCAGGGCGTGCGTCCGGCGACGACCACCTGCCCCGCCGCCGAGACGTGGATCATGAAGCCGTCATCGTCGAGTTTCTCCAGGGCGAGGCCCAGGCCCTTCGCGTAGCCGTCCGGGCCGACGTGGATCGCGACGCCCTTTCCGGCGGCGGCCTTCTCGTCCACCACCGGCAGCTCCGCGCCGGAAGACTCCTTGACGTAGCGGACCAGGAGGGCGGCCGCCGCTTTGGTCTGCTCGTCGGCGTCCGTCGGCACGACGACCGCCGCCCGCGGTTGGCCGTCCTCCACGATCCGAACCGGCCCGCCCGCCCAGGCGGCCGGAGCGAAGGACAGCAGGATCATGCCGCTGGCGAGCATCGTGCAGAAGGTCTTCATGGGGCTCTCTCCCGGGTTTCGTCGAACCTTCAGGCAAAACGCCTGCCGTAGCCGACTATCGCGAAGTCACGAAGCTGGAGATCGAGGAACCCAGGCACGACTCGTGCACCCTTGGCAGCCCCTTGCCAACCTATCCGCGTTATGATACCTCTCGGACATGGCAGAGCCCTGGACGGTCTTGCGGCTGTTGAACTGGACCAGGGAGCACTTCGTCAAGGCCGGCGTGGATGAGCCGCGCCTGGCGGCCGAAGTGCTCCTGGCGTGCGCCCTGCGCTGCCCGCGGATCATGCTGTACGCCCGATTCGAGTACCAGCCCAACGCGGAGGAGCTGGCCGCCTTCCGCGAGCGGGTCAAGCGGGCGGCTGCCCACGAGCCGGTCGCCTACCTGGTGGGCGAGAAGGAGTTCTACTCGCTGGCCTTCGCGGTCACGCCGGCGGTGCTGATCCCCCGCGACGAAACGGAACTTGGGCGGCCACAGGCCGGGGGATGCGGAGGGGACAGGGGCGGTCCGTGCGGATCGGCAATAGAGGCCTCTACGCAGGCTGCTTTGGGCAAGACCATCACGCGCGAGCGGCCCGGTTGTGTGGTCGTCCAGTAGAAGAGACGCTTGTCGATCTCGCTGGGACCTCGTAGGATTGTCGACAAGGCCGATGGTTGTCGTTGGCCGAGCCTAGAGAATCCTGGTTCAACGGAAGCGATGGGGAGTGCATGTTATGACCGATTCGGGCGAGAACGCGAACCACGACGATCAGTGTGCCCGGTGTGGGAATCGGGACGCAGAATTGAAGACATGCCCCTTCAGTGTGGTCGTCTGTGTCTTGGGGGAGTCCGTAAGCGGAGAGTGGCGTGAGTACGCTACTACTGTGG
Organism: Planctomycetota bacterium; assembly: GCA_022705325.1. Classification (GTDB taxonomy): domain Bacteria; phylum Planctomycetota; class Phycisphaerae; order SM23-33; family SM23-33; genus MWDR01. The sequence goes on along the minus strand of JAKJER010000027.1, from coordinate 78,415 downwards.
CTCGAGATCACGCAACAGGCTACTCCGTGGACAGACGAGACGGCACGGTGAAGATTTGCCAAGACTGCCTCACGCAGTCTGCCCGGTGGACAAAACGCATCAATGGCCCATTGCTTGCGGTCTTCCTTGTGAGCCTTGCTGCGCTGGCCTGGATAGCCTTTACGTGGGTCCTCATCACCATCCGGGCGCAGGACAACTGGAACCTGGCTGACTGGATTCAAAGCCTCTGGCCGATGCCGAAGCATTGGGCTTTGGCCGGAGCGTTGGCGGCGGGGACAGTCGCGGTGGGCGCTGTACTCGCAGGGGCTTGTGCTGCGGCGTACAGACTGCCTTATCTGCGCATCTTGGACGCATGTTCCGAGACGCAAGACCTCAAGGCGTCGCATCATCCGTGGAATAAATCGACCATGGGTTTTGGGTGGCGATTCTTGGGCCCGGACGGGCGCATCCTGGAAATCAAGGAGCCGAGCTTCAGACACAGTGACCCGAAAAGACCAAAGGAGATAAAGCTGATCGCCGGAGATCTCGACCGTCTTATCCCCCCCCTTAGCATCCCAGGAGAGCGAAACGTTAACTGTCGTAAGTGCGGCGAACGAACCCCCGCATCTCTTCCTCTCTGCACGAAGTGCGGGGAGAAACGGCGCAGTGTCCTTGGCTGCTTGAGCGGTGCGCTCTTCGGCGCGGGTATCTGCGCATCAGTGGCGTTATCGGGAGTGTCGGCCGTGACGATGGGTGTCTTGGTGGCGATAGCCACTACGCTGATGCTCGGCCCTTTGGTAGCGGCATTCGCCCAGCGCGAGAAGGCGCCAGAGAAGGAGGGAAACAAATGACCCCATTACCCCCCGCGTTCTTGCCGCTCAGTGGGGCCCAATCAAGTCTCCTATCACAACTCGTTGGGCTCCGAGATCGCAGCCCCTTGCCAACCCATCCGCGTTATGATACCTCTCGGACATGGCAGAGCCCTGGACGGTTTTGCGGCTGTTGAACTGGACCAGGGAGCACTTCGTCAAGGCCGGCGTGGATGAGCCGCGCCTGGCGGCCGAAGTGCTCCTGGCGTGCGCCCTGCGCTGCCCGCGGATCATGCTGTACGCCCGCTTCGAGTACGAGCCCAACGCGGAGGAGTTGGCCGCCTTCCGCGAGCGGGTCAAGCGGGCGGCTGCCCACGAGCCCGTGGCCTACCTGGTGGGCGAAAAGGAATTCTACTCGCTGGCCTTCGCGGTCACGCCGGCGGTGCTGATCCCCCGGGGCGAGACCGAACTGCTGGTCGACGAAGCCGTCAAACATCTGCGCAGCCTGGGCCGGCCCGGGCGCGTGTGGGACGCCTTCACCGGCAGCGGATGCGTGGCCGTCGCGGTGGCTGTGCAGGCCAAGGACGCGACGGTCCTGGCCACGGACGTCTCGCCGGAGGCGGTGGCGGTGGCGGCCGGCAACGCCAGGCGCCACAAGGTGGACTCGCGCGTCCGCTGCGAGGTCGTCGACCGGCTCGACTGGGCCGAGGCGGGCGAGTTCGACGTCCTGACCGCCAACCCGCCCTACGTCGCCGTCGGCGCGCCGGTGGGGCAGTGCGTCCAGCACGAGCCGTCCTCCGCCCTCTACGCCGGGGCCGACGGCATGGACTTCATCGCTCCCCTGGTCCGCGACGCGCCGCCGCGCCTGGCGCCCGGCGGGGCGCTGGTACTGGAGTTCGGCTACGACCAGGCCGACCGCGTCCGCGACCTGATCGTCGCGGGCGGGGCCTTCGCCGAGCCGCGAATCCTCCGAGACCACCAGGGCATCGAGAGGGCGGCGGCGGCGGTGCGCAAGTGACGACGGAATCACCAAGACCACCAAGACCACGAAGATCGCAAAGACGAGAATAGAGATCACAAAGTGTCTTCTTCGTGATCTCTTTGTTTTTCTTGGTGGTCTCTGTGGTCTCCGTGGCCTTGGTGATTTATACTTTGCTTCCTGACCGAGGACTACCCATGCGATTCACCAAGATGCACGGCATCGGAAACGATTACGTCTACGTCAACGCCCTTGAGGAGCGGGTGGACGACCCAGCCGGCCTGGCCCGGCTGGTCAGCGACCGCCACTTCGGGATCGGCTCGGACGGCCTGATCCTGATCCTGGGCGATGCCCAGGCCGACGTGCGGATGCGGATGTTCAACGCCGACGGCTCGGAAGGGCAGATGTGCGGCAACGGCATCCGCTGCGTGGCCAAGTACGCCTGGGACCGCGGCCTGGCCCGCAACAACCCCATGCGCGTCGCCACCGCCGCCGGCGTGAAGACCATCCAACTGGAGATCGGCCCGGACGACAAGGTCGCCCTGGCCAGCGTGGACATGGGCGAGCCCATCCTGGGCGGGCGGGCCATCCCCGTCGCCCTCGACGCCGACCGCGTGATCGATCAGCCCATCGAGGCACTGGGCCGGTCGCTTCGCATGACCTGTGTGTCCATGGGCAACCCCCACGCGGTGTTCTACGTGGACGACGCAGCCGCGGTGGACCTGGAGCGGATCGGCCCGGCCATCGAGAACCACCCGCTGTTTCCCCAGCGGGTGAACGCCCACTTCGTGCAGGTCCACTCGCCCACCGAGGCGACCATGCGGACGTGGGAGCGAGGCAGCGGCATCACCCTGGCCTGCGGGACGGGCGCGTCGGCTGTCTGCGTGGCCGGCGTCCTTACCGGCCGCACGGATCGCTCGCTGCTGGCCCACCTGCCCGGCGGCGACCTCCGCCTGGAGTGGCGCCAGAGCGACAACCACGTGATCATGACCGGCCCGGCCGCCGAGGTGTACCAGGGCGTCTGGCCGGACTAGGTCTCATTCAGCGGAGACGGCCATGCACACCGAGCGATTCGACGTCCGCAGCGGCACGCACAGCCAGATGATCGAGATCACCGATCGCGTGGCCGACGTGGTCCGCAAGGCCAAGCTGGCCAACGGCCTGGTCACCGTCTACGTGCCTCACACCACCGCGGGCGTGACGATCAACGAGAACGCCGACCCCAGCGTCGCCCACGACGTGCTGGCCGCCCTGGACCGCTCCGTGCCCTGGCGCCAGGACTTCTACCAGCACGACGAGGGCAACTCCGCCGCCCACGTCAAGGCGTCCATGATGGGATTCTCCGTCTCCATCCCCGTCGTGGACGGGCGGATGACCCTGGGCACCTGGCAGGCGGTGTACTTCTGTGAGTTCGACGGCCCCAGGACCAGGTCGGTCATCGTGGTGTGTTCGTAGGCCGGTGCACAGGTCGTGCGGCTCCTCCGGGTCGCGGGAGACGCCCCGCATGAAACAGGCCGTGGCAATTCTGAGCGTCGTGCTGGCCGTGCAGGCGGCCCGGGCCGAGCCGTTCACCGCTCCGCCCGCGGGGTACACGCTGGTGGCCGAGGACGACTGCGGCGAGGCCGACGCCCAGCCTCACGTCGTCCGGGGCAAGAGCTGGTTCTACCCCGCCGGCATGATCGACGGCGACGCGTCGGCCCGCAGCCTGATCTTCGACGACTCGCATCTCATCCTCCGCTATTCCAGGCTCGACCCCAAGGCCCGCTACAAGGTCGATCTGGTCTACGTGACCGAGGGGCAGGGCAACCGCTGCCAGACCCTCCACGCCAACGGCGCGGCGGTCCACGGCGAGATGACCCTGCCGTACAGGAAGCCCGGGCGGTTCCTCTTCGACATTCCGCCGGCCGCCTGCGCCAAGGGCGGGCCGCTGGAACTGAAGTTCACCCGCACCGGACTGAGCAACTGTACGGTCTGCGTGGTCCGCATCTGGTCCACCGATCCCAGGGGTCTGGGCGACGCGGGCGTCTGGCTGCCGAGCGACCCCGTCGAGGCCGACTGGCGCCGCCAGGCGAAGCTGGCGGGGCGGCCCGCCTTTGCGGAGTGGGACGACGGGCGGGCCGAAGTGGAGAAGAACGTCCTGCCCTGCGTGAACGATCAGTTCGAGCGCGGCCGGAGCATCCTGCGCGACCTGCGCCGGCTGGACGCAGCCGGGCTGGACGCCCCGGCCGGCGAGCTCGCCCGGGCGGCAGCGCGTCGCGACGAACTCCGCAAGGCGGGCAACTTCGACCCGCGCGAGTGGCTGGCGGTCTACCTGTCCGCCCGCCGGGCGGTCCGCCGCCTGGTCTTCTGCCACCCCGCCCTGGCCGGGCGCGAGCTGCTCTTCGTCCGTCGCCACCATCCCCACGCCTACCACCAGTGCTCGCGGCGGCTGGGCATCTTCACCCTGCCCGGCGGGGCGATCTGCACGCTGGGCCCGCTGGCGGCCGACGCGCTGCCCACGCCCAGGCCGCTGACCGAGGGCAAGTTCCCCGCCGGCACGTTCACGCGGCCGGACCTCTCCTTCGACGGCAGGCGGATCGTATTCGGCTTCGCGCCCGAGCGCAGCGGAAAGGACAAGGACAAGCAGTACGCCCACATCAGCCAGAACACCGCCGACCTGTTCGCCACCCACCAGGTCGGGCCGTGTCACGAGTTCCAGATCTACGAGATGGACCTGGACGGCCCGTCGCGGCCGCGCCAGCTCACCCGCGGGCCCTGCGAGAACGCCGACCCCATCTACCTCCCCGGCGGGCGGATCGCGTACATGTCCCACGCGCCGGGCGGGCGGGTGCAGTGCGGCGACTGGGCCCTGGCCTACTGCGTGTTCACCATGGAGGCCGACGGCAGCAGCGTCCGCCAGATCACCATGAGCAAGGACGGCGAGTGGGACCCCTTCCTGCTGGACGACGGGACGATCGGCTTCACCCGGTGGGAATACGTGATGAAGTTCTGGTCGCCCATCCAGATGATCTGGTCGGTCCGCCCCGACGGCACGAACCCGCGCATGATCTACGGCAGCGACCTGTCGCGGAAGTACGCCTACCCGCTCAATTACGCCTTCGCCCGCCAGGTCCCCGGCACGAGCAAGCTGGTGTGCATCGGCTCGGCCCACCACAACACCGGGGCCGGTCCCGTCTGCATGATCGACCTGGCGATGGGGCCCAACGTGGCCGAGGGCCTCACCCGCCTGACGCCCGTGCGTTACGTCGAGACCGGCGACAAGCAGCCGGATGCCGGCTGGTACGACAACCCGTACCCGCTGGACGAGCGGTACTTCCTGGTCTCGTACTCCTTCTCCGCGCGCGAGGACGACACGCGATCGTACGGGCTCTACCTGCTGGACGCCTACGGGGGCAAGGAGCTGATCTACCGGGACGCGGAGCTGTCGGCCCTGTTCCCGATGGTGATGGGTCCGCGCCGCCGTCCGGGCACGATCGCGACGCTGGCGGAGCGGAGCGAGCCCGCGCCGCCCAGGCCGAAAGCCCCGGCGGGCAGCGCCGGGTGGAGCGAACTGCTCATCCAGGACGTGCACCAGGGACTGCCGCCCGAGTTGGCGGGCAAGGCGAAGTTCGTGCAGGTGGTCGAGGTGCACGAACGACACATTCACACCCGTCCATACGACGTGCAGGTGGGGCCTGACTCGGGCTTCGAGGTCAAGACCGTCCTGGGCACCGTTCCGGTCGAGGCGGACGGGTCGGCCTACTTCCGCCTGCCCGCTGACGCCAGCGTCTTCTTCAGCGTCCTGGACGAGGACTGCCGGGCCCTGCACACCATGCGGAGCGCGACCAACCTCCAGGCGGCCGAGCGGACGGCCTGCGTCGGCTGCCACGAACCCTTCCGCCGCGCGCCCTCCAACGCGGCGCCGCTGGCGGGGCGGCGTCCGCCCAGCGAGATCGCCCCGCCCCCCTGGGGCGTGCGACGAATGGACTACGCCGCGCTCATCCAGCCCATGCTGGACAAGCGCTGCGCCGCCTGCCACGACGGGAACAAGGAAAAGGACAAAGGCAAGGGCCTCGACCTGACCGCCCGCGCCCACAAGCCGTTCCACGGGATGAACATCCCGCTGTCGTACTACAACCTGCGGCGGCACGTGAAGCACGCGCCGATCTTCGCCTACTCGCTGCCGCCGGGTTCGTTCGGCTCGCGGGTCAGTCCGCTGATCGACCGCCTGCGCGATCCGGCCAGACCGTGCGGCCTGAAAGTGCCGGTCGAGGACGTCAAGCTTCTCCAGGCGTGGATCGACTGCAACGCCCCGTTCATGGGACGCTACGAGCAGGTCGCGGCGGGGAAGTGAATCACGATTTGCGATTGTCGATTGCCGATTGGTCTGAAAGTCTACGGCAATCGACAATCATCAACTGGCTACTGACTACGGGCTACCGGCTACTACTTCAGTTCCCGGATCTTGATATTTCGGAACCACGCCTCGTTCCCGTGGTCCTGGATCATGATCTTTCCGCAGGCCTGCCGGGCGAAGCCCTTTTGTCTGGCGAACTTGCTTTTGGCCAGGGCCTGCTGGAAGGACTCGCTGGAGGTGTCCACGTCCACGACCTTCTCGTCGTTGAGCCAGTGCTCGATCTTGGTGCCCTTGGCCACGATGCGGGCGGTGTTCCACTCGCCGACCGGCTTGAGCTTCTTGCCGGCGTTGGGCGGGATGATGTCGTACATGGAAGCGGCGCTGTTCTTGCCGCCGGGCTTCTTGCCGTCGGCGTGCCCGCCGTCGTCCAGCACCTGGTACTCCATCCCCAGCAGGCCGTTGCCGAATTTCGTGACGCGGTACTTCACGCCGCTGTTGCCCTTGGTCGAGATCTTCCACTCGAACTGAAGCTCGAAGTCGCCGTACTCCTTGGCCGTGTAGATGTCGCCGCCCTTGGCCGCGCGATGCAGCACGCCGTCCTCGGCCTGCCACCCGGCCGTTACGCCCTTGCCCGCCGCGGTCGTCCAGCCGTCCAGGCTCTTGCCGTCGAACAGGCTCACCCATGGCTCCTCGGCCGCCAGGCCGAAGGACGCGACAAGGCCCAGCAGAACGCACGACACGGTCACTCGGTTCATCGGCTTCTCCTTGATTGCGGCGCGAAAACGCGCCTACTGCCCGTCGGTGGGCGTGAGAACGGGTTCGGGCGATCCGCCCTTGTTGCTGGACGGGACGTCGCTCCTGGCGGTGGGGGACTTGGCGGTCTTGGCCTGGGCCACGCCGTTGGCGCCCCGCAGGTACTTGTCGATCACCTTCATGGCGAGCTTGCCGCAGGGGATGTAGGACGTGTCCTCGGGCCCGCCCTGCCCGGGGGCGTTGCGCCACTCCCAGATCAGGAAGCCCGCGACCGCCTTCTCGCCCGCCCAGGTGCGGAAGAACGCCTCGAAGCAGTTGGCCTGCGCCAGCGGGTCGGGCGAGTCGGTCGAGCGGTAGTAGTCCCACGGATACTGGGCGCACGTCTTCTGGTTGGGCCAGCCCACCTCGGTGAACAGGATGGGCTTGCCGATCGTCCGCTGCCAGGTCAGCACGTCCTTCTTGATCGGCCCCCAGGACTTCATCAGCCGCTCGACCGTGGGTTCGTCCCCGCCGGTCAGATCGTAGTAGGTGGTCATGCCGATCAGGTCCAGGCGGTCCCAGAACTTGATGGGCGTGTAGTGGTCCCAGTTGGCCGAGTAGCTCAGCTTGCCCCGGAAGGCCTTTCGGACGCGGGCGATCAGGTCCTGCCAGCGCCGCGTCTGCGTCTCGGTCGAGATCAGCTCGCTGCCGACCATGAGGATCTCCACGTCGCAGTCAGCCGCCAGGCGGGCGTAGTGCAGAACGTAATTGGTGTAGTCTTCCCACCAGTCGTCCCAGCTCGACGGGGAGATCCGCCCCCGCCACTCCCCGTCCCGCGGGTTCTCCAGCAGCACGATGGGCATGAGCACCACGCGCAGGTTCCGCTTGCGGCAGTGGGCGATCAGGGCCCGGAGCCGCTCCGTCGAGGGCACCTTGCGGGCCTCGATGAAGATGGATGTCGACGTCCCGTTCTCCTGGAAGCCCGCCACCACCAGCTTGATGGTGTTCGCCCCGGTCTGGGCGATCTCGTCCACGTACTTCTCCCACGGGTGCGACGGGTCGGCGGTGTGGAGCTGGAGCGACAGCCCGCGGTACTCGCCCGGCGCGATGGCCAACTCGCCTGCGGGGGCGGCTGCCTCCGTCTGCACCTGCCCCGGGCGCAACAGCTCCAGCAGCACCGTGCCGCCGACCACCACCAGGAAGATCGCCAGGATCGTGAGTTTGTCTCTGCGCATAGTCGCTTTCGTCGCCTCGCCTTCCGGTCCGGTCGATGCCTTCACCCGCACGCAAGGTCAGGATTTTTCGAAGGGCGTTGACCCGCCGGAACGCTCCCTTATAATAACGCCAGTTCCAAGCACGTTTTCAACGAGAATTCCGTTTTGATGCAGGAGTACGCCCATGTCCGAGAACAAGCCCCTGGACGACGAACCCATCTCGCTGGACGACAGTGAGCCCGTTTCCCTGCCACCCGAGGACGAGCCGATCAGCCTCGAAGACGGTCCGTCCGAAGGAATGGGCGCCCTGAAGGCGTTCGGGGCTGCCGCCGCCAGCATGAAGCGGAAGAGCAACTTCAACCGCGACCCCAACGTCACCAAGACCGGCGCCATCCGCTGCCGGGTCTGGACCTCCAAGATCTCCCTCGCCGCCCTCCAGCTCATGGAAACCCAGATCAACGAGTGGCTGGACAAGGAAGAGATCGAGGTCAAGGAGGTCGGGCACCTGGTCGGAACGCTCCAGGCCAAGCAGCCCGAACTCAACGTCATCGTCTTCGTCTGGTATTGATCACGACCTTATGCCCCTTCGCGGGTTCATCCTGGCCGCCCTGGCTGCCTGTCTCGGCGCCCCGGCGGGTCGGCCGCTTCGCGCGGACCAGCAGTACGGCCACCAGCGGACCATCTGGACAGTCGCCGGGCGCCGGGCGTTTGTGATCCAGCCCGTCTCGCAGCGCTTCGCGGAGGGCAAACGCCCGTGGGCGTGGTACGCCCCGACGTTCATCGGCGGACACCCCAACCGCTCCAACCAGTGGCTCTTGAAGCAACTGATCGAGGCCGGCTGGACCGTCGCGGGCGTCGAGGTCGGCGAGTCGTACGGCAGCCCGGCCGGGCGGAAGACCTTCAGCGAGTTCCATGCCGACGCGGTCAAGCGCCTCGGCCTGGCTCCCAAGGCCTGCCTGGTCGCCCAGAGTCGCGGCGGGCTCATGCACTACAACTGGGCCGTCGAGAACGTCGACAAGGTCGCCTGCATCGTCGGCATCTATCCCGTGTGCGACCTGCGGAGCTACCCCGGCCTGGCGCGGGCGGCGCCGGCGTACGGCCTGTCGGCGGCGGAACTCGAAGACAGGCTCGCCGAGCACAACCCCATCGAGCGGCTGGCCCCGCTGGCCAAGGCCAAGACGCCCATCCTCCACATCCACGGCGACAGCGACAAGGTCGTCCCGCTGGAGGCGAACAGCCGCGTCCTCATCGACCGCTACAAGGCCCTGGGCGGGCCGGGCGAGTTGATCGTCGTCAAGGGCAAGGGCCACGCCGAGATTCCCGAGTTCTTCGAGGCGCCCGCGCTGCTCAAGTTCCTCATCGAGCACGGGCGGCAAGAGAGCGAGAAGAAATAGAATCAACCGCGAAGCGTTGCTCCGCGGAGAACCCGACTACAGGAGTCCATCATGAACAAGACCATCGTGCTCACCGCCGCGCTGTGCCTGGCCGTCGTCCCCGCGTGGGCGGCCGACCACCCCGACTCGTCCAAGTGGGACGACCTGTTCAGCAAAGACTTTTCCGACGCGATCGTGCCCGCCGACAAGGGCAAGCCCATCTGGACGTGGGAGAACGGCGAACTGACCGCAAGCGTGGACCAGGCCATCTGGACCAAGGAGCAGATCGGCGACTGCGTGATCGACCTGGAGTTCAAGTGCGGCCCGGCCGCCAACTCCGGCGTGATCGTCTACACCAGCGACCTGAAGAACTGGATTCCCAACTCGGTCGAGGTGCAGATCCTGGACGACAACGACCCCAAGTGGGCCAAGGTGGACAAGACGTGGCTGTGCGGGGGCATCTTCGGGCACCTGGCCCCGGCCCAGCAGGTGGTCAAGAAGGCGGGCGAGTGGAACCGCATGACCGTCACCTGCAAGGGCCCGGTCATCACCGTGTTGCTCAACGGCGTCGAGACGGCCAGGATGGACATGACCAAGTGGACGTCGGCCAAGAAGAACCCCGACGGCAGCGCGATTCCGCCGTGGCTGAGCAAGCCCAAGGCGGAGATCAAGACCCAGGGCCACATCGGGCTCCAGGGCAAACACGGCGGGGCGCCGATCTTCTTCCGGAACATGAAGATCAAGAAGGGGTGAGGGCCTGAAAAGGACTGAAGGGGCCTGAGGGCCCCAAAGGACGAAAGGGACCAGAGGTCTATGCCTCTGTGTCCCTTTCGTCCTTTTCGTCCTTATATGTCCCTTGGTCGCTTACCGCACCTGCACGAAGTACTCCATGAGGTCGCATCCGCGGGGGATGTGCAGGTCGCTGGCGGCGGCGGTGTCCTCGTTGTACGGGCCGCTCACCACGGAGGCGATGCGGGCGCCGGCCACCGCGAAGGGCGTGGCGTCGTGCGTGTGCGTGCGGACGGTGCAGGGCGTGGGGTGGTCGGGCAGCACCAGGATCCGCCAGTTGCCCTCGCCCTCCTTCTGGAGGCGCTTGAGCACCGGCGAGACGATCTGCTTGTCGATCTGCTCCAGGCACTGGACCTTGCCCGTGATGTTGGCGTTGTGCCCGGCCTCGTCCGGCGCCTCCACGTGCACCAGCACCAGGTCGTACTTGTCCAGGGCCTCGACGGCGGCCTGACCCTTGCCCGCGTAGTTGGTGTCCACGTAGCCGGTGGCGCCTTCGACCTCGATGCAGTCCCACCCGATCAGCTTGGCCAGCCCGCGGACCAGGTCCACCGCGGTGATCGCCGCTCCGTGCAGGTGGAAGCGGTTCACGAAGGGCTCGAGCGTGGGCATCTTGCCCTGCCCCCACAGCCAGATCTGCGTGGCCGGGTTCTCGCCCAGGTCGTTGCGAACGGCGTTGATCTCGTTGCGCCCCAGGACGTCGCGGCTGCGGTCGGTCAGCGTGCGGAGCATGTCAGCCCCCGTTCCGGTGGGGAGGTGCTCGGCTACCTTCTGGCCCAGGATGTCGTGCGGGGCGATGGTCTTGACGTCGCAGTCGCCCTTGAAGGTCATCAGGTGACGGTAGCTCACGCCGGGGTAGAACCGGACGCGCGGCCCGGCGAGCTGGCGGTTGAGATCGTCGATCAGGGCCCGCGCCTCCTTGCTGGAGATGTGCCCGGCCGAGTAGTCCTCCATCACCTCGTCGATGACAGTGACCAGGTTGCAGCGGAAGATCCACTCGTCGCTCGCCACCTGGAGCCCCTGGGCGGCCGCTTCCAGCGGGGCGCGTCCCGTGTAGCACTGGCGCGGATCGTAGCCCAGCACCGACAGGATGGCCACGTCGCTGCCGCAGGGCAGCTCCTTGGGGATGTTCCGCACCGTGCCGATCCGCCCGTGGGTCGCGATCCAGTCGAAGGTGGGGATGTCGGCCGCCTGAAACGGCGTGCGGCCCTTCAGTTCGTCCAGGGGCACGTCGGCGGCCCCGTCGGGAATGATGATGGCGTACTTCATGGTTAGTCGTTGTTCGTTGTCTGGTGTTGGTTGTTCATCCCATGGGTCCTATAGGTCCCATAGGTCCTGTAAGTCCCATTCTACTCATAGTTGCTCCGGATGCTCGTCGACGATCCCGATGCAGACGCTGGAGCCCATGACCGAATCCAGGGCGTCGATGTGCGTCAGGGCCTGGCGGACGTCTCCCTCGCGGGCGCGGTGGGTGGTGATCACCACCGGCACGCCCGCCTGCGGGCAGGCCTCCTCGGGCGGTTCGTGCTGGAGCAGGGAACTGATGGAAATCTCGTGCTGGCCCAGGATGGCCGCCACCCGGGCGAACACGCCCGGGCGGTCCTCCGCCTGAAGGCGGAGGTAGTAGCGGCTGGAGACTTCCTCGACGCTCAACTGGTCGGCCCGCTCGCAGCGGTCCGGCCAGATGCCCAGTTGCTCGAACGCCCGCAGGGCCGTGCCGGAGGCCAGCGAGGCGATGTCGGCGACCACGGCCGAGGCGGTGGGGTAGGCCCCCGCCCCGCGCCCGTAGTACATCGTGTGCCCGGTCGCGTGGCCGTAGACGCTGACGGCGTTGAACGGCCCGCTCACCCACGCCAGCGGATGCTGCTTGGAAATGAACGCCGGACCCACCCGCAGGCTCAGGCCGGTCCGCCGCCGCTGGGCGATGGCCAGCAGCTTCACCGTGTACCCCAGCTCGTTGCCGTACTGGATGTCGCAGAGCTGGAGCTTGTCGACCCCCTGCACGGGGATCGCGTCCAGGTCGATCTGACGCCCGAAGGCCAGGGCCGCCAGGATCGCCAGCTTGTGGGCCGAGTCGTGCCCGCCCACGTCCAGCGTCGGGTCCGCCTCGGCCAGCCCGTCCGCCTGCGCCTGAGCCAGGGCCTCGCCATAGCTCTGCCCTTGCCGCGTCATGGCCGTCAGGATGTAGTTGCACGTGCCGTTGACGATCCCGTACAGGGCGTCGATGCGGTTGGCGATCAGCCCGTCGCTCAGGGCCCGGATGATGGGGATGCCGCCCGCGCAGCTCGCCTCGAACGCGATGCACCGCCCCGCCCGCCGCGCCGCGGCCCACAACTCCGCCCCGTGCCGGGCCAGCAGCGCCTTGTTGGCCGTCACCACGTTCTTGCCCGCCGCCAGCGCCCGCTCGATGACCGTCTTGGCGATGCTCGTCCCGCCGATCAGCTCGCAGACCACGCCTACGCCCGGGTCGTCCAGTGCCGCCTGGAGGTCCGTGCGAAACAAAGACTCGTCCAGGCCCAGGCGCCGCGCGTTGTCGAAGTTCACGTCCACCACGTGGCGCAGCTCCAGGTCCAGCCCCGTGCGGGCGCGGAGAATCTCCGCGTCGCGGGTCAGCAGGGTGGCCGTCGCGCCGCCCACCGTCCCGCAGCCCACCACGGCCACGCCGCATGTCATCTTCTCTGCCATATCGATCTCCGTAGGACAGAGAATCCTACCATTCGGGATTGACCATTGTCTATTGACTATTGACAATTGAACCGGTGGCGGCTGTCGCCGAACGGGAGACCGGCAATGAGTGACGGAGCACCCTCCGCAGCATGCGTCAGGCAGGCGTCTATCTCTCTGTACGTTCTGGGGGCGTACCACCTTTTGACCGGGGCGGCCATGCTGGCACAGTTGGCGGGCCTGCCGAAGGGGTGGTACTTCTGGAGTGGCGGCATCGGCGTGAGTGTGCTGTGGGGTGGCTTCCTGATCTGGTGCGGACGTAACCTGCTGCTGCGAAACGTGCTGTCCGAGCTGCTCGCCATATTCGCGATGCTGTCTCTTCCGGCCGTCGTTGTCGGGGCGTTCTTCATTCCGCGGATGGTCAGCACGTTCTACACCGTCAGCGTCTGCGGGGGCGGTTCGCTCCAGGTCCTCGCGTTCATTCTGGTGCTGCGGGTGTGGTTGGGGCGTCGCCGGCAGGGGCAGTCGGGGCAGGGTCCGGTGTGAATGCGGCCTGTACCTGGGCGCCCCCGTCGGCGCCGGGTTTGTCGCGGTGCGGCTTCCAGAACAGCACCAGGCACGCGGGCAGGAGCAGCAGGTTCCCCAGCAGCGCCGACAGCAGCGTCACCCCCGTGAGTTCCGCGAACCGCCGGCTGGGCACGAACCGGCTGAACAGGAGCACCGACAGCCCGGCCACGATCAGGAACGTCGCCAGTACGACCGCCCGCCCCGCGCTCTGGAACGACCGCCGGATGGACTGGAGGACGTCTCCGTCCAGGCGGATCTCCTCGCGGAAGCGGGCCAGGAAGTGGATGGTGTTGTCCACCGCGATGCCGATGCTGACGGCGAAGACCACCACGTTGCCCGCGTTCAGTTCGTAGCCGCGAAGGGCGATGTACCCCAGCACCACCAGCAGGGGGGCCAGGTTGGGCAGCACGGCGATCAGCCCCACGCGGAGCGACCAGAACAGCAGCGCGATCACGCAGAAGATGACCACGGTGGCCGACACGAGCGACCAGAACAGGTCGCGGACGAAGCGGTCCATGGCCTTCGCGTGGACGTACGAGTCGCCGGTGAGGCAGGCGCGGACGCCCAGGTGCGGCGGGAAGATCTCGCCCAGGCGATTGGTCAGGGTAGCGATCATGGCGAGCATCTTCCGCGAGCCGATGTCGCGCACGCGAAGCAGGATGCGGGCCCGCCGCCCGTCGGCCGACAGGAACATCTCCGGGTGGACCAGGTTGGCGGTGCGGCGGGCGATCTGCCCGGCCAGCGTCAGGCGGGCCTGCCCGCCCGCGGTCGAGCCGCCCAGGACGACGGCGGCGTACGACTGGCCGGTCAGCCCGGCATACACTTCCCGTAACACGTCGGCGTAGGAGCGGGTCGAGACCACGCCCTCCAGGCCGGCTGCGAACGCCTCCGCCTGGGCGGTGCGTTCATAGGCATCGCCACCCAGGAACGCCTGCTCGCGGTCGGCCTCCAGGCTGATCTCCAGCGGCAGGATGCCCGAAAGCTGTCTCTCCACCAGCCGCAGCGTCTTGATCCCCGGGTGGGACTCGTCGTACGTCTCCATCATGTAGGAGTTCACGACCGCGCCGCGGGCCAGCACCAGGGCGGCCGCCACCACCACCGCCCCGCCCGCCAGCGTGCGGCGCGGGTTGCGTGCGATCAGGTGCCCCGCCCAGCCGACCAGCCGGGCCACCGGGTGCAGGTGGTGGTCGCGGACCGCTCCGCGGTCCAGGCGGGGCGGGCGGACGCTCGGCAGCAGCGTCCCCAGCACGGTGATGGTGCTGACGTAAAGCAGGCCCACGCCGATCACCGCGTGCAGCCCGAGGGCCTGGAGCACCGCGCTGCGGGCCGCCAGCAGGCTGGCGAAACCCACCATCGTCGTCAGCGATGTCAGCAGGCAGGCCAGCAGCATGAAGCGGACGGTCCGCCGGGCCGCACCGATCGGCCGGCGCGGCGTGCGGACGATCTCTTCGCCGTAGCGGCTGACCATGTGCACGCAGTTGGCCATCCCGATCACGAACAACATCACCGGCAGGACGTTGCTGACGATGTTGAGTTCCTGCCCGCACAGCACGAACAAGCCGACCGTCCAGGCCAGGCCCGCGCCGACGGCCGCCAGCGGCAGCAGCGCCGCGCCCAGGCGGCGGAACTCGCCCAGCAGGATGATCAGGAACAGCCCGCCGGCCACCGGCAGGAGGAAGAACAGGTCCTCCCGCAGGCCCTGGACGATGTCCATGCGAAGGGCGGGCAACCCGCTCAGGTGGACCGCGTACCCCGCGGGCAGGGGCGAGCGGTCCAGCGTAGCCTTCACCCGGGCGATCAGGTCCCTCATGCGGGCGGCCTCGCGGCAGTCGGCGTCGGCGAACAGCACGATCTTCGTCGCGCGGCGGTCGCGGCTGATCAACTCCCCGTCCACCAGGGGCAGGTGGTGGAGTTGTTCGTTGATTCGCTGTCGGGTGTCGGCGGTCAAGGCGGCGGGCACCAGCGGCTGCGAGCCGACCGCCAGGCCCACGCCGGGAATGCGCCGCGGCACCTGGAGCAGGACCATCGCCTCGGCCCGCTGGACGTGGGTCAGTGCCTGCAACTCGCCGGCCACGCGGACCTGCCAGGCCAGGGCCGCCTCGCCGAGCACGTCGTCGCCCCCCGTGGCCTCCAGCACCACCAGCAGCACCGCGTCCTGGTAGCCGAACACGCGCTTGAACTCTTCGTCGTAGTTCAGGAGATCGTCGTTGCCCTCGAAGACGGCCTGCGGCGTGAAGTCGAACTGCAACGAGGGCGCCAGGGCGGCGCCGGTCAGCGTGAGCGCCGACAGGCACGCCACCACCCACCAGCGGTATCGAAGCAGGAAGCGCGCGATTCTCATGTGCGGATAAGTCTATCGCCCTCTCACGCGAGAGCCAAGGGGGAGGTGCGACAGGCGTCTCGCCTGTCGGATGCGAAAGTGCGAACGAATGTCTTTCGCCCGGGTCCCGCTGGACGAATGGGGGCCTGCGGGCGTATCATCCACCCGCCGCGGCTCTGCCGCGGGAGGAGCGGCAGCGTGGACGAACGGACGACCTACGACCTTCTGCTTGTCGGGTGGCTGGTGCTGGCCGGGGCCGTCTTCGTCGCGCTGATGCGGACCACCGCCCCCTACGGGCGGTTCGCCAGGCCGGGGTGGGGGCCGGTCCTGTCAGCCCGGCTGGGCTGGCTGCTCATGGAGTCGCCCGCCGTCGTCATGGTGGTCCTCCTGTTCGCCCTCGGCCGCCACCGTTCGGCCGCGGACTGGACGTTCCTGGTTGTCTGGAACGTCCACTATGGCTACCGGACCTTTATCTACTCGCAACGTCTGCGCAGCAGCCGGTCCATGCCGATGGTGGTGGTGGCCAGCGGGATGTTCTTCAACGTGGTCAACGGGTACCTGCAGGGGCGATATCTCTTCGCCCTGGGCCCCTCGCGCGGCGCCGAGTGGTTGACCGGGCCGGCCTTCCTGGCGGGCCTGGGACTGTTCCTGGGCGGCCTGTGCGTCCACGTGCAGGCCGACAGCCGCCTCCGGTCTTTCCGCCGCCCGGGGGAGCGACACTACGATCTGCCCCGCGGCGGTCTGTTCAACTATGTCTCCTGCCCCAACTACCTGGGCGAGATGGTGGAGTGGGCTGGCTGGGCCCTCCTGACGTGGTCGCCTGCGGGCGTTGCCTTCGCCGTCTGGACGGCGGCGAACCTCCTGCCCAGGGCGCTGGCGTGCCATCGCTGGTATCGAAGCACGTTCCCCGACTATCCGCCCCGACGGCGGGCGGTCTTCCCCGGCATCCTCTAGAAAAAAGAACCTTCGCTTGACACGCAAGCCGATGCCGGATAAAAGTCTCGGCGTCCAGCGCCGCCGTATGGATGGCGACGCGCGAACCAATTCTTGGGCGTTTTGTTCTGCCCGCCAGGTAGGAAAGGCCTCTCAGTGATAAATCGGCGATCGGTACGACACGCGGCGTGGATGCTCCTGTTGGTCTCCATAGCCTCGCCCGCCCTGGGCGGCAGCGACTACGGCGACAAGGACTTCTCCGTCCGTCTGCCCGCGGCGTTCGTCCGCTTCACCGAGGTCACGGTGTTCGGCGGCCCGACGGCAGCCAACCGCACCTCCGGTGCAATCAACCCGGCCTCGGTGGGTTGGTTCTCCCTGCCGGACAAGCTGGGGCTTGTCGTTACCCCGTCGTACTCGCAGATCCGCCTGGACGAGGGGACCAACATCAACGTGATCAGCGAGTCGCTCACGTGGGACACCAAGAAGTTCGGCACCTTCCAGCCGGTGCTCAACCAGATCTGCGTCAACCGCGCCACCACCCGCCAGGGGCTGGAGTTCGACTACGAGGTCAAGACCAGCCTGCTCCAGTGGGGCAAGCGATTCGAGAAGGTCGGCATCGGGGCCAGCCTGAGCTACACCGAGGCGGAGGTCGTCAACAATCTCGGCCCGCTCCGCGTCAGCGAAAGCCACGCCGAGAACTATCGCTTCCGCGTGGGCGGGCTGTACGAGCCGGCCAAGAACTGGCTGATCGGACTGGTCACGGAGTACGGGTTCTCGCCCTTCCGCGCCCGGGCCCTGGTGCCCACGCTCGGCGGCTTCGTGCCGGTGAAGATCAAGGACACCCAGGAGCAGTACATTCTCCGCCCGGGGATCTCCTACGAGTACGCCCCGATGTCCGTGGTTCACGTGGACTACGAGTACGGCAACTACTACACCACCTTCGACCGGCTCCAGGTCCACCGCTTCTCGGGCGGCGTCCAGCACAGCCTGACGCAGTGGCTGTACCTTCGGGCTGGCGCAGCCTTCGACGCCCGGGGCAACATCGGCTGGAGCGGCGGGCTGACGGTCTTCATGGCCAAGTGGTGCTCTCTGGACCTGGGCTACCTCTGTGACATGTACCCCGAGCTTCGCCCGGAGTTCGGCCGCTCACACACCTGGCAGGTGGCGCTCTCACTGCGGTTCTGACGCCCGCGCGAATCGAACGCACAAACTGCTCCAACGAAAGCCCACGGAAGGCCTTCCGTGGGCTTTGGCGTCCGGGCAGGAGAGCGCGGCCCGAAGCGGAAGGGCATACGACCCCCGTCTACTTTTCTTGCAGCTTGCGCATGGCGGCCGCGTATCGCTTGCCGAACTCGCGAAGGGCGGGCGTGTCGAAGTGGACCTTGTCGCCCTTGTCCTTCAGGCCGGCTGACTCCGCCACCGCGGAATGGGGCAGCTTCTTCGCAAGGGCGTCGATCTGTTCGTTGACCACGGGCCAGCAACTGGGCTTGCCTCCCCGGCCCTCGCGCTTGAGGAACTCCCCGAGCTTGCCCGCCACGAAGGGGACCTCGCCCGCGCCCAGGTCGGCCCGCAGGTCGGTCACCATCTTCGCCAGTCGCTCGCCATAGCTGCGGGCGGTCTGCTCGCTGCCGCTGTCGCTCTCGCCCTGGTGCCACAGGATGCCCTTGAGCGTGCCGTCCTTCATGGCCGCCTTCGCCCGCGCCAACGCCTGCTTGTACAGGTCGCCGCCCTGGACCCACCGCGACAGTGGCGTGCCGCCCACTGCACAGGGGATCAGTCCGATCGTCACGTCCTTACCGGAAGCGTCGGCCATCACCCGGGCGAAGCTCATCCCCAGCCCCGCCGCCGCGACCGGCTTGTCGAAGTGCAGAGGCTCGTCCGCCGGCGCCCACGCGTTAGCCTTGGTGAACTTCAGCACCCGCTCGTTGGAGACCGCGTGCTCCGCGTCGAGCTTGCCCCGCCCAGCCATGTTCGACTGCCCGATCAGCAGATACAGATGGAACTTCTCCTTGGGCGGCAACTTCACGGCCGGCGCGTCCTTGCCCGGCCCAGCCGCCCGGGCCGGACACGCCACCATCGCCAGACCCAGGGCCAGAAGGAACAGGAACCGGGAAGCCGCTCCGAACTGCCTTGAAATAGTCATGTTTAGTCTCCGGGCGGCATTCTAGAACGAGTTGTCGGTGATGGCAATCGCCAAGATGTGGAGGAACGCATTTGGTTTGCGTCCTTGTTGTCGCCCCCGTAGCGGGATGATAGGATAGCGACTGGCGAGAGCGACACCGGAAGGCGGAACTCATGCTGGCATCGTCCTCTGTATACTCGGACATCGTTTCAGCCTCCATCGGCTGCATGTACTTCTGGTGGGTCTGGATCGGGGTCCTCGTCGTCCTGCCGGGGGTCTTGCGCAAGCCATCATCTTCAATCGCTTACCGCAGGCGAGATGCGCTTGTTCGAAGGGTTTCGGCCTTCTTGTTCGGCTGCCTGAGCGCAGCCTTTGTTTCCCTTATGACCGGGTCGGTCTCGGCTTACGGGTTGTATCTGGCCCGGCGCAGCGAGTGGGGCGGGTACGGCTTGCTTGCCTTGGTGAATGCGGCCGGGCTTGCTGCCAGTTCGACAGCGGCACTGGTAATCCTGCGGAGGCCGATATTGACTCTGGCAGGCCTCATCACGGGATTCGTCCTCCCCCTTACGGTCGGGGCACCGTTCCTCATTCCCTTGGATATGCACTGCCTCACCCGCCTTCGCGACCGGTTGGCGGCGGATCGGGCCCGTCAGGTCGGTGCGGCACGGGCCGCCAGGGCGACCCAGCCGTCGGCCACGTCCGCCCCGGGCCAGCCGCCGGCTTCGCAGGCGGCGGAGAATCCCGCAGGGTAAAAGAGGGCTCTTCCGGGATTTGCGGGGATTGAAAGTGCGTGATAGCAGGCGTCGCTTGCGACCGCATCAGTCCCGGAGGGACGCCGGACGGTAGCCGGGGGTGAGCGGAGCGAAGCCCCCGGTAGTAAGCTCAGATAGGACCAGCCCCGGCAGGGGCGTCGGAAGTCGTTGGAATGCTCAGTGCGCCGGATCTTCCGACGCCCCTTGCGGGGCTGGTCAGCAGCGATCAACTCACCGGGGGCTCACTGCGTTCGCCCCCGGCTACCATCCTACGGCCCTCCGGGCCTAGGCGGCCCCTTGCGGGGCCGCTGTGTGCGTATCATGCGACAGGCCCGCAAATCCCGGAAGAACCAGAAAAGAGGCGGTCAAGCAGCAGGGGGATGGGGCCGATAGATCCAATGGCCGAGGGAGCGCCTCGTCCCTGTTCTGCGCCGGCGGACCGCCGGGCGTCAGGCAGCCGGAGAAAAGCCCAAAGCGGAGAGAGATCGTGAGCCAGACTCAAGGCCAGACCGCCAACACGGACTACTTTCACACGTTCCTGAACCGTACGATGCTCATGCTCGGGCAGGAGGCGGTGGACACGCTGCGGACCAAGACGGTCGCCGTCGCCGGCTGCGGTGGGCAGGGCGGCTCGGCCTGCCTCACGCTCGCCCGCATGGGCGTGGGCGGGTTCATCCTGGCCGATCCCAAGCCCTTCGACGAGCCGGACATCAACCGCCAGTGGGCGGCCAACCTCACCACCCTGGGCCGAAACAAGGCCGAGGTCTACGACGAGCTGCTCCGGCAGATCAACCCCGACGTCCGCGTGCGGGCGCACACCGAGGGCATCACCGACGCCAACGTGACCGACTTCCTGGCCGGGGCGGACATCCTGATCGACTGCCTGGACGTAGCCGTCGCGCCGGCCCTGCGGGCGAAGATGTTCGCCGGCGCCCGCTCCGCCGGCCTCTACGCCGCCACCGGCGCGATGATCAGCTTCGGAGGCGTGATGGCGGTGGCCGCCCCGGACGGCCTGCCCATGGACCTGATCAACGCCCACGAGGACGAGTCCATCCGCGACAGCCACCTGCCGAAGTTCCTCGAAGAGATCTTCGTGCCCGAGTTCGTCCGCCGCGTCGAACGGACCATCGGGCAGTTCAAGGCCCCGTCGATCGCCGTCTCGCCGGCCCTGCTGGGGCTGATGCTGAGCACCGAGGCGGTGGTGGCCCTGCTGGGCTCGAGTATGCCCGGCTGGCGCCCGCCCGTGTGTCTGCCCAACCTGATGGTCGTGGACCTGCTTCGGATGACCTACCGCGTGGCCAAGCTGGAGGAGTTCATGGACGCCCCGGCTGCGCCCGCTCAGCCGCCTGCCGATCCCTCGGTGGAGGTTGCTTCCCCGCCCGCCGAGGCCGCCCAGGCCGCCCGCCGCGCCGTCCTGTCCAAGGTCGGCTGGAACACCAACCTCCTGCCTCACGAAGCGGTCCAGGTGGACCTGCTGACCGACAGTTGGAGCGAGATTCCCGGCGCCCAGACGGACGAAGAGATCGCCCGGCCCACGGCTGTGCAGACCGAGGACGTGCTCCGCGGGCAGTTGGGGTACCGTTTCTTCGTGCCCGTCTTCCGCGGGCGGTTCGCCGAGTCGCTGCTGGCCCGCACGATCCGCCCCGGCGGCATCGTCGTCTGCAACAGCCTCTTCCCGACCACACGGTTCCACATGCAGTCGGGCGGGCTGGACGTCCGCGAGTTGGCCTGCCCGCAGGCGTTTGACGCGATCGCGGATGCGCCGTTCAAGGGCGACCTGGACATCGCCGCCCTGGGCGAGTTGCTCTTCGGCCCCGAGGGGCAGAAGGTGCGGGCTGTCTACATGGAGCTGGCCGTCAACGCGACCGGCGGGCACCCGGTCTCGGCCGCCAACCTGCGGGCCGTGCGCGAGCTGACCGCCCAGCGAGGCATCCCCGTGCTGCTGGACACGACGCGGGCCTTCGAGAACGCCGAACTGGTCCGCCAACGCGAACCCGGCTACGCGGATCGCTCGCTCGGTTCGATCGTCCGCGAGTTGTGTGCATACAGCGACGCCTGCGCGGGCAGCCTGACCAAGGACTTCCGCTGCCGCGTGGGCGGCTACGTGGGCACGAACCACATGGAGATGTTCGTCGGCGTGCGAGACCTGACGCTGGCGATGGGCGACGGACTGGACGCCGCCGGCTTCGCGGCTATGCGCGCCGCGCTGGCCCGCTGCGCCGAATGGAACGCCCAGTCGCAGGCCCGGGTGGCCCAGGCGGCCAACCTGCACAAGGAGCTTGCCGCCCGCGGCGTTGCGGTGCTCAGCCCGCCCGGCGGGCACGGCGTGTTCATCGACGTGCGGGCGATGCTGCCGCACGTCACCGCCGATCGGTTCCCCGCCCAGACCCTGACCAACGAGTTGTTTATCGCCGCCGGCGTGCGAGGCTCTGAGAATCTCATCACGCCCGCCCAGGCCGAGAGCGGGACCTGCCTGCTCCGCCTGGCCCTGCCGCTGGGCGGCCTTAACGCCCAGGCGCAGAGCGCGGTGGTGGAGGGCCTGGCCTCGCTGCTGGATCGCCGCCAGAGCATTCGCGGCCTGCGCCGCACCGGCGGCCCGGCCGGAGTACTCGGGCAGTTCGCGGGGACCTTTGCCCCTATTGCCGATTGACGCCAGGCTGCTGAACGGCCCTGATAGCCGATGACCAAGCCCACGGGCACGAGTCCGTGGGCTCGTCTTTCAGTCTCTCGGAATAGGACGATGCCGTGCCCATGTTGGCCCGGAGGTGCGGCCTGTATTCTCGCTCTCGACGACCCTCTCTGTGTGCCATTCCGGTGTCTGGCCGGCCTGGGAAAATAGTCAAGACCGGGTGGACATGATTTCCAGGGGGGATACAATGCGAGCAATCCCGTCCGGCAACGAGGTGGGGCAGATCTTCCGGAAAGTTCCGCCGCAAGGGAGCGTGCATATGCCAGACATGTCATCCGGAAACGCGTCAAAACCGGCGTCCCCCGTACGCACGATAGCCGGCGGCGCGTTGGGCATCGTGTCAGGCCTGTTGGTCGCCTACGGCGCTACAAGGCTGACCCGGTCAGCCGATGGGGCGGACTGTCGATGGCTGATGCTGCTGGTCACGGCGGCTCTGTGTTTCGGCTTCGCGGTGGTGATCGCGTTGATTCGCGAGGGCGCCCTTGTCCGCCGATCCAGCTACCTGCCCGGGGCAACGGCCGTCTGTGCCTTCCTCGCATGGAGCATAGTCGACTGGATCCTCGTGGACGGATGGCTCGTGCCGGGCTTTCCGTATGTTCGGCTGATCCTGATCGTCCTCCTGCTGGCGGCCGTGGTATTTCTGGTGTTGGCGCAGTGGGTAAGACAGAGCGTGGTGGTCAAAACAGTCGGCTTGGCCGCGGCGGCATGTGGGCTGGTTGTGGCGATCCACGTGTTTCGCTGTGTCGGCGTGGATCTTTCGGGAGAGTGGGTCACGCTGTCAACGGCCAACGGCCACGTATGGCATGTTGACCGGTGGATATTCGGTGTCTTTCCATACAAGTCCGCTCCAAAGGACGCCGCACCGAAGGCGGGGGGAGAGGCGATCAACGGAGAGGTCCTCTTCAGCGCGTATCAGAAGGGGCACGGGTTTGTGGTCACGGAATTCGGAATGTGGCGAAACTGGGCCGGGCCGACCGGGACGGACTTCGACAAGAAGCTCGATTCAAACGAACGCTACCGATACCGGAAGGACGGCGCTGCGTATCGGGCGGAACGATTCAAGACGTTGGGTGCTCTCGAGTTGATCACTGTCTCCAATCGGTCGGCTCGCGTTCTGGATCCCAATACACTGGTCATCACCGCGAACGTGACCAAATCGGAGCGGTGGTTTCTCTGGCGCGGGGGAATTGCTCCAGACCACCGAGAGCCAATAAGCGGAGTGTGGCGTTTCGACGGTGCGGGGCGCGAGGCGATGTACAAGCTGATCTTTGGCGGCGACCCATTTGGCCCGGCCCGGAAGTTCATCGGTGCAGAGAAGTCCGGCGCCTCGCTTCGTCAATGTGCCGTAGTCCGCGAAACGGAATTGCCCTACCACACCGAAGACGACAAGGAGGTCACGTATTTCAACGACAAAGACGCGGCATGGGGGCAGAACGTGGTTCACAGATGGATCAACGGGGCCGGCCTGTACCTGATGCTGATGACGCTGGATGACGGGAGAGTGGTCGGGCGGTACTTCGCACGATTGGGGGCTTCGTGCTGGCCCCTTCACCGGATTGCCGGCAAGGTGGACGACGCAGGCGCCGACCTGAGGCATTTCAGCCCGGACGGCAGCGAACTCTGGCATGGCCGGGCTGTGATTTCCGGCGATACTGTCCAGTTGGCCGTAGCCGGTCACAAGCCCTGGGAACTCCGACGCATCGGCGAGGACGACGTCGTCGCGAAGATCCGCGACACGTACCTGATCTGGAAGGAGATTGACGATCACGCCGTCAACATGGTCCTGATAGGCCTGGGGATATTGCTGGTGGCCGCGATTGTGGTGGGGATCCTATTCTGGATCATGACGCCGGGGGGACCGATCTCCGTTTCCAAGGAAGTGGCGGACCGGATGCACATAAGGAATCTGCTACGTCTCTTTGATCGACGTGAAGGGTAACACGCAGGACCGCTGAGCGAACCCAAGGAACGGGACGCTTTGCTGCGATGGCCGGTTTTCGATTGAAATGAAAGCCCACCCGTTCAAAGGGTGGGCTCTTGTCTTCAATGGTCAATCGTCAATAGACAATGGTCAATTACAGGTAGTACTCCGGCAGGTAGTGCTTGCCCTGGAGCAGTCGCTCGACGTCGATGGCCGCCTGCGCCAGGTCGCCGCCGACCTGGAGCGTCAAATCCGCCTTGTGGCGATGGAGTGCGCTGTCGCCGATGTTGACCACCAGCAGATCGCCGGGGGCGTTGAGCGTACGGATCACGTCCATCTCGCCGTCGTCCAGGTCGGTGACGGTGGCGATGAGGATCAACCCGGCGTCGGTGAAGAGGTGGCCGATCTCGCCCAGGCGCCGCAGGTACTCGTCGCGCTGGTCCTTGACCTCGCTGTCGCCGAGCAGGCTGTTGGACAGACCCAGGTAGTAGACCATCCGCCCGTCCTGAAAGAGGCGTTCCTCGAGGCGTTTGGCCAGTTCGGCCTTGCGGGTGCCCTCGCGCCCGGTCAGCAGCAGCAGGGTGGCCCGCTGGTTGTAGCGGCTGCGGCGGGCGTCGCCCGTGAGGCGGCTGCGATCCCAGGCCCGTTCGCGCTCGGCCACGTGCTTGCGGCTGAGGGTGTTCCGGGCGGCGGCCGCGTCCAGCACGATCCCGCCGCCGGCAATCTCGTAGTTGTCGATGATGACGAACCGTCCGGTGGAGGGGATGTCGGCGGCCAGATCGCAGGCGATCGGCTTGAGGGTCTCCAGGACGACCTGGGCGACGTCGTGACGCTCGACCTGCGGCTTATGGGCGTCCAGATCCAGCGTGCTGGCGTCCAGCACGTGGGCGATGTCGGTCAACCACACCTGCGTGCGCGCGCCGGCCAGCTTGAGCTTGTAGCGCCGCCCCTTGATCATCGGGGCCTTGCCCAGCCAGAACAGCGTGGCCCGGATCTGCGTGGTCACGCGGGGCGGGGCCTGGTCGGCCCTGACCATCAGCTCGCCCGGCTTGATGTACACCTGCGTGGTCAGCGTCACGCCGGTGGAGCGGCCCGGCTCGGCCGAGTCGCGCCGCGGGGCGTTGAACTCCTCGACGCTGGCCACGGTGGACCGCTTGCCGGAGGGCAGGAAGACGACCTCGTCGCCGACGGCGACCTGTCCGGTCTCGATGCGCCCGGCCACGATTCGCCGGTCGTCGCCGGCCTCGGTGAACTTGTAGATGTCCTGCACGGGCATGCGCAGGGGCTTGTCGATGGGGTGGGGCTCCTTGACGAACCGGTCGACCATTTCCAGGGCGGCCGGGCCGTCGTACCAGGGCATGCGGTCTCCGCGGCCGACGATGTTCACGCCGTCGCGGGCGCTGACGGGGATGAAGGCCATGGGCGTGATGTCGACCTGGCGGAGGAAGTCGCTGTACTCTGCGACGATGGCGTCGTAGACGTCCTGGCGGTAGTCGACGAGGTCCATCTTGTTGATGCAGACGGCGATCTGGCGGATGCCGAGCAGGCCCAGCAGGTATCCGTGCCGTCGCGAGTTCTCGCGGACGCCCTCCTTGGCGTCGATGACCAGCAGGGCCCCCTCGGCGCGGGCGGCGCCGCTGATCATGTTCTTGAGAAACTCCAGGTGCCCCGGGGCGTCGATGATGATGTAGTCGCGCCTGGCGGACTTGAAGAAGCAGCGGGCCGAGTCGATCGTGATGCCCTGGGTCTGCTCGTCCTTGAGGGCGTCCAGCAGGAAGGCGTACTCGAAGGGCTTGGCGTTGCGGCGGCACTGTTCCTGGACGGCCTGGAGCTTGCCCTGGGGCAGGCTGCCCGTGTCGGCCAGCAGGCGACCGACCACGGTGCTCTTGCCGTGATCCACGTGCCCCACGATGACGATGTTCATCTTCTCCCGCAGGGCGGAGGGCCGGCTCGGCTGGGCGGGGGGTGTCATTACGCTCTGTTCCATCGCAACTACCCTTTGTGACGGTCAGGCTCCGTTACTCGACAATCGACAGACGGAAGCGGAGGGTCACATGTATCCCTCGCGGCGCAGGGCCTCCAGGCCGTAGCCGTCTTCCTTGTCCTGCTGGCGGCCGCTGCGCTCGGCAATGTTGGCGAAGCGTCCGCTGCGCAGCTCCTCGATGATGTCGCCCACGGTGCGAGAGGTCGACTCGACGGGGCTCGTGCAGGGGAAGCAGCCCAGGCTGCGATATCGCTTGCCTTCGCCCCGATCGAAGTAGAGGCTGACGACCGGGATGTTCTCGCGCTCGATGTACTCCCAGACGTTCAGCTCCGTCCAGTCCAGCAGGGGGTGGACGCGGACATGCGTGCCGGGGGCGAAGTCCGTCTTGAACTGGTTCCACAGCTCGGGCGGCTGGTCGCCGATGTCCCACTCGCTGTGCTGGTCGCGCGGGGAGAAGTACCGCTCCTTGGAGCGGCTGCCCTCCTCGTCGGCCCGGGCCCCGACGATCACGCCGGTGAAGGGCTCGCCGGCGGTGGTCTTGACGTACTGCCCGGTCGAGTGGTCCATGACCCACCGCGCCCATTCCCCGCTGAGGGTCTTGCGAAGGGCCTCGGTCTTGAGGGCGGCGCAGCACTGGATCCGCGTGGCGTTGCCGTCCGGGAACGTCCGCCGCTGGGCCAGGGCCTGCTCGTTCCGCCCGACGATCATGTTCAGCTTCCACTCCATCGCCAGGCGGTCGCGGTACTCGATCATCTCGGGGATCTTGTAGGCCGTGTCGACGTGCATCAGCGGGAAGGGCACGTGGCCGAAGAACGCCTTGCGGGCCAGGTGCAGCAGGACCGTGCTGTCCTTTCCGATCGACCACAACATCACGAGCTGCTTGAACTCGCGGTAGGCCTCTCGCAGGATGTACACGCTCTGAGATTCGAGTTCGTCCAGTCGTTCCATTGCAGTAGCCAGCAATCAGGAGTCAGTAGTCCGCCGTCCGCGATCCGCACCCTGTGGGCAGGATCGGCCTGGTCGCTTCAATGCGCCAGGCGCTCGCCCTTCCTCACCAGCCTGCCTTGCACCACGTGCAGGCCGCATTCCTTCTGCTCGGGCTCCTCCCACCACCACCGGCCCGAACGAATGTCCCGTCCGGCCAGGACGGCCCGCGTACAGGGCAGGCAGCCGATGCTCGGATAGTTCTCGTCGTGGAGGGCGTTGTACGGCACGTCATGTTTGCGGACGTACGTCCAGACCTTATCGAGCGTCCAGTCGGCCAGGGGGTTGAGCTTCACCAGGCGATTGGCGCCGTCCCACTGGACGGTGTCGACATCCTCGCGGGTGACCGACTGCTCGCGTCGCAGCCCGCATACCCAGGCATCCAGCCCGGCCAGGCGGCGGCGAAGCACCGCCACTTTGCGGACGTGGCAGCACAGCTTGCGGAGTTCCACGCTGGTGTAGTAGGGGGCCGGACCATGGCGGCGAGTCATCTTGCGAACTTCCTCGGCATCCGGGCGCAGCACCTCGATCTCCAGGCAATAGCGTCGCTCCGTCTGCTCGATCAGTCGCAGGGTCTGCTCGGGCAGCTTGCCCGTGTCGATCGTGAACAGGGGGATCTTCGCGCCGGACCGGACGATCAGGTCGGTCAGGACCTGATCCTCCAACCCGAGGCTGGTGGCGAAGGCGAGCCGGCCTTCAAAACGCTGCCCAGCCCATAGCAACAGGTCCTTCCCGCTCAAGCCGGCTGCCTCCCCGGCCAGTTCGGCCGCCGTCGCCGCCGCGTCATTCAGTTGTTCTGTCATGCAAGCGCCCTTTGTTTCTTATAATACTACACCACATTGCTCGATTTAGTCAAGATTAAATACACAAAACCTATCGACAAAGTAATTATGCATGGGTAGGTGCGGGATTTCAAGTCGTGCGTGCGGACGCAGAGGCCAGTCGCCTGCGAACGGAGGGATCGTCCTGGGTTTTGTCCCGGTTTACGGGTAAGATGCCTGGCATGGCAAAGAAGAGCGAGTCTCAGGTCTGGTCGGCGTGGGCGACGGCGTGGGGGCCGGTGGGGGCGGTGGCCAGCGAGCGCGGAGTGTGCCGGTTCATCCTGCCGCACTACACCATGCGAGACCTGGAGCAGTTGTTGGCCTGGGAGCACAAGGACGCTGTCCGCGACGATTCGGCATTCTCGGACCTGACGATCCTGTCGCGCGAGTACTTCAACGGCAAGATGGTGGACTTCAGCGGCATCTGTTGCGATCTGCCTGCGGAAGGGTCGTTCAGCGGCGTGGTTCTGCGAGCCTGTCGCGAGGTCCCTTACGGCAAGACCGTGGGCTACCTGGCCCTGGCCAAGCAGATCGGGCGCGAAGACGCCGCCCGGGCGGTCGCGACGGCCCTGAGCAAGAATCACGTCCCGCTGATTATCCCCTGTCACCGCGTCATCTACTCCGGCGGAGGAATGGGGGGCTTCACGGCCGAGGGCGGCGTGGACCTCAAGAAGCGGATGATCGACCTGGAGCGCCGCAACGCCGGTTGACGGTCCAGAACCGAAGGTCGCCAGTCGGCCCTCACTCGACCGGGTCGTATCCGCTGCCTCCCCACGGGTTGCATCGCAGGATCCGCCAGATGCCCTTGAGCCCACCCCGCAAAGCCCCGTATCGCCGCACGGCCTGGATGAAATAGTTGCTGCACGTGGGCTTGAAGCGGCACTGCCGGCCCAGGAAGGGCGACAGCGCGACCTGGTAGAGGCGAACGATGAGGATCAAACCCGCCTGGGCCAGCCGGCTGATCCAGGACAGCGGCGGGGGGAGTCTCACGGCGTTTCCTCCGGGCCGGGCTCGGGCGGCGGGGGGGCTTGCCGCTCGATCCGCCGCGCCAGCGACCGCAGCGATTCCCGCAGACTCGCCAGGCAGGCCGCGCGTCCCGGGCGGGGGAGGATGACGTAGTCCCATCCGACGGGCAATTCGGGGCGGGTCAGGCGGAAGGCCTCGCGGCAGAGTCGCTTGGCCCGGTTGCGTCGCACCGCCGACCCGTGGCGCCGCCCCACAGCTACGGCTGCACGCGAGCGGTCCAGTGCGTTGGGCGCCGCCAACAGGGTCATCGCCGCGTCGGTTGCCCGCCGACCCGCGGCGAATACGCGATCGATTTCGCCGGCCCGCGTCAGGCGAAACCGCCTGTCGGCCGACAGCTTGCCTGTCGGAGGTTTGTCGCTCACGGACGGCATTTTACCGTTGTGGGCGGCAAAATTCGCTTCCCAATTCGCGGCGGTCTGTGTATACTCCGCGAGGTTGGGGATGTAGCTCAGTTGGGAGAGCGGCTGGTTCGCAATCAGCAGGTCAGGGGTTCGAGCCCCCTCATCTCCACGTATCGTAAGGCCCCGCGGATGCGGGGCTTTGCGCGTTTCTGGGACGTCCTTTTCGCTCGCCGCCGCCGCGCGGCTGAAGATATTTTTTCCGCTTCGGGGAAGATTTCGCCTCCAGCCATCAACCATACCGGGGAAGCGGTCAATTGATGATATGGACTTTGATCAGCCGGTGCCAACCGACCAGGAGCTCGCGCGACGCTCTCGTAGCGGCGATCGTCGCGCGTTTCACGAGTTGGTGGAGCGCCACGGGCGATACCTGCTGGGCCTGGCGATGCGGCTGGTGGGGCAGCCAGCCGACGCCGAGGACGTTGTCCAGGAGACGTTCGCCGGCGCCTATCGCGGTTTGGCAGGCTTTCGGCAGGAGGCTTCGGTGAAGAGTTGGCTGACGCAGATCCTGATCCTGCAGGCGGCGCGGCATCATCGCGAAGTCTCGCGGCGTCGGGGGCGGCTGCAAGCCGCCCAGGATGCGGTCGGCGGCAGGCAGAGACAGTCCGGGGTTCGGGATTCGGACCTGCGGCTGGACCTGGGCTCGGCCCTGCTGGCCCTGAATACGGACCATCGCGAGGTAATCGTGCTGCGGGAGTTGCAGGGCATGAGCTATGACGAGATTGCGGACGTGCTGAAGTTGCCCCGGGGCACGGTGGAAAGCCGCCTGTTCCGGGCCCGCAGGCAACTCCAGGTGCTGCTCAGAGAGTACCTGTTTTGACGGCGGAAGGAGCAGGTATGAACGATTGCGAACAGGCGTATCGACTAGGCGCGTACATGGACGGCGAGCTGTCGGCCGGCGAACGGGCGACGGTGGAATCGCATCTGTGTGCTTGCCCGTCCTGTCAGGCGGAGGTGCAGCGACTGCGCCGCCTGGCGGACATGCTGCACCAGTTTGAAGGGCTGCAGATCCCCTCCGGCGCAATGGAGCGGCTGCACGATTCGGTGGACTCGACCTTGACCGCCGGCGTTCGCCGGCTGGCTGCCTGGTCGGCGGCGGCCGCCGCGGTCATCCTGGCCGCGTGCAGCATCTCCCTGATGCGGTCCGGCGGCTCGCCGGCCCAGGCCTCGCCCCCGGCGGTGGCCACGTGGGAGACCGCCGCCGTGGCCCGCACGCCGGCCGAGGCGGCGGCTGCGCAGGATGAGCAACTGGCCATGTGGGTCGTGCGGGACCTGTCCGGGAGGATCGAGAGATGATCAAGACGAGGCTGATCCTGGCGGTTGCCTTCGTCCTGGTCTTCGCCGCCGGCGGGTCCCTGGGGTTGGTGCTGGCGCGCAAGCCCGCTCCGCCCGAGCGGGGCCCCGGCTCATGGTTGACGCAGGAGCTGAACCTCAGCGCCGAGCAGCGCGAGCAGATGAAGAAGATCTGGTCGGAGGCGATGGGCGAGGGCTTTCGCCGCGACAGCGAGCAGCGGCGCAGCTTCTCCCAGCAGCGCGATCAGCAGATTCGCGACCTGATGACGAGCGAGCAGCAGGCCAAGTACGATGCCATTCAGCAGGAGTATGCCAAGCACCTGGAGGAACTGTCGCAGCAGCGCAAGGCGCGTTTCGAGGAGGCGGTCGCCCGAACCAAGAAGATTCTGACCCCCCAGCAGGTGGTCAAGTACGAAGAGATGCTCAAGCAGCGGGAGCACGGGCCCGGCGGGCCGGGCGGTTTCCGCCCGCGGCACCGACCGACTCGCCCTTCTTCCAGCAGACCCTCGACGGAACCCGCCACTCCTCGCGTTGAGGAATAGCGGGTGCCGGGTTTTCAGAAAGGACACGATGACATGTTCAGGATCAGGACTCTAACGATGGCGGCACTGGCGGCAGTGCTGACGGCCTCCTGGGTGGGCGTGGCGGTTTCGCAGGAGAAGGCCCCGGACGCCAAGGGCGGGGCCGACCGCAAGGAAGGCGATCGCAGGGAAGGGGATCGCGGGCGCGGCGGTTTCCAGCGGATGTCGCCGGAAGAGATGCAGAAGCGGATGGAGGAGTTCCGTTCGCAGATGTCCAACCGCATGCGCGAGCAGTTCGGCGCCAGCGAAGAGGACTGGAAGGTGCTGGGTCCGAAGATCGAGAAGGTCCAGCAGTTGTCGCGCGAGTCCCGCGGCGGGATGGGCTTCGGCAGCATGATGTTCGGGCGGGGAAGAGGCCCCGGGGGCAGCGATCGCGGCGGCCCGAGGCCCGAAGGCTCGTCGGATCGCCCCCAGAGCGAGATCGAGAAGACCGGCAGCGCCCTGAGGACGGTCCTTCAGAAGGAAGGCGCCACGGCCGCCGAGATCAAGTCGGCCCTGGACGCGTACCGCACGGCCCGCACGACGGCCCGCCAGAATCTGGAGACGGCCCGCAAGGAGTTGAAGGAACTGTTGACCACCAAGCAGGAAGCTCAGGCGGTCATGATGGGCCTTCTGGAATAGACCCCGGCACGGTCCCCCCTGCGCCGTCCGGCGGCGAGGAGTATTTGTTTCTTCGCTCGTCGGCGGCGCGCGGGGGGGCCGTAACCGGCCAGCCGGCAGGGCGGTTCGCCGCCTGCCGGCCACTGGATACGGGCTGCCCGCTACAGTCTGCTGAGACCCAATCATGAGTGACGTGCTGACGGCATTGATGCGGCGGGGGGTGATCGGCGAGGAGGGCGCGGGCAAGGTCCGCGCCCTGCTGGCCCAGGGGACCGCCCTGGACGAGGCGCTGATCCGGGCGGGCGGCGCCGCAGAGGAAGACCTTCTCCAGGCCGTCAGCGACGAGTTCCTCATCCCCCGCGTCGACCTGGAACGCTGCCCGCCCAAGCGAGAGTTCCTCGCCTCCTTCCCCGTCCGCATCCTCATGACCTACGGTCTGCTGCCGCTGGTCGAGCAGGACGGGGCGGTCCTGGTCGCCTCCAGCAAGGCCTTCGATCCGTCCGGCCTCGACGAGCTGAGGCTGGTCACCGGGCGCGAGATTCGCCCGATGCTGGCCCCCGCCAGCGAGATCAACCGCTGCCTCAAGAGCCTCCTGGGCGTCGGCGCCGACACGCTCCAGTCGCTGTCGGAATCCATGGAAGCCCGCGTCGAGGTCGTCGACTCCGACGACGACAGCGACGTGGACCTCTCCCAGGCGGCCGAGGACGCCTCCATCATCACCTTCGTCAACCAGGTGCTGGCCGAGGCGATCGACCGCCGGGCGACCGACGTGCATTTCGAGCCCTTCGAGTCTTCCCTGCGCGTGCGCTACCGCGTGGACGGCGTGCTCCAGGAGGCCAACATCCCGCCCGAGGTCCGCCAGTTCCAGCCGGCCATCGTCTCGCGCCTCAAGATCCTCAGCCATCTGGACATCGCCGAGAAGCGGTTGCCCCAGGACGGTCGGATCAAGCTCAAGGTCGCCGGGCGGGAGGTGGACGTGCGCGTTTCGGTGATCCCCATGCTCCACGGGGAGGCGGTGGTGCTTCGCCTGCTGGACCGCGGGGCCACCCTGTTGGGCCTGGAGCATCTGGGCATGGCCGGGCGCGACCGCGACCACTTCGAGCGCATCCTCGACCTGCCTCACGGCATCGTCCTGGTCACCGGACCCACCGGCAGCGGCAAGACCACCACCCTGTACGCCGGCCTGTCGCGCATCAACGACATCGAGCGGAAGATCGTCACCATCGAGGACCCCATCGAGTACCACCTCCACGGGATCAACCAGATCCAGGTCTCCACCAAGACCGGGCTGACCTTCTCCCGCGGGCTGCGGTCCATCCTGCGCCACGACCCGGACGTGATCCTCATCGGCGAAATCCGCGACCTGGAGACCGCCGAGATCGCCGTCCAGGCCTCGCTGACCGGGCACCTGGTCTTCTCCACCCTGCACACCAACGACGCCCCCGGCGCCATCACCCGACTGGTGGACATGGGCATCGAGCCGTACCTGGTCGCCTCTTCGCTGGAGATGGTGCTGGCCCAGCGCCTGGTCCGCCTGATCTGCTCCGCCTGCCGGTGCGAGTACGACGGTCCCGGCCTGGAGGCGGTCAAGGCGGAGTTCGGCGCGGACCTCCCCGGACGAGTCTTCCACGGCGCGGGCTGCCGCCAGTGCCAGCACACGGGCTACCGCGGGCGGACGGGCATCTTCGAACTCATGCCCATCACCGAGACCGTCCGCTCCATGATCCTCGAGCGCTCCAGCCTCGGCGCCATCCGCCATGAGGCGGTCCACTACGGCATGAGGAGCCTGCGCGAGGACGGCTGGCGACTGGTCCGCGAAGGGCGGACCACGATCGAAGAGGTCATTCGCGCGACCAAGGACGAGCGCTTCCACCTGAACGGCAACGGCAAGGCAGCCGGCGGGCACGCCCCGGCCGGCCGGGAGGGCGCCTGATGCCGCTGTTCGCCTACAAGGCGATGGACCAGGCGGGCCAGGCCCGATCCGGCAGCACGCCCGCGACCAGCCGGACGGCCGCCCTGGACCTGCTGGTCCAGCAGGGACTTATCCCGGTCAGCGTCGAGGAGACCCAGGCGGGCAAGACGCCCGCGCAGGCGGCCTCCAGACGGCCGCCCAAGGTCTCCCAGGCGGCCTGCGAGTCGTTCATCCGCGAACTGTCCAACCTGCTGGCCGGCGGGGTCGCGCTCAGCCGGGCCTTGCAGATCCTCTCCCGCGAGGCCGCCCGGCCCGGCGAGCGACAACAATGGGCGGCCATCCATGACGAGGTGGTGGGGGGCTCGACGCTGGCCGACGCCATGGGCCGCTGGCCCCAGACCTTCTCGCCCGTGCAGGTGGCCATGGTGCGGGCGGGCGAGACCGGCGGATTCCTGGACGTGGTCCTCGAACAGATCGCCGAGTTCCGCGCCCGCGAGCGAGACCTGAAGTCCAAGGTCAAGGGCGCGCTGGTGTACCCGGCCGTGCTGGCAGTGCTGTCCACCGCGGTGGTCACCTTCCTGTTGGTGTACTTCATCCCGAAATTCACGGACCTCTTTCGCGGTTTCGACGCCGCCCTGCCGGGCCTGACGCGGGCGATCATCGCCGCCAGCCAAGGCGTGGGCATCTACGGCCTGCCGGTGCTGGTGGGCGCGGTCATCACCATCCTGCTGGTGCGCAGGGCGGCCCAGAGCGAGGCGGGCAAGCGCGTGCTCCAGCGACTCTGGCTTCGCCTGCCCGGCGTGGGCAGCGTCCTGTCGCGCTTCGCCCTCATCCGATTCTGCCGAATGCTGGGCACCCTGCTGGGCGCGGGCGTGCCGCTGGTGGCCGCCCTCCGCGTGGCCCGAGAGGCCATCGGAAACCAGATCCTCGCCGACGCCGTCGCGCACGCCATCGAGGAGGTCCAGCGGGGCTCGTCGCTGGCCTCCAGCCTGGCCGCCTGCCGGCAGCTCTTTCCGCCCTCGGTCAGCGAGGTCATCGCCGTCGCCGAGGAGTCCTCGCGGCTGGACAAGGAACTCACCCGCCTGGCCGCCACCAACGAAACCGAACTGGACCGCCGCCTGCGGATGCTGGTGGCGCTGGCGGAGCCCCTGCTGCTGCTGGTAATGGCCGCGGTGGTGGGAACCATCGTGATCGGCATGTTGCTGCCGGTCTTCACCCTCCAGGACTATATCCACTGACGGGAACCCAACATGAATGACGTACGTCGCCGCACCGTCCGCTCCCATGCCCGCCGGGCCTTCACCCTGATCGAGCTTCTGCTGGTCATGGTGATCCTGGCCGTCCTGGCCACCCTCGTCCTGCCTCGCTTCACCGGGCGGGCGGAAGACACCAAGAAGACCGCCGCCGCCGCCGACATCTCCAACATCGAGCTGGCGCTGGAGATGTTCGAGAAGGACTGCGGAACGTATCCCTCCTCGCAGGAAGGCCTGGCCGCCCTGGTCAACCAGCCGGGCAACGTGCAGAACTGGAAGGGGCCCTACCTGAAGAAGGGCCTGCCCAAGGACCCCTGGGGCAACCCGTACCTCTACCGTTGCCCCGGACAGTACGGCGTGGATTTCGACTTGTACTCCTGCGGACCCAACGGTCAGGAAGGCGATGACGACGACATCAACAACTGGACGCAGCGCTGAGCGGCGCGAGGCCTTCACGCTCATCGAGCTTATCCTCGTGATGACGGTGATGGCGAGCGTGCTGGCGGTGTCCGCGCCGGTCCTGCGAGGGTTCTTCGCCTCGCGACAGGCCGCCGACACGGCCGCCCACGTCCTTGCGCTCACCCGGTGGGCCCGCTCCTACGCCGTCACGCGAGGCCAGCCCTGCCGCCTCATCATCGACGACCAGGCGGGCGAATACTGGCTGGCCGTGCAGGAAGGCTCCGCCTACGTCCCGCTCGAGGGCGAGTTGGCCAGGCGGTTCGCCCTGCCCCAGGGCGTCAGCGTCAGCGTCGAATCGGTCGCCTACCAGCCAACCGTCCAGGCGGATCGGGGAGGCTCGCTGCTGTCCTCCATGATGCAGGGGGGGCTGCTCTCGGGCGCGATGTCCTCCGGCGACTCGCAGGCGCAGGGTTGGCAGGGCCAGGGCGACCTGCCATTCGTCCAGTTCCATCCCTGTGGGCGGAGCGACCTGGCCTCGATCGACATCCGCGATCGCGACGGCGTGCTGTGGCAGGTGGTCAATCCCTCCCCGGCGGAGTACTTCCACATCGTGGCGCCCGTGGAGGAATCGCGATGAGAAAAAGGGGTCAGGAACCTTTTCTCGTCGTGGGGTCGCCTTTCTGCCATGGGCCGGGGCAGAAAAGGTTCCTGACCCCTTTTTCGCGAGACGGGTTCACCTTCATCGAGATCCTGGCGACCATCGCCCTGCTGACCATCGTCCTGCCGTCGGTGATGACGGGGATCTCGCTCGGCCTGGGGGCCTGCGACCTGGCCCGCCAGGAGGCCCAGGCGGCCAGCCTGGCCCACGACAAGCTCATGGAGATCCTCGCCGACTCCCAGAACCAGCAGGCCGACCTCAGCGGCGACTTCGGCGAGACCTGGCCCGCCTATCGCTGGATGGCGCAATCCTCCGACTGGGAAAGCGGCACCCTCCGCCAGGTGGACGTGGTAGTGACCTGGCAGGCCGGCGGGCGAGAGCGGTTCGTGACGCTCTCCACTCTGGTGCTGGACGAGCAGATCGCCCAGGCCCAGGAGGAGGAGACGCCATGAGACGCCCGGGCGGATTCACGCTCCTGGAGATGGTGGTGGCCACCGCGATGGTGGCCGTGCTGGCCGGCTCGCTCTACGCCAGCCTGTACACCGCCCTCAAGGCGCGGCGCCAGGCCCTGGGCCTCTGCGACGACGTCCGCCGCACCCACGCCGCCCTGGACTTCCTCCAGGCCGACCTGGAATCCGCCGTCGTGCCTGACGGCGTCCTGGCCGGGGCCTTCGAGGGCGTCGCGCCCGACCAGGCCTCCAGCGACGAGCCCTTCCTCTCCTTCCACGCCGTCGCCAACGACTCCGGCACCGGCGCCGGGGGCATTCAACTGGTCGAGTATTCCATCGAGCCCTCCGCCGACGGGGCCGACAAGCTCCTGGTCCGCCGCGTCACGCGAAACCTCCTGGCCACCCAGCAGACCGACCCGCCCGCGGAGATCATCTGCCGCGGACTCCAGCAGGTGACGGTCAACTACTTCGATACGACCGCCTGGCAGCAGGAGTGGAGTTCCGCCGATCAGGACAACGTCCTGCCCAAGGCCGTCGAGATCATCCTGGCGATCCAGTCGTTCTCGCTCGATCAGCCGGTCCTGGCCAGCCGACTCGTGCTGATCCCCTGCGGGCAGGGGATCGCCGACGAGACGAGCGACGAAAGCGGCGCCGCCGACGGCGAGCAGGCCTCACCCGGCTCGCAGGGGAGTGGCTCATGAGACCCCCGCGCGCCTACCCGGGACGGCGCGGCACGATCCTTATCGTGACCATGTGGATCATCCTCGCCCTGGTCGCCGTGACGTTGGTGATGGCCCACGCCGCCCGCACCGAGATCTTCATCTCCGCCAACGAGCTGGCCCTGCTTCAGGCCCGGGCAGTCGAGCAGGGCGCCATCCAGTACGTCCTCTCCCGCGTTGCCTCGCTTCAGGGGCAGATGCCCGACGAGACCCAGACCGAGTGCGAGGCCGTCCCCGTCGGGTTGGGCGCGTTCTGGATCCTCAAGCCGGACTTCGAGGACGACAGCCGCGTCAACTTCGGCATCGTCGACGAGGCCTCCAAAGTCAACCTCAACACCGCCCCCGCCTCGCAGCTCGCCCTGCTGGGCGAGATGGACAGCGAGCTGGCCGCCGCCATCGTCGACTGGCGCGACGAGGACGAGACCGTCACCACCGGCGGGGCCGAGAGCGAGTACTACCTGCTCCTGGGCGATCCGTACCCGTGCAAGAACTCGACGCTGGAGACCGTCGACGAACTGCTGCTGATCCGGGACTTCGACACGGAGATCCTCTATCGCGAGGACGTCAACCGCAACGGCATGCTGGACGCCAACGAGAACGACGCGGACGCGACCGCCCCGTCCGACAACCGCGACGGCAAGCTCGACCGCGGGCTGGCCCCCTTCGTCACCGTCTACAGCCGGGAACCCAACCGCGCCGCCGACGGCGAGCAGCGGGCCAACGTGAACCAGGAGAACAACTCCACCCTCTCGACGCTGCTCAATAAACACCTGTCGTCCGCCCGCGCCGCCGAGGTGCTCGGGCGAGCGCGAACCGCCAGGCCCTTCACCAGCGTGCTGGACTTCATCGTCCGGATGGAACTCACTTCCGACGAAGCCAACGCCGTCTCCGACTATCTGACCACCTCCTCCCAGACCACGCTGCGAGGCCTGATCAACGTGAACACGGCCTCAAGCGAGGTCCTGGCCACCCTGCCGGGCCTGGACGAGTCGGACGTAAACGCACTGCTGTCCGCCCGGGCGAGCAACGATGCAGGGACCATCACCATCGGCTGGATCGCCCAGGCGCTCAAGCCGGACAAGGCCGCCGCCATCGGCCCGCTCATTACAGGCCGAGCCTACCGTTTCTCGGCCGACATCGTCAGCCTCGCCCCCAGCGGGCGGGCGTTTCGGAGGTGCTTCATCATCGTCGATGCCCAGAAATCCGTGCCCCGCGTCGTCTATCGCCAGGACTTGACGCATCTGGGCTGGCCGCTGGAGCCCGAGATCCTCGCCGCCGTTCGCGCGGGGGCCAGTCTCGAGAGTCTCCGGCCCAGCCACACCCTCGGGGAGGCTACGCCATGAGCACGTCTTCCCGCAGTCCGGTCGCCCTGGTCGTCAGCGAGCAAGGCGTGCGCGCGGTGCAGGCCGCTCCCGCCGCCTCGCCCGGCGCCGCGCGGCTGCGTACAGCCGAGATCGTCTTCAGTCCCGAACTGTCGCTCGATCGCCCGGAGCAGGCTGGCAAGGCCCTTCGCGACGAGCTGCGCCGCGCCGGCATCGCCGCCACCCGGTGCGTCGTCGGTTTGTCCGCCTCCTGGACCGCCGCGCGACACAAGCAGTTCCCGCCCGCCGACGCCGATACGCTGCGAGGCGCGGTCACGTTGGCGGCGGAACGCGAGTTCGCCGCCGGAACCGCGGAGTTGGCGATGGACTTCCTGGCCGAGCCGTCGGCAGGGGGGGTCTCGACGTTGCTGCTGGCCGCCCCCCGCAAGACGATCGACCAGGTGACGGCCCTGGCCCGAGGGGCGGCCTTGACGGTGCAGTCGATCACCTCCGCTCCGCTGGCCCTGGCCCGCGCCACCACCGTGTCCGCCCCCGGCGAGCGGGTCGTGGTGTGCCTGGGCCCGACCGGCACGGAAGTCGTCGTGCAGGCCGCGGGCGAGTCGGCCCGCCAGGTTCGTCACGTGCCCGCCCAACTCCAGGGCGGGAACGGGCAGGTGGACCTGCTGGTGGGCGAACTGAGACGCGTCCTGGCCGGAGTGGGCGCCGAGGGCGATGCGCCAACCCAACTGGCCGTCTGGGACATCGCCGGCGCCGAGCCCGCCCTCCTGGAAGGCCTCGCCAGTCGCCTGGGACGCCCGCTGCGCCTCTGCCGGACCGACAGCGACCTTGCCTGCTTGCTCGAAGCCCCCAGCCCCGACAGCGACCGCTTCGTCCAGGCGGCTGCCCTGGCCTGCACCGAAGACGCACCGGCCGTCGATTTCCTGCACTCACGACTGGCTCCGCCCCGCTCGCGCCGCTTCGGTCGGCCCGTCGTCTGGGCACTCATCGCCGTCGGCGTCCTGGTGCTGCTCGCCACCGCCCTGGTGATCGACCATCACCTCCAGCGACAGGAGCTGGAGACCCTCCAGTCTCAGGTGGACCAGTTCCACGACCGGTACGAACAGGCCGAACGAACCGTCGCCGACACCACCTACGCCCGGGGCTGGTTCGCGCCTCGCCCCGCCTTCCTGGACTGCCTGCTCCAGGCCGCCGCGGCCTTCCCCTCTGAGGGCTACGTCTGGGCCTCCAGCTTCGCCGTCCGCGAGGACCTCCAGGTGATCGTCTCGGGCAAGGCGGTCCGCGAGTCAGCCGTCCTCGAAGTCGTCGACCGCCTGCATCGCGACGCCCGCCTCTGCAACGTCAAGAGCCTGTTCATCCGGCAGGCCGGCGGGACGTCGCGCGACGTGTCGTTCGCGATCAGTTTCGCTTTACGGAGGGCCTCCTGATGGTGCTGTCGCGACGAGAGCGCCTGGTGTCGATCACCGCGGCGGCGGCAGTGGTGCTGTTGGCCCTGGACCGTTTCGCGCTGGAGCCTTTCTTCCAGCAGCGTGACCAGCTCCAGAGCCGCATCGACAAGGCCCGCACACAACTGGCCCGTTGCCAGACGGTGATCTCCCGCAGCCGCCAGGCGACCGGCGAGTGGCGCGACCGGGTGTCGGCCGGGCTCCGCAGCGACCCCGCCGACGCCGAGAGCCAGATCCTCCACGCCCTGCGCCGCTGGGCGGAGGAGGCCAGGCTGAACCTGTCCCTGCTCAAGCCCGACCGCCTGCCCCAGAAAGGGCGCCTCGGCATCATCGCCTTCCAGGCCTCCGGGACCGGACGCCTCGACGGCGTCCGCCGGCTGCTCTGGCAGGTGCAGACCAGCTCTCTGCCCCTGCGCGTCACCGAGGTCCAGATCACCAGTCGAAAGGACGGCAGCGACGACTTGACGTTCCAGCTCCGCCTGTCCACCCTCTACGTCCCCCCTGAGCGGCCGGCTGGCTCCAGCTCCAACAGCAGCCGGCCCGCCCAGCATGGAGGTTCATGATGCGTCATGTGTTCGTGATCTTCTCGGTGGTTCTCGTCCTTGCGGTCGCGTTGCGATCGGCGGACGAGCTTGCCTCGCCTGCGGCTGCGCCGCCGGCTACGCAGGCTGCGCCTTCGCCTGAACCGCTCGCGGGCGCCCAGCCAGCCGAGCCGACCACCCAGCCAACCGCACAGGCCACCCGGCCGGCCGCGCCCGAGGCGGCAACCCGTCCGGCGGGCGAGGAACCGGCGACTCAGCCGGTCGCGACCCAGCCGTCGCCCTCCGGTCCGCCGGCTGTGCCCTCGCGCCCGGCGGAGCGATCGGTGCTGACGCCCGGTCCGGCGCCCGCGACGTCCGATCGTTCGACCTCTCCTTCCGCCCGGACGCCCGCGCCCACGGCGCGGGGGCCGTCGTACGACGACTACCGCCTGATCTCCGAGCGGAACATCTTCTCTCGCGACCGCACCAGCCGCACCAGGACCTACACGCGATACGAGCCCACCAGCCGCCCGGCCTCGCCCGCGCCTCCGCCCCCGCCGCCGACCGTCCCGGGCGACACGATCTGGGTGCTGGCGGGTGTCGCCCTCCATCGCGAGGCGCAGGTCGCCTTCCTGGAGAACCTCCAGACCGGCGAGGTGTTGCGGCTGAGCCCCGGCTCCGCCGCCGGCTCCGGCACGATCGCGTCCATCTGCCTGGACAGCGTCGAGTACTCCCGCGGGGCGACCACCCGCACCATCCGCGTCGGAGAGAACCTGGCCGGGGAAGTGCCGACCTCGTTCACCGTCGCACGATCATCTTTTGCTCCCGCCTCGCCCTCGTCCGGCGCGGCCTCTTCCTCTTCGACCACCCAACCCGCCACGACCTCGGACCCCGGCGTCAACAGCATCCTCGAACGGTTGCGCCAACGCCGCTTACAGG
Source organism: Planctomycetota bacterium (assembly GCA_022705325.1). GTDB lineage: Bacteria > Planctomycetota > Phycisphaerae > SM23-33 > SM23-33 > MWDR01. Next base: position 36,938 of record JAKJER010000027.1, on the reverse strand, counting down.
AAATGCAGAAATGAAGACGTTGCACGACACGATGCGTCCGTCCCGCCCCCGCTCAGCGGGCAGGCTTGCCTGCCGGTTCGCGCGCGCCGCCGCGCCGCTCCTGCTGCTGGCGCTGGCCGTCGCGATCTCCCCCGCGCAGGACGCGGACAACGGCGACCAGCCGCCTCCTGTCCGCCCGCCCATCGTCATTCCGCTCGACCCGGTCACGGGCGAGCCCATGGCGCCGATCCCAATGCCTGTGGATCCCCGGACGGGCCTGCCCCTGGTGGCGCCGGCGACCCAGCCCGCCCCCGCCAGCCAGCCGGCGACCCAGCCCGCCCCCGCCAGCCAGCCGGCCACTCAGGGCGTCGTCCCCGAGGGGCCCAGCGGGCCCGAGTACCGGCGCCCCGCCAGCCAGCCCGCCGCGCCGGGAGCACCCCTCACGCTCAACTTCAAGGACGTCCCCATCCGCGCCATCCTCGACTACCTCTCCGAGACCGCCGGCTTCGTCATCGTCGAGGAAACCAAGGTCGAGGGGCGGATCAGCCTGGCCAGCCGCCAGGAGATCTCCGCCGAGGAGGCGGTGGACCTGCTGGACAGCGTGTTGCGGCAGAAAGGCTGCGCCGCCATTCGCATCGGGCGCACCCTCAAGATCGTCACCATCGACATGGCCAAGCGCGATCTGATCCCCGTCAAGACGGGCAACGACCCGGAGAAGATCGAGCCCAGCGACCGCATGATCACCCAGGTGATCCCCATCCGCTACGCGGACGCGACGCGACTCAAGGCCGACCTGTCCTCGCTGATCCCCACCGGAATGGACATTGCCTCCAACGCCAGCAGCAACACGCTGATCGTCACGGGCACTCAGGCGGCCGTCCGCAGGGTGGTGGAGATCATCTCCGCGATCGACGTGCACATGTCCGAGGTCTCGCAGGTGAAGGTGTACCAGCTCAAGTACGCCAACGCCGCCAACGCCGCCCGCCTGATCCAGGAGATCTTCCGCGAGGACCAGCAGGGCGGGACCTCGCGGTCGGGGGGCTTCAGCGGCAGGCGGGCGTTCTTCATGCCCGGCGGGCCCGGCGGCTTCGGCGGGCCTGGCGGCTTCGGCGACCGCGGAAGCTCCGGCAACGAGGCTGGACAACGCGTCAAGATCACCGCCTCCTCCGACGACCGCACCAACACGCTGGTCGTCTCGGCGGCCCCCGACGTGCTCAAGGTCGTCGACAGCGTGATCAAGGAGCTGGACGCCAACCCCGCCGAGCAGCAGGCCGTCTTCCTCTATCGCCTGCGCAACGCCCAGGCCGTCAACGTCGAGGCCATCCTGAACAACCTGTTCGGCTGGTCCACGTCCGGAACCTCCCGAAGCACGGGCATGAGCACCAGCCGCCTGGGCGGGACGAGCACCAGCGCCATGGGGCGCTCGAGCAGCGGCATCAGCAGCCGCACGGGCAGCTCGCGCTCGGGCAGCTCGCGCAGCACCGCCGGGCTCGGCTCCAGCGGGTCGCCCTTCAGCTCCTCGCCCTTCGGCAGCTCGAGCGGCGGGTTCGGGTCGAGCTTCGGCTCGTCCTTGAGCGGGAGGCGAAGCTCCTTCATGTCCGGATTCGGCTCGACCGGAGGGGCCAGCACCAACGAGTTGATCGGTCAGGTCTACGTCGTGGCCGACCCGGACACCAACTCCCTGCTGGTCACCTCGGCCAGCAAGTACTTCGATCGCGTCAAGCTGCTCATCGAGGAGCTGGACCGGGCCGTCCCGCAGGTGCTCATCAAGGTCCTGATCGCCGAGGTCACCCACGACAACGAGATCGACCTGGGCGCGGAGTTCTCCGTGCTGAACCTGCGGGCCTCCGGGCTGGGGCAGACGGTGGGCACCAACTTCAACGTGGCCGCCAATACCAACGGCTTCGTCTTCCGCCTGCTGGAGAAGGACGTGACGGCCACCATCCGGGCCATCGCGGGCGTCTCCAAGCTCGACGTGCTGTCCCGCCCGTACATCCTCACCAGCGACAACCAGCAGGCCTCGATCATGGTCGGGCAGGAAGTGCCCTTCATCACCAACACCCGCTTCACCGAGACCGGGCAGACCATCAACACCATCGAGTACGACGACATCGGGATCATCCTCTACGTCATCCCCCACATCAACCCGCAGGGGCTGGTGACGATGGACATCTATCCCGAGATCTCCACGCTGACCGGGCAGACCGTGCCCATCAGCGAGACGGTATCCGCCCCCGTGTTCGCCAAACGGTCCGCTCAGAGCCGGCTGGCCGTCCGCGACGGGCAGACGATCGTCATCGGCGGGCTCATGGAGGATCGGGCCACCAAGACCGAAACGAAAGTCCCGCTGCTGGGCGACATCCCGCTGCTCGGGGCGGCCTTCCGCAGGACCATCGACAAGAAGACCAAAACGGAACTGCTGATCTTCCTGACCCCGCACGTCGCCCTGGACCCGACCGACCTGAAGGCCATGAGCCAGGACGAGCAGGACGGAACCAAGGTCACCCGCCAGGCCGTGGAGCCCGGCGCGTTCCAGGACCACATGCGAGGCATGGAGCGCGGCGCCTCGACCCGCCCGGCCGACCAGCAGGAACAGTTCCGCCCGATCTACGTGCCCCAGACGGAAGACGAGCGGGACGAATCGACCACCCAGCCGGACGCGACCCAGCCCTCGATGCCTCCATCTCGCTGGCGCCAGCCGGGTGGCATGCAGACCCCGCCGCGACGCGGCGGCGGGGCGGACGAGGGCCGCGGCTTCCGTCGCGGCGCCGGCATGCCTATCGGCGTGCCGCCGGGCCAGCCCGCGCCGGGCGGCGATGCGGACGGCGGCGGTGATGGCGGCGCAGATGGTGGCGCTGACGGCGGCGGTGACGGCGGAGGCGAGCAGTAGCTCCCTGTCGCCGGGCACACGCTTCCCAAGAGGCTCCCGAGGGGCGCTGCCCCGCAAACACGGCTCATTGGCGCGGCGTCCGTCGGTGAGGTACACTGCCCTCATGGACCATTCCGCAATCGGTACTCTTGGAGACGGCCCCCGGGGCCGCATTCCGTGCCGTCGGGGACGGCCCCCGGGGCTCCAGCCTGCCTGCCGGATCGGCGGGGCCGCCATCTGGCTGTGCGGGCTGGCGCTGTTGCTGTCCGGCTGTCCGCAACCGGCGGCCGCCCCGAACACCGACAAGGGCGAACTGGTGGTCGCCAACTCCGACGCCTGCTCGGAACTCCTCCACGACCTCTGCGAGCGGTTGCTGCTCTACTGGGCGGCCCACCGCGATCTGCCGGCCACGCTGGCGGAACTGGGCAACATTCGCGGCAGGCCCGCCGCCAACCTCGCCTGTCCCATCTCGAAGAAGCCCTACGTCTACAACTTCGACGGCCTGGAGGTGCCCAGTTGGCCCGGACGGCTGATCGTCTACGATTCGGCGCCCAGCCACGGCGGGCGCCGGTGGGCGATTCTGGCCGAGCCTCCGCAGATCGGCAAGCCGCTGATGCTTCGCGTGGTGCGCCCGCCCGAGTCGGTCTTCGCCCCGGTCCGAAGGGGTCCTTGACATCGGGTTGTGCGGCGTCAAGAATGCATCTCCCAAACGGAAAGGAACTGACGATGACGCGTCTGGTGATCGCGGCTCTGGTGGCGTTGTACGGGGCGGGGATTGCGGCCGGGCAGGACTGGTCGCCGGGGCAGGCGCCCCTGATGAGCCGGTTCGCCAAGGACGTCTCGCCCGACAAGGTGCACCCGGAATATCCCCGCCCGCAGATGACCCGCCCGGACTGGCAGAACCTCAACGGCCTGTGGGACTACGCCGTCCAGGACAAGGCCGCCTCCGCCCCGTCCGCCTGGCAGGGCAAGATCCTCGTGCCCTTCCCCATCGAGTCGGCCCTGTCGGGCGTGACCAAGCGCGTCAGCGAGGAGCAGCGCCTGTGGTATCGTCGCTCGTTCGAGGTGCCCTCCGCCTGGGCCGGCAAGCGGATCCTGCTCAACTTCGGCGCGGTCGACTGGCAGACCACCGTGTGCGTGAACGGCAAGGAAGTGGGCCGCCACCAGGGCGGGTATGATCCGTTCAGCCTCGACATCACCGACGCCCTCAAGAGCGGCGTCAACGAACTGACGGTGGCCGTCTGGGACCCCACCGACGCGGGCTATCAGCCGCGCGGCAAGCAGGTGCGCAACCCCCGCGGCATCTGGTACACGCCCATCACGGGCATCTGGCAGACGGTGTGGCTCGAGCCGGTCGCCGCCGGGGGCATCGAAGGCCTCAAGATCGTCCCCGACGTGGACGCCGGCTGCGTCCGCGTCACCGTCAAGGCGCTGGGTCAGGGCGACGCGACGGCCGAGTTGCAGGCCCTCGACGGCGAGAAGTCCGTCGCCACCGCATCCGGGGCGGCGGGCTCGGAGATCAAGCTCCCCATCGCCGACGCCAGGCTCTGGTCGCCCGATTCGCCCTTCCTGTACGACCTGAAGGTGACGCTCAAGCAGGCAGGCAAGGCGATCGACAGCGTCGGCAGCTACTTCGGCATGCGCAAGATCGCCCTGGGCAAGGACGACAAGGGCGTCAACCGCATCCTGCTCAACGGCAAGTTCGTCTTCCAGGTCGGGCCGCTGGACCAGGGCTTCTGGCCCGACGGGCTCTACACCGCGCCCACCGACGAGGCCTTGCGCTACGACCTGGAAATGACCAGGAAGTTCGGGATGAACTGCACGCGCAAGCACGTCAAGGTCGAGCCGCTCCGCTGGTACTACTGGTGCGACCGGCTCGGGCTGCTGGTCTGGCAGGACATGCCCAGCGGCGACAAGTACATCCACGGCAATCAGCCCGACATCACCCGCTCGAAGGAGTCCGCCGAGAACTTCGAGCGCGAGCTGAAGGCGCTGATCGATTCGCACTTCAACTCGCCCTCGATCATCATGTGGGTGATCTACAACGAGGGCTGGGGCCAGTGGGACACCCCTCGGATGACGGAGTGGGCGACCAAGTACGACCCCACGCGGCTGATCAACCAGGCCAGCGGCTGGACCGACCGCGGCGGCGGGCACGTGCACGACATGCACGCGTACCCGGGCCCCAACTCGCCCAAGCCCACCGAGCAGCGGGCAGCCGTGCTGGGCGAATTCGGCGGCCTGGGCCTGGGAGTCGAAGGACACTCGTGGGCCCCCAAGTCGGCCTGGGGCTATCGCAAGATCGCCACGCCCGAGGCCCTCACGCGCGAGTACGTCAAGCTGCTGGTGCGGACCTATCAGCTCATAGACGACCCGGGACTGTCGGCGGCCATCTACACCCAGATCACCGATGTCGAGAGCGAGGTAAACGGGCTGCTCAGCTACGACCGCAAGGTGGTCAAGATGGACGTGGACAAGGTGGCCGACGCCAACCGCGGCAAGGCGCCCCCGCCCCCGCAATACAAGATCATCGTTCCCGCGTCCAGGCGCGAGGGCCAGACGTGGCGCTACGTCACGGACAAGCCGGCCGACGGCTGGCAGAAGCCCGGCTTCGACGCTTCCTCGTGGAAGGAGGGCAAGGGCGGGTTCGGAACGCGAATGACCCCGGGCGCGGTCGTGGGCACGGTCTGGAAGAGCGAAGACATCTGGCTGGTCCGCGAGTTCGAGCTGGACGATGCCAAGCTCAAGGCCCCGCAGCTTCGCATGCACCACGACGAGGACGCCGAGGTCTACATCAACGGCGTGCTGGCGGCCAAGATTAACGGCTTCACCACCGACTACGAGGAGTTCGACATCGATCCCAAGGCCGTCGCCGCCCTCAAGGCGGGCAAGAACACCCTGGCTGTCCACTGCAAGCAGACCATGGGCGGGCAGTTCATCGACGTCGGCATCGTGGATGTGAAATAGGAGCAGGGACCAGGGAACAGGGACGGACGCCCTGACGGGCGCACTACAAGCGCGGTCTTCGCCGTCACTCCCACCGCAGGTTGCGGAACTGTCGCGGCTCAGGCCATCGCCGTCCGCCCAGCTTGATCTTCTGCCCGGCGCGGATTGCCTCGCCCGACCCGCATAGCCCCAGCTCGGTCAGCTTGCCCCAGCCGTCCAGCGGGCCTTTGGTCCGCTCGTCGCAGGGCAAGAAGTCCTCCACCCGGAAACGCACCGTCTGCCAGTCACTTGATGCCGCCAATGTGCGCTCCGCCGCGTACTCGCCGTGCCCCCCGGGCCCGAACGCCCCCCAGGTGTTCACCGACGCCCGCGCCACCAGCGCCCCGCCGGCCGGCGACTTCACGTCCACCGCCAGCACCGCTCCCGGGCCTCCTTGCCACTTGGGGTCTTTCACCTTCCGCGTCGCTGCCTGCCAGACCACCGGGTTGGCCCATTGCAGGCGGTACCAGTCTTCCCACGGACGGGCGAAGTCGTCGATGATCCGCTCGGCGCGGTCGCTCGGCTGCACCTTCGCCCGCTGGAGTTCCTGGGGCCGCCGCGTCAGCATCGTCGAACTGATCGCGAACTCCTTGAGCCCATCGTACTCCAGCCACTGATACCCCTTGAACGTCCGCTTCAGCGGGTAGTACGCGCTGGCCTGCACGTACAGAGGCTGATCCGTGCTCATAACCGGGCAGGGGGCCGTCCACGCGTCGCCTTCGCGCCGGGCCGGCGCCTCGCGCCAGAACCGCGTGAGTACGTGCGGGTCGATCGAGTAGTAGATCCGTACTCGCGCGACCTCGCCCGGCCGATCGGGCCGCAACCGCGCCACGGGCACTCCGCCCGGCCCGGGCAATTCCACCTCCAGACCCGGCGTGCGGGGCACCTCCGCCGCGCCCTGCAGATAGTGATCCAGCCACAGCCACTGGCTTACCGAGAATTCCTTGGCGTGACGGTGGTTGAAGTGGGGCGAGACGGCGTAGCGGACCTCCCGGCTGGGCACGGCCCGCCAGTTGGCGGCCATGTTGTCCAGCGCCGCGTGAAAGTCGTTGGTCGGCGAGAGGTACAGGATCGGGCAGCGAATTCGCCCCAGGTACGCCCGGTCGTCGATCGTCGCTGCGTCCCACGCCGACGGCGCCTCGCGCAGGCCCGAGCCGCTCACGCCCGCCAGCTCGCTCGTCGCCGAGCCGGACCCTCCGCACGACGGCACGGCCACGCACACCCGCTCGTCGATGCCCGACAGGTCGGTCGTCAGCTTGCCGCCCATCGAGTGCCCGCACACGCCCAGCCTCCCGCCGTCCACCTGCTCCTGGCGCTCCAGGAACGTCAACGCCCGCCGCGCCGCCAGCACCAGCAGGAACCAGTTGTTGTTCCGCGGCGACTCGACCGCGTCGAGCGTCTTGTCGTCCGGCTGCATCGAGCGGTAGTGCGTGTTGTGCCCGGTCTGCGTGGCGTCCAGCCTGCCCCAGTCGGTGTTCGGCTCGCCCGGCTTCTGGCCCTCCATCTCTCTGGCGCCCCAGTTGATCGACAGGGCCGCGTAGCCGTTTCGGGCCATGAAGATCACTTCCGTCAGGTTCGCCCGCTGCCCGCCCCCGTGCAGGTGCAGCAGGCCGGGCAGCTTGCCCCTGGCTGCGGAGCCGAACGCATAGAACCCCGCCAGGCGCGACCGTTTGCCCTTGAACGTGCCGATGGTGAAGACGACGTAGCGGCAGGTGACGTCCTCCTGTTTCCACTCGCGCACGACCGTCGTCTCGAGCGGCTCGGCCCGCGGGTCGTAGCCGCGCCACAGCTCATCGAGCGTCCGCGGCGCCACGGCGTCCTTCAGCGGCCGCAGCGAGTCTTCGCCTCGCCCGGCGCCTGTCCACAACAGCAGCACACCGAGGCACACGACTACGGCAGCGATTCGGTTAGTCCGCGTATTCATGTGCTGCTTAACGAGATTGGCTGTCGCAGATGGCCGATCGGGCAAGAATCGGCCGGCCGCTGAACGAAGCCCTGGCCGCCGATCACGCGTCGAGGGTGACAGTGGCATTGACGGCGGGAATCGGGCAAAATAGACGCATGGGTCGGTTCGACAACAACCATGGCGACGGAGAGCAACAATGAACGCGGTTCTTTTTCTGGTGATCGGACTGTCAATCCCCGGCGAGATCGGGACCGGCTCCCTTGAGGTCGGTCCGCTGGGCGTCGCCCAGGGGCTCAACTTGGCCTGGTGGCCTGGGGCTCTTGGAGGTCTGTCCCTGCTGGCGGAGGGCGAGCCCGCGGCGCCCGCTCGCAAGGCTCCCCCGCGTCGCAGGGGCGGCGGGTTTGGCGGGCCGATCGAACTGGGCCCGGACGACAAGCCCGCGTTCGACGATCCGCCGCGCGGGTTCGACGCCAGGCGCAACGGGATTCCCCACGGGAAGCTGGAGATGATCGAGTACTCCTCCAAGACCGTGGGCACGACACGGAAGATGCAGGTCTACACCCCGCCGGGCTACACGTCGAAGCGGAAGTATCCCGTGCTGTACCTGCTGCACGGCATCGGCGGGGACGAGAACGAATGGCAGCGCCTGGCCGGCGTCAGCGTCATCCTCGACAACCTCCTGGCGGACCGCAAGGTCGTGGCGATGATCGTGGTCATGCCGAACGGGCGGGCGCAGAAGGACGACCGGGCCACGGGGAACGTGTTCGCCGGCGCCGCGGCGTTCGCGACCTTCGAGCAGGACCTGCTGACGGACGTGATCCCCGCGATCGAGTCGCGCTACAGCGTTCAGGCCGACCGCGAGCATCGAGCCCTGGCCGGCCTTTCGATGGGGGGCGGGCAGTCGCTGAACTTCGGCCTGGGGCACCTGGACACATTCGCGTGGGTCGGCGGGTTCTCGTCCGCGCCGAACACCAAGCCGCCCGCCCAGCTTGTGCCCGATCCCGCCCAGGCCAAGGAGAAGCTGAAACTGCTGTGGCTGTCTTGCGGCAAGCGGGACGGCCTGATCCGCATCAGCCAGGGCGTGCACGCGTACCTTAAGAGCAAGGACGTGCCGCACCTCTGGCACGTGGACGGCAACGCCCACGATCCGACCCACTGGAAGAACGCCCTGTACCTGTTCGCTCAGCGGATTTTCCGCTGACGCCCTGGCGATTCAGCTCCCGCTGAGCGTGTCGCTCACGCGGAAGTAGTCGAAGTCGGCGAACCCGCCGGCGGTCTTCGTGGCGAAGTTGAACAGCGCGAAGCGGTAGCCCATGAAGTGGGGCAGGGTGTAGACCATCTTCAAGGGCGAGCCGATCCTGACCCACTTCTCGCCGTCCAGGCTGTAGAAGAAGGTGGCCGTGTCCGCGCGGTTGCGGAAGTCGCACTCCACCTTCAGCCGGACGAGCTTCCCGTTCAGCGGAACGCTTTCCACCTCGACCGGCGAGTCGCCTTCGACCTTCACCATGACAATCGACCTGGTTGCGCCGGCCCTCTTGACGGCCACGAACCCGTACTTGCGTTGGAACGCGCCCAGGCCGGCCAGGTCGCCGTCCTTCATGTTGCTCGTGTCGATCGCCACGCCGGCGGAGCATTGCGGGCCGAATGTCCGCTGGGTGAGCGTGTTTCTGGCGCGGCAGAGGTCGGAGTCGACCCTCCCGGTGGTCAGTCGCAGCCAGCCGGGCCGCTGTTGAAGCGACCAGAATCTGTTGTCCGGGTTGTGGTTCCACTGCCAGGCCAGGGGCAGAGGCGGCTGGCCGGGGCGGCCGTCGAACTCGTCCGAGGCGACGAGATTGCCCATGCCTCCCTTGCCGGCCGGCAGGTCCAGCGTCACGGGCACTTTGCCTTTCACGCCCAGGACGGGCCAGCCATCCTCCCATGTCACCGGCACGAGGTAGGGGATGCGGCCCACCGCTGCGTGGTCTTGAAACAACAGGGCGAACCACTGGCCTTCCGGCGTGTCGATCAGCCCGCCCTGGGCGACGCCCTGGTCGTGGAGAATGACCCTGCCCTCGTACGGGCCGGTGATGCGGTCGGCCCGATGGGCGATCTGCGTGCGCATGTCGTTGCGGGGCCAGGTAATGTTGAGCAGGTAGTACTTTCCGTTGATCTTCCGCAACTGCGACCCCTCAGCCGGAAGGCCGACCCTCTCGCCCGCCACCCGGCTGGCGTTGCGGATGATCACCTGGTTCACCCCGCCGGGCTTGACCGCCGAGGCGTCCGCGACGAGTTCCGTCAGCCGAATATCGCCGGCGCCGTGGACCATGTAGACGCGCCCGTCCGTGTCGAAGAACAGCGAGTGGTCGTGCAGGGACGGAGCGAACGACGACTCCTTCCATGGGCCCTTCTCGATGTCCCTGGTCGTGTAGACGTGGGTCCTGCCGGTCGTGCTGGAGAAGGTGGACACATAGAAGACGCCGTCGTGGCAGCGCAGACTGCTGGCCCAGGAGCCGCGGCCGTAGGCGTCCTTGCCGTTTCTCAGGTTCAGCGCGTCGTTGTCGGCGAGCGTGTCGTAGGCATAGCCGACGAGTTCCCAGTTGACCAGGTCCGTCGACTTCATGATGGGCAGGCCGGGGCTCAGGTGCATCGTGGTGCTGCTCATGTAGTAGGTCCGGCCGATGCGAATGATCGCCGGGTCCGGCACGTCGGCCCAGAGGATGGGGTTTTGAGCCTGTCGCGCAGGCTCGGCCGCGGCACAAGGGGCGAGGAGGGACAATCCGACGAGCCACAGGCAGGAGAGGCCCACTCGGCGTCCGGCGATGAGCGGACTCGCCATCTTCTACTCCTTCTTCCCCTGGGCAAGCCTGATCAGGGCGAAGAACGCGGGCTTGGGCTTGCCCTGGCGGTCGAACAGCATGGGGTAGTCCGTCCGCCCGCGGACGGGGAAGTTGTTCAGCCACGATCGCCCGTCATGTATGCCCCACATGGTGACCCGCCCGATCGCGTCCTGATGGCGCAGGAACATCTCGAAGGCCTTGCGATACCGCTCGGCGTGCTGCTGGGCGACCGACTCGGGCAGGCCGTCGACATACGGGTTCATGGGGGAGCGCCCTCCGGGCCCGGCGTTCTGCGCCCTGGAGACGTCCGCGCCGTAGTAGGTCGTGGGCAACACGCCGATGTCGAGCTCCGTGATCATGACCTTCAGGCCCAGGGCGGCAAACTGCTTGATCGACTCTTCCACTTCGGCGAAATCCGGCTGGTCCAGGCGCCAGTGAGCCTGGATCCCCACCGCGTGGACCGGGACCTTCTGCTCCAGGAGAGACCGGAGCAACTGGATCGTCTTGCGTCGCTTGAAACCCAGCTCGATGCCGTAGTCGTTGTAGATGAGCAGGGCGTTCGGGTCGGCCTGGTGGGCGGCGCGGAAGGCCTCGGCGATGTAGTCGTCGCCGATCGCCCTGAGCCACGGAGACCGCCGCAGTTGACCGGGCCCGTCGTTGATGGCCTCGTTGACCACGTCCCACTGCTTGACCCGGCCCTTGAAGTGTCCGACCACGCCGGCAATATGCTTGCGCATGCGGGACAGGGCCAACTCCCGGCCGACGGGCTGACCGTCGGGGGTCTGGAAGAACCACGGCGGCGTCTGCGAGTGCCAGACGAGGCAGTGGCCGACCATCGTGGCCCCGTTCCGCTCCGCCATCTCGACGAGACGATCGGCCTCGAAGAAGTTGAACCGGCCTTCGGCCGGTTGGAGGGCGAACGGCTTCATGCCGTTCTCGGGCGTGATGGCGTTGAAGTGCGTCGCGACAAGCGAAAGGCTGAACGAGCCGGATCGCTGGCGGGCATCCATGGCCGTGCCGATGAGGAACTTGCCCTTGAAGGCCTCCTTGAGCGGCACGATGTCGGATGAGGGAGCGTCCGCCCCGGTGCGGCCGGCCGGCGCGGCCGTTTTGCCCGGGCCGCCTTGCGGCTGCGCCAGCGCCCAGGATGCGGACAGGGCCGCGACGGTCAGGGCGAGGGACGCGTTGCACAGATACCTTCCTGCCATGAACATTCTCCTGATACCGGGCGGCTGCGGGACCGTCAAAGCCGGTCTTCCCGCGGACAATGAGGCGAATGATATCCGCCACCGTCGCCACGGTCCATACCCTGCCGTCGCGCCGGCACTGCCGCCCGCATTCGGGAACCTCCTGATTGCGTCTCGATGAATGGCGCTCGATCAGCGTTCCCGGAACTCGTTCCCCGATCACCCCCGATTACGGGCAAGACCCTGTGCCGCCAAAGCGCGTTCTTGCAGTCCCTTTCGCGGCTAATAGGCGAGTTGAAGTATCCGGTCCGCGAAGGCCGAGGCCTGATCGTAGGCGGCGGCGAACGGCCACGTGTGCGAGGTCAGCTCTGCCGTCTCCACGATCACGCCAAGTGCCTTGGCCTTGGCGACGAGGTCCCGCGTCCGCGTTCGCATGAGTTCGCCGTGGTCGGCGTAGATGAAGAACGGGGAAATGTTCCTGGCCGGCTCGTTGTCCCAGGGCATCATCTTGTCACTGCGCATTTCGTTGTTGGCGACGCCGGCTCCGAGAATGGCGCAGGCAATCTCCGTGGGCAGGCTGCCATAGGGAGAGCGGATGGTTTTGTCCCGTTCACCGAGGCTGATCTTCTTGAAGTCGGCTTTGCCATACAGGTATCGCGGCGTGGCCCTGAGCTTGTTGACGAGCATGCCGGGCACCTCGCTGCCCTTGCTGTGCCCGAAGCAGCAGATTCTCTGCGGATCGATATGATAACGCGCCGCATTGCCCTTCAGGTGCCGGATGAAGCAAGCCGCAAACTGGTCGCCGTAATAGCCGTACCCCTTGGGATAACCCCCGACCGGATCATTGAAATACTGCTGGTGGACGATCGCCAGATTCTTGAACGCAAAGGCCTGGACCAGATACCTGGTTTCCAGGGGGTAATAGTCCTCCCGCCCTTTCTCATCCGAGCCGTAATTCGTCAGGACGGCGACCGTGGGCCCGTAAACCGGATAGATGATGTCGTATGTGTTGACCTTGCCGGCGTCCGCTTCGTTGAACGGTTTGTCGAGTTGCCGGGCGATTTCCTGCCGGAACGCCGCGGGAATATCGCCGTATCGGAACCAGGTCACGTCGCGCTGGACCGTGAAGCCCGGCATCAGCGTGAAATAGTCGTTGGCGAAGGTGTCGGTCTTGCTCGTTGCCGACCCCGCGCGCGAGGCCGGCGACGGACGCGGCGACCGTGTGGGATGCAGGACCCCGCCCGCCGCTTCTCGTGCATCGGCGGTGAGTTGCACCACGTACTTCTCCAGGTCCAGTCCCTCCAGCTTCTTGTCCCTGAAATCCGCCACGACGACCGTGAATCTCCGGCGGATCAGGTCTTCCAGGATCGCCTTGTGGTGCTTGGGGCTCAGAACAAGCTGCTTGCGCCCGGTGTTGATGGCGTAAACAGCGACGCTGGTCTTGCGGCCCTTGTCGAAGTACACATCGAATTTCACCCCGTTTCTTACCGTGGAGACGTGTCCGTCGCAGGCCACATCGAGCGGCGGGATCGCCTTGCGCGAAAAACACGCGGCAGGGGGCAATGGAGTTTGCACCGATGGCCCGACAGGGACACCTTCCCCGCCCTGCGACGGCCTCGTCGCCAGCAGGGACAGGAGCCCTGCGAGTGCCACTGTCGCGGACTTGAACCCGCTACCGTTCATCGGCGGGTGGCCTTACCAAGGGTCCCTTGGCGGTGCCACCCCCAAGCGCAGCTTGGGGGTGCCCACGGCGGATGGGCTGGACAGTTCTGACCATGACGGGAGCTTATCCTGCGTCAGGCGGCTTGCCAAGAGCCACCGCTTCGTTCGAAAGTCTCGCCAACACCCCCAAACTGTGCTTGGGGGTGGCACCGCTCGCCAATTCTGCTTGGGACGGTCCCCTCCACCCTGCCTGGAACGCGCGGCCGGGCACACAGGGCGCGTTCGTTCGCCCGAGTACGCGTAGAGGACGCGTTGGAGGCGCGGCAGGGCGCACGGAGGGCGCGACAGTTCGCGGGTAGTTCGCAGGGGGCCGCAGGGGCAAGTTTCGGCGGTTTCGGCGGTTAAGGAGAACGGCATGGGCCGGTCCAGGGTCGGCAGGCGGGGAAATGCGCCCTAAAGCGCCCTTCGGGTGTTCACCTGAGTTTCAGCGTTCGGGCGGTCGGGAAGACACCCCCAAGGCTCCGCTCTCGACGGGCCGTGGCCTTGAGTGTGGCCCCGCACGGGTGGCTCGAGGGGAGACGCCGGCACATCCCAGGCAGCCCAAGGCGGCTGAGGGGCGCAGCCGCCCCGTGGCCGGGACTTGAGCTTGAAGGCGGGTTTCGGCTACCCCCTGCGTGACAAGACGCGGCCTGGGGCATCCTGGCCGGTCGCGGGGGCATCGGCTGGGCGGTGGCGGAACTCCATGCCCGCACCGCCATCCTCAGGCTTCCTTGTAGATCGTGTCGATGGCGATGCCGGCGGCGATCAGGAGGTTCATGGCCTTGGGGTCCTGGCCGGGGGCGACGTTGATGACGTAGTTGTCGGCCGACGTGAACATCTCCTTGGCCAGGCCCGCCCATTGCTTGGTCACCGTGCCGATCTCGTTGCCGGCGGCGTCGAGAAACTTGAAGTTCCAGCCCTTCCAGTCGCCCTTGATCTGGGCGACCTGCTGGCCGAAGGTGTCGAAGACGTTAAAGGCCCCGCCGATGGTGAGCAGCTTCTGCCTGAAGAAGCCGATCTCCTGCCCGTCGGCGTCCTGGACGCGGACCTTGGAGCGGAAGAGGGTAAAGCCGCGGCGGATGGTGATGACCGGCGGGGCGTCCGGGGTGGGGGCGATATGCACTTCGGTGGGCAGGACGCGCTTGTTGATCACCAGGCGGAGCAGCTTCATAAACAGGCCGGGCTTCTCCTGGGCGACGGCGACCTGCTGGCCCGTCTCGGCGTCGAGGATGTCGAAGGTGTCGGTCAGCTTGAGCATGGCCACCCGCTCGCGAACCAGGTACGTCGACTTGGTAAACATGAAATTCTCCTGAAAGATGTTCGCCCACTCGCCGCCACTATACCACCTGTCCGGACCGGGGGGAAGAGTCGCTTGCCCCAAACGAGCCTGAGCACAGGAGATACAAAGGGGGTCCAAGGCCCCGAGCGGTACGCCGTCCCCGGTGGGCTCCTTGGGCCTTTGGGGCGGTTGTGCTATTGACGTTGCGCTGCCGGTGCGTTTAGAATACCGTATCCGGTTGGGCAGGCCGAATTCCCCCCCTGTGTGCCGGAAGAGGATTTGTTCATGGATTGGTCCGACATCGCACATACGTTGTTCATGACGGTGTACACCTTCACGCTGGTGATGGTGGCCCTGTACGGGCTGCATCGCTGGTCGCTGGTGTACCTGTACTACCGCCATCGTCGCAAGGCGCCGCAGGCGGCGGGGCGGTTCGAGGACCTGCCCCGGGTGACGATCCAGTTGCCCATGTACAACGAGGCCGCGGTGGCCGAGCGGATCATCCGCAAGACCTGCGAGATCGAGTACCCGCGCCAGAAGCTCCAGATTCAGGTGCTGGACGACAGCACGGACGAGACGGTGGCCATCGCCGCGCGGGCGGTGGATGAAGCGCGGGCCAGGGGGTTCGACATCGAGTACATCCACCGGACCGACCGCACCGGCTTCAAGGCCGGCGCCCTCGAGAACGGGCTCAAGACGGCCACCGGCGAGTTCGTGACCATCTTCGACGCCGATTTCATCCCCGAGCCGGAAATCCTCCAGCGATCGATCCACTACTTCACCGACCCGGACGTGTGCGTGGTCCAGACGCGGTGGGAGCATCTCAATCGCTACGACAGCATGCTCACGCGGTCGCAGGCGATCTTCCTGGACGGGCACTTCGCCATCGAGCACGTGGCCCGCAACCGAAGCCAGCGGTTCATGAGCTTCAACGGGACGGCCGGCACGTGGCGCAAGAGCGCCATCGCCGATGCCGGCGGCTGGCAGCACGACACCCTGACCGAGGACCTGGACCTTTCGTACCGGGCCCAGCTTCGCGGGTGGAAGTTCGTATTCCTGCCGGATCTGACGGCCCCGGCGGAACTGCCCCCGGAGATGCAGGCGTTCAAGGTGCAGCAGTTCCGCTGGACCAAGGGCGGGGCCCAGGTGGCCCTGAAGCTGCTGCCCAAGGTCCTGCTGTCCAAGGCCCCGCTGAAGGTCAAGGTCGAGGCGTTCTTCCACCTGACCTGCTTCATGCTTCACCTGTTCATGCTGGGCCTGGTGCTGATGATCTACCCGGCCATGGTCATCCAGTCGGTGCCGCTGGAGAGCGGGACCCTCTGGCGGGGGATGTTCGACCTGTGGATCTTCTCGGCGGCGACCCTGTCGGCCAGCGTGTTCTACGTGGCCAGCCAGTACGTGCTGTTCAACGACTGGCGAACGGCGGTGAAGTACCTGCCGGTCCTGATGGCGATCGGGGTGGGCTTGTGCGTCTCGAACACCAAGGCGATCCTGGAGGCCCTGCTGGGCAAAAGCAGCGAGTTTGTGCGGACGCCCAAGTACGGCGACAGCAAGACGCAGCAGGCTGACGGGCTCCGCAAGCGCCGCCGCGACCTGCTGCCCTACGTCGAGTTCGCCCTGGGCCTGTACATGACCACCTGTGCGATCCTGAGCCTGATGCACTTTCAGTCGATGATGGCCGCTCCGTTCCTGGTGATCTTCTCGTTCGGCTTCTTCTACGTCTCGGTGCTGTCGTTCCAGGCCCAGCGGGCCCGGCGCACCGCGGCGGAGCAGGCGGTCGCCTTGCGGGAGCGTGCATAGACGATATCGCGGACCTGCCCGGCCGGCCACCTGCCTGCCGAAGGCAGGGCAGGTTGCGGATTCAGCAGAAACGACAAAGCCCACCCCCAAGGGGTGGGCTTTTCTTTAGACGAAAGAAGATCTCAGCGCGCTCAGGCCGCCGAGCTGGTGGGGACCTTCCGACGCCCCTCGTCGGTGATCTCCCAGACGTCCTTGGGGCTGTCGCCTTTGAGCAGGCCCTCGCGGACCAGCGGGCGTTTGGCGGCCTCCGCGGTGATGCGCCACAGCGGCACGTGGGGGTTGCCCCCGCGGATGGGGCTGCAATCGACGGCCGTCAGCAGCCCGTGCATGACCTGCCCGACGCGGTCGAGCACGTCGTCCTTGCTTCCCGAGCCGCCCATGTCCACCAGGACTTCCAGGATCGGCTGCTGGAACTCCTGCTCCGGGGTGGTGGCGGTCCAGCGGGCCTTGCGTTCGGGCAGGGCCGAGGGAGGTTCAGGATCGCTCAGCAGCACCGGTTGATTGCCTGGCGGGTGAGCGGGCAGGGGGAGGGAGACGTCCGTGCTCTCGTCGTCGTCCACCTCCACCAGGGAGCTTTCCATCCACGAGCAGGCGAGGTCCTGCCACTGCTTGCGGAGTTGGGCCAGCCGCTCGCCCAGGCTGACCAGTTGCTCGGCCTGGGTGGCCGCCTGGCGGGCCTGTTCGTACTGATGGTCAATGAAGGCTGCCGCCCCGTCCCTATGGATGCCGTCGAGTTCGGCCTGGACGCGGCCTACCAGCAGCTCGAAAGCGGAGGAAACGTCCCTGGAAAACTCAATCATAACCGTGCCTCCTCCCGGATCGCCGGCGTCGTCTACCAGCACGTCGGGAGTGTCTGCAACGTCCTGCAACAAAGCAGCACCTCAACAACCCACTTGTTACCTATTCGTCCAAAGCACCATGCTCCTTCAGTAATGTAGGATTTGAAAAGGACTAAGGGGCCTTGAAGGACACAAAGTGTCGAGGGAATAATTCCCCTGGGCCTGGGCGTCTTTTGGGGGCTCTCCGGCCGGGGGCCTATTGCCCCGGCTTGGGCGTTCCGGCGGGTCGCGTTCCGCGTGCGACCAGGCGCAGGTGAGGTTCTTCCTGGTCGGAGGGCGAGACGGGGGCAAAGAGGCAAACGGAAGTCCCCTGGCCGGGTTGGCTCTGGATCTCCATGCTTCCGCCCATGATTTCCATCCGCTCGCCCAGGCTGAACAGTCCCAGCCCGGTGGAACCGGTCTCGACCAACACCGTCCTGGAGGGGTCGAAACCCACGCCGGCGTCCTCGACGCTGATGCGGACCCGCGAGCCGTCCACACGCTGCATCGACAGGCGGGCGTCGCGCACCTGGGCGTGCTTGACCACGTTGAACAGCAGTTCGCGGACCGCCTGGAACAACAACACCCGCATGTCCTCCGCCTCCACGGTCGCCGACGGGTCGATGGCCGCGTGGACCTCCAGGTGGTGGGTTTCGAACATCCAGTGCGCCAGCCAGTGCAAGGCCGGGCCCAGCCCCTCGTCGTACAGCACCGGCGGGCTGAGTTCCATGGTCAGCGAGCGGGAGCCCTGGATGGACTGGGCCAGCAGGTCCTCCACCTGCTGGAAGGCCTGGTCGAGGTCGTCCCCGTCGCACCGGCGGCGCAGCGCGGCGATGTGGAACCTGGCGCCCACCAGGAGCTGCTGGAGATGGTCATGGAGCAGGCGGGCCAGGCGCCGGCGCTCCCTCTGCTCGGCCAGCGTCAACTGCGAGGCCAGTGCCCGGAGTTGGCGGGCCCGGCGCTCGGCCACGGCTGTCCGTTCCGCCACCCGCTGCTCGAGCGTCTCATTGAGCTGGTGCAACTCCCGCTGGAGCTTGGCCCGCTCGATGGCGTATTGCAGGGCACGGACCAGCGTGGGGCTGTCGGACTGCCCCTTGACCATGTAGTCCTGGGCGCCCTTGCGGACGGCCTCGATGGCGATGGCCTCGTCGTCGAGCCCGGTCAGAACGATGATGGGGAGATCCTCGGCGGCCAGGCAGATCCGGTCGAGCGTGGCCAGACCCTGGCTGTCGGGCAGGGTGAGGTCCAGCAGGACCGCGTCGTAGAGGGCGGGGTGGAGCAGGCGGATCGCATCGCTGAGCCGATCGACGTAGGTGACGTCGAAGCACCCGCCGCCGGCGTCGTTGAGCGACTCGCGCAGGAGCGCGGCATCGGCGGGATTGTCCTCGACCAGCAGCAATCGCAGCAATGCGCTCATCCGTCTTCCTGCCCGTTCGACGACTTGACGTCAACCGTCCGCCCCTTGCGTCGCGCCACAACAGTATGATAACGCCGAATCTCGCGTTCGCCAAGCGTCGCTGCCGCCTCTTGTCGGCTTTTCCCTCGACGCGGGGATATTTGCCCTGACCAGCGCTTGCCTGGGAGGGGGCCAGTGGCCTACAAATAAGGGGCGGGTGGGGTCTGTCGTCAGGCCCGCCGCCGGATATCGAACCGCAAAAGGAGATGCCCTATGCTGGAATCTCTGGACAGGCTGCTGCTGGCCGGACTGGGCGCTTTGAGCATGACCCGCGAACGAGCCGAGCAGATCTTCGACGACTACGTCCGCCGCGGGCAGGTCGAGAAGGAGCGGCGAACCGGTTTCGTGCGTGAAATGGTCGAAATGGCCGAGAAGAGCCGGCAGGACTTCGAGAACCTCATCACCCGCCAGGTCCGCGAGGCCGTGGACAAACTCAACCTGCCCACCCGCGACGACCTGGCCCGCATCGAGGCCAAGCTCGACGCCGTGCTGGCCCAGAATACCACGCCCTGAGCGGGTCGCGAGAATGGCCCGCTTTCGATTCCATTTCGGAAGGACCGTCCAGCACTTCCGGCGATACCGCCATATCCTGGCCGTGCTGATGAAATACGGCCTGATCGAGATGGGGGAGGGCCTGGCCCGCAAGCTCAAGAGCGCCCTGGGCCGACGGGCCGTCCCCGAGCGAGTCCGGAAACGGACCCTGTCCGGCGGCAGGCCCCAACGCCTGCGGGCGGCCCTGCAGGAACTGGGGCCCACCTTCATCAAGCTGGGACAGTTGCTTTCGACTCGACCGGACGTCCTCCCAGCGGAGTACATTCTCGAACTGGAGCACCTCCAGGACAATGTTCCGCCCGAGCCGTTCGAGCGCGTTCGCGTGGAGGCCGAGCGGGAACTGGGAGGGCGCCTGGAGGACTTGTTCGCCTCGTTCGACACCACGCCGCTGGCCTCGGCCAGCATCGCTCAGGTCTACGCCGCCGTCACCAGGGAAGGCGAGCGGGTGGTGGTCAAGATCCGCCGGCCCGACATCGTCCGCACCATCCGCACCGAGTGCGAGATCCTCGAAGACCTCTCCGGCGCGCTCAAGTCGATGCTGGGCAGCGATATCAACATCGATCCCCACCGCATCATCCGCGAGTTCACCAACGCGGTGGTCAAGGAAGTCGACTTCAGCAACGAGTTGGAAAACCTCGTCCGCTTCGGGCGATATTTCCGCCAGGACCCCGCCGTTCACGTGCCCCGCCCCTTCGAGACGTTCTGCACCCGCGGCGTGCTGACGATGGAGCGGATCGACGGCATCAAGCCCAACAACGTCAAAGCGATCGATGCGGCCGGACTGGACCGCAAGGAAATCGCCCGCCGCGGGGCCAACTTCGTCCTCCGCCAGATCTTCGATTTCGGCTTCTTCCACACCGACCCCCACCCGGGAAACCTGTTGATCTGCCCGGGCAACGTCGTCGTGCCCCTGGACTTCGGGCAGGCCGCCCGCCTCAGCCGCTCGGAGCGCCAGATGCTCGGCGAACTCATGATCGCCGTCGTCGACGACGACGCCCGCCGCGCGGTCCGCGCCTTTCAGCGAATGGACATGGTCACCGAGGAGACCCACCTCGGCAGGCTGGTCAGCGATGCCGAGGAACTCATCGAAACCTACCACGACCTGCCCCTGGGCGAGATTCCCTTCACCCGCCTGTCCACGCAGATCTTCGATCTCATCCGGCGCCACCACGTCCGCCCGCCCCCCGAGTTCACCCTCATGCTCAAGAGCATGATGACCATCGAGAGTGTGGCCGTCACGCTCGATCCGGACTTCCAAATCATCGAGTACCTCCGCCCATTCGCCCGGCGGATCCAGCTCGAACAGATCAGCCCCAGACGCACGCTCCGTCAGGCCATGCGGGCCGTTCGCGACGCCGCCGATTTAGCCGGAAACCTGCCCGAAGACATCAGCGCCATCCTCGAGAAATTCAAGCGGGGCCAGTTCCAACTCCACGTCCAGCACGAGCACCTGGAGAACCTCACCCGCACCATCGACGTCTCCGCCAGCCAGATCAGTTTCGCCCTGATCATCGCGGGCTTGCTGATCGGGTCGAGCCTGCTGGTCACCCGGACGGGCATGCTGCTGGGACTGGTCTACATCCAGACCCTCGGCGTGCTGGGGTACGTCGCCGCGGCGGTGTTGGGGGCCTGGCTGCTTGTCTCCATGCTTCGCGGGCGCAGGTTCTGACCGTTCCGAGCCTCGCTCTGCAGCAGTTCGGATACGGGGCTGTAGACTACAAATATGTACTCTGATGCATCGTTCAGACATATATGTTCTCTTATAGTCATCGTTGCCCATTGTGCAGGTATCGGCATATCTGATTACTTAACAGTTGCTTGCGCTCATGGTACGGCTTTGGCACGCCCCGTGCTTTAACTCCTTCGTGCGTTCGGGAATAGGCCCGAGCCCACGAGGAAGGAAAGGGTTTGACGTCATGAGTGCGTTGTGCAGGCCGCGAGGCTGGGCAATCATGGGGATGGCGGTGACAGTACTGGTCCTGCTGGTGCAGGGGGCCTGGGGGCAGGATACGCAGCCGGCCTCGCCGGCGGCGATTGCCGAGAAGGCCCAGGCGGGCGTAGAGGCCACGCAGACGGCCATCAACACCGTCTGGACGCTGTTGGCGGCCTTCCTGGTGTTCTTCATGCAGGCGGGCTTCGCCATGGTCGAGACCGGCTTCACGCGCGCCAAGAACGCCGCGAACATCATGATGAAGAACCTGATGGACTTCAGTTTCGGCTCGATCGCGTTCTTCGTGGTCGGCTACGGGCTGATGTTCGGCGCCTCCAACGGCGGGTTCTTTGGCACGGACAAATTCCTGCTCGCCCATGCCGACGTCGCCACGGGCGACGGGCTCTGGCAGATGGCGTTCTGGCTCTTCCAGATCGTCTTTGCCGCCACCGCCGCGACGATCGTCTCCGGCTCGATGGCCGAGCGGACCAAGTTCGGCGCGTACATTGCTTACAGCATTGTCATCTCGCTGGTGATCTACCCCATCAGCGGGCACTGGATCTGGAACGCTGACGGCTGGCTGGCCAAGCTCGGCTTCCACGATTTCGCCGGCAGCACCGTCGTCCACAGCGTGGGCGGCTGGGCCGCCCTGGCCGGTGCGGCCATCCTCGGCCCGAGAATCGGCAAGTACGTGAAGGTCAACGGCAAGACGCGGGCCAAGGCCATCCCCGGGCACTCCATCACCCTGGGCGCCCTGGGCGTGTTCATCCTGTGGTTCGGGTGGTTCGGCTTCAACCCAGGCTCGACCACGGCGGGGATGAACCTCTCCATCGCGACCATTGCGGTGACGACGAACCTGGCGGCCGCCGCAGGCGCCGTGGCGGCGATGTGCACCGCCTGGCTGCACTTCGGCAAGCCTGACACGTCCATGGCCCTCAACGGCGCCCTGGCGGGCCTGGTGGCCATCACGGCTCCCTGTGCGGTGGTGAGCCCGACGGCGGCCGTCATCATCGGCCTGGTCGCCGGCGTGGTGGTTGTGCTGAGCGTCGAGGTGATCGACAAGATCCTGCACATCGACGACCCGGTCGGCGCTGTCAGCGTCCACATGGTCTGCGGCGTGCTGGGCACCCTGATGGTCGGTCTGTTCGCCAGCCCCGCCTACATCGCCGCCAGCGGCGTGGCCTGCGAGCCGGGCCTGTTCTACGGCGGCGGGCTCAAGCAGCTCTCCGTCCAGGCCGCCGGGATCGTGGCCGTCGGCGGATGGGTTCTCGTGACCGCCGGCAGCATGTTCCTGCTGCTCAAGAAGGTCAATCTCCTGCGGGTCAGCCGCGAGGAAGAGCTGCGAGGCCTGGACATCGGCGAGCACGGCATGGAAGGCTACAACGGCTTCCAGATCTTCGTGACCGAGTAAGTGTACCCACCAACGCGACTGAAGGAATCGCAAGAATTATCAGGTGCAGCCATGAAACTGATCGTCGCCTACATTCAACCGGAAAAACTCAGTGACGTGAAACAGGCCCTCTATGCCGCCGAGGTGTTCAAGCTCTCGGTCACCAACGCCCTGGGCTGCGGACAGCAGGGAGGCTACCACGAGACCTACCGCGGCGTGGACATCGAGGTCAACCTGCTCAAGAAGGTCCGCCTGGAGATCGCCGTAAACGACAACTTCGTCAAGCCCACCGTCGATGCCATCGTGGCCGGGGCGAGGACGGGCAAGATCGGAGACGGGAAGATCTTCATCGTGCCGCTCGACGAGTGCATCCGCATTCGCACCGGCGAGACCGGCTCAGAGGCCATCGGCTAATCCGCTCTGCCTGGCGGGGCAGGTCGTGGAGTGCGGACCTGCCCCGCCAGGCAGCTACAGAGGCAACCAGACGCAGAGTGCGAACGGAACTGGACAACCTGCGGGAAAGGAGTGAGAGACCGGATGAGGAGCCTCCATTCATAGCGGCGGCGGTTTCGCCGCGGGGCGGTGCAGACTGCCGCTCGATGCGAAAGGAAGTGGACTATCGAGAACATACCTGACCGCGTAACGTTGTAGCGAGCCGACCGCCCGGGACGTGAACTGAAGCAGGCTTACCCTTTCCTGCACCGCCCCGGGCGGTTCTGCATTTGCGCCCCGCCGGCGTCCTGGCGGCGGGCGCTCGTTTGGACGCTGCGACCGGCAGCGCCCGGGGGCGGAACCGCTCAGGCCAGCCTCCACGGCCCTCGCATCGGGCGGTCCAGCATGGCGTTGGCCTCGTCGTCGTTGACGAACGTCTCGTTCTTGGCGTCCCACTTCAGGGGCCGATTCAGCCTGGCGGCGATGTGTTGGAGGCTGCTGAGGATGTCCGAGGCGACGGCCGTGTCGATCGGGGCGGCGGGCTTGGTCCGGCCCTTGATCGAGTCGATGAAGTTGTAGTGGTGATTGTCGCTCTTGAACAGGTGGATCTCGTTGGGGCCGAGCTTCTCTTTCAGCAACTCCTTCCGCTTGGCCGAGAGCCTCTGGCGATCCACGTGGACCCAGCCCTCGCTGCCCAGGAACATCACCCCGTGCCCGAAGCCAGCCACCTGGAGGGGGTGCTTCCTGCTCGTGCCGTCATCCATGTGGACGAGCGTCACCCCGTTGGCGTAGCGGTTCTCGACCTGCCAGTTGGTGGCTGCATTGGTGAGCATGTCCTTGGGGAACGTGCCCGTCCCCTGGATCTCGGCCGGGCCGCTCAGGTCCGTGCCGTTGCCCCACTGGGCGATGTCGAGATGGTGGATGCCCCAGTTGGCGATCATGCCCAGGCAGTAGTCCAGGATGCTGTACCACACGCTGTAGCCCTTGCCTTTGACGTAGGGGCGGCAGCGCTGGTAGCAGTAGGGGGCCATGGGGGCCGGGCCCAGCCACATCTCGTAGTCCAGTTCCTTGGGCACCGGTTCGGTGGGCTGCTTGGGGCAGGTCCAGCTCCCGGGCACACCGACGAGGATGGTCTTCAACTGTCCGATCCGTCCGTTTCGCACCAGCTCGCAGGCGAAGCGGAAGTTCCCTCCGGATCGCTGTTGCGTGCCGAACTGGAAGACCACCCCGCTGTCGCGGACGGCCTTGCGGACCGCCTGCGCGGCGCGGATGGACCAGCCGATGGGCTTCTCGCAGTAGATGTGTTTGCCGTGCTTGACCGCCTCCAGCACGATCAGCGGGTGCCAGTGGTCCGGCGCGGTCACCTGCACCGCGTCGATGTCCTTACGAGCGATCATCTCGCGGAAGTCGCGATACGCGGCGCAGTCGGTGTTCTTGTAGAACTTGTCCACCGATTGCTTGGCCTCGTCCCGCTGGGTCTGGTGGACGTCGCAGACGGCGGCCACCCGGACCTCCTTGTTCCAGCGGAAGGTCTTCATGTTGCCGTTGCCCTGGATGCCCAGGCCGATGACGCCCAGCCCCACGCGCTCGGACGGGGCGACGGCCGCGTCGGCCCCCAGGGCGGACGAGCGGACGATCACGGGGAAGCCTGCCACGGCAGGCAGGCCGGCCAGCACGCCGGACTGCTTGAGGAAGTGGCGTCGGGTGGTGGCGTTGTGCGGGACAGTCTCTCGTGCGGGCATGGAATGGACTCCTTAGAGGGCAATGGTCCTGGCGGTGATTCCGTCAGGCTAAACGTCTGCCCGAGTAGACTTATTCAGCTTCGGATTCGGACGCGAAACAGCCAACGGCCCCGCGCCGCCGGATTCGATCGTCATTGCCTGTTCTTGTCCGACCCTGTCGCGCAGTCGATGCGGCCCGGTCTGACGATGACGGTCGTGTCGCCGGTGACGGCCAGGGACTCCGCCCAAGGGCTTGTGGAGGCACCGGATTGCCAGACAGCCTTTGCCTCGGGCGGAAGGACCACCTCGCCCGGCACGTCTGCGGGCAGCGTTACGCGGAGCGTGTAGCGGTCGCGGGCGACCTGCCAGGCCGCCTCGACGCGCCCTTTCGGCGTGGTGATGAAGCCTTTGCACCAGGTGAGCGATCCGCCGCTGTGCGGCGCGATTCGCAGCGGCAGGCCGATCCGAATGCCGAGCACTTCCTCCGTCAGCACGCCGCCCACGCCGCAGGCGATGCTGTGACACAAAGCGATCCGGGCCATGGGGTCCTCCCACAGGGTGCCGGGCGGACTGTCGGCCATGGGGAGGAACATGGCCTTTGCGTCCCGAATAAGGGCGGCATGGTCGCCGAGGCGGGCTGCCGTCTCCAGCCGCTGGAGGAACGGGTACACGCCCGCCCGCGTCAACCCGCGGATGGGTTGGACGCGACGCCGGGGCGTGGGCAGGAAGTCGTCGCGCAGGGCCCGCCACATGCGCCGCTCCCGCTCCGGCGGCGGCACGCGACACCAGAGCACGTGATACTGCGTCGTTTCGCACGCCTGGGGCGAAGGGGTCAACTCCTTCTTGTCGTTGCGGAACAGGACGTCGGGGTAGAACGTCTCGCCCGGGCACAGCCGGTTGATCGCGCCGCGGACCTGCCCGGCGCGCTTCTCCATCTCGACCGCGCGCGACGGGTCGCCCACGAGCCGCTCCAGCCGGGCCATCTCGTCCATCGTCCTGGCATACACGGCGTTCAGGGCTACCGAGGCGCCGTCGGTGCGAATGTCGGCGTAGTCGAAGAACATCCAGCACGGGATCGACTCCAGCAGGCTGTCGCTGTTGCGCCAGGCGTCCATGGCGGCCAGGTTGCGGCGGACCACGGGGAGTATCTCGCGAAGAAACCCCGCATCGCCGGAGCATCGTTCGTAGAGGCCCATGTGCAGGACCCAGAAGAGCGGCTGCGTGGGAATCACCGTGTTGAAGTACTTCAGGTGCATCGGGTAGGCGATGTGCACGAGGTCCGGGGGTCCGGCCGTCCCCTCGTCGTCGTTGACACTGTCCGCCCCTCCGCGGATACAGCGCCGGCTCACGCTCGTGTCGCCGAACATCGGATACACGGCCTTCTGCATCCAGTAGCCTTCCACGCCGTACATGGCGTTGCGCTCGCGGTGAGGGCAGTCCATGTACGCGTCGAGCGTGTTGAGGGCGGCCGTCCATCGGGCGGCCTGGTACACGCGGTTGAGACCGTCGTCGCTGCACGCGAACGAGCCTTTGGGCTCCATCGGAAAACGGAACTCGGTTGCGCCGAGTCGGTGCACGGTCACGTCGCCCGGCCCGCGGTGTTCGATCCGCACGTACCGGATGAACTGGGGCGTGAAGGCCAGGAAACTCTGACGCCCCTCGCGGAGCACGTAGCGGATGGCGTTCCTCCCCGTCTGGACGCAGGGACGTACCGAGCCCTCCGCGTCGAGACGATCGGCCCAGGCGATCTCGACCTGCTGGCCCGCCTTGCCTGACACCTCGAAGCCGACGAACCCTTCGTAACCGCGTCCCATGTCGAAGGCTGCGGAGGCGCCGTCGTCGTGGAGGACCATGTCGCCCCGGCCCTTATGGGTCAAGGCCTCCGGGCCAGTCGCGGCCGAGGGATCGGCCTTCAGGTGCTCGGTGTGGAGTCGGCGGAACCACTCGGACTTCTTGTCCCACTCCGCCTTCGGCTCGATCCGCGTCTCGGGGCCGTGGAAGTCGGCGGCGAAACCGTCGCCCCGCTGGACGGCCATGACCGACGTGGGCCGGACCTGGACCAGCGGCGCCGGGAGCGGGACGTCCCGCATGTCCACCTGGCGCCACGGAGCGACGCCCGCGTGGCCGAGCACGGTGGCCGGTTGAGGCTCTTCTTCCAGGGTGCGGCGCGCGTCGAACTCTTCCACCCAGCCGCGCTGGTAGTTGAACTTGAGCGACTCGCGGCTCCATGCGGTGATCTCGGCGGCCTCCCACGTGGCGTCCGTCGCGGCCAGCGTGGTCTTCGTCCCGGCCAGTTCGGCCTCCACCTCGCACAACAGCCCGGGCGATTGGGCCAGCGCCTCGAACGGGCAGACGCCGTGAAACACCTCGATCATCAGGCGGTTCTCGCCCGAGCCGAGATGTTCCGTGACCTCGACCGGGTCGACAGTCGCATGTCCGCGGCTGCTCCGCGCGGGGCCGTGCATGACCAACCGCCCGTTGATCCAGAGGCGATAGAACGTGTCGGCGGCCACGTAGGCCATGGCTTTGGCCGGGCGCGCGTCCAGCGCGATCGTCTTGCGGAACCGGACGAACTGGAACGGCGTCGGCGACTTGGGCTTGCACCAGACCCACTGGGCCTGGTACCTGCGAGCGGTTTGCCCAGCCGGCGCCGCCGCCAGCGAGATGGAATGCGGCAGAAGGGATAGGACAACGGCGACGAGCAGGTTTCCGGCATGTCCATGACCCACAGACGTTTCCTTTCGTATGTCCGGTTCCGGATGCGGCGGTCCGGTCCGGCCGGCCGGCGAACCTCAGTCGGCTCGCACCAGTTCCGCCAGGTAGATCGCTGTCATGGTCTTGCCGGCTGCGTTCCGCTCGTGGCTGGAATAGTAGGACACCAGCGCGCGCGTGGGCGTCAGCTCGACGAAGCCGGGATACGAGCAGTCGCCCCCGCTGGGCAACTCGGCGAATTCGTGCAGCTTGTCATTGGCCAGCCAGTAGAGCGAGAGTTTCGGCGGGGCGCCGCCGTGGGTCTTGCGCCCGCCCACGAGGTAGCGGTCGCCCCACTTGGCCAGCAGCGGCCCGCCGATGAACCGCTCGAGGTCCGTCCGTTCCCACTTGTCGTAGGGCGGGCGGGAGCGGAGCAACTGGGCCGGGCCTCCGCGCCGGCCGATGCCGAGAATCTGCCCGTCGCGTTCGAACAGGAAGGCGGTCTCGTCCCCGCCGATCTCCTGGAAGACGGCCCGCTTGCGCCAGATGAGCCCGTCGTCGCTTTCGAGCATGAGCGACTCGACCTGCCTGCCCTCGCCGCGCACCGTCACCTCGAAGCCGATCTTCCGACGCCCGCACAGGTACGCCTTGTCGCCGTATGCCGCCGCCCGCCAGATGTAGTGCCCGAAGGTGCCCTCCAGCAGGATCGGGCTGTGCCATTTCTCGCCGTCGGCCGACCAGGCGGCGTAGCCCAGGTGCTTGTTCAGGTCGTACTCGTCGCGGGCCAGTGTGGTCTTGCCGCTGTACCACGTGCCCGTGTAGACGAGGAGTCTGTCGCGAAAGACCAGGAAGTGCGGGTCGCGCGTGTCGCGCAGCGCTACGCGGAAACGGTGGACCTCGTCCCACTTCTGACCATCCTTGCTGCGCAGGATGATGATGCAAGAAGTGGGGTGGACCATGTGCCCGTCGGGGCAGCTACGGAACGTCAGGTAAAGCTGGTCGCGGAAGCGGCACAGGTCGGTGAAGGCGTTGTGCTCGCCGTTATGGAACACCCGCCGCACCGACTCCACGCGGACCTTCGGCAGGGCCGAGTCGGCAGGGGGGGCGGCACACAGATTAGCGGCGAACGCCAGCCACGCCGTTGCTGCACAAGCCAGTCGGACCATGGGCGTCTCCTTGAAATGACACACCTACCGTAGCGCCGACCGGGGGGCGCTGTCAAGCCTGCGATGGGCCGTGCGCCTGACGCTGTGGAATCTGCGGGTCGTATGCGTCGCATAAAACCTATAAGACCTACGGCCACCCGCCCCCGCAAGAGCGGCACGTTGCTCTGGTGTGGCTGGACTATTATCCGGTATAATGCACACGTGCAGCGGAGACAATCATGCCGGAACTGAGCCGGTTCTTGGGAATCATTATCGTGATGTACTACAACGAACACAACCCGCCGCACTTTCACGCCAAGTACGGCGGGCAACGAGGCGCGTTCTCGATCGCGGACCTGCGGCTGATTGAGGGGCAACTGCCGGCTCGCATCATCGCACTCGTCCTGGAGTGGGCGTTCCAGCATCGGGACGAGTTGCTGGAGAATTGGGGCCTGGTCCAAGCCCGTCGGCCGCTGCGCAAGATCGCCCCATTGGTGTGAGGAGCTTCAACATGCATTATGTGACCGACGTGAAGCATCTTTCCGGCTACAGACTCCTGGTGACCTTCGAGGATGCTGTCAGGAAAGTGGTCGACCTCCAGCCGCACTTGGGGGGGGAGATATTCGAGCCGCTCAAAGACTTGGACTACTTCAAGACTGTCCGAGTGAATCGGGACATCGACACAATCGTCTGGGATAACGACGCCGACTTCTCTCCCGACTTCCTCTACGAGATCGGCGCAGCCATCGCAGAGCCCACGGCGACCGCTGGCGGGCAAGCCCGTTGACCAGGTTCTATTGTCTCACAGGGGATGCAGTGTGCCTTGCCAAGTCGGCACATGGTACCTCCCCTGGCGGGCTGGACGCACGATGCGCCGGGCTGATGCTCAATGCCGGGGTATTGCCAGGATGAGAGCGAACGGGACTGAGCATGGCCAGAGTGAAAATGGCGATGGTGCTGCTGCTCCCAAGCCTGTTGTCGGCTTTTTACTGCGCGAAGGAACCGCTGGCGGCTCTGGTGCTAATGGTTCTTCTCCTTGGACAGGTTGTTGCCTGGTTGGGCACCGGGAGTGTTGATGGCTTGTCTTTGATCATCGCAGCAGACCTATGGATTGCCATCATTATCGTCAGCCAGATCGCCTATTCTCCGGCTCGCAGAAGAACCATCTTGCCCCTTTGCGCCTCTTTCGGAGTCATCCATGCTGCCTGCGTCTTTCTAGCCTATTGGGGCATGGGGTAGGCTTCCCTGCGAGAAACGTCACACATTCCCGTTTCAAGCATCAATTGCGTCTCCCTCTTGAACTTTGCCCGCGGATTGGGGATAAAATCCAGGGATCATGAGCGAGCAGACCTTTTACGTCACGACGCCGATCTATTACGTCAACGACGTGCCCCACATCGGGCACTCGTACACGACCATCGCCGCCGACGTCTTGGCCCGCTTCTGGCGGGCGCAGGGACGCGACGTGCACTTCCTGACCGGCACCGACGAACACGGCATCAAGATCGTCAAGTCAGCCGCTGCCCGCGAGATGACCCCGCGCCAGCTCGCCGACGACGTCGTCGTCCACTTCCAGGACCTTTGGAAGGACCTCAACATCGCCAACGACGACTTCATCCGCACCTCCCAGCCGCGGCATGAGCAGCGCGTCCAGGCGCTCGTCCAGCGCCTGGTCGACCAGGACGACATCTACGAGGGCCGCTACGAGGGCTGGTACGACGAGGGGCAGGAGGAGTTCGTCACCGAGTCCACCGCCCGCGACAACGACTACAAGAGCGCCATCACCAGCCGCCCGCTGACGCGCTACAGCGAGTCGAGCTGGTTCTTCCGCCTGAGCAAGTACGTGCCCGCGCTGATCGAGCACATCCAGGCCCACCCGCGGTTCATCCTGCCGGAGGCCCGGCGCAACGAGGTGCTCAGCAAGCTGGCGCTGGGCGTGGAGGACCTGAGCATCTCCCGCCCGCTCGAGAAGCTCGGCGGCTGGGGCGTGCCGATGCCCAACGACCCCACCCACAGCGTCTACGTCTGGATCGACGCCCTGAGCAACTACTACACCGCCCTGGGCATGCCGAAGATCGGCGACGAGTTCGACGGGCGCTGCGAGCGCTTCTGGCCCTGCGACCTGCACCTTATCGGCAAGGACATCCTCTGGTTCCACGCCGTCTACTGGCCCTGCATGCTGCTGGCCCTGAAGATTCCGCTGCCCAAGACGATCTTCGCCCACGGCTGGTGGACCGCTGAGGGCAAGAAGATGTCCAAGACGCTGGGCAACTTCATCTCCAACGACGACATCCGCCACATCTGCGGCACATACAGCCGCGACGTCTACCGCTACTTCCTGCTGCGGGCGGTGAACTTCGGCAGCGACGGCGACTTCAGCCGCGACCAGCTCCAGCTCCGCTACAACGCCGAACTGGCCAACGGCGTGGGCAACCTGCTCTCGCGAACGGTCAACATGATCGGGCGGTATTTCGACGCCGCCGTGCCGGCCGTCCAGGACGACGTGCCCGAGGCGGTGGCTGTACGCGAGGCAGCCGAGGCGCTGCTCCGTGGTGCCGCGCCGGCCATGGAACTGTGCCAGTTCCACGTCTACCTGGACCTGGTGATGGACCTGGTGTACGCGACCAACAAGTTCATCGACGTGACCGAGCCGTTCAAGCTGGCCAAGGACGCCGCCCGGAAGGGGAGGCTGGCGACGATCCTGTACACGTGTGCCGAGGCGGTTCGGATCATCCTGGGGCGCCTGGCCCCCGTGATGCCCGAGACCGCTCGGCGCGGGCTGGGGCAACTGGGCCTCGACGAGAGCGCCGCCCAAGGGCAGGCGGACCGCTGGGGCCTGCTGGCGCCCGGCACAGCCGCCGCCAAGGGCGAAGGCCTGTTCCCGAGGAAGTCATGAGCCAGGACCAACCATCCATGGAAGACGTGATCCGCAAGGACGGGCGCTACCCGCTCGACGCGTTTTCGTTCCTGCACGAGGGCCTGACCAAGGCCGTCCGTGACGTGCACGGAGGCGAGACGGGCCCAACCGGGCAGCGACACGTGACCGGCGCCCAACTCTGCCGTTCCCTGAAGGATCTGGCGATAGAGAAGTGGGGCCTGCTGGCCCGCGTGGTGCTGGAGAAATGGAACATCCGCGCGACCATCGACTTCGGCAACATGGTCTACCTGCTGATCACCCACAACTACATGCGCAAGACCGAAGAAGACAGCCTGGAGGACTTCCGCGACGTGTACAGCTTCCCCGAAGCTTTCTCCGCCGTCGAGTTTGAGATCAAGGAATGAGCCGCAAGTTCTCCAAGCCATCGCCAGGGCGAGCCACGCCGCCCGCCCCCGGGAACGACTCGCCTCCGCCCGAGCCCGTGGACGTGGTTGACGGGATCCCCGATCGAAGCCCCCGCCGCCGGGTGTGGGTCTTCGTTGTTCTGACGCTGGTGTTCCTGGCCTGGCTGACGTTCCTGATTTTTGTTCAACTCTCGCCCCGGGGACGGTAAACTCCATGTGAATCGCGGGCCGCGTTTGCCGTGTGCCCGTGAGGGCGTTTGGAGTCTGTGGCGGGCCCGCCTCCGGGTGGTGGTCGGCGCGTTGTCCCGGCCGACGGCCTGTCGGCAGCCTGCCTGCCGGAGGCAGGGCAGGCGGCAAGGAGAGCCGGCCAAAAAGGCCGCAGATTTTCCACACGATCACCGATAACAGTTGCAGGCACGGACCCGCCTGCTGCGTAGGCAGATGCAGGAGTTCACGGACGGACATTGCAGATGGAAGCAGAGCCGATGAGAATTCACCTGCCCCGATGGGAAATCAAGCGAGGCGTCCTCTTGTTCGCGGCAGCCGCCCTGATAGTGCTGGCCGGCTGCGAGAAGCCCAAGGTCGATAGCGGAGACAACCTCTCCCCGCCCGGCATGCTGAGCGCCTGGCGGCTGGCCGACCAGCTCAACCTGACCGTCGTCCAACTCAGCCGTTGCAGCGCCACGCTCGAAGGGCGGGGCAACAGCGTGGTCGTCTACGCCAATCCCGGGGGCAAGGTCTACGTCAACGGTCGGCCCGTGGCCGACGGTGACGTTGTCTGCATGGGCAACGAGGTCTTCGTCCAGCCCCAGATGGTCCCTGCGATCCGTGCCGCCCTGCGGGACGCCCCTTCGGGCATTGCCGTCAGTCCGCCCCCCATCGGCCCGCAACCCCCCGCGGGGACGGGCGACTTCAGGGGCACGATCGTCATCGACCCCGGGCACGGCGGCAAGGACCCCGGCGCCACCGCCGTCACCGGGCAGCAGGAAAAGCACATCGTGCTGGCCGTTGCCCGCAGCCTGGCCGTCAAGCTCCAGCAGCGCGGCGCCCGCGTCATCCTCACCCGCAGCAACGACCGTTTCCTGGAACTCGAGGAGCGGGCCGACGTCGCCAACCGCGCCAAGGCGGACCTGTTCGTCTCCATCCACGCCGACTCCGCCGCCAACCGGTCCGCCCAGGGCTTCACCGTGTATGTCTCGCGGTCGGCGTCGGCTTCGTCCCGCTACGCCGCCGACGCCATCATCCGAGGCCTGTGTGCCACCGGGCTGGACAATCGAGGCGTGCGCTCGGCCGACTACCGCGTTCTCGTCCGCACCAACTGTCCTGCCGTCCTGGTGGAACTGGGGTATCTCTCCAACTGGGCCGACGCCGCCAAACTCCAGAACGACGCCTTCCAGGACCGGCTGGCCGACGCTATCTGCCAGGGCATCGGCAAAGTCCTGGCCCGGAAGTAGCTCAGGCATGGGCTGGATGGGGGCCTGGCCTCCGGCAGGCAGGCTGCCGGCAGGCGGGAATGTCTGCGTGGGCCGCTCTTGACGAGCCCGGCGGCTTTGCGGTACAACAGGCCCGCTATGAAGACCACGGCGCTACTGACAACTTCGGTGCCCAACCACGCCAAGAGGTCGGGCAAGGTCCGTGACATCTACGACCTGCCCCAGGGGCTGCTGATCGTGGCTACTGACCGCATCAGCGCCTACGACGTCGTCATGCCCAACGGCATCCCCGACAAGGGCAGGGTCCTCACCCAGATCAGCCTGTTCTGGTTCGACCTGCTGAAGGACATCACGCCCAACCACCTCCTGTCGGCCGATCTCGACGATCTTCCGGTCGAATTCCGCACCGAGGAGATCGACGGGCGCTTCATGCTCTGCAAGCGGGCCAGGGTCGTCCCCATCGAGTGCATCGTTCGCGGCTACCTGGCCGGCAGCGGCTGGAAGGAGTACCAGAAGAGCGGCTCGGTCTGCGGGCTGGCCCTTCCCGAGGGCCTCAAGCAGTGCTCCCAACTGCCCGAACCCATCTTCACCCCCACCACCAAGGCCGAGGCCGGCCACGACGAGAACATCACCTTCGACGACGCCTGCCAGGCCGTCGGCGCCGAGATCATGACCCAGCTTCGCGACAAGTCGCTGACCGTCTACGCGAAGGCCCGGGACTACGCCGCCGAGCGGGGCATCATCGTCGCCGATACCAAATTCGAGTGGGGTCTGGACGACCAGGGAGAGGTGATCCTCATCGACGAAGTCCTCACGCCCGACTCGTCGCGGTTCTGGCCCGCCGACTCGTACAAGCCCGGCCGGGACCAGCCCAGCTTCGACAAGCAGTTCGTCCGCGATTACCTCGATCGCATCCAGTTTGACCGCACCCCGCCGGCCCCGCTGCTTCCGGCGGAGATCGTCCAGAAGACGCGGGCCAAGTACATCGAGGCCTACACCCGGCTGACCGGGCAGACATTCCTCTGGGATTAGACCGTACAGCCGGGTTTACCCGTATTGAGACCAGGTGGCGGACCCATTATAATACCTTAAGCCTGTCTCCGCAGAGGCGGGCCGAGAGGAAGCGGCTATGAGACAATCCAAGGCGTTCACCCTCATCGAACTGCTGGTGGTCCTGGCGATCATTTCCATCCTGTTGGCTGTCATGTCCCCCACCTTCCGCGGCACGATGGTGCGGGGCCAGGCCACTCAGTGCGCCAAGAACCAGGAGAACATCCTCGCCGCCTGGACCCAGTACGCCTCCAACCACCGGATGATCATCAGTTCCGCCAACACGTCCAATCACGGCTGCGTGAATGGCTGCGCCAAGCCCATTCACTTCACCTGCGAGCACGACTGCTCGGGTCCGCACAGCCGCGAATGGTGCCACTGGCGCGACACCTGGGTCGCCAGCGGGCAGTACGGCAATTCGCTGCAAGCCATCGAGAAGGGCGTGCTGTACCAGTATCTGAACAACGCCGCGACGTACCGCTGCCCGACGCCGGTCTACAACTACTACTCGTCCTACTCCTTCAACGGGCTGCTCCGCGGGGAGGGCGGCGCTGGACAGGGCTCCGTAGAGGACTTCCGCTCCATTCGCGACCCCAGCCACTGCATGGCCATGATCGAGGATGACGACTTCCGCGGCTACAACCAGAACTCGTGGATGCTCGGCGGGATCAACAGCTGGATCGACTACGTGGGCGGCAACCACGGCGACGGCGACAACCTCGGCTTCTGCGACGGTCACGTCGAGTTCTGGCAGTGGAAGGATCCGGACACCCTGAGCTTCCCCTACCCGCCCGGCAGCACCAACCCGGATGATCGCAAGTTCGGCATCTCCGATCCCGGAAGCGTGGACATCCAGCGGGTGTACGAGGTCTTCTGGCCCCTGTAAGCGGCCCGCGACGGGTCGAAGGAGCAGCGTCTGTTGCGCACAACACGTCGAATCCACGCCCGCGGAGCGGCCCCCACGTGGCTGTTGGGTGTCCTGGTCCTGGTGATCCTGGGCGCCCTTGCCTATACGTTCTTCACGTTCGCCAGCCCCGGCGGCAGCGGGACGGCCATCAGCAACCAGCGGGCCCAGCAGAAGGTCAACCTCAAGTGCGAGAAATGCGGGCACGAGTTCTCCATGACGCTTCAGGAACTGGCCGGGCAGAGCAAGGACCGCGACGAGCCCGTCCCGGTGGTCAACGGCGCCCCCAAGGCTGACTGCCCCTCCTGCAAGGCCAAGTGGTCCGCCGTCGTGGTCAAGATGACCCGCCCGCGCGGCGACCAGATGGTCCCCGGCGACGTAACACCCCCTCGCCAACCGTAGCGGTCACACTCCGAAGCCCGCGGGACCCCGCCTTCGGGCGATGTTCCCGTCGGGCACGGGCGGAGACGGACGGCTCATCACATCCTTCGTGCCAAATCCGGTCCGCCGACGTATAATCCTGGTCGGCCCAGCGCGCGGAAGGCCGCTCCCGGCCGTCAGGCCGGGGGAGGAAAGTCCGAGCACCGCTGAACCACGGTGGTGGGTAACGCCCACCGTCCCGCTTGCGGGACAGGGAAAGTGCAACAGAAAGGATACCGCCGGCCGGGAGACAGGCCCGCCGCCTTCGGGCGACGGTCCTGCCTGAGCCCCCGTCACAAGGCTCTCGGCCGGTAAGGGTGAAATGGTGCGGTAAGAGCGCACCGCGCCCGCCGCGAGGCGGGTGGCATGGCAAACCCCACCGGGTGCAAGGCCAAGCAGCGGCTGGCCAGGTTCAGGCCGACAGCCGCGGGTAGGCCGCTTTCCGGAAACGGAAGAGCCCGTCCGCGAGGGCGGGTCCAGAGAAATGGCCTTCCCCGCCGGCCCCTTGCCCGGGGACCGGCGGGACAGAACTCGGCTTACAGCGCGCTGGGCCGGGCATGTTTTTCCGCAGGCAGGTCGCACTGGCCCTTGACTTGCCTCTTGTTTTTGATAAACTGATTTGTCTATCCCGCCTGTCGGCTCTCCGGCAGGAGTTGCAGGAACCAGTTGCCTCGGGGCGTAGCTCAGCTTGGCTAGAGCGCTGCGTTCGGGACGCAGAGGTCGCTAGTTCAAATCTAGTCGCCCCGACTTCAAGAGCCCCGCGAAAGCGGGGCTTTTTCGTTGCTGGAGACGGTCGTGTTTCACGTGTACATTCTTCGGAGCCTTCGAAACGGGAAGTTGTACGTGGGGCATACGGACGACGTTCGGCGACGCCTCGCGGAGCACAACTCCGGCCGGGGCGGCCGGTTCACCCGCCAGCAAGGCCCGTGGGAACTGCTTCACAGCGAGCCGCATCCGGACCGGTCGTCTGCCGCCCAGCGCGAACAGTACCTCAAGAGTGTCGCTGGCTCCCGAGAGAAGAAAGCCCTGGCGGGCGGGCAGCTTGGCTAGAGCGTCCCGACGGGAAGGTCGCTAGTTCAAATCTAGTCGCCCCGACTTCAAGAGCCCCGCGAAAGCGGGGCTTTTTCGTTGCTGGAGACGGTCGTGTTTCACGTGTACATTCTTCGGAGCCTTCGAAACGGGAAGTTGTACG
>JAKJER010000026.1 GCA_022705325.1 Planctomycetota bacterium | reverse complement strand
AAAGCGGGCGATGAGACTTGAACTCACGACATTCACGTTGGCAACGTGACGCTCTACCACTGAGCTACGCCCGCGTACGGACCCTCTATAGTATCTATTTCGGCAACAGGGTCAAGCGGATTTTGCACGGGGCGGGAAAAATCTGGCGTGAAGGACGCCGGGCAGTATGATGGGATCGAGGGAGGCGACCATGAGTTGGACATGTCGAGCGGCTGCGGTCTTGGCGCTGGCGGGAGCGTGCGTCTGGAGCCCGCCCGTGCGGGCGTCGGACGCCGCCGGAACGCCTGCGCAGGACGCCGGCGTCGGAAGCGCGTGCCTGGGTCTGAGCCCGGCTGAGCGCGAGGCGATCGAGCAGGACTGGCGGATGCAGGACGGGATCGGCACCGAGCGGCAGGCGGCGACGTACCCGGCGGCGATCGAGCGGACGCTGGAGCGGGGCGGGCGGCTGCTGGCCGACCTGCGCGGGGCGGGGGCCGAGCTGGGCGACCTGCCCGAGCGGTGGCGGCGGCTGGGCGAGGAGTTCGCGGCCCTGCGGCAAGCGGAGGAGAAGTCGAAACCTGAAGACACCCCCAAGCAAACAACGCTTGAGGGTGGCACCAGCCAAAGCAAAGCGCAAGACACCCCCAAGCAAACAGCGCCTGGGGGTGGCGCCGGCGAAGGCAAATGGGAAGACCTCTGGCGGCGCGTGCACTGGGTGCGGCGCGAGGTCGCCCTGGCCAACCCGCCGGCCGGCGCGGGGCCGCTGGCATTCATCAAGCAGGTCCCGGGCACGTTCAGCCATCAGCTCACGCAATACTACGGGCGTTACGCCCGCCCGGGCGGCGGGGTGTTCGTGCTGGAGCGGCCCGGGCGGTCGCTGGCGGCCCGGTCGCTGACGGCCGGCGATCTGCCCGCGGGCAGCTATCAACACCTGGACGTCTCGTACGACGGCAGGCGGGTGCTGTTCTCTTACTGCGAGGCGCCGACGCCGCCGGGCAACACCGTCCAGGGCCACAAGGGGCGGTATTACCACCTGTACGAGCTGCGGCTGGAGGGCTCCCCCACCGCTGTGCGCTGGAGCAAGCCGCGCCGGCTCACCGAGGGCGACTTCGACGATTTCTCGCCGCGCTATCTGCCCGACGGGCGGATCCTCTTCATCTCCACGCGGCGCGGGGGCTGGCACCGCTGCGGCAGCCCCGGCTGCGAGAACTACACGCTGGCCCTGGCCGAGGCGGACGGCAGCCGGCCCCGCCCCATCTCCTTCCACGAGACGCAGGAGTGGGACCCCGCCGTGCTCAACGACGGGCGGATCGTCTACACCCGCTGGGACTACGTGGACCGTCACGCGGTCTTCTACGAGCAACTCTGGGCCGTCCGCCCGGACGGCAGCAACCCGGTGGCGTTCTACGGGAACAACACGTTCAACCCGGTCGGCGTGTGGGAGCCGCGGGCCGTGCCCGGCTCGACGCGGGTGATGGCCACCGCGGCCGCCCACCACGCGATGACGGCGGGCTCGATCATCCTGGTCGACACCGCCGTCGGCGTGGACGGCCCGGCCCCGCTGGCCCGCCTGACGAGCGACGCCCTGTTCCCCGAGGGCGAGTGCAAGGTCCTGCCGCACTGGTACGCCCCGAGCGGGCCGACGCCGCCCGCGCCCGTCGAGCAACTCCGCTGGCCCGGGCACTGCTACCGCAGCCCGTACCCGCTCAGCGAAAGCGTCTTCCTGGCCGCCTACAGCTATCAGCCGCTGGTGGGCGAGCCGAAGGCCTGCTCGCCGAACATGTTCGGCCTGTACCTGGTGGACGCGCACGGCAACAAGGAACTGCTGCACCGCGACGCGGAGTTGTCGAGCCTGTGGCCGATGCCGCT
Organism: Planctomycetota bacterium; assembly: GCA_022705325.1. GTDB lineage: Bacteria > Planctomycetota > Phycisphaerae > SM23-33 > SM23-33 > MWDR01. The sequence continues at coordinate 81,420 of JAKJER010000026.1, read as the reverse complement.
GCGGCCGCGCCCGCGCCCGCCGGTGCTGTCGCTGGAGCCGGAAATAGCGGGCAAGGGCAGCGAGGGGCTGTTCCTGCTTCAGGACGTGTACGCGGCCGACCCGCCCCTGCCGCCGGGCAGCGTGCGGGCCCTGCGCGTGGTGCAGGTGCTGCCCAAGTCCACGCCGGGCATCAACAACCCGCCGGTGGGCCTGCCCAACGCCTCGCCCGGCAAGCAGGTGCTGGGGACCGTGCCGGTGGAGGCGGACGGCTCGGCGTACTTCCGCGCCCCGGCCGGCCTGCCGCTGAACTTCCAGGCCCTGGACGAGCGCGGGCAGGCGATCCAGATCATGCGGAGCGTGACGTATCTCCAGCCGGGCGAGACCACCGGCTGCGTGGGCTGCCACGAAAGCCGGACCACCGCCCCGCCGCGCCGCTCGGGCGTGCCGCTGGCGATGCGGCGCGGGGCGTCGGCGATCCGTCCCGCCCCGGAGGGCTCGCGCCCGCTGAGTTTCCCGCTGCTGGTCCAGCCTGTGCTGAACAAGCACTGCACGGGCTGCCACGGCGGAGACAAGCCCAAGGGCGGCATCGACCTGACGGGCAAGCCGGACGGTCCCTACACCAGCTCGTACACGGCGCTGGCCAAGCGGGTGCGGTTCTCGGCCTGGGGAGGCGGGAACTTCCGCCAGGCCAACAGCGAGCCGCTGTCGCAGGTGGACTTCTTCGGCGCGCGCGGCAGCAAGGTGATGAAAATGCTGCTGGGCGGGCACAACAAGGTCGCCCTCAGCCAACAGGACGTCGAGCGCCTGGCCACGTGGATGGACGCCAACGCCCTGTTCTACGGCACGTTCGACCGCGACGACCAGGCCCGCCAGAAGGCCGGGCAACGCATCGCCGGACCCGGACTCGAGTGAAGAAGTGAAAAAGGGGTCAGGAAGAGTTCACGGCTATCGCGTAACAGCAGAGGGAGCGTTCCGCGAAGCCGCGAGCGTTCAAGGAGCTACGAGCCGTCACTGGACCCAAGCCCTTCGACGTCGGACCCGTTACTCTGTCTCTCCCTGTTCCTCTGCGCCTTTGCGTCCGTCTTCGCCCGCCTGTGCGCGGAGCTGTCCGCAGGCCGCGGCGGCGTCCAGGCCGCGACTCCTGCGGACCTGCACGTTCGCGCCGCGCGCGCGGAGGCGCTGGGCAAAACCCCGCATGGACTCGGCGCTGGGGCGTCGATAGCGGGCGGGCAGGCGCTCGCCGACGCCCTCCGGCAGCGGGTTGTACTGGATGAGATTCACGTTGCACCGAAGGCGATGGGCGATGCGGGCCAGGGCCTCGGCGCAGACGTTCGTGTCGTTCACGCCGGCCAGCACGACGTACTCGATGGTGATCTCGCGGTTGCGGCTGTGGAAGAACTCCTCGGCGGCCGCCAGAATCTGGTCGATCGACGCGGTGGCGGCCTTGGGCATGATCTGGCGTCGCAGGGCGTCGTTGGGGGCGTGCAGCGAGATCGCCAGCGTGATGGGCAAGTCCTCGCCGGCCAGGCGCCGGATCTGCCTGGGCAGGCCCACCGTCGAGACGGTGACGCGACGCGCGGAGATGTTCAGCCGGGCCGGGTCCACGATCGCCCTCACGGCGGCGACGGTGGGCTCGTAGTTGGCCAGCGGCTCGCCCGTGCCCATGAAGACCACGTGGGTGACCTTGCGTTGGGCGGCCTGCTGGAGGTGGAGGATCTGCTCGATCATCTCGCCCGCGGTCAGGCCTCGCCTCAGCCCGCCCAGTCCGGACGCGCAGAACGAGCAGGCCATGGAGCAGCCGGCCTGGGTGGACAGGCAGGCGGTGGCCCGGTCGGGGGTGGGGATGAGGACGGTCTCGATCCGCTCGCCGTCGCGCAGTTCGAGCAGGAGCTTGATCGTGCCGTCGGAGCTGTCGGCCCGCTGGGCGACGCGCGAGGTCATCACGACCAGTTCGCCCGCCAGCGCGGGCGGCAGGTTGGTCATGCGGGCGGGGTCGCTCGCGCCCTTGCGGTAGACCCAGTCGGCGATCTGGGCGGCGCGGTAGGCGGGCTGGCCCGCGTCGGTCAGGGCCTGCTTCAACTCGTCCACGCTCAAGTCCAGCACGGAGATGGTCATAGGGGCTTGTCCGCCTTTGGGCCTCGCGGGGCCGACAGTTCGTCCAGCCCCCCGCCGGCCAGGAATGTCTCCATCGCCTCCACGTCGGGAAAGACGCGGTCGCAGTAGGCCCGCAGGACCCAGTTGGCCGCCATCGGGCTGATCGCCAGGATGACCGCGCCGCGGCGGGCGGCCTCGTAGATCTCGATGGCCGTGCCCATGGAGGCCGAGGGCAGATAGGCGACGAGCACGTCGCACTCGGCGGCGCGGTGGATGCCGTCGGCGAGGGTGGCCTTGATCTCGGGGAGGTCGTAGGTGATGGAGTTGGGGTGCTCGCTGTAGTGGCAGTAGACCTCCGCCCGCGGCACGTGGCGGGCGAGGGCCTGCTTGATCGGCTCGCGCCAGTCCTGCGAGTGAATCTTCGCCTCGGCGATCGAGCCCTGGATGATGCCTGCAAGGAATACGTTCATGACGCCTATCTTACGGTCTGGTCCGCACTCGCGGAAGGCATTCCGCCGGGCTGACCAGGGCTATTCTCGGACATCCCCGCCTGAATGGCTGATTCATCCCCAGTTTCAAGATGCGCTACCTGCGCAGGGCGGTCCCGCCCGACATGTTCTGTGGGTCTGTAGACTCTCAGTGACCGACATCTTCATACCCTCCGCCGTACAGGCCCAACGGGCCGGCGTAGGATAGCCCTGGCCGAAGCGCAGCGCAGGCCAGGGTGGCGACGGCGGGATGCCCGAGCCCTGCAAGGGCGGTGTAACGGTTCGCGCGTGATCATCGTTGCCGTGTCGGTGTTCCACGGCTTACGCCGCCCCGTTGGGGCTCCGCGGGTTGGGGGCCTGGCACCCAGGCCTTCGCTGCGCTTCGGCCTGGGCTACTTTCTTACGGGCCTTCGGCCCTGCCTCCCTTAAGGGCCGACCTGCCCTGCCGAAGGTACGGCCTGCCCGGGCGGCGGCTTCCAGGAAGGCGGCGTCAAAGTGGGGATGAGTCAGCCTGAATGGGTATGGACAAAGGTCAGAAGTCCCCTTACAATAAGGGTGTGAAGCCAAAACCGTCCGCAGACCGGGCCCAGGCCCGGATTGTCGGACGTTCAATTCGCTAATGGACGAGGTTCTAGAGGACTCGTAGGAGAACGGAGATGATCATGGCATCATTTCGCCACACTGTCGCCGCCCTGTCGCTTCTGGCCCTGGCCTGCCTGCCGCTGACGGCGGCCACCACGTACTACTTCGACGTCAACGGGAGCGATGCCGGCTTCGGCTCGCCCAGCGGCACGTACAGCGCGACCGCCGCCAACTGGAACTACCAGGCCGACGGGACGGGCACGCCGGTGGGCCTGACCAACAACGGGCCGAAGATGATCTTCGGCGCCTCCGCCGGCGACTTCGCGGGGGCGAGCTTCACCGTCAACTTGGACGGCAGCCAGTTCCCGTGGGAAGGCCTGGAGATCAACTCCGCCAGTGCCGACGTCACACTGATCGGGACGGCCAACAAGTACCTCGGCGCCAGCCAGACGTGGCTGGTGGCGGCTGGCTCGACGCTGACCCAGGCCCAGACCTGGAACGCCGGCGGGTTGAACTACGACAACACGGCTCTGGCGCTGAACGGCGGGGGGACGATCAACTTCAACACCATCCTGGGCTACAACAGCGGGCAGGCCATCACGCAGAACGGCCCGACGGTGAATATTCAGCCCATCGCGGACAAGACCACTCTGGTGGGCACGGGCGGCTATGTGCTCAACAGCGGCACGCTCAACTTCGCCAACGCCCTGGCCTTCTCCAGCCTCAACGCCCGCGGCAGCGGCAAGCTCAGCCTCAACGGCGGGACGCTGGACAACACCTCCGGCGCGGCCGGGACGTTCAGCAACAACGGGGGCGTGAACATCGGCGGGAGCTTCACCTTCGCCGGCAGCAGCGACATGAGCCTGGGCACGGGCGCGGTGAGCCTGAGCGGCGCCCCCACCGTCACCGTGGCCGCCGGCACGCTCACCATCGGCGGGGCCGTCAGCGGCTCGTCGGGCCTGACCAAGGCCGGACCCGGCACGCTGGTGATGACGGGCCAGGTCTCCTACGGCGGGGCCACGACGGTGGACGAGGGGCTGCTGGTCTTCGAGAACACCTCGGGCTCGACCTACACGTACAACGGCGGAAACCTGTTCATCAATAACGGCTCGACGCTTCGCTTCACCCGCAGCGGCAGCAGCGACCGCTACGACCTGTCGGGCAAGACCTTCACCTTCGGCTCGACGGGCGGCAACACGCTGGACACCTCCTCGGGGCTGAACTTCGTCGCCTGGTCCGCCAACACCTTCCGCACCACCGGCGGGGCCCAGAACTTCATCACCGGCTCCAGCGGCATGAACATCAACAGCGGCGTGATCGACGTGTTCGACATCGCTCGCGGCAGCGACGCCAGCGATCTCAAGGTCACCGCCCGCATCTGGAACGCCGGCGGGATCGTCAAGACCGGAGACGGCATCCTGGAGATGGCCGGCGCCAACACGTACAGCGGCTCGACCACCGTCAACGAGGGCACGCTGCTCTACACGGGCACGTACGGCTCCACCTCGCACGTCGTCGCGAACGGCGCGGTGATCGAACTGAACGTGCCCAGCGGGACTCGCGACTACGCCTCGACGACCTTCAGCGGCGACGGCACGCTCCTCAAGACCGGCGCGGGCACGGCCCGCTGGGGCGGCACGGCCGCCACCTTCGCCTTCGCCAGCGGGGCCCTGATCGACGTGCAGGAAGGCACCTTCATCGGCGGCAGCAGCGCCAACGAGAACTGGACCGCCAACGCCTCCGACCTGAACGTGGCCGGCGGGGCGCTGTTCAACGGCGTGGAGGCGAACGTCCGCGTCGGCGCGCTGACCGGGACGGGGACGATCCGCAGCGGCTACGGCGGGGCCGGCTACTCGACCTTCACCTTCGGCGTCGGCGACGCCTCGGGCACGTTCGGCGGGGAACTGTCGCACAACGACGGGATCTCCTACGGGCACTACACGAAGGTGGGGACCGGCACGCAGACGTTCACCGGGACCGTCCGGGTCATCGCCAACGGCGGAGGCACGGGGCTGACCATCGGCGACGGCACGGTGGAGATCGGCGGCGACGGCACGTTCGAGGGCGGGTCCTGGCCGAACGCGATGATCAACAACGGGACGTTCCACTACAACAGCACCGTGGACAACACGATGTCCGGGGTGATCAGCGGCACGGGCGACCTGGTCAAGGGCAACACCAGCACGCTGACGCTCAACGGCAACAACACCTACACCGGCCAGACCACGATCAACGGCGGGGTGCTGGTGCTGAACAACCCCTCCGGCGGGGCCTACACGTACCGGGGCGGGGACATCAACATCAACAACGGCTCGACGCTCCGCATCTCCAAGACCGGGCACGACCAGTACTGGTTCGACGGCAAGAGCTTCGTCTTCGACGCCAACGGCGGCGGGACCATCGACACCACCTCCGGCATGAACGTCGTGGTCTACGGCGGCAGCACCGTCGCCACCGGCGGCGGGGCGCAGAACTCGATCATCGGCAGCAGCGGATTCAATCTGCACAACTCGGATACGCTCACCTTCGACGTCGCCGCGGGCACGGGCCCCGTCGACCTGCAGGTGTCGGCCCCGCTGTGGAACGCCGGCGGGATCATCAAGACCGGCGACGGCGTCCTGGAACTCGCCGTCGCCAACTCGTACACGGGCGCCACGACGGTGAACGCCGGCACGCTCGCCCTGAGCGCCAATCAGACCATCCGGATCGGCAACAGCCTGACGATCAACCCCGGTGCCACGGTGAACCTGGCCGCCGCCGGCGACGCGGTTCGCGACCTGTCCAGCATCACCATCGACGGCGGCACGCTGGCGGACACCTCGACCAGCGCCGGACACAACCACGCGATCCTGCTGTCCGGCGGAAGGACGTTGAACCTCCAGAACGGGGCGACGGTCACCGCGGCCGGCGCAGCCGACGGCAGCGGGACGTACGGGCAGCTCTTCCTCGGCTGGGGCGGGGTCACCGTCAACGTGACCGGCACGCCGCCCAGCACGCTCGACGCCCGCACGCATTGGGCGAACACCACGACGGTCAACGTGGCGCCGGGCTCGACGCTGATCGTGGCCGGGCACCTGGGCAACCAGGAAGGCTCGACGTGGGGCTACCTGAACCTCACCGGCGGCGGCACGCTGATCATGACCGACGGGACGGGCAGCCAGAACACCTGCACCATCGGCGCCGGCTCGACCATGCAGATCGGCGACGGCGGGACCACGGGCGACTTCCCCAACGCCGCCGGAACCGGGAGCGTCACCAACAACGGCACCGTCGTGTTCAACCGCTCCGACGCCTACGCGCCCAACCGGGTGATCGGCGGGTCCGGCTCGGTGGTCCAGGCCGGAGCGGGCACGACGACCCTCAACCTGGCCAACACCTACACCGGCCAGACCACGATCAACGACGGGGTGCTGGTGCTGAACAACGCCTCCGGCGGGGCCTACACCTACACCGGCGGGAACATCAACATCAACAACGGCTCGACGCTCCGCATCTCCAAGACCGGGCACGACCAGTACTGGTTCAACGGCAAGAGCTTCCTCTTCGACGCCAACGGCGGCGGGACCATCGACACCACCTCCGGCGTGAACGTCGTGGTCTACGGCGGCAGCATCGTCGCCACCGGCGGCGGGGCGCAGGACTCGATCATCGGCGCCAGCGGATTCAACCTGCACGCCGGGAACAGCCTCACCTTCAACGTGGCCGACGGCCCCGACGCGGTGGACCTGCTGATGGCCGCCCGCCTGTGGAACTCCGGCGGGATCATCAAGAACGGCGCGGGCGTGATGGAGATGGCGGCCGCCAACTCCTACACCGGCTCGACCGTCGTCAACGAGGGCACGCTGCTCTACACGGGCACGTACAGCTCCCCCTCGCACGCCGTCGCGAACGGCGCGGCGGTCGAACTCAACGTCCCCAGCGGGACCCGCGATTACGGCACGACCACCTTCAGCGGCGCCGGCACGCTCCGCAAGACCGGCGCGGGCACGGCCCGCTGGGGCGGCACGGCCGGCACCTTCGCCTTCGCCAGCGGGGCCCTGATCGACGTGCAGGAGGGCGGCTTCGTCGGCGGCAGCAGCGCCAACGAGAACTGGACCGCCAACCTGTCGGACCTGAACGTCGCCGCCGGCGCCACCTTCAGCGGCGTGGAGGCCAACGTCCGCGTGGACGCCCTGAGCGGAGGCGGGACCATCAGCTCCGGATACGGCGGGGCGGGCTATCAGAGGTTCACCTTCGGCGTGGACAACGGCAGCGGCACGTTCGACGGCGTGCTGGCCAACGGCAGCGCGGCCGGCAACTACGTCAAGGCGGGCACGGGCACGCAGGTCCTGACCGGCGCGAACACCTACACCGGCTCGACCACCGTGGAGGGCGGGACGCTGGTCTACCAGAACACCTACGCCTCGACCTCCCACTCCATCGCCGCCAACGCGGTGCTGGAACTGAACGTCGCCGGCGGGACGCGAGAGATGGCCTCCACCACGTTCAGCGGCTCCGGCACGCTCCGCAAGACCGGCTCGGGCATGGCCCGCTGGCCCAACACGGCCGCCACCTTCGCCCTGGGCGCCGGCTCGCTGATCGACGTGCAGGGAGGCACCTTTGTCGGCGGCAGCTACGCCAACGAGAACTGGACCGCCAACCTCTCGTCGCTGAACGTCGAGGCCGGCGCCGTCTTCAACGGCGTGGAGGCCAACGTCCGGGTCGACGCCCTCACCGGCGGCGGGACCATCAGCTCCGGATACGGCGGGGCGGGCTACCAGAGGTTCACCTTCGGCGTGAACAACGGCAGCGGCACGTTCGACGGCGTGCTGACCAACGGCAGCGCGGCCGGCGTCTACGTCAAGACGGGCACGGGCACGCAGACGCTCACCGGCGCCAGCACCTACACCGGCGGCACCGCCATCGAGGGCGGCACGCTGCTGGCCGCCAACGCCACCGGCTCGGCCACCGGCACCGGGCCGGTCGTCGTCAACGGCGGAACGCTCGGCGGAACGGGCTTCGTCGCGGGCAACGTCACCATCGCAACCGGCGGGACCGTCGCGGCCGGGCTGTCGCCCGGGCACCTGTCCCTCGGCAGCAACTATCTCCAGTCGGGCGTGCTGGCCGCCGAGCTGGGCGGCGATGAACAGGGCGTCTCCTACGACTGGATCGAGGTCTTCGGCCAGGCCACCCTCCAGGCCGGCGCGATCATCGACCTGGCCTGGTACGGCGGGTATATCGGACACGGGCCCTTCGACATCCTCACCGCCCGCGGCGGGATCACCAACGAGGACCTCGACGGCATCCTCCTTCGCGCCGACGAGGCCGGCTACGGCGAGCACCAGTGGGTGGCTTCGATCGTCGAGCTGGGCGACGGCGCCGAGGCCATCCGCCTGGAGCTGGTGCCCGAGCCGGCCACCATGGCCCTGCTGGGCCTGGCGGTCACGGGCCTGGGCGGCTACATCCGCCGGCGGCGCGCCGCCTGAGGAACGCACGCAAGAGTTCGAGCCTGGCAATGACGCGGGAGTCTGCCCGCTGTTGCCAGGCTCATTTTTGCGCCGCCGTCGGGTCGACCTAGAATGGCCCAGAAGGAGCGATGACATGACGATCCTGCACGACGCGGTCGGCTGCCGCTCCTGCCAGGCGGTTCGCGAACGGGTGGGCGAACTGGGTATCGCCTACCGCGACGAGCCGCGAAGCGTCGGCGAGCGGCAGGCCCATACGCTGGTTGAGGACGATCTGGTCTTCCAAGGCCGCCTGCGAATACACGATCACGTGGACGAGCTGGCCGAGTTCGCCCGCAAGTGGCAACGGTTCCAGACCGACACGTGCTACCTGGAAGAGTGAAGCCGGGCCCGCTCCGCCGCCCGCGCAAACGCATCCGACTGGCATAATTGACAAGCCCGGAAAGCCCCTGTCTAATGACTCGCATTACACAGACTTCGTCTTGTCGTGCGTGAGCACGGCTCCCCGTAGGTGCTGGCGGGACGATATGGCAAAAGGACAGTCCAACCGGATCCACGAGTTCATCTGGAACATGGCGGACGATGTGCCTCGCGACATTCAAGTCCACGGCAAGCATGGGACACAGTCGGGGTTGACGGGCAGAATGGTCCAGGAAGCGGAGGCCTCATGTCACGGGGACTGACATCCATCGCACTGCACGAAGAGCTGGGCCTCCAGGAGGACCAGGACCTGGAGTACAAGGCAGCCCAAGGCGGGTTGCCGAGCAGCCTGTGGCAGACCTACAGCGCGATGGCCAACACCGATGGCGGGGCAATCGTCTTGGGCGTCGAGGACGGTGGGAGGGTGAAGGGCCTGGCCGACCCGCCGGTCATGCGCAAGCAGTTCTGGGATACCGTGAACAACCGGGGGAAGATCAGCATCAACCTGCTCCATGAGGGCGACGTGACCGAGCATCGCCTTGGGAACAAAACCGTCCTGCGAATCCGCGTGCCAAGGTCAGACCGTCGGCAGCGCCCCGTCTATGTCGGGCAGAATCCTCTGACGGGAACGTACCGCCGCAATTTCGAAGGCGACTACCGTTGTTCCGAACAAGAAGTGGGGCGGATGTTGGCCGACCGCGGTGATGAGCCCGCCGACGCAGTGATTCTCGAGGGTTTGGGGCAGGATGATCTGGACGTGACGAGCATTCACCAGTACCGCCAACGGTTCTCGGCGAGAACGCCGAACCACCCTTGGCTGAACGAAGACATCACGGGATTTCTCGTCAAACTGGGCGGATGGCGACGCGAGCGCCGCACAGGCCGGGAAGGGCTGACGGTGGCCGGCCTGCTGATGTTCGGGAAGGCGGACACGATACGGGCAGTTGAGGCAATCCCCGAGTACCACGTGGACTATCGAGAACACCTCTCGGATGATCCGGCAGTCCGGTGGACCGATCGCCTGACGATCGACGGGACGTGGGAGGGAAACGTCTTTCAGTTCTATCTCCGTGTGATTCAGAGGCTGTCGGCGGATCTCAGGCTGCCCTTCCAACTTGATGAGAACCTGTTCCGGGTAGGCGAGACGGTGGTCCACGAGGCAATCCGCGAAGCGCTGGTGAATGCACTCATTCATGCGGACTATCGTGGCGAAGGTGGGATTGTGGTGGAGAAATACCGGGATCGATTTGAGGTTTCAAATCCGGGAACGTTGCTGGTGTCACTTGACCAACTCCTCAGGGGCGGGATCAGCGAATGCCGCAACAAGGCGCTGCAGACCATGTTCCTCATGATCGGCGCCGCGGAGAAGGCCGGATCAGGAATCGACAAGATACGACAAGGCTGGAGGTCCCAGCACTGGCGTTGGCCCAGCATACAGGAACAGGTACAGCCGACTCGCGTGCGGCTGGTCATGCCCATGGTAAGCCTGATGCCCCAGGACACGCTTTCGGAACTGCGGGAACGGTTTGGCGCGAGATTCGGCCGCCTATCCGAAGATGAGGTGCAGGCCGTCGTGACGGCAAGTGTCGAGGGTCACGTCTCCAACAGCCGGATGCGGGAAATAACGCGACGCCACGCCGCCGACCTGACCAAGACGCTGCAAGGTCTTGTCCGCAAAGGGTTTCTTGAACAAGGTGGGCAGAAGCGTTGGGCGACCTACAAGCTTGCTGAGAGTGCAGTTAGGGTTCCAGTCGGGTCCGCACATTTGGCGGGCGACTCCACACACAACAGAGGGGGCTCCACACATAAGGGCGGCTCAACACAGAAAGGCATGTGGGACTCGTCGCAACCCCTCCAGGACATGGGCGCTGAACTGCTTGAGGAACTGCGCCACATAGCGGAACCTGCCCGGTCATCGGGACGACTGGAGACGGTGAGAATCAGGCAGTTGATTCTCGGACTTTGTTCCGGTCGTTTCCTTACCCCCGCCCACCTGGGCGAGTTGCTGGCTCGCAACGCCGTGGCGCTGCGAGCCAGGTTCCTCAGGCCTATGGTGGCGGCAGGCTTGTTGCGATTGCGCTATCCGGACAAGCCCAACCGACCAGATCAGGCGTACACGAGCGCCGCCCAACAACTCCAGGAGGCAGTTACATTCGGCGACTGACACATGTCCACCCCTGTGTGGGCATGGTCGTCTTGCTGCCGGATGCTTACACGGAGTCGTTCAAGCAGCACAGCAACAACCCGGCCTCCATCTGCGAAACCACTCTCGAAGCCGCGCATGAAAGCAACGCCGCGCAGTCCTCACCTCTTCGCCTTGTACTGCATGTCGTACTCCTGTCGCATTTCTTCCATCATCTGGGCGGGGGCGGCGTTGAGGCGGCGGTCGCTGGCGTACTTCATCTCGAAGGAGTAGTCGAGCTTGAAGTCCTTGTGCCCGCTGGCGTTGGCGGGGACCTCGATGTCCCAGCGGAGCACGCCCTTGGCCTTGTCCTGGCCCTGGGCGTAGGCGGGGTCGATGCTGAGCGGCACGGAGGTCTTGCCCACCTGCGTCTCCATCTCGTTGCCCTTGGCGATGGGGATGCGGTCGATCAGGCGGACGGCGACGGGCTTGTCCTTGTAGCTGTCCACGTGGAGCACGTAGGTGAAGGTCTCGATCTTGCTGCCGAGCTTCTCCTCCTCGCTCTTGTCCTTCAGCTCCCGCCAGCAGCGAAGCTGCGTGTCCACGCCGAAGCCCATCCGCAGGTCCTGGCCCTTGGCGACCATGGGCAGCTCGCCCCGCCCCACGAACTCCCCGTCCACGTAGGCCATGTACGGCCCGGCCAGCCAGGGCTGATCGGTCGTGTTGATGACCTCCAGCCCGCGGTAGACGTAGTTGGTCAGCAGCGGGATGGCCTCGTAGAAGCCCTTGCCCTTGACCTTGCCCGAAAGGATCTGGACCATCTGGGTGTCCTTGCGGCTCTGGAGGCTCATGCGGGAGGGGACCTTGTAGGAGACAGCCAGCCCTTCCTCCAGGGCCCGCAGGCCCTTGGCCTGGCGGAGGGTCTCGTCGGTGGCGGCCAGTTCGAGCGACTGGGCCTCCGCGGAGATGCGGTTGAGTTCCCAGTTGGCCATGGCGCGGTCCTGGGTGGCGGCGTGCCAGGCCCCCAGGGCCCCGCTCTGGCTGCGGGTGATGTCGCTGTAGGACTGGGCGGCGGCGGCCGTGGTCGGCTGGGGGCGCATCTGCTTGGCCCCGCCGGCCAGGCCGATCATCATCGGCGTCAGCAGCGGGATCTCGGCGTTGAGGGCGGGCGTGGCCGTCGAGAGCGTCAGCGTCACGTCGGTCCAGTCCTCGCCGCTGGTCTGCTGGACCTGGGCGACGTAGTCCACGGTGACGCTCTGGGCCGTCTCGTCCAGTCGCAGCTCGTACGAGGGCGCCCAGGAGGCGGACTGGACCAGGTAGCTCAGGCGCAGGGTGACGGGCCCGGCCTCCTTGGACAGGAAGATGGCGGCCTGGCGGTCGGTGCGGGACAGGCCGGCGGCCAGTTCCTGGCGCTGGCGCTGGAGGAGGCTCATCTGTTCCTGGAGTTGCTGGGCCTCCTGGCCCATCTTGACTCGGCTGGCGGCCAGCTCGTCGCGCTGCTTGAAGATGAAGGTGGTCAGCTCGCTGATCTGGGCGGCGTTGAGGACGCCCTTGGCCATCTCGACCTGGAGGGTGGGGGCGGTGAAGTTCTCGAGCTTGTCGAGGTACTTCATCTTGTTCTCCAGGATGGTGAGCATCTGGGTGTTGGAGGCCGTCTGGCCCTGGAGGGCCTTCATCTTGGTCTCCATTTCGGCGGCGACCTTGCCGGGCGGCTCGGCCACCGGCACGGTGCGAAAGCGGACGGAGCGGATCTTGACGTTCTGCCCGGAGGCGAAGAGGGTTTCGCCGATGACCTGCTCGGGCAGGTCGCCGACGACGGCCTCGACCTCGCCCGCCGCGGCGGGCAGGTCGACCGTCCGCGTGACCAGGGCCTGCCCGCGGTAGAGCGTGACGGTCTCGACCCTGGACTTGACCTTCTGCTCCTCGGCGGCGGCGCAGGAGGCGGAGAATGTGATCGCCAGGCAGACGAGGGCGAGGGGCAGCTTCCACGATCGCTGGTTCATGGGAATCTCCTTTCCAGCAGGGCACGACTCTACCGCCGCCGGCATCGGCCGGTCAAGCCTGCCTGCCGGAGGTAGGCCTGCCTGCCATAGGCAGGCGCACAGGAATGCCACGTGTATTCGACGCTCCGGCGGCGGAAAGGTTCCAAGGGCAGTCCGGCTTGGATCCGCAGGAGAATTCGCAAGATCGCACTAGGCGCAATTCCGGGGGTACGATACAAACAAGCCAGCCCGACAGCGGAGCCGGGCCGGCTATCCGGGAAATCCCGGATCAGAACGATGGCGTCGCGGCCACGGGGCGGGTAGGCCTGTCGGCACCCATGTCGCGCATGAGCGTTGGATTTCTGCACATGACAATCACTCGCACGCAGTCAACCGGACGGCCGCGGGCCGCGATGACGTCATCAGCAACCCGCGTTGGGAACCCTGAGTTCAGGAGCAACCGAGAATGAACAACAACCGAACCGCGAGATTCCTATTGGTGGCCGGCGGCGTCCTCGCAGCCGCGTCGTCCGTCGCGCTCGGGGAGATCGGCGCGGGGTTCGTCGTTCAGCTTGGCGCGGATGACGTCGCCGCGGCCGCCGCGCTGAGTCGCACGGGCCGCAACCTGATCCAGGTGCTGGACACGCGAGCCGATCGCGTGGTCGCGGCGCAGGCGAAGCTGCGCGCGCAGGGGCGCTACGGGCTGGTCAGCGCCGCTCTCGTGGATTCATACGAGCCCCTGCCGTACGCGGAGAACCTCGTCAACCACGCGATCGTCACCCGCGCGGGGGCGTCCGCGAAAGAGCTGTTTCGCGTCATCGCGCCGGGCGGAGCGCTCGCCGTTTCGCCGGCGGGCGCCTTGACGCAGGCCCAGTTGGGCGCCGCGGGGTTCGAGGGCGTTGCCGCAAGCGGCGGCGGCCTGACGGCGCGCAAACCGTGGCCGTCCGCGATGGACGGGTGGTCCCACCCGCGGCACGGTGCGGACGGCAACGCGGTGTCGGACGACACGGCGGTGGGCCCGCCCGACCGCATCCGCTGGGTGGCGGGCGCGACCCACGAAGTGGAGGGGATCGTGACGGCCGGCGGACGCAATTTCTACGGCGGGATCCTCGCGCGCGACAGTTTCAACGGCCTGCGGTTGTGGAATCGCGACCTGGGCAGGGCGCAAAGCAGCCTGGCCTCGTTCATGCTGCCCCGCCTGGCCGGCAACCGGGCGCGGCCGGTGGCGTGCGGCACGCACGTGGTCGCCATTCAGCAAGGGCGACTCGTTTCGCTGGATGCCCGCACCGGCGAGACGGTGCACACGTTCGACGGACTGAGCCAACCGCGAGAGCTCCTGCTGCTCGGCAACACGGTGGTCTCCTGCGACGACAAAGCGGCTGCGGCGTTCGAACTCCAGAGCGCGAAACCGCTGTGGCGGTACGAAGCGGCGGGCATTCGCAACCTGGCGGCCGACGACGGAAAGGTGGTGCTCATTCACGGCGGACCGCCCGCCAAGTCGAAACCGCAGGGCGTCGCGCTGGACGCGACTTCGGGCTCGGTCCTGTGGGTGCTGGACGACCGGGCGTGGCTGGCGAAAGTCGTCCGCACGGTGCTCCACGGAAAGTACCTGGCGTTTGAAGTCTCCTCGCTTACCGATCACGACGCGGGCAACGCCCTGCACGTCCACGACGCGCGGACGGGAACCGCGTTGTGGGACAAGGCGTACCCGCCCGGGATGAACCACAACCGCCAGGCCCGCGCCATGTTCGTGGGGAAGGACCTGTGGATTCTGTACGGCGGCAAGACGAACACGGCCGACCCCGCCCGCCTCAAGCGCCTGCCCATTGAGGCGCGGGAGCTTGACCCGGACACGGGCGAAACGCGCGCGACGCATCCGGCGGGCCTGGCGCATTGCTTCCCGCCGGTCGCCACGGCCAACTACATGGTGTCCGGCGTCATGGATTTCACCGACCTGGAGACCGGTGCGTTCGTGACCAACCCGATCACGAAGGCCAACTGCTCTCGCGAGAACGGTTGGGTCCCCGCCAACGGCCTGATCTACACCACGCCCAAGCACTGCACGTGCTGGCCGATTCTGCGGGGGTACGTCGCGTTGGCGCCGCGCGGGGCGGCTGCCGCGCCCCATCAGGCGGTGGACAAGATTCCTTTCAAGCTCGAGAAAGGTCCGCCCGGGCCCGTCCCGGGCGCCGCCCCCGCGCCCGCCGACGACTGGCCTCTGTATCGCCACGATTCCTGGCGCAGCGCGAGCACGCCGGCGCCCGGCCCGGAGTCGCTCGACGTGCTATGGACGTGCAAACCGGCGCCCGACGCCGAGTTGCCCGCCGGCCCCATCGTCAGCGACTGGCGCGAGAACGCGTTCATCAAAGGCCCGGTCACCGCGCCCACGATCGCCGGCGGCCTGGCGTTCCTCGCGCGCGGCGACGCGCACGAGGTCGTCGCCGTCAACGCGGCCGACGGGAGCGTTCGGTGGCGCTTCACAGCCGACGGCCGCGTGGACACCCCCCCCACCATCTATCGCGGACTCTGCCTGTTCGGCACGCACGCCGGATGGGTGTATGCCCTTCGCGCGGACAGCGGAGCGGTTGCCTGGCGCTTCCGCGCGGCGCCGAGCGAGCAGCAGATCGTCGCCTACGGGCAGGTGGAGTCGCCCTGGCCCGTGCCGGGCACGGTGCTGGTGATCGACGACGTCGCCTACTTCGCCGCCGGGCGCCAACCCTTCGCCGACGGCGGAGTCTTCATCTTCGCGGTCGATCCCCTGACGGGACGCCGCCGCTGGGTGCACCGCCTCGACACCATTCCGCAGAAGGGCTTCTACGAGAATTCCGCTCTCGAATTCGACCCGATCGACATCCTTCACCAGGAAGGCGACGGGATCGCGATGTCGCGATGGATCCTCTCCCGCGACGGCAAGAAGGTCAGCGTGGACAAGTGGAACGCCTTTGCCAAGCTCGACACCGGCGGCGGCGCCGTGTGGGTGCCGCGCGGCTGCTGGACCTACGGTCCGCGCCACCAGGCGCGTTTCCGCGGCGAGGCGCCCCGGCGGCCGCTGTGCGCGTTCCGCGACCACGTCGTGCTCAGCTCCTTCAACGGCAGCACGGGGCTCTTCCGGCGAGACTTCGACATCGAGCACGGCGAGAAGTTCAACAGCAAGTGGATGACCGGGTGGGAAGCCGGCAAGATCGTAAGCAAGGGGGGCAACCCCTACCGCACGTATCGCCTGGCGGAAAAAGCCGCCTGGAAGGTGGATCCCTTTGCGCCCAAGGCGGCGGCCGGGAAGTCGCCCCTGCCCGCCGCGCGGGGTCAAAACGAAGTCTACGGCATGGCGATGGCGGGAGACGGGCGGCTGTTCGTGGTGCACAAGGACGGCCGGCTCAAGGTGATCGCCGTCGCCGATGGCGCCGTGCTGGCTGAGTGTCAGGTGCCGCCGCCGCTGTGGGACGGCCTGGCCATCGCCCATCGCCGCCTGTATCTCTCCACTCAGGCCGGCGAGCTCGTCTGCATCGGCAAGCAGGCGCGGCGGTCTGACGAGTAGTCCGCGCCCGCGACGAGCATTCCGGGGGCTTACGGCCCCGGCTAGTCGCTTTGGGCCCTGCGGGCCTGAACTCGCCGCCCCCAACGGGTGCCACCGCCCGCGCACTGAGTCCCTTCGAGTCGAAGGGCCGTAGGCCCGAAAGAGGGTAGCCCAGGGCGCAAGCCCTGGGTTCAGGGCGGTCCATGAGCAGAGTCCCTAAGGGACGACAGAAACACCCGCCCCCGAGCGGCCGGGTCCTTCGGGCCTGACCTCGCCACGCCTCGCTCCGCGCACTGCCCCCAAGGGGTGCAACCATTCAGTCTCCCTCTTGGGAAAGCCACCAGCCGCCGGAATTCGACGAGTTGTGGTATCTGTCCTCCGAACTCCCGAACCGGTGTCGTGGGCCGAAGGCCCGCAGGAGGGTAGCCGGGGGTGAGGCCTTCAGGCCGAGCCCCCGGTACAGGCGGCTCCATCAACAAGCCCTGAAGGGGCGTCGGAAAAGCCCGCAGGGAAGCGCGGACAGGCGGGACGCCTGTCGTACCGCGTTCAGGGGCGCGCAGGCGGACATTCTCCGACACCCCGTTGGGGTTGGACTCCGCGCGGCTGCCCACCGGGGGTTTCGCTCATCGGCCCTTGCGGGCCGATTCGCTTCACCCCCGGCTACCGTCCGACGGCACTTCGGGCCTGAACGCACCGGCCGCTGTCTTCCGCCGTTCGGTGTCCAGGGCCGAAGGCCCGCAGGAGGGTAGCCGGGGGTGAGGCCTTCAGGCCGAGCCCCCGGTACAGGCGGCCTCATCAACAAGCCCCGACGGGGCGTCGGAAAAGCCCGCAGGGAAGCGCGGACAGGCGGGACGCCTGTCGTACCGCGTTCAGGGGCGCGCAGGCGGACATTCTCCGACACCCCGTTGGGGTTGGTTTCCGCGCGGCCGCCCACCGGGGGTTTCGCTCATCAGCCCTTGCGGGCCGATTCGCTTCACCCCCGGCTACCGTCCGACGGCCCTTCGGGCCTGACATCGACACCCCCAAGGGGTGCCACCGGCCCATTGCTTTCGACCCTTCGGGTCTCGTCCTTTTGCTTCCGCCTTCCGGGGGCTTACGCCCCCGGCTAGTCGCTTGCGGCCCTTCGGGCCTGAACTCGCCGCCCCCAACGGGTGCCGCCAACCGCTCTGCTTGCTTGGGGAGACGACGCGCCCGCGCCGGGCGCGGTCAGCCCGGCTGGACGAGCTTCACGAAGGACAAGAAGCAGATTCCGAAAGAGCGCAGGAGCACGTGCAGAGCAAAGCCCCGCCGGCACGCCGAGAAGCGGCTTTGGTTCTATTGTCCGGATAATTGGGGGGTGATTCTGGCGTCGGCCGGAGGGGGTTGCGAGAGGGTTTTGACGTGCATTTGGGGGTGCAAAACGGTGCGGCCGGGGTGTTTTATTGCGGATTGCGGCCGGGTTACGCGGAGCCCCGGAGGGGCGTCTTGGATTCTCCGCCGAGCGTCACGCCCAAGTCCAAGGCGCCCCGTTGGGGCTGGGGGTTCCTGGCCATCGCTTCCCAGGGTTCGGCGCGAGGCCTCGCCCCGACCTTTCCAAGGCGCCCCCAAGGGGCTAATCCACCCAGCGTTCCGGAGGCTTGCGCAGCCGGCTAATCACTTCCGGCACTTCGGACCTGAACGCGCCGGACGCTGTCTTCCGCCGTTCGGTGTCCAGGGCCGAAGGGCCGCAGGAGGGTAGCCGGGGGTGAGGCCTTCAGGCCGAGCCCCCGGTACAGGCGGCTCCATCAACAAGCCCTGAAGGGGCGTCGGAAAAGCCCGCGGGGAAGCGCGGACAGGCGGGACGCCTGTCGTACCGCGTTCAGGGGCGCGCAGGCGGACATTCTCCGACACCCCGTTGGGGTTGGACTCCGCGCGGCCGCCCACCGGGGGTTTCGCTCATCGGCCCTTGCGGGCCGATTCGCTTCACCCCCGGCTACCGTCCGACGGCCCTTCGGGCCTGAACTCGCCACCCCCAAGGCGTGCCACCGCGCATCTATCGTTCTTGGGGTAGCCACCTGCCGGCACAACGATGCTGCAAGCCATCCCTCCGTCGAATCACTCTTCATTGAATGCAGCGGCTTGCCTGTCGGGCCACCCTTCGACAGAGTAGTCTGTATATCTCCCCTTATAACCAATGAGAAGGAATACGAGCTCGTGTATGAGTGTACGGACGGCATCCATTTCGTTCAATAGCTGCTGAAGCGGCATGTCTGCTACCATGTTAGCATGGACTGTGCGATTACGAAGTCTCTTCCATCGCCTGACCAATTCCTCCCGAATCACACCTTTCTTCACAAGGGCCATTAGCAAGTCCACGGCCCGTGGCTGACTAATATTTTGTATTGCACCCTTTGCTCTCTCCTTCATGCCTTGTGATGCGAGACTCTGCTCTATGGCGACGGCTATGCGTTCCCTTTCTGCATTGCTGGCACTGGCATCAGTGTACCCCGGAAACAGCCCAGCCATACCTTCTACGGCAACGCATAGCGGTAACACGCGAGATTCCATTGCTAGACTATTCGCGTCGATCATTGAATATAGTATATTCGAAAGCGGGTGATACCCTGTGGTACGATGACCCAATACATACTGAAAGTACGCTGACAGTAGGTCATACACGTCTTGGCGATATCCATAGAGGTGAGTATTCACTGGGGGACTTGCTTCGGGCGTGGCTGCCTTTTTCCCGGTGCCGCCACGAACATACACTGTGTCGCAGTCATCTTCTTGCATCTCCATCACAATCCAGGACGTGATTGTGCCGCGAACAAAGTTCAAGGCCTCTGTCAACCTGTCTCTCAACCAGATCGCGGAGGAATCGTCTGGGTCCTGCACTGTGACAACGGTTCCCTCAGGCTCGACGGACTCGATTCTTATCTGCTGACGCCCGGAATGGATTTCAGCAACATCCAACGTGCTGCGATGACAGATGTCTTCTCCTTTGCGACGGACTATTGTATCAGTTCCAACGTTGTTCGGAAAATCAAACGGATGAGCAGCGTACAGATTGACCACAGTACTGGCGTGTTTATAGGAATGTCTCTCACTATACTGTATTAAGGAGAGATCGCCAAACACTAACGAGCCGGATGGTGACCGATTGTATTCTGGATAAACATTTCGGGCCACCCACAAGCGTCCCTTCATATCCCTGCCATTAAGTGTATAGAGTTCTTCCGTCGATATGATCTTTCCCGCACAAAAGTTGCGAGCGGGCCTTGGCGCTTCATGCTGGTTATGGGGATAGAGCCGAAAACGCAGGTGCCCATCCTCGCCAAGTCTTAAAAATCCTGCTCCTTTGCAGTGATCCGTGTTTCTGCCCTGCCTCTCCAGCGACATCTCGACACAGTCGAGTTCAAAGCGTCGCTGCAAGATTGCCGATCTATCATCATTGAAGCTAAGGATCATGCTTCACCCCGTGGTTGACGAGATGCAATCCCCGCTCACCAGGGCTTGGGGGTTCGGGTAGGTTGGCGGGATTCCGGGGGCGGTGGCGGGCTCGCCGGCGTCCAGGGTGGCGGCGACGGAGAGGTTGAGGGCCAAGAGTTGGGCCAGGAGGTCGGCGGCGGGGTCGAAGCCGTAGGCGGCCAGCGCGGCGGCGTCCAGGGCGGCGTGGGCGTCCTTGAGCTCGTTGCGGCCGGGCAATTCCAGGGTGCGATACAAGGCCCGGAGGCCGCCGCGGGTGTGGGCGAGGGCGGCGTCGCGGATGCGGCGGATTTCGCGTCCGGCGGCGGCGACGGCGTCCACCTGGGCGGGCGTCGGCGCCTGCGGCCAGGGGAAGGTATCGAAGACGGTATCCGGCGTGTAGCGGAAATCGGATTTCAGCTTGGAGCACTTCGTCACGAACCACAGCCAGTGCAGGCTCGATTGGAGAATCCCGAAACTATAGTCGTCGGGAAATGGAAAGACCATCAGCGCGTTATCAGGATGAATGCAACTATCAACAAAGGCAAAGACAGGGCGCTTTGTCACACGGGAGCAGACTATGTATCGGGGGGTTCCTTTTATGGCCCGGAACATCTCGGGGCGATCGTACGAATGCCTCCACCAGTATCGCAAGAACAACTGGTGGTGAGGGCGGAGTGTCCCGTCTTCTGTCGCTCCTTCTCTTGCCTTCTTCTCTCTGTCGGGTAGTACGATCCGCTCAATGATCTTGAACGGACGTGTATACCCGCTTGCGTGCAGAAGATCCATACCCTGAAAGTCAATCACAAACCGTGTCGGCTTCCCATTTCCTGATACGAGATCCCGCCCCACCATAAAGGGGTGAATGACTCCGCTGTTCCGCTCATCCAAACGAATAAGTGATTTAGCATCAGCAGGTGCCAGAACAAATGCGTCGTGCCCCGGAACTTGCCCCTGAAATACCATTTGGGGTTCCGTGTTGCATCGCAACCTCTGTGCCCCGCTCACGTCGGTCTGGTCGGACAGTGCGGAGTTGATGAATTCGCAGTCGCGGTAGTGGAGTTCGAACTCCTTGCTGGCCGGGCCGCTGCCGCGTTTGCGGGGCTTTTTGGGCGTGCCGGGGGCGGGGTCGGCCTTGGACCAGAGGCGGCGCCTGGCGGGCAGGAGGCTGGGGTCCTGGGTCTTGGCCCAGTTGACGATGGAGACGTGGACGTTGGCCTCGCCGGACCAGGGCTGGTTGTCGACGGCTTCGACGATGGCCCCGGTCTTGACGACGTGGTCCAGTCCGCCCACGCGGGACTGGTTGTTTCGGATGTTCTGGGTGCCGACGAGCCCGGCCCGCCCGGCGAAGGGGTCGGCGGCGGTGCAGGGCGGAAGGTGGTCGTGCGCGCGGCGGATCCAGTGGACGCAGTAGTCGGCCATGCCGGGGACGTCGGGGTAGAGCTTGCGGACGGCGTTGACGTAGTCGGGCCCGCGCTCGGGCTTGAGTCGTTTGGCGCCCAGGAACGGGGGATTGCCGATGATCACGTCGGCCTTGGGCCAGGGGGCGACCTGGCCTTCGGGGGTGATCAGCGCGTCGGCGGCGCGGAAGTTGGCGTCTAGGTTGTCCAGGGGGAGGGCGGGCTCGTGGATGTGCAACTCGTCGATGGCGAGCTTTCGGGCGATCATCATGGTCACCTTGGCCAACTCGACGGCGAAGGGGCTGATATCCAGCCCGAAGAACTGTCGCGCGGTGACGAAGCTCAGGACGCGCTGGGCGGGATCGACGCGCTCCGAAAGGGCGGCGATGCGCTCCAGGATGCGGGCTTCGAGGCTTTTGAGCTCGCGGTAGGCGATGTAGAGGAAGTTGCCCGACCCGCAGGCCGGGTCGAGGACGGTGTAGTGCTGCATCCGCAGCAACAGGTCGCGGAGCTCCTTCAGCGTGCGGGCGGACTCGATGCGCTCGGACCACGGGGCGACGATGGTCGGGCGGACGATCTTCATGATGTCGACGGGGCTGGTGAAGTGGGCGCCGTAGGCGGCCCGCTCTTTCTTGCCCATCGAATGCTCGAAGATCGTGCCGAAGATTTCCGGGCGGACGCGGGACCAGTCGGCCCGGCAGGCGGCGCGAAGCTGGGCGAGCTCGTCGTCGTAGAGCTCGACGCGGGCAGGGGTGGCGAAGATGCCGCCGTTGAAGTAGTCCACGCCCGTGAAGCGCCCGCCGGCGGTACGGCCGGGCGTGTTCATCTCGACGAACAGCCCGCCGAGCAGGTCGAAGCTGTCGCGGGGGGAGTGGCAGTCGTCCAGCAGGCGGGAGAGGGTGTAGCGTTCGAGCAGGCCGATATCTTCGGAGAAGAGTGCGACGAGCGTCTGGAGGATGAACCGCTGGGCGAGCTCGCGGTCGACGTTGCGGGCGATGAGCTTGTTGAAGCAGACGGCCAGGTAGTCGGCCGCCTCGCGGGTGACGGCGACGTGGTCGTTTCCGAAGACTGGGCGTTCCTGCGTGGGGAACAGGAAGGCCAGGGGCCCGTAGCGGTCGCTCAGCTCGGCCAGGTCGACGCGGTCGACCGGCTCGTCCATCTGGTTCTCGAAATCGAAGACCCAGAACTCGTCGAAGTTGCAGAGGACGACGTATCGCGGGCGGCCCGGGACAAGGCGGGTCCAGTAATCGAAGGCCTGGCGGTAGTGGCGGCGGAGGTCGCTGCCGCGGCGCTTCATTTCGATGAGGACGATGGGCTTCCAGACGAGGTCGGCGAAGGCGGTGCCGCCGGCGTCGGCCTTCTTGACGCGCATTTCGAGCGTGGCGCCGGCCTCGCGGAGGCCGCGCTGGCCGAAGGCCTGGAACAGGCGGTCGAGGAAGATCTGGGCCTCGCCCTTTTCGTCCCCGCTGATGTGCTCGGCCGCCCAGGCGGTGAACTGGGCGATCTTCTCTTTACGCAAGTCGCTCACGCAAGGCTCCCGGCCCGTTTGAACGGGCGTCAGCCTACCGCGAAACGGGGGAGATTATCAAGAAGCAGATTCCGAAAGAGGGCAGGAACGCGTGCAGAGCAAAGCCCCGCCGGCACGCCGAAAAGCGGCTTTGGTTCTATTGTCCGGATAATTGGGGAGTGATTTTGGCGTCGGCAGGAGGGGGTTGCGAGAGGGTATTGAGGTGCGTTTAGGGGTGCAAAACGGTGCGGCCGGGGTGTTCTATTGCGGATTGCGCCCACGTTGCGCGGAGCCCCGGAGGGGCCTCTTGGATTCTCCGCCGAGCGGCACGCACAAGTCCAAGGCGCCCCGTTGGGGCTGGGGGTTCCTGGCCATCGGTTCCCAGGGTTCGGCGCGAGGCCTCGCCCCGGCCTTTCCAAGGCGCCCCCAGGGGGCTAATTCACACAGCGTTCCGCAGGCTTGCGCAGCCGGCTAATCGCTTCCGGCCCTTCGGGCCTGAACGCGCGCCGGCCCCAGACCTTCGGTTTGAGGGCGCCACCGCGCGTCTATCGTTGCCAGGGCGGCCATCAGCCGAAGACTCAGCGATGTCCAAGATCAACATGAGCACGTGGACAAAAGGATCACGTGTTTTCCGGCGGCGGCAACTTGGACAGTAGCCGGCGTTCCAGAGTTGGAATCATCCAGCCGTCGAGATCGGTGATTTCAGTAGTCCAGTACTGGACAAGATCCTCAATGTCCGACGCGTCCGCGAGACTGTCCTTGCTGCGGCGGGACCTGCTCCTGTACTCGTCAATCTGGTCCGCCAGATCGCAAATGGACTTCAGCCTGTCGCGCTCGGCCACCAAGGCGTGCCACGCCTTCGAGTCCCGCTCGACGCCGCGGCGGGACATCTCCGTTTCCACCTCACCGAGCCGACGGCGGCAACGCCTGATTTGCGACGGATCGATCATGGGGCAGCTCAAGGATACTCCGGTTCCACGCACCGCTTGGCCGGACGGCGAATAGACTCTCTTGCCTGGGAAGCGGCCAAGGAGTCGGTCGGCCGCCTGCCCTGCCCGCGGCAGGGCTGGTCCTGCGCGTGGCCTGACCGGTTTCGACCTTGGCGGCAGCGTATCCTGCGGCAGCCGGTTTGACAAGAGCCATCGCTTCCCAGGGCTCGGCCCGCGGCCCCGCCCTGGGCTTTCCTAGGCGCCCCCAGGGGGCTAGTTCACACAGCGTGCCGGGAGCTTGCGCAGCCGGCTACTTGCTTTCGACCCTTCGGGTCTCTCTTTGTTCCTTCTCCGCCTTCCGGGGGCTTGCGCCCCCGGCTAATTGCTGCCGGCCCTTCGGGCCTGAACTCGCCGCCCCCAAGGGGTGCCACCAACCGCACAGCTTGCCAGGGCCGCCCCCCCGTGCCGCGCGGCGGCTGGGCGGGCGCGGTTTCATTCGTCGTCGGGAGAGTCCTTGGGCAGCATCCTCAAGCGGCGGCGGACCTGCTGGAGGTGTGTGCGGAGCGAGAGCTTGTGGTGGTCTTCCGGGAGGGGGTCGCTGACGATGGGCGGCTGGAGCGGGCCGCCGACGGCGAGTTTCATCAGGAACTCGCGGCAGCGGCGGGCCTCGGGGCCGCTGCCCTCGGTGGCCTCGCGGAGATGGAGCCTGAGCAGGTCGGGCAACAGGCCGGCGGCGAAGCGGCGGAGTTCCAGGTCGGCCATGTGGCAGGCGAGGTCGATGCGGGCCTTGAGGGCCGGGCGGGAGTCGCCCATGAGGATTCGATACAGTTGGCGCCGGCTGATGCCGTGCTTGGCGGCGATCTGGGAGAGGCCCAGGCGGCCGAGGACCAGGTCGTCGATCAGGACGTCGTCGTCGTACTGCTTGCGGGTCATCGCGGTGCTCCTTGAATGGGTGGCAAAGGGATGCGTGGACGGAACGGAAACGCCGAGTCGGCGCGAACGCGGCCGCGGGCGAGGCTTGCCGGAGAAAGGGTCCTCCTTCAGGAAGGCTCGCGGAAACGCGAGTGAACGGGCGGGGTGTCGGCACCCCCAAGCTGCGCTTGAGGGTGGCACGAACGCGACGCGGACGGACGCTGAACGCGGTCGCGCGGAGAGCCCCCCCTTGGTAAGGACATCTCGGGGGTCGTTTTGTGGCAGCGAAATTCCGACCGGGCGGAGGTAGGACGGCAACGCTTTTTCCCGCAAAGGCTTATGCGCGAAGAAAAACCGCGGCACGGTCGGTTTTTCCCGGATGGCGGTGCGCGGGGCCGGGCCAATGTCCCATTTGGGGCTGGACGGTCCCGTCCCGGCGCATAGTTTTCATATTTTTCCTATTATTATGATATGAGCTGGAGCGTCGCAACGAGCGATCCTGCCGCGGGTTGCGGTTCATTCCGGGGGCGCCGGCCGGCGGTCCGATTTTTCGGAAAAACGGGACATTGGACTCCCGCCCGGCCGGGGCGAGGGTCGGGGTCAGTCGTTCCGGCGGATGACGACGGCGGTGGAGGGTCCCAGGAGCCGCGTGAGGTCCAGGTCGTCCCGGCTGAAGGGTTGCTCGCCCTTGCGGTAGAGGATGACCAGCCCGATGAGTTCGCCCTCGCTGGGGATCAGGGGCATGGCCAGCAGGGTCAGTCCGGGCAGGTATCGGCGGATGGCGGGGTCGAAGAGGTCGGCCTCTTCGCCGGCGTCGAGGGTGCCGCAGGTGGGGTTGGCCAGGACCTGGGCGATGATGGGCTTGGCGAGGTGCCGGCAGAAGGGCAGGTCGTCGGGCAGGGGCACTCCGAACCGTCCGGCGACCTGGAGTTCGGCGTTGGCGTCGCAGACCATGGCCACGCCGAAGACGGGCCCGCTTCGCCGCACGAACAGTCCGAAGAGGGTGCGGAAGACGTCGTCGTCGGTGCGTGCCTTGAGCAGGTCCTGCTGATAGGCGATGAGGGTCTGCTGTGCGGCAAGCTGGGCGGAGATCTTCCCGTAGGCGCGGGCGAGATCGCCGCAGGTGGAGGCCAGTCGCGTGCGGAGATGGCGGCGTTCCTGGTTGGCCTGGCGGGCCAGTCGGCGGAAGCGACGGGTGCGGAGGTCGCTGCGGCGGGTGCGGGCCTGCCGCTGGAGTTCCTGGGTCACGCACGCGCGCAGGCGGTGGACGTCGAGGGGTTTGGTCATGACCTCGAGGAGGCGGTGACGGGAGGCCTCGGCCAGGACGGCTGGGTCCTGCTGCCCGGTGATGACGACGGCGGGCGTGGCGGAGGCGTCGCGGCGGATGTCGTCGATGACGTCCAGTCCGGTGCAGTCGCCCAGGCGCAGGTCGGTGACGATGAGGTCGGGGGGCTGTCGTCGGGCGAGTTCGATGGCCTCTCGTCCGCTGGCGGCGACGCAGACTCGGATGCCGCCGATGTTGAGCACGTCGCAGAGGACCTCGCGGAGGTCGCGTTCGTCGTCAACCACCAGGACGGTGGGGTTGGTCCTGGCCTGGATCGTGCTCGACGTCTTGCCTCTCATTCCTGCCTCCCGAACGGGGGGTCTGGTCGCCGCCGGCCGGGGGGGCGGGTTCGAGACCGCGGTCCAGGCCGTCGTCGGCCCGCGGGAGTTCGACGTACACCGTCGAGCCCTGCGCGGGCTGGGAACGGATCCAGATGCGTCCGCGGTTGATCTCGACCAGCCGTTTGGCCTTGGGCAGTCCCAGGCCTCGTCTCCGCCCGGCGTCCTGGAGGGAGAAGAACGGGGTGAACGCGTTGGCGACGGTGCTGGCGTCCATCCCGCAGCCTTCGTCCCGAACCATCAGCAGGACGTTTCCGTCCGCCTGGTCCATTCGAGCCGCCAGGCGGATTCGCGGGGCGGAGGAGCCGGCGGCGCCGGCGGCATTCTGCAGCAGCTCGACCAGCACCGCCCGCAGGTGGCTGGGGTCGGCCCAGACCGGCGGGGCATCCTCTGCTACTGATATATCGACCCGCGGGGACGTGGCTTGAGCAGTGGCGGAAAAGTCGTGGGCGACCTGGCGGAGCAGCGCGTGGAGGTCGACGGCGACGGGCCGGGGCTGCGGCGGAGAGGCGTACTCCATGAGGTCGGTGACGATGTCGCTGATGCGGTGTGCCTGGTCGGCGATGAGTTGCCAGGTGCGGCGGGCGTCGTCGTCGCCGGCCCGCTCCCGCATGAGCTGGGCCCGACCGGAGATGACGGCCAGGGGGTTGTTCAACTCGTGGGCGGCGCCGGCGGCCATCTCCCCCACCGCCGACAGGACGCGCTGTTCAGCCAGCGCTTCCTGCGTGCCCGCCAGGGTCTGGGCGGCGCGGGCGAGTTCCTCGCCGAGGCGCAGCTCGGCGCATCGCGCCTGGACCTGCGCGAGCATGGCCGCCAGGGGCTCGGCCAGGTGGTCGAGCGTGCGGCGCGCGCGGACCTGGCGGCCGGCGCGGGCGGGATAGACGACCCCGCCGACCCATCGCCGGCCGCAGACGAAGGCCTGGTGAGCGGAGTCGGCCGGCTCGATCCAGCCGGTCTGGTCGGCCAGGTCGCCCAGCAGGCGGTTGGAGAATTCGATGATGGCGTCGGCGGGCATGGCCGGGCGGGGCGGCGGGCAGGCCTGGCCCGCGGCCAACTCGCAGGAGAGCGTCCGCCACTGGGGCGTCTGCGGCGGCGCGTGGCGCATGGCCAGGAGGCCGCATCCGTCGACCTCCAGCGAGTAGACGACGAGCGACTCGCCCTCGGCCAACTCCCCCACCACACTGGCGACGGCCTGGCCCAGGCGGAGCATGGCGTCGTCCAGCGCCTGCTGTTGGGTCAGTGCGGCCAGCAGCGGGCGCAGGCGCTCGAACGCCCCGGCTGCGGGGGACAGCTCCTCGACCTGAAGTCCAAGCCGCCGGCCCATCCGCCCGAGTTCGGCGTTGGCCAGCCTCATGGCCTCGTCGCCGCCGCTGAGCGAACCGTCCAGCAGGCCCAGCAGGGCCTGGCGCTCGCGGAGGTCGGCCTCGACCGCGCGGGCGACCTCGTCGATCGCGGACTCGCGCAGGCCCAGTTCGGCGCCCATCTCCGCGGGCCGGCGCGGGAAGGTCAGATTGCCCGAGAAGCCGATGCCACGGGCGCGGACCATGGTGTCGGCCAGGTTCACCACCTTCGCCAGCAGCGCATGCTCGCGGAGGCTCTGCGGGACGACCTGCGCGAGCTGGTGGCACAGCCAGGCCGCGTGCTCCACCGTCGCCCCCAGTCGCCAGCGCAAGGCCAGGCGCCGCCCGGCCAGGCCGTGGTCGATGCCGATGATGCCGGCCTCGTAGTCGGCGATGTTGCCCACGTGAAGCTGCACGGCCTCCAGCACGCGGCGGTACGTCTTGGGGACGACCTGTTCGAGTGCGAGCTTGCCGATGTCGTGGAGCAGGCCGGCGGTGTAGGCGCCCGCGGCGTCCAGACCGGTGCGCTGGGCCAGGCGCTCCGCCGCCAGCGCCACCGCGACGCAGTGCCTCCAGAACCCCACGTAGTCCAGGCCGCTGAGCGATCCGCCGGCGGGCTCGTCGTCGCCCAGCAGCCGCCCGGCCAGCGTGATGGTGCGCAGGGCCTCCAGGCCGAGGGCCTCGCAGGCGCGACGGATGTCGCCGGGGGGCTGGTCGCAGGTGCGGGCGGCTTCGGCCAGCACGCGGACCGACAGCGCCGGGTCGCAGGCGACGATGTCGGTCAGGCGTTGCAGTGTGGCCGGCGAAGTCCCCCCCCCCGCCGCCTGGCAGATTCGCTTCACCACGCCGGCGAAGGTCGGCAGCTCCAGCTCGCGCAAGGCCAGGTCGAACTGGCCCGCGGTCAGCTTGCCACCGGTGCTTCCGTTCTGTGCCGTGCCCTCACTCACGCAGCCCTCGCAGATTGGCTTCAGGACTCAACCAGCTCGATGATCCGCTCGACGACCTTCTCGATGTTGAAGGGCTTCTTGATGAAGTCGTCGGCCCCGGCCTGTTTGAGCTTCTCGATCTCGGCGGGGTTGACCACGCCGGAGATGAACAGGATTCGCGTGTCGGTCAGCTCAGGGTTCTCGCGGACGGCCTTGCACACGATGTTTCCGTTGACGTCCGGCAACATGTAGTCCAGGACGATCAGGTCGGGCAGGAACTGCTGGGTGAGCAGCCCTGCCTCGTAGCCGGTTCGGGCGGCGGCGACCTCGAAGCGGGGATCCTTCTGCAACACGTCGACGAACAGGTCGACGATGTCCGGATCGTCATCGACCACCAGGACGCGGATCTGCTGGTTGTCCAGCCCGTCCAGGGGGATGTTGTTCTCTTTCATGAACTTGATCAGGGCTGGACGCGGGATCCGCCGGAACTTGCTGCCCGGCACGCGAAAACCCTGGAGTTGCCCGCTGTCAAAACAGCGGATGATGGTCTGCTGCGAGAGCTTGCAGATCTCGGCGGCCTCGCCCGTGGTGAAGACCGATTTTGCTCGCATCGGCGTCTCCTGGCACGGCGTGCGGGCAGCTTCCCGACCGGGTACCCGAACAGAGGCGAGTCATCTCCTATCCCGACCGGTCGGGCACAGCTCCCCTAACCCGTGCATGTTTCCAACTCTGTGCATCTTAACATTCAAACGCAAAAGCGAAAAGAAGCTTCCGACAAAATTGCGAATCCCGGCAAAGAAGCGACCTTTCCGCAGGCCGAGGGAGGCGTTACCATTTCCGTCGGCCGACGTGGTAATGACAGGAAGAGGCAAGAGCACATGGACAATCGCGCGAGATCCTCCAGGGTCGTACTTCGCAGGGCATCTTCTCTTCTCCTTTCAGCCCTGGCGATGGGGCTGTTCGGGACCGGAGTTGAAGCGGCCGGCGCGCCGGCGCCCAAGGCCGCCAAGGCCGCCGAACAGAAGGCGCCCGTCGCGGCGTCGACGCAACCGGCTGGATTGCAGATCGCGTTTCCCGATCCGCGGCTGGGTGTACACGGGCTGGCGTGGTTCGCAGAGGACGCACCCGTGCTGCGGCGGCTGCCCGCCCGGCTGAAAGAGACCTTCCGCCCGCCGGTGTGGTCGCTGGCCCAGTGCCCCTCGGGCGGGCGTGTCCGCTTCCGCACCGACTCGCTCCGCATCGCCGTCGCAGCCCGGAACCCCGACACCGGCACGATGCACCACATGACCACGGTCGGCCAGAGCGGGCTGGACCTGTACGTCGGCGCGGACTTCATCTGTTCCGCCTGGCCGGACCGCACGGGCAAGATCGCCCGGACGTGGACGGCTGGGAGCGACAAGGCGATGCGCGACATCACGATCTACCTGCCGCTGTACAAGCCGCTGTCGCTCGAGTCGATCACGCTGGACGCCGGCGCGAAGGTCGAGCCGCCCCGCCCCTACCGCGTGGCCAAGCCCATCGTGTACTACGGGTCGAGCATCACGCAGGGCGGCTGTGCAGCCAACCCGGGCCTGAGCGCGCAGGCGATCCTGGGCCGGCGGCTGGACGCGGACTTCGTAAACCTGGGCTTCTCGGGCAACGGGCTGGGCGAGCCGGAACTGGCCAAGGCGATCTGCCAGATCGACGCGTCGTGCATCGTGTTGGACTTCTGGGGCAACCCCAATGCCGCCTTGTACCGCCAACGGCTGCCCGCGTTCGTCGACATCCTGCGGGCCAAGTTCCCGACCCTGCCGATCCTGGCGGTCAGCCCGTTCTACTTTCCAGCCGAAGGCGTCTCGCCGCCGATGGCCGCGATGATGGCCGACAAGCGGGCCGCCACGCGCGAACTCGTGGCGGCCCGGCGCAAGGCGGGCGACGCCAACATCCACTTCGTCGACGGGCTGGAGATGCTCAACAAGGACCAGGCCTGCGGGCTGGTCGACGGCATCCACCCCAACTCGCTGGGCTTCTTCTTCAATGCCAACGGCCTGGAGCCGCATCTGCGGAAGGTCCTGAAGCTCCAGTGACGCGGGCGCCTGTCCGCAGCCGGTGAGGGCGGAGGGTATCCCGCTCGATGCCCGCGCGCGGACGATCGCCGCAATGCCTGGGGGCTTTAGCGCGAGATTCGGCGCCGGCTTGGTCGTATAATCTCTCACACGCACCGACGAAACCGAGCGGGAGGACGACCGTGAGCATCCGCCCCGTCAGCGACAGCACGATCTATCGTTTCCCCCACGCCTTCATCAGCAAGAAGGGCGAGCCGATCGTCGTCACCCTGCTCGACGAGCCGCGCCGCCATCGCCTGATCGAGATGTACCTGGCGTTCCAGCCGAGGCCCTCGTTCTCGGGCCTGCCGCCGGCCGACGACCAGGCGTGCACGAAGTGGGTGGAATCGATGATCGGCCGGGCGATCAACCTGGTGGCCCTGTCGTTCGACAAGGGCGTGGTGGCGCACGAGGCCCTGTTCCCGATGGAAGGTCAGACCTGCGAGATGCTGGATGTGGTCGCGGCGTCAGTGCAGGACTGCGGCATCGGCAGCGAACTGGCGCGGTGCGGGATGCAACTCGCCTACGAACTGGGCTTCGAGAAGGTCCTGGTCTCCATCGAGGTCGCCAACGCCAGGGCCAGGCACGTCTATCGCAAGTGCGGCTTCGAGGACGCCAGCGAGGGGGACCCGGAAGACATGGTGCTCGATCTGCGCGCGCACCGCCGGGCCATGAGCGTGTGCGCAGCCGACATCATGAACGCGCGTGCGGTGACGATCCACCCGGACCAGCCCTGCCGCCAGGCACTGGAGACGTTCGTCACGCGGCACGTCGGGACGCTGCCGGTGGTGGACGGCGAGAGGCGCCTGGTGGGCATCCTCTCCACCAGCGACCTGCTGCTGCCGAGCAAACTGGCCAAGCGAGTGCGCGACGTCTTCACCCGCCAGGTGGTCAGCGTGCGAGAGGACGTCCTCGTCGCCAAGGTAGTCCGCCTGCTCCAGTCTACGGGGCTCCGCTGCATACCCGTGGTCGATCGCGAGATGAAACTCGTGGGCGTGATCGGACGCCAGGACGTGCTGGCCTATTACGCGGGTCAGGACCGGCCAAGACCTGCCGCCCCGGCGACGGGCCTCGCCCCTCAAGAGCCGCCCTCGGCCCCGGGTACGCAACGCTGACGCGCCAGCGACCGAGCCCCGCCCACCGAAGAAAAGAAAACAGGCACGGGTCCGTCCGTGCCTGCTCTTTTACCGTCCGGCCGGTTGGCCGGCTTCATTGTCGCACCCTTAGCCGAAAAGCTCTTCCATGAGACGACTGACGGTGATCTCTAACCTTTCCGGTGTCTCGTAGGTGCCCGCGGCGATCTCCGCCTTGACCCGTTCGATGAGGTCCATTCGGACGTCGGGCAGCTCGGCGATCTTGGCAGCAAGCTGGGCCGCGGTCGAGATCTCCACCACGTCGGCGGAGTTCTGCAGCTCTTGGATATTCCGCCCCGCGTTGACCGGGCCGGTCGGTTCAACCGGCTGCGGACCGAAGGGAGGTTGGATTCCATTGACGTTCATATCGCTAACCTCTTTGCCCGCACCAGGCACCCTGTGCGGAGCATGGCTTGGCCTGCTGCGGGCGACGCTTCCGTGATCGTCGCCCGCGGTGCCAGCTTTAGGGCCAAGTCATTCCTGACTTCCAGGCCGGCCTGCCGATTCTTTCCGTTCTGGCCGGGCCTACTCATCGCTTCCTTGCCATAGGAATTTTCGACCGAAAGCATCGAATCCTTGAGTGGGAGGCGAAATCCCATTGTTTCCGTAAAAGACCAATAAACAATACGTTACGTTCTGCTTGCACCCGAGTTCACTGATTTCGCCAAAAAAACACACCCGCAGAGGCCAACTTTAGATTATCAAGCCTTTACAGATTATCCATTTTAACATTTCGCCCCATCAGGTGGACCGCCAGAACGGTCACGTCGGCCGGGGTGATCCCGCTGATTCGCAGGGCCTGACCCAGCGAGTGCGGGCGGCAGGCAGAGAGCTTCTCCCGGGCCTCGTGGCGCAAGTGGCTTATGGCATTGTAGTTTATGTCGACAGGCAGGAGCTTCCGGTCCAGGTCCTGCATGTGACGCAGGGCGGAGGCCTCCTTTTCTCGGTAGCCTTCGTAGCGTCCATCGATGACAAGAGAGTTGACCGCATCTGGCTGTTCGGAAAGCAGTTGCACGAATCGTGCCCGAACGTCCGGCCCGGCCAGGGCCAGCACGCCCGCGAGGTCCGCGTCCGGACGGCGAAGGGTTTCCCACAGGCTCTTGCCTGCGACCCGGGTATTTCGCAGCAACGTGTCGGCCGCCATGACCGCCTCTAGAGCGGCCTGGTGGCGGGCCCAGCGGGCGTCGTCCACCAGTCCAACGCTTCGTCCGACGGGCGTAAGGCGGCGGTCGGCGTTGTCGGCCCGCAGACTCAGGCGATGCTCCGCCCGGCTGGTGAACATGCGGTAGGGCTCGCTGACGCCCTTGGTGACCAGG
Source organism: Planctomycetota bacterium (assembly GCA_022705325.1). Taxonomy (GTDB): domain Bacteria; phylum Planctomycetota; class Phycisphaerae; order SM23-33; family SM23-33; genus MWDR01. The sequence continues at coordinate 48,162 of JAKJER010000026.1, read as the reverse complement.
TCGTCGATCATCACGCCGATGTACGCCTGGTCGCGTCGCAGGACGAGCGGGCGGTCGCCGCGCAAAGCCAGCGCCGCGTTCAGCCCGGCCAGCAGACCCTGGGCGGCCGCCTCCTCGTAGCCGGTCGTGCCGTTGACCTGCCCGGCGAGGTACAAGCCTCCGACGCCCTTGACCTCCAGCGCGGCGGCAAGCTGCGTGGGCGGAAAGTAGTCATACTCGATTGCGTAGCCGTAACGGATGATCCTGGCCCGCTCCAGGCCGGCGATGTGATGGATCATGAAGTCCTGCACGTCCGGCGGCAACGAGGTGCTGATGCCGTTGCAGTAGACCCAGTCGGTGGTTCGCCCTTCGCGCTCCAGGAAGATCTGGTGGCGGTCCTTGTCGGCGAAGCGGTCGATCTTGGTCTCGATCGACGGGCAGTATCGCGGCCCGGTCGACTGGATCTGTCCCGTGTACATGGGCGCGCGGTGGAAGTTGGCGCGGATCGCGTCGTGGACGTCGCGATTGGTCCAGGTGATCCAGCACGGGATCTGCTCGACGCTCAGACGGGCGGTCATGAACGAGAACGCTTCCGGCTCGGCATCGCCGTCCTGGCGGGTGCACTTGTCGTAGTCGATGGTCGCGGCGTCCAGGCGGGCGCACGTGCCGGTCTTCAGCCGCCCGAACTCCAGGCCCAGCGACGCCAGCGACGCCGTCAAGCCGGTGGCCGCCGGCTCGTCATACCGCCCGCCAGCCCACGTCCGCTCGCCCAGGTGCATCACGCCGTTGAGGAACGTGCCAGCCGTCACGATCACGGCGCGGCAGCGCAGGTCGATCGACTCCCCATCGGTGCCACCCTCAAGCGCGCTGTTCGCTTGGGGGTGCTGCCCAGTAACCCTGTTCGCGTGCGAGTTCGGGCGGATCCTCACCCCCGCCACGTGCCCGTCCTCAACGATCACGTCGGTGGCTTCGCCCTCGAGGATCGTCAGGTTCTTGCGTTCGCCCAGCGCCCGCTGCACCCAGGCGGCGTAGGCGTGGCGGTCGCTCTGGCAACGCGGACCCCACACAGCCGCGCCCTTGGAGCGGTTGAGCATGCGGAACTGGATGCCTGTCGCGTCGGCGGCCAGGCCCATCAGTCCGCCCATGGCGTCGATCTCCCGGACGATCTGGCCCTTGCCCACGCCGCCGATGGCCGGGTTGCACGACATCCGGGCGATCACCGACGCGTCGAGCGTGACCAGGGCCGTCGCGCAGGACAACCCCGAGGCCGCCCACGCCGCCTCCGCGCCCGCGTGCCCCCCGCCGATCACCACGATGTCAAAGTCCAACGCCATGGGGAGCGATTGTACCAAAAGGGGCTGTTGCTGGTTGTTCGTTGTTGGCTGTTGGTGTTGGTTGTATGATCTGCCTGAAGGGACGTCCGCTGTCCCCTGTGCAGACCTTCCAGGGAGATTGTCATGGTCAACCCGCGGCTAGTTGGACTGGCTATACTCTCAGCCTTCTCGATCATCCAAGCCGACTCCGGCGCCGACCGCATTCAGCCGTGGAAAGACAACCCCCGCTACTGGCAGTACAAGGGCAAGCCCGTGCTGCTGATCGGAGGCACCAAGGACGACAACCTCTTCCAACTTCCCGACCTCAAACAGCACCTGGATGAGTTGCGGGCCGCGGGCGGCAACTACATCCGCAACACCATGAGCGACCGCCCGGACAAGGGATTCGAGCTGTATCCCTTCGCCCGCCGCCAGGACGGCAAGTACGATCTGGAGAAGTGGAACGACGAGTACTGGCAGCGGTTCGAGAACATGCTGAAGTGGACAGCCGAGCGGGAAACAATCGTCCAGATCGAGGTGTGGGATCGTTTCGACTATTCGACGAAGAACTGGCCTCCCCACCCGTACAACCCCAAGAACAACGTCAATTACACGCCCGCCCAGTCGGGCCTGGCCTTGGACTACCCGGACCACCCGGGCCGAAACAAGCAGCCGTTCTTCTTCGCCACGCCCGCCCAGAAGAACAACGCCGTCGTCTTCCGATACCAGCAGCGATTCGTGGACAAGATGCTCTCGTATACGCTCCGCCACGGCCACGTGCTCTACTGCATGGACAATGAGACCAGCGGCGAAGAGGCGTGGGGCGCGTTCTGGGCCGCCCACATCCGCAAGCGCGCAGCCGAGGCGGGCGTGCAGGTGTGCCTGACCGAGATGTGGGACGCGTGGGACCTCAAGAGCGAGCAGCACCGGCGGACCTTCGATCACCCTGAGCGGTACGACTTCTGCGACGTCTCGCAGAACAACCAGAAGAAGGGCCAGGAGCACTGGGACAACTTCCAGTGGGTCCGTTCGCACATCGCCAGGAAGCCCCGCCCGCTGAACACCGTCAAGACCTACGGGGCCGACGGGGGCAGGTTCGGCAACAACCGCGACGGCCTGGAGCGGTTCTGGCGACACGTCATCGGCGGGGCGGCCTCCGCACGGTTCCATCGGCCGGACTCGGGGCTCGGGCTATCGGCCCCCGCGGTCGGGTCGCTGAAGGCGGTCCGCAAACTCGAGACGCTTGTCAAGCTCTGGGAACTCGAGCCGGCCAACGAGCTGCTCAAGGACCGCAAGGACAACGAGGCCTACCTGGCTGCCCGGCCGGGTCAGGCATACGCCCTCTACTTCACCGACGGCGGGTCGGTCCGCCTGGACCTGTCCAAGGCGCCGGGCAGGTACGATCTGCGCTGGATCGACATCGCCAGCGGCGACTGGGGCAAGAGCGAGACTTTGAACGGGGGCAAGGCCGTTATCGTCGCCGCCCCCGCCAAGGGGCACTGGGCGGCGGCTATCGTGCGGGCCAGGTAACGCACGCCGTCACTTGCGGAACGTCGTCTTGCCCTCGGAGTTCAGGGGCATGTTCATCGGCCCGAAGGGCGTCTTGACGTCGAGCCCGCCGTTCAGACGGTAGCCGCTGCCCGAGCCGCTGATCATCCGCACCAGGCCCAGCCCCGCCGACGCCGGCGAGAACGAGATCGGGATCTCCAACTCCGCGGGGGAGTTCGCGTCCTTCATCGCCGCCGGTGCGGACGTCAACAGGTCGGCCACCCGCACGTCTCCCAGAGACAGCGACGCCTTCAAGCCGGTCAGATCCACCGCGTACTGGCAGCCGCTGGTCACCTTCAGGCAGACCGTGCCGCGGATCTGGTCCAGGCCGATCTTGCCCCAGCGGATCTGTGTCAACTCGACCTTGGGCACGGTTGGAATGGGCAGTTTGCCCTCGCTCCGCAGCGGCAGGCGGGTGCGCCCGATGACCGGGGCGTCCACGGCCAGGCCCATCTCCACCTGGTACGGCACGACCGCGCCGGGGCGGACGGTCTGCAGGACCTTCAGCAGCCCCGCGAACTCCACCTTCACGGGCAGAGGCACGGTCCGCGAGCCCTGGGCCGGGATCGATCCCTCCAGGGCGGTCTGGCCCGAGAGGAACCGGCTGCCCCCGCTGGCCAGCGAGTAGTCCACGTCCGCCAGGGGCAGGGCAGCCTTGTAGGGATTGCCGATCTCCACGTCGAAGACCAGGTCCACCGACTTCAGCGACAGGTCCCGGAAGTGGGTGCCGGTGATCCGCGCGGTGGGCTTCTGCCCGCTCAGCACGCCCTCCACGATCGCACAGCCGCCCAGCGCGCCCAGGCAGACCGCTCCCAACAGCAACCGCGAGACCCGGACGACCCAGAACTTCTTCATGTCTGTTCTCCTCTTTTTCGGGCGTCTTCCCGACCGTGGACTATTCTACCTTCCCTGCGCTGTGGTATAAAGTAGCTGGCTCGGCGAGGTGATCGGCCTGTTTGGGCCGGGCCAAGTTAGGAGAAATACATGTTCTTGCGCAAGTGGCTCAAGCAGATGGCCAAGTTCATTCGCGGCGGACCGGGCCCGCTGCCGACGTTTCTTTCCTGCCTGATCGGGTTCCTGCTGGGCATGAACCCGTCGTTCAACCTCACCTGGGTGCTCGGCCTGCTCGCGCTGATCGTGCTGAACACCAACATCGGCATGGCCATCCTGTGCATGATCCTGGGGCGGCTGACAGCCTTCGCCCTGGCGCCGGTCACTTTCGAGATCGGCTATTTCGTCATCCACTCCATGGGCCTGGAGGGCCTGTTCACAACCGCCGGCGACACACCGGTGCTGGCCCTGATGGACCTGCACTACTACTGCGTGGCGGGCGGGATCGTCGTTGGGTTGCCTATCGGTGCGGTATTGGGCATCGTGATGGCCCGGCTGCTGCAGGCCATCCGCAAGGCCATTGCCGCCATGGTCGCGGGGGACAAGGCCCAGAAGCTGCTGTCGAAGAAGTTCGTGCGGTTCTTCGTCTGGCTGCTGATCGGCGGCAGCAAGAAGACCGTCGCCGAGACCCTGACCGCCCGTCAGCCCCTGCTGCGCAAGAGCGGGCTGATCGTCTGCGGCGTGCTGGTGGTGGTGTTGGTGGGCGGGCCCATGCTGCTGTCGGGCTCAATGCTGGCCAACGCCATCGCCCGCCAGCTCACCCAGGCCAACGGCGCCGAGGTGGACATCGCCAGCGCCGAGCTTTCGCTGGCCGGCGGACAGTTCGGACTCAGCGGACTCCAGGTCACCGACCGCTCCAAGCCGACCCACAACCTCGCCCAGGTCGCGACGCTGTCGGCCGACCTCAGCGTCACCCGCCTGCTGGCCAAGCAGATAGTCGTGGATGAGATGACACTCACACTGCTGGAGACGGGCGTGGCCCGCTCCTCGCCGGGCGAGGTCCTGGACCCGCCGCCGCCCGAGCCCGAGGAGACCTCCGAAGACCAGGCCGAGAAGATGGGCCGCGTCTTCACCGAGTACTTCTCCGACAAGGAGAACATCAAGAAGACCCTGGCGCGGCTCAAGAAGCTTCGCGACTATCTCGCCAAGCGCCAGGAGCGGTCCCAGGCAGAGGCGGACAAGCGGGCCGAGGCCGCACGGCGCGATGCCCGCGCCCGCGGGTACTTCGCCTTGTCGGCCGCCGACGTCCTGCCCCGGCGCCCGAAGCTCCTGATCCGCCGCCTGAACATCCAGAACATCCGCCTGGCCGGCGACCCCAAGACTTATCGCCTGGAGGTGCTCAACCTCTCCAGCGAGCCCGAGCTGTGCCCGGAAGCGATGGTCATCCGCTTCGGCGACCTCAGCGGGCAGGGCGAGCAGCAGCAGTTCGCCCTCCAGCGGCGCGTGTTCGTCGAATGCGGTTTCGGCAAGCCCGCGCCGGCCCACAAGATCGACGTGGAGATGAAGGACCTGCCGATGCCCGCCCTGAGCGACAAGGTGCCCGTCCAGGTCTCGCAGGGAACGGTGCAGTTCAAGGCGGCCGGGCAGATCGTCGGCGAGGAGATCGACCTGCCTCTGGTCATTCAGGTCAAAGACATCAAGGCCGACCCGAAAGGCAAGTCCGTGCTGGGCCTGCCCCCGCAGACGTCCGGCCAGATCTTCCAGGGCCTGAGCACCTTCACGCTTGTGGGCGGCCTGCGCGGCCCGGTGGACCGTCCGCGGCTGATCGTGGATCAGAAGCAGACGCTGGAGGCCCTCAAGGGCTCGCTGGCCGGGGCGGCCAAGGCGGAGTTGACGCGCCAGATCGACCAGCGGCTGGAGAAGGTGATCGGCGACAAGCTGCCCGGCGTGGACAAGCTGCCACTGCCCGTGCCCGTGCCCCTGCCCGGGACCGGAAGCGGCGGCTTGGGCGACTTGCTGGGACCCAAGAAGGACAAGAAGGACGCCGACGCCAAGGACGACAAGAAGGACCAGAAGAAAGACTCCAAGCCGTCCCTGATTCCGGACTTCCTCAAGTGACAGCCCGAGCGGCCGGCAGGCTGTTGCCGGCGTCTATTTGCCCGGTCCGCTGACAGCGTCTCTACAGGCGGCCCGGCCGGGCCGCTCACCCGCCCTGCGGAGCGGGCGGTCCTCCGCCGGGGGATCCGCCCTGGTTGGGCCTGGGGGCGTCTCCTCCGCCGCCGGGTCTGCGCTTCCGCCGACGCCGGCTCTTGCGACTCTCGCCGCCCTGCCCGGGCGGGCGCTGGCCCTGTGCCTGGCCACCCTGCTGCGGGGGGCGTTGGCCCTGTTGACGGGCCTGGTCGCCCAGAGCGGAGGCCTGTCCCCCGGACGGCGGCTGACCGCCTTGCGGGCGCTGTCCGCCCCCGCCGGACCGCCCTCGTCGTCCGCGCCGACGGCGCTTCGACGACCTGGACTGGCCCTGCGACTCCACGTCGGACGGGACGCCTTGGGGGCGAGGGACCGCCGGGTCCGACATGCCGGACTCTTCGGCTGCGACGACTTCGCCCGCCGGCTCGCTTTCGCCGGCCGACCAGTCCGCCTTGCTTTCCGTCTCCGCCGCCGCCTGGACCGGCTCGCCCTTGGGCTCGCCCACCGCCTCGTCGCGAAGCGGACGCATCTGCGAGCGGTCGCGGAGCGGCTTGCGCTCGTATTCCCGCTCCTTGGGCGGAGGAGGCGGCTCGACGTTCCGCTCCACGATCTCCTCGTTGGCCACCACCACCTGCGTGTTGTCGATCTTCAGCAGGCGGACCAACTGCGTGAGGATCTGCGTGTCGATGACCTTTCCGACCACGTCGGCCGTCCGCACCCACACGCTGCGCCGAGGCAGCTTCTTGCGAAGGTCCTCGTAGACGGCGTCCTCATATCGCAGGCAGCACATCAGCCGCCCGCAGCGCCCGGAGATCTTGGCGGGATCCAGGGTGGCCTTCTGCGTCTTGGCCATCCGCATGGAGACCGGGCGAAGGTCCTTGAGGAACTCCTGGCAGCAGCAGCGCTGCCCGCATCGCTCGTAGTCGCCGACCAGGCGGGCCTCGTCGCGGGCCCCCACCTGGCGCATCTCGATCCGCGTACGGTACTGCTGGGCCAGGTGGCGAACCAGCTCGCGGAAATCCACGCGCTGCTCGGACGAGAAGTAGAAAATGATCCGCTCGCCGCCCAGCAGGTGCTCGACGGTCACCAGACGCATGTTCAGCCCCATTTCCTTGATCTGCTGGCGGCAGAACGAGGCTTCCTCGCCGGCGGAGCCGTCCAGGTGTCGCTGGTCGATCACGTCCTGGGCGTTGGCCAGGCGCAGGATCTTGCCGTCCCGCCGGAAGGGATACTCCGGGCCGTTGGCCTTGATGAACTGGGCCAGGTCGGCGTTGGAGATGGAAACCCCCGCGCATCCACCGCACCCCTCGCTACAGGCGGGCGCGTCCACGATGGGGATGACCACCGTGCCCAGCTCGACCCCGCGTTCGGTGCGGATGACCACCTTGGTCCCCAGCGACGGGGGACGGTCCAGGTTGTGGCGAAACGAGCCCAGGTGACGCATCAGCCCGTAACGGACGACGGCGGTGTTGGCGGGAGCGGTTTCGGCGGGCTGTTCGCCTCCGGGCGCCGCGGCGGCGGCGGACTGGTCAGCCGCCGCCTGCGCGGGCTCGGCCGGCGAGGGGGGCTGGTCCTGCTCGGCGGACGCCGGCGTCGCGGAGGCCTGCGAGGAGACATCCGCTTCCGCCTCCACCGAGTCGATCACGATCGTCGCGGGCGGATCGTCTTCGGCCCGCACGACGACGGTCATGTCCGCGGGCGGCTCGACCTCGCCCGCCGACGGCGCCGACGGCGCGTCGATGACGAGCATCTTGCCGCTCTCGTCGCCGAAGTCGCTCTCGGGCAGCCCGACCGAGCTGAGGGGCACGGGACGGACGTCTTCCACGTCGCCGGCGCCCGGGGCCGGCTCGCTCGCCGCGGACACCTCTTCCGCCCGGTCCGCCTGGTTCGGCGCGGCCTGGGGAGGCGTCGGCTCGACTGGAGGTGGCGCGGACTGAGGGCCACTCTGCGGGGCTGGGGGTGCGGACTCGGCGCGCTGCGTCACGTCAGCCGACGGGTCGGTCGGCGGAACGGAGTTGGACATCTTCGGCTCCGAACGTCGTCTCAGCCGCGGCGGCCCGCGGGGTAAAGCAGGGTTCCAGGTCCCGGCCCGTCACCGGGTTCCATACGCCCGGAAGGCGTTGGCCCAACCGTCCCTTGGGAACGTCGGGCCCGGCGCCGCCACACCCGCCAAGGCCGCGGCAGCAACGACGCAAGGGTTATTGTACTGCATGTGTCCGTGCGAGGCGTCAGAAATATCGAGCGTCACGCCAGCACGATCTTCAGCTCTTGCCCGGCCGGGATGGTCGTCTCCTGCGCCAGCGTGATGGCGGCCTGGCCATCGGCGATCTTCAACTCGGCTGGGATGTCCTTGTCGCCCAGGCTGACGGCGAGCTTGGTCGGCTGGGCGGGTGCGGCGCCGTCCTTGGCAGGCGGCAGGCCCAGGGCGATCGTCTTGAGCGCCAGATTGCCCCAGCGGACGGCGATGCAGGCGGACTGCTTGCCGCCCTCGATCGTCTGGCTGAAGGTGCCCCACCCGGCCGGGCCGGTGAAGGCGGCTTTGAAGTTCTGGGGTGTCAGGCGCGGCGCGAAGCCGATGTGTCGTTTCGGTCCGTGCAGCTCGAAGCCACACAGCGCCAGGAACACGCCGTAGCTGGCCATCCCGCGGGCGTAGTGGTCGCCGCACTCGATCTCGTTCCACGGGTTGTGGCGGGCCGGATGATAGCGATCATGAACGCCGCGGCAGATGGCGAGCGCTTCGGTTGTCATGTCTTCCCAGACCATGTTCCCGGCCACCTGGTACTCGATGCCCGTCCAGATTTCGTCGCGGTAGAGCACCGAGTCCTTGCCCAGGTGCTTGCCCTTGGGCCAGGTGCAGGTGAACAGGCCGGCCTCGCCCGGGCGGGCGAACCACCGCTGGGGCGGGTGCTTTTCGTTCTGCGGGCCGACGTCCGGGGCCCAGTTGTACGCCCAGATCGCCTTGAGAGCGGAGCGGGTCTTGTCGCTGGGGTAGAGTCGGCCCAGGCCCACCTGGCGTGCCCACCCCTCGCCGAAGAGCTGGTCGCTCAGGCAGCCGTCTCCGTACTGGTGCTTGGGGTGCTTGGTCAGGTCCACCTCCTGGATGAAGTACTCGCCGTTCCAGAGGCGCCGGTCGGTGCTCTTGACGCCCGCCTCGAAGATGCGACGGCAGGTGGCGGCGAAGTCGTTGTCGCCCATCTCGCGGGCCATCTCCTCGCCCGCCCGCAGGGCGCCCAGGTACAGCGAGCCGACCATCGTGTTGGGCCCGTAGAAGTCGATGTCGTACGTGTTGTGCTGCCTGCCCTCGATCAGACCGTCGCCGTCGGCGTCCTGGTCGATCAGGAACTGGATGGTCTTCTTGATCCGCGGCCAGTACTGCTTGAGGAACTCCCCGTCGGCCGACGTCTGGTGCTCGCGGAGGCACTTCAAGGCCGTGCCGCCCTGGCTGTCGCCGGCCCATTGGCCCCAGCCCTCGCCGCGGAAGCGGACCTCGCCGGTCTTCTCGATGAACCCGGCCGTCGGCTCGAGGTCCTGCATGGTGCGGCAGGACCGCTCCAGCGCGGGGAACAGGCGGGCCATCGCGTGCTCGTAGTTCCACACGTGGGCGCAGGTGCCATGGCAGCAGCCGACGCCCTCCCAGGCCCAGAACCGCCCGTTAGCCCACCACTGGCAGGTGCCGGTGGCCAACGTGCTGACGGTCGAGAACAGCCGGTCCAGCAGCCACCTGGGCAGGGTCGAGTCTTCATACCACGTGCGGTGCCACAGTCTCGTCTGCCCGCAAAGCCGCTCGAAGTTGGCCGCCAGGTGGCGCACCACGTCGGCGGCGTTCTTGAACGGCGCGGTGTAGCGGTTGCCGTTCTTCGGGCGGTTGGGGAAGTGCCAGACGATGGCGAAGGTGAGCGGTTTGCTCTCGCCCGCCTTCAGCTCGACCGTGCCGGCCAGCGCGCCGGTCAGCTTCGCCTTGAGCGGAACCTCGCTGGAGCCGGGCGGCTCGGTTGACGTGCCGACCGGCGGCCAGGCGGGATGCGCCAGCGCGGCCGGAGCGTCCAGCAGTGCAATGCCCATGGTGCCCACGTCCGGGCGCTGGTCGAACGGCATGTTCATCTTGCTGGGCGGCAGGTCGCGCTGCTCGATCTGGTCGATGTTGATGTGGCCCCACGGTCCGCTCTCGGCGTCGACGATCTCGATGCGGGCCTCCTTGTCGCGGAACTCCTTGACGTCCCAGTGGCGCCATTCGAGCTTCTCGTTGTCCTGCCCGGCCATCGTCCGCACGGCCTTGCCGTCGACCAGCAGGTTGATGCACGTCTTGCCGGCGAAGTGGCCCCCGCCGATGAGGAAGCAGATGAAGTCGCGCTGCACGGTGAAAGGCGGGCTGGTCAGCTTGCCCTGCGTCTGGTCGCTGCCGTTGAAGTAGGTGTTGACCAGTCCGCGCCCGCCGAACCCGCTGACCTTCTGCTGCTGCTTGATCGTGCCCTTGGCCGGGGCCTTCCCGAACGCCTCGCCCTCGACGGTCCACTTGCCGTAGTCCTTGCCCTCGAAGTCCTCGATGACCACCGGCGGGCGATTGCTCCCGCGCGAGGGGCCCTGGCGGGCTGCGCCCTGCACCATCACCCAGCCGGCGTCGCGAACGACGGCGTTGCCGCGGAAGCCCTCGTGCACGTCGCGGTCCAGGCAGCCGACGGCGTTCTCCAACACGCCCAGCACCGTCGCACGCAGAGGCTTGTCGGTACGGTTGGTCAGCGTGTAGCGCATCACCACCACGGGCAGGGCGGAGTCCTCTTCCTTCAGCGGACAGAACGGGCTGAACGCCTCCAGGCGGGCCGAGACGCCGAACGTCTTGTCCTCGAAGTCCACCCAGGCCATCGGGTACTCGCCGCAGAACGCCACGGCTGGAAAGCCCTTGACGTCCAGCGTGCGGCTGGCCTGGCGGCCCTGGTCGTCGGTGGTCGACAGCGTGAAGGCCTGCTCCAGCGGCGAGCCGGGCGGATCGGCGAAGTAGTTCTTCGCCCCGTAGCCGCTGAAGGGCGTCTGGTTGAAGATGTCCCAGTGCAGCAGCCGCCCGTCGCCCGAGAGGTAGACCTGTCCGGTGGTGATCCCGCCCACGGGCATGCCGATCATGCGGAGGTCTTCGCCCGCGTAGACCTGTCGCCGCCCTCGTTCGAACAGGGCCCGCACCCACACGTCCTTGAGCTTCTTGTCCGCCGGGACGTAATGGTCGGCGGTGTCGGCGGGCTCAAAGGGCCCCGCGAAGGCGGGCCAGGCGTGTCCGGCCGTCCCGGCCGCGGCGGCGGAGAAGGCCAGCTTGAGGAACTCCCGGCGGCTGGCGGGCGAGCACCCGCAGGAACCGGTATCGGAGCATCCGCGTTCGGTGGAGTCGGACATGGTCGGGCCCTTTCCGCAAAGATGAAGGATCGTTCGACGGTCGAGAGCGATGATAGCCGCCAGGCTGGCCCCAGGCAATAGTCCCCCACGGAGGCGAATCGCCCCCGTGCAATCCGCGTGCGTGGGTCGGGGTTGATCCTGTAGAATCGGCGCGGGCAAGCGCGGCCTGCGACGAGGATACGGCCTGCGATGGATCGCGATCGCAGAAGCCCGGACCCGTCGGGCCGGACCCCGTTGAACCGGCCGACCAGACTGACCGGAAGGACCTGGCCCACGATGAGACATTGGGTGGCAGAGTGTCGCGCGTGCCCGCGCGGTGCGGCCTGGGCGGCCTTGCTGGCGGTCACGGCGGGAGCCGCCTTGCCGGCGCCGGCGCTCGCCGCGGAGCCGCCCGCCCCGTCCGCCGCCTCCCCTGACCTGCCCCCGCAACCGCCTGGCCCGCGGTTTACCGGGTATGGCGGTTCGTGGGAAGTCCGCGGCGATGTCCTCCACGCCGCCGGACAACAAGGGCCCAAGCTCCTGTATGACCCGATCGACCTGGCCGACGGCGAGGCGGGAGTTGAGATCTTCTTTTCCGACCGGACGGCCGGCAACCTGGCCCTGATCGTCCGCGTAAGTCGCCCGGCGGTCGGGGCCGACGCGTGGCACGGCTACGAGGTCGCTCTCGACGCCGCGGCCGGGGTCCTCCGCCTGGGCCGCCACCGCGACAACTTCGAGTTGATCCGCGACGTGCCCTGCACCGTCCCGGTCGGACGGTGGGTATCCCTCGTCGTCCGCCTGGCCGGGCGGACCATCGAGGCGGTCGTCGACGGCAAGAGCGTCCTGCTCTACGAGGACACCCGGCACCCGCTGGCGGGCGGCAAGGTGGGCCTGCGACCCTGGGCGCGCGCGGGCCAATACCGCAACCTGTACGTCAAGACCGGCGACAAGCCCCGGCCGATCCCTTTCGGCACCGGCCCGACCGACTGGCCCGACACGCTCTTGCTGGAGCGTCTCCCGCCCGTCGTGTTCCTGGCCCGGCACATGCTGTCGGCCCCTCCGGCGGTCGGCTGCGACCACTGGGCCGCCCGGCCCACCAGGCCCGGCTGCGCTATCCTGGTGATCGATCCGTCCCGGCCAACCCAGCCGCCCCGGACGGTCTTCCGCGACCCCGAAGGCTGCATCTACGACCTCAACCTCTCGCTGGACGCCCGGACGGTGTACTTCTCGTACGCCCCCGCCGGTCAGCACCGCTGGCACCTGTGGCGCATCGGCGTCGACGGCAGCGGACTGCGCCAGATCACCGACGGGCCGTACTACGACGTCTCGCCCTGCGAGTTGCCCGACGGCGACCTGGTGTTCGTCTCCACGCGGCGTTTCGGCAGCACGGTCTGCCAGCCGGGCCCGGCCGGCAACCTGCACCGCGTCTCGCCCATGGGAAGCCGGCCGCGCTGCCTGAGCATGAACACCCTCACCGACACCACGCCGCAACTGCTGGGCGACGGACGAGTGCTGTTCATGCGATGGGAGTACGTCGACCGCGACCTGACCTATCGCCAGAGCCTCTGGACGCAGAACCCCGACGGCACGGGTTATCAGTTGTTCTTTGGCAACACCGTCCGCGAGGTCGGCACGTTCTGGCAGGCCCGCCCCATCCCCGGCCTGAGTCACCGCGTGCTGGCGACCTTCGCTTCGCACCACGGCTACGGAAACGGCGCGATCGGGTGGATCGACGTGACGGCCGGACCGGAGGCCCCGCGCGGCGTGGGCTACGACTGGATCACCCGCGAGTTCCCGGACATCCATGACCACCCGCACGCCTGGGCCTACCGCGATCCGTTCCCGCTGGACGGCCGGCGCTTCCTCTGTGCCTACGGCGGGGGCGGCAGGCAGAAGTACCGTATCGTCCTGCACGACTGGCAGGACCGCAAACGCACCGTCTACGAGCATCCGGAACTGCACTGCTTCTGTCCGATCCCGCTACGTGGCACGGCCGTCCCGGCCGTGCGTCCCACGGGCGTCTCGCCCGTGGAGGCGGAGGCTACACTTTCGGGCCGGACAGGCGCAGAATCCACGGCCGGGACGGCCGTGGTACACACGGGCAGGATGCCCGTGCCACGTGATCTGCCCGAGCACCACCCGCGCGACCGCCAGCCCATGGGCACGCTTGCCCTGGTCGACGTCTACCGAGGCCTGGAGCCCACGATCGCCCGAGGCCGCGTCAAGGCCATCCGCATCATGGAGCAGGTCCGAAAGACCGAGGCCCTCACCGAACACCCGACCGACGAGAAGGTCGCCTTCGGCAACCGCGCCTACGACCAGAACCCCCTCATGAGCCGGGCCACCTACTACGCCAAGCGCTGCTGGGGCACGGTGCCCGTCGAGGCGGACGGGTCGGCCCACTTCCTCGCGCCGGCCCTGCGGGAGATCTACTTCCAGGCCCTCGACGCCGACGGGCGCGAACTCCAGCGCATGACCTCCGCCTGCCAGCTCATGCCGGGCGAATACCTCGGCTGCGTCGGCTGCCACGAGCCTCGCACCACCGCCCCGCCCCCGCCCGCGGGCGTGCCGCTGGCGATGCGCCGCGCGGCGTCCGTGCCCGTCCGCCCCGACTGGGCGGGCGACGGCATCATCGACTTCCCGACGACCGTCCAGCCTGTACTGGACAAGCACTGCGTCCGCTGCCACAGCGGGGCGAACCCCAAGGGCGGATACGACTTCTCCGGCGACAAGACCCGCTACTTCTCGATGTCCTACGACAACCTGCTCGGTCGCAGCCGCTCGTACCGCCAGCACGACATGGCCGCCGGGCACATGCTGCCCGGCGAAGCCGCCAAGGGCAAACCGCTGGTCCACTACTTCTGGCTGCTCAAGACGCCCACCGCCGTCAACCAGCCGCTCTGGGCCGGCAGCCACGCCAGCCGGCTGACCGAGATCATCGAGTCTGACCACGCGGGCAAGCCCCTGCCGCCCGCCGACCGTCTCCGCATCTACACCTGGATCGACGCCGACGCCCCCTATTACGGCACGTACGCCAACAGCCGCGTGCTCTGCGGCGGCAAGCGGGACCTGGTGGACGACCCGGGAACGGGCCGGCCCGCGGAGTGGTTCGCCCGCGACTTCATGGGCGTCTTCAAGCGCCGCTGCGAGAGCTGCCATGGCAAGGACGCGATGACCTGGCAGCGGTTCGACGGCTCGACGGCGTGGATCAACTTCACCCGTCCCGAACTGAGCCCCGCCCTGACCGCCCACCAGCCCAAGGCCCGCGAAGGAGACAAGACCCCCGGCGGGCGAGGCATCGACAAGACCGCCGACGGCAAGCCCATCTCGCCGTTCGGCCCGGGCGACGCGGACTTCGAGATCGTGCTCCGGGCCGTCCGCACCGGCGCGGAACTGGCCCGCCGAACCCCCGGCCCGGACATGCCCGGCTACGCGGGCCGAACCGCCGAGCCCTGAGGTTTCTCTCTCTCCGGGCCTTGAGCGATTCTCGCGGGCGGGACTCTACTCGTACCCGCACAAGACGGCCGGCAGCCCGACCAGACCGAACGTCACGGTAGAACACCGGTTGCGGCGTTCCCGGCAGGGAATGGCCTGCTGGCGCGAAAGGCGAACGAGCGGCGCCGGTGCTGTCACCCGCATCACTCCGGCGTGCCGTCGCGGCCGCTGCAGGAGCCCTCGGAGTCGCAGGTCAAGTACTTCTCGGCGTGGCGGCGCTGATAGTCGACGAGACTCCCTCGACGGCCGAGCTCCAAGCTGCAGCAATCGAGGATCACGTCCTTGAGCTTGCTTCGCCCGCGCTGTACGCGCGCCTTCATCCCGGACAGCGACACCCCAAGTTCCCTGGCGGCAGCCTTTTGCGTCATGCCTCCAAGCTCGGTCATCGCGATGGCCTGTCTGTACGGCTCGGGCACTCCGCGCAGGAACGGCTCGATGCAGCGGGCGAACTCCTCGATGGCCTGGGTCTGGATAGTGGTCTCGGAATCCTCAGTGCTTTCCGGAACGTCGGTCGCGATCCTCGCCATCGCCCGCACAGCCGCCGCCCGCCTGCGGTGATAGTCGGCGATCGCGTTGCGGGTGATCTGGTACAGCCAGGCCGTGACACTCCCGGCGTCCCGCACGCCGTCCCGGTTCGCGAGAACTCGAACGAAGACCTCCTGGAGGATGTCCTCGGAATCGTGAACGCTGCGAACGCGGCCGTGAATGTAGGTCAACAGGCGCTTGTGCATCGCGATCCACAAGCGTTCAGTCTCGACAACGTCTGCCATGATGCTGTTTCCTGCTGGTCAACCCGCTGAGGGGCATTGTACCACCGTCGCGGGCCGGCGCAGCAAGCCGGAGCGTCGATCGCCGGGCGAGAGGCGGCCAGGCGAGCTCAGGCCTCATCGCGCACGAGTCCTTCCCGCATCACCGCCATTTCGTCGGCCATCGGCTATGAGCCTGTCCGTTGACCCCGCGCAGCCGCCCTGTCTACGGGCGGATCGCCTCAACGGTGGCTGACACGATGTACTCGTCAAGCCGCAGGTCCGGCATCCATTGGCGAATCACCTTGGCGCTGCCCGCCATCGGGGTGATCCGGATTTCGGTGAACCCGGCCTCGGCCAGCATGGCCTCGACCTCCTCGATGGTCGCAGCGCCGGCCACGCACCTGACGTGCAGTTCCACGCTGTCTCGAATGCCGGGGGGCATGGGGGCGGTGGCCATGATATCCGAGATCGCCAGCCGACCGCCGGACTTCAGCACTCGGAATGCCTCGCGAAAGACTGCCGGCTTGTCCGGGGACAGGTTGATCACGCAGTTCGAGAGGACCACGTCCACCGTTTGGTCCGCCACCGGCAGATGCTCGATCTCTCCCAGGCGGAACTCCACATTTGACGCACCGGCCCGGGTCCCGGCGGCCCGCGCGCGTTCGATCATCTCCGCCGTCATGTCCACGCCGATCACGCGTCCGACCGGCCCGACTTGCCGGGCGGCCAGAAAGCAGTCGATCCCGCCGCCGCTGCCAAGATCCAGGACCGTCTGGCCCGGCTTCAGTGCCGCGATGGCCTGTGGATTGCCGCACCCCAGGCCGAGGTTGGCTCCTTCGGGAAGGCCCGACAGCTCTGCCTGCGAGTAGCCCAGGGCCGCGGCTGCAACCTCGGGCGGGACCGTCGAGCACGGCGTTCCGGTGCTGCAGCAGCCCGGGGTGCAGGGCCCGCCGGCGGCGATCTCGCCATATCGATTTCGAACGGCCTTCCGAATGTCTGTCACGATTGGTTCTCCTTGGCTTGTTGGTTGTCGCTTATAAGTCAAGACGCGGAGACGGTCAAAGGGACACTGGAAATCAGAAGACAGTCGCCGAGTCGGCCCTGGGTCCTCCCAAGCGGAGGTGGGCGTCGGTGTCGCCTCCCTGGCGAAACCTGGAGGCGCCCTCGCCGAACCGCAGGCGGTCAGTCGGCCTGCTTGTACCTGGCCGCCGACGGATCGTATCGCAGCAGCAGCGTCCGCAGCGGCCCGCTGAAGCGCGACGGCACCAGCGCCACCGCCAGATCGTGCCTGGCGTCGTAGTCCAGCGAGCATTCGTGCGTGTAGCATCCCTCGGGCAGGTCCACGTCCAGGTGCTTCCACTGCCTGGATTCGCAATGGAAGACGTACACCTTGTCGCGGTCGCGCAGGGCCAGCAGGGCGTCCTGGCGCGGCAGGTAGACCGTCTCGCGGGCCGGCGGGGGAACGGGCCCGGACGACTCGATCGGCTCCCAGTTGTCAGCCGGCCCCAGCCCGCGAGCGTGCATTCTCAGCCAGGCGGGCTTGTCCTTCTCCACGCTGCCCATGACGCGGATCAGCCGGCTGCGCTTCGAGTCGTACACCAGCGGCATGGCCTCGTAGTCGTGGCGCCCGGGCAGCTTGTCCTGCGGAAATGCCTTGTCCAGCAGTTCCCACTTCACGTCGGCAGTGCCGTCGTCCCCGCGCGTCACCGTCGCCTTGTACAGCTCCGGCGTCGTGCCGCCGGTGGTCGCGTACACGCCCCGCGGCGTGATGCACAGGGCCAGGCCCCAGTCCTGGCGGAACGGTCGGCCAAAGATCGGCCCGTGCATCCGCCCGTCGGCGGGATCGTACAGCCACGTCCAGTAGCCGTGCGTCTTGACGCTGTAGACGAAGCCCTTGTCGGGGTCTTTGGCGTCCAGGGCCAGTTCGACCCCGTCGTGAATGGTGGGCCGGGCACAGTACACCACGAGCTTGCTGAGCGGGTCATACGCGTACCACAGGTAGGTGTGCTGGCTCCACGGACGGCGAGCGTAGCTGTAGCCCCAGGGCGAGCCGTTGCTGGACTCCAGGTACGGCGCGAAGCACGGGTCGCTCGCGAGCATCCAGCGGTTGGCCGCGATGTCGTAATGGGCCCAGTCGTTGCCGCTGTAGCCGCTGTGCCCCCCGCCATGATAGACGATCCGCCCGTCGCCGGTCGCAACGGCCGTCGACCACGTCTTGCTCACCAGCTCGCCGGGCGGCGCGGCGTCGACGAAGCGGTTGACCGGCAGGTCGGCCAGGAACCTCTTGTGGGCCGCGGCGTCCGCGGGCGGCGCGCCCGCCAGCGACTCGCGCTGCTCGCGATACTTCCACGCGACTGTTCCGGGGGCATAGCCCTTGTGCGTGCCCGGCTCGGCGGCTGGGTCGTATCGCAGCGCGTACGTCCGCCGCTGCTGGCCGAAGGCCACCAGAAAGGCCGTGCTGTGCCTGGCCGCTCCAGCCGCCGTCAGCCAGGTGTAGCCGGGCAGCTTCAGTTCCGCCGCCAGCGGCGTCCACTTGTCCGCGGCCACGTCGTACACCCACGTTTGCCTGGGTGCGGCCGTGGTGGAGTAGCCCCGCCTGGTGGTCACGGCGTCGGCCTCGACGACCAGGACCTTCCCGCCGCCCAGCGCCGCCGTCGCCGGCGCGTACATCGGCGGGGGCGAGGGGCTCGGCTTGCGAAGCTCCCAGCACCGCTCCTTGCAGCGGTAGACCCACGTGTCGTTGAGGGCCCGGCGCTGGTCGTAGCCGCCGAACATCACAAGCGTCCGCGTGGCGGGGTCGTAGACGATCGGGCTGGTGCAGCGCAGTGGTGGCTCGATATCCAGCTTCGCCCGCCGCCAGGCGTTGGCCTGGCACGAGTACAGCCATGTCGCCGCCCCGCCCTCGACGTTCAGAGCGTCGCCCCCGCCAAACAGCAGCACTTCGTCGTTCACCGCGTCGTAGGCCAGGCTGGCCCAGGCGAGTTGCTGACAGGCAACCGGACAGCCGGGCGGGGCCAGATCCGTCCACGCATTGGTCGCCGCGTCCAAAGCGAACGTCCGCCCGCCGGCAAAGAACACCAGCCGCCCGCGCTTCGAATCATAGCAGACCTGGTTGAAGACCGTCACCGGGCTGGGGCGGGACACGCCGTCGAAGTCGTGGAAGCGGACCTCGTTGTAGCTCTGGTTGCCCACGCTCCGCAGCGCCGGGCCGACGGCCGGGCCGCTCATCCCGTGAATGGTGAACGGCGGGTGTTTGCCCTTCGCCCACGCGTCGGCCCTGGAGGCCGGCAGGGCTTCGAACCAGGTTCCCGCAGGCATCCGGAAGCTCTCCAGCTCATATCGCTGGTAGCGGTTTCTCTGAGGAGTATGGCCCCCGATGCCCCACAGGTACAGCCGATCCGTCCCGTCTGCGTGCACCACAGCCGACCCCCACTTGCCGCCCGAGTTGTCCTCGACGTGCACGAGCCTCCACTGATTGGCGGGAAGACCCGAGTAGTCGCCCTGGTAGACCGGCGGGCGTTTGTCGTCGGCCTGGACCGCTGCCGACGAGGCCAGGCAGATCAGAAAGGCAACTCGCTTCATGGCAAGTCTCCTAGGTGGACGTGATGGTGCAGCGAGAACGCGTGCCAGTCAACTGTTCTTGGCCGCGTCGTCATGCCACACGGTTGACAGGTCCGCCTCTGCCGGACGATAGTACCTGTTTCCAGGAAGGCGGTGGACCATGGCGAATGCTCGGTTTTCACGACGTGAGACCATGAGGCTTGCGGGCGCAGCGGCGGCTGGCGGGCTGCTGGGCCGGTGGCTGACGGCTGCCGGGGCGGCCCCCGCGGGGGCCAAGCGACCGAACATCCTGCTGGCGATCGCCGATGACGCGTCGTATCCGCACATGTCGGCCTACGGCTGCACGTGGGTCAAGACGCCAGCCTTCGACCGCGTTGCCCGCGAGGGCATGTTGTTCACCAACGTCTACACGCCGACGGCCAAGTGCGCCCCCTCGCGATCGTGCCTGCTGACCGGGCGCAACCCCTGGCAGCTCGAGGAGGCCGCCAACCACGTGTGCTTCTTCCCGGCGAAGTTCAAGACGTTCATGGAGGCCCTGGGCGAGCACGGCTACCACGTGGGGCACGTGCTGAAGGGCTGGGCGCCGGGCAAGGCCGTCGGCGCCGACGGCAAGCGTCGCGAGATGACCGGCAAGGCCTACAACCGCCGCACCGCCAAGGCCCCCACCACGGGCATCTCATCCAACGACTACGCCGCCAACTTCGCCGACTTCCTCGACGCCCGCCCCGAGGGCCTGCCCTTCTGCTTCTGGTACGGCAGCGTCGAGCCCCACCGCGGCTACGAGTACGGCACGGGCCCGCGCGACACCGGGCGCAAGCCCGGCGACGTCGACCGCGTGCCGGCCTACTGGCCCGACAACCAGACCGTCCGCACCGACATGCTCGACTACGCCCGCGAGCTGGAACACTTCGACCTGCATCTCGCCCGGATGCTCAAGCTGCTGGAGGAGCGAGGCGAGCTGGACAACACGCTGGTCATCGTTACCGCCGACAACGGCATGCCCTTCCCGCGGTCCAAGGGCCAGTGCTACGAGGTCTCCAACCACATGCCCTTTGCGGCGATGTGGAAGGCCGGCCAGTCCGCCACGAAGCGCACCGTGGACGACTTCGTCAGCTTCGCCGACGTGGCCGCCACCTGCCTGGACCTGGCGGGCCTGAGCGACAAGCAGGTCGGCATGGCGCCGCTGACCGGGCGCAGCCTCGCGCCGCTGCTGCGGTCGGACAAGTCCGGGCGCATCGACCCCAAGCGAGACCACGTCCTGATCGGCCGCGAGCGCAACGACGTGGGCAGGCCCGCCGACCAGGGCTACCCCGTGCGGGGGATCGTCAAGGACGGGTTCCTGTACGTGATCAACTTCGAGCCCTCCCGCTGGCCCGCGTGCAACGGCGAAACGGGCTACCTGGACGTCGACGGCTCGCCCACCAAGACCCTGTGCATCCAGGCCCGCAAGGACGAGGCGACCCGAAAGTTCTGGAAGCTGGCGTTCGGCAAGCGAGGCGGCGAGGAACTCTACAACATCAAGGACGACCCCGACTGCATGAACGACCTGGCCGCCGCAGCCGCCCACGCCGACCGGAAGAAGGCCCTCCGCGAACAACTGCTCAAGGAACTGACCGAGCAGGCCGACCCGCGGGTCCTGGGCAAGGGCGAGGTGTTCGACAAGTACCTCTACGCCGACGAGCGCACCCGCAACTTCTACGAGCGCTACACCAAGGGCGAGAAGGTCCGGGCCGGCTGGGTCAACCCCAGCGACTTCGAGCCCGCGCCGATCGAGGAGTAAGCGGAACGTTTGCCACAGCGGGCACAAAGAACGGGCACCGGGAATACGGAGGGCGGACTACTTGTTTCAGCCCCGGCCGCTGGTTCGTCAGGAGGAATTGGTGTTGTGCTCCGGATTTCCGGATTTGAGGCCCGACCGCCAGGGACTACCGAACTCGCTCCGCGCGAGTACCGGCGGACCACTACGGCGGGCGTTGTTTGCCTTCAGGCCACGTAACGCCATACAATACGGGCCTGACCTTTGAGAAGGATCTCTCATGGTTGAGGCTTCGTCGGACGATGACTGCGGCGTTGATGCAGACTGGCAGGCGTGGCGAAACCGGACGCTGAATGCCATCCTCATAGCGGTCTGTGTCCTCGGAGTACCTTGGGTAGTGCCGGACATTCTGGCCAGATCCGGCTTTTCTTCCGGTTTGCGATGGGCCGTGGTGGCTACGTATCTGCTCGCGGTCGTGATTACTGTAAGTCCTTCATGGGGCTTTCGGATACGTAGCGGGCTTCTCATGGCTGTGGCGTATATTGCGGCCGCTTTGGCGCTGGCAAACAGCGGACTGGCAGGTTACGGACGGCTGGGCCTGGCCGTCTACCCCTCGGCGATCATCGTCTTGATCGGGTCTCGCATCGGTTGGATCTCTGTCGGGCTGAGTCTGGCGGTCTATGGCGTGTTCGCGGCTCTGGCGACGATGGGGCTGCTGGAGGGCGGTGAGGGAGTAGCCTACGCGGGGGTTAGCACGAAGCCGTGGCTCTTGCAGGGACTGACTCTCGCCCTTGCCATGATTCCAAGCGTCGTGGCGCTGAATCGTTTCCGGACGCACCACATGCGGCTGCTGGCCGATGAGCGGCGGGCCAAAGAGCAGCTACAGGAAGAAGCCGCCCGCCGTGCAACCGCCCTGGAATCCCTCGGTCAGGAACAGGCCCACCGCAAGCGTCTGGAGGAGAGGATCTCCCGGCTTGCCGAGGAAGAACGGCGACTCCTGGGCCGGGAGATACACGACGGCCTTTGCCAGCAGCTTGCGGCAGCCCGACTCCACTGTACCGCCCTGGAAGACCTCCTGGAGAGCAACCAAGACCCCGCCGCCGCCAGGGCCCGACGCCTGCGAACGCTGATTGAGGAGATGCTCGAGGGGGCGTACATGATCAGCAAGGGCGTCTGGCCGATGGGACCCGAACCGGAGTCGCTTGTTTCGGCCTTGCAGTCGATGATCCGCAGCATCGACAGGCAGTTCGGTCTGGCGTGCGAGTTTCGCTGGCGAGGGGATCTGGAGAAAGTCGACAGCCGCATAGCCATGGAACTGTATCGCATCGCCCAGGAAGCCCTGCACAACTGCGCCAGGCACGCCAAAGCCAGACAGGTCGGTCTGCTGCTGACCAGCGATGGCGACAAGATAACGCTGGAGGTCACCGACGATGGCTGTGGCCCCCCAGACGCAGCCGGCTCGGCTGATGGGCTGGGCTTCAGCATCATGGCTCACCGTGCGCGATCCGTCGGCGGGACACTGAAGATCGAAGGTGCAGAAGGCGGCGGAACGGTGGTCTGTTGTACAGTCCCGTGTTCCAGTCCCGCTGCCTGAAGGAGCCAACTATGGCAAACCAGGAGCCCCGGAAGTACCGAATACTGATCGTCGACGATCATCCTGCCGTGTCGGAGGGTCTGGCGCTGCTGCTGGAGCCCCACCGCATCCTCGTCAGCGGAGACGCCAAGAACAGCGCGGAAGCACTGAAGCAGCTTGAATCGACACGGCCGGACCTGGTCCTGGTGGATCTCAGCCTGGAACGTGAGAGCGGGATGCCCCTGATCAAGCAGATTCACGAACGTGGGGTGCCGGTCCTGGTCTATTCGATGCACGAGGACGCGGTGCACATCAGGCGTGCCTTCTCGGCGGGGGCTAAGGGATATGTCACAAAGAGAGATGGCGCGCGGGACCTGGTGGTGGCCATTCGAGAGGTGGCAGGCGGAGGCAGATATCTGAGCGAACGGTCCCGCAACAGCCTGATCGAAGGGGTCCGGGGGGAGGATGACTGCCCGGACTCGCTGGACGCCAAGCTGAGCGAACGGGAGCGAATGGTGCTATGGCGGATGGGCCAGGGGGATACCAGCGGCGACATCGCCAAGTGGCTCAATATCAGTCCGCGGACCGTCGAGACCTATTACAGCCGGATCATCGAGAAGCTCTGCCTGGAGAACACCAAGGAGCTTCGGCGCTTCGCGATCCGGCAGAATCACGAGGGCCCGAATCGGGCCGAGACGGCCCTGTAACCCACGTCAGAACCGCCCGTCCTCGCGTTTTTTACCGGCCTAAACGTGTCCGGGAATTCTCTTACATGAATCGCGGGGAATCCCTGATGTGCGGTTTGTGTGGTTCAGGTTTATAATCTCTGCAAAGTCCTTGCCCCCCGAGCGTTCGGAATGGGTATGTTGGTGCGCCCGGCGGGCGTGAGACAGTATGCGCCGTCCTGTTACTGAAAACACGGTAGTGGGTCAGGCTTCAGACGCGCATCGCCCAGCGTCCATGTCTCAGGTAAGGATGGATTTGTGCAGCTAAGAAAGGATGGAGACCTGCCATGTCACCCATGTCTCACGCTGTCAAGCTCCTGAGAAACCTGTACAGGGTCGTGCTTCTTCGCGCTCGTGAGCATGAAGCCAGGTTGGCCAATCCCCTTGCCGCCCGCTGCTTTGCGCCCCTGGAGGGCCTCGAACCGAGGCTGATGCTCTCCTCGGCGACCCTCGGCAACGACGGCCGGCTCAGCGTCCTGGGCGACGAACTCGACAATACGGTGACGATCCAGCAGACCGCCCATACCGGCGACGGGGCGGACGTCTCCCTGACGCTGGACGGGCAGACCCAGGAGTTCACCGGGGTGAAGTCCATCCTGGTGCAGACCGGGGACGGAAGCGACCGGATCCGCCTGTTTAGCGCGCTGACGGTCCAGACGCAGATCGAGGGCGAGGACGGCTCGGACTGGCTCACCGGACCAGACGAGGTCTGCGACTGGACCCTCGATGGCGCCGCCAGCGGCACCGCGGCCGGGGCGACCTTCAGCGGCATCGAGAACCTCGTCGGCGGCAGCGAGGCCGACGTCTTCACGATGACCGGGGCTTTCGGGGGAACGATCGACGGGGGCGGAGGTCTCGACGGTCTCGACTACTCCAGCCACACGGATTCCGTCAGTGTCGACCTCTCTGTCGGCACGGCGACCGACACGTCCGGCCTCAGCGCCATCGAGACCGTGACCGGCGGCTCAGGCGACGATACGCTGACCGGCGACGCCGGCAACAACACACTCATCGGGGCTGCGGGCAACGATACGCTTGCGGGAGGAGCGGGCGACGATTCTCTCGCGGGCGGCCTGGGAGACGACAGGTACGTTTTTGACGCCGACAATTCGCTGGGGGCCGACACGATCTACGAGTGGATCGACCAGGGGACGGACACGCTGGACTTCTCCTCAACGACCACATCAAGTGTGATTATCAACTTGTCCTTGGAGGGGGCCCAGATGGCAGCGGCCTGGCTGACCATCGACCTCTCCGGCGGCGACGTGATCGAGAACGTCATCGGCGGCAGCCGGGGCGATACGATCACCGGCAACTCCCTGGATAACGTCCTGACCGGCGGCTTGGGCCAGGACTTCCTCATCGGAGGGGACGGTTTCGACACGGTCGTCGAGACTCGGGATGCGAACTTCACGTTGACCGGCACGCGTCTGACCGTCGGCAGCGAGGGGAACGACACCTTGTCTTCGATCGAGGCTGCCCATCTGACCGGCGGGGCCGGCGCCAATACACTCGACGCTTCGACCTTTGGCGGCTCGACCGTGCTCGACGGCGCAGGTGGCGACGATATCCTCAGGGGCGGCAGCGGCCGTGACGTGCTGATCGGCGGAACGGGGACCAACACACTCACGGGCGGCGCTGGTGACGACACCTACGTCCTGAGTCCCGGCGAGGCGGCCACCATCACCGAGTCCGCCAGCGGCGGCAACGATACCCTCGATTACTCGTCCTTCACGACCGACGTCAGCGCAACGCTCGGCGCAACGGCGACGGCTGTCTCCGGCAACGTCGCGAACATCGAGAACCTCATCGGCGGCTCGGGCGACGACACCCTGACCGGCGACACGAGAGCCAACATCCTGGCCGGCGGGCCCGGCGACGACACGCTGACCGGCGGGGCGGGCGACGACACCTATGTCCTGGATCCCCTCGGGACCGACACGATCGTCGAAGGCTATAACCAGGGCAGCGACACCCTCGACTACTCCTCTTTCACGGATTCCGTCGCGGCGGACCTGGGCGCGGCCTCGGCGACGGGCGTCGACGAAGACGCCAGCAACATCGCCAACATCGAGAACCTCATCGGCGGCTCGGGCGACGACACGCTGACCGGCGACGCGAGAGCCAACCGCCTGACCGGCGGGCCGGGCGACGACACCCTGGCGGGAGGCGGCGGCGACGACACCTATATTCTCACGATCGGCGGCGGGGCCGACACCATCAACGAGGGTCCGGGCGCCGGCGACGACACCATCCTCGGGCCGGAGGAGAACACCGACTGGATCATCAGCGGCGCCGATAGCGGCACCATCACGGGCGGGACGACCTTTGAAGGAATCGAGTACCTGGTTGGCGGCGGCGCGGACGACAACTTCGCGTTCACGGCCGACGGCTCGATCTCCGGCAGCGTGCAGGGCGGCGGGCAGACCGTGAGCGACACGGTCATCGGCCCGGACCAGGACAATGCCTGGTCGATCACGGGCTCCAACGCGGGCACCCTCCAGACCCGCGGCCTCTTCACGGGCATTGAGGATCTCCAGGGCGGCTATGGGGCGGACACCTTCTCGTTCGCCTCCGGCGGGGCCATGTCCGGCCAGATCAACGGCGGAGCCGACTACGCCGAGCAGCCCGATGAAAACGGAAATCAGACGATCACACGGGCGATGGACGTCCTGGACTATTCGGGGCTCTACGTCGCCGTCAGCGTCAACCTGGCGGACATGACGGCCACCGGCGCCGGGAGCTTCGCCGCCATCGACAAGGTCGTGGGCAGCGTCGTGTTCGACACGCTGTACGGCCCGGACGACTCCGTGGTGCGATGGACAATCGACAGCGCGGACGCCGGCGAAGTGGCCGGCGTACGGTTCGAGAACTTTGAGCACCTCGTTGGCGCCAGCGACGGGACGAGCGACGCGTTCACTTTCGAGCAGAACGGCAGCCTCAGCAGCATCCTCGACGGGGGCACGGGCAGCCTGGACGCCATCCGGGTCTACAGGCCGTTGACGGGCAAGTACACCGTTTTCGATCCGGGAGCGGGGACCGACCTCAGCGGCCTGGTCCATCTCAACGGCAAGTACATCCGGTACGCCGGAATTGACCACGAGGACCTTCTCAAGAAGCGACTCGTCAACGCCAACCTCTTCGACATCGAGGTGAAGGGCACCAGTTTCGCCGACACGATCATCGTCGAGGACGACGCGACGGCCGATGACGGGGTGATGCAGGTCCGGTTCGAGGGGATGGAGATCTACGACGGCTCCGGCTGGATAACCGACCCGGTGTTCAGTTTCAGCGTCCCGATCGAATCGCTGGTGGTCGAGGGGGGCTACGGCGCTGATTCCATCGAGGTCAAGGGCCTCGACAGCCAGTTCTCGGCGGAGTTCAAGGTCTACGGCCTGGAAGAGGGCGCCCCGGAGATTCTCCCCGACGCGTTCCGGGACGAGATCCGTTTCACCGGCAACACCTTCACCCACGGCGGGCTTTTCCAGGCCTTTGCCGACCGGATTTACGTGAACGACGGCGTGAGGCTCTCGGCGCTGCAGGACCCGGATGATCCGGCCAGCGGGGGCGGCGATATCGACTTCCGGGCCCGCCGCATCGACACCACCGACATCGTCAACGCCTCGCCGGTCATGGTCTCGCTGCGCGACGTGCTGGTCGATATCGGCGCCGGCGCCGAGTTGTCCGGCGGGGCCGTCTACATCTTCGCCCAGGCCGAGGACCGCGACCTGACCACCCTGCTGGGCATGGGCCAGGAGGTCAACAACTTCGTCCTCAAGCCGCTTCTGGATAAGATCGGCGACCTGATTGCCCTGCCGGTCAAGGTCCTCTACAAGCAGTCCGAGGCCACGATCAACATCGGCGAGAACGCCAAGCTGCTGGGCGACGTGGCCGTCGGCCTGTACGCCACCGCGGCCGCCGACGCGTCGGGATCGGCCAAGAGCAAACTCTTCAGCGTTGCCTACGGCGAGGCCAAGTCGACCGCCACCATCAACATCCTGGGCGGCTCGCGGCTCTACTCGTCTGACGGCTGCGTCGTGGTCACCAGCGACGCCAAGTCCAGCGCGGGCGTCAAGACCGAGACCGAGCAGAAGGCCGGCGACAGCGGAATCGCCGGTTCGCTCGCGATCGGAAACAGCATCGTCAACTCCACGATCACCGTCGCCGCCGGTGCTACCGTCGAGGCCGCCAAGACCGTCAACATCCGCGCCAACGGCGAGAACAAGACGGAGACAGAATCCAAGGGCTCCACCTTCGCCAACGGCGCCGCGGGGCTGGGCTTCAGCATTTCCCTCTCCAAGTCTGACATCCACACCCAGGTCGACGGCACGGTCATCGCCCACGCCCAGGACGGCTACCTGGTCAAGCTCGAGATCAACCCGCTGGAGACCGACCCGAACAAGCCCGGCTACGTCGATTACGACAGGAACATGATCAACGTCGGGCCGACCGCCCTGGTCTCCGAAGACACCGTCCACTACTCGAGCCGGCGCGGCACGTCCATCGGAGGGTTGATCGACGACACCGACTATATCGTGATCTCCGTGGAGGACGATCCGAGCACCACCGATGTCGATGAGTCGAACTACATCCAACTCGCGCTGACCGAGCAGAACGCCATCGACAGCGTGGCGGTCGATCTGCTCCGCACGGGCGAGATCGATCCTTTCGGCTTCGATGTCATGCCGACCACGATGAACACCAAGGACTTCGACGGCAGCCAGGTCGACAGCAAGCTCTCCCGGATCACGCTCGACAACAAGGCGTTCAGCAAGAGCGACAACGAGATCGACTTCTCCCTCCTCGGCCTGACCTTCGAACTGGGCCAGGCGGTGGTCTACCGCGAGGGCACTGCGCCAATCGAGGGGCTCGTCGACGGGCAGACCTACTACGTCATCACGGGCATCAACGAGTTCGACCTGCAGGGCGACAACAAGTTCGTCGAACATCAGGTCATCCAGCTCGCCGAGACCGAAAACGAGGCGCGGGCCGGCGTCAACATCAACTTCTCGCTCGACCCGCAGAATGCCGGTGCCACGGGCTTCAGCCTTGAGGCGATGCACGTGCTCGACTCTGGCTGGGCAACCGGCGTCGGCATCCTGTCCGGCCTGAAGGCGGAGGACAAGGCCTCCGCCGAGGCCGGAGTGGCGGATGAAGAGGAAGAAGAGGACAAGGGCGATTTCAGCTTCGGGCCGGACGGCTCGATTTTCGACACCATCGTCGAGAAGCTGCTCGACTCCAAGAAGGACGGGGGGAATGTGGCCGGAGACGCGTCCGGCAAGGCTGGAATCCAGGGCTCCCCGCTGAAGGCTGCGGGCGCTTTCGCCTTCTCCTACGCCGACCACCAGGTTACCACCGACATCGGAAGCACAGCGGTGCTCAAGTCCAACGAAGACCTGGAAGTCACCGCCACCATCGAGCACCAGGTTCAGCTCAGCGCCGAGAGCAGTATCGAGCCGGCTGAGAAGAAGGAAGGCAGCAAGAACGACTCGGGCGGCTCCGGCGGCTCGGGCGTCGGCATCAGTATCGCCGCCGACGTCGGG
Source organism: Planctomycetota bacterium (assembly GCA_022705325.1). Lineage (GTDB taxonomy): Bacteria > Planctomycetota > Phycisphaerae > SM23-33 > SM23-33 > MWDR01. The sequence goes on along the minus strand of JAKJER010000026.1, from coordinate 19,544 downwards.
ATCTTCAAAGCCGTCGCCGAGACCACCGTGCATTCCGGCGCGCAGCTCGACGCCCTGCGGGCCACGCGGGTGATCAGCCTCGTGCAGCACCCCTACCTCACCTCACCCGACGAACTGTTCCCGTCCACCTACAGCGAATTCCTCAGCGCCATCGAGCGGGACGGCCCGGAAGCGGTCAAGAAGTACATGAACGAGACGCTCGGCATCAAGGACAAGCTGCTCAATACCTGGGCCCGCGCCTCGGCGGAGTCCGACAAGGTCTCCGTGGCTGGCATGGTCGATGTGCTGGTCTTCACCGACGTCGCAAAGTCGCTGGTCGAGAGCGGCGCCAAGATCAACCAGGATGAAGACTGGCGCGAGTATACGGACCAGGATGGCGACGGGCTGTTCAATCCGCACCAGAACAACCGCAACCCGGACGATCCGGGCGATCAGACCGCCGACGAGCAGGTCGTGTCAGTTGTGGCCTCCAATTACATGCAACTGGTCAACATGGCCGGGTACTTCAGCCTCGAGGTCACTCCCAAGGACCTGTTGAAGAAGAAGAACCCCGTCGAGGTCGATGCCGCGGCCTCCAGTGGCGGCAAGGGCGGCGTCGGCGGCGCGCTGTTCATCATGCTGATCGATAACACCACCCACGCGATCGTCGAAGACGGAGCCGAGATCTACAGCGGGATGGACGGCGGCTTCAACATCAAGGCGGATGAGGTCCTCTTCAATATCAGTCTCGGCCAGGCCGGCGCCAGCGCCGAAACCGTCTCCGTGGGCGGCACGGTCATGTACACCCAGGAGGTCTCCGACACGGTCGCTCAGCTTGGGGCGGGCGCCATCGTCACCGGGCGCAACGTGAATATCTATGGGGCCAATCTGGGCACCAACGTCATGTGGGCCGGCGGTGTAGCCAAGAGCGAAGCCATCGGCGCCGGCATCTCGGTCGCGGTGAATAACTTCGACCGGAAGACGCTCGCGCTGATCGGCGACGAGACGAACGAGACCCCGGACAGCATCGATGTTGTCCCGGGGATCAACGTCGCCGAGGACGTCACGGCCCGGGCCGTCGTTGGCGGCGACCTGTACAGCTTCACGGTGGCCGGGGCGGTAGTCAGCGCAAAGGAGGACAAACCGACAGATAATCCTCCGGGCAGCTCGCCGAGTTCCAGCGGAGACGGGAGTAATGACTCCGATCCCCTGGACGGGGAATCCCTGCCGCGACTTTTCGGCGACGAGCCGTTTGCCTCCGGCGACGGGGACAGCTCGCCCCCGAGCGACGACTCCCAAAAGCAGAAACAGAAGACCGGCGTCGGCATTGCGGCGGCGGCCAGCGTAAACATGGTCAAGGATACCACCCAGGCCTCGGTGATCGACGCCGGGCAGGTGCAGGCCGGATCGCTCTTCGCGACGGCCGACAACAATAACGACATCATAGCGGCAACAGGCGGTTTGGCATTCACCAAGGAGAAGGCAGGCGGCACCGCGGTAGCCTTGGCCGGCGCGTTCAGCTATAACGGCGTCAACGCCACCACTACGGTCCTGGTTGAGGACACCGCCTTCACACTCGACGGCAACGGCATCGGGTGGCCTATCGAGGGAGATCAGTCGGACACGAATCCGACCGTGAACATTCATTCGAGTTCGGATGCCAGGATCATCGCCGCGGCGGCTGGCGGCGCGGGCGCCATCGCGGCCGGCTCCAGTTCCAGCGGCGGTTCAGGCGGCAGCTCAACGGCCGTCGCGGTCGCCGGCTCGGTCTCGGTCAACAGCATCAGCAACGCCACATCCGCAACCGCGTCCAACGTCGATTTCGAAATCGTCAGCGGCCGTTCCGCCGATGACGCTTCCAACGGCGACCTCTTCGTCCTGGCGATCGACAAGTCGCGGATCTTCGCGATCGCCGGCGGGCTGTCGCTTTCCGTCGCGTCCGGCCAACAGGGCAGCTCGACCGCGATCTCGGCGGGCGTTGCGGTCTCCGTCAACAAGATCGTCAGCAGCGCCGTCGCCAGCCTGGACGACGCCGACGTCGACTGGGCGGCCCCGGACGGAAACAATCCCTCGGTGCTCTCCCGGGGCGACCTGCTGATCCAGGCCGCCAGCCAGGAGACGATCGACGCCTACACCCTCGCCGGCGCCGTCAGCGTCGCGAAGGGCACCTCGGGCAGCGGCGTGGCCGCGGGCGGAGCGGCCTCGGGTTCGGTTAACCTGATCGACTTCGACACCCAGGCGATCCTCCGCGACAGCACGGTCGATCTCGGGCCCGGCGGCGCGAGCATCCTGGCCGAGGACAATTCCACCATTCGCAGCGGCGCCGGCGGCATCGCGGCGTCGGTAGGCATCTCCAGCCAGGGCAACGGCGGGGCCGGGGCCTTCGGGGCCGCCTTCTCCGTCAACCAGATCGGCGGGGCGGGCGACGGGAGCAGCGTCCTGGCCGAAGTGGACAACTCGGAGATCACCGCCGACAGCGACATCAGCGTCGAAGCGACCAGTGCTTCGGACATCTTCGCGCTGGCCATCGGGGCCGCCGGCAGCGTAACCGGCTCGGGCTCCGGAAACGCCATCTCGGGCAGCGGGGCCGGCTCGGCTTCGATCAACTCGATCCGCGTGACCACCAGCGCTTTGGTGATCAACGACAGCGCCCTGACGACTGCCGACGACAGCGGCGCCGCCATCACCCTCAGCGCCGCCGACGAGTCCAGCATCCGCGCCGTCGCCGGCGCCGTGGCGTTGGGAATCTCCGTAGGCCAGAGCACGGCCGTCTCGGGCGGGCTGGGCCTCTCACTGACCATCAATGACATCAACAACACCGTCCGGGCAGCGGCCGAAGACTCCGCCGTCAGCGCCGACGGCTCGGTGTTCGTCTCGGCCGACAGCCAGGCGTCGATCCAGTCGCTGGCGTTCGGCCTCTCCGTCAACGTCGCGGTGAGCGGCAGTTCGTCGGCCATCGCCGCCAACGCCACCGGCGCGTTGAGCTTCAACACCATCGACAACACGATCGCCGCGACCGTCGCCGACACCGCCGCCGACGGGGCCGCCAGCCTCTCGTCCGGCGACACGGTCAGCATCACCGCCGACGACGAGTCCTCCATCGATGCGATCGCGACGGCTGCGTCGGCGAGCATCTCCGGCACCACCAGCGCCGCGAGCGTGTCGGTCGGCATCGGCCTGGCGATGGCGCACAACCGCATCGACAAGGACGTCACCGCCAGCATCGACGGCGTCTCCAGCGTGCGAACCGACGGCCATGACGTGGTCATCAGCGCCACCGACGCTTCCGACATCAACGCGGCCACCATCGCCGCCGCGGTTTCGGTCGCCGTAGGATCCGGCACGAGCGTAGGCATCGCGGGCGGGGCGTCGGAGTCCACCAACGTGATCCTCTCGCGCACCAACGCCTTCATCAAGGACAGCGCGATCGGCGACGACCAGCACCCCGTCGGGAACGTCGACATCGACGCGACCGGCACCGGCGAAATCAGCGCCGTCGTGGGCGCGCTGGCGGCCGGCGTGGCCGTCGGACAGACTGGCGTCGGCGCGGCCGTGGGCATTGCGGTGGCCCGCAACTTCATCGGCTGGGACCCCCGGGCCGGCGATGTGGAGCCGGACTACCAGTCCACGTCCGGCCCGGCCCCGACCGTGCTCGACACGTTGACTCCCGGTCTGCTGGTGCGCGCCGTCAACGGCGACGTTTACGAGTATGTCGGCAGCGAGGTGAACGACAGCGACCCGGACACCGCCGGTTCACAACCGTTCGACCTGACGGCCCAGGATTACAGCGTTGAGGCGTCCTGGAAGAAGGTCACCGCGTCCACCTACGAGGACCAGGGCCAGCAGGTCGGCACCGAGGTCGCCGCCCTCACGCCGGGGATGAACGTGCTGGTTGCCAGCGGTCCGCTGGCCGGCCATGTATTCGAGTACATCGGCGACGCACAGGACGACAGCGACCCGGATACCGCCGGCGCGCAGCCGTTCGACCTGAGCCAGCAGGATTACGGCAACGAATCCCTGTGGACGATGGTGGAGGTTACTCCGGCCGTCAGTCCGGAGGGGATCGAGGCCGGCACGCTGGTCGATGCGCTCAGCCCGAACATGACGGTGCAGATCTCCGGCGGCGCGCTAGCCGGCGACATCTACAAATACGTCGGCCCCGAGTTGACCGACAGCAACCCGGATGAGGACGGTGACCAGCCGTTCGATCTCAGCGCCCAGCAGTACCGCGACGTGACCCTCTGGCAGCAGGTCGGCGTGGACGTCGACGCCGCCCAGGTGCAGGCCTGGATCGCCGAGTCGAGCGTCCGGGCCAACGGCGCTCTCACTCTCGACGCATCCACAACCGAGACCATCGACGCGGTCGTGGTGGCTGCGGCCATCGGAATCGGCGGCGGCAGCAGCGCCGGCATCGGCGTCAGCGGAGCCGGCTCCTACGCGGAAAACCGCATCCGGACCGACGTCAAGGCCCAGATCGACGGCGACGGCGCAACGGCCGATACCGACGGAATACAGGCCTCGACCGCCTCCCTGCATGCGACCGACGGTTCGGGCATCAACGCCATTGCCGGTGCGGCGTCCCTGGCGGCGGGCTTCGGCTCGACCGCCGGCGTGGCAGTCTCAATCGGCCTGTCGCTGAGCTTCAACGAGGTCAGCAACGACGTGGCCGCTTCCATCAGCAACGCCGACGAAGGCGTGACCACAACGTCCGGGGGCATCACGATGTCCGCCCTGACCCAGGGCCGGCACCTGTTCGATCTCGACGTGAGCGGCAAGATCACGCCCGACAGTCTCGACGACGCCGCCACGGCCGACCTGGACAATCCGGACGACCCCGAACTCGATGACGACGACGTCACCGACCGCTCGGACGACACCGTCACGGGCAACGAGGCCTACACCGACGCCGAAGAGGACCGGGCGGTCCTGGAAGCCCTGCGCCAGGCCTTCGCCGATGCCGGCAAGCCGCTCGCGGTGTACGACAGGGTCGCGACCGCCGCCCAGTTCAACACCGGCGACGGCCTCCAGGACGTGCGAGAGGGAACCACCGTCCTGCTGGAAAAGGACTACATGGCCGGCCAGGAGGCCGCCTATGACGGCAGCGTGGGCCTCGAACGCCGCGTGTACCGCTACATCGTGATGGCCGACGAGGATGCCGACAACAAGAACGAGATCGACCTCGCGACCCAGGACTTCACCGACGCCAACAAGTGGCAGCTCGTCGACACGCTCAAGGTCTCGACCCTCGTCGAAGGCCGGAGCTGGACGGTCGTGGCGCCTGACGGCAAGACCTACGTCCTGGAACTCAATGACGCGGGCGACAAGATCAGCGTCTCGCGCAATACGATCAACGCCGTTTCGGCCGCGGCTTCGCTGGCGGCCGGCATCGGCATTGGCGCGGCCGGAATCGCCGTCAGCGGCGCCGGCGCCGTGTCGCAGAACGTGGTGCTCAGCCGCACAAAGGCCTACGCCGAGGAGAGTGTGCTGGACAGCGCCGGCGACGTGAAGCTGGACGCGACGAGCACCGCGAAGATTTCCTCGGCCGTGGTGGCCGCTTCCCTGGCCCTCGGCGGGGGCGGTGCCGCGGGCGTGGGCGCCTCGATCGGCATCGCCGCGGCGCAGAACTTCATCGGCTGGACTCCTGCCGGCGGCGAGATGCCGGCCGAGGTGAAGGCCTATCTGTCCAACACGAGCCTCGAGGCCGACGGGGATCTGAAGCTGATTGCTGAGGCCTCACAGTCCATCGGCTGCGTGGTGCTGTCCGGCTCGGCGGCCGTCGCGGGCGGCGGCACCGCCGGCGTCGCCGTCAGCGGCTCGGGCGTCTGGGCCGAGAACAAGATCGGCGTGAACGTCGAATCGTACATCGACGGTGACGGCGAGGACGGCATCCAGGCAGACGGCGTCTGGCTGAGCGCCCAGGACGTTTCGACTATCAAGGCCATAGCCGGCGCGGTCTCGCTGGCCGGCTCCGTGGGCGGCGTGGCGGGCGTGTCCTTCTCGATCGGCCTTTCGCTGGCCCGCAACACGATCACCGGAAACGTCCAGTCCTACATCAAGGGAGCCGACGGCTCATCGGCCGACACTACCGACGCCGGCGTCGATGCCGGCTCCGACGGGATCATCATCGCCGCCATCGAGAACGCGTCCATCCAGGCGGTCAGTGCGGCGGCTTCGCTGGCCGGCGGTTTCGCCGGGATCGCCGGCGTCTCCATCAGCGGCGCGGGCGCCGACGCCCACAACATCATCCTGGCCGGCACCAATGCCTACGTGGAGTCCAGCGCCCTGGTCAGCGACGGCGTGATCGATATCGACGCGTCCAATACCTCGAGTATCGAGGCCGCCGTGATCAGCGCGTCGGCCTCCATCGCCGTGGGCGGCATCGCCGGGGTCGGCGCTTCAATCGGCGTGGCCGTGGCGCGGAACTACATCGGCTGGAAGAGAGACGATTCCGTGGAGGGCGATTACTCCACTGGAGACAATCCGGACACGATCATTTCCGGCCAGACCGTGGAGATCGCCGCCGGCGCCAACGCGGGCAACATCTACGAGTACATCGGGACCGAAGACCTCGTCCGGCCGACCGCCATCGGCTCGGGCGACGGGGAGGGGAATGCCGCCGAGAATGCCAACTGGCTGACCCGGCTCAACTACTCCGACTCGTCCCAGTGGCGTCTGACCAACCTGATCTCCGACCCTGTCGGCGTGCAGGCGTACATCCTCGATTCCAGCGCCGATGCCGCCGGGGCCCTGACGCTCGACGCCTTCTCCGAGCAGACCATCGACGCGACGGTCTTCTCGGGCTCGGTGGCGCTGTCCGGCGGACTGGTGGGCGTGGCGGTTGCCGGCGCCGGCGCCAGCGCGGGAAACCGCATTGCCACCCTGGTGCAGGCGTACGTCAAAGGCGACAAGGACGACAGAGGCGTCGAGGCCGAGAGTGTCAGCCTGACCGCCGACGATACGTCGAAGATCAATGCCTTGACTGGCGCGGTGGCGGTCGCCGCCTCGGTCGGGCTGGTCGGAGTGTCGCTGTCGATCGGCGTGGGCGTGGCCCACAACGTGGTAGACAATAACGTTGCGGCTTTCATCCAGGACGTGGACGCGGGTCTCACGTCCACCGCATACGACGTGCGCATCTCGGCCGCTGAGGACGCGAGCATCTATGCCCTCACGGGTGCGGCCAGCGCGGCAGTGGCGCTTGGCGGCGTGGCTGCAAGCCTGAGCGGCGCGGGGGCGCTCGCCACCAACGTGATTCTTGGCAGCACCAGCGCCTACATCGACAACAGCGTGGTTGACAGTGCTCGAGACGTGCTCGTCCTGGCGGATAACAGCGCCGACATCGACGCCGAAGTGGCGGCAGGCGCGACCGCCGTCGCCGGGGGACTCTTCGGCGGGTTCGGAGTCTCCATTGGCGCCGCGATAGCCAAGAACGTCATTGGCTACTCGGCTGCCGGCGACCGCTCGCCGATCCAGGTGCAGGCCTATATCACGGACTCCAGCGTCGACGCGGTCGGTGACCTTGATCTCTCCGCGACCTCGAGCCAGGACATCGACGCGACCGTGGAGGCTGGATCCGTCGCGGTGTCGGCCGGCGGCTTCGCGGGCCTCGGCCTCAGCGGCGCAGGGGCCGCCGCCACCAACCGCATCGCGGCCGACGTCTTGGCCTACATCGACGGCGATCAGCCGACCGACGAAGATCTGGAGCCCGGCATCCACGTGGCGAACGTCACGCTTACCGCCGACGACGATTCGACGATCGACGCCTCGATCGGATCGGCGGCCATGGCGCTGGCGGTCGGAGCGGTCGGCGCTTCGGTCTCGATCGGCATCGGACTTGCCCGGAACGAGATCGCCAACAACGTCTCGGCCTACGTCGTCAACTGTGCGGACCTCGGCGCGACCGGGACCGACGGCATCGACATCACGGCCAATGAGGCCTCCGAGATCGTCTCCTCCGCGACGGCTGCGAGCGCTGCGGCGGGCGACGGCTGGTTCGCCGGGATTGCCATCTCCGGCGCGGGCGCTGAGGCGTGCAATGTCATTCTGAATTCGACCCAGGCGTACGTGGACAAGAGCAGCCTGGACGCCGCCGGCAACATCGACATCGAAGCCCTTGACATGGCGATCATCACCGCTGATGTCGCGACGCTCTCCGAGGCTTCGAGCACGGGCTACGTCGGCATTTCGGTCTCAATCGGCGCCGTGACGGCCCACAACTTCATCGGATACACCGCCGACGGCACGTTGCAGCCGGCCGAGGTGCTGGCCTATGTGCAGGACGCCACCCTCGACGCCGACGGATCCGTTACGGTGTCGGCGACCGAGGCGGCGGAGATCGAGGCCAAGGTCCTGTGCGGGTCGGCGGCGTCCGCGGCCGGGGCCATCGCCGTGGCCGCGTCGGGCGCCGGCGTGGTGATCGCGAACAAGGTCGCTACCGACGTCAAAGCCTTCGTGGCTGACACCGATGATGATGACGCCATTGCGACGGCCGTCGAGGCCGGCGGCAGCGTGTCGATCACCGCCACGGACTCCTCAGCGATCACCGCCATCGCGAATGCGGTGTCGTTTGCCGTCGCCATCGGCAAGATCGGGATCGCGAGCGCCGTCAGCGTGTCGCTGGCCAACAACAGCATCGATAACGACGTCGAGGCCTACGCAAGCTCGGCGAAGCTGACAACCACGACCGGCGACCTGATCATCACGGCGAAAGAAACGGCGAGCGTCACCAGCACGGCGACGGCTGCGTCGGCCGGATTCTCGGGCCTCTTCAGCGCAGCCGTCAGCGGGGCGATCAGTGACGCCACGATCGCGACCACTACCCTGGCGTATGCGGATCCCGTCGAACTCAAGATTGGCGGGGATATCGCCATAGACGGCATCTCCACGGCCACGGGGTCGGCGACCACCATCGCCAATAGCACGTCGGCGGCGTTCATCTCCATTTCCGGCGCGGTCACCGAGGCGACGGCCGACGTGACGCCCGCAGTCGAAGCCCGTCTCGGCGGCTACACCGGCGAAGACGAGGACCGCGTAATACAGGCCGGCGGCACGATTGCCGTCGTCGCCACGCAGGCCGGCACCGCCACCTCCGAAGCCGTCGGCGACACCGAGGCTGTGGGCTTCAGCGTGGCCGTCGGCGCGACCTCGGCCTTGGCGAGCATTGCCTCGCCGGACGCAGACACCCCGAGCGTCAAGAGTTCCATCAGCGGCGGCCAGATCATTGCCGGCGGCGACCTGACGGTCAGCGCGGTCTACAACACCGACCAGGACGACAAGGTCGTCAACGGCAGCGGCGCCTCGGCCACTGCCCAGTCCGCTGCCGGCGGGCTGGTCTCCAGCAGCAAGTCCTATGCGTCGGCGGAATCGAATGTCGACGTGCAGGCGCTGGTGGCCTCGTCGGCTGTGTTGACCGCGGCGGACTCCGCCATCGACGTGTCCGCTTCCGGCGAGAACGTCGCCCAGGCCGACACCGGCGGCTCCAGCGAGGGCCTGGTGTCCGTGAACTACATCGGGTCCGAGGCGACGGTCGGCGGCGGCGTCCTGGCCGATTTCGACGGCTCGGTCCTCGATGCCTTCAGCGTTACGGTGGAAGCACGGGGGCGCAACAATGCCGAGTCCGATATCGTCGTGGCCGGTTTCGGCGGCTTGAGCATCACGCCTGACGGCGGCGCGCGGGCGGGGGCTTCGGTGGACAGCGACGCGGATGTCGTGGCCTCGGTCGGCTCGACCGCGGATATCGAGACCGGTACGCTGTCGGTGAAGGCGATCGCGGATAATGACGCGGTGGCCAGCTCCGACGCCAGCACCGGCGGGTTCATCGCCATCGGCAAGAGCCAGCCCGAGGCGTCGGTCGCCGGAGCGACCCAGGCCTTGCTGGACGGCGACGTGACGGCCGAGACCAGGATTGAGGTGGATGCAGCCGCCACGAACGATGTTCAGGCCAGCACCGCGCTGAGTTCAGCGGGCATCGGCGCCGGCTCCAACGCCACGCCGGCGGCGACGATAACAGCCGAAACCGTCACCCAGGCCCAGATCGGTCAGGACGCGGACATCGACTCGCCCGACGCGGACATCATCGTTCACGCCGCGGCCAACAATGAGGCTCGTGCCACGGCCGAGTCGCTCGCCGGCGGGCTCGTAGCGGTCAACAACAGCAACCCGGCGGCCGTCGACAGCGGCAGCACGCAGGCGGCTCTGCTCGGAGACGTTCGGGTCTCCAACGGCACGGAGGATGACGCGGGCGCCAAGAGCATCGCCGTCACGGCCGAGGGCATCGACGCCACGGTTGCGCAGATCCGGTCGGTCAGCGGCGGCGGCATCAGTATCTCCGCGGCGACCTCCAACGCCACCACCGCCTCAACGACGGCTGTGACTGTCGGCAGCGACGGCGCGGTGATCGTTTCCAGCGGGGACATCTCCGTCAAGGCCGACGCGAAGACGGATGCCGATTCGTCCACCCGCAGCACGGGCGGCGGCGGGGTCAGCATCTCGGACTACTCCGCCAATGCCGCCGCCACGCCTGCCGTTACGGCGACCGTCGGCAGCAACACGTTCCTCAAGAGCGACGGGCTCATCAGCATCTCCGCCGATCACAACCAGGAGGATCAGGACCTCTCGGACGGGTCCTTCAACGCCAAGGACGACGTGGACGACGCGACGAACACGATCACCTTCAGCCTGCCCCACGGGCTGTTCACCAACGACGTCGTGACCTACGTCGGCACCGTCCTGCACACCCTCGACGTGCACGGGTTGACTAGCGGGCGGTCGTACACGGTGATCGTCCCTGCCGACGCCAGCGACCCGCAGCGCCAGATCCAGATCGGAGCGGCCTTCCTGTCCTCGCAGGATTCGGTCGATCTCCTGACCGATACCATCCGGTTCCCCGGTCCGCACAACCTCCAGACCGGCGACAGGGTGATCTACGAGAACCAGGGTTCCGCCATCGGCGGCCTGACCGACGGCAAGGTCTATGTCGTCTTCAAGATCGACGACGTCAGCATCAAGCTCAAGGACCCGGCCGCCCAGGCCACCTCGGAAGTGACCACCGCCGCGTCCAGTGTTTCGGGGACCACTGTCTCCAAGTCCAACAACTTCTACAACGGGGCGCCCGTCACCTACCACGGCGAGGGCGTGACATATGACTTCACCAGCAAGTTGGTGGATGTCGAGTTGTGGGACGACCCGGACGACGATCCGGACCTGGGCCTGGTTCCCAAGCGGGTCGGCGAAGTCATCCAGACCCTGGATAACGACAAGATCTACCTCGGCGATGCCGGCGCCCTGAGCGTCGGCACGGCGGTCATCTACACCGTGAGCAATCCTTCGCTGGCCATCAGCGGGCTGACCAACAACGGCCAGTATAAGATCGCCGCCATCGAGGACAGCGGCACGACCGTCAAGCTCAAGTCCAATAACAAGGTTGAGAACCTGCTGGTGGACTTCGTCCGCAGTTCGAGCGGCGACCGGATCGTCCGCAGCAGCGGCAGTTGGCTCACCGACGGCTTCGTCGCCGGGCAGTCGCTGTGGATCTCGGGCAGCGGCATCAACAACGGAACGTCCTACACCATCAAGAGCGTGAGCGCCGATACGCTGACGCTCGACCAGGCCAATGCGACCACCGCCACCAAGGTGATCGACGCCCAGGTGACGTGGGTGCCCGGCGCCAGCGCCAATGACAAGGACCGGATCGTGCTGAGCACCGGCACCTGGTCGAACACCAACTTCGCCAACGGCCAGACCCTCATCGTCACCGGGACCAACAACGAGGGCACCTACACCATCGACAGTGTCTCCGGAAACACGATCACCCTGACGTGCAGCCAGCAGGTCGCCGCGACCGAAACCGGAGAGACCGACACGGCGACGGTGAGCAGTGCGGTGACCAAGACCTTCGACGGTTGCCTCCGCCTGAACCCGGCAAAGACCGGCTCGGCCGGCGACGCGCTGCACAGTCTCCAGCGGGTCCAGGACCGGGACCTGCTCGTCGACGGACGGGTCTACTTCGTGATCAACGCAACCGCATCGAGCTTCCAGCTTGCCGAGACCCCCGGCGGCACGGCCGTCAACCTGAACCCCAACTCCCTGACCGGCGGTTCGCACAGGTTCGCGGTGGAGGGCGTCAACCTGACCGCCCGCGGCAGCGGGCAGCAGCACGTGGTCGTGGACATCGCGCCGGGGCCGTTCCCGGTGATGCAGAAGATGATCCTCGACAGCCCGGACAATACCGTCGGCTCGCCCTCGGGCGACCTGGTGGTGACCGCCTCGGCCGCCGGTGGCGGCGGCGGGTTCATCAAGGTCGACGGTGCGACGTCCGCGGCCTCGACCCGTCCGACCGTCTCGGTGACCGTCAACGGCTCGGCGAGCCTCGAAGGCCAGAACGTCGACATCACCACCCATGCCGTCGGCAGCGCCAACGGATTCTCCACCAACAGCAGCGGCGGCTTCGTCTCGGTAGGCGACGCCTACGCGACGGCCAGCTCCAACGTCGGCAGCACGATCACCGTCGCAGCCGACGCGACGATCACCGCTTCACAGAACCTCACGATTGACTCCTATGCCGAGACCGACGGCCAGTCCAAGGCCAGCACCAGTGCCGGCGGCCTCGGCTCCGGCGTCGACTCGCGGGCCACGGTGAACCTGGATTACCTTTCCAAAGCCGATATCCGGGGCGATCTGACAGCCGGCGGCGCACTGGCCGTCGAGGCGCACACGGTGGTGGACGGGTACGTGTACGCCTATGCCAACGCCTCGGGCCTCGGGGCCGACGCCGACGCCAACGACTCGGGCGAAAACCGCGGCGTACGGATCGGAAACACCCGGGCCTCGACCCAGGTCGTGATCGGCTCCACGGCGGAACTGGTCGGCGACACCGTGTCGATCATCGCCCAGGTTGACCGTATGAAGGGCCTTGCCGAAGCCACCGCCAAGGCCAGCGCCCTCGGGGCGGACAGCGACGCAGGGGCGAGCGTCAAGGTGCTGGGGAGCACCAAGGCGATCCTCGACACCGGCTCCAGCATCACGGGCAACCAGTCCGTGACGGTGCTGGCCATCTACGGCATCGATGACGGCGACGACACCAACGACCTCGATCTCTATGCCGCGCCGTTCGCGAAGTGCTCCGGCCTCGGCGGAGACACCGATTCCCGCGCCAACGTCAACGTCGAAACCCAGGCCATGGTCATCGGCCGCGACGAGGCCAACATCTGGACCGCCTCGCTCAACGTCGACGCCGTGCAACTCGTCACCCGGTACGACCGCGCTCCCAGCCGCGACGGGGCGGCCATCGACACCGGCAAGAACGAGTCGAACGGGGACCCCGACTTCCGGCGACACGTCTACTGGGAAGCCACCACCCACCTGCTCAGCGAGCCGAACCCGGTGCTCGAGGTGGATGAGAGCGGGACCGTCACGCAGCTCGTCAACGTCGAGCTCAAGAACGGCCGCGGCGTCGGGTATACCTACGGCGCGAATGAAGACATCGAAGTGCTCGACATCGACAACAACGCCGCCTCCAGCGTCGCCTTCCATGCCAACAACCTCGGCACGCTGGATGGCGAGTCGGCGCCGGCCGGTCAGATCTGGGGCAACGCCGGACTGTTTACCCTTCAGCACACCTGGGATTGGGTCCGGCTGACCAACCGCTCGAGCCGCAATCTCATCGTCAACCTCATCGACGTGGTGGACGACAGCACGGCGACCATCGACATCGACGTTCTCAACGTCCCCGGCCCGGCCACCACCCCGGCCAATAACGTCTCGCTGCCCGAGACCATCTACCCGGGCGCCACGTTCGAGTTCGACATCCAGCACAGCTTCGCGGAAACGCAGGTGGAGATCCAGAACCTGCACGCTCCGGAGGCAGGGGTCTCGCCGGACATCACCATCAACGGCAACATCGAGAACCCGATCGGGCGGACCTTCATCCACAACGATTCCGGCGACATCCTCGCCGGCAGCGACACGGCGATCGAGATTATCCGCACCAACGCCCTCGAACTGGATGCCGACCTGGGCTCCATCGGCCTGCAGGGCACGACCCGGCGGGCGATCTGGGCCGAGTTGATCGAATACAAGGATGAGGATGGCGTCCTGCACGCCATGGACCTGACGGCCGAGGCGGGCAAGGACCTGGTCCTCGATCTGACCGCCAACCGCCGCTCCGAAGCGACCCTGGGCGCGGACCTGCAAGTCGAGATCGAATCCCTTCGGGCGGGCGACGACGTGGACGTGGTCGTCAACGACAGCAAGGAAGGCAACGACCGCGGCACGGCCGGCAACGTGCAGGTCTACGACCGCGGACTGACGCCCGAGAACAAGCCCTACGTCTCCCACTTCCGCCCGGACAGCGTCAGCATCGGCCTGGAGAATATCCTGCGGGCCTTCGGCACCGCGACGACCGAAATCGACTCTGCCTACAGCTTCAGCGAGGTGCGGGCCGGCGACGACATCGATATCAGCCACGTCAGCACCACGGCCGCTTACGGCGAGGCCAAGACCAGCGCCACCACCGCACTGACGGGCGCCAATGCCGCCGGCTACGCCGCGGCGGCGGACGTGCCGGACACTGCGGTGGGATTCACGCTCTCCAGCGACGCCGGCGCCAGCCTCCACGACCTCGACACGGGCCTGGCGGTGGCTGCACCGGCCGACGGCACGCCAAAGATCGACCTGACCACCAACGGCGACATCACGGTCACCGAGCAACTCGGCGACCTTCTGGCCGGGCACATCCACTCCACGGCCGGCGACGTGACGCTCGTCTCCCCCGCCCGGATCCTGGACGCCGACGGCCTGGCGACCATCGACGTTACGGGCGAGAGCCTGACCATGACCTCCGGCGCGGTGACCGACGAGACGCCTTCGCCTGAGCGAGGCGGCATCGGCCAGGCCGGCGACTTCATCGAGATCAACGTCGACCGCAACAACGGCACCGGCGTGCTCAACGCCTTCGACAACCGCTCCGCGACGGCGGCTCACGGCGGCATCTACCTGAGCGAGCTTATAGGCGCGATGAAGCTCGACACGGTCGCGAGCCTCACCGACGTATCGCTGCGAACCGTCAACGGCTCGATTGTCGACGGGCGCAACGGCGGCAGCGGCGACACGGCCGCCAACGTGATCGGCCAGACGGTGGCCCTCGACGCCAACGGTTCGGGTGCAAGCATCGGCGCCAGCGGCAACGACGTGGAGATCGACTCCCGCGTCGGCTCGGCGGCCGGCTCCGATGACGTGAGCCTCGAGGCCGGGCAGGACATCTACCTGACCGAGGCGGACGGCAATCTGCGGCTGGTGTTGGCCCACGCCTATACCGGCGATATCCGCCTCACGGTTCGCGACTCGGCCGACCTGGACGAGGACCTGGAGCTGCTGGCCTCCGGCAGCGCCGTCTTTGCCGAGAGCGGAAGCAGCGCCCCGGGCAACCAGCCCGACGCGCCGCGCACCATGGCCCACGGCCTGATCTTCGCCGAAGGCGGATCAGTGCTGCTGCGGGTAGGCGATGACGTCGCCCTCGAGCCGAACAGCCAAATCGCGGCGGCCGAAGACATCGACCTCTACGGCGACATCAGCGCGACGGACGACGTGGTGGCCTCCAGCGATCCGGACAGCGGGTCGGGGACGACCATGGTCTTGCGCGGGCGGATCATCGCCGGGGCCACGATCAGTCCGGCCGGCAGCCAGTCCGGCTCCAGCCCGATCGGCACGGCCACCGCCACCCTCACAGCACCTCAGCACGTGGCTCGGTTCTGGGGCAACGCCGGCGCCGACACCTTCCAGTTCGGCGACAGCACCGGCAGCACCGGGGCGACCGCCTGGGGTTCGGCCGGCTACATCTATCTCGGCTCGAAGACCCGCGCCTACGGAAGCCAGGACCTGATCGCTTCCGGAGATGACGGACAGGACCGGTTCCTGGTGTACTTCCTCCAGGATGCAGTCGTCACGACCGGCCCGGCCAACGTTTCCACGGCTGGCCACACCCTGACACTCGACGGCCAGGCCGACGGCGACACATACGAAATCCACACGCTCGGCAGCCTTAGCCCAGACAACCGCAACTACGTCATCAATGTGCTGGACACCGGATCGGCCGGCGACGGTGACGATGTCCTGACCATCAACGGATCGGCCAACGCCGATGTCTTCCTGCTGCGCGGGATGAGCAGCATTCCCGGCGAGGGCTCGCAGTCGCCGTCGTTCGTGGCGTTGCTGCAGGGCACGATCAGCCAGATCAAGGCCGACGGCGGCTCGGACGAGGTCCAGCGGGTCCAGTACGACCAGAGTTTGGACGGGCTGGTCGTCCAGGCCTTGGGCGGCGACGACTATTTCGCGCTCGACGACAACAGCGCCGTTACGACGCTGGTCGGCGGGGCCGGCAACGACACCTTCCAGGTCGGCCAACTGTTCCGCTCCGAACGGGATGCGGGCGCGGGCCTGCTGTCTTTCGACGCCTTCGAAACGGTCCAGACGACCCGCGGCTATCTCAGCGAGGGCGTCAGTGCCGAGACGACCATCGAAGGCAACGAAGGCAACGACCAGTTCACCGTGTTCCATAACACGGCCCAACTCCACCTGATGGGCGGGGCCGGCGACGATACGCTCACGATCCGCGCGTTCGCGCTTGAGGGGTCCCAGGCGAGCGACGTGACCGATGAGGGCGGCCTGGACGACGTCGAATACGTAGTCAACGCCCCGGTCGAGGTGGTCGGCGGTGACGGGACCGACAGCGTGGTTCTGATCGGCACGGAGTTTTCCGACCAGATCGTTGTTACGGAGTCAGGCATCGTCGGCATGGGGATCGATGTCAGTTACAGCGAGATTGAGAAGCTGGAGATCGACACCGCTGAGGGCAATGACCAGGTCTACGTCCTGAGCACCGACACTACCGTCGAGACCTGGGTTTACGGAGGCCTCGGCAGCGATCGCTTCAGTATCGCCGGCGACGTACCGCAGCTTCTTTCCGGCGACACCGAGCTCTTCCCCGCCACGTCCGGCAGGCACGAGCTCGACGGCATCGCGGGCGCGCTGCACATTGAAGGCATGGCTGGCAAGGGCTCGGCGGGAGGACTCGGCACGCCGGTCATGCTGCGAGGCGAAACGAGCCTGTTGCCCTGCGACGGCACGGTGCTGGCTTACAGCGGCACCGGGGCTGGTGGAACCAGCGACACGATGACGGTCAGCACGGCTGAGCTAAATGCGGCCGGCTACGCAGACCTCTCTACCCTGATCGGCAAGACGATCGAGATCGGCCAGGGGCCGGGGCTTGGCAGATTCTGGCTGGTCACGGCCGCAGTCCGGGTCGACGGCGACGATACCGAAACGCTGCTGACGCTGAAGAACGCGTCCATGCCCGCGGCTGAGTGGGGCCTGCCGACGACGAGCAGCCGGTTCGCGGTGACCCACCTGTCGGCCAACTTCTTCGTGGACGAGCCGCAGCAGGTCGACTTTGCGACCGTCTACAACGACGCAGCCACCGCAGACCAGACGGGCGCGCTGACCGCGACGACCATCACCGGCCTGGCCATGGGGCCGCAGGGAATCGCCTACGGCAGCCTGGAGACGCTGGATATCTTCCTCGGTTCTGGCCAAGACACATTCAGCGTAACCGGAACGATGAAGCGGGCCGACGGCTACAGAACCGTCACCATGCTCAGCACCGGGGCCGGATCGGACGAGGTGACTGTCTCGCTCAGCGCGAATGACGACGGGTTCTTCGCGATGAACACCGAGGCGGGCGACGACACCGTCCACGCCGAAGCGTCCAGCCTCCCGCTGGTGGTCTTTGGCGGCCTGGGCAGCGACGAAATCCACACCGGAACGGGCGACGATATCGTCTTCGGCGACAAGGGCCGGGTCGATTACCGCGACGCCTCCGGGCGGCTGATCACCAGGCTGGGCCTGGGCCTGGCAGAACGGACCGTCCTGCAGCCGGGCCAGGCTGAGACGTCCGACACCCAGGTTCCGTTCAAACAGACCGACGGGATCGTTCGCGGCCCGTCCCTGGTCACCACCCGCCAAGCATCCGCTGGCGGCGTCGACACCGTCTACGGCAGCCAGGGCAATGACACAATCCTGGGCGGGGCGGCCGGCGATACCCTCGAGGCCGGCGAAGGCGACAACATCGTCCTCGGCGACCACGGCACAATCGAGTATCAACTCGACGGCGACCTGACGGACATCGACCGCATTTCGAGCACCGACTACTCCTACGGGGGCGACGACACCATCACGACCGGAGCGGGAAGCGACCTGGTCGTCGGCGGCGCCGGCGCAGACGGAATCTCCGCTGGCGGCGGCAGCAACCTCGTCATTGGCGACTCGGGCAAGATCACCTCGGCCCAGGCCGACACGGACAGGTTCGGCACGCTCCCGCTGACCGTGGGTCTCGTTGAGACCGTCGGGTTCGGAATCGGCGGAGTTGACCATATCACCACCGGCAGCGGCGGCGACATCGTCCTCGGCGGCCATGCCGGCGACATCATCGGCGCCGGCGACGGGAGCAATATCGTTCTGGGCGACGACGGCAAGATCGATTTTGTCCGTGCCGAACGGGACGCCACCGCGGCCGGGGCGGATCTGAACCCCGCCGACATCGATCTCATCGAGAGCCTCTCCACGACCTCCGCCGGCGGCGTCGACGAGATCACGACCGGCGCCGGAAGCGACGTGGTGGTCGGCGGGCGGTACGGCGACACGATCTCGGCCGGCGGCGGCAACAACCTGGTCATCGGCGACAGCGGGCGGGTGACTGCGGCCGCGGCCGAGGCCCCGCAGCTTTCCGGCATTGCCATGACGCTGGGCCTGGTGGAGACGATCTCGTCGGCCGACGGCGGCGACGACACGATCACCACCGGCACCGGCAACGACGTTGTGCTGGGCGGCCAGGGCGGCGATACGATCACCGCCAATGAGGGCGAGTTGTCCGGCGGAACGGATGCCGGCAACCTCATCCTGGGCGACAACGGTCTGCTCGACTTCACCCGGGCCGAACGGCCCGGCCAGCAGACCCAGCCCGGCGCCGACACGAATGCCGGCGACCTCGACCTGGTCCAAAGCAGGGACGAGGCGATCGGAGGAAACGACACGATCACCGTCGGCAACGGGTCCGACATGGTGATTGGCGGAACCGGCAGCGACACGATCACCTTGAATGAGGGCAATAACCTCGCTCTCGGCGACAGCGGGAAGATCACGGCGGCCAATGCCGATGCCCCGCAGCTTTCCGGCCTGCCGATCACCATCGGCGAGGTCATCACCACCGCCGACGACGGCGGCGGAAGCGACACCATTACTGCCGGCAGCGGAAAGGACATCCTCGTCGGCGGAACCAATGACGCAGGCGTGAGCGAGACCATCAAAGCCCTCGGCGGCGACAACATCGTCCTGGGAGACAGCGGACGGATCGACTTCACCCGGTCTGAGCGCGAAGCAGCCGCCGGCGCGGATTATTCTCCCGCCGATATCGACCTGGTCGAGAGCCTCTCGACGGAAGCCGCGGGCGGCGCGGACACCATCACGACCGGCAGCGGGTCGGACCTGATCATCGGCGGCCGCTACGGCGACACGATCAC
>JAKJER010000065.1 GCA_022705325.1 Planctomycetota bacterium | reverse complement strand
CGTCCCCGCCGAAGACGACGTCCTGGGCAAGGTCCCGCCGGCCCTCCTGGCCGAGCCGACCATCCCCTCGGGTCACGCCGAAGCCTTCCACGACGCCTTCGCCCGCCTGCACCGCGAGTTCGAGAAGGACGTCCGCGCCTACAACGCGGGCAAGAAGTTCAAGTGCGACGGCACCCGCTACGCCAACATCCACGACGGCGTGAAGCACATGAAGTTCGTCGAGGCAGCCGTCAAGAGCTCCAAGAACAACTCCAAGCCCGTCAAGATGTAGAAAGCGGTAGCCAGTAGTCAGTTGAGAGAACGTCAAACCGGCAGCCGGCGGCCCCACAACCGCCGGCTGCCGCTTTGTATGGGGGGCGTCCGCTACGACTTGCCATTCGGCGTTGTCGGCATTCTCACGTTCCTGGCGGCGTTTGTCTGGAAGGAACAAGGAGTTCTCCATGCTCCGGCATCTATGCTATGTCGTCACGATGATCCTGCTGACGCTCTCCCCGCTGGCCCTGGCGGAGGAAACGCAGGTCCTCCTGGGCCCCGGACAAGACGCGGTGATCGTTCGCGACGCAGCCTGGAAGCAGTCCGTCTGGTTCGACTGGGGCGGCCACGCGATCCTCCAGCGGTTCCTCCAGCTCGCGACGGGGCGGCAGGTCCGGGTGCTCGACCGGGCGCCGGCGGACGACGGCAGGACCGTGCGCATCTGGACCGGTCGGCAGGCGGCGGTCAACCGCGCGATCGGGACCGAGCTGGACAAGCTCGACGACGACGGCTACATGATCGCCTTCCGCGGTCGCGACGTGTACGTGGCGGGCAAGTATTGGTGGGGCGGCAACTGGGCCGCTCACGATTTCCTCGAACGTTTCGCCGGCTGCCGCTGGTACGGGCCGGAACCGGACTTCTGGAAGCCCAAGGAAGCGGGAATGCTCGGGCCGCTGGACATCATTCCCAGGCACGATGCCATCCGCGCGCCGGTCCAGGCGACGATCGTCGAGCAGCCCGGCTACAAGATGCGCTGGTACCGCTTCATGCCGCTGCATTCCTTCCGACTGCGCTACCGCGACAAGTTTCACCATGCCTTGTCGAGCATCATCCCGCCCGACCGGTACGGCGCGACGAACCCGGATTTCTTCCCGCTGATCGGCGGCAAGCGGCACGTGCCGCCGCTCTCCGCGCCGTACCAGTTCCAGCCCTGCGTGAGCAACCCGCAGGTCCTGCGACTGGTGGTCGAGGCGGCGCGGGAGTCCTTCCGGAAGAACCCGCAGGAAGGCTCCTTTTCCATCGGCATGAACGATTCCGACGCCTTCTGCGAGTGCGAGCGGTGCCTGGCCGCCGCCCCGGCGAACATCACCGGCAAGCGCCAGCGGCAGGCGTGGGCGTTCTTCGACTTCTACAACCGTGTCGCCGCCGAACTCGAGAAGACCCACCCGGACAAGCGCCTGGGCTGCCTGGCCTACGCGGGCCTGAGCGTCCTGCCGGACGGGGCGATCAAGCTCCACCCGATGGTCGTGCCCTACCTCACGCGCGACTCCGCCCAGCTCTTCGACCCCAACGAGCAGGCGGAGTTCCGCCAGCTTGTCGATCGCTGGAAGCGCCTGGCCGTCCGCATGGGCATCTACGAGTACATCTACGGGCGGGGGTTCGTCGTGCCGCGGCTGTACAACCGCTACCTGCTGGCCAACGTCCGAGACCGCTACGGCGTGGGCGTGGACGGGCTCTATGCCGAGAGCTACCCCAACTGGGGCCTGGACGGGCCCAAGTACTGGCTGCTTTCGCGGATGCTGTGGGACCCGTCACAGGACCCGAGCGGGCTGATGGACCAGTACTGCCGCGACCTCTTCGGACCGGCGGCGGGAGAGATGAAGGCCTATTTCGAGTGCCTGGAGGAAACCTGGTGCGGACAGACCCTGGCGAGCACTCGAAGCAACTACCGCTGGTTCCTCGACGCCAGGCAGTTGGAGATCTTCCCGCCGGCTGCGTGCGAGAAGGCATGGGCGATGTTGGAAGCCGCCCGCGCCAAGGCGGGCGGCGAGGCCGCAGCCGTCAAGCGGATCGAGTACTTCCGCGACACGTTCGCCCTCACGCGGGCACTGAGCCGGCGTTCCGCGGCAACCGCCGCCATGGACGAGTTGATGAAGCAGCCGGCGCCAAAGCCGCCGGATTCGACCGACACCTGGCTGGCCCCGCGCCTGGCCGCCTTGCAGGCGTATCTCGACTGCGGCAGCCTGGAGACGGTGGTCAAAGGCGTGCCCGCCGTCGCGATGGACGACGCCACGCTGGCCGACGTCGCCCGCTACGATCGCCAACCGGTGGATGCGGTGGCCGCCATGGTGGAGGCGGTCGCGGGCGCCGCCCCCGGGGGCGCGGCGCCTTCGCCTGGCTCGCCCGACGCAAAGCCGCCGCAGACCGCGAAGGAGTTCATCGCTCACCTGGCCACCCGCGCCGTCCTGCGGGCGGTCCGGCTGGCGAAGCCGGCGACGATCGACGGCGCCATCACCGCCGGCGAATGGCCGGCCCCCGCCTTCGCCGGACAGCTTTACCGCATCTACAGTCTCGCGCCGCACGAACAACAGACCTTCATCCACGCCGCGTGGGACGACGCGAACCTCTACCTCGCCTTCGACTGCCGCCAGGACGCCGGCACCATCCAGGCGGCCGTCCGCGACGCCGACCGCGGCGAGTGGCGCCAGCCGGCCATGCTCGGCGACGATTGCGTCGCCGTGACCATCCGCCCCAGCGGCGCGGGCAGCGCCGGCGTCCGCATCAACGCCAACGGGGCCCTGGGCTTCCACAACAACGCCTGGGGAGAGGGCATCCGCGGCGCCGCGCGGCACAGCGCAACCGGCTGGCAGGCGGAGTTGTCCATCCCGCTCAAGAAGATCGGCCTCCGCCCCGGCCAGCCAATCGACTGCACGCTGGCGATCGCCCGGTTCGCCCACGATGAGCCCCCGCCCAGGAAGGCCGGCAAGCAGGAACTTCCGCGCCCGCGTGCGTACATGATCCTGCCCGCCCCGCAAGGCAAGGGCGTCATCGGGCACGGCAACCACCCCGGCCTGATGACGTTCATCACCGGGCCCAGGCTGGTCCTGGTGGATCGATAGTCCGCCGGCGCGGCCGAAGGGATGATCTGCGAGAAGGGCTTGCATCGCGCCTCCGCGGGCGGTCCAATGGGCAAGTCGCACGTGAAAGGAACGCACCATGAAATTCGCCATCTGCAACGAGATGTACGAAGGTTGGGACATCGCCCGCATCTGCAAAGATGCCGCCGCCTGCGGCTACCAGGGTCTGGAGATCGCCCCGTTCACGCTTGACCCGGACCCGCGGAAGGTCGACGAGAAGCGGGCGCGGGAGATCGGGCAGATCGCCTCCGACGCCGGCATCGTCGTCACGGGCTTCCATTGGCTGCTGGTCAAGCCCGACGGCCTGCACATCACCACGCCCGATGCCGCCGTGCGGGCCAGGACGGCGGAATTCCTCAAGCACCTCGCCCGCCTGTGCGCGGCGGCGGGGGGCAAGTTCATGGTCTTCGGCAGCCCCAAGCAGCGCAACGTGCTCGAGGGCGAGACGTACGAGGACGCCTTCAAGCGGGCGGCCGACGTGTTCGGCCTGGTCAGCCGAACGTGCGAACAACTGGGCGTGACGTTGGCGCTGGAGCCGCTGGGCAAGGTCGAGGGCAACTTCCTCAACACGGCGGAGGAGACGATCAAGCTGATCGAGGCCGTCAACCACCCCAACTGCCGCCTGCACCTGGACGTCAAGGCCATGTGCTGCGAGTCCAAGCCCATCCCGCAGATCATCGCCGAGTCCGCCAGGCACCTGGCCTACTTCCACGCCAACGACGCCAACCGTCGCGGGCCGGGCTTCGGCGAGGTGGACTTCGTGCCCATCTGGAAGGCGCTCCAGCAGGTCCGCTACGACGGGTGGGTCAGCGTGGAGGTCTTCGACTACAAGCCCGATCCGCACACCATCGCCCTCAAGAGCCTGGAGTACATGAAGAAGACGATGGAAGCGGCGAAGTAGTTGTCCAGTGCGTTCGGCGGCAGGCAGGGCAGGCCCACGGACTTGCCCCTCAGGGGGAGCCTTCCGCCACGGTGGACAGGTCCGTGGGCTTTCACGCGATGTGAGAAGAGCATTCTCTGTGGAGGCGGCGCAATGGGACCAGCCTGGGCGAAAGCGATGACGGTGCTCTTGCTGGCGGCGGGATTCACCTCCGCCGCGGATCCGGTGTTTCCCGGCGCCGACTGGCAGACGATCACTCCCGCCGATGCCGGGCTGGACGCCGCTAAGCTCAAGGCCTTCAGCGACGTTGTCGGCGGGCGCGGCTGCGTCGTCCGCGGCGGGCGGATGGTCTATCACTGGGGCGACCACGCCAGGCCCGGCGACGTCGCCAGCGCCTGCAAGCCGTTCTTCAGCCACTTCCTCTTCAAGGCCGTCGAGGACGGCAAGGTCCCGAGCCTCGACGAGAAGGTCGTCCGCTACGAGCCGCGTCTGGGGCGGCTCAACGCGGGACTCGGCCACAAGGACAAGCTCATCACCTGGCGACACCTGGCCACGCAGACCTCGTGCTACCAGGTCGCCGACCGGCCCGGATCGGCCTACTGCTACAACGACTGGCAGATGGCCCTGTTCTGGGACCTGCTGTTCACGAAGGTCTACGGGGCGGACTACGGCAGCGTGGATGAAAAGGTGTTTCGCCCGCTGCTGGCGGACGTGATCGGCTGCCAGGACAAGCCGACGATGATGGCCTTTGGCACGAAGAACCGTCCCGGGCGGGTGGCGATCTCGCCGCGCGACTTCTGCCGTTTCGGCCTGCTGTACTTGCACCGCGGCCGATGGAGCGGCAAGCAGGTGCTGGGGGAGAAGTGGGCCGGGCAGGCCGTCACCTCGCCCCTGCCCGCCGACCTGCCGCGGGCGGGCAACAAGCTGGCCGAGATGCTCCCCGGCCAGCGGACGCTCGGCTCGTCCAGCAAGCCCGACAACCAGTGCCCCCACCAGGGGTCTTACAGTTTCCTGTGGTGGATCAACGGGCAGGATGAGAAGGGCCGGCGCCTCTGGCCCGGCGTCCCCGCCGACGCGTTCGGCGCCTTCGGGCACGGGGGGCCCAGGGCGATGGCGGTTATCCCGTCGCTGGAGCTGGTGGTGAGCTGGAACGACGCGAAGCTCAAGGGGTGGGATCAGGTCGGCGCGGCGCTGAAGCGGCTGGTGGAGGCGGCCAAGCCGTAGGTTTCGCAGGCCCGCGACCGCGGGGCGTTACCCCGTCACCAACTCCAGGAACTTGCCCCCGCGCTGCTCGTAGTTCTTGAACCGGTCGTAGCTGGCGCAGGCGGGGGAGAGCAACACCACGTCGCCGCACTCGGCCAGGCGGGCGGCCTGGGCGACGGCTTCCTCGAAGCGTTCCGCCCGGATGACCGCGGGCGTCTGGCCCGTGCGCCAGGCCTCGACGGCGGCGGCAACCTTCTCGCACGTCTGTCCGGTGGCGACGACGGCCTTGGCCCGGACCGCCAGTTCCTGGCCCAGGCGGTCGAAGCTGGCTCCGCGGTCGAACCCGCCGACGATGATGACCACGCTTCGCGGGGGGAAGGCCTCCAGGGCGACGATCGCCCCGTCGGGCGTGGTGCACTTGGAGTCGTTGAAGTATTTGGCGCCGTCGCGGGTGGTGACGTACTCGATGCGATGGGCCAGCCCGCGGAACTCCCGCAGCGTCTGGGCGACGGTCTCGCGGTCGACGCCCATCTCGCGAGCGATGGCCCAGGCCGCCTGGGCGTTGGCCTGGTTGTGTCGCCCGGGCACGGTCAGCTCGAACGTCTCCTCGGAGTCGGGGTCGAACCACTCGGTCCGCCCCGGCGCCTCGGCCTGGAAGCCCATCACGATGCCGGCGCACTCCTGCTCGGCCCGGTCAGCCTGCACCTCGCCTGCGGCGACCTGGCGTTCGTGCTGGTTGAGGATCAGCACCCCGCCGGCGTCCTGGAAGCGGAAGATGTTGCGCTTGGCCCGCGCGTAGTCCTCGACGGTCCCGTGGCGGTCCAGGTGGTGCGCGTGGAGGTTGGTGATCAGCGCGATCTGCGGACTGACGCGGATCGCCTCGACGTCTTCGAGCTGAAAGCTCGACAGCTCCAGCACGACCACGTGGTCGCTGGCGATCCGGTCCAGCTCGTCCAGCAGGCTTTTCCCGATGTTGCCCCCGACGTGCGTGGGGAAACGCCGCGCGAGGATCTCGCCCACCATGGCCGTCGTCGTGCTCTTGCCCACGCTGCCGGTGATGCCCACCAGCCGTCCGCGGCAGCGCTGGAGGAACAGGTTCATCTCGCTGGTCCGCTCGATGCCGCGCTCGTCGGCCAGGCGGATGAGCGGCTGGCTCTTGGGCACGGCCGGGCTGACCACCAGCAGGTCGGCGGTGAGAAAGTCCTCCTCCTGGTGGCGGCCCAGGTGGAGTTGCACGTCCAGGTCCGCCAGGGCCAGCACCGACTCGCTGAGGCTCTCGGCGTCGGCCTGGTCGCTGACGGTGACGCGGGCGCCCTGCTTGCACAGCCAGCGGGTGACACCCAGGCCCCCGCCGAATCGCCCCAGGCCCACGACGGTGACCTTCCGTCCGGCCAGGTCGCCAACTGGCGTTCTGGGGGGCGCCTGGGGCTGGTTGTCCGTCTCAGGTTCTTGCGCGCTCACAGCTTCTCCACCGGGCCCAGCGCCAGCATCGCCGACGCCGTCAGGTCGTACTGGCGGGCCACGTTCCACACGTCCTCGCCGCTGACGGCGAAGAGCGTGTCGATCTGCTCTCCCAGGGGCACGTACTCCTTGCGATAGACCCAGTCGAAGCCGACGGCCGTCAGCCGGCCCATGGGCAACTCGCCCTTGAGGGTGCTGCCGGAGGCGATCTTGTTCTTGGCGGCCTGCAGTTCCGCTTCGGTTGGCCCGTCGTCCTGGAATTTCTTCATTTCCGCCTGGGCGATCTCGATGGCCTCGCTGGAGCGTTCGGCGTCGGTGGACAGGAACGTGATGAACGCCCCGCTGCCATCGAGCAGATCGTAGCTCATGTGGGCCTCGTCGGCAATGGCGGGGTCGATCAGGGCGTAGAAGAGCCGGCTGCCCGTGGAGTCGCCCACAACGGCGCCGACAAGTTGGGCGGCGTAGCGGGCGCGGTCCTGCCCGGGCGGCGCGGGCGACATCAGGACGATGTGCTCGCGGAGGACCTTGGGATCGGTGACGACGTTGCGGGCGCGGCGTCCGGGGGCGGGCCGGACGTCGCGCGGGGCGTCGTACGGCTGCCAGTGCGAGCACATCCGGGCGACCTTGGCCACGAACTGGTCGAAGTCGAAGTGCCCCACGCCGACGACCGTGACGTTGGTGGGGCTGTAGCGGCGGTTGAAGTAATCCAGCATCTGCTCGCGGCGCAGAGCGGAGATGGACTCGCTCGTTCCCAGCACGCTGTTGGCCAGCGGGTGGCCCGCGAAGAACTGGGCCATCGCCTTCTCGTACACCCGGTAGCTGGGCGTGTCCTCGTAGCGGGCGATCTCGTCCAGGATGACGTTCTTCTCGACGTCGAAGTCTTCCTGGCGGAGGGCGGGGCGGAGCATGTCGCCCAGCAGGTCCACCACGCCGTCCTGGTACTCCGGCAGGACGGCCGCGTAGTAGACGGTGTTCTCCTCGCTGGTGAAGGCGTTGTAGCTGGCCCCCATCTCGTCGAAGTCGCGGTTCACGTCGAAGGCGGACCGCCGGGCCGTCCCCTTGAACATCATGTGTTCGAGGAAGTGGCTCACGCCGGCCTCCTCGGGCGTCTCGTCGCGGCTGCCCGTGCGGACGAAGAACCCCGCGGCCATCGATGCCGCCGCCGGGTTCACCTCCCCGATCACCGTCAGGCCGTTGTCGAGCGTGGTCTGTTTGAATTCCATCTTATCGTCCTTACAAGCCTGAGACGTCCGGCGCCTCGGGGCCGATGAACAGGAAGGTGAAGTCCCTGGGCGGGCAGTCGCGCAGGTAGGCCAGAATGTCGTCGACCGTCACCGCGTCGATGGCGTCGGAGAGTTCCTTGAGGCTTCGCAGCCGCCCCAGGTGATACCAGTCGCTGGCCAGGCTGGAGGCCCGGGCCGAGGTCGACTCGCCCTGCATGATCAGCGCGCTCTTGAGCTGCGTGCGGGCTCGGGCCATCTCGCTGTCCTCGATGCCCTCGCTCAGGCGTCGCAGCTCGCCCACGGTTACCTGGAGCGTCTCGCGCGCCTTGGCGGGCACGGAGGCGGCGTAGGTGAACAGCCCCGCGTGGTCCTTGAGGCTGTGGTAGCGGGTCGACACGTGGTACACCAGCCCGCGCTTCTCGCGGACCTCGGTGAACAGGCGGCTGCCTCCTCCCCCCGACAGCACCGTCACCGCCATGCGGGCGGCGTAGTATCGCGGGTCGGACAAGGTCACGCTCGGGCAGGCCAGGGCGATGTGCACCTGGGCCGAGTCCTTGGCCACGTGCAGCACCCCGCCCTCGGCCGGCTGGGGCTGCGGCGCCTCCACGGTTTGGGACGGCCACGAGGCGAAGGCCCGCTCGGCGGCGTCGCAGAAGGCGTTCCAGTCGATGTTGCCCGCGACGGCCAGGATCGACTGGGACGGGGTGAACGTCCGCCGGACGCAGCGGCGGACGTCGTCGCACTGCATCGAGGCCAGCGACTCGACCTTGCCGTAGACGCACCGCCCCAGCGGCATGGGGTAGAACCGCTCCCGAAGGAGCACGTTGCACTTGCGGGCGGGCTCGTCCTCCAGCGAGGCCAGGTCCTGCAGGATCAGCCCGCGGGCGGGCAGGAAGCCTCGCTCGTCCAGGTGCGGATGCCGGATGACCTCGCTTAGGATCTCCAGGACCTTCTCGAGGTTGCGCCCGAGCTGGGCGGTCGAGAACGAGATGTGTTCACTCTGCGCGTTCTCGTCGTGCTGGCAGCCCAGGGCGTCCAGGGCGTCGTTGAGCTGGCGGGTGTCGTAGGGGCCGGCCCCGCGGACGCACCACTCGGCGGCCACCGCGGCGGCCCCCTCGGTCCCCGGGGGATCGTAGGCGGAGCCCGCCGGCACGAGCAGGGCCATCGAGGCCGACGACACCTGCTCCATCCGCTGGCCCAGCAGCGTCAGGCCGTTGGGCAACTGCTTGGTGTAGAATTGCTCGCTCAAGGCTCTTCCTTTCGCTCAAGCCGCCCGCCGGGCGGTCAGACACGTCCGAGGCGACAGATGAGACATTGTAGGAATACGGGGCACCACGTCAAAGCGAATCATATACCGCCCGACGGATTCCGGGACGTTCCCCTGCATCCCCCCCCCCGGGGACAAATGATCCGCCGACTCCCCGCCGTCCGCGAAGACGGCAGCGTCCGCTTCCTGGGAGAGTGAGTGAGTAGTCAGCTTGGCGAGGCGGGTACGGGAGCCGTGGGAGCATAAGACTCGTTATCCATGCTTCCCATCGTTCCCGGAACAACCAACCACCACTTCCCTCGCCGAGGCCGATCCAATGAAAGGTGTTGTCATTTCCTTCCCGCCCACCAATAATTTCAATGGTCCATGTCGGACGCTTTCGCAGGGAGAACAAGCATGATTAAGCTCTGGATCGCGGTTGTCTTCTCTTGCTTCTGCTCAGTGGTCTTGGCCGACGCGCAGGGCGACTACGACGTGTTGTTCGGTCGGGAGGAAGCGAAGGTCGCGGCGGGCCGGAACGCCAATGATGCCGCCGCCTTCGCCGCCAAGCTGCTCAACGCCGCCAAGGCCACCGGGGACCAGAAAGACCTCCAGGCCCTGCTGTGCGAGAAGGCGTACGAGTTCGGCGTCAAAAACATATCGAGCTTTCCGACCGCCATCGACGCCATGAAGCTTCTGGCCCAGGCCGTGCCAAACAAGAAGGACCAGGCCCAGGAGAAACTGCTGGAAGTTGCTCAGCTTAGCTTCGCCAGGAGTAGCGGAGCCGAGCGCAAGCGGATGGGCGAGGAGTTGGTGGGGCTGCTTGTGGAATGCGCGGATGGCCAGTCAGCCGCCAAGCCCGCCGAGGCCATGGCGCTCTACCGGCGGGCTCTGGGCGTGGCGACGGCTGTGGGGTCCGATCGCACCCGCGAGATCATGGACAAGATCAGGCGGAGCGGCTCGGCTCTGGATGCCGAGCGGCGGCTGGCCGCGATGAGGGCCGCGGTGGAAGCCCACCCGAAGGATGTCAGGGCCCGAACAAACCTGATCCTGGCCTATCTGGGCGAGTTCGACAACCCGGTTGAGGCGGCCAAACTCGTCACCGCCGATTTGGACGAGAGGCTGCGGACCTACGTTTCCCTCTCGGTCAAGCCCGTGGGCGGTCTGGATGAGGGCGTCTGCCTGGAGTTGGCCTACTGGTACGCGGAGCTTGCCGAGAAGACCACGCCGGCCGGCAGGGGCATCCTGTTCGGCAGGGCCAAGGCGTGCTGCGAGCGGTATCTGGAGGTTCACACCGCCCAGGACGCCGCTCGGCTCAAGGGGACGATGCTGCTGGAGAAGGTGTCCAAGGAGGCGACGCCAGTGGTCGGCCCGGTCGGGGCGGGATTAGCGAAGACCCTGACTCTGGATCTCGAAAAGGGCGTGTCGATGAAGCTGATCCTGATCCCGTCCGGGAAGTTCCTGATGGGCAGTCCGGACGATGAGAAGGGGCGGGACCCGCGCGAAGGCCCCCAGCGCGAGGTGACGATCAGTAAACCGTTCTACATGGGGGTGTACGAGGTGACCCAGGAGCAGTACGTGGCGGTCATGGGCGCCAACCCCAGCGAGTTCAAAAGCCGCGGCGGAGCGGTGGAAAAAGTTCTGTGGAACGACGCGGTGGAGTTCTGCAAGAGGCTCTCGGCCAAGACGGCCAAGACAGGCAAGACGGTCCGGTTGCCGACCGAGGCGGAATGGGAATATGCATGCCGCGCGGGGACCAAGACGCGGTTTTCCTTCGGGGACGACGATGCCGATTTGCACAAGTATGGCAACTACGCCGATCGCACGTGTTCCGATCCGCATCAGGGCAAGAAGGACATGGATCATTCGGACGGGCACGACCGGACGGCCCCGGTCGGTTCCTTCAAGCCCAACGCCTTCGAACTCTACGACATGCACGGAAACGTGTGGGAGTGGTGTAACGATAGGTTCGTGGATTCCTATGCCAATGCGGAGACTGTTGACCCCACGGGGCCCGATTCCGGGAACAGTCGAGTTCTGCGCGGCGGCAGTTGGAACATCAGCCCTGCCAGCTGCCGCTCCGCCTACCGCCACGGGATCGCGCCGGATCGCCGGGCCAGCGGCGTCGGGTTCCGTGTGTCCGTGGACTCTGAGTAACCCTTTACCCTTTATTCTCCAGTCTTTTGCCGGCCGCGTTCTAGTCGGCCTTCTCCAGGAGCTGCTCCCAGAGTCTTCGCTGCTCGACCATGGCCGCGACCAGGTCGGCCTCCTTCTCCGTGTTCTCCATCAGCATCCAGCCTTGCCAGCCGGCTTTGACCAGCAGGCGGAACATCTGCTGATAAGGGAAGGCGGCGTTCTTCAGGTTGTGCAGGTGGATGGTTCGGGCCAGGCGGTCCTTGACGAAGTTGAAGTTGGCTTCCAGGCCGGCGCCGGCGGCGTCGCGCTTGTCGCTGTTGAGTCGCACGCCGACGGCTTTGGAGGCGACCTGGTCCATCACGGCCTTCATGGTGGACAACTCGCCGGCCGGGCCGTGCGCTTCGAGATCCACCTGCCGCCCGATGTCGGCGGCAAAGGCCCCCAGCTCATTTGCGGCGCGGGCGATCTGCTCGATGGTCTTTTCTTTGGGGACCTCCTTGTGAAACTGGTTGGGGAAGACGCGCAAGGATTCGGCGCCGATGTCGTGGCAGAGTTGCAGGTACTTCTTGGCGTCCGCGACGGCGGTCTTGAGCCTGGCGGGGTCGGGCCAGTCCATGCGTTCGCTGCATGCGATGGCCACCACCGTGACCGGACTGTCGGCGAACCGCTTCTTCACCTCGGCGCGCTGGGCGGCGCTGAGGTCCAGCTCCACGCCGTGTTTGTATTTGGACTGCGTGCGCAGCTCGACGCCCAGCACGCCGGCCTGGCGGCAGTTGGCGATCAGGGTCGGGATGTCCCAGTTCATGCCCCACTGGTAGGTGGCAAGGCCCAGCTTGATCCGCCCGGGCGGCGCCGCAGCCGCGACGGGCCGTCTTGCCAAGGCGCCGATTGCGCTCGCGCCCACCGCGACGGCGATGAATCCTCGCCGCGTCATTTGGCCGGAGTTGCTGTTTCCCATCGTCGTTCCTTTCCTGCGTCAGACTTTCTCCGGGACCACGAACGGTTCGCGGTACTCGCGCGTCACCAGCTTGTTGGCTTCGGGGGCGAACTCGCCGGTGAACCGTTCCTTCTGGGGATCGAACGTCAGCAGCGGCCCCAGGGCCGCCTGAGTCTTCTTCAAATCCACGCCGTTGGCCGCCAGGTGCGTCTGGAACTTCTCGAAGGCGGCCGAGAGTTCCTTGCGCCCGGCGATGCGCTCGGCGATCTCCTGCGGCGGCGCGGTCTTGCCTAGCCGGTAGGAAATGTTGCCGAGATGCACCAGCGCGGCCGACAGGTGGCCGTCTTCGATGTCGGCGGCGAGATCCTCCCGTTTCCGGCTCCGCACGACCGCAAGGAAGTTCTCGTACGATCGCGGCGTCTGGCCCTTGAATTCCCGCAGGAGCTTGCCCTGCGTGTCGAAGACCTTGTTCGCGGCGAGGTAGCCGCCCTCGCAGAAGATCACAACGCCGGTCTTCTGGCCGCGCAGATTGTCCATCGCGCCGGGGTTCCAGGTCGCGCCGAGCAGGGACTTCTCGCGCGGCAGACCGCGGACCTCGAACAGGACCGGCGCCGGCTCGTAGTCGAAATAGACCAACTGCGAGTTCGGCGTCTGGCCGTCGTCGTCGTAGCCGAAGCGACCGCCCAGGCTCAGCACGTGCCGGGGCAGGCCCTGGCCCGTGGCCATCCGGCAGCCGTCGAGGTAGTGAATCCCCATATTGCCGATGTCGCCGTTGCCGGTCTGCCAGTCCCAGTGCCAGTCGTAATGCAGAAACTCGCGCCGCAGCGGCTGCATCTGCGCCGGGCCGGACCAGAGGTCGTAATCCAACCCTTTCGGAATCGGCTGGGGCTGTGGGACCTTGCCGATGCCCGGGCGCGGTTTGTAGTTGACGCCGTAGATCAGTTGGATCTTCCCCAGTCCGCCCTGGCGCACCCAGGCCAGCGCCTCCGCATAGCCGGTCGGCTCGCGCGAGCCGCTCGTGCACAGCACGATCCGCCCGTACCGTCTCGCCGCCTCGACCATCTTGCGCCCCTCGAAGATGTTGTGCGAGGCCGGCTTCTGCACGTAGACGTCCTTGCCCGCCTGACAGGCCCACACGGCGGCCAACGCGTGCCAGTGATTCGGCGTGGTGATGTTGACGGCGTCGATGTCGTTGCATTCGAGCATCCGGCGCAAGTCGCGAAAGGCGCGAACCGGCTCGCCCCATTTCTTGAACTGTTCCACCTCGGCCTGCAGGATGTTCTCGTCCACGTCGCAGATCGCCGTCACGCGCACGCCGGGCAGCTTGCGCCAATTCCGGATGTCGCCCTTGCCTTTGCCCCCGATCTTCACGTTCGAGCCGACGCCGATGACGCCGATCCGAATCTCGTCGTTCGCGCCGCGCGCCCGCGCGAAGTGCGGGGCGATTCCGGCCGCGATGATGCCCTGGATAAGCTGACGCCGTGTCGTCTTGCTCATGGCTGCCTCGAATTCACGATGTGAAGATTCACATGGGCTCCACTGATCGGGAGGGCGAACGGACACCTCCGGTCACGTCGACTCTTCGGGGCCGGGACTTCCCGGATGCT
This sequence comes from Planctomycetota bacterium, assembly GCA_022705325.1. Classification (GTDB taxonomy): domain Bacteria; phylum Planctomycetota; class Phycisphaerae; order SM23-33; family SM23-33; genus MWDR01. The sequence goes on along the minus strand of JAKJER010000065.1, from coordinate 11,978 downwards.
CCGCCCGGCTCCGATGCCGGATCGAATCGCTCGTATTGTACCCAGCCGGGAAGTGCGCCCGCTTGGCCCTTCTGGATTCTCTGCCCGTATCCGACCACTACTTCCTCATCCTCTCCCTCGCCCCCGGCGCCTCGACGATCGGCCAGCTCGCCCGCAGCGGGTGGGCGTAGGGGCCGATCTTCTCCACCGGGATGGGCTTGAAGCCCAGCTTCAGCGCGGGCGAGTCCGCCTTCAGGCGGTAGTCGTCCTTGTCGGCGTCCACGAAGAGCGGGTCGGCGATCACCGAGTGCTTCTCGAAGCCCATCTTCGTCCATTCCTCCCACTGGGCGGCTGGGTCCTTGGCCTTCAGGCCGCCGATGCCCAGCGGCAGAGCGAAGTGGTGGATGACATTGTAGTCCGACTCGTACTTCGCGAACGGCACGGTCCGCAGGCTGTACAGCTTGGACTGCGGCTTGTGCCAGTACAGGATGTTCCGCACGAACCGGTTGCCGGTCATGATCTTGCCGTCCGGCTGGACCGCCTTGGAGGGGTGAAGGTCCATGTTCCGCATGTTCTTCCAGGCCGGCTGCGAGGCGACCGACTCGTAGCCCTTGATCATGCTCGGCAGGTGGTTGATCCAGTAGCTGTGCTTGTCGGTCCAGCCGTTGCACTCGAACTGCTGCAACTCGCAGTCGATGATGATGTTGTTCTCGATGAGGTTGTCCCGCCCGTTGTGCAGGTGTACGCCGGCCCGCCAGGCGCGGGCGATGATGTTGCCCACCACGTCCACCCCGCCGGCGTTGTCGTCCAGGTACACGCCCCAGGAGTAGTGCGGGCTGGTCCACTTGCCCTTCTCCAGGCCGAAGCCGATCACGTCGTGGATGAAGTTGTGGCGGATCACCGTCCCGCGGCTGGAGATCCAGTCCCGCCCGCCGGTGTAGAATGCGCCGGTGTCTGCCGTCTCCAGCGAGAGGTGGCGGCAGCGGTTGTATTCGATGACCAGGTTGTTGCCGCCGAACAGGACGGCGAAGCGGGGGCAGTCGTGGATGAGGTTGTGGCTGGCGCGGTGGCCCACGCCGTGCATGGCCACGCCCGAGCCCTGCTTGTAGTACACGCCCGTGTGGTGGATGTAGTTGTTGTCGGCGTAGTTGGCCCCGCCGCTGAGCGTGGGGCGGTCGCCCCCGTGCAGCGTCACGCCGGCCGAGCCCACGTGGCTGATGTCGCAGCCGACCACGCCGCAGCGGGTGGACCGCCCGATGATCGACACGCCCGAGCCGTTGTACCAGCCCGCCTGGCGGATGGTGCAGCCGGCGACGCGGCAGTCGCGACAGTCGCGCATCACGATCGCCGACTCCTCGCTGCACTCCAGCGTCAGGCCCTGGAAGACCACGTGGGCGGCCCCGCTGACGCGGAGGATGGTGTCCACGGCAGGGGCGGTTACGCTGCACTGCTCGATCGGCTGGGCGGGCCAGTAGTACAGCACGGCCGACTTGCGATCCAGGTGCCACTCGCCAGGGGCGTCGAGTTCCTCGAGCAGGCCCTGGACGTAGTAGCGGTCACCCGGGCGGATAGCGTAGGAGGCGTTGCGGCCGAGCGTCAGCGTCCGCTTGGCCCGGTCGTCGGAGGCGATGGGGACGATGTTGTTCCACCAGTTGTAGCGGGGGAAGATGAACACTTCGCCCGTCGACGCGTCTGCCCAGGTCCGCTGGTCCTGCGGCTTGTAGACCAGGTGTCGCGGGCTGTCGGTGGGGGGGGTGGCGTACATGGGCGTCTCGGGCCCGTCCACGTAGGCCCACCCGCCGGCCACCGGGTCGGCGGGGTCGTAGTTCGGGTAGCGGGCCTGGACCTGGCGCTTGGAGTCGCACAGGAGCTGGCGGAACTCGGGCTTCTTCCAGCCCTGGCCGGCCAGGTCGGCCTTGAGGATCTTGTCCTTGTGCGGAACGAAGTTCTTGATCTGGGGCCCGCCGACCAGGATGGGCGTCTGCCCGGGCAGGGCGCGGTAGACGACCTCGCTACCCTCGGCCCCGCCGTCGCGGGCGTCCAGCTCCACCGTGCGGGTGATGAAGTACCGCCCGCCGGCGAGATAGACGGTGACGGGCGTCGCCGGCTGGGTGGTCGGCCTGGCGGTCGCCCCGCGGAGCTTCCGCACCGCGTCGCGGGCGCCGGCCAGCGTGGCCAGCGGCTTGTCCCTGGTGCCCGGATTGGCGTCGTCGCCGTTGGGCGAGACGTACAGCTCGGCCGCCGAAAGCGGCGCAAGCAAGGCGAAGACCAGACCGATCGACAGCAGGTAACGCATCATCATGTATTCCTTATCGCGACGCAAAAGCCCGCCCCCGCCCCTAAGGGGTGGGCTCGGCGCCCTGGGGAAAAACGGTCTCGCCACGCGGATATCGCGAGAAGTTCCACGCGATAACCGCCTGCAGGGTGCAAGATCATTGTCATCGCGGTATAGTAATCCCATGCCCCGAACGTTCATCGCAGTGTTGCACCAGGAGGGAGAGACATTCGTCGCCGACTGTCCCGAACTCGGCACCGTCAGTCAAGGGCCCTCAATTGAAGAGGCGGTCCGAAATCTCCAGGAGGCGACAGAGTTGTACCTGGAAGAGCTCCCCGCGAAGCAGACGCACCGTCCTTTGGTAACGACCTTCGAGGTAAGCACCGATGCGTGAACACCGCCCGTTGAGGCAGTTTTTCATCATTGTTTCGCTCATGCCGCTGCCGCCATCTGCAACGCTTCTCGCCGCCACTCCCCCCCAATCCGCCCCCGCCCGCAACGAACAGGCGATCGCCGAGGTGAAGTCGGGCAAGCGGACCGAGGCGATGGCGGCCTGGTGGGGGTTCGACCCGCAAGACGCGACGGACGCCCTCCAGTCAGCCATCGACTCAGGGGCCAAGCGCGTCATCGTTGACGACATGGTCGGTCGTGTGTGGATCGTCCGCCCCATCCGCCTGGCCAGCGACCAGGAGATCGTCTTGCGCTGCGCGGAGATTCATGCCAAGCGCGGCGAGTTCAGGGGCAAGGGGGACTCACTGTTCACGGCTGACGGAAAGAGGAATATCACGATACGTGGCGGAACGCTGCGGATGTGGAAGGAAGATTACGACGACCCCGCCAAGTACGCCAAGGCCGAGTGGCGTCACGTGCTGTGCCTGAAGAGCTGCTCCAACGTGAACATCAGCAGCATCAATCTGGACAACAGCGGCGGGGACGGGATCTATCTCGGCGTGAGCCAGCGCGGCGTGCCCTGCAGCGACGTCACCATTCGCAACGTCGGCTGCACGGGCAACTATCGCCAGGGCATCAGCGTTATCAGCGCCCGCAACCTCCTGATCGAGAACTGCTCCCTGTCGGACACCGGCGGGACAGCCCCGATGGCCGGCATCGACTTCGAGCCCAACCACGAGAGCGAGGAACTGGTCAACTGCGTCATGCGGAAGTGCGTCTCCGACAACAATAAGGGCGACGCGTACACCTTCTACCTGCCTAACCTGACCGAGAAGTCCAAGCCGGTCTCCATACGCATCGAATACTGTCGCAGCGTCGGCTGTCGCACGTCGGCCCGGATCGTCGCCGATCGCGACGGCAAGGGGCCGCGGGGCGGGAGCATCGAGTTCATCGGCTGCGTCTTCGAGGAAAGCGAGCGGTCGGCCATCGCCGTCCACGACAAGCCGCAGGCCGGGCCGAGGGTGCGGTTCGTCCACTGTCGGATCCTCGAACCCGCGCAGGAGCAGCCCGCAACGCCGCCCATCCTGCTGGCCGGGCGGGCCCGCCAGGCCGGGCCCATCGGCGGGATCGAGTTCGTCGACTGCATCGTCAAGGACAAGCTGAACCGCACGCCCATGGCCTACCAGGACCATGCCTCGGGACTGGGCCTGGGCCAGATCACGGGTACGATCTACCGGGCCAACGACCAGGGCTCCACCGAGCACCCGCTCACGCGGGAACTTCTCCAGCAGTGGATGCCGCACAAGGTCTTCAAGCAGTACCCGGCGTTCGAGCCCACCGGCGTCCGCTTTGTGCCCGTGGGCGGGGAGGCGAAGGACGAATCCACGCCCCGCCAACGGGGCCAATCCAAGTGGATGGTCTGGGCGGAGGAGGGGCGGGCGACAACAGTCAGCGTTGCGGTCAAGGTGGTGGGGAAATCTCCTGCCAAGCCGGCGACCGTCACGATTACGCCGCCGAAAGGCAAGCCCGTTCGAATGAAGGCCGCTGCGATAGGGCAGGAGACGGTTTATGAGTTTACGCCCAGGCAGACGGGGGCGCACGTGATCGAGTGCGATGCGGGGTCCAGCACGGTCAGCGTCCGCTCGGGCGGGCGAGGGGCGCCCCTGTACTCCCAGGACGGGCACTTTCACCTGCTGGGCACGACGGGACGGCTGTTCTTCCACGTCCCGGGCGGGACGAAGGAGTTCGCCGTCAAGGTCTGGGGCGACAACGCCGGCGAGCGCGTGAAGGCTGCCCTGCTCGATCCGTCGGGCAAAGTGGTCCACGAGAAGGACGGCATCCTGGGCGAGCAGTTCATCGCCCGCCCCGCGTCGAGCGGCGAGGATATCTGGAGCCTCCGCCTGGACCGCCCCAGCCAGGGCGTGCTGGAGGATTTCCACGTCGAGCTTCAGGGCGTGCCCCCGCTGCTGGCGCCCTCGCCGGCGGCACTGCTCAAACCGTCGCGGTGATGTGCCATGCTTCTGAAACTCGTCCCGAAGGGACGTCAGTTTCAGAAGCATGCGCCACGTGCGATCAAAGATACATCAAGCTGGATATGCGACAGGGGCATCCTCGGAACATGCTTTTCTACGTCCCTGCGGGACTCCGAAAAGCATGGCACATTCTTCGCTACCGCAGCGTGGCTCCGCTCAGCGGCTTGGCGTCCTTGTCCAGGACCTGGATGGCCATCATGGTCCCGTCGGCCTTGGGGTTGGAGTAGGCCCAGACGAGTTTCTTGTCGCGGGTGATCTCCAGCAGGCCCGTGCCCTTGCCGCCCTTGTAGGCGCCGTAGCAGCCGGTGGCGATGTTCCCGTTGGGCAGCAGGTGGATGCCGGTCATGTTGGTGACGGTCAGGTCGGGGATGTCGGTGTTGGCGAACGACCAGACGGCCTTGCCGGAACGGTCGTACTCGGCGATCTTGTCCAGGCTGGCGACCAGCGTGTTGCCGCCCGGCGTGCGGACGGCGGCGAAGGCGACGTTGCCCGCGTTGATCTCCAGCACGACCTCGCCCTTGGGGGTGTACTCCTTGACGACCTTGGCCCCGCTGTGGCAGACGAGGTAGTTGCCGCTCTTGAGCTTGCGGGCCATCCGCATGTTGTGGTGGTTGCCCTGCTTGTACGGAGCGGTCTGGAGCTCGAAGACGACCTTGCCCGACGGGTCGAGTTCCAGCACCTTGCCCGTGGAGTTCTCGCCCACCAGCGTGTTGCCGCTGTCCAGGCGCTGGCAGGCGTACGTGCCGCCGCCCTTCTGCTCGGCCGACTTGTACTGGAAGACCACCTTCTTGTCCGGCGTGACCTCGGTGACGGAGTTTCCGTCGGCGAAGAGCACGTTGCCGTTGGCCAGCATCCACGCGTCGTGGGTCAGGGCGGTGGGGTACTCCCATTCGACCTGGCCCTTCGTGTCGAGGATCATCACCCGCTTGGACCCGGCCGCCAGGACCTTGCCGCTCATCGTGCCGGCGACGGGGCCGTCGGCGAAAAGGGCCGGGGTGGACGCGAGGACTGAGACGGTCAGGGCGATTGCAGTTGCTCGAATCGTCATGTCGGTCATGCTCCCTTGTGTTCTAGACTTTCTTTCTCTTCCAAACCACTGCCACGGCCACCGCGGATGCCATGGCCAGGGCCATCACGATCCAGAACGAAACGGGGTGGTCCTTGGCGATAGGCAGGGCGACGTTCATGGAGAAGATGCTCACCACCAGCGTGGGCAGCATCAGCGCGATCATGATGATGTTGAGGTTCTTCATGAGCACGTTGAGGTTGTTGGCCACGATGGAGGCCCGGGCGTCCATCAGCCCGGCCAGGATGTTGGAGTAAATGCTCGCCTGCTGGTGGCACTGGTTGTTCTCGATGATCATGTCGTCGATGAACTCGATGTTCTCGCCCGTGAAGCCGAGCTTGGCGGCCTGGTTCTTGAGCTTCTCGATCAGCATCGCGTTGGACGTGATGGCGTTGAGGTAGTAGGTGAGGCTCTTCTCCAGGGTGAACAGGTTGAGCAGGTGCTTGTTCTCCATGGCCGTGTTGATCTCCTGCTCGAGCTGAGTGGAGATCATGTTGATCACCTTCAGGTGCTCCTCGAAGTGGAAGATCGCCCGGTAGACCAGCTTGAGCAGGACGTCCTTCAGGCCGCTGACGCGGGCGAAGGGTCGCCCGTCGAAGATGGGCGTGTCCTCGGCGCGGACGATGATGAGCCGGTCGTTGAAGAGGAACAGGCCGGTCGAGAGGACCTTGAACAGGAAGTGGTCCTCGCTGGAGTAGTTGCGGGGGCGTTTGAAGATGACCGCGGCGTGGTCGGGCTCGAATTCGAGCCGGGCCAGCTCGTCGGGGTCCAGGGACGACTGGAGGGTGTGTTCGTCGAGTCGGAACTCCTCGATGAGGCGCTTGCGTTCCTCGGCGTCGGGGGCGATGTAGACGTGGATCTGCCCGTTCGGTTCCGCCGATTCGACCAATCGCCCGTCCACGATGTTCAGTCGCCTCAACATACTGGCTCCGCGCGTCGTCCAGGGGACACGCCGGCGGACAGTCCGCGCCGGCGGCGTTGACGGGGGTGCATTGTACAGCGGGCCTCGACGATTGCCAATCGTCCAATGCAACGGGGGCGCCGGTTGCCGCCGACGCCCCCGTGGAGGGCAAGGGGGAGACTCGCCTTGGGGTCACACCCGGCCGAGGTATTCGCCGGTGCGGGTGTCGACCTTGACGACCGTGCCGTTCTCGACGAAGGAAGGCACGCGGATGCGGGCCCCGCCTTCGCAGACGGCTTCCTTGTTCTGGTTGGTGGCCGTGGCGCCTTTGACCTGCGGGGGCGTGTCGACGACCTTGAGGTTCACGGTGTTGGGCAGGTCAACCGTCACGGGCTTGCCGTCGACCAGGGCTACGTCGAGCTGGATGTTGGGGGTGAGGTAGACGGCCTGGTCGCCGATCAGCTCGGCGGGCAGCTCGATCTGCTCGTAGCTGTTGGGGTCCATGACGATGTGATGCTGTCCGTCGCTGTACAGATACTCCATGGGCTTGCGGTCGAGCATGGCCTGGTCGAAGCCCTCGTCGGTGCGGAAGCGTTCTTCAAGACACTGCCCGGTCTGGATGTTCTTGAGCTGGATGACCTGGTAGCTGCGCCAGTTGCCCTTGGCCACCTTCTCGTTGTTGACGATGACCCAGATGCCGTTCTTGTAGTTGACGGCCATGCCGCGACGTAGATCGATTGCCTTGATTGCCATTCTGCGACTCCTGTTGCAAGCGGGGTACTGTACCCCGGATGCGAAAAAGATGCAAGGTCCGTTTTGACGGGGGCGTCGGCCGGGCCTTCGGCTGCGGCCGGCGCGCCGCCGGCATGGGGGAAAGGCTTTTCCTGTGGGGAATGGGGGGGTATAGTAAAGACCACTGAAAGGACGTTGCGCATGCGGATTGAGGTGACTCGGCGGGAGTGTCTGGCGGGCATGTTGGCGGCGGCGGCGGGGCGTGCCGCGGTCTCGGCGCAGACGGCGCCGGCCCGCGGGGGCGAGAAGACGGCGGCCTTTCCCTTCTACGCGTTCGACAACGCCCTCAACGGCGGCGATGCCAAGACCATCGAGGACAAGGCGAAGCTGCTGGCGGACCTGGGCTATGCGGGGGTGAGCCTGCATCTGGACGTCAAGCAGTTGCCCGCCTGGCTGGAGCAGTTGGACAAGCGCAAGCTGGAGCTGTTCGCCATCTACTGCGTGCCGTTCCTGGAGGATGTGACCAACTCGGGGCTGAGCGAGGCCGTCGGCATGGTCAAGGGCCGGCGGACGCGGATCGAGTTGGCCTTTCGCAGTCGGCTGCTCAAGCCGTCTGACCCGGCGGGCGACGCCAAGGCCATCGCCCATGCCAAGCAGATCAGCGACTGGTGCGGCACGAGCGGGCCCGTGGCGTCGATCTATCCGCACGCGGGGTTCTGGACGGCCCGGGCGGAGGACGGCCTGCGGCTGGCGAAGGCGGTCAACCGGAAGAACTTCGGCACGAACTTCAACCTGGTGCATTGGAAGTGGACGGGCTCGGACAAGCCGCTGGAAGGGCTGCTGGGCGACCTGAAAGCCCACCTGCTGACCGTGACGATCAACGGGCTGCAGAGCGTCGCCGGGCAGAAGGACCGGATCGTCCCGCTGGACCAGGGCGATTTCGACGTGGAGGCGTTCATGACGACGTTGAAGGCGTCGCTCTATCGCGGGCCGGTGGGCCTGCAGTGCTGGAGCATCCAGGGCCCCTCGCGGACCCACCTGCAGGCCTCGATGTCCAGATGGCGGGAGATTCGTCGCAAGCTGAAACTGTGAGCGGCGCCGGGGGCCAATCGGGGTAAACACGGGCGTGCCTCGGGGCGTTTTGTCTCTTGGCCGGATGAGCGTTTCGGCGTATAATTTCCCATTGTGCGGGTGTTGCAGCCTGAGTCTTGACTGGTGCGGGAGAGGGCGTCGTTCGGCGAGGGCTTGCGGAAACTGCTCCGAATAGCCCAAGTCCTTGCCGCGGCGGCGCTTGACCACGGAATCGAGGCGGTTCCTCCGGCGCGGGTGTGCCGCGGGGAAGCGTCGGGCACCGGCCAGTCTGGACCCGAATAAGCGAGGACAAGATGACTCACGACGTTGCGGGCGATACGTTGGGCGTGGTGGAGTTGCTGGAAGACCGCCTCCTGCTGTCGGCGGTCAGCTTCGATCACCTGACCGACGCCGTGTTGGCGAAACTGGTCGGCACCTCCGCATCCTCGGTACAGGCGGTCCGGGAGAAGATCGACGCCGTGACCACGTCCGCATCGACGGCGCCGGTGTACGCCGCGGGCCTCCCGACGGTCTGGGGCGACGACGTGGGGATTCAGACGGTCCAGTCGACGCCGCTGATCAACCTCGACGACTTCCGCTCGGCCCCCGAGTACTCGGGCCTGAATGGGCAGGGCTTCAGCATCGTGATCCTGGACACCGGGATCGACGTAAACCACCCGTTCTTCGGGCCGGACCTGGACTCCAACGGCGTCGCCGACCGCATCGTCTACCAGTGGGATTACGTCAATCACGACGCCGACGCCAGCGACGATAACGGGCACGGGTCCAACGTGGCCAGCATCGCCTGTTCGCAGGACGCCACCTACACGGGGATGGCCCCCGAGGCCAACATCATCGTGTTCAAGGTGCTCGCCGCCAACGGGCAGGGCAGTTTTTCGTATGTGGAGTCGGCCCTTCAGTGGGTGATCTCCAACGCCGTCGCGTACAACATCGTCAGCGTCAATATGTCCCTGGGCGACGGGGAGAACTACAACACCCCGCAGGTGGACTCCCCGGGCATCAGCGACGAGTTGGAGGCCCTGGTGGCGATGAACGTGATCATCGTCTCGGCCGCCGGCAACGATTATTACGAGCACCAGGCCGAGGGCGTGTCGTACCCGGCGGCCGACGCCAACTCGCTGGCGGTGGGGGCGGTGTACGACGCCGCCGCGGGCAGCTTTTACTACGTCAGCGGGGCCATCGGGACCAGCGGCGTCGACCGCATCACGCCGTTCTCGCAGCGCAGCACGACGATGGTGGACATCTTCGCCCCCGGCGCGCCCATCACCGGCGCCGACACGTCCGGGGGGATCGTCGAGTACCACGGCACGAGCCAGGCCGCCCCGCACATCGCGGGCATCGCCGCCCTGGCCCAGCAGGTGGCCGTGCGCGACCTGGGCAGGCGGCTGACCCAGCAGGAGTTCCGCGACCTGATGCGGAGCACCGGCGTGTTGATCGTCGACGGCGACGACGAGGTCGACAACGTCCCCAACACCGGCGAGACCTTCATGCGGGTGGACGTGATGGCGATGGCCCAGGCCATCAACGACCTGGAGGAGGACCCGACCGTCCGGCGGGCGCTGGCGGACGTCTCCGCCGCGGAGGACGCCTCCGACGCCGTGATCGACCTGACCTACGTCTTTACCGACGCGGACATCGCTTTCGGCGACAGCCTGACCTTTGAAGTGTACATCGACGCCCCGTCGGCCGTCTCGGTGGTGGACGAGATCTCGCAGGAGATCTACTCCCAGATCCACAGCGACCTGCTCTACACCCACACCGGCGACGACCGCAAGTACGGCCAGGGCCACGACCTGGCCCGGACGAACATCGCGACGTTCTTCGAGCAACTGGGGTTGACCGTTTCCCTGGAACCGTTCACCTACAACGGCTCGACCTACTACAACGTGGTGGCCACCCTGCCGGGCACCAGCCGCCCCGGCGACGTGTACATCGTGGGGGCCCACTACGACTCGACCAGTTCCACCGCCTCGGCCCCCGGCGCCGATGACAACGCCAGCGGCGTGGCAGCCGTGATGGAAATGGCCCGCGTGCTGGCCAACCACCCGCTGGACGCCACGGTCAAGTTCATCGCCTTCGACCGCGAGGAACAGGGGATGAAGGGTTCGTACGCCTACGTGACCGCCCACCCGGGTGAGAACATCCTGGGCATGGTCAGCGCCGACATGATCGCCTACAACATCGCCGGGGCCAACCACGACATGGTCCTGCTCTACGACAGCAACCTCGCCGGGCAGACCCGAAGCGAGTTGGCCGCCGCCTTCGCCGAGTACGCCAACCAGGTCCAGGCGATCGTCAGCTCCTCGGCCGAATCCGGCAGCGATCACCATCCCTTCGAGGGCGCCGGATACGACGCCGCACTGGTCATCGAGTACGCCACCCGCAACAACCCCTACTACCACAGCCCCAACGACTCGGTCGATTCCGCCGACTACATCGATTACGTCTTCGCCACCGACATCACCCGCGCGATTACCGGCTGGGTGGTCGGGGAGGCCACCCTCAGCCCCGCCACCACCCTGCTCACGGCCAGCCTCAACGGCAGCCTGTTGACGCTGGACTTCCTGGCCGACCGCAACGGACAGGCCTCCGTCACCGTACGCGCCACCGACACCACCGGGCGGTTCGTCGAGGACACCTTCCTGGTCACCGTTTCGCCGGTCAACGACGCGCCCGTCGTGGCGGACCCGCTGGCTGACCTGGCCGCCGAGACGGGCGACCCGGCCGTCACCATCGACCTGTTCGGCGTCTTCGACGACGCTGACATCTCCACCGACGCCGACTGGCTCACCTACACCGTCACCTCCACCAATTCCGCGGTGGTCTCGTCGTCGATCCTGTACGACGCGAGGCTGGTCCTGGAGTTCACCGGCTCGGCCGGGCAGGCCGACATCACCGTCCGCGCCACCGACCAGCAAGGCGCCTACGTCGAAGACACCTTCACGGTCGTCGTCGGCGCCGTCGTGCCGCCGGTGGTTCGGATCATCGACGACGGGGACGCGGGGTTCTCGATGTCGAGCAGTTGGAACCTGGTGACGGGCAAGGGCTACCAGGACGACATCCGCTGGATGAGCAACACCGCGGCGGCGACGACGGCGACGTGGACCTTCAGCGGTCTTGAAGCGGGCGTCTACCGGGTGATGGGAACCTGGCGGGGCGTTTCGACCAATGCCACCAACGCGCCGTTCACGGTTCTGGACGGTACGACGGTGCTGGGGACGGTCCTGATGAACCAGACCACGTGGCCGGACGACCTGACGGACGCGGGGGGCGTGTGGGAGACCATCGGCGAGTTCACCATCAGCGGCGGCACGCTGGCGGTGCGGTTGAGCAACAGCGCCAACTCGGCGGTGTCGGCCGACGCGATCCGGATCGAGAAGGTGGGCGATCCGGTGCAGGCCCCGGAGGTTCAGGTGCTGGAGGGCAGCACGGACATTCCGGACAACACGGGCAGCGTGAGCTTCGGCCAGACGCCTCCCGGCACGTCGATCGTCAAGACGTTCACGGTGC
>JAKJER010000089.1 GCA_022705325.1 Planctomycetota bacterium | reverse complement strand
GACCCGCGAGGATCTTGAAGTACTTGAACCCGTGGATGTCGGGCTCAGTCACCTTGTCGCGCTTTCGGCCCATCGGCGACTATAAAAGCATGCCAAACCCGAGCGCGCCAGTATAATCTGGAGAAAATACGAAAAATACTTAACCTGCCTTACCAGGTTAGCAATCTGAGTGCCGAACAGGATTGGGACGCCTTATGCATTTCTGTGATACAGTCGACCCGATACCGGCGTGTACCGGATATCGGCGTATGCTGTGCTTGGGAAATCGCGGACAGACACGGCGAGTTTCCTACGCCTGTTTAGCTGGGTTCGCTATCGACTTCCCATGTCACCTTCGGCCCGTCACCTTCCGCTTCTTGACGGCCTGTGGTGGAGCGCCTATGCTCGCTGGGCAGTTGGACCTTCCGGACAAGCCGAAGGTGGGAGACCAGCGCGAACAGGCGGCATGAATAGCGGGAGACTGCCATGAGACTGGCAAAAAGGTTCCTCGAGCATATTCGTAATCTGATTGTTTCGGCCCGCGCACTGTGGCTCGAGGCGTGGACCTTGTACAGGTCCACACCAATTTCGAGATTGGACGCCGCATCGTCGAGCAGGAGCAGAAAGGCAAAGGGCGGGCCGCCTATGGGAAGGAGGTCGTGAAAGCCCTGGCCGGACGGTTGCAGGACGAGTTCGGCAGCGGGTTTTCCGAGCGCAACCTGGCCTACATGCGGACGTTTTACCTGCTGTATCGAGAGCGAAAGCCAATTTTGCAGTCAGCGCCTGCAGAATCTTTGACGCTGGTTAAGCCACGGGAAGAGACGTCCCATTTCACCTTGAGTTGGACCCATTACGTCTTTCTGCTCGGCATCCGGAACTCCGACGAACGCAGTTTCTACGAAATCGAGGCCGCTCGGCAAGACTGGACCGTCCGCGAACTGAAGCGCCAGTTCAACAGCAGTCTCTACGAGCGCCTGGCCCTCAGCCGCGACAAAGACGGCATCCGCAGACTGGCCAAGGAAGGACAGACTGTGGCCAAGCCTGAAGACCTCCTCAAGGAACCGCTTGTCCTGGAGTTCCTTGGCCTAGGTGAAGAGGCTCGCTTCTCCGAATCTGATCTGGAGACCGCTATCATCAGCCGGATCGAACGATTTCTGCTCGAACTGGGCAAAGGCTTCCTCTTTGAGTCCCGCCAGCGGCGTTTCACCTTTGACGATGAGCATTACTATGTTGACCTCGTCTTCTACAACCGCCTGCTCCGGTGCTACGTGCTCGTTGACCTGAAACTCGGAAAGCTCGCCCACCAGGATCTCGGCCAAATGCAGATGTACGTCAACTACTTCGACAGAGAAGTGAAGATATCCGGCGAGAATCCCACCGTTGGCATCATACTCTGCAAGCAGAAAAACTCCGCATTGGTGCGGATCACGCTCCCTGTGGACGCCAACATCCACGCCCGGGAGTACCGGCTGTATCTGCCCAGCAAGGAGGAACTGCAGCGAAAACTCCTCCAGTGGGCGAGCGAACAGGAGTTGGGAGACGCGTGATGGATTTGCCGGGGTGAGCGCCGGAGGTGGGCTTCCCAAGCAGGATTGACGGGCGGTGCCACCCCCATCTGCGCTTGATGGTGGCACCGATCACTGGCCCTGCCTTGGAAGGCCATCGACCGACAGAAGGCTCCGCAAGCGGCCAGGCCCAGACGGCTGATCGGGACCCGTCAGCGGGTTCAGGCCCGAAGGGCCGTCTCGGAAAGCCCAGGGCGAGGCCTCAGGCCGAGCCCTGGGTACGGGTGATCAAGGACCGTTAGCCCTGGAGGGGCGTCTTGGCATCGGGCCCAGCCCTCAGTCGAAGACCGAAGGCGCCCCTTACGGGGCTTGGCGCAAGGCGGCCGCAAGCCCAGGGCTCCGGCCTTGGGGCCTCGCCCTGGGCTTGCCAAGGCACCGCTTCGCGGTTCAACGGCGCCGGCTGCGAATTCCAGAGAGAATGCCGAACAGGACGGCAGAACAGAAGGCCCCATTCGGTGGCTGTCCCAAGCAGGATTGGCGGGCCGTGCCATCCCTGAGGGATGTGGGCAGACCGTCGAACGACACGATGGCTTGTCAAGCCGGCTACCGCAGGATGCCCTGCCGTCATGGTCGTAACTACCCAGACCATCCGCTGTGGACACCCCCAAGCTGCGCTTGAGGGTGGCACCGCAACTGAGGCCTTGGGAAGGCCAACCGGCGGCCGATTGGGAAAATTCTCCACTGCAATGATCGGCCTAAGCCACTAGAATGGGCTCAGGCCGAGGCCCAGGCAAAACAGAGACAGAATGCCCGAGACTGACACGATCCTGTTGGCGGTGATGGCGATGCTGGCGTATGCCGGCTCGTTCGCGTTTGCGCTGATGGCTCGCAAGGCGGTCCGGCTTCGCCTGGCCAATCCCATCTTCATGATGCTGGCAGGGGGGCTGATCCTCAACCTCACCGTCATCGCCGTCCGCCTGGCCCAGGGGCACCTGCCCCTGTCCAGCTCGCTGGACGTGTTCGCGGTGCTGGCCCTGGCCTGCGGGCTGATGGCCCTGTACCTCAAGGCCATGGATCGCAGGCGATATCCCGAACTGGTGCTGACCCCGCTGGCTGACGCGTGTCTGCTGGCGGGGCTGCTCCTGGTGACCGTGGTCCACAAGGACTTCGCCCGCAGCGTGCTGAACGTGGCGCACGTGGGCATGGCGGTGGGGGGAGTGGCGTGCTTCGCCCTGGCGGCCGGGGCGGGGGCGATCTACCTTCGCACGCATCGCGCCCTGCGCCGCAAGGACCCGACGGCGTTGCAGTCGCACTGGCCCAGTCTGGAGCGGCTGGACCGGTTCATCCGCCAGATGCTCCCGATCGGCTTCGCCCTGTTGACCGTGTCGATGGCGTTGGGGCTGTGGGAGGCGTTCCACCAGTTCGGCGGGCGGTTCTTCCGCTCCTGGCACACGCATCCCAAGCTGCTGATCGCCGCGGCGGCCTGGGTGCTGTACGCGGGCACGCTGCACGTGGTTCACGCCCGCCCCTATCGGGGGCGGCAGGCGGCGGTGCTGAGCCTGGTGGGGGTGGCGATGCTGGTGGCGGTGCTGGTGGTCAGCATGGTGATGCGAGAGATCCCCGCATGAGAATCCTCTGCATCGGGCTTAATCATAAGACGGCCGACGTGGCCCTGCGGGAGAAGCTGAGCTTCGACCCGGCCCAGGTGCGTCATGCCCTGGGCGAGTTCAACGACCAGTGGCCCGAGACGGAGTTCGTCGTCCTCTCCACCTGCAACCGCACCGAGCTGTACGTCTGCCGCCCGCTGCACGGGCATCCCCGCGAGGAGGAGATTCACCAGTGGCTGGGGCGGTTCCACGGCGTCGGGCATGACGAGTTCGCCTCCAGCCTGTACACGCTCAGCGACGGCGAGGCCATCCGCCACCTCTTCCTGGTCGCCTCCGGGCTGGACAGCCTGGTCACCGGCGAAGGGCAGATCATCGCCCAGATGAAGGAGGCCTACGCCCTGGCCCAGGAGTGCGGGACGGCGGGGCCGGTCCTCAACGACATGTTCCAGACCGCCTTCCACACGGCCAAGCACATCCGCACCGAGACGGGCATCGGCCTGGGCAAGGTGTCGGTGGCCTCGGTGGCGGTGGAGTTCGTCTCGCAGATCTTCGAGAGCCTCCAGGGCAAGGTGGTGCTCAGCGTCGGGGCGGGCAAGATGAACCGCCTGATGCTCAAGCACCTGTCCAAGAAGGGGGCCAGGCGGATCCTGGTGGCCAACCGCTCGGCCGAGCGGGGGCGGAAGCTGGCGGCCGCCTGCGGCGGACAGGCCATCGGGCTGGAAGAGCTGGCCTCGGCGATGGAGCAGGCGGACATCATCGTCTGCTCGACCGGGTCGAGCGAGGCGGTCATCACCGAGAAGATGGTCCAGGCCGCCCAGCGCCGCCGCGCCTGGCGCCCGCTGCTCATGGTCGACATCGCCGTCCCCCGCGACATCGAGGTGGAGGCGGGCAAGGTCGAGAACGTCTTCCTCTACAACATCGACGACCTGGAGCACATCGTCCGCTCCACCATCCAGATGCGCCAGGGCCAGCGCGAGGCGGCCGAGGCCATCGTCGACCAGCACGTGGAGGAGCTGACGGGCAACCTCAAGATCCGGTCGGTCGCCCCGACCATCAACGCCCTCTACCAGCTCATGGAGAAGGTGGCGGCGGAAGAGTTGGCCGACGCCCGCAACAAGCTCACCACCCACGACGACGCCGCCGAGGACGCCGAGATCGTCCAGCGGGCCCTGCACCGCACCATCCGCCGCGTCCTCCACCGCTGCGCCCAGAACCTCCGCCAGTCGGCCGGCACGGACATGGCCCGCGTCCACATCTCCTCCCTGCGACACCTCTTCGACCTCGACAGCACCCCGCCGTAGAAGTCTCGCCGCCAACGGCAGGGCTGTCCGCTCGAAACCCTTGCATTCGACTTTTGGTTTTTGTATTTGTGACCCTTCGTCAATACGATAATGAAAGGTTCGGTCGGGGCACGGTGGCCCGGGAAAGGACTTCGACATGGCAGAGAGCATGATGGTGCCGCGCCAGGTTTTCTTCACCAAGGGCGTGGGAAAGCACCGCAACCGCTTGCAGAGCTTCGAGCTGGCCCTGCGCCACGCGGGCATCGAGAAGGGCAACCTCGTCCGCGTCTCCAGCATCCTGCCCCCCAAGTGCAAGATCGTTTCCCGCGGAAAGGGGCTCGAGAAGCTCCAGGCCGGACAGATCACGTTCGTCGTGCTGGCCGAGGCGTCCACCAACGAGCCCAGCCGCCTGGTCGGCGCGGGCATCGGCCTGGCCCAGCCCGCCAAGGGCGAGCAGTACGGTTACATCAGCGAGCACCACGGATTCGGCATGACCGAAGAACGCCTGGGCGACTTCGTCGAGGACATGGCCGCCACCATGCTGGCGACCACGCTGGGCATCGAGTTCAACACCGAGACCGCCTACGACGAGCGCAAGGAGATCTACAAGATGTCCGGCAAGATCGTCCGCACGCGGGCGACCGTCCAGACCGCCGAGGGCGACAAGAACGGCCTGTGGACCACCGTCATCGCGGCGGCCGTCATGCTGCTGTAGACCGGCGATGCCCGACCCATCCACAACCTGCTCCTGCGGACGCCGAGGCGTGTTCCTCGCCGAGGTGGTCGCCAACACCCCGCTCTGCGGCAGGCACTACCTGTTGCGGCTGGCCCTGCCCCAGTTCCCGCCCACCGCGGCCGGGCAGTTCGTTCAGCTCCAGTGCCGCTACCCCCAGCCGCAGGTCTCGATGCGCGAAGCGGACTGGCCCGCCGACCGCCCCCCGCGCCTGAACCAGCCCGAGCTGGCCGACCACGAGGCCTTCCTCCGCCGCCCGCTCAGCCTGGCCGACCGCCACGACGCCGGCGATCATGTCGAGTTGGAGATCATCTATCGCGTCAGCGGGACGGGCACCGCCTGGCTGGCGGGCGTCCAGCCGGGCGACCGCCTCAGCGTCCTGGGCCCGCTGGGCAACGCCTTCCCCATCCGCGCGGACAAGCCGCTGGCCGCCCTGGTCGGCGGGGGGGTGGGCATCCCGCCCATGATCTACCTGGCCCGCGCGCTGGCTGCGGTCGGCCACGCCGCCATCGCGTTCACCGGCGTGCGGTCCGCGGAGTTCCTGCCGGGCACCCTCATCAGCGACATGCCCCCCCGCAGCGACGGCACGCCCACGTTCTGCCTGGGCGAGTTCGCCCGGTACGCCGTGCCCGCCGCCGTCGCCACCGACGACGGCAGCCTGGGCTTCTCCGGGCTGGTCGTCCAGCCACTGGAGCGGTGGCTGGACCGGCAGCGGATCGATCCCAGCCGGCTGGTCGTCTACTCCTGCGGGCCGGAGAAGATGATGCAGGCGGTCGCGGAACTCTGCCGCCGCCGCGACATCGAGTGCCTGCTGTCGCTGGAGCGCCACATGGCCTGCGGCATGGGCACGTGCCAGTCGTGCGTGGTCAAGATCCGCAGCGACGCCGAGCCGGGCTGGTCCTTCAAGCTCTGCTGCACCGACGGCCCCGTCTTCAACGCCCGGGA
This sequence comes from Planctomycetota bacterium, assembly GCA_022705325.1. GTDB lineage: Bacteria > Planctomycetota > Phycisphaerae > SM23-33 > SM23-33 > MWDR01. Next base: position 91 of record JAKJER010000089.1, on the reverse strand, counting down.
CGTGCTGTGGTGATCGCGGGGGGCGTTCGGGAAGGTTTTCTTGAGAGCTTAAGCAATTGTCAAAAATAGACTTACCCCCCCCCCCCCCCCC
>JAKJER010000088.1 GCA_022705325.1 Planctomycetota bacterium | reverse complement strand
GCGTTGAACCTGTTGAAGAAGGACCAAACCCGCAAGGTAGGCATCAAGACAAAATCCAAGTGCTGCAGCTGGGACCACGACTACCTGCTCAAAATCCTCACCGGTTGATTACATGCGATTGCCCTGGGCAGGAATGTCCGCGTCACCAACTCGCCGCGAGGGCCTGGATCAGATTGCCCACGACGCTCAGGCCCAGGGCGACGGCCAGCACGATGATCCAGCGGCGGAGCTGGGTATCGGGCATCTCCACGCGTTGGGTCTTCTCGGCTGTCAGCTCGGGACGGTCCTCGCCGGCGGCCAGATCGGCCAGCAACTCGGCGTTGACTCGTTTGCGGGCCTGGAGGGGGGGCTGTCCGGCGGCGATGAACTGGAGGTCCAGGAGCAGGTCCTTGGTCGACGCGTAGCGGTGGGTGCGGTCCTTGGCCATCATGACCTCGACGACCTCGCCGATGCCCGCCGACAAGCGGGTGTTCAGGTGGTCGGGGGGCACGAGCGGATCGGCCAGGTGACGGTGCATGACCGCGGCGGGGGTGGGGGCCTCGAAGGGGACCTTGCCGGTGACCAGATTGTACAGGGTGGCGCCCAGGGAGTAGATGTCGGTGCGGAAGTCGATGTCGATGTCGCCGCGGATCTGCTCGGGGCTGATATAGTAGGGCGTGCCGAAGGCCCGCCCCGCCTCGGCCTGGGCGGTCTCCGCGTCGCCCATGGACCGGGCCAGGCCCATGTCGGCCAGCTTGGCCGTCCCATCGGCGGTGATCATGATGTTCTTGGGTTTGACGTCGCGGTGGATGAAGCCCTGGGCGTGGGCGTGCTCGAGAGCCCGGGCGATCTGGATGATCACGTCCAGGGCCTTGCCTTCGGTGTAGACCGCGCCGGCGGCGATGTCGTCGTACAGCGTCCGCCCCTCGACGTACTCCATGACGAAGTAGTGGTAGCCGTTGGCCTCGCCCACGTCGATGGCCTGGACGATGTTGGCATGGTTGAGCTTGGCGGCCGCTCGCCCTTCTTTCTGGAACCGTTCGACGTACTCGCGGTTCTCGGAAAGTTTGCGGTTGAGAATCTTGATGGCGACGATGCGGTCGAGGCTGAGCTGGCGGGCCTTGTAGACGGTGGCCATCGCCCCGGCGCCGAGGCGACCGAGGATCTGGTAGCCGGGGATCTGCTGGCCCTGGCGGGCCTGGAGGGTGCGGTGCAGACGCTGGATCTGCCCGGGCGTGGCCACGCCCATGTCCACGAACGTCTGGGCGACCGCCTGCGGGTCGCTCACGCCGCGCCTGGCCATCAACGTCAGGCACTGCTCCACCTCGTCCGACGTGGCCAGCTTCTGCTCCACGATCAGCCGAGCCAGTTCCGTCTCCACCAGGGCGACAGGGTTTTCCTTATTCTGGACTGACATTATCGATTTCCAGACGTGCCGAACCGAGAACGAATCCTGGTTTTGGCTCATGGAAAGGAGATATCCTAATCATACGCGATTTGCCCACTGCGTCAAATACATATCGGCCTGGGCCGGGGGAGGAAAACTCATTCCTCGTACATCCAGCCCGGGCCCAGCTCGTCGCCGTGCAGGTGAAGGCTGGCCAGATGGCGGCGAATCTCCCAACACAAATGGCACTTGGAGGCATAACGATCGGGGACGAAACCATGTTCGACCGCCTCGCCCAGCAGCGCCAGTGGCCCGCCGGCCGCCAGAGGGCCCACCACCGCTCGAGCGGCGTGATCGTGCGACAGTTCGCGCCAGATCTCGGCGATGGGTTTGTTGCCGGCCCGCCCCAGCAGGATGCCCGCGCAGGTTCCGGGCATGATCCCGCCGTCCGGCATCAGGTGCACGTGCCTCGAGCGAAGGAGCGAGTCGCTGCAGGATATATCGGCAAAGGCGGCGGGCTCCATTGATACCAGGGCGCCGGCCAGGCGGCCGGCTGCCCGCCCGTTCATCCTCTCTCGCCCGCGGCGGAGATAGACGTGGAACAGGTCGCGCCGCCGACGCTCGTCCAGGTCGGCGGTGTCGAAGCCTTCGTCCAGCCAGTCCCGCCATCGCACCTGAACGCGGGCGGGCCCCAGCACTTCCTCGCCCACGCGCGCGGCCAGGCGGCATCGCTCGATGGGCACGAATTGCTGGTGGTAGGGATCGGCGGAGATGTTCAGCTTGCCCATGCCCGCCTGGTCCAACTGGCGCAGGCGGTCGCGCACCAGGGGCTCGCTGGTGGCCCAGAAGGCGTTCGTCTCGACCAGTTCCGCCCCGGTCAGTCCCTCGGCCCGGGCGCGGCGGCAGAGGGCGATGAGCCTCTCCCAATCGCCGAACGGCTCGCCCCCGGTCAGGTGGACGCGGCAGCCGTGGGGCGAGGCGGCGGCCAACTCCGCCCACCACGCGACGGCCGACTCCACGGGCATGTCCTCTCGCCTGGTCGGCCCGCAGGCCAGGTAGCACGACGCGCAGGCGGCGTTGCACCAGGTGGTCAGGAGGAGCCCGGCTCGGGACCAGTGTTTGACGGGCATTGGTTCGGTGCGGTGGGGCATGGGACTATACTAGCAGAAAGGCTGGACAGGTTGAGAACTTCCTGTATCATAATGGTATCGCTCCGCCTCGGATCCGGACTCGGATCGCGGAGGCCAATTCGGGCGCTGAATGAACGGAGAGTGAACATATGGTCCGCGCCAATCGCGTGTACAGTCTCGGTGTCGCGTTTGTGGCCTGCCTGACGCTCGCTGCCGCCTTCGCGCAGGCGGGCGCGGTGGCGGATGTCTCGCCCGCGGAGTTGGGGGGCTACCATCTGCTCTACGACCTGCCGATCCCCAAGACGTTCAACTTCAACGTGCTCAGCGGACCGGCTGGGGTAACGTACACGGTGGACAACACCTCCCAGTATCCGGTCGGCTCCTACAACCGGGTGGCATACTACTGCGAACTTCAGTCCACCACCTCCGGCAGCCAGCGACAGTGGGTGTGGGTCTCGATGGACACCTTCGACAAGCGGGCGACGATGGTGGGCGTGCCCAACGCCAACACGGGCATCGTGCAGACCGGGACGGTCGTCAACAACCTGCACGTCGAAAGCAACAACGCCAACATCACCCCGGGCAATTTCCCCACCGGGAACATCGAGTTCTGGGCCAGCAACTACAACGCCAACGGAGGAGGGGCCCTGGGTTCCGCTGACAACCGATACGACTGGAAGGACAGCGGCGGCACCACAAGCGGCGGGCATGGCTCGATGCAGGTCCACAACTACGCTCTCCAGCAGACGCTATTCGGGTTTAATGGGCTCAACCAGAGCGGGCACATGGGGATCGGCAACCAGAATCCTGTCGGTACCGGCGACACGGACTGGACCTTCAACGGAAACGCCAGCAGTTACTCCATCAGGAACCTCCAGGTGTGGGTGGGCGGACCGGCCGACCCGGCTGCCCCGGCCGCCCCCGCGAACGTCGCCGGCAACGTTCCGGACCTGGCCGGCTACAAGCTGGTCTACCAGAAGGCCCTGACCGACACCGCCGCGCTGAATGTCAACGGCCCGGCCTACGACCAGAACTACAGCACCGGTCAGAACGTCCTGCCGGGTTCGTTCAGCAAGGTCGCGTACTACCTTGAACTCCAGAAGCCCGGCGATCCGAACCCGACCTACGTGGCCGTGACGGCCGATGCCGCCGCCATCTCCTCCAACGTGGCCAAGATCGGCATCCCCACCACGTCCAGCGGCATGCTCGCCCAGCACAAGCTGTCGAACATGAGCGTCTACTCCAATTCGGGCAGCGTCACCACGGGCGCGAACATCGGCACCGGCAACATCGAGTTCTGGCCCAGCGACTACAACGCGAGCAACGCCGTCGCCATCCCCGGTGCGAGCGGTTCGACGTACGACTACGGCGACGGAAACGCCAGCCGGTCGGCCGGGTATGGCTCCATGCAGATCCACAACTACGGCGCCGGGCAGACCGTCTTCGCCTACAATCACTGGGGCAACTCCGGCAGCACCAACAGCGACCTGACCATCGGCAACATGTCCAGCGGCAATCCGGACGCCACCTTCGCTGCCAACACGCCCGGGTACAGCGTCAAGAACCTTTACGTCCTGGTCGGCGGGCCCGCGCTGGCCGCCCCGGCCGCCCCGGCGAATCTCGTCACCAACGCCCCCGAACTGGCCGGGTACAAGCTGGTCTACCAGAAGTCCATCAACAACTCCGAGGCGCTCAACAACATCGGCGCCAACTACGACCTCGACTATTCCGCCGCCGCCAACGTCGGCGCCGGCTCCTTCAGCCGGGTCGCGTACTACCTTGAACTGCACAAGACCGGCGATCCCGCCGGCGCCACCCAGTGGGTCGAGGTTTCCGCCGACGCCTTCTCGATCTCAACCGATCCGGCCAAGATCGGCATCCCCAACACTGACAGCGGGGCCGCCTTCCAGAAGGTGATCTCCCGCATGAACGTCTCCTCCAACGTGGTGGGCAACGTCACCAACTGCGCCACGGGCAACATCGAGTTCTGGCCGAGCAATTACGGCGGGCAGAACGACAGGAACATTCCCGGCGCCGCCACCACGTTCGACTTCGGCGACGGCGGGGCCGGCACCAGCAGCGGCTACGGCTCGATGCAGATTCACAACTACGGCGCGGGCCAGACGCTGTTCGCCTACAACCGCTGGGGCTCGGCCGGCGGGAACGCGGACCTGGGCATCGGCAACGCCGGCAGCGGCAACCCCGACTGGACCTTCGCCCAGAACGCCAACGGCTACGACGTCAAGAACCTCTACGTCCTGGTGGGCGGCCCCGCCCTGCCGGACCCGATCAAGATCATGCCTGTCGGCGACTCCATCACCTATGGCTCGTCGGTCGTCGGAGGCTACCGGGCGCCCCTGGAGTCGATGTTGAACGCTACGGGCATGTACACCACCTTCGTGGGGGCCAATACCGGAAACTCCTACGGCATGACCAGCCCCGCCCACGATGGCTACGGCGGCTACAGGGTCGACCAGATCCGCGACCTGCCGATCCTCAACCGCCTGGCGCTCTATCAGCCCGACGTCGTCCTGATGATGATCGGCACCAACGACGTCAGCCAAGGCACCGCCAATTCCGCTCAGACGCTCGACGACTTAGTCAACATGATCCTGACTTCCCCCCAGAGCCCCTGGCTGTTCCTGGCCCAGATCACTCCGCGAAACGACGCCAAGAACCCCGAGACCATCGCCTACAACGAGCAGGTCGCACAGATCGTCGCCAAGTACCAGGGTCTGGGCTACTACATCAAGCTGGTGGACATGTTCGACGCCCTCGACTCAAGCGACCTGGCCGACTCGGTCCACCCCAACGCCGGCGGCTACTACAAGATGGCCGAGACGTGGATGGCCGCTCTCGACGAGGCCCTGCTGCCCGAACCGGCCACCCTGGGGCTGATCGCGCTGGCCTTTGGCGGCCTGGGCGGGTACGTCCGACGGCGGCGGGCGGCCTGACCGTCGAACAGCACCGCAAATGGAACGCCAGTCTTCGAACTGGCGTTCCCAAGCCGAGCCCGCCGGCGTTGCCGTGCGGACCCGCCGCACCCCGGCATGTCCTGGAGGGTCACTTGGACGGCAAGCCCCAGACCTCCACCTCGATGTAGTGGTTCCGGTCGTCGGCGGTGTTGCCGTTGCTGTACAGGCGGACATAGCGGGCCTTCAGGCCGCCCGCGCGGACGATCTCGCCTTCATGATTGTCCACGTATTGCAAGTCTTTGCCGATCCCCAGGCCGGAGGAGTTGTCGTAGTCGTTGTTGAAGAGCGTGCGGACGTTTTCGATGAAGTCGGCGTCGTCGGCAACTTGGACGACCACGTCACGGTACACGCGCCCATCGGCGTGAAAATGCCAGAAGTGGATCACGTGGATGGCGGCTGGTTGCCCAAGGTCGATCTGCACCCACTGCTTGCCCGGGCCCAGTTCGACGAAGCTCCCGTCCATGGCCTCCTTGTCGCCGTCGGTAACCAGCTTCAACTCGCCGATGAACGGCTCGCTGTCGCTGCTGGTGACCGTCTTTCCGGCGGCGAGGTTTCTGCACGCCAGCGGCATGGCCGGTCGCAGCAGGGGTCCCACCCGGGGTGGGCGAAGGAATCGCTCGCGGATGTCCTTTCGCGTGCCGATGAACTGCGGCTTGGGCAGTTCGTACGCCCCGGCGGGGTAGTCCTTGCCGGCCAGAGGTTCCTTGACCGCGGAAGGCGAGG
>JAKJER010000087.1:0-5000 GCA_022705325.1 Planctomycetota bacterium | reverse complement strand
GGACGAGAGCCCCCATCTAGACTAGGTGGTTGATAGGCCGGGTGTGTAAGGCCAGAAATGGCTTCAGCTTACCGGTACTAACGGGCGAGCGCTTGATCACATTTGTCGCAGGCCTTCGCAACGATGCGAATGGCCCAGGCAGTGTCTTGGCCCACGATTCTGAGAATCACCTTGCAACACTGCTGCTGCCCCTTATTCGACTGTACACCTGTCCGGTCAGGTCGACAGGCCTGTCCGGGCTTTGGCGGTGTGCATACGCTGCGGGCCACACCTGTTCCCATCCCGAACACAGAAGTTAAGCCGTAGCGGCCGATGGTACTGCGTATGCGGGAGAGTAGGTGAATGCCGCCTTATATGAAAGACCCTCGGGTAACTCCGAGGGTCTTTCTTTGCGCGCAGAGTCTGCAAGCCGCCCATTGTGCGAATACGCTCGCTCGCCGTATAATCACCCCATCGGGAAACGGCTGTTCTTGTGACAACCTCTGTTCTTGCGGGGCATGAAATGCGAACCTGCATGCAAGAGTCTTTGGGGAGAATCCGATGCTCGCGGGTTTTGCCGTTGATCGTGTTGTGCGCTCTTGCGTTTTCCCTCGGCGCTTGCGATAGGGTTGATGATCTGACCGCCAGCCGAAACGCCAGGCTGGCGCGCCGGCAAGTGGTGACGATAAACGGGCAAGCGAGGATCGTGCCTGCCGTCCATGTTCTGCCACCCGGCGGGCCGGTGGTGGTCCAGATAGACGTCTACCGCGTGCCCCTCTGGCCGGGAGAGTCCACGACCTTCCTGCTGGCGAGCGGTGAGGACAAGCCGCTGATTCGGCAAGAGCCCGACGGCAGCCGCCACGTCGTCGGCGTTGTGATTCGTGGGCGAGAATTGTCCAGTGGCGATTTCATCTGGGACGATCCGCTGGCCAATATGGCCCTGTCCCAGATCGCAAAGGTCCGCTCTGTCGTCTACCGCGGGGGGGACGCCGCCGCGGATGAAGACCTTATGCGGCTGGACTTGTCGCGGGTCTGGTTCACGTCCTGTTGCGAAGGTTCCGACCTGCCAGCCGGGGTCAGGTACCTGTCCCTCAGCGATCGCGGGTCGGTCAAGGAGTTGGAGAGGCTGACAGAGCTTCGGGCGTTGGAAATCCCGCCGAAGCACGACCTTTCCCTCCTGGCCTGCCTCCCTCGCCTGGAGCATCTCAGTGTGGAGGGCACGTGGCAACGTGAAGAAATCGATTGTCGCCCGGTAGGCAAGTTAGCTCAACTCCGCGCTCTGGGATTAACTCACCTGACCGTCTCCCGCCCGCCTCGGCTCGAGAAACTGGCCCGTCTTCAGCGGCTGGACGTCCACGGTTCACGGTTCCCGGAACTGCCAGGGCTCCAAGGCCTCAAGGAATTGGAGACCCTGGAACTCTCGGGGGCGAGCCTGGGCAACCTGCCCGCCTGTCGGCTTCCTGCCCTGCGCCGGGCATTGCTGGTGTGCGCTGAAATCAACAAGGACCAGATTCGCGAATTCGCGAGGGCCAACCCGCAGTGCCGGCTGGTCGAATCGTGGAAAGAACCATTGATGGATGCGGTGGCGGACGCGGACAGGGTGGTCGTCCTGGCTGGTTGCCAGTGGGGGCCGGGGCCCCCCGAACTGAATCGGGGCCCCACCGGGATGGTCTTCAATGGGAACCAAACCCTGCTGGACACTCGCGATCGGCGGGTGATCAGGGAGTTATTGGATCTGCTTGAGATTGACCCTGAGAGATCGGGGTCGGCCTGCATGTGCCAGGGCCAGCCCACGCTGGTATTCTCCCGAGGAGGCGTGTGGCTTGCGGATGTCCGTATTGCCCACGACAGGGGCCTCAAATGGTACGAAGGCCCCTGGTATGGGGATGCTATCCTCACCCTGCAAGCCCAGGACAAACTGGTCGGCTGGCAGAAGCGTCACGGAGTAGCTGATGCCCTGGCAGCTTGGCGAAATGAACTGCTACGGTTCAACCGTATCAATGAGACGTGGAACAAGTACGAGGGCGTGTGGAACAGCCGGTTCATCAATCAGGCATTTCCCAAGACCGCAGACGAACTGCTCAGGATCGTGCGGGAAAGGTGCACCGAGCCAGACAAACTGGCGGAGATGGCTTTCCAACTGTTGGGGTGCGATTCGGACTCCTGGTCACAATACGTACTTCTGGACCGTCGTCTAGAAGATCTCCTCCAGACTATTCCATCCCAGGCCATCGCCAAGTACTTCTCCCGGATCAGTCAGTACGATCGTCCCGAGGGCGTGGCGCGGTGGCTGTTCGGCTGCGGGCATTGGAGGCAGGTCGCACCGAGTGTGCTGGATGGCGTCCTGGAGGAAGTCGCCCGGACCGGGCTGGACTCATCCAGCAAGGAGAATCTACGGATCACGATCCGCAGCCTCGGCGAGATCGGTACGCCCACTGCCCGCACGATCCTGCTCAGGGTCCTGGACGGGAGGGTGAAGGCACGGGAAGGAGACTATCAGGGGCCGGGCTGTCTTGCCGATGGTCCCGCGCCCCCATGGGCCCGCGATCCGGACCCTGTCTGCGGGGAGCGGGCCTTGGCGGCCCTGATGCTGGCACGATTGAAGTGCGCCGAGGCCCTGCCCGCGATTCGGGAATTGGTCCGCGAGGCCCAAGGGCCCAATGCCGCCGTGCTCAAGGAGGCATTGCGGATCCTTCACGCTGCGACCAGCGAGACTCGCCCAGCCAAGTGAAGCGGCTTGGTTGGGCTCTTCTGTCAGGTTGCTCATTTGCGGACGGGGCGGATACAATCTCCCGCACTTGGCGGCGCACCGGGAGAGCCCATGGCAGTGGCTGACTGGTTTCGCAATTCTGCCCGCTATCGTGACGGCTGGCACGTCGTGCCCGGCACGGCGCTGCTGCTTCGCCACGTCCTGCCGCCGCTGGCGGCCGGGGCGAGCGACCAGGACGTCCTGCGGATGTTCCCCGCGTTGTCGCCGCAGCACCTGCCCGCGCTGCGGCGCCTGGCGACGGCGGACCGCCCGTATCGCGACCGGCTGGCGCGGCGGCTGGGCGACTTTCTCGAGCGCCGCCCCGGCGCCCCGGACGAGCCGCCCGCGGACGACTCCGCCTCCGTGCTGGGCGACTTCTTCGAGGAGAACCCCGTCGATTGGGCCTTCGACGTGTCGACGGTGCGGGAGCTGACCGCCCGCATGATCCTGTTCCTGCGGACGGACAAGCCCTTCTGCGGCGCGGGCAACGATCCGCGCAATTTCCCCTTCGCCTCGCGCCAGGAGTTTCTCGACGCGTGGTCGGCCTGCGAATTCGCGCGGGACAGCGCCGGGCAGGGCGTCCAGCCGGACGGCCTGGTGCGCCGCCGCCGGGCGGCCGACCTGCTGGACGACTACCTCGCCGGGCGACTGACCCGGCGCGACCTGGAGGACCGCTGGCCCGGGCCGGGCCTGGAACTGGCCCTCCACCGCATCGCGGACGAGGTGTTCGACGAATTGCCGCCCGGCCGGGTGCGCCGGCTCGACGAGGACCTGCGGGCCATGCTGCTGCGTTGCCGCGATTTCCTCCGGCAGGACATCCCGTACGGCTGGCCTCGGCTCCGCACGCCCAACGCGCTGGCCGTTCGGCTGACCTCCGGCGGCTGCTTCATGTGCGGGCTCTTCCTGCTGCTGGCCCTGATGATGGCGGTGATCTTTCTGGAGAACCGCCCCGTCGGGATCCTGCTGATGCTGGCGGCCGTCGTGCTGGGCACGATCATCTGGCTCAACTCGATCGTATACAGGGAAGAGTCGCCCCGCCGGCGAATCCTGCTGGAGACGCCCTGGCCGTTCCCGCCCGGGTCGTGAGGCCCGCGCCGGCGCGGCGTCGTGTCCGGGCGGGTCTGCGCTTGCATGGGGCGGTCGCCGCGGATAAGGTGAATAGGTCGCATCCGCGTGGGGATAGAATGGCCAAAAAGGAAACGGACAGGTCCATGAAAGCAGGAAGAAGAAGCCGCAAGACCGGCTCGGCGCCGGCCGCCTCCGGCCCTCTGCCCGCCGACGGCGCCTCCGGCGCGACGGACGCCTCGGAAGTCCGCGAGCAGAGCCCGTTGCTGTGCGAGGTTGCCTGGGAGGTCTGCCAGCAGGTCGGCGGCATCTACACCGTCTTGCGGTCCAAAGTCCCCAGCACGATCCGGTCGTGGGGCAAGCGGTACATGCTCCTGGGCCCGTACGATCCCGCCATCAGCCCGTTGGAGTTCGAGGAAACCCCCGCCACCGGAACCATCGGGCTGGTCGTCAAGCAACTGGCCGCCATGGGCATCGAGGTCCACCACGGGCGGTGGCTCGTCACGGGCCAGCCGCGCGTGGTGCTTATGAACCCGCGCTCGGTGTACGGGCGCCTGCACGAGATCAAGTACTTCCTGTGGGAGCACCACGGCATCCCGGTGCCCGCGCACGACAGCCTGGCCGACAGCGTGGTGGCCTTCGGGTTCTGCGTGGAGCAGTTCTTCCGGGCGGCCGCCGCCCAGCGCCCGCACCAGAGGCCCATCATCGCCCACTTCCACGAATGGATGGGCGGCTCGGCCATCCCGGAGATCCGCCGGGCCAACCTGCCCGTCTCGATCATCTTCACCACTCACGCCACCAGCCTGGGCCGCTACCTGGCCATGAACGACCCGTGGTTCTACGACCACGTCCCGTTCGTGGACTGGGAGGCCGACGCCAAGCGGTTCAACATCGAGCCCCAGGTCCGCATCGAGCGGGCGGCCGCCCACGGCGCCCACCTGTTCACCACCGTCAGCGACATCACCGCCTTCGAGTGCGAGTATCTCCTGGGGCGAAAGCCCGACCTGCTGCTGCCCAACGGGCTGAACATCGAGCGCTTCGTCGCCGTCCACGAGTTCCAGAACCTCCACCGCATCTATCGCGGGCACATCGAGCGGTTCGTGATGGGGCACTTCTTTCCCAGCTACACCTTCGACCTGGACCGCACGCTCTACGTCTTCACCTCCGGGCGCTACGAGTACCGCAACAAGGGCTTCGACATCACCCT
>JAKJER010000064.1 GCA_022705325.1 Planctomycetota bacterium | reverse complement strand
TGGCGGAAGATCCGCAGGTCGTCCTCGCGCATGCCGATGCGCTCGAGGTCCAGGCTGACGTTGCTGCGGTCCAGCACGCGCATGACCACGCTCTCGCCGAACATCGTCGGCAGCACCGACACGCGCAAGTCCACCGGCGCCCCGTTGACCAGCAGCTCGATTCGACCGTCCTGGGGCAGGCGGCGCTCGGCGATGTCCAGGTTGGCCATGACCTTGATGCGCGACGCGATGGCCACCGCGATCGACTTGGGGGGCGGCAGCATCTCGTACAGGAGCCCGTCGATGCGGTATCGCATCTTGAACTCGTTCTCGAACGGCTCGAAGTGAATGTCGCTGGCCCGGTTGCGAATGGCCTCCAGCAGCACCATGTTCACCAGCCGCTTGACCGGGTTGGACTCGGCCAGGTCCTTGATCGTCTCCAGGTCGATCGACTCGCCCCGGTTCTCCAGCACCGACAGTTCGTCGCTGCCGGCCATCTCGTTGATCAGGTCGCCGATCGACTCCGGCTCGACGTCGTAGTACTTCATCAGCGCCGAATCCAGGTGTTCGACGTCGGCGATGCGGGCGGTGACGTTGAAGCCCATGAGCTTGCGCAGGTCGTCGGTGGCCCCGAAGTTGTCCGCCGTCGCCACCGCCACCACGAGGCTCTTGCTGCCCTCCTCGTAGGTCAGCGGGATGATCTTGTACGCCTGGGCCATCTGTGCCGGGATCAGCTTGATGACCCCGTCGGGAATGTCCATCCCCTTGAGGTCGACGTACTCCATGCCCGCCTGGAACGCCAGCGCCAGCGTGCGGGTCTTCTCGTCGATGTAGCTCAGGTCCACCAGGATCTGGCCGAGCGGGCCGCCCTTTTCCTTCTGGACGTCCAGGGCCTCGTGCACCTGGTCCCGGGAGACCTTGCCCATCTTGACCAGCACCCGCCCCAGGGGCCGGCCCCGCAGTTCCTGAACGTTGTATTTGGTTGCGATGGACGTAGCCATGGGCTATTTCCTCAATTGCGTGGCCGCCTCGTCCGTCACGCCCATGGTGGGGGCGGAGATCCGGCCGGCCTTGTAGCCTTCGATCTTGTCCTGCATTTCGCCCGGCTGCTGGCTCCGGTCGATGACCTCCTCCTCCTCGACCTTGCCTTCCGCGTACAGCGAGAAGAGGTGGTCGTCCAGCAACTGCATGCCGTACTTCTTGCCGGTCTGGATGGAGGAGGGAATGCGGAACGTCTTGTTCTCGCGGATCAGGTTGCCGATGGCGTTGGTGACCACCATGAACTCATAGGCCGCGATCATGCCGCGGATGTCGCAACGGGGCATGAGCGTCTGGCAGAGCACCGCGATCAGCGACGAGGACAACTGCACGCGGATCTGCTCCTGCTGGTCCACCGGGAACTGGTCCACGATACGCGTCACGGTGCCCTGGGCGTTGGTCGTGTGAAGCGTGCCGAACACGAGGTGGCCCGTCTCGGCCGCCCGCAGGGCCGACTCGATCGTCTCCAGGTCGCGCAACTCGCCCACCATGATCACGTCGGGGTCCATGCGGAGGGCGCGGCGGAGGGCTTCGGCGAAGCTGGGCACGTCCACGCCCACCTCGCGCTGGCTGATCATGGCCTTCTTGTGCGGGTGGTAGTATTCGATCGGGTCTTCGACGGTGATGATGTGGCGGTCGAAGTTCTCGTTGACGAAGTTGATCATCGTCGCCAGCGTCGTGGTCTTGCCCGAGCCGGTCGGCCCGGTCACCAGGAACATGCCGCGGGGGCGCCGGCACAGGGCCTTGGTGATGGGGGGCAGGCCGATGTCCTCGAAGCTCAACAGCTTGGTGGGAATCAGGCGGAGCACCAGCGAGATGTTCCCCCTTTGCTGGAAGACCGACGTACGAAAGCGACCCGCGCTGCCGAACTCGAAGCCGAAGTCCGTGCCGCCCTGTTCCTGCAACTCCTGCTGGGCCCGCTCAGGCGTGATGGCCTTCATCAGGCCGATCGTGTCTTCCGGCTCGAGGACCTTGGTCTCCAACGGACGAAGCCGCCCGTGCAGACGCAGGGTCGGCGGCCTGCCACAGTGCAGATGCAAGTCGCTGGCACCGCGTTTGATACAGGTCTCAAGCAATCTGTCAATATGGATCGCCATCGTGGGCCTTTCACCTAATTATTCGTCCCTGCCCCGCCGCGGACCACACCGCCGCAGACGGAATGCAAAGGAAGGATAAATGTAACGTTTGTGAGAGTAGGCATTTGCGGCTTTGTGTTCAATCCATTACCAAATCCGCAGCCTGGGTCGTGCGGACCAGTTCGTCCGCCGTCGTCACGCCCGTCCGAATCTTGGTTCGACCATCCTCCAGCAGCGATTTCATGCCCGCGCCCTTGGCCGCCCGGCGAAGATCGCCCAGCGTCGCGCGGCTGAAGGCCAGTTCCCGGATCGTGTTGTCCAGCTCCATCAACTCGAAGATTCCCTGACGCCCGCGATAGCCTGTTCCGTTGCAGGCCCCGCAACCTCTTCCTCTGTAGAAAGTTCCGCTTGCGATTTCCTCCGGGCGGAACCCAAGCGTCCGGAGGATCTTCGGGTCCGGGGAAGGATCAACCTCTCTGCACTCCTTGCAGATGATGCGGACCAGACGCTGGGCCATCACTGCCTGGATCGAGCTGGCCACCAGGAACGGCTTGACCCCCATGTCGATCAGACGCGTGATTGCGGAGGGTGCATCATTGGTATGAAGTGTGCTGAAAACCAAGTGTCCAGTCAAAGCGGCCTGAATTGCAACCTCTGCGACCTCCATATCGCGAATCTCACCCACCAGAATGATGTTCGGCGCCTGACGGAGCATGGACCTCAAGATGCTCGAAAACGTCAACCCGATCTGGTCGTTAACCTGACATTGGTTGACACCGGTGAAGTTGTATTCCACCGGGTCCTCCGCCGTAATGATCTTGCGGTCCGGGCGGTTGAGCTCGTTGATGGCCGCGTACAGCGTGGTGGTCTTGCCCGAACCGGTGGGTCCGGTTACCAGGAAAATGCCGTTGGGGCGGCGGATGATCCGGGTGAACCGTTCGTAGTCCTCCTGCTCGAAGCCCAGGGCGGGAATGCCCATCCGGACGCTCTCGGGACGGAGAATACGCAAGACCACGCTCTCACCGTGGTAGGACGGCAGGGACGAGACACGGAAGTCAACCTGGCTGCCGCTGACGTTCATCTTGATGCGCCCGTCCTGGGGCAGGCGCTTCTCGGCCAGGTCGATGCCCGCCATGATCTTGATACGGTTGATGACCGAGCCCTGCATCCGCTTGGGGATGTTGTCACGCTGGATGCAGACGCCGTCGAGCCGGTAGCGGACGCGGACGCGGTCGGCCATCGGCTCGATGTGGATGTCGCTGGAGCGTCCCTTGACCGCCTCGGTGATGATCATGGTCACCAGGCGGATGATCGGGGCCGACTGCTCGGTCAGGTTCTCGCCCGTCTGGCTGGCCATGTCGTCCTCGGCCTCTGCGTCCCGCTCGATCGTCTGCACGACCCGGTCGATGGATACGTCGGACTGGGCGAAGCGGTCGAGGTAGTTTCGCATCTTTGTCTTGGAGGCCAGGCAGGGTTCCAGTTCACAGTGGAGGCGGAACCGCAGCATGTCCAATGTGTCCAGGTCCAGCGGGTCGGTGATGACGACCTTGAGGCGGTTGTTCTCGCGGGACAGCGGCAGCACCAGGTGACGCTTGACGAGGTCTTCGGGGATCAGGTGCATCTCGGCAGGCACGCCCAGGTTGCGGTCCAGGTCGAAGTACTCCATGTCGTACTGGTGGGCCAGCGCCTTGGTGACGTCTTCCTCGTCGGCCAGGCCCAGGGCGATCAGCGCCTCGCCGATGCGGAGGTGTTCGTTGCGGGCGTGTTCAAGGGCCTCCTCGACGGCCGCTGCCGATACCACGCCCCATTCCACCAGCGTTTCGCCCAACCGTCGTCGTGTCTTGCTTGCCATGATCAGCTTTCTGTCGGAGTGTCCTTGACGCACAATAACTACAGCTGCCGCGGTCAACCCGCGGCCGAGCCTGCTTCACACTTGCCATGGAGGTCCTGCAGAGGCGGGATAAGAATATGTATGAGGGCGAGTCGGCTGCGCCTCGGCTGACCTTCAAAACCGATCATACCTTAAGCCGGACAAAGCAGTCAATATGTGCTGCCTGAGGGGAACTACGGATTTTTCCAATTTCCAGTCGTTGCCTCCGCGCGACCTCCCGTCAGTGCAACGGCGACTGCCCGTGCGCCTTGCGGAGGGCCTGGGCCGCCGCCAGCAGATGGCGCTCGCCGGTCAGGAACGACGACAGGTTGCCCGTGCCGATGCCCAGGTGCGAGGCAGCCTCAGCCAGCCGGCCCTCGAATGCCTCCAGCACGTCCAGCACCGCCGCCGCCACCGCCCAGAAGCGATGGTCCCGCGCCCCGACCTCCAGCCGGCGCCTGCCCGCCGCCGGCCCGCCGCGGGCGACGAACGTGCACTCGGCCACCACCGCCGGCGCCGGCTGCGAGCGATCCACCGGGCGGCGGGACTGGCAGGCCAGGTTCATCCGAAGGCGGCGAAGGGCCAGGCGGAGGTTCTCGTGCTGGGAGCGGCTGTCGTCGCCGTGACCGGCCACGCCGGTGGCGCGGTGCCTCAACCGCACCGCCGACGAGACCTTGTTGCGGTGCTGCCCGCCCGGGCCCGACGACTTGTAGATGTGCTTGTCGCACTGGGCCAGCAACGACTGGTCGTCCAGCAGCAGGGTGTCCAACGGGCAGGGGGCGGGGGCGTCCATCCCCCGAGTATAGCCGCCCGGGACGCCAACGTCTCCCACGATCTGCGCGCCCTGCGCGAGCGGGTTGGCCGGGGCTACGGCATGGCCTTGCGGCAGAACGGGCACAGCCGCCGGGTGTGGACCTCGCTGCCCTGGGGGATGTCGCCGTAGCGCACCGGGCGGCCGCAGTGGGGACAGACTCCCAGCAGCGGATCGCCGGCGCCTTGCAGGCACTTGGGGCAGCGGGCCGCCTGTCCGCCGGCGGCGTGATACGACCGGGCGGAGACCTCGAAGCGGTGCCCGCACTTGTCGCAGATCATCGCGGCCGAGCGGTTCTCGTCAGGCGAGCTTGTCAAGCCCAGGTACGTCATCGCGACGCCCAGGACGATGACGGCGACAAGCGCGCCCGCCAGGAGCGTTCGGCGGGCGGGGCTGTCAGGGGTACACTTCATTGTCGTAGTTGGTCTTTCGCCGCCAATGCCCGCGGTCGGGATGGCCGGCGGGAAGGGTCTCGTTGAGGAAGATGTCGTCGAAGAGCATGCTCTCGCTGTGGGCGTCGGCGTAGAGCATTCCGGTCATGTCCAGGTGGCGCGAGCCCGGGGCCTCCCAGGGCCAGCACCAGTCCCAGCGGTGCACCTCCATCACCAGGTCCCATCGCCCCAGCGGGTCGAGCTCCATCCCGCCGTTGCTGTCGGCCAGCCAGTAGAAGTTGGCCGGCACGGCGATCTCCTCGGCCCGCCTGCCGTCCCCGGCGGCGTCCTTCCACCAGCCCTTTCGGGCGCTGTCGGCCCAGCCCCAGACGTTGAGCCCATAGCTGAACGGCTGGCTGCCGTAGCTCCGCTTGAACGGCAGGCCGTCCCATGCCATCCAGGACGGGGCCGATGGACATTTGAAGACTGCCGGCGAGGACGTGTACTTGAGGAATCGCCCGGGCCAGGCGTCCACGGGCACGGGCGAGCCCATGATGCTCGGGCTTTCGGGGGGCAGGCACTTGTAGACGGTGCGGTAGGTGTGGCCCGCCGTGCCGAGTTGGTGGAGGTTTGACAGGCAGGCGGCGGCGCGGGTCAGTTCCCTCGCTCGCGAGAGGCTCGGGCTGAGCATCGCCAGCAGCAGCGACAGCAGGGCGATCACCACCAGCAGCTCGATCAGGGTGAAGGCGCGAGCAGGCCCTTTCCCGGGCCGGGCCGGACGGGCGGCAGGCAAGACGAGCGGACGCCATGTGGACATGACCGAAGATGTCCTTTCGGTCCGCATTGTACACGCTCGGACCGGCGACGGACAACCCGCAGCCGGGCGGCCGGGTCCGGTAAATGAACGCGCGGTCTTCTGCGTTAACCTCAGCGAGCACGTCAAGGAGAACTCGCATGATCAACAGACGGCAGGTATTGGCGGCAGGGGCGACGGCAGCGGCGACGTGGGCCCTTGCAGGCTCGCGGGCGGGCGGGCAGACCGCGTCGGGCGTCCTTCAGGCCGGGGCGGCAGCCATCGACATCACGCCCGCGGAGTTTCCGGTAATCGTCAACGGCGGGTTCACGGAACGCACCGCCGACAAGGTGCACGACCCGCTGTTCGCGCGGGCCCTGGTGCTCCAGCGCGGCGACCTGCGCCTGGCCATCGTGCTGGTGGACAATTGCCTCATGCCCCGCGATCTGCTGGACGCCGCCAAGCAGCTGATTGCCGCGCAGAGCAACATCCCCGTCCAGCGGGTCCTGATCTCCGCCACGCACTGCCATTCGGGCCCGTCGGTGATGGGCGCCCTGGGCAGTCGCCCGGACCAGGCGTACGTCAAGGTCCTGCCCGGCAAGATCGCCGAGGCGGTCGCCAAGGCGATCTCCCAGCTCGAGCCCGCCCAGGCGGGCTGGGGCCGGACGAGCTTCGAGTTCACCGCCTGTCGGCGCTGGATCCGCCGGGCCGATCGGATCGGCACGGACCCGTTCGGCGAGAAGACCGTGCGGGCCATGATGCACCCCGGGCGAAACAACCCCGACTACATCTGTCCCTCCGGCGCGGTGGATTACGGCCTGCCCATGCTCTCGGTCCAGGCGACGGACGGGCGTCCCATTGCGCTGGTCGTCAACTACTCCATGCACTACTTCGGTGCGCCGGCGATCTCGCCGGACTACTTCGGGCTGTTCGCGGCCACCTTCCCAAGGCTGGCCGGCGCGCAGGACGCCAAGCCGCCCATGGTGGCCATGCTGACCCACGGCACCAGCGGCGACCAGTGGTACGGCGACTACTCCAAGCCGCCCCGCAAGTGGACCATCCAGGAGTACACCGAACAGTTCTCGCAGCGCGTGCTGGAGGCCTACAGGAAGATCGAACACCGGCGCGACGTGGACCTGGCCATGGCCGAGACCGAACTCACGCTCCATCGCCGCCAGCCCAGCGCCGATCGCCTGGCCTGGGCCCGCGAGTTGGCGGGCCAGATCGGCAAACGCCTGCCCAGGAACCAGCCGGAAGTCTACGCGCTGGAGCAACTCCACCTGGCAGCCAACCCGACAGCCTGCCTGCGTCTTCAGGCCATTCGAGTGGGCGAGTTCGCCGTGGCGGCCATCCCGTGCGAGGTGTACGGCCTGACGGGCCTCAAGCTCAAGGCCCTCAGCCCGGCCTCACCGACCATGGTGATCGAGCTGGCCAACGGGGCCGAAGGCTACATCCCGCCGCCCGAGCAGCACGTGCTCGGCGGCTACAACACCTGGCCCGCCCGGTCGGCCGGGCTGGAGGTGCAGGCCGAGCCGAAGATCGTCCAGGCCGTGCTGGGCCTGCTGGAGAAGGTGACGCTCAAGCCGCGGCGCGAACTCCCGACCCCCGACGACGCCTATGCCCGCGCCGTGCTGGCGGACAAGCCGGAGGCATACTG
Source organism: Planctomycetota bacterium (assembly GCA_022705325.1). Taxonomy (GTDB): domain Bacteria; phylum Planctomycetota; class Phycisphaerae; order SM23-33; family SM23-33; genus MWDR01. The sequence continues at coordinate 19,082 of JAKJER010000064.1, read as the reverse complement.
GCCTCTGGATGACATGTCGGCGATCGAGGCGCGGGACGTGTCGGGCCACAAGCGGCCCGCGCGATATGAGGGCGGATTGGCCATGTATCTCGAAGGCCCGTCCGCGGGCGGCCAGCCCGGGCGGGCGACGCATTTCGCCGGGGGCCTGGTCCGCGGCGAGGCCCGCGGGCTCGGCCGCGACTGGGCCGTCGAGGCCTGGGTGTGGAACGGCCTGCCCGCCGACGCGCACGATCATCCCACGTGGCTGATGCAGGTGGGCACGCTGCGGGTGGGTCTGGACGGCAAGGCCGGCGGGGCGGGCAAGCTGCTGGTGTCGGCGGAGGGGACCACGCTGAGAGGCAAGACATCCCTGACCGGGCAGGAGTGGCACCACGTCATGATCACCGTCCGCGGGACGGCCCTGGCGGTCTACCTGGACGGTCGGGAGCAGGCCGACTTGACCGGCCCTTTGCCCAAGGCCGCCCAGGCCGAGCAGGCGACCGTGGTGCTGGGCGGTTGCGCCGACGACAAGGACGGTCTGGAGGGGCGTCTGGCCCACGTGGCCCTGTACGCCCACGCCATGGCGGGCGCCGAGGCGGCCAGGCACTTCCGGGCCAAATGAGGCAGGCATTCCGGACCGCGATCGGGCAGCGAAGCGGGGCATTCTCAACCCAGAAGCGTCTCCAAGTCTTCCCGCGTGAGCAGGTCGGCTTCGCCCGGGCGTTCCAGGAGCGGCGCGGCGTCGGCCTGGATGGCGGCGATGTCGGACCCCTCCAGCCGCTCGGCGACCGATGCTCGCCACTGGCGGGCGTCGAAGCGTCCGGGGTGTGTCTGGTCGAGAGCATTCTGGAGCAAGGTCATGTTGGGTTCGACTGGCGGCCGATGGGACAGATACCACACTAGATCGTACCAGTCGCGGCCCTTGGTGTAGGGGCGGGTCAAGATGGCGTGGAGTTTGCCCGCAAGCAGGGAGGGCAGGTCGTAGTGCTGGAGAAGGAAGGTAAGGTGACGCGTGACGATCCGCCGCTCGCAGCGGGCGCCGGCAGGGGGCTTGGTGTCGATCTCGATCTTGATGCCCAGCTTCTCGTCGCGCAGTGGCGAGAGTCTCGCCTCGTGAAGGATGCCTCCCAGACGCACCCACCCCACGTGGACCGTCTTTCGGTCGTTCCAGGTCACGTGCGGCTCGAAGGCCGCCAGGGACAGGTCGCGTTTGATCTTGGCCATCCAACTGGCCCCGGCATACCCGCTGCTGTTTTCCAGGCAGAAGTCGAGGTCTTCGGAGAAGCGGGGCAGTTTGTGGAGGAACCGCAGGGCCGTTCCCCCCACGAACGCCAAGGGACCGAACGCCTCGCATTCGTGAAGGCTGCGCAGGACCAGTGCCTGAAGGTATTCCCGCAGCAGGTTCAATGCCTGGGCGGGCTCGCGGGCCGATCGGGCCAGGGCCAATGCCTGTTCCTTCATAGCGTGCGAGTGCCTTTCTCTTGCTCGGCGAATAGTCGCAACAACCGCCGAGCCGAACGCGCCAGACGCGGGCTGTGCAGGCGCTCGGCGTAGGCCAGCAGTCGATCCGGGTCGATCCGCTCCAGATTCTGATATCGCATCTCCGCCAGCCGGGGCGGCGTCCATTCGCCCGGCGCCAGGTGCCAGTGATCCAGCAGGGCTTTCTCTGGCTCGGCCAGCAGCACCTCCCGCCCGGCGTACTCCACGCTGTGATAACCGAAGAAGGCCTCCCGACGCAGGTTGCGGTAGTCAAAGACCCCTAAGGGGTTCTCGAACCGCTTGGCCACGCGAGTGGTCACGCTGGTCAGCCAGGCCACGTGTTCGGGAATGAAGTCATAGAAGCCCAAGGCCCACAGGCCGCTCAAGTAGGATGGGCGATACAGCAGGTTGCTAAGCCGAGGCGCGGTCAGGGCGGCTCGCCGGTAGGCGGTCCCCAGCGCGTACATCCCCCGTCGCAGTCCCACTACCTTTCCCTGCCGCACCCACCGCGACAACTGCACGCGGATGCTCTCGCGCGGCTGCTGGAATACCTGGACCAGCAATGGAAGGTCGAAGCACTCCAACTCACCGACCGCGTGTAATAGAGAGCCGAATTCCATATATAAAGATTAACATAATCGTTAATCTTTGTAAATAGAATCAGGGTTTCCGATTGCCCCGGCCTTACCGCTCGATCGTCTTCTCGTAGAGCCGGTAGGTCTTGTACAGCCTCGACTCGAGCCCGGCCTGGATGGTCCGGTTGGACATGACGTTGTCTTCGAGCACCCACGAGGCCTCGGCGGTGTCATAGCCTTTGGGCAGGCCTCGGGAGATCGTCTCCAGCATGAGCAGGGCCGCGATGCCCATGTGGCGGTACTGAGGCAGGGCGGCGATGCCGATGACGCGGATCACGTGGACGCTTCTCATCGCCCGCAGGAAACGCACAAAGCCAAGCGGGAGCAGCCGGCCCCCCGCAGCCGCCAGCCCGCGGTTCACGTCCGGGATCGCCAGCGACGCGCCGGCCGGCTGACCGTCCACCGTTGCCAGCAGGATGATCTCCGGATCCACCACGCCCTTCAGTTCGTGGGCCGTCTCGCGCATCTCGGCCGACGTGACCGGAACGTAGCCCCAGTTGTTGCGCCGGGCCTGCTCGAAAACGGCCATGAACCGTTCGATCTCGGTGTCGAAGTTCCGCATGTCGATCGGGCGGATCTCCAACTCCGGGTGGCGCCGCTTGGTCAGCGTTCGCAGCCGCTCCATGCGCTCGCGGGCCATCGCCCCGCCCTCGACCTTGTCGGCCACCACCTCGTACGCGAAGAGATCCTTGCACTTGGCCAGCCCCGCCGACTCCAGCAGGGGCGCGTACTCGGGCGGGTTATAGGGCATCAGCGCCACCGGCGGCAGGTCGAACCCGTCGATCAGCAGCCCGCATTCCCCGTTCATCGAAGGATTGACCGGTCCGCGGATATCGGTCAGCCCGTGCCCGGTCAGCCATCGCTCCGCCGAGCGGACCAGGGCGTCGACCACCTCCGTGGCCTGCTCGTCGCGAGCATCGACCTCGAAGAAGCCGAAGAACCCCACGCGGTCGTTGTGCTGGCGGTTGTGGGCGTGGTTGTGGATGGCCGCGATGCGACCGACGGCCTGCCCGTCGCGCCGGGCCAGAAACAGGGCCATCTGCCCGTGCTCGAAGAACGCGGTCTTGCGGGTGAAGACCTTGCGCTGGGCGCTGCGCAGCGGGGGAACCCAGTGCGGGTGGCCCGCATAGAGGCGGTAGGGCAACTCCAGGAAGTCGCCCACGTCCGCGCGACTGAGCGCTTCGCAGATCTCCAGGCGTCCGATCATGGCTCGTCCGCCGGTTCGTCCGGCGCGGAAGCGGGCGCGTCGGGCGGCTGCGAGGCCTGCCCGCTGTGCAGCCTCTTGAGGTCCTTCATCGCCGACAGCAGCTTCTGGATATCCGAGGTCTGGTGGTTGGCCGTCGGGATGACTCGCAGGATGGACGTGCCGATGGGCACGGCTGGGTAGAGCACGGCGCTGGCCCAGATGCGGTGCTCCTGGAAGAGGGCCCGGCTCATGTGGACCGCGTCCGTGCCGTTTCCGTGGACGGGCGTGATGGGCGTCTGGGTGTTGCCCAGTTCGTAGCCCAGTTGCCTCAGCCCGTCCTGGAGCAGGGCGCGGTTCTCCCAGACCTTCTTGCGGCGGTCGTGGGCCTGGCGGACCAGGCGGAGCGACTCCAGCGTCGCGGCCGCCACGCACGCGGGCATGGCCTTGGTGAACAGGATGGTGGGGGCGGCGTACTTGAGGTAGTTGATGACCACGGCGTCGCCGGCGGCGAACCCGCCGGTGGTGGCCAGGGCCTTGGAGCAGGTGCCCAGGTGCAGGTCGATGCGGTCCTCCACGCCCAGCATCTCGGCCACTCCGCGCCCGTTCTCGCCGCAGACGCCCGTGCCGTGGGCGTCGTCGACGATCAGGCGGGCGCCGTGTTTCTCGCACACGTCGCACAGGTCGGCCAGCGGGGCGATGTCGCCCTGCATCGAGTACACCCCGTCCACCACCACCATGCGGGGCTGGCTGCGCGGGGTCTCCAGCAGGATCGCCTCCAGGTGCTCCACGTCGTTGTGCTGGAAGAAGCGGATGCGCCCCCCCGAGATCTTCGCCCCGCAGACCAGGCTGGCGTGGGCGTAGCGGTCCATGACCACCAGGTCACGCGGGCCCGCCAGCGCCGCCAGCGCGCCCATCATCGCGAACGCCCCGTTGCTGAAGACCAGCGACTTCTCGGTCCGCTTGAAGTCCGCGATCTCCTTCTCCAACTCGTTGTGCAGTTCGATCGTCCCGGTCAGCGGGCGGGCGCCCATCGGCGCGCTCACGCCGTACTTCTCGACGATCTCGGTCGCGGCCTTCTTCAACGCCGGATGACTGGCCAGGCCGAGGTAGTCATTGGTGCTGAACTGGAGGAACTGCCCATCCTCATGCTCGACCCACGGGCCGGCATTGTTCAAGGGCGACTTGCGATAGACCACCTGATACGCGGTCGCCCGGTCCCGGTCGCTGACGATCCGGGATTGACGATCGAACCGGGTGCACTTGTCAAAAATGTCGGGCATGCAGCTACTTTCCTTTTCCAAAGCCCACGGAAAGCCGTCCGCCTCCGGCGGGAAGGTCCGTGGGCTTTCCTCTTGAACACGCGGAAAGTCCCCGTGTCCCAGCAGGTACTAGAACAGGTTTTTCTCTGTAACGCAAGAGGGCAGTTCTGCTATCCTGATGCCTTGCCGCGGGCCGGTCGCCCCGGCGAACGGGACGTTTGCTACGGGAGCAGGCCATGGGAATGGTCGCGGCGGCGCTGGGTGCCTACGCGCGATGGAAGTGGAAGGCGGTGGAGCGGGCGTCGGCCGACCCGGCCGCCAGCCAGCGGCAGGTGCTACGACGCCTGTTGGCCCGCGCCGCCGACACCCAGTGGGGCCGCCAGTACGGCTACCGCGACATCCGCACCGTCGACGACTACCGCTCCCGCGTTCCCCTCACGTCCTACGAGCAGGCCGCCCCGCTCTGGCACCAGGCGTTCGAGGGCAAGACCGACCTTGCCTGGCCCGGGCTGGTGCCCTATTTCGCGCAATCCTCCGGCACCACCGCCCACAACAAGTACATCCCCGTCACGGGCGAGGCCATCCGTTCCAACATGCGGGCCGGGGCCTTCCTGGTGGCGGCCATGATCCGCCGCGGCGGCGGCGACAAGCTCTTGCGGGGCAAGTTCCTCTACCTGGGCGGGCCCACCACGCTGCGACAGCGGGGGCCCTGCCAGTACGGCGACGCCTCGGGCATCACCTCCAGGCACATCCCGAGGTTTGCCCGGCGAAACCACCTGCCCGAGAGCGACATCGCCTCCCTCACCGACTGGGAGCAGAAGATCGACCGCCTGGTCGAGCGACACCTCCGCTCGCCCATCGCCGCCGTCTCCGCCTGCCCGTCGTGGGCGGCCCTGCTGTTCAAGCGGATGCTCCAGGCGGCCCGCGAGTCGGGCGGCGAGACGACCATCGGCCAACTCTGGCCCGAACTGAGCTTCTTCGTTTCCTACGGGATGGCCTTCGACCCGTACCGCGGGGCGTACGCGGAGTTCATCGGCCGGCCCATCGAGTACGTGGACACCTACAGTTCCTCCGAGGGCGGCATGACCGCCATCCAGGAAGAGGCGGGCGGGCCGCTCCGCCTCCTGGTGGACAACGGGGTGTTCTACGAGTTCATCCCCGCCGATCGGGCCGGCGAGGCCGACCCGCCGCGCCTGCACATCGGCGAGGTGGAGGTCGGCCGCGAGTACGCCCTGGCCCTGAGCACCAACGGGGGCATCTGGGCCTGCCCGCTGGGCGACGTGGTGCGCTTCGAGTCGCTCGTGCCGCCGATGATCCGCTTCGTCGGGCGCACGCAGGTCTCGCTCAGCGCGTACGGCGAGCACGTGACCATGGAGATGATCGAACGCGCCATGGCCGCCGCCTGCGCCGCCGGCGACGCCGCCATCGCCGACTACACCGTCTGGCCGCGATATCCCTCGAGCGAGCACCCCAAGCCCCTGCACCGGTGGATCGTCGAGTTCACCCGCGGCCCCGCCGACCGCGACGCCTTTGCCGCCGCCCTGGATCGCACCCTCCGCGAACTGAGCGAGGACTACGACGCCCACCGCGTCAACGACTACGGCATGGAGCCGCCCGCCATCCTCTCCGTCGCGCCGGGAACCTTCTACGAGTGGATGAAGCGCAAGGGCAAGCTGGGCGGCCAGCACAAGGTGCCCCGCGTGGCCCGCGACCCAGCCATGGGCGAGGAACTGCTGGAGATATCCGGGGGTCGGCCGTGACGACGCGCGGGCCCAACCGCCTTGTCGGGGCCGTCTTCACCGTCGCCGGGATCATCGGCGTGCTGACCGGGGCCGTGCCGTTCGTCGTCAACGCCCTGCGGATCGTCCGCGGGCACGAGTGGTGGCAGACCAGCGACTGGGCCGGACACGGCGTCGAGGCGATGGGCCTGGGCGTCGAGTGGGGCATGTTGTCGTCTGCGATGGGGCTGTGCCTGGGCATCGCGCTGCTCTGGGCGGCGAGGTGCTGGTTTCGCGGCCTGGACCACGCCCCGGTCGTCACCTGGGCGTACGTGCTGTTCGGTCTGGGCGTGAACGTCACCGACATGTTCATCTTCGCCCTCCACGCCAGGTGCGGGCGGATGCGGACGCACATGCTCTGGGCCGACGGCGCAGCCTTGGCGTTTGCCGTCCTGGTCGGGCTCTGGCTGCTGGTGAGGAGGGAACGGAAAGGCCGAGAATGATTCGTCCGGCAACGATCGTCCTTGTCTGTCTTGCCTTTCCTTCCGCGGCCCCGGCTGCGGATTCCCCGTCGCAGCCCGCCGACTTCGACGGCCGGACCACCGGCGTGCGGATCGAAGCCGCCAGCCGGCTCAACAGCGGCAAGTGGACCGTATCGCTTCGGGCCCAGCGCCGCACTGCCGTCGGCGAACAGGCCCTGCTCAGCCGAGGCCGGCCCGGCGAGCAGATGACGCTCAAGCTCGTGGGCGAGCGCCTGGTCCTCCAGGCCCGCGCGGGCGGCAAAGTCGCCACCGTCGAGGCCCCGGCCTGGCCGCTCAAGCAGTGGGCCCACGTGGCGGCTGTGCTGGACGGCCAGGCGATCCGCCTGTACGTCGACGGCAAGCAGGTCGCCCAGGCGCCGGCCAAGGGCAGCGCCCCCGGCACCGACGACGCCTTGTACGTCGGCTGCGCGCGCCCCGCGGCAGCCGTCTTCGACGGCCTGATCGACGACGTCCGATACCACCGCACTGCCCTGAGCGCCGAACAAGCGGCCAGGCTCGCCACCGGCGCCGACCCGCTGCCGACGGCCCGCGTGTTGCACCTTCAGGGCGAGGCGCTTCGCAAGCTCATCGAGCGGTTCGCCCCAGCCGCCGTCGAGCCCGAGTATCCGACCAGCGCCGACGGCACGCTGCCCAAGGCCGACGGATTCCGCGGCGTCTGGTACGCCAATCAGGCCTCCGGCGACGAGTACCGCTTCAAGTACTCCGGCGGGCTGGCCACCTATCCGCAACAGCACCTGCCGATCGCCGTCTACGTCCCGTCCGTCAATCGCACGTTCTTCGTTTACGGCGGGCGATACCGCGACCGCAACGAGCTGCTGCACATGGTCAGCTATTTCGACCACGCGACGGGGCTGCTCGCCCGCCCGCGGGTCCTGCTGGACAAACACACCTCCGACGCCCACGACAACCCCGTGCTGAGCCTCGACGACAAGGGGCATCTCTACATCTTCTCAAACTCGCACGGCACGGGCCGGCCCTCGTACGTCCACCGCTCGCGCGAGCCCTACGGCATCGACGCATTCGACTGCATCTGGAAGACGAACTTCTCCTACGGCCAGCCGTGGTGGATGGGCGAGCGGGGCTTCGTCTTCCTGCACACGCTCTACAGCCGCGGGCGGGCGCTGCATGTGGCCGCCAGCCCGGACGGGCGAACCTGGTCCGAGCCGCGGTTGCTCTCGCGATTCGGCGAGGGGCACTACCAGGTCTCCTGGCCGTGCGGGCCGCGACTGGGCACGGTGCTGAACTACCACCCGCCCGGCCACGACGGGCCGGGGCTCAACTGGCGGACAAACCTGTACTACCTCCAGACCGCCGACGGCGGGACCACGTGGACCAACGTGAGCGGGCAAGGGCTGAACATCCCGCTGAAGGACAAGGCCAATCCCGCATTGGCCATCGAGTACGAGTCGAAGGGGCGCCTGGTCTACCTCAAGGACCTCGCCTACGACCGCGACGGCCGGCCCGTCATCCTGTACCTCACCAGCAAGGGCTACGAGTCCGGCCCGGCCAACGACCCGCGAACGCTCACGCTGGCCCATTGGACGGGCCAGACGTGGGACGTGTCCGAGATCGCCCCGGCCGACAACAACTACGACTTCGCCTCGCTGTACGTCGAGGCCGACGGTACGTGGCGGGTCATCGGCGCGCTGGATCCCGGCCCGCAGGCCTGGAACACCGGCGGCGAGATGGCCATGTGGACCAGCACCGATGCGGGGCGCACGTGGAAGAAGAGGCAACTTACGAGCCACTCGAAGTGGAACCACCACTATCCTCGCCGCCCGCTGAATGCGCATCCGGGCTTCTACGCCCTCTGGGCCGACGGCCATGCGAGAGAAACCAGCGGCTCGAACCTGTACTTCGCTACGCGCGACGGCCAGGTCTACGTCATGCCCGGCAAGATGGACGGCGAGAGCGCAAAGCCGCAGCTCGTGACGCCGCAAGACGAAGGGAGACAACCATGAGAACCGGACTGGTATGCCTCGGCGTTCTGTGCGTCCTGTGCGGCGCATGCGTGGCGGCGGACAAGCAGAGGCCCAACATCGTCCTCGTCCTGGCCGACGACGTCGGGTACGGCGATCTGGCTTGCCACGGGAACACGCACGTAAAGACGCCGCAGATCGACGTGTTCGCACGCGAGGCGGTGGCTTTCTCCAACTTCCACGTCTGCCCGGTCTGCTCGCCCACGCGGGCGTCGCTGATGACGGGGCGGTACAACTTCCGCGGGGGGGTGGCGGATGTCTTCGGAAAGGCCTGTTGCATGGACCCAGCCGAGGTGACGCTGGCGGAGTGCCTGAAGGGGGCTGGCTACGCTACCGGGATCTTCGGCAAGTGGCATCTGGGAGACGACGCCGAGCACGCCCCGAACGCCCAGGGCTTCGGCGAGGCGCTGGTCCACCGCGGCCCGAGCATGCGGAAGTATACCAACCCGACCCTGCTGCACAACGGGAAGCCGGTCGAACGTGCGGGCTACTGCATGGACATCTTCACCGATGCCGCGATCTCCTTCATCCGCAAGAACCGCTCGCAGCCGTTCTTTGTCTACCTGGCTGCCAACCTGGTCCATACTCCGCTGCAGGTTCCGCCCGAGCTGGCGGCCGAGTTCGCTGCGACGGGCTTGAGCGAAAGCACGCGGCGACTCTACGGCATGATTCGCAGCGTGGACAACAACTTCGGCAGGCTCCGGGCGGCGTTGAAGGAACTCGCCCTGGAGGACAACACGCTGCTGATCTTCCTGTCCGACAACGGTCCGTGCTCGGGGTCGGTCCCTCTGGACCGCCACATGGCCGGATTGCATGGGTTGAAAGGCACGGTGTATCAGAACGGCATCCGCGTCCCCTGCTTCATGCGTTGGCCGGGCGGGTTCGCCGGGGCCGCGAAGGTGACGCGCCTGGCGGCGCACATAGACGTATTTTCCACGTGCCTGGAAGCCTGCGGCATCGCGGCGCCGCCGGAAGGAAAGCCAGACGGAATCAGCCTGCTCCCGTTGCTGAAGGACCCGTCCGCCTCCTGGCCGGACCGCACGCTGTTCTTCCAGTGGGACAGCGGGCAAATCCCGCGGCGAGGGCACGCGTACGCCGTGCTGACCGAACGGTGGAAGCTCGTCCAGCCGTGCGGCATGGACATGCGACAGCAACAGCACATACGCAACCGCTATGCCGAACTCTGCCGCCTCCAGGGCCGCGGCGAACGGAGCATCGACGGCCCGCCGCGCTACGAGCTCTACGATATTGCGGCCGATCCGGGCGAGACTAAGGATCTGGCCGCCGAACATCGGGAGATCGTTGAGCGGATGAAGCAGCAATACGATTCGTGGTTCACCGATGTCGCCGCGCGGTGGTTGAAGGCCGCCGGCTCGCCGTCTTCTCAGCCGTGAGACCTCCCGCTCGTTGTGAGTGGCAATCAGGGCTTTCGCTTGAGCACCGCGTCGAGGAATTGGCAGGCTGCCTGGCGGGCGGCGGGTGGGAAGTCGTGGGCGCTGTCGGGATGGATGGCGGCGAGTTTGTCGGCGGCGCCCAGCAGGGCGTAGACGCCCCGGGCGGCCGCGAGGCAGTCGCGGACGCTGGAGACGTCGAAGTTGGAGTCATGCAGCGGCGCGTTGACGAAGACAGCCCGCGGGGCGACCGCCGCCAGGACCTCGGTGAAATCGAAGGGCATCCGCCTGGGGTCGCACCCGTAAGAGCTTGCGATGCGGGGCATGTAGCCGGCGTGGCTCCAGCCGGCCAGCTTGCCCCCGTAGTACTTGGGGAACGAGGTGAATCCGCAGCTCGATACGGCGGCTTTCACCCGCTCGTCGAAGGCGGCCAGGAAGAGCGTGTTGTGCCCGCCCAGCGAGTGGCCGATGCAGCCGATCCGCCCGGGCTCGACCTCGGCCATCGCCTCCAGCACGTCGACGGCCCGCATGTGGTTCCAGATGCCCTTCATGGTCGCGCTGGCGTAGCCGGCGGCGTAGGCGTCGAACTTGTACTCGCCGTAGTTGGGGTAGTCGGGGCAGAGGGCGACGTACCCGCGTCGGGCCAGCTCCAATCCATAGGCGAGATTCGTCTTGGGCCCCAGCCCGGCCGGCTCGTCTTTGCCGATGGCTGTCGTCTGGTGCAGGCACAAGACGCCCGGCAGGCGGGCCCGCGGGTCCTTGGGTTGGGCCGGCAGGATCAGCCATGCCGGCACGCGGTCGCCCTTCTCGCTGGCGAAGGTGATCTTGCGCCGGACCACGCCGTCGCCCGTTCGGTCGCTCAGTACCTTCACGTCCAGCGGGACCTTCGCGGAGGCCGGCGGCAGCGGGCCCATCACCTGCTGCATTGCTTGGAGGATATGTTGGCGGCGGACCTTCCACTGCTCCGGCGACTGTACCGGCTGGATCGCGCCGGCTGCGTCCATGAAGGCCATAACGTTGGCCTTATCGACGTAGAAGGGAGGCGCCGCGGGCTGAGCCGGCGCGGTGGCAGGGGCGGCGCCGCCGGCCGCAGCAGGGGCATTCTCCGTCGTCGCCACCAGGATCAAGCCCAGCAGTCCTATCCAATGACGCTGCTTCATCGGCGTCCTGAGCCTTTCTCCCTACTCTTCCTTTCGCAGCGTGACCGGCCCAAGCAGCCCGGAAGGGAAGAGATCTCGCCCCTTGCCGGACTTCTTGCGGGCGGCACAGATCGCACAACCGTAATATCCGTGGCTGAGCGTGTCGTAGGTCCGCACGTTGGTCACGGTGAGGCGCTTGTCGCTCGGCAGGGCGGCGTCGCCGATCAGGCGGTTGGGCCAGAGGTTGGCCACCTCGATCTCCAGTTCGTTGGCGCCCGCCTTGGCAGCGGTGGTCAGGTCCGCCTGCCACGGCGCAGTCCAGACCACGCCGCAGTCACGGCCATTGAGGCGGACGCGGGCGAGGTGGCGGACCTCGCCCAGGTCCAGCAGGAGACGCTCGCTCTTCTCAACCACGGGCAGGTCGATCCGCTTGCGGTAGACGGCCAGGCCGCTGTAGTGGCGGATGCCGTCCTCGGGCCTCTTCGTCCAGTCGGTCAGTTTGTCGAAAGCAACGCGAGCGGGTCCGCCCCACTTGGGGTCGAAGGAGACCTCCCACGCGCCGGTGATCTCGCCGACGGCGACGGACTTTGGGAAGTTCTCGGTCTTATCCTCTCCGCTTGCCCCGGCCGCCGGGCGGCGGAAGACGACGAACCAGCTCTGGCGCGGGGCGAACTGCAGCGGGACGGTCGTCCGGCCGGCATCGCAGGCGAACCGGGGCAGGTCGCGGACGTGCCCGGTGACGGCATCCCACAGTTCCGGCTGGCGCCCGGCGACGCGGAAGACCGCCTCCGCCGACGCCGGGGCGGCCGACAAGTTGCAGACAAAGTACACGTCCGCGTCGCCCACATGCCGGTGGATCCAGTCCAGCCGAGCGCCGGCGGACACCTCACGCAATTCCAGGTCCGGCGGGAGCGAGTCGGTCTTCGTCAACTCCTCCAGCGGCTTGCCCCAGAAGACTCGTCCTTGCCCCAGTTTCCGCTCGCCGCTCTCGGCCGGCCTGGTTCCCCACATCGCGTCGGCGAGTTCGCGGACTTCGTCGTCACACTGGGGATAGTTGCCCAGCCCCGGGGCCTGGCCCGGGCGCGGGCCGACCACTGTCAGCCCATCGCGCACCAACTCGCCGATCTTTCGCAGCACCGCGGGCGAGACGGACCAGCCCGCCTGGCCGGGCAGGACGAGATAGCGGTAGCTCATGCCGCTCTTCAGCGTTAGCCGCCCGTCCTTTGCGGACGCCAGCGTCAACAGGACCTCGGCGTTGAGCGAGTCGTAGTCGTAGCCCGGCGGCAAGGCCGGGCTCAGCCGGCCGCGCCCCGGGACAAAGCCCGGAATCTGCTCGCCGTGAAACCAGGCGAAGTCGGCCACGAACCGCCCGCTCCGCAGCAGGTGCTGGCAGCGGGCCAGGTATGTCAGCCACCCGTCGCTCAGCGGCCACCAGGTGAGGTTCGGATCGAAGTGTGTGCCCACGTGGGCCCACTGGAAACCGGGCCTGGCGTCGAGCCGCGGCTGGTGCACCCAGAAGCACAGGACGTTCCGCGTGAGGCCGTGGCAGAGGGCCTCGTCGCCGATGTCTTTCATGTTCCACGGGTCGGCGGTCCAATCGCAGGCGAAGGAAGTGTACGCCTCGGCCTGGCAGTCGGCCTTGCCGTAGACATGGGCGGTGCTGGCGGCCTGCTTGAGGGACGGGTTGCGGTCCATTGTCCAGGAGATCGGCCCGGCGGGCTCTGAGTTGCGTTTCCAGAACTCGCCCATGGGGATGTCGTTGATGCCGACGCACTGCAGGCCGTCGATCCAGTGTTTGAAGAACGGCCCGCCGGATTCCGGGTGCGTGCCGCGCAGGCCCGCGGCGACGGCCAACTCGCGGAGGCGCCCGTAGTACCGCTCAGCCGTCAGGTCCGCGGCCGTGCGGCGGTAGTCGGCGAGGAAGCGGCTCTCGATCTCGCGGTCGGCCATCGCGTTGCCGACCACCGCGGGCAGGCAGGGCAGCGGGTCGTAGCCGCGGCGCCGTCGGAACTCCTCGCGCATTTTCGGCGTCCAGGTGGGCTGGCCCAGCTCGTAGCTGTCGATGTGGACGTACTGGAATGTCTTGCCGGCGAGTTGGCCCGCGTCGGCGACCAGCTTGGCGCCGGTGGCGGCCCAGTGGGCGTCCATCGCCTCAGCCGACATGATGTCGATCTCCGGCCCCGCGGGGCCCGAGCCCACGCACTGGGTCTGGGTGCCGTGCAGCGTCCAGCCGAGCCGCACCACCTTCCACGCGCCGGCCGGTACGTCCCAGTTGAGCTTGCCGGCCTCGTCCAGCCGATCAGTCAGGTCCACCACGCGGGCGTGGTCCCAGCGGCGGCTGGGGCGGCCTTTCTTCATCTCCTCAGCCGTCAGCAGGTCGATCTCCGCCACCTGCACGTTCCACGACTGCGGGCCGCGGTACGGATGGGCCGTGAGGAACACGGCGCGGAAGAAGCGGGCCGTCGTGGGCTTGAAGGCGAGCGTGGCCGCCTTGTTGTTCGCCAGCGTCGCGCGGTGGAGCGTCCGCCAGGTCTTGCCGTCGTCGGACGCACGGACCTCGACGTCCTTGGGCCCGCAGTCGCTGTAGGGCTGGATGAACAGCGCCGCCGCGGCAAATGGCTGGGCGTACTCGAACTGGAGGTGCTCGCTCTTTTCGGGCGTGGGGCCCATGCCGGGCTTGTCGCCGTTGGAGATCCAGCGGGTGTCGTCGGCGAGGTCCTCGGCCAGGGGCGGCCTGTAGTCCTTGTAGGACGAGCTGGCTGTGAGCCTACAGGCGGCGCGGGCCGCGCCATCGGGCAGGGGGCATGCGAGGACGGCGACGTCGCAGTAGACGTTCTGCACGGCCGGGGGGCGCGGCAGGGCGATCGACTTTCGCCCCGGGCCCTCGACAGTGAGAGCGGAGGCGGTGAGTTTCTTGGCGGCGTGTTCGGGGCCGACCCACGGACCGCCCGCGTTCCAGCCGCTGCACAGGTTCACCGTCAGGACGATGCCGCAGCGATCGGCCTCGGCCAGGGCGTGGCGGTAGAGCTCGCGCCAGGGGTCGGACATGAACGCGGGCCCGCGGGGGGCGTCGGGTCCGGCCAGTCCGGCGTCGAACAGCAGGGCGCCCGCGATGCCCTTGTCGCGCATGGCCTCCATGTCGCGGGTGATGCCCTCCTTGCTGGCCGCCCCGTTGAGCCACCACCAGTAGCACCAGGCCTTGGCCGCGCCTGGCGGCCTGGCGAAGCCGGCCTGCAGATCGGCGGCGTCCTGCGCCAGCCCCATCGAGGCAGGAAGCAGCAGGGCAAGAAGCGCGAGCAGTCTGGCCATGACGGGGTTCCTTTCGACAGCCGTCAGTACGCGGCAGCCAGAGCACCAAACGGTTCGGCGGGGGGGATATGGCGATCACTCCGCCGAGTGCACCTCGCATCGCCGGTTCATGGCCAGGTTGGCCAGCTTGTCGGCCTGCACGTTCTGTTCGCGGCGGACGTGGCGGAAGCGGCACCGGGCGAACTGGCGGGCGAGTTGGCAGGCCTTGTCGTAGAGCGGTTGGAGCCCGGCGTTCTTCACGCGGTACTGCCCGGTCATCTGGCGAACCATCAACTCGCTGTCGCTGACGATCTCGACCTCGCTGGCCCCCAGCAGGGCGGCCGACTCCAGCCCGCCGATCAGCCCGCGGTACTCGGCCACGTTGTTGGTGGCGTGCCCGATAAAGATGCCGCGCTCGATCAGGACCGTGCCGTCGTCCGCGGAGACGACGATGCCCGCCCCGGCCGGGCCGGGGTTGCCTCTGGAACCGCCGTCGACGTGGACGACGACCTTGCGTGCGCCCGCCGGCGGGTCGGAGGGGGCGCGGGCGGCTTGCGAGGCGGGTGGGTCAAGCAAGGGAGTTCCCTGGGGCGGTCGGATGTTGGGTTTCCTGGCCATGGATGCTCAAAAATAAAGGACGCTGCCCCGTGTCGCCCGCGGGCAGGGCGTCCGTGCCTGCCTGGGCGATGACGCCACCCGTGTGCGGCGGGGGAATCAAGATGGCGCTCACACTCGTTATCGCGATCGGGCCTTCTCGGCCTCGGGTTCGAGGTAGAGGATCCGCTTGCAGTTGTCGCAGGTACGGATCTCGTCGCGGACCCGCAGGGCGTTGGCGTGCTCGGCGTTGAGGCCCATATAGCAGCCGCCGCAGATGTAGTCGTGGGGCGGTTTCTTGCCGTGGATTTCGATGACGGCCATCGCCTCGCCCTCGTACTGCTCGGCGATCCGGTCGAAGTAGGCCAGCGCGTCAGTGGGGACGGCCTTGGCGGCCTCCGCGCGGCGGACCGTCAGGTCCTCCAGCATCTTGGTCAGGCGGGCGACTTCCTCCGAGCTGGTCTTCTGGATCTCCTGCATCCGCTGCTCTTCCGCCTCGACCTTCGCTTTGGCCTCTCCCGCGGTCGCCTTGATGGCCTCGACCTCCTGGATGATTCTCAGGGCTTCTTCTTCGATCTTGGCGTTGTCCGCCTTGAGGGTGTTGATCTGGGTGAGGATCGCCGAATACTCTTTGTTGGTCTTGACGGTGTTGAGGGTGCCGCGGAGTCGGAGCACTTGCTGCTCGCGGGTTTTGAGGTCCAGCTCGTGGCGGTCGGCCGACATGCGCCGGTTGGTGGCCCGCTCCAGCAGGGCCTTGTGTTCTTCCTGTAGCTGGTCGATGCGATGCTGCTGTGCCGCTACAGCGTTCTGACGACTCTTGAGTCGCCCACGTACGTGGGCAAGTTGACGTTCCACCGACTGCAACTGAAGCAACGCATCGAGCATCTTTGCCATGGGCCATTCCCTCTTCACTTGTAAAGGTACGGCTGAGTCCTAATCGACGCGTCATTATCGCAGGGATTCGCCAGAAGTTCAAGGGCGAAATTCCGAGGGTTGGAGCACCAGGACCACGGCGTTCCCGAGGCCCGCAAAGAAGAAGAAAGAACCCGCAGACTCCGTTCCTGGCGCTCTCTGTACGTCTGTCCCTCACGGACTTGGAGATTCCGGGCCGCTCACTTCCCCACGCAGAAGCGAGCGAAGATTCGCCCCAGCACGTCTTCGGTAACGATCTGGCCGCTGATCTGCCCAAGCTGGGCCAGGCTGCATCGCAGCTCGACGGCCGCCAGCTCGGCGACCTCGGCGACGGCATCTGCCGCTGCCAATAGCTCGGCCGCCCGGGCGGCGGCCTGGGCGGCGTCGACCAGGCAGCGGCGTTGGCGTTGGTGGAGGGCCAGGGCCTGCCCCGACCGCGGCGCCTGCACGTCCAGGCACTCGTCCAGCCACGCCCTCAGTTCGTCCAGGCCTTCGCCCGTCAGGGCGGAGGTCCGCAGTGCGTCCGCTTGTAGTGCGCCCGTAAGGGCGTCAGAGGCCTGTGATCGCCTTGCCGCGTCACCACCGACCAGGTCGCACTTGTTGGCGACCACCCGCAGGGGGCAGCGGGGGTTGGCCTGGCGCAGCTCGTGCAGCAGGGCGGCGTCGGCCTGGTCTGGCCCGGCCGACAGGTCGCCGATCAGCAGCAGCACGTCGGCGGCTGCGACCGCCTGGCGGGCGGCGGAGTCGGCGGCCGCCTCCAGGCTGTCGCGGGCGGGGGCGAACCCGGCTGCGTCCTGGAGCAGGACCGTCCCGGCACGTTCGAGCGTCAGCGGGGCCGACAGCACGTCGCGGGTGGTGCCCGCCAGGGCCGACACGATCGCCCGGTCGCTTCCGGTCAGGGCGTTGAGCAGTGAACTCTTGCCCGAATTAGGCCTGCCCGCCAGCACCACGCGGGGCCGTTGGGCGTTCTCGGGCATCTGGGCGGCCTGCTCGGCCACGTCCGCTAGGTGACGCGCCTGGGCGTCCAGGCGGGCGGCCAAATTCGCCGGACGGTCCAATTCGATGGCCTCGTCTGCCAGGTCGATCGCCGCTTCCACGCCCGCCAGCACGTCGGCCAACTCGCCGGCGGCGGCCTGGCACAGGCGGTGGATCCGCCCGCCCAGGGCGGCGGCCGCCGAGCG
This sequence comes from Planctomycetota bacterium, assembly GCA_022705325.1. Taxonomy (GTDB): domain Bacteria; phylum Planctomycetota; class Phycisphaerae; order SM23-33; family SM23-33; genus MWDR01. The sequence continues at coordinate 1,800 of JAKJER010000064.1, read as the reverse complement.
GAGATGAGAGGCGTCGGCGGCGTCGATGACGTCGGCCACCGCCTCCGCCTGCGACAAATCGATCCGCCCCGAGAAGAACGCCCGGGCCGTGAACTCGCCCGCCATGGCCGCTCGGGCGCCCGCCGCCGACAACTCCTCCGCCATCGCTCCCGCCAGCACGGGCGAGCCGGGCACGTGCAGTTCGATCACGTCCTGACGCGTGTACGAGCGGGGGGCGCGGAACACGTACGCCCGCGCGGGGACCTCCACGCCGCCGCTCAGGCGGACGATCCCGTCGAGGGCGCGAAAGCCCGGCACGTGCTCCAGGGCCGCGGGCGCCTCCGCTCCCACCGGCGCGAAGACCCGCCCGGCCAGCGAGGTCGCCTCCGGGCCGCTCAAGCGCACGATGGCCCGACCGGCCGGGCCCGCCGCCGTCGAGATCGCCACGATCGTGTCGTCCAGGGGATACACGCAAAGGATTATACTGCGCTGGCGTCGGGAACGGGCGAGGCGAACGCGGGACATACGACGCCATGACCGGTCGCCAACGCCCCAAGCCGTGCTCCTCCGGGTATACCCTGAGGAGGCAATAATCTGTCCCTCGCGGTCGTCTCTTTCCGATACAGTACGTGTGGAGAGTTCCTTCTACTTGCCGCCCCCAGAGGCAGGGAGTCCCGAATCCATGGGTTTTGTTGGCGTACGTTATCCTCGGCGTCTCGATACGCCCCTCGTGCCGCTGGTCGAGGGCCTGGAATCTCGTCTGCTGCTCAGCGCGGATCTGTCGGTCGCGATGGGCAATGTCACCGTGGCCGGCAAGAGCGCCGCTACCACGCGGATCGTCCCGGGCGACTACGTCCAGGTGGAACTGCTGCTGACCAACGTGGGCGACCAGAACGCCATCGGGCGGTTCGGCGTCGAGTTGTTCGGTTCGGCCGACACCGCGCTGGACGGCCTGGACGAGTTGATGACCGCGCCGTCCACCCGCTACGCGTACGTCAGGCCGGGGCAGACGGTGCGGCATCTGTTCAGTCTGTCGATCCCCACCGGCGCGACGCCGGGCGACTACTACCTGATCGCCCGCATCACGCCCGAAGCGACGGTCGGTGACGCGAACGCGGCCAACGACGTGGCTGCCAGTCTGGCTCCCGCCCGCCTGCGGTGGATGAGCGGGATGGTGGACGGGCGGCGAGTCGTGCTGCGGCTCAGCGAGGACGACGGCACGGGCCTGCTGCTCCAGGTGGTCAACGGGACGGCCGAACTGACGCCCAATCCCGGCGGCGCGCCGGACCTGGCGGTGACGGGCACGACGGCCTATTCGTCCGTCATGGCCCTGATGACCGCCCGCGGGGCCGACGGCGTCTTCGCCCTGGGCAACGTCAACTTCGACTCGGCGGTGGGGACGGTCATGATGTCGTCCCTGAGCATCGGCGGCGACCTCCAAGCCCCCGGCGGGGCCAGGCTGTTGTACCTGGGCGACCTGAACGCCGCCGCACACCAGACCGTCACGCTGGGCAGTTCGCCGCTCATCGCCTCCACCATGATCATGGGCGGGCGCTTCCGCAACGTTCAGATCGACTCCGACACGGCGTTATCGATGCTCCGCCTGGGCGAGTGGCTGGACGACGACGCGACGGCTGACCGCCTGACCGCGCCGTCGCTGGGCACGCTATACGTGCTCAGTTCGCCGGTGACGGGGGCGTCGGGCAACTTCCAGGCCGACCTGGTCCTGGGCCGGCCGGGCCCCGCCCAGCCGCTGAACTTCGCGTCCATAGGCGGCCAGCTCTCTCAGGGCTTGTGGGACATCGGCGGGCGGGCGGGAAC
>JAKJER010000063.1 GCA_022705325.1 Planctomycetota bacterium | reverse complement strand
TGTCGTCGCCGGTGACGCTGCTGCTCAGCGGAGTGTCTTCGTCCGTCCCCTGCGACTGACCGTCCGCCGTCGGGGCGTCGTTCACCGCAGCCACTGTCACGCTTACCGTCGCCGGATCAGAGTACAACTCGCCGTCATACGAGCGGAATGTGAAGCTGTCCGGGCCGTTATAGTCATCCGCCGGCGTGTACACGTACGACCCGTCTGTCTGCATCACCACACTGCCGTGCGAAGGTTCGTCGACCACCGCGAAGGTCAGCGGATCGTTCTCGATGTCGCTGCCGGTGGCCGTACCGTTCAGCGGAGTGTCTTCGTCCGTCCCCTGCGACTGACCGTCCGCCGTCGGGGCGTCGTTCACCGCAGCCACCGTCACGCTTACCGTCGCCGGTTCCGAGTACAAGTCACCGTCATACGAGCGGAACGTGAAGCTGTCCGGGCCGTTGTAATCATCCGCTGGCGTGTACACGTACGACCCGTCCGCCTGCAACACCACGTTGCCGTGGCTGGCTTGGGCAACCACCGCGAAGGTCAGCGGATCGTTCTCGATGTCGTCGCCGGTGACGCTGCCGCTCAGCGGAGTGTCTTCGTCCGTCCCCTGAGCGTCGGTATCAGCCGTCGGGGCGTCGTTCACCGCAGCCGCCGTCACGCTTACCGTCGCCGGTTCCGAGTACAACTCGCCGTCATACGAGCGGAACGTGAAGCTGTCCGGACCGTTGTAATCATCCGCCGGCGTGTACACGTACGACCCGTCCGCCTGCATCACCACGTTGCCGTGGCTGGCTTGGGCAACCACCGCGAAGGTCAGCGGATCGTTCTCGATGTCGCTGCCGGCGGCTGTACCGTTCAGCGGAGTGTCTTCGTCCGTCCCCTGAACGTCGTCGTCAGCCGTCGGGGCGTCGTTCACGGCATTGAGAGTGATCTGGAATGCCTGCGACGCCGACGTGTCCTGCCCGCCCCCGTCCGTCCCCCCGTCGTCCTGCACCCGTACCGTCACCGTCGCGCTGCCGTTGGCGTTGGCCGCCGGGGTGTAGCTCAACGTCCCGTCCGACGCGACGGCCGGCTGGACCGCGAACAGGGATGTATTGTCATTGCTGACCAGGAAGCTCAACGACTGACCCGCCTCGTCTGCCGGGCCCGCCGACAGGCCTGTGGCCCACCCAGCCGCCGTCTGCGGACCGCTGTCTTCGTCCACCGTCTGGTCGGAACCGGCAACGAATGACGGCGCGTCGTTCACAGCCGACACCGTCAGGTTCACCGTCGCGGTCGTCTGCCCGCCATCGTCGTCGGCCACCGTGTAGGTGAACGAGGCCGACCCGTTGTAGTCCGCGTCCGGCGTGTACTGCACCTGGGCGTCGGCCAGGCTCACGGTCCCGTGCGTGTCGCCGGTCGCCGCCACTGCCGTTACCGAAAGCGTGTCGGCCGGCACGTCGCTGTCGTTGGCCAGCAGATCGGCGGCGGCGAAGACCAGCTCGGTGTCTTCGATCGCCGTCTTGCTGTCGTCTTCCGCGACGGGGGGCAGGTTCGCCACCGTCACCTGAAGGGTATCCTGATCGAAAGCGCCCTCGTCATCGGTAACGGTCAGGGTAACGGTGTAGACGCCGTCGTCCGCATAGACGTGGTCGACGGACGCTCCGCTGCCGGCGGGTGAGCCGTCGCCGAAATCCCAGGAATACGCAAAGCCGTCGCCGTCGTCGTCGACAGCGGTAGCGGTCAGTGCCGCCTGGCCGCCCTCGTCGATATCCGTCTGCCCGCCCAGCGAGGTGATCCGGGGCGCAACGTTCGGCACGGAGACCTCGAAGCTGCCCAGCCCGCCGGCGGGCATGTAGTTGCCCGCCAGGTCGGCCACTTCGTCACCCAGCAGGGCCACCGTGTACGTGCCGTTGTGATAGTCGTACCACGCCCCGCCCGGGGCCAGGATGCGATAGGTAGCCGTACGGGGTGAGCCGCTGCCGGCGGGGCTCACGTCCACCAGGACCGCTTCCTGGAGGAATTCGTCCGGCCCGCTGACGCGGACGTTTCCGTCGCCCAGACTGCCCGCCCAGATCCCATAGGGATGGGTGAAGGTAACGGTGAAGTCGTACCACGCGCCGCCCGCGGTCGTCAGGTCATTGGCGGCCAAGACGGCCTGGGGCGGCTGGGTCGACACCGTCACCGTCAGTGCGGCACTGTCGAGCGACTCAGCCTTGCCCGACTCGACCTGGCGGGCTGTGAAGGAGTGCGGCCCGTCGCCCAGGTCCAGGTCGCCGGGCGTCTGGAGGGTGACGGTCCCGCCGGCGGCGACGGTGGAGGCGATCTCCACGCCGTCGCACCACAGCGAAACGCTCGCCCCGGCGATCGTGCCGTTGACGGTGAACTGAAGGCGCTTGTCGGCCTGGCTGTCGTCGTTAGAGGTGATGTTGTCGTCGTCGAACGCACCGCTGTCGCTGGAGGCGGCCAGGTCCACGCCCGTGGGGGCGGCGCTGACGGGCAAGTCCACCAGGAAGGTGTCGGAGATCGTATTGGATACCACGCCCGTTTCCAGGCTCACGGTTCGGAACTCGATCGTGTACGTGCCGTTGCGGTAGATCTCCACGTCGCCGGCAACCGCAGTGTCGTAGGCGGCGTAGTTGGCGAGGTCGGTCCACTCGCCGCCGTCCAGGCGGTACTGGAGGCGGTCGACGGTGTTGAGCGTGATGTCGTTGAGCCAGACGGGGTCCCAAAGCGGGTTCTGGTTGGTCAGGGTGCCCGCCTCGCTGGTGCCGCTGAAGCTGTACTGGCGGGTGCCCACGTTGTAGGACCCGCCCCCGGCGAGGATCAGGGGCACGTCCAGCACGTCGAGAATGCCGTCGTCGTCGCTGTCGCGCCAGCCGATCATCTCCAACGAGGTGGGGCTGGAGGTGAGGTTGGCGAAAGCCGTCATCTGCAGGTTCGACTCGGCCATCATGCTCGCCACGCGGGTGGACGGGTTTGGATGGTCGTCGTAAGCGTTGAGGTTCTGAATGTCGTAGTAGCCGGAGCTGTCTGTGTAGGAGTTGCTGCCGGGGTACTCGTCCAGGGCGTAGAAGATGTGGCCGGTCTCGTGGGCCAGCACCATGTCCATGTTGGAGATGCCCCACCCGTCGTTGTCGTAGGTCATGACAGCGAAGGGCCCGCCCAGGTAGGCGTACGCGAAGTACCCGTCGGAGAACATGCCGTCCGTATCGACATAGGAGTTGGCGACGAAGACGGTGTACGCCCAGTGCGTGCCGTTGGCCAATCGCTGGGCGTGGTTGTACTGGGCGACGTTGGCCATGTAGTTGGAGTCGAAATCGTAGCCGACGACGCGGAGGAACTCGCGGATCCAGAGGGACTGGTCGCTGTAGGGACGCTTGATCGGCTCGTACGCCGTCGCCACGGGCGAGTCGGCATAGGTCCAGTCGATGTGGAAGGTCAGGTCCTGCTTGTCCCCCCCGCCGGCCGCGACCAAGGCATCCTCCCACCACGTCAGCCCGGCCTGGATTTCGTTCTTGACGTTGGTGATCTGCTGGGCCGTCCAGTTCTCCGTGCTGGCGTCGGTCGCGCCGCTGGACTCCAGCAGCACCACCGTCACCCAGACGTCCCCCAACATGAATTCCGTTCCGTCCCAGATGCCCGCGCCGTACGGGGTCGAGCCGCTGACCGGGGGCGAGAGCGCCGCCGTCGAGTCCGCAGCCGCCTCGCTCTGGGCGACCTCCCCGGCCAGACGATATGGAGCGATCAGCGTCGCGGGCAGCGACAGGGTCGGATCGGCCAGGGCGGCCGCCTCCAGCGGCGAGACGAGGTCGACGGTCTCACTCGACAGCAGCAGGCGGTCCTCCAGCCGGTCAAGGCAGAAGGGCGTAACGGAAAGGTCGGAAAACGGCTGGTTCATGGGGTACCCGATGCTGTTCGTCTCCCGCAGCCAGGCAGGGACGCAGTCTCCTGAGACCACTCGGCTCTTTCTATAAATCGGACATCCCGTTCGGCCCCTCGAAGCCCAGGGGCCTCCCTCGCGTCTGACAAGTCTATTGTCCACCAAGACGCGAAATCCGTCAAGGCCGGGTAATCCCCTACGGGGATGCGGAGCGGGGAGCGGATTGCCCTTTTCTTCCCGTCCTTGCCGCCTTACCATGGCCGGGAACAGGATCGCGAGGTACCCCATGGTTGACAACTTTGCCGATCGCCTGCTGGCGGCTATTCGAGACAAGGGCTCGCCCGTCTGCGTGGGCGTGGATCCGGTCTACGAGCGTCTGCCCGACGAACTCAGGGGCGGGAAAGACACCCCCGCCGCTCGCGCGGAGGCCATCCGCGAATACTCCCGCCGCCTGCTGGACGTAATCGCCCCCATCGTGCCGGCGGTCAAGCCGCAGATCGCTTATTTTGAGCCCTACCGCGAGTTCGGGCTCAAGGCGTACTACGACGTGGTCGCCCACGCCCGCGCGCTGGGCTTGCTGGTCATAGGCGACGTCAAGCGGGGCGACATCGGGCCCACCGCGTCGGCCTACGCCGCCGCCCACCTGGGCGGCCCGGACACACCCGACGCGGTCACCGTCAATGGCTATTTCGGCGCCGACGGGCTCAAGCCCTTTGCCGATCACGCCGAGCGGGGCAAGGGCCTTTTCGTCCTGGTCCGCACGTCCAACCCGTCGGCTGCCAGCGTGCAGGACTTCTCCGACGGCTCGAACACCCCCTTCTACGAGCATATGGCCCGCCTGGTGGCCCGCTTCGGCCAGGAGGACGCCCTGGTAGGACAGCACGGGTACAGCGCCGTCGGCGCGGTGGTCGGCGCGACCTGGCCCGACGAGGCCCGACGCCTCCGCGAGGTCATGCCCCGGCAGATCTTCCTGGTCCCCGGTTACGGGGCCCAGGGCGCCACCGCCAAGGACTGCGCCGCCTCCTTCAAGGAAGACGGCACGGGCGCCATCGTCAACGCCAGCCGGTCCGTGATCTTTGCCTACCGCGCGGACCAGTACAAAGGCCTGGACTGGATCGAGGCGGTGCGCCGGGCGGCAGTCGCTTTCGCCGAGGACATCCGCAAGGCGGTCATCCCGTAGTTGAACGACCCGGACGCAGAGACGCGGAGGCGCAGAGAAGAACAGAGACATAAGAGGCAGAGGCCCCGAGCGACGATTGACTCCCGACAACGCTCGCGGCTTCGCGGAAACCGGCTGTTGCCCATGCCCCCCAAGATCAGCAGCGCCAACACGCAGATGTTCGCCCTTCGTTGCCCGCCGCCCGGGCGGGTCGAGTTGGGCGGCTGCGCCTACGATCTGGTTCGCGTGTTCAAGCACGATTTCTTCGCGGCCACGTGCCTCTACCAGGCGGCAGGGCCGGCTGCTCCGTTCGACCGCGTGGTGGTCAAGTTCGGGCGCGATCAGGCGTTCTGCGGGCTGCCCCTGGCCTGGTACGGGCGGCTGCTCCGCCGCCACGAAGAGGCGATCTACCGCCTGCTGGCGGGCATCGAAGGCGTGCCGCGCTGGGCGGGCAGCCTGAGCGAGACCGCCTACGCCATCGAGTACATCGACGCCCGCCCGCTGGACCACCTGGAGGCCCCTCCGCCGGGCTTGTTCGACCGCCTCCGCGAGATCTTCTGCGCCATCCACGCCCGTGGCGTGGGCTACTGCGACGCCAACAAGCGATCCAATATCCTCGTCGACGACGCCGGCCAGCCCTTCCTGATCGACTACCAGATCGCCATCCGCCGGAGGGACGACCTGCCCTGGCCGCTGTCGAGTCTGTCAGCCGCCGCCGTCCGCTACATCCAGCAACGCGATGTCTACCACCTCTTCAAGCACAAGCGCCGCCTCTGCCCCGATCAGATGACGCCGCAGGAGATGGAGCTTTCCCGCAAGAGGACGGGGCTGCACTGGCTGCACCGCAAGCTCACCAAGCCCTGGCGGTCCCTGAGGCGGGCCTTTCTCAGCAAGCAGTACCGCACCGGGCAACTGGCCAGCCCCACCGCAGAACTCGAAGACCATTACCAGCCCGAGAAGGACGCGTGGCGGAAATGACGCGTCTGCTGTGGGCCGCGACAGCTCTCCTGCTTGGATTCTGCCCAGGCTGTAACTGCCTCAACATCGCCGGGGGAGGAGGCCAGGTGCACAATCCTCCCGCGTTCATTGTGGCGGGCAGGTCCACTCGCCTGATCGTGAAACTCTATCCCAGCGGGCATTTCACCAAGGTCGCCTGCCACCTCACGCATGGGGGACGAACTGTCGATCTTCTCTTCACGAAGACCGGAACCGAGCCCAGCGAAGCAAGCACCTTCGACATCTTTGAGCTGGATCTCCCGCCGCTGGACCTGACCGAGGGTGACAAAGCATTCTACCGCCTGGACCACCTTCACGACGGCCATTACAACCGCTCGGACTACGGTCCCATTCCAGTTGTTCTTCAGGGGACCGAACCGCCTCCAGCGGGCAATCCCGCCAGGCCATAGCCGACGAGGAGTGCTCGTCCTCTATTTCCTGGCCGCCACGACTGAATCCATCCACGCGTCCTGGCGAAGCTGGCGGACATCCTGGAAGCCGACGGACTCCAGGTCGGAGCGGATCTCGCTGAGACTGTAGGTTCCTCCGCCGGCTGTGCCGGTGAGCATGTTGATGGCGAAGATCGCGCCGCTGGGCGGCTGGAGGTGGGCGTCGTCCATGACGATATCGCGGACGAGGACCTGCCCGCCGGCGGGCAGGGCGTCGTACGACTTGCGGTAGAGCAGGCGGCTGTCGTCTCGGCTGAGCATGTGGATGATCGCGCTGATCCAGATCAGGTCCGATCCGCCGGGCAGCGGGTCGCTCAGCATGTCGCCCCCGACGAAGTCCACACGGTCCTTCAGGCCGGCCCCGGTCATCCGCTCGACGGCCATGGGGATCACCGTGGGCAGGTCGAAGATAATCCCCCGCGACCGCGGGTAGCGGTTGAGGAAGGCGGCTGTGTACGTCCCGCTGGCCCCACCCACGTCCAGCACGCACGAGAACTCCAACTCGCCCAGCGACTCGATCAGCGAATCGGCATTCGGGGCCGAGATCTCGGCCATCGCCTCGATGAACGACCGCTCGTCGCCATCGGCCCCGCGGGTGGAGGGTTGCCTGGCCGGCGGCTTGCCCGCCTTGACCACATTGGCCAACTGGGCCCAGCGGCGCATCATCACCGCCTGGTGGCGGGTCATGCCCAGGACCTTGTGCGAGCCGCCCTCGGTCAGAACGTCGCCCACGCCCGGAGCCAGGCTGTAGCGTCCGTCCTGCTTGCCCAGCAGCCCCATTGCCGTCAGCGCGTCAGCCAGGATCGACGTCGCCCGCAAGTCGCCGCCGATCCGCCCGGCCAGTTCGTCGGCTGTCAATGGCCCGGCCGCCAACTGACCGAACACGTCCAGTTCCGCGCCGGCCCCCAAAATGGCTGCCTTCTGAAAGGCACGCATCAGATCACCGATCTGATCGGACGACCACGTACGCATAATTGCTCCTGTTGACAGCAAAGGACATAAGGGCAGAGGCACGTTCAGGACGAAGGACGGAACCTACTTGTTGCCTTTCACGATCAGTTCCGCCAGGGCTGAGCGGGCCTTCTGGTACTCTACGGCGTCGCCGGACCACCGGGTCCACGATTCCGCCAGCGGCAGGACGATCTTCTCGGCCTGCTCAGCCAAGCCCATGCCTTCGAGGAGGGCCAGGTAATCGTAGTCCTCGATTCCGTCGCGCAGGGCCTTGAGCCTGAGGCTGGGGGCCAGTCCATCATAGCCCACCGCCCTGGCGGGATACGCCAGCACGCCCTCGCCGTTGTACACGAGGCCCTTGCCCTTTCCATCCTTGGGCCGTCCGTACGTCCAGGCCTGGTTCCAGGGATCGTCGACCTGGTCCCAGTAGCACAAGCCGCCCCAGTACAGCAGCCCGCGGACGCGGTATCTCCAAGCGATCCAGGCGGGCGCCCGGTAGTTGGTCAGCGGGAAGTCGATCTGCCACCACGGCGTGGACGTCTTGCCCTGGCACAGGGCGGTGTAGGTCCAGATCATCTCGCCCGCCTTCTGACGCTCGCGGGTGGGCTCTTCCTTGAACAGGCAGAACAGCGGGCACCAGATGTCCACCGCGCCGTACAGGTCGCCCCAGTCGGCGTTCTGCGTGTCGCACTGTTCGACCACCAGCACCTTGACCACGCTGCCGGCCTGGCGGACGGCCTTGCCCCACGTGCGGACGTATTCGTAGGCCTCAGCGTCGTTGGGCTCGTCCTTGAGGTAGGTGTAGAAGACGATCTCGCGCCCCAGCGCCGCCGACAGGGCGTCAAACGCCTTGAGCCACTTGCCCAGCCGCTCCTTCTGGGCGAGGGGGTCCTTTACCGCCGAGCGGGGGTGAGGCACGCAGATCGCGTTGATCGGCTGGCGGGCGATGAACGTCTTCAGGGCCGACACCTGGTCGGGCGTGAACGTGAACTGGCCGTCCGTCTCGGTCGGCACGAGCAGGTCGGATCGCGGCGTGGCGTTGATGCGGTGCTTGGTCAGGAGATCGTCCACCTGGGCCTCCACCAGGCCCCAGCGCGAAGGCTCGCTCTGCTTGCCCTTCTTGGCCTGGTCGCGGTAGTACTTCCTCAGGCGCGACGAGGGCGAACCCAGCGACGTGTGCAGGGCTGGCACCCGCGGCAGGGCGAAGTTCCAAACCGTCAGCGTGACGGGCACCTCGATGGTCTGCCCTTCCAGCGTGAGCACGTGATAGACGGTCTTGTAGACGCCCGGCGCGGCGTCGGCGGGCACGTACAGATCGACCAGGAACCCGTGGGTCTGGTCAGCGGGGAGGTCCAGCGGGGCCGACTTGATCCGCCCCCCCTCCAGCGGTTCGCCCGTCAGCGAGTGTGTCAACGGGACCAGCGGATCGGGATACCAGCCGGGGGTGAAGCTGCTGTTGCGGTGCGAAGGCGTGCGGATTTCCATCTGGTGCATGCGATACAGGGCGGCCAGGCGAGAGTGGATCTCCGCGTTGCCAGGCCCGCGGAGCGTGCCGGGCTCGAGGCTGATGCTGGCGACCGGCTTGTCGCAGCGCAGGAGGATCTGGAACGATTCCCACTCGTTTCGGGCGGCGAAGAGCTCGACCTCCTTGGGGGCCTTGAGGGGCGGCTGGTCATCCCGCAGCACCCGCTGCGTGCCGGTCACCGTCCAGACCTTCAGGCCCGCACCAGCCGGGGTCGACGTCGCCAATGCCGCCATCATCCCCGTCGCCGCCAGAACCACGCGCCAGGTTAGTCGCCGGCTGTTCATAGTCGTTCTCCTTCGCCCCTGAGGGACGCTGGTGAAACTGCCACTATACCCAACGCCGCCGGGAGGGGGAAAGCGGATGTCGGTTGAAGAACGGCGATTCGCTCACCAACGATTGGCATTCCTGTCTCTTCCCGACGTTATCCTCTCCAGAAGGGGCGACCGATGCGACACAAGCTGGCCATCCTGTTGACGCTGTCGACTTTCGCGGCTGTGCCCGCCAAGGCGGACGAGCCCGCTCGCGACAAGCTCCCCCTCGTCCCCACGGTGACCTCGTTGGCCGACCTGCGAAAGCTCGACCCGATCCTGGTCCACGAGGGGTGGCAGCTCCGCGTGGGCCTGGCCGACGGCGGCAGCGAGGCCATCGGCTGGAAGCTCGTCTACTGCCTCCGCACGCGGACCGAGCAGGCCAAGCCGGGCAGGTGCAGAGGACTGCGAACCGGCAGCTCGCGCATCCCGATCGGGCCGCTTCAAGCCCAGGTCAACCGCGGTGGTTTGCGCCGGCTGGAGGACATGCTCCTGCAGCACCTGGAGATGGCCGAGAGGATCTATCTCGGCGCCCCGGCCCGGCGCGAGGAGGCAGTGGAAGAGTTGTTCTGCGCCACGGTCCCGCTCTGGCCGGAGGGGGGCGAGTTGATCCTGCTGGGCCCCTCCGACAACAAAGCGATGAGAAACAAGCCTCTGGCCCGCCGCGACCTGCCCCGCATGGACCGCCCGTACGTCTGGCTGCCGCTGCTGTACGACTCGGAGGAGAACGACCAGGACCAAGCCCGCCAGATTCGGGCGGACGATCCGCCCCCGCCCTGCGTGATCAACGCCCACCCGCGTCCCGCCTGGCCCGTCCAGGCCAGCTACAACCCGCTGTATGCCTGCTCGCCCAAGACGCCCGAACGGTACCTCCTGCCCGAGCGCTCCCTTAGCGGCCAGCTTCCCCCAGCCGGCGGTTACGAATGGAAATATCTCCACCACGGCGCGACTCCCGCCGCCAGCGCCCCGGCCCCGCCGCCCGCCGCACCGCCCGCCAGGCCCAGCGACGATACTTCGTATCCCATCCGCCTGACGTTGGAAAAGGATCACTTTGTCCTGGCCTCGCGCGGCGTGCTGGACCTGTACGAGCCGCACAAGCGGGTGCTGGCACGCTGGTGGGTCAACGGCAAGGCGGTGGAGGTTCCAGACCACAGAGACGTTATGGAGGAGATCAAGCTCGTCGCCCGTCTGATGCGGGCCCTGGCGGAGGGCAAGAGACAGCCCATCCGCATCCCGGCCGCCCTGCCGCCGCTGCTGGGCAAGCTGGCCGGCGGCGACATCGTCCGCCTCCAGGTGATGTATGCGCCAGGCGGCTTCGAAGAGCGGCCCGGGGATCACCTGTCCAAGGCCACATTCGGCGACGCAGACGCTTACTACCCCGCCTTCGGGCCCATGCTCAGCAACCCGCTGGAATTCTTCGCCACCCCCGCCATGATCGCGGCCGGACACAAGGCCGCCAAAGAGCAGCAGGAGAAGAAGTAGTTGTGGGTTGTTGGTCCGGAAGACCCTCGGCAACAGGAAGGCAATGGGCGGTCCGGCAATCTGTAATTCGTAATTGCGTCACGGCGATCCTGCCGCCAAGTATCCAACTACGAATTCGAACTAACAACCAAAGACCCTCACGGCGTTGGCCGTTGTCACCTCCGCCAACCGCTCCAGGCGGTCGCCGCGAAGCTCGGCCAGGAAGGCAGCCACGTGGCGAACGTTGGCCGGCTCGTTGTCCTTCTGCTTGCGGACCGGCTCGGGAGACAGGAACGGGGCATCGGTCTCGATCAGCAGCCGCTCGTCCGGCGTCAGCCGGGCCGACTCGCGAAGTTCGACGGCGTGCTTGAACGTGACGATCCCGCTGTAGCTGATGTACGCGCCCAGGTCCAGGACGCGCCGGGCGGCCGCGGGCCCCTCGGTGAAGGAATGAAACACCAGCCGCGACGGATCGATCCGCGATTCGCCCATGATCGCCAGCGTGTCTTCGAACGCCTCGCGGGTATGGATGACCGTCGTCTTGTTCAGCCGGGCGGCCAGATCGAGCTGCTCGGCGAAGACCCGGCGCTGCACGTCTCGGGGAGAGAAGTCGTAGTGATAGTCCAGTCCGATCTCACCCAGGGCGACGTTGCAGTCCGCCCGGCAGAAGCCCTCGATCATTTCCAGGTACCCCTCGCCGGCCGACTTGGCGTCGTGGGGATGCAGTCCGGCCATACAGAAGACGTGGGCGTGTTTGCGGGCCAGCGCCAGGGCCAGGCGCGATTCCTCCGGGTCGGCGGCGGCGCAGATCAACCGGCCCACGCCGGCGGCGGCCGATCGCTCCAGCACGGCGGCCAGCGTCGGGCGCAACCGTCCGTGCGTCAAGTGACAATGCGTGTCGATCAATTCCATGAGGTCATGGTACTGCAAGCAGGGACCAGGGAATAGGGACAAGAGAATAGGGAACAGGCAACAGGATTGCCCGCTCATCGTCCCCGGTCCGGAATCCCTGGTCCCAGCTTGCAGTGCTCTGTGTCCTTCTCTATTGTGTAGTCCATGCCCGAGGAAACCCAGGACATCGAAGTGGTCGAAACCCGCAGCCCGGCCGGGACGGAGCGGTTCGGCCGATCGTTGGCCGATCGGCTGAGGCGGGGCGACTGCGTGGCGCTGGTGGGCGACCTGGGCGCGGGCAAGACCGCCCTCGTCCGGGGCATCGCGGCTGGGCTGGGATTGGATGACCGGCACATGGTCTCCAGCCCGACGTTTGTGCTCTGCCAGGAGTACCCCGCCCGAGTCGTCGTCTATCACCTGGACCTCTATCGGATGAGCGATCCCGGTCCGGAACTGGAGGACCTGGGTCTGGACGAGATGCTCCAGGAGGGCGTGGTGCTGGTGGAGTGGGCGGATCGAGCGATGGACCACCTGCCCCGCCCGCTGTGGCAGGTCAGCATCGCTATCACCGGCCCGCGCCGACGGCGATTCCAGATCCGGCGCCTCACCCATTCTGCCCCGCCGGCCGAGGCACGAAAGGAGAGTCCATGAACCGCCTGTCCGCCCTCTCTGCGGTTGTACCCATCGGCCTCGTTCTGGGTTGGGTCACCGGAGAGTCTTCGTCCGCGCCGTCGGCGCCGCGCCGCCCCAACATCGTGTACATCATGGCCGACGATCACGGGCGGCAAGCGATCAGCGCCTACGGTCACGACCTCATCGCCACGCCGAACATCGACCGTCTGGCCCGGGGCGGCATCCGGTTCGACCGGGCCATGGCGGGCAATTCGATTTGCTCCCCTTCCCGGGCCATGCTGCTGAGCGGCAAGTACAACCATCTGTGCGGCGTCCGCAGGCTCAGTGAGCACTTCGACGGCTCGCAGCAGACCTTCCCCAAGCTGCTCCAGCAGGCGGGGTACCAGACGGCCATCGTCGGCAAGTGGCACCTGTTCACCGAGCCCACCGGGTTCACCTACTACAACGTCGCGCCGGGCAACGGGGGGCGATACGTGGACCCGGTGCTGAAGGAGATCGGCCAGCCCTGGCGAGACGGAAACACCGGCGGGACCGTGCACAAGGGTTACATGACCGACGTTGTCACGGACGTGGCCCTGGATTGGCTCAACCGGCGCGATCCTCAGAAGCCGTTCTGTCTCATGATCCACCACAAGGCCCCCCACTCGCCGCACATCCCGGCCGAGCGCCATAAGGACCTGTTCGCCGATCGCGTCTTCGCCGAGCCGGCCAACCTGCTGGACGATTACGCCGGGCGGGCGCCCGAACCGGTGGCCGGGCAGCTCGACTGGTCGCGGCTGATCCAGCAGTGTGAGGGACAGTACCAGCCGGTCAAGAAGCAGTTCACCGGCGACAAGGCCCACGACACCCGCCTGATGTTCCAGCAGTACCTGCGCAACTACCTGCGGCTGGTGGCTGCGGTGGACGAGAACGTCGGACGCGTTCTCGATTACCTGGACAAGAACGCCCTGGCCGACAATACCGTGGTCCTATACACCTCCGACAACGGGTACTTCCTGGGCGAGCACGGCTTCTACAATAAGATGTGGATGTACGAAGAGGGCTTCAGCATCCCGATGATCATCCGCCTGCCGGGAGCGGCCCGCGGCACGAGGCAGGAGCTTGTCAGCATCCTGGATGTCGCGCCGACGGTGCTGGACCTGGCCGGGGTGGACGTACCGGGCGACATGCAGGGCTGCTCCATGAAGCGGTTGCTGCTCGGGGAGCGCAGCAACTGGCGAGAAGCGTTCTATTACCACTATTACGGGGTCTTGGGCAAACCCAGGCCGGCCAACTGGATCGGTTACCACGAGATCGTCGGCGTGCGAACCGCGACCGCCAAGCTCGTCTACTATCCGACCTGGAAGAACGGCCCGTTCTGGGAGTACTTCGACCTGAAGCGGGACCCGTCTGAGATGAAGAACCTCTATCACGATCCGCAGCGCAAGGAGGAAGTCGCCGCGATGAAGAAGACTCTGCGCGAATTGGCCGCACGCTATCAGGACGCCGAGATCGCCACCCGCCTGGCGCCTACGACAACTGCCCCATGACCCACGGCCCGGCCCAGCGGACCAGCGACACGGGCAGCCGCTTCCACAGCGAGACCATCAGGCGATACTTGGGGCTGTCGGGGCGAAGCTGCGGCATCTCCCGCCCCGGCGCCAGCAGGTACTCCCAGTGAAGTTGGCGTTCGGCGGCGCCCCATTGGGTCTTGAACTTGAACGTGCCGCACTCGCGGGTGCTGCGTCCGAAGTCGAACACCGACGCACGCCCGCACGCGTCGGCCAGCATCGTCCAGTACAGCAGCATGTTCGGACACAGATCGCGCCATCGCCAGTCGCTGCCCGCCCACGGGACGCGGGCGGCGCAGCGGTCGGTGAGCGTCAGCGAAGCCGCCACCGCCTGGCCGCCCGTGCGGACGACGTACAAGCGGACGGCCTGCGGGAAGTGCCGCACCAGCAACTCGAAGAATCGCAGGCTGTGAGGCGGGCTGCCCAAGTCGCGCATGTTGCGGGCGTAGACGGCGTGGAACTCCCCCAGCAGTTCCGGCCCGCCGATCTGCGTCTGCATGTCCGCCTTCTGGGCCTTGCGTACCTGGTTGCGAACCTTGGCCTTCAAGGCCTTCCACAACCGGTCCGGCTCGTCCGGCAGGGGCAGCAGCAACGTGACCTTGTCGGTCCGCTCGGGCAGACCGCCCAGCGGCTCGAGGTGGCGCAGCTCGACCCAGGTGCATCCCAGTTTCCGGCGCAATCGCTCGGCTGACTCGCACAGGGTGCCGCGGGCCGGTTCGTCGTCGGCGAGCAGGCCCGCAGAGTCGAAGTACGGCAGGGAGCAGAGATAGTGCCCGAACACCGGGCTGCGCTTCTCGATGAGTTGGAGGACGCCCACGATTCGTCCGCCGCGACGACAAGTCAGGTAATGGGCACAGTTTCCGTACGCTCGCCGCATCACCTCGCCCCAGGCGGCATCATGGTAGATCGAGGCCTGCTCCCGGTGCGGCAGGTACTGCGACCAGTCTGGCGCCACGGTGGAGGTCTGCACTCGCAGCACGTCCGAGGGGGCCTCCCCTCTGCCAGCGGGAAGTCTTCCCTGGATATCGGACTTCAGTTCCTCGCGCACCATCGCCGCCCGCGCTTCCCATGACTCCCCGCGCACGCGCTCCCGCATTCGGACGGTCAGCTCCGAACAGGCCGACGCGAGTGCTGCCTCCACCGCCCGCACCAGGTCGGCAGGATCGTCGTACAGCGTGAGCACGTCGCCCATCTCGGCCAAGTCGGGGATGGCCCGCGCCACTGTGGGCTTGCCGCAGGCCAGGCACTCGCGTGCCTTGAGCGGGCCCTTGTTGCGGGTCTCCTCGTCGAGCACATAAGGGATCAACAGCACGTCCATGGCCGCCAGGTACGCGGGCAGCTCGGCGTAGGATCGCGCCCCCAGCACGTGGACGTTGGCCAGGCCGGCCAGCGGGGCCAGATCGGTGGCAACCGGCCCGATCAGAACAACGTGCAGATCCGCCCTCCGCCGGGCCAGCTCGGCCAGGGCGGTCAGGTCGATCTTCTCGTACACCAGCCCGAAGAAGCACGCCCGCGGGTGCGGAATGGCAGCCAGGTCCGTCGGCTCGCCCGCGCGACAGCAGGCGAAATGCTCGTAGTCCACCGCGTGCGGAAGCAGCACCGCCTCGCGCAGGCCGCCGTGACTCTCGGCAAGCGTGCGGTTGCAGGCAAAGACAACATCCGCCAGCCGGGTCATTCGGAGGTCCTGCTCGCGGACCTGCCGGGCGTTCGAGCCGGGCCAGAGGCTGTAGTCGTCGGTAACGTAGTACACCACCGCCCGCTCGTCCAGTTCGCCCACGAAGTCGACCGCGGTCGGCAGCGTGCTCCACAACACGGGCCGGCGCATGCCCAGGCGGCGCATCGTCCTGCGGATGGACGCCAGGGCGATGCGGCGGTTGAGCCGCCCCAGCAGCCCCTCGCCCGAGACCGGCAGCATCACCGGGGCCAGTACCCACTGGCGCGGGTTCACCTGGCGCAGCGGGCGGGCCCACTCGCGGAGTTTCTCGAAGGCCCGGAAGAACGTGAAGGCGTTGACCTGCGCACGGCGCAGCCCGAGCGTGTTGACCCACAGCACGCGGGCCTGCTCTCTCAGACGAAGGAACAGGTGCTGGTTGCTGGAGGGATGGCGGCCCCAGTCGTCGCTGAAGACCACGAAGTTATCGCCTGTGGCGCTCACGCCTCGCCTATTTCCCGCACGGGCAGCGCCGGGGTCGGCCCGCCGGGGGCGGGGGCCTTCTTGCGGCGGTCGCCGATGACCCGCGCCGGGTTGCCGCCCACGACCTGGTACTCCTGCACCGGCTGCACCACCACGCTGCCCGCCGCCACCACGCAGTGGTCGCCCACGTCGGCCAGCACCACGCTGCTGCTGCCGATCCAGCAGTCGCGCCCGATGGAGATGGTCTTGAACTGGCCTTCCTGCTGGCGGACGGGCACGTCCAGGCGGGCGGTCCCGTGCTGCTGCGAACCGCTGGGAATGCAGACATGGTCGGCGATGAGGGTATCAGCCCCCACGCGGACCTGCCCCAGCAGACAGTACGTTCCGACGTACACCCCATCGTCCAGTTCGACGTCGCGCTTGGTCAGCACCGAACCGAACGCGATGACCACGTCCTTGCCCATCCGCCTGACCAGTCTGCCCAGCAAGGCCGCCCGCAGGTACTGCCCCCCGAGGCCCGTCCACCGCGAGGCCGACTGGGCGGCCTGCAGAAACGCCCGCTCGGGCCCCACGAACACCCGCCACAGCGCATAGCGCAGCAGCATCGGCCAGGTCAGCAGCCAGCAGAAGAACCTCGCTGTCTTTTTGGCCAGTTCTCGCATTCTGGTCGCCAGTCGTTTGTAGTCACGAGCCGGTACTCCGCAGCCAGTCTCGACAGGATACTGGCCGCAGGCTACCGGCTGCCGATCACGCGTTCGTACAGACTCAGGACGCGTCTCATGCGAACCTCGAAAGAGTACTCCGCCCGCACGCGGGCGTAGGCGTTGTCGGCCAGGCGGCGCCTCAGGTCCGGCTGGTCAGCCAGCCGGGCAATCGCCTCAGCGAGCGCGCCAGGATCGCGCGGCGGACACAGCAGGCCGTGCACGCCGTCGCGCATCATTTCGCCCACGCCGCCGACGGCCGTCGCCACCACCGGAAGGCCCGCGAGCATCGCCTCCAGCACCGCGTTGGGCATACACTCGGTCTGGCTGGGGCTAACCAGTATATCGGCATTTGCCATCGCCCGCGCCACGTCACTGACGTGCCCCAGCAGGCACAGGGTCGGCTGGAGGCCCCACTCGCCCGCCGCCCGTTCGACGTTGGCCCGTTCGGGCCCGTCGCCCGCCAACGTCACCTCGATTTCCGCCCCGCGGGCCAGCAGCAGGCGGGCGGCCTGCAGCAGATTGATCGGGTCCTTCTCCGCACTGAGGCGTCCGACGTACAGCAGTCGCAACGGACCGGGCGGATCGCCGCGGTCCGGCCGGCGGTGGTCGGCCGGAATCTCGATGGCATTGGGAATCACGTGCAGCCGAGCGGGCGGAACGCCGCGGCGACGCAGGAAACCGCCCAGGTCGCGCGTGGGGACAATCACCGCCTGCACGCCGCGAAGCAGCGCCTGCTCCAGGCGATAGTAGGCCTCTTCGCGACGGGTCGTGCTGTTGTAACCGTGGGCCGTGGCCACCACGTTCAGGCTGTGGTCGGCCCGCATGAGCTGGACCAGGGCGTTGGATTTGTACTCGTGGGTGTGGACGATGTCGTAGCGTCCCTCCCGCAGGACGCGGTCCAGCAGGAGGACGGGCCCAGCCGAGAGGGCGAAACGTTCGTAGGCGGCGAAGAGGGGCACGCCGAGGCGCCGGGCGGCATCGAGCAGGTTATCGGTGGCGTGACGCCGGTCGAAAAGGTAAAAGGCGTCGGCCCGGTGCCCGCGGGCACGGAGATACTGGCAGGACTTGAGGACAGTCTTATCGGGCCCGCCGCCGGTCCCTCGGACCGTGCGCAGGTGAAGGACCCGCAAAGGGCGGCCCCCCGGGAGGCCTTCCCTGGGGGGCAGGTCCGCGGGCTCTGGGGCGGGTAATGTCGTCATGTTGCGGGGGCGGATCGGGAGACCCGCAGCAGCTCCAGCTCTTCCATCGTCGTCAGCGGCGCTGGCGTGCGGTCCTCAACCGTGGCCACCTTCACCGTCGCCAGGCCCAGCATGGCCAGGTAGTACGGCATCTCCACGCGCTCCATGCTCAGGAAGAGGCTGCACAGGAAGCCCGTGCCCAGCCCGGCGGCGATGCCCGCCGCCCAGTACGGATACCACCAGGAGTAGGCCGAACGTGTCTTGCGCTCCATGAACAGGTACTTGATCGTCAGAAGGTAGATGCCCAGCAGGGTCAGCCCGGCCACGACTCCCGAATCCGCCGTCACCTGCATGAAGACGTTGTGGACCGCCAGCCCGGAGATGGCCCCGTAGCTGCGTCCGACGTAGTGCCAGCACCGCGGGCCCACGCCCAGCCACGGGTTGGCCTGGATGCACCGCCAAGCCGCCGACCACGACGTGAAGCGGGCGTTCACGCTGGCGTCCTGCTCGTTGGGGTCCACGAAGATCGACCAGAACCGTTCCTGGATGCTCGGCCCGGCCAGCAGAAGGATGGCGATTGCCGCCCCCGCCAGGATCCAGTACGTCCGCCTCTTGTCGGGCAGCATCCAGATCAGGAAGGGAGCGGAAAAACACATGCCCAGCATGGCGCCGCGACTGTGGGCCAGGAATACGGCGTTGCCCAGGAAGGGAATCCATATCCAGGATGCCACCTTCCAGAAGTATCGCTTCTCGCTCAGTCCCAGCGTCAACGCCAACGGGACGACCATGGCGAAGATCATGGCCATGCCGTTGTTGTCGATCTCGGCGAATTCGGCGTACCAGATGCGGTTGTAGCCTTCGATGTACCACGAGTAGTTCATCTCGTAGGCCACGTAGCCCGCCGCGGCGACGATGACCCAGGTGTAAACCCGCAGTTCTTTGAAGTTGTTGATCAGCGAGCACACCACCAGGACCATCAGCATGTCGTTGGTCAACTTGCGGGTATGGTACCACACTCGAGGATCGGCGCTGTAGCGGCTGGCGTATCCGCTGATCCACTGAATGATCGCGTAGATGGCCACGCAGTACAGGACCTTGCGGACCTTGCGGAGCTTCTCCCACTGTCCGAACCCCTGGCGGGCCCAGCCGATGAGGCTGCAGACGGCGACGTAGAATCCGTAGCGCCCAAGCGAGACCGACCAGTGCCACAGGGCCGGCGGTTTGAGGATCGACAAGGCGATGTAGATGGAGGCGCCGTAGACGGGGCGCAACAGCCCGTAGACCACCCCGAGCACCGTCAGCGTATATGTGAAAATCAGGCCCTTCATCTGCTCGTTGCCCTCGGTGCGCGAGGCACCATCCGCTCCATCTCACCGGCCAGGCGGGGGATCAGTGCCCGCCAATCGAGCTCTATCGACGCCCGGCGACGCCCTTCCCGCCCCAGGCGGGAGCGAAGCTTCGCGTCGCGGGCCAGGCGGGCGATCGCCCCGGCCAGCGCCGACCGGTCCGATCCGTCCACCACCAGGCCCGTCCGTTCATTCAGCACCGCTTCCTTGCAGCCGCCCACGCAGCCGGCAATCGATGGCAGGCCCGCCAGGGCCGCCTCGATGAACACGATGCCGAATCCCTCGGTGTCTTTGCCGGTGTGAATGGCCGGCATGATGAATATATCGGCCTGGCAGTAGGCCTTCCTTACTATTTCATCGTCGCCCCCGTGCACCCAGTTCACGCGGTCGCCCAGGCCCAACTCCGCCACCAGGGCCTCCAGCGGCCCCTTCATGTACCCGTCGCCCACGATTTGGTAGCGAACGTCCACCCCGCTTCGCCTCAGCTCGGCCATCGCCCGCAACACCCCCGCATGGTTCTTCCGCTCGTCCAGCCGGCCCACCGTCAGCAGCACCGGCGGGTCATTGCCCGCCCCGCGATCCACCGCCAGCACGTCCGCGAACGCCGACAGCTCCACGCCTGGGTGGCTGACGATCATGCGGTCCGTCCTGCCTCCGGCCCCAGCCGCCAGTTCCGCCGATGCCCGGCTGTTGCAGACCAGAACATCCGCACGGCTGTAGGCCAGGCGGAGCATCCGCCGAAGCTGGCCCGACAGCCCGCACGAGACCGTCTCCTCGCCGTGGACCAGGCACCCGTAGGCCGCCCCCGTCCACCGGCCGGCCAGGTATGCGATCAGCCCCTCGGGCACACCCCGCCCGCACAGAACCACGTTCGCGCGTCGGCGGCGCGTCTCGGCCACAAGCTGGGCCACCGCGTTGGCGTACTGCAGGAGGCTTTGGGGGCTGTCCAGGCCCCAGTCGTCCAGAGCCAGGCGGATCCGCCGCACCGGCGTGGGCCCGTCCAGGTCGCTGGGCCGAAGCGACCCGCGGGGCCGGCACCCGCCCAGCACCCAGGCTTGGCCCGGCCAGTGTTCGGCGATCTTGGAGATCCACCGGACCGACCCGCCTACCACGGGGTGGTACAGCTCGCTGAAGGCCAGCAGTCGAATCGACGAGTTGTTCCCTTCCGTTGCCACGCTGCGACTACAGGCTCCTGGGTATAGCATACGCTTTCGACCTAAGCCCACGGAGGCTTTCCGTGGGCGGACCATTTCCGACTATCGATTGTCGACTGAGCCCGGGTCTGCGGACACCGTTCTCCAATCGAGAATCCCGGATCGCAAGTCGACAATCCCTCAGTGCACAAGACGCCGATAGACCTCCAGCGTCGCCCGGGCCGACGCCGCGGGATCAAACTCGCGGCGGCAGAACTCCCGCGCCCGCCTGCCCATCCGTGCCAGGCGGTCGCGATCGCACAGCAACTCCAGAATTGCTTCGCGCCACTCGAGCGACTCGAGGTCCCCCACCAGCAGGCCCGTCCGGCCGTCTTCGATGGCCTCGCCCGTTCCGTCCACGTCCACCGAGATCGCCGCCGTCCCCACCATGGCCGCCTCGACAATCACTCGCCCCAGCCCCTCCCGATGCGACGAGACCAGCAGCACGTCCGCACCGGCCAGCCTGGCCGACAGGTCCTTGCGGAAGCCCGCCCACCGCACCGACGTCGCAACGCCCAGCGTCCGGGACAGTCCCTCCAGCACCCCCCGCTCGGGTCCGTCGCCGTAGACCGTCAGCTCCGCCTCCAAGCCGCGTTCCCGCAGCCACGCCAGCAGCCGAATGCACCGGTCGAAGCCTTTCTCCGCCGACAGCCTGCCCGCCGCCGCCAGGCGCAGCGGGCCGATCCGCTCCGGCTCAGCCGTAGCTTGCGCGTCCCCGCCGCCCTGATCCAGGCAGATCGGATCGTGGATGACGCTCAGGCCCCCCCGGCGCCATCGCATGGCCAGGATCGGTTCCGCCACGCTGCGAGAGATGGCGATTACGTGGTCGGCCAGGCGGACCAGCGACAGCTCGCGCCCGCTGCGAATGGTCTTGGCCCGCACGTGGACCACGACCCGGCGGCGCCGCATCAGGGCCACCGGCTGGGCGATCTGGTTCACCCAGAGGTTGTTGGCGTGCAGCAGGTCCGGCCCGAAGCGATCGGCACAGGCCAAGCCCGCCCGCACTCCCGCCGACAGCCCCGCGATGCGCCACGGCGGATCGGTCCAGGGCGACAGTTCCTCCATCTCGCGGCAGAGGGTGGCCTGGTGCCCCGCCTGGCGCACCGCGTCGGCCATTGCCTGTGCGTTGCACAGCACGTGGGCCTGCACGCAGCCCCTGCTGAGCGACAGCACGTCCAGCAGCGACCGCTCGCTTCCGGCAACGTGATCGCCGCCGAGATGGATATACAGGACCTTCACTTCAGCCTCTCCAGCGTCGCCAGCACGCGCCGGGCGGACTCTTCCCAGGCGTAGCGCTTCGCCTGTTCTCGGCCCATCCGCACCAACTCGCCCCGCAGCGATTGGTCGCTCTCCAGCGCGAGCACCGCCTGCGACAGGGCCTCTACCGCCAGCGGGAAGTATCGCGCCGCTTCCCCAGCCACCTCGCGGAGCACCGGGATGTCGCTGCACAGGACGGGACAGTCGCAGACCATGGCTTCGACAGCCGGCATGCCGAACCCCTCCGCCTCGGTCGGCAGGACCGTCGCCAGCGCCGAGCTGTACAGGACGCTCAAGTCGCCGTCGCTCACGCCGCTCAGGAAGACCGCCCGGTCCACATGACTGCCCCCGCCGACCAGCCGCGACAGGTTCGACTCCCGCCAGTCCTGGCGCCCGACGAACACCACGCGGACGTCCGCAAGCCGCCCAGCCGCCCAGTGGGCCTCCATCGCCTGCCAGAGCAGGTCGTAGCGGCGGCGCCAGTTCTCGTCACCCACGCAGAGCAGGAAGCGACCCGGCGCCAGCCTCAGTTGCCCGCATAGCGGGCGGCAAGCCTCGGCGTCGCGACGGGCGATGCCCAGCGCCGGACCGTTGTAAATCGTGGCGATTCGTTCCGGCTCGACGTGCAGCAGTCGCTGGATGTCCCGGGCGGTGGCGTCGCTGACCGCGAAGATGCCGCGGGAACGCCGCGCCAGCCTCACCACCGCCGCCGGCGGCGCCGAGACCACGCCCGCCGCCTCCTGGGCCAGGTCGTGGATGGTGACCGCCCCGCCGACGCGCCCCCGCGTCGGCCCGCGAGTGGTGGGCGAATAGTACACGTCCGCCCCGAGCCGGCGCAGCAGTCGCGGCAAGGTCCAACCCTCCCATATCCGCCGCGCCAGGGCTGCCGTCGGGCCCGGCGAAGCCGCGGCTGTCAGGGTCCATGCCGGGCCCAGCGAACGGGCGAAACCGTCGTCAAACTCCTCCCATTGCTGGAGCGACTGCTCGTAGACCAGCACGTACTCCTGGCCGCCGATCGTCGCCAGGGCCCGGCATATCCCGCGCGCGTGGTTCTGGATGCCCGTGGGGCGGCGATGCAGCAAGGGAACGGCGTCGACGGCGATTCTCATGGTCGGGCCGCCTTTCGCCATTCGCGGCAGATGGCCAGGAATCGCACTCCGTGGAACAGGCGGGCCAGAGCGTTCTTGCGCCGCCCAGCCGCCAGGTGACCCATCGCCGCCAGGAAGTCTTCGACCATCGTTCGCAGGACGAACCGCGGCATGCCTATCAGCCGCGGGACGTCGGCGCCGAAGCGGTGCACGCGGACGTCGCCGCGTCCCTGGGCCCAGGCGCGGCGGCAAAGTCCGCCCACCGTGCGAAAGCCCGCCGGCGTCTCGTGCAGCACGCTCGCCTCGGGCACGTACACGATCCGCCGCCCGGCCTGCATCAGGGCCTGCAGCGCCACCGACTCCGATCCGCTGATCCGCCCCGCCCCACACGGGCCGATGGCCGGGTCGAACAAGGTCCCGCCGCCGGCTGTTGCCGCCTCCAGACAGCGCCGGCGAAAAGCCAGGTTCGCCCCGATCGGCATGAGGTCCGCGTCCAGCACCCGCTGCGGAGGAGGCGGGTTGAAGTTGCACGTGGGCACCGCTCCTTCCAGCGTGCCCGCGAAGGCAGACGGGATGGGCGTGATGACCGGACCGCAGAACACGTCGTGATCGCTCCAGCGCCGGGCGGCTTCCCGCAGCGCCTTGAGCCAGTTACGACAGGGCGTGATGTCGTCGTCGGTCGTGACGATCAGTTCCCCCGAAGCAGCCGCCAGGGCGGTGTTGTACGCGGCGTTCTTGCCCTGCCGGCCCTCGAAGACGTACGTCAGCGGCAGGCGCCCCTGCCACCTGCGGCAGACGGCCGGCGTATCGTCGCGGGAGTTGTTGTCGGCCACCACCACCTCCCACGCCAGGCCCAGCGTGTCCAGCTCGGCCAGGGCCGCCAGCGTCCGACCCAGGGTCCGGCTGCGGTTGTACGTGGCGATGATGACGCTGAGATCGAGCACGCGCGTTTTGTTCCTATGGTCACTACCCTGGCTCGCCCTCGTCCTGCGGCGGGGGAGGCGGTGGCTGACTTGCTTCACTCGTTTCTACGCTGGCGGGCCCCTGCGGGATCTCTCGGCGTTTGCGTCGCAGCATGTCGCGGATGCGCTGGCCCAGCTCGCACCGTTCATCCCGGCTGAAGACGCCGTACCAGCCCAGCGGCGCCGCCGCCAGCACCAGGAAGATGACCTTGGCGAAGAACCACGCCCATACCTCGCGCCGGCCCACGTACGACACGCCCCAGGCCAGGGCCAGGAAGGCCGCCGCCGTGACTGCATAGCGACCGACGTTGCGGACCAGGAATTGCCGCGGCGGCATGTCAATCCAGCGCAGGACGAACCAGGCGATCACGCTGTTGAACGCGATCATGGGCACCAGCAGCCCCCAGGCCACGCCCAGCAGCCCCATCTTCAGCACGAGCACGTAGAACAGCGTCGCGGCCACGTTCAGCACGCCCTGGCCCAGCGTCATCAGGCCCGCGAAGCGGACGTGGCCCAGGCCCAGGATCACGTTCACGCCCGGACGAATCGACCACACCACCCATTGCGGCACGGCCAGCAGCAACAGCACAGCCGCTGAGCGGGCAAAGTGCGGACCCAGCCACAGGATCAGGAATTCTCCGCCGTAGACCATCAGCCCGCCAAACAGCGGGATGGCCACGAACATGATCACCTTCGAGCCCCACGAGAAAATCCGCCGCAGCTCCACATGGTCGCCCACGCTGCTGGCCTTGATCGTCTGCGGGCCCAACACCCCGGCCATGTTGTCCACCACGCCGCGCCCGTACTGAATGAGCATCATGGGCATGGAGAAGAACACCACCATCGCCGGGCCGAGCAAGACGGTGATCAGGATGGTCGAACTCCAGTAGAGGAACTGCATACCGATCTGGCCCACGAAGGCCCAGATCCCGAAGCCGAACAGTTCTCGGAACCGCTCGCGCGACCACAGGCGCAGGTCGAGCCGAAGCGACGGGAACACCCGCCGAGCCAGCAGCATCCCCGCGCCAGCCCCGATCACGCTCGAGACCACCTGCACGCCGGCCAGCTCGACCAGCCCTCCGTCCTGCTTCAGCACCAGGATCGTGCCCACCGTTCGCACGGCCAGCACCACCAGGTTCACCGCGTTGGACAGATCGAAGCGGTCAAACGCGTTCAGAATCAGCGGGAACACCGCCCCCAGCAGGGCCAGGATCAGGTTCACCGCCACCAGCAGCAGGGCCGGGCGGGCCGAAGCCACCAGCTCGGATGGGATCTTCGTGAACACCGAGTCCAGCGCCAAGGCCAGCCCACCGGCCAGCAGCAGAATGGCCGCCCCGGCCGCCAGGAAGAACAGCAGCGCGGTGTTGACGAACCCATTGACGCGGTCGATCTCGCCCCGACCCAGATAGTAGTTGATATGCCGTCCCAGGCCCGCCTGGGTGCCCATTTCGATCAGTCCCAGATAGCCCGTCAGCTCGACCAGCAGGATCCACACGCCATAAGCGGACTCGCCCAGGCTCCTGAGCACGAACGGCGCCAACATGAAGGCCACCACCAGATTGGCCAGGAAGCCCACCCAGTTGGCCGTCAGGCTTCGAGCATAGATGGCCAGGCGGCTCACGATCGTTCCTCCGTTCTGCAAGTGCGGTTGGCTGGCGGGGGAAGCTCGAAGTCCCGAAACGTCCCCGCGTTGCCGTCGCAGCCGGCCTCGGCCGCCCGGACGATGTTATACGCTTCGCGGGCGGTCACGTAATGCAGCCGCCAAAGTCGGCGACACTGGAAGCGTTCCTCCAGCGCCCGCCACAACCGCTGCATGGGTTCGCCAAACAAGGCGTCCTGGGCGTCCTGTCGGGCCGTGTGCGAGTGAATCGAGATGAAGACCCAGTTGGGCCGTCCGGGCACGTGCACCCGGCAATCGAGCCATCGCGCGATCCGCCGCGGATGCGGCAGGTGGGCAGGTTCGACGTGGGCGTCGTCGCACAGCCGCGGATACAGCCCGAAGTGCATGGGCCCGCCCAGCATGAGCAGGCCTTCCTCGTGTCCGTCACGCCCCGCCTGGACAGGGGAGCCCGTCTCGTAAGGCCGTCGCCCGCCCGTGGAGCGAGCGCGGTAAAGCGTATTGATTTGCGGTGGCTGGGCTGGCGAGCCCAACGAGGGAAATGTGAAGTCAGCGTAGCAGCCGGTCCGCAGCAGCACGTCCAACTCGTCCTGGCAGCGACACCACCGCTCGTCACCCCCGGCCAGGGCGAACATCCCATGCACGAAGCCGTAGCGCCCGCCCGACAGCGCCCCCATCGCCCGCAGGTCGGCCAGGTCGTTTCGCACCTGGGCCTCGATCTGGTCGGCGGGCATGTCCGGCCGGTCGTCGTGATGGAGGTGATACTCGATCTCGCCCCAGCCGCGCCCGGGCCACGACGCCACCACTGGGCGGACGCACGGGTCGTTCAACGCCACCGGAAAGAACCAGGTGTGCTGGGGCGGCCGGCCGTCGCTGTCGCGTCGACCCGCGATCGCCCGCCCGTACGCAGCCTCCCACCGTCGCACGCGTTCGAGTTGCTGCGCGGCGTCGGCTTGGCCGTAGTCCGGCTCGAAGTGGTCCACGAAGAGGAAGCAGACGTCCGTGGTCTCTCCCCGGCTGACGCGTTCAGGCTGCTGGAGAAGGAAGTGTCTCAGGCACGGCCCCATGCGCCAACGGAGCAGCTTCCGGATGACCCACAGGCCGCCCAATGCCGCCAACGCGGTGGCGGCGCCGGCGGCAGCCCAGGCCGGAAGACCGTCCAGCGCAGCCCATACCCACAGGCCCCCCCCGGCCAGCGCGTACCCGCCAAGCAGCCCCGCCAGACCCAGCAGCCGGGGCGGACAAACTGTCCTGACACGATCAGTCACAATATGGGGTCTTATCGGCGTTTTCCGCCGACAACTGGACGCAGAGACGCAGAGAGACAGAGAGAGAACGACAAAGAGAGAAAGACAGGAGAGAGATACCGCGTGTTTGGGCAGCTACGCGGCCGGGCCTGAAAGGAGGCCCCCCCCGGCTCCTCCGGCGGGTGAACGAGTTTGGGCGGCTAGCAGCCCGTTGAAAAAGCCCCCCCCCACCGTGGCATGGGCGTCTCGCCCATGTGTACCACGGGCATCTTGCCCGTGGAATTGTCCGGAAAACAGCAACTCCCACGGCCGGGACGGCCGTGGGACACACGGGCAAGATGCCCGTGCC
>JAKJER010000062.1 GCA_022705325.1 Planctomycetota bacterium | reverse complement strand
CCCCGCCAGCGGCAGCACCACCAGCCGCCTCTACATCGGACAGAGCGGCGGCGCCGGCGCGGTCATCCAGAACGGCGGGACGATCAGCGTCGCCCCGACGACGGGCAGCACGGACGTGGTGTCGCTCGGCCTGGGCGGCGGGTACGGGTACTACCAGATGAACGGCGGGACGCTCACCACGGGCCAGCTCGCCGCCGGCAGCGGGTCCGGCGCCAACAACATAGGCGTGTTCGACCTGAACGGCGGCACGGTCAGCGTGACCGGAAGCGGCGGGTGGCTGCTGGCGGGCGGCTGGCAGGCCAACAGCAAGGGATCCTTCAACCTCTACGGCGGAACCCTGGTCGGCCCGGGCGCACAGCCGGTCACGTTGAACGTGTTCAACAACGCCGGCTCCTACGCCATGTTCAACCTGCTGGGCAGCGGCGCGGTTCTCGACGCAACCGCCAACGGCAACGGGCTGAACCTCCTGAACGGGGGCACCAACAACGTCAGCGCGGTGTTCAATCTCAACGCGGGCAGACTCATCGCCTCGCGGGTCTACCAGGGCGCGACCGGCAATGCGGGCTCCGTGCAGTTCAACTTCAACGGCGGCACGCTCCAACCCAAGGCCGGCGCCAACGTGACGATGGCCCTCAATAACGGCGGCAGCGCTTATGTCTATGGGGGCGGGGCCTTCATTGACACGCCGGCCTCCAGCAGCTTGACGATCAGCCAGGCGCTGCTGACCCCGACCGGGTACGGCGCCGCGAGCGTGGCCGTCACCGACGGCGGCGCGGGCTACATTGGCTCGCCCTACGTCGTGCTGTCGGGCGGCTCGGGCTTCGGCGCGACCGCCGTCGCCCAGGTCGATCCTGCAACAGGCAAGCTCACGAACATCCTCGTCACCAGTCCGGGCACGGGCTACGCGGCCGGAGACACGCTGACCGCGACGCTGTACGGCGGCGGGGCGACCACGCCGGCCACCGTCGGCGCCGTCACGCTCGGCGCCAACACCAGCGGCGGGCTGACCAAGACCGGCCCCGGCACGCTGACCCTCAGCGGGATGAACACCTTCACCGGGCAGATCACGGCCAACGAGGGCACGCTGATCCTCGGAGCCGGCGGCAACAACGCCAACTGGCTGCCCGGAAAGCCGGACGTCGTCATCAACAGCGACGCGACGCTGTCGTTCGCCGGCTACAACGTGTTCGGCAACACCCTGTCCGGCATGTCGGCTGTCACGCTCAACGGCGGCACGATGCTGTCGTCGCCGGACGGCGCGAACCGGGTCACGGTGCTTAACAACCTGACCCTGAACAACGCCACGGCCACGATCGTCGGCAACGACGGCTACGGGGCCAACTGGGGAACGTTCGGGTTCGGCGGCACCACGACCGCCACCGGCCATTCGGAGATCAACACCGCGGCGGGCAAGACCGGCACGATCTCCAACGGAAACAACTTCAGCCCGGTGTTCACCGTGAATACGCCCTCCGCGGGCGACTCGCTGACTGTCTCCTCTGTCATCCAGTCGTCGGGCGGCACGCCCCTGTCGCTGGTCAAGCAGGGCGCCGGCACGCTGACCCTGACGGCCGCCAACACCTACGCCGGCGGCACGACCCTCCAGGCGGGCACGCTGGAGATCAGCAATCCCACGACGACGACCGTCAACCCGCTGGGGGCCGGTGCGGTGACCCTGGCCGGCGGGACCCTGAGACTGGGCGGGCAGGCCGCCATGACGGCCCCGCTCCAGCCGGTCTCCGTGACGGGCTACAACCACGACATCATCATCGGGGCGAGCGAATCGGCCCCGGGCTACACCGCCTCTATGGCGGGGTGGGACTTCTACGAGACCGGGCTGGCGGGCGGCACGCAGGGCCTGCCGGCTGACTCCGGCGCCACTCCTCGCACGATCACCAGCGTGACCAACCCGAACCTCTCGTTCCAGTTCGCCCCCTACGCGGGGAACAATGCCGTCTACCTCGACGGCCCGAACAACGCGACCCTCACCTTGAACACGCCGGGCCAGTTCCAGGCCCTGGCATTCCTGGAAACCACGCGGACCATGAGCTGGTATGCCACTCTGAACTTCGCGGACGGGTCGAGCACGACGACCACCACCTGGAGCGACCCGGACTGGACGAGCAACCCCGGTCCGGCCGACCGGGCCCTCACGTCGTACGGGCTGAAGAACACCAACAGCAGCTTCTACAGCAACTACTTGTGGATGGCGGGCCGGGAGTACATCCTGTCGCCGGCGGACCAGGCCAAGACGCTGAACTCGATCACCTTCACCACCACCAGCTCGGCCGGGCAGCAACTGGCGATGTTCGCCGTCAGCGGCGCGTCCGGCACGAGCGGATATGCGGCCAGCCAGACGTACGGCAACGCCCTCAACGTGACGGGTGACGCGACGATCGACGTCCGCAACAGTCTCGACGCGACCATGGGCTCGCTGACCATCGGCAGCCACACGCTGTCGCTCACCGGCGACAGCGGCGCCAGCCTGACGCTGGGCACGGCCACCCTGACCGGCAACGCGACCTTCAACACCGCCGCCAACACCTCGCTCACGCTGGGCCCGGTGGGCGACGGCGGGGCGGGCTACGGCCTGACCAAGAGCGGCGCCGGCACGATGACCCTCAAGGGGCGCAGCACCTACGGCGGCGCCACGGTCATCAACGAGGGCACGGTCCGCCTGACCGGCACGACCAGCGCCCTGGGCAACATCATGCCCATGGGCGACTCGATCACCGACGGTTCGTCCTACGCCAGCACGCACGCCGGGTATCGCGGCTACCTGTACGACCTGCTGACCGCCGACGGGTACAGCTTCACGTACGTCGGCAGCCTGACCGTCAACCAGGACGATCTGCCCGCCAGCCAGAGGTTCCACGAGGGCCACAGCGGCTGGAACGTGGTGCAGATCCTCAACGGGATCACCGGCTCGAACTGGCTGAACGTGAACCCGGACATCATCACGCTGATGATCGGCACGAACAACCGCGGCGGCGGCGCTGCCGGCGTGCCCAGCGCGATGAACGACTACTCGCAGCTCATCGACGCGATCACCTCGCGGCAGCCCGACGCGCTGATCCTGGCCGCCCAGATCGTCCCCATCCCGAGCCAGGACGCCTTCGTCACGGCGTTCAACTCGGCCCTGGCGGGACTGGTCAGCACCAAGAAGGCCGCCGGCGCCAACATCGCGCTGCTGGACCTGTACACGGGCTATCCCACGCCGTATTCCACCACCATGCCCGACAACCTGCATCCCAGCGACATCGGCTACGCCTGGATGGGCCAGAAGTGGTACGAGGCCATCGTGGCCAACCTGGGCATCGCCGGCGACAACGGCCTGCCCGCCGCCACGGACCTGTACCTGGGCGGCGGCGCGACGCTGGACCTCAACGGCGTGAACCAGACGTTGGCCTCGCTGAACGACTCGGGCGGAACCGGCGGGCAGATCATCAACGGCGCCGCCGACACGCCCCTGACGTTGACCCTCAACCCCGCAAGCGGCATGGCGACGTTCAGCGGCTCGATCTCCGATTCCGGGGCCGCCAACGCGATCAGCCTGGTCAAGTCGGGCGACGGCACGCAGGTGCTGGCCGGCGCGAGCGACTACAGCGGCGGGACGACCATCCTCGCGGGCACGCTGCTGGTGACCAACACCTCCGGCAGCGCCACCGGGTCCGGCGACGTCCTGGTCAGCGCGGGTACGCTGGGCGGCGACGGCTTCATCGCCGGCACCGTGACCGTGGCCGGGGGCGCCCACCTGGCCCCCGGCACCAGCCCCGGCACGCTGCACACCGGCAGCCTGGTCCTCGATGGCGGCTCGTTCTTCGACGTCGAACTCAGCCCCACGCTGTGGGACATGGTCGACGTGACCGGCACGGTCAGCGTGGACGACGCGATCCTGAACCTGATCCTCACCGGCAGCTTCGCCTCCTACGGCGGCAGCCAGTACATCATCGTCCAGAACGACGGCTCGCTGGACATGATCCCCGATATCTTCCGCTATCTGCCCGAGGGAACCAGCTTCGAGATCGACGGCAGTCAATTCGTCATCACCTACACCGGCAACGACGGCAACGACATCGTCCTGACGGCTGTCCCCGAGCCGGCGACGATGGCCCTGCTGGCCCTGGCGGCAACGGGCCTGGGAGGCTATATCCGCCGCCGCTCGACTCGGCGAGGCGCAGGCAAGCCGGGCCGGGCTGCGTAACGGCCGCCTCAATCACCAAGACCACAGAGATCACAAAGAAGAATAGAGACCACGAAGGACAGCCTTTGTGGTCTCTATCTCTTTTCGTTGTGGTCTTGGTGATCCTGGTGGTCTTGGTGATGGCCCTCCGCCAAAATCCTCAAAGTCCTCTTCGTCGTCCGCGGATCAGCGTTTATCCTGTACGTGTCTGCCCTCAGGGGCAGGTCCAAGGAGAACTTGATGATTCGTACGCTGTCGATCGGCCTGCTGGTCCTTGTCTGTTTCTCCGCCGTCGCCCCCGAGGGGCTGGCTGACCCGGCCTGGTATGTCCGCAAGGCCGCCTGGCGCGAGACGCTGCTGGCCTCTCGCGAGGCCATCGTCCGCACGCCCGACGCGCCGGGCGCGTCCTTGCCGGACCTCGGCAAGGACCCGTTTACCGTCGCCTGTTGGGTCAAGACCGCCGGAGACGGCACGCTGCTGGCCAAGGCCCCGGCCAAGGGGGCTTGGGCCCCCAACGGCAAGAGCTGGTTCATCCGCGGCGGGAAGCTCGCCTACGACATCGGCTGGGTCGCCGCCATCGGCGGGCGAACGAAGGTCGCCGACGCCCAGTGGCACCACGTCGCGGTCACCGGGCCTGACGAGCTGAGGTTCTTCGTCGACGGCAAGGCCGACGGCGGCGGGCGACTGGAGGGCAAGAGCGACGAGTCCGGCCACGTGGTCAAGATCGGCTTCACCTCGGACAACTTCCCCGCCCCTTCGGCGCTGTCCGGGGCCCTGGACGACGTCCGCGTGTACCGCCGGCGCCTCGGCGAGGCCGAGATGGCCGCGCTGGCCGACGGAAAGGACGTGGGCGGCGCCACGGCGGTCTGGCCCATGGACAAGACCCTCGACGATGCCAGCGGCAACCGCAACCACGCGACGCCTTCCGGCAAGCCCGCCTTCGTCCCCGGCCGTTCGGGCCAGGCCCTGAGCCTGAAAGGCAAGAACCGGCTCACGGTCGCCTCGACGCAGAACCCGCGCCAGAACCTGTGGGCCCTGCTGGGGCGCGACTTCCCCGCCGACGCCGGGCACATGCAGGCCGAGCGCGACGCCGGCCTGTGGGAAGAAGACTGGAATGCCGGCGACGTGAAGGCCCTGGCCGGTCGCTTCGCCGCCGCCCTGAAGGGCGAACCGCTGGGTGACCAGGCCGCCCGCCAGGCAGCCTCCGTCGCCAGCCTCGCCGACCTGGACGCCCTGGCGGCCACCTTCCACCGCTCGCGGGCCATTCGCGGGGAACTGGCCAAGCTCGACAACCTGGACCTCCGCCCGCTGCGCCTGGCGATCGAGGACCTGGGCCAGACGGCGGAGTCGTATCCCGCGCGAGATCTCCTGGCCCGCCTGGAGAGCATCCAGCAGGCCCTGCTGGCCGCGCGCGAAAAGACCGGCGACGGCGCCGACGCCTCCGCCGCCCTGGCCCGGGCCGCCGAGGCCCTGGCGGCCCTACGCCGCGAGGCCCTGGTCGAGCGGAACCCCCACCTGGCCTGCGACAAGCTGCTCTTCGTGCGGCGCAAGACCTACCAGGCCTCGCACTACTACACCGAGTACATCGACGGCTGCAAGCACTTCGGGGGCAACGTCTGCATCCTGGACCTCAAGACGCTCAAGACCACCGACCTGGCGCCTTCGCTGGCCCACGGCATCTTCGGGCGCTTCGACCTGTCCTGCGACGCCAGGCGCGTCGTCTTCGACTGGAAGAAGGACATCAACACGGGCTTCCGCATCTTCGAGGTGAACATCGACGGCAGCGGCCTGCGGCAGCTCACGTTCGACCAGGACGACGAGCAGGACCTCATCCGCAAGTACCGCACCGTCCGCACGCCCACGGGCACGCCGTACATCACCGGCGTGGACGACATGCACCCGTGCTACCTCCCCGACGGCGACATCGTGTTCGTCTCCACCCGCTGCCAGAAGGGCATCCTCTGCGACGCCCCGGACGTGTTGACCTCCACCACGGTCCACCGCATGGACAGGGACGGAAAGAACCTCCGCGCCATCTCCTTCAACTCCGTCAGCGAGGCCACGCCGTCGATCATGGCCGACGGGCGAATCCTCTACACTCGCTGGGAGTACGTGGACAAGGGCGGCTCGGCCTGCAAGTGCATCTGGGCCATGAACCCCGACGGCTCGAACAGCGTGGAGATCTACGCCAACAACATCGCCCACCCGACGACGTTCATCGACGCCCGCGACATCCCCGGGGCGGGCAACCAGATCGTCGTCGCCGGCACGCCCCACATGCCGCTGGGCGTGGGCACGATCATCCGCCTGAACACCGTTCTCTCGCTGCGGACGCGCGACCCCATGCACTATCTCACGCCCGAGATCGACGCGACCGACGAGCACGGGTTCCGCCACTACCGCAACGGGACCTGGGTGCGCGAGCTGGTCGGGCCGCTCGCCCGCGAACCGTACCCGCTCAACGAGAAGTACTTCCTCGTGGCCTACAACCCCGACAAGCCGTGGAACGACGTCGCCGGCTACGGCATCTATCTGCTGGACGAGTTCAACAACCGCGAGCTGGTCTACAAGGAAAGCGAGTGGTCCTGCTGGCAGCCCATGCCGCTTCGCCCGCGCCGGCGCCCCCCGGTCATCCCGCCCGCCGGCACGGGCCAGCCCGGCTACGCCCGCACCGGCCAGCCCTACACGGCCGACGCCTGGGGCACGCTGCTGCTCCAGGACGTGTACGTCGGGCTCACCGGCATCGAGCGCGGGCGCGTGAAGTACCTGCGGGTCATGGAGGATGTGCCCCGCCCGTGGGCGGCCCGGCGCGACTACGGCGGCGACGGGGGCGTCAGCCAGCAGCACGTGGTGGTCAGCATGTGGGGCCACCTCGCCTGCAAGATCGAGCACGGCATCGTGCCGGTCGAGGCCGACGGGTCGGCCTGCTTCCAGGTGCCCGCCGACCGCAACATCTTCTTCCAGGCCCTGGACGAGAACTACATGGAACTCCAGCGGATGCGGACGTTCATCAACATGGTCCCGGGCGAGTACCGCGGGTGCGTGGGCTGCCACGAGGAGAAGGCCGTCGCCCCCGCCATGACGGCCATGCCGCTGGCGGCGCGGCGCTCGCCCGACCGCCCGGGCCCCCAGCCGGGCGAGGTCGTCCCGCGGACCATGCACTACCCCAGCGACGTCCAGCCCATCCTGGACAAGCACTGCGTCCGCTGCCACGGCGGGGCCAAGCCCAAGGCCGACCTGGACCTCGCCGGCACGATGACCAACCAGTTCAGCGTCTCCTACGAGAACATGCTCAAGAGGCGGCTGGCGGGCAAGTGGGTGGACGAGATCGGCGGCAGCGGGACCGGCGGCAAGCACGCCCACATCGAGTCCACCGACCCGCTGACCTACGGCTCGCACACCAGCAAGCTGGTCGCCCAGCTTCGCAAGGGCCACAACGACGTGAAGCTCTCCAAGGAAGAGTTCATCCGCCTGGTCACGTGGATCGACGCCAACGCCCCGTTCTACGGCACGTGGGAAGGCAAGCGCCACATCCGCTTCAAGGACGAGCCGGACTTCCGCCCCACCCCCAAGGCCGGGCCCGACTGCACCGCCTGGAGCGGGACCTGGAGCGGGTTGAAGAAGTAGCACGGCTGCCGCCTTCGGAGCCAACGATTCGCGATGAGAGGCGATGACAATGCGGATGTTCAACACAGGACCGAAGAAGATCATCGCGGTTTGTGCGCTCGCAGTTCTAATCGCGGGCATAATTCACATAATTCATCTGAATCGTGTGTAGTTGGCCTGCGGCTACGAATTGCGAGACCTGGAGCACATAGCGAATGCCCTCGTGTCCTATGCTTCATCGCACCAGGGGCGGCTACCCAATGACTGGAATGATCTGGTAGCTGAAGGATATGCGTCGCCTTTGTTGGGCAACTCGATTGGGCTTCATATCAAGACGCCGATGAGCAGTGAGCAATGGGACATCAAGGACATTACCCGCTATCGGATCGTATGGGGCATAGGCCCCGGTGACGTGTATCTTAGCGAAGGAGGCCTTCTATACCGCAGCGACAAATCAACGCGGTTGCTCATAGTGCAACCTCCATCTTCCTCCTTCGTCCGAATGGAAAGTTATGAAGGGTGTTCCTCGTTCATAGCCGAGAGAATGCTGAGTGCTGCATCGGGAGATGCCGATGGCGGCGCTATTTCCGGCGCTGGCCTGGACGGAAAGGGGCTGATAAGGTAATAGACAGGCGTTTGGCCCTGAATTACTGGGAGTGCTTGCCCGGCTTTAGTTATGTCGCCATTGTCCACCCCCTTTCCCAAACCACCCGTTCCCGCCGCCATGGCGACTCATCGAGAAGTGGTCAGCTTCTGCGCCTTCGTCTTCTTCTTTCCCCCGAGCCGCTTCTTCTCTCCCCGTCGCAGGGCCGCGGCGATCCTGTGCACGTCGCAGCCGTGCTTTGCCGCGAACTCCTCGCGAATGCGCCGGACTTCTTCAACGATCGGGTCGTCTATCACGAGATCACTTCTTCCTGGATCGCCTGGCAGGAGGGGCAGAAGCCGCTTTCTTCCGCTCCTGCCTCCGCTGCTGGGCCCGCATGGCTTTGGCTATCTTCCGCACATCGTAACCATACTGGGCTGCGATCTTCTCCTTGACGCATCGGACTTCCTCGACAACAGGATCGTGAATCATCTCCAAGCTCCCATCAGTGCTTCTGGCGTGCATACTATCGGGGCCCGGTAGGCGACTATAGCACACTGCATTCGTCTCGGTCTCTCACTTCACCACCACCTTCTGGGCATGCCTCACGCTCGCCTTCGCCCCGGCCAGGTCGTTCACAGGCTTGCCCCGCACGGTCATTCCCTCGATGAGCACGTTCTCGATGCGGTGCGCGGCGTCGTGGCCGTGCAGTTCGACGCGTGCCTGCAGGCCATCGACGATGGCGATCCTGCGGAAGGTCACGTCGCGGACCTGGCCGCGTCGGTCGTCCTTGCCCCACATGTCCTTGCCGATCCAGACGCGGATCAGGCGGTTGCGGGTGTCCTCGATGCGGATGTCCTCGAAGACCACGTCCTGGATGGTGGCGGAGTCGCTCACGTGGATGGCCAGCGAGCCGATCCCGTGGTCGTGGATGATGTCGCAGTCCTGGAAGCGGAGGTTCTTCACGTCGGCCCGCGTCTCGTAGGTCACGCCCAGGGCGTAGGCCCGGTCGTTCCAGATCACGCACTTGCGGACGAGGATGTCGCGGGACTCCTGGGCGGGCGGGCCTGCCGTCGTCTTGACGCAGATCTCGTCGTCGTTGTTGCGGAGGAAGCAGTTCTCCACCAGCACCTTCTGCGTGTTCACCGCGTCCACGCCGTCGCTGTTCTCGCGGTGGCAGATCTGCTTGACGTTGTCCACGTGCATGTCGCGGCAGCCGAACATCGCCACCACCCAGGCCGGGGCGTCCTGGACGATGATCCCCTCGACGCGGCAGCGGGAGCAGTCGCGGAAGACGAACGTCGTCTTGGCGTGCCAGTCCAGGCCGCTCATGTCCAGCACCCCCCGCCCGCGGAAGACCACGCCCTTGGCCCCGGTCATCTCGAACAGCGGACGGTAGGTCTTCTTCTTCATGAAGCTCAGGCCGCGAGGCTCCTCGCCCTCCATGAGCTTGCCCCGCACCACGGCCCCGCCGGCCAGGTAGACCGTCGTGCCGCTCTTGATCTGGGTCGTGCCGATCTCGTGTACGCCCGGGCCGAAGTAGAGCACGTTGGGGTCGCCCGGTTTTGGCACGTCGGTCTCGATCGGGTTGGCGAACAGAAGCAGCGGCCGCTCCCAGCCGTTGATCTCCACGCTCAGGTTGGCCGGCCTGGTGAGCGTGAAGCGGACGGCCTGCCCGTCGATCGTCGCCTTCACCCCTGCCGACAGCGGCCTGACGACGACCGATTGGGGCGCCCCCTTGGGAGTGATCGTCACGTCGACACTCCCGGCGAAGTCGAAGGCTGCGAACGATGCCGGCCCGCCGTGGAGCACTTGGGCGGTATGCACGAACACCTCCCGCCCGTTGACGTGGACGCGGTAGTCCTCCGACGCCTTGACGCTCCCCGCCGGTGGGGCGGGGTAGACCACCAGCTTCTGCTGCGGCGCAGCCGTCAGGACACCGCCGCACGCAAGAACCAGGAGAATCACAAGAGGAGACCGGGATGGAATAGCGTTCATAGACACTCCTTCCTCCGGCCAAACGTGGGTCGCGCACCCGCGCTTGCCTTTCGCCAGCCGCAATGGTAGACCAGCACACCAGCCCGAACGTCTCGGGCCTGCTGGAGGTTCCATGTTTCGCATCGTCATGACCGTCGCGATCCTGTTGGCCGTCGCCTGCTTCGTCTCGCCCCTCGCCCGCGCCGCCGAGCCCTTGCGTCCCCCGGCTGTGCCGCTGGTCACGCACGACCCGTACTTCAGTTGCTGGTCGACGACCAACGAGCTGTTCGGCGGCTGGCCGCGCCACTGGACGGGCGCCATCCAGGCCCTGTGCGGCATGGTCCGCGTCGACGGGCGGTGCATGAGGTTCATGGGCGGGTGGGACAAACTCGCCGACACGGTTCGCCAGACCTCCGTCACCGTCAACGCCACGCAGACGATCTACGTCTTCGACGCCGGCGGGGTCGAGTTGACCGTCACCTTCACCTCGCCCCTGCTGATGGACGACCTGGACGTGATGTCTCGCCCGGCCTCGTACATCCGCTTCGACGTCCGCTCGAGCGACTCCAAGGCCCACGAGGTCTGCCTGTACCTCGACGCCTCGGGCGAGTGGGCGGTCAACACGCCCGACCAGAACGTCACGTGGGGCCGGGCCGACGTCGAGGGCCTGAACGTCCTGCGGATGGGCAGCAGCGACCAGAAGGTGCTCTCCCGCGCGGGCGACAACCTCCGCATCGAGTGGGGCCAGTTCTACCTGGCCGCCCCCAAAGCCGACAGCCAGGCCGTCATCGCCGCCGACACGGACGCCCGCGGGCGGTTCGTCGCCAACAGCAGCATCCCGTCCGACGACGATGCCGCCAAGCCGCGACCCGTCCGCGACCACTGGCCCGTGCTGGCCCTGCGGATGGACCTGGGCAAGGTCGAGCAGGCGCCCGTCAGCCGGCACGTCCTCATCGCCTACGACGACGTGCTGGCCATCCAGTACTTCAAGAAGAACCTGCCCGCCTGGTGGCGACGAGGCCCCGATGCCTCCGCCGAGAAGATGCTCGCCGCCGCCGAGAAGGACTACCCCGCGCTCTTCGACCGCTGCGCCGCCTTCGACAAGAAGCTGTCGGCCGAGCTGAAGGCCGCCGGCGGGGACGCCTACGAACGGGTCTGCTCGCTGGCCTACCGCCAGGCCGTCGCCGCTCACAAGCTCGCCGCCGGGCCCGAGGGCCAGCCGCTGTTCTTCTCCAAGGAGAACTTCAGCAACGGCTGCATCATGACCGTCGACGTGACCTACCCCTCCGCACCCTTGTTCCTGGCGTGCAACCCGACGCTGCTCAAGGGGATGATGGACGGCATCTTCCACTACGTCGAGAGCGGGCGGTGGACCAAGCCCTTCGCCCCGCACGACCTGGGCACCTACCCGCTGGCCAACGGGCAGGTCTACGGCGGGGACATGCCCGTCGAGGAGTGCGGCAACATGTTGATCCTGGCCGCCGCCATCGCCAGGGTCGAGGGCAACGCCGATTACGCCAAGGCCCACTGGAAGGCCCTGACGCAATGGGCAAGCTATCTCAAGGACAAGGGCTTCGACCCGGAGAACCAGCTCTGCACCGACGACTTCGCCGGGCACCTGGCCCACAACACCAACCTGTCGATCAAGGCCATCGTCGCCCTGGGCGGCTACGGGATGCTCGCGGGCATGCTCGGCCAGAAGGACGCCCAGCAGGAGTACACTGCCCTGGCCCGCGAGCTGGCCGGACGCTGGGCCAGGGAAGCCGCCGACGGCGACCACTACAGCCTCACCTTCGACCGCAAGGGCACCTGGAGCCAGAAGTACAACCTCGTCTGGGACAAGGTGCTGGGCCTGAACCTGTTCGACCCCGCCATCGCCCGCAAGGAAGTCGCCCACTATCTCAAGGTCCAGGCCCCGTTCGGGCTGCCCCTGGACAGCCGCGAGAAGTACACCAAGAGCGACTGGATCCTCTGGTCGGCTACGCTGGCTGACAGCCGCGAGGATTTCGCCCGCCTGGTCGCCCCCGTCTACAAGTACCTGCACGAATCGCCCAGCCGGGTGCCCGCCAGCGACTGGCACTGGACGCACGACGGCAAGGTCCGCGGCTTCCGCGCCCGCAGCGTCGTGGGCGGGTATTACATGAAGCTGCTGGCCGAGAAACTGAAGCGGTAGCGGCCGGTCAGGCTGTCTTACGCCATCCTCTCGGCAATATTCTCCGCCGGATCGGGTATAGTAATAAGAGATATCCGATCGAAAGGATGGCCTATGAGAAGCGTCCCGACGCTCCGCCTGTCTGGGGCGGTGCTGCTGGTGGTGGTTTGTGCCCTGTCGGCCGCCCCGAGCCCCTACGTGAAGAAGGACACCTGGCAGGAGTCGATGCTGGCCAGTCGCTCAGCCCTGGAAGAGGCGCTGAAGGCGGCCCCGCAGAGCGAGACCAAGTCGTTTTCCACCGCCGTGATCAAGGGCGGCGACAAAGCCGTCGCCATCGAGGTGGACATCGCCGGGTGGAAGGACCTGTACCTGGTCGTCGGCGACGCGGGCAGCTACAACCATGACGTGTCCAACTGGGGCAACGCCCGCCTGGTCGACGCCGTGGGCAAGGAAACCTTCCTCGACACCATCCAGCCCACCTCCGCCAGCCAGGAGTGGGGCAGCTTCCGCCTGGACAAGAAGAGCGCCGTCGGAGGGGCGATGGTCATCGGCGGCAAGCGGTATGACCGGGGCCTGGGCACCCACGCCAAGAGCACCATCCACTATCGCCTGGCCGCCCCGCAGGCGAAGTTCCGCGCGGAGGTCGGCGTGGACGGCACGCGCCCCGGCGCGGTGACGTTCCACGTCTCCCCCAATCCCCTCAAGGGGGCCGCCCCTTCGCCCGTGCTGGAGGTCTGGCAGGCCCTGGAACGGGACTTCACCGACGCCATCGCCCGCAGGCAGATGGCCTGGGAAAAGGAAGACCACATCTGGGACGCCCCCGTCGCCTCGGACGCCGATCTGGCCGGCCGATACGCCAAAGCCGCCCGCGGACAGTTCCCCGCCCAGGCTGCCCCGCTGGCCCAGGCCGCCAAGGACGCCGCCGGCGTCGCAGCCGTCCGCGAATTGTACTACCGCAGCCGCCAGGTCGAAGAGGCCATGACCCTGGTCAAGGATGTGAACCTGGTCGCGCTGCGGCTGGCCATCGAGGACCTCGTCAGGACCTTCGGGCCCAAGTATCCCAAGGGGGCGGAGTACCTGGCCCGTCTGAACGAGCTGGAGCAGGAGTTGGCCCTGACAGCCCAGGACGCCCCGCCTGCGCCGCCACCTGCCGCCGCCAAGCCCGCCGCCAAGAAGGCCGGCAAGAAGGCCAAGGCCGGACCCGCCGCCCAACCCGCTCCCGCCGATCAGCGCATCACCGCCCTGGCCGAGCGGCTCAGGCGACTGCGACAGGAGGCCTTGCTGGCCAACCCCCTGATCGACTTCGACCGCCTGATCGTCCTGCGGCGCTCGGCCAAGAACCTCGCCCTGCCCCACAACTGGCAGAGCAATTCGTCCATCGCCCGCAGCGGCATCGACAACGAGTTGATGGTCCTCTCGCCCGTCAGCCCCGAGGGCAGGCTCGAACCCTTCTATAAGCCCGCCAAGCCCTTGTTCGTCGGCGACCTCGAAATGCACTGGGACGCCCGGCGCATGCTCCTGTCGTCGCTGGACGACAAGGGCCGCTGGCAGGTCTTCGAGATGACCCTGGCCGACAAGAAGCTCCGCCAGATCACCGGCGAACAGCCGGACATCGACAGCTACGACGCCTGCTACACGCCCGCCGGCAAGATCATCTTCAACTCGACCGCCTGTTTCATCGGCGTGCCCTGCGTGTACGGATCGAGCCACGTGACCAACCTCTACACGTGCGACGCCGACGGCAAGAACATCCGCCAGCTCTGTTTCGACCAGGAGCACGACTGGTGCCCGGCCGTGCTCAACAACGGGCGGATCCTCTACCAGCGGTGGGAGTATTCCGACACTCCGCACAGCAACACCCGCCTGCTGTTCCACATGAACCCCGACGGCACGGAACAGTTGGAGTACTACGGGTCCAACAGCTACTGGCCCAACTCGATGTTCTACGCCCGCCCCGTGCCGGGCCATCCGACCAAGGTAGCCGCCGTCGTCACCGGTCACCACGGCGTGCCCCGCATGGGCGAGCTGGTGATCCTGGACCCCGCGGTCGACCGCCACGAGGCCAAGGGCGCCGTTCAGCGCATCCCGGGCTACGGCAAGAAGGTCGAGCGGGTCGTCGCCGACGCCCTGGTCAACGCGAGCTGGCCCAAGTTCCTCCATCCCTATCCGCTGAGCGAGAAGTACTTCCTGGTCTCGATGATGCCCAAGGCCGGGGCCAAGTGGGGCATCTACCTGGTGGACGTGTTCGACAACATGCTGCTGCTGTGCGAGGCGGACGGCCAGGCCATGTTCGAGCCCACGCCCATCCACCAGCGCCCCGTCCCGCCGGTCATCCGCGACAAGGTGGACCTCGCCCGCAACGATGCGGTGGTCTACATCACCGACGTGCACCGCGGCGAGGCCATGCGCGGCATCCCGCCGGGGACGGTCAAGAAGCTGCGCCTGTTCACCTACCACTTCAGCTACCAGGGCATGGGCGGGCTGCTGGGCGTGGTGGGCGTCGACGGACCCTGGGACATCAAGCGCATCATGGGCACCGTACCGGTCGAGGCGGACGGCTCGGCCCTGTTCCGAGTGCCCGCCAACACGCCGTTCGCCATCCAGCCGCTCGACGAGAACGGCGCCGCCCTCCAGATCATGCGGAGCTGGATGACGGCCATGCCGGGCGAGATCGTCTCCTGCGCCGGCTGCCACGAGAAGCAAAACACCGTGCCGCCCAATTCGATGAGCCTGGCCCAGGGCAAGCCCCCAGCCGAGATCGCGCCTTGGTACGGGCCCACGCGAGGCTTCAGCTACGCGCGCGAGGTCCAGCCGGTCATCGACAAACACTGCGTCGGTTGCCACGACGGTTCGACAAGCTCACCGCCCGGCGGCCAGGCCCGCAATGGCCGGGCCCTGCCCGACTTCCGCGGGACCGAGCGGGTGAAGGACTTCCGCATGGTCACCCCCGGTAACGGCGGGGGGCGCGGAGGCAAGTTC
The DNA here is from genome assembly GCA_022705325.1 of Planctomycetota bacterium. Classification (GTDB taxonomy): domain Bacteria; phylum Planctomycetota; class Phycisphaerae; order SM23-33; family SM23-33; genus MWDR01. The sequence goes on along the minus strand of JAKJER010000062.1, from coordinate 11,402 downwards.
ACCGTCGGCTACGTCAACCTCCACCGCTACCTGCGCCACCCCGGCGTCGAGAGCGACTACCACGTTCTGACGGCCAAGGAGTTCCACGCCGACACCACGCTGCTGGTCCAGAAGCTCCGCAAGGGCCACCAGGGCGTGCAGCTCGCCCGTGAGGATTGGGAGAGGCTGTACACCTGGATCGACCTCAACGCCCCGTTCCACGGGACCTGGGGCGAGGAGTTGGCCAAGCCCGGCGCGCAGCGCGAGCGGCGAAACGAGCTGCTGAAGAAGTACGCCGGCGTCGTGGACGACCCGGAGGCCGTGCACAAGTCGGCCGGCGCGGACAAGCCGGTGGCGTTCGTCGCGCCCAAGCCCCTGCCGCCGGCCAACAAGATCGAGCTGGCCGGCTGGCCCTTCGACGCCGCCGCGGCCTCCCAGAAACAGGCCCAGGCCGCCGCCGCCCTGAACGTGACGATCGAGAAAGGCAAGGCCCCGCGAAAGACCGTCGAGCTGGCCGAGGGTGTGACGCTCGAGCTGGTCCTGGTGCCCGCGGGCGAGTTCGTCATGGGCCAGGCGGACGGCGAGCCGGATGAACGCCCCCTGGCGAAGGTCCGCATCGACAAGCCCTTCTGGATGGGCCGCTGCGAGATCTCCAACCGCCAGTACGCCTGTTTCGATCCCTTCCACGACTCCAAGCAGGAAGACAAGCTCGCCTACCAGTTCGGCGTGCACGGCTACCCGGCCAACGAGCCGGACCAGCCTGTGGTCCGCGTGAGCTGGCGGCGGGCGATGGAGTTCTGCCGGTGGCTGTCGCAGAAGACCGGCGCGAAGGTCTCGCTGCCGAGCGAGGCCCAGTGGGAGTGGGCCTGCCGCGCCGGCACGGCCAGCCCGCTGTCCTACGGCGGACTGGACAGTGACTTCTCGCCCTTCGCCAACCTGGCCGACGCCAAGCTCGAGGACTTCGCCTCCAACCCCTACACCCTGTACGGGGCGATGAAGAACAAGAGCCGCTACGACGACTACCTCCCCAAGGACACGCGCTTCAACGACAAGGGCATGGTCGCGGTGGCGGTGGGGAGCTATCAGCCCAACCCCTTCGGCCTGCACGACATGCACGGCAACGCCCAGGAATGGACGCTCTCGACGTACAAGCCTTACCCCTACGACGGCGCCGACGGCCGCGAAGGCACGACAGGCGCCGGGCCTGTCGCGGACCGCAAGGTCGTTCGCGGGGGGTCGTGGCGCGACCGGCCCCAGGAGTCGCGCTCGGCCTGGCGGTGGGGTTACCCGTCCTGGCAGCAGGTGTACAACGTCTCGTTCCGCGTGGTAATCGAGGCTGCGCCGGAGAGCAAGGTCGCCGCGAAGTGATCCGCCGCTCCCCCCTCCCGGGCCGGCGCCGCCCCGTTCGGGCATCGCCTGGTCGGCGGCGTGGAACAAAATTTGCTTGGCGCGGCGGGGTGTCCTCTTGACCGCTAAGGTCCTGGCGGGGTATGATAGGGTGTTCACAGCAGGCCACGGGAGAAATCCGTGTTCGTTCCCTGGTCGCGGTGGACGTAAACAAGTAGCGACGGCCGAGGCAGCCAGACAAGCAGGCCGTCGGGCAGACGATATCCGACATCCCGGTTTTGCGGGATGTGGCGTCGCAGGGATCGCCCCGGATGGGGAAGACGGCAAAAGGATGCCCCGGCGCGGGATATCGATTAATCGTCCCTGTTTTCGGGCGAGGCCTTCGGGTCATAGAATTCACATGAGCCATTGCAGGACCATCTTGGATAAAAAACAGTGGCCGCTGAACTTGGGCCCATCGCCTGTTTGGAAAGGGCCCATGCGATGATCGCATGCGTTTGGACAGGGCCGCTGGCAAAAGAATCCTGACGCCGGCCTCCTCGGCTGGGCAACCTCTCTGGCTCGGGTGGATCATGACCTAACCGGCGGACGCATTGGGTATGCGTCCGGCACGCCTGCTTGTCCCTTCGACCGCTTCCTCGCAGCCGCGCCATATAGAAAGGGTACGACAGAAATGGAAGCCTACACGATGATGGCTGGCGCGTTCGAGGTCGCCATGTACTTCGCCGTGGGCATCGTGGTTTTCGTGCTCACCGCGGCGATCATGAAGCTCATCGAGCGGGCCAGACGCAGCGGCGTCGAGGCGGAAATCGCCGCCACCAAGACCGCCGCCGACGCCGAGGCCCAGAAGATCATCGCCCAGGCCGAAGCCAAGGCCAAGAGCGAGTTCATCTCGCGCCGCGAAGAGTTCGACAACGAAACCGAGGCCACCCGAAAAGAACTCCGCACCGAGGAAAAGCGCCTCTCCAAGCGAGAGGACATGATCGACCAGAAGCTCGAAACCCTCAACTCCAAGGAACGCATGCTGGAGGCCGCCCAACGGGCCGTCGCGGAGAAGGAAAAGGGCCTGGCCTCCAAGGATCGACAGCTCAACGAGCTGATCGCCCAGCAGAAGACCCAGCTCCTGAAGGTCGCCAACCTCAGCGCCGACGAGGCCAAGACCCTCCTGCTCAGCCGGATCGAGAAAGACCTGGAGCGGGAGACCTCCCAGCTCATCCAGACCCGCCTGGAAGAGGCCAAGGAAAACGCCGAAAGCCAGGCCCGCGAGATCATCGTCACCGCCATCCAGCGCTACGCCGCCGACCACACCTGCGAGTCGACCGTCTCCACCGTCGACATCCCCTCCGACGACATGAAGGGGCGCGTGATCGGCCGGGAGGGGCGGAATATCCGGGCATTCGAGAAGGCCACCGGCGTGGACGTCATCGTCGACGACACCCCCGGCGTGGTCGTGGTCTCCGCGTTCGACCCCGTCCGCCGCGAGGTCGCCCGGCGCTCGCTGGAGAAGCTCATCCAGGATGGGCGGATCCACCCCACCCGCATCGAGGAGATCGTCGCCGCCACCGACAAGGAAGTAGCCAAGCAGATCATCGAGTTCGGCAAGGCCTCCCTGGTCGAGGCCAAGATCCGCTCCATGCACAGCAAGCTGGTGGAGCTGCTGGGGCGGCTGCACTTCCGCACCAGCTACGGGCAGAACGTCCTGAAGCACTCGCTGGAGGTGGCGTTCCTGTCGGAGATCATCGCCGAGGAGCTGGGGCTCAACGGGCAGACCGCCCGCCGCTGCGGGCTGCTGCACGATATCGGCAAGGCCGTCGACCACGAGGTCGAGGGCGGGCACCCGCAGATCGGGGCCGACCTGTGCAAGCGATACGGTGAGAAGGACGAGGTGATCAACGCCGTGGGCGGGCACCACGGCGACCTGGAGGTCCAGTCGATCTTCACGCCCATCGTCGCCGCCGCCGACGCCATCAGCGCCTCCCGCCCCGGGGCGCGGCGCGAAACGCTCGAACGCTACGTCCAGCGGCTCCAGAAACTCGAAGAGATCGCCACCGCCTTCGGCGGGGTCAAGCAGGCCTACGCCATCCAGGCCGGGCGAGAGGTCCGCGTCATCGTCGACGCCGAGTCGGTCGACGACCGCCTGTCGGCCAAGATCGCCCGCGACATCGCCCGGCGCGTCGAGGAAGAGATGGAATACCCCGGCGAGGTCAAGGTCACGCTCGTCCGCGAGGTGCGCTGCGTCGAATACGCACGGTAACGGCCTGGTCACTTCAGTGATCCAGGGCGTCAATCCACAATAGAACAAAGCGGCGGATGGGAACTCCCGTCCGCCGCTTTTCTATGCGCGTACCGGTTGTGCGTCTACTTCTGCCCCGCCAGCCAGTCCTTCCACGCCTTGACGGTGGCCGCCTTCTGGGCGGGAGCAGCCTTGGCGTCGTAGGGCATGGCCTTGTCCGACAGGGCGGACAAGGCGTCGCAAACGGCGGCGCGGGCCTGGTCGCCCTCCATGTCCAGGGCGCCCACCAGGCGGGCAAGGACCTGGGGCGAATTGTTCTTCATGCCCTTGAGGACGCGGGCGGCCGTGATGCGGACCCGCTCGTTCTTGTCGCCCAGCAGATCGGCTGTCCGGCGGACGGCGGCGGGATCGGCGGTCTGGGCGAAGGCGGAGATCACCTGAGCCCGCACGCGGGGGTCGTCGCTGTCCAGCCCAATCTTGAGGACCTCCGGTGGGACCGAGCCGCGGGCGCCCAGGAACCCCAGGATCGCCAGGGCGGTCATGCGGGCATCGCCGACCTCGACCACCCTGGCCACGATGGCCTTGTCCAGTGCGGCGTCTTGTTGCTTGGGCCCGTGATAGGCGATCACGTGGGTCACGCTGCAGACCGGCCCAGCCAGCAGCTTGACCAGGCCCGCGGCTGCCTTCGGGTCGCGGATGTCGCAGACGGCGGTGGCCAGCCACATCTGGGAGTGGGCGGGCCGGCCCGGCTTGGCCAGGGCCTCCAGGAGGTCCGGCACGATCTGCGGGCCCAGGGCCACCGCGTCCCTGTGGGCGGACATGCCCGCCCAGGCGTCCTTGTCGAATCGGGCCAGGAGCTGGTTGACGAAGGCCAGCCGCTCGGCCCCGTCCAGCGAGGCCAACGCCGGCGGCTGGACCAGCACGTCGGCTGTATTGGACACCAGCAGGACCGACGGCTGGTCGCCGCGATCCAGATAGACCAGGGCGCGCGCCTTGATGGTCCCGGCGGGGATCGCCCGGCCCATGGAGGCGACGCTCTTGGGCAGCTCGCCGGTGACGTAGCCGCCCAGGACCTTCATGCCCGCCTGGTAGTCGTAGGCGGCCAGATCGTTGACCTGGATGGGCGGCAGGTCCAGCCGCTTGCCGCCCTCGAGCCAGTTGCTCTTGAGTTCGGCGGCGGCGGGGACCTTTTCGGAGAAGATCGCCTTGCGGTCGGAGCCCAGTGCGATCATGAACCAGACGAACGCCTTCTTGGTGTCGCCCAGGCTGACCGCCTCGCTGCCGACGTTGCGCAGGGCGACCTGGAAGCGGCAGGGCTCGCCCACCTTGAACGCGGTGGCGGCGGAAAGCTGGCACTGCAGGCCGGACTTGGCCGACCCCCAGGGCTCCTCGGCTGGGGCAGCGGACGTTTGGGCCCGGGCCGGCGTGGCCGCCAACAAGCCCACCAGGAGGATGGGGAGAATCGTCTGCGTTTTCATGCCCATATCCTACCCTGCCCGCCCCAGGCGGACAACGCCCCGGACAACGGCAGGGGGCCGGGCGGCGAGCGGCGCACATTTTTCCTCGCCGTGGGTCTGGGAAAGACCCGCCCTGCGCGCTACCATTGGCTGCTTCGATGTCATCGAACATGCGTGCAAGATGGTAACACGACCGAAGGCGCGGACGGGCCGTTCTGCCGGGCAAATCCGGGCGGGGTTTTTGCGCGTCCTGATCGCCCTGGGAGTGCTGGGGGTGTTGTACGCCGCCCGCCAGGTCAGCTATCTTCTGTTCCACGTCCTGGTGGAAGTGTTCTTCGCCGTGGTGGCCGGCGCGATCTTCATCATCGCCTGGCACAGCCGGCGGTTCTTCCGCGAGGCGTACTTCGTCCTGGTTGCGGGGGGAGCCGGGTTCGTCGCTGCTCTGGGCTCGGTCCACCTGCTGGCCTACGAGGGCATGAACGCCTTGCCAGGAGGGGGCGCCAATGCCGCCACCCAGCTCTGGATCGCCTCGCGGTACGCCCTGGCCCTGACCCTGCTGATCGCCCCGGCCATGCTGGGCCGCAGCCTCCGCCTGGCGAGCGTCGCCTGCGCCTATGCAACTGCGGCAGCCCTGGTCCTGCTGTCGGTGTTCGTCTGGCGGATCTTCCCCGACTGCTTCATCGAGCGCGGCGGCCTGACGCCGTTCAAGGTGATCAGCGAGTACCTGATCTTCGCCATGCTGCTGGGCGCCGGCGCCTTTCTGTACGCCCGTCGCAATCGGTTGGCCTACCCCGTCTGGGCCCTGATGCTGGGGATGATCCTGACCAGCGCGATCGGCGAGTTCCTCTTCACCCTCTACCGCACGCCCTTCGACACCGCCAACCTTCTGGGCCACTACGCCATCCTGGTCTCCTTCTACCTGCTGTACCGCGCCTTGATCGTGACGGCCCTGGAGCACCCGTTCAGCCTGCTCTTCCGCGACCTGAAGGCGGCGGAGGAGTCGCTGCGAGGCCAGCGGGACCGCCTGGAAGCGTGCGTGGCCGAGCGGACGGCGGAACTGACCCGCTCGAACCAGTTGCTCCGCGAGGAGATCGAGCAGCGGACGCGTCGCCAGAAGCGGGAGGAGTTCACCCTTCGCCTGCTGGAGTCCTTCTCCGCCTGCAAGACTCGCCCGCAGTACCTCGCGCGGGTGCTGGAGCTGATGCGGAACTGGGTGGGCTGCCGGTGCGGCGGCATCCGGGTGCTGGACAGCCGCGGCGAGGCCGTCTACGAGGCCCGCGTCGGCCTGTCGGACGACTTCTTCCGGCAGGAGGGGTGCCTGCGTCCAGCCGACGCGTGCATCTGCACCCGCCTGCTGAGCGAGCAACTGAGCGAGGCGGAGCGGGCCTGCGCCACGCCGTGGGGCTCGTTCCGCTGCGACGACGTGCGGGCCTTCTGGGAGGGTCTGACGACCCAGCAGCGCGAACGCTGCCGCGACGCGTGCTTCCGCGAGGGCTTCGGCTCGCTGGCGATGATCCCCATCCGCTACCAGGGACGCATGCTGGGCATGGTCCACCTGGCCGACGCCCGGGCGGGCGCCATCTCCGCCGAACAGGTGGAGTTCCTGGAATCGCTGGCGGTGCTGATCGGCGAGGCCATGTATCGCTTCGGCGTCGAGGAGGAGCTGCGCACCAGCCGCGAGCGGCTGTTCGCCGTCCTCCAGGCGCTGCCCGCCCTGGTCACCATCCGCAGCCGCACCGGCGCCATCCCATTCGCCAACAAGCAGTTCGTGGAGCGTTTCGGCCGCCCGCTGGACCGCCCGTGCTACAGCCTGATCGCCGGTCGCGAGACGCCTTGCGAAGATTGCTTCGTCCGCGACGTCTTCCAGACCGACAGCCCCCGCCAGACCGACCGGGTCCGCTGCGACGGACGGTCGTACCATTGCTGGGCCTACCCGTTCCACGACGGCGACGGCGAGCGGGTGCTGGAGGTGGCCGTCGACATGACCGACCGCAAGCAGTTGGAGAAGGAGGTGCTGATCGCCAGCGAGACCGAGAAGCGGCGCATCGGACAGGACCTCCACGAGAGCCTCTGCCAGACGCTCAGCGGGCTGAGCTGCGTATCCCGCGTGCTCCAGCAACGCCTGGCCCTGCGGGGGCTGAACGACGAGGCCGCCCAGGCCGCCCAGCTCGAACAGGAGATCGCCAAGTCCGTCCAGATGGCCCGCTCCCTGGCCCAGGGGCTGATCCTGGTGGGCGACGGCCCCGAGAGCCTGATGTACTGGATTCGGAACCTGGCCGCCAGCCTGGAACAACTGTTCTCCATCCGCTGCCGGTTCATATGCCCCGAGCCGGTCGCCATAGCCGACAGCCTGACCGCGACCCACCTGTACCACATCTGCCAGGAGGCCGCCCATAACGCCATCCGCCACGGGCGGGCGAAGAACATCTCCTTGCGACTGGAAAACACGGAAGACGCGGTTATCCTCAGCGTCGAGGACGACGGCGCCGGCCTGCCCCGTCAGGCGCCGCCCGCTGAAGGAATGGGACTGAAGGTGATGAAACACCGCTGCGACGCCATCGGGGCTTCGTTCGCCATCGGACCCGCCGTCTCGGGAGGCGCCGTCGTCACCTGTCGCCTGCCCCGTGCATACGACCCGGCGAAAGAAGGAACGCCATGAGTGTCTCTGGGACCCAGCCCACGAGGATCCTGCTCGTCGACGACCACGAACTGATGCGCCAGGGTTTGTCCCAGTTGATCAGAATGGAAGAGGATTTCACCGTCTGCGGCGAGGCCGAGGACGTCGATCAGGCCATCCGTTTCCTCGAAGCCAATCCCGTCGATCTGGCCATCGTCGACATCTCGCTCAAGGACTCCAACGGCGTCGACCTCATCCGCGAGATCCGCGCCCGCTGGCCCGCGCTGCCGGTAATCGTGCTGTCCATGTTCACCCAGTCCAGCTACGTCGAGCGCGCGTTTCAGGCCGGGGCCAACGCCTACGTGACCAAGGAAGAAGTCTCCTCCGCCATCCTCGACGCCATCAGGCACGTCCTGGCCGGCAAGGCGTTCGTTTCCAAGAGCCTGGCCCCCGAGATGATGGGCAAGCTGCTCAGCGGGCGGATGGCGCCCGGGCGGTACCCCGTCGACCGTCTCAGCGACCGCGAGCACCAGATCTTCGAGTTGATCGGGCAGGGCCTGCGAACCAACGAGATCGCCGACCGGCTCGACGTGTCCGTCAAGACCGTCGAGTCCCACCGCGAGCACATCAAGCGCAAGCTGGGCATCGATTCCGCCGGAGACCTGCTCAAGTACGCCATCGAGTGGGCCCACCTCAGCGGGCAGAACTGACCGCCCCGGCGACAGCCTTCCGCCCGTTCCGCCGCCCCTTCAGACGAAGACGTCCGCAATCCCCGCCGCACCCAGCAGCAGGCTGACCGCGCCGTTGCACAGGAAGAAGGCGGCGTTGATCCTCGACAGGTCGCGGGGGCTGACCAGGAGCTGCTCGACCAGCAGCACCGCCGCCGACACGCCCGCGCCGGCCAGGTACAGCCATCCCAGGCGCCCGCACAGCATCCACACCGCCGCCAGCGCCGAGATCGCCGTCACATGCAGCGACCGGCTGATCCAGATGGCGTTGGCCGGTCCGACCGCCACCGGGATCGACCGCAAGCCCTGGGCCAGGTCGTAGGGCAGGTCCTGGAGCGAGTAGAGGATGTCGAACCCAGCCACCCAGCACACCACCGCCGCCGCCAGGGCCAGCGCCGCCGGTCCGAACGACGCGGGCCAGATCGCCAGCCACGCCGACATCGGCGACAGGGCCAGCGCCACCCCCAGGGCCAGGTGGCACAGCGAAGTGAAGCGCTTGGTCAGGCTGTACAGGCACAGCCAGCCCAGCACGGGGACCGCCAGAGCGATCGGCCAGTAGTTGCCCCACAGCAACCAGAAGGCCCCGCAGGCGCCCACGAAGACGGCCGCGCAGACGCTAAAGAAGGTCCAGGCTTGGCGCAGATTGAGCTGCCCTCGCTGGAGCGGTCGCCCAGCCGTCCGCGGGTTGCCCGCGTCGATCCGCACGTCGGCGATGCGGTTGAACGCCATCGCCGCCGACCGCGCCGCCACCATGCACAGCAGCACCAGCGCCAACTCCCCCCAGAACCGCCCGGTCCGCGCGAAGTCCGGCTGTCGGCTCGCCCCCGCCAGGAACGCCGCCAACAGCGCGAACGGCAGGGCGAAGATGGTGTGCGAGAACTTCACCAGGCTGGCATAGGCGGTAAGCATGGCTGGTTGACTCATTCGCTCATTCGTGCGCTCGGTATCTCGCGGATCCGTTCATCCGCCGCTCCATGCTCACGTGGACGAGCCGGCGAGTCAACACATTCACGAACCCCCGCGTCTTACAACGATCGGAATTCTTCGATCTCCTCGTGGATCCCCAGGCAGTCAGCCACCCGCGAGGCGACGAAGTCAGCGACGGCCTGCACGCTCTTGAGCTCGGTGTAGAAGGCGGGGCAGGCCGGGGCGATCACCGCGCCGGCGCGGGCGGCGCGGAGCATGTTCTCCAGGTCGATCACGGACAGGGGCATCTCCCTCGGCGCGAGCACCAGGGTGCGGCGCTGCTTGAGGTGCACGTGGGCCGCCCGCGTGATCAGGTTGCTGCCCATCCCGGCAGCCACCTCCGCCAGCGTGTGCATCGAGCACGGGCAGACGGCCATCCCGTCGGTGTTGACCGATCCGCTGGCCAGGGCGTCGACCATGTCGGCGTACTCGTGGAAGACCACGCGGTCCGAGCCGCATTCCACCAGGGCCTGGGCTGTCACGTGCTCGATGCCCAGTTCCATCTGCATCAACTGGGCGCCGCGCGGCGAGACGATCACGTGGACACGGCAGGCCGAGCGAACGAGCATGCGGACCAGGCTGCGGGCGTACACTGCGCCGCTGGCCCCGGTGATGGCTACGACGATCTGTCTCATTGTGGCTCCCTGGGCTGGGTCGTACTCTTCAGCCAGGCCAGACGTTCCTCAGCCGCTGTCTGCCAAGGATTCGGCCGGGCGGACCTTACGACATTGTAGTACCACTGGGGAGCGCGAAGACCCTGAAGAAGGGAAAGAGCCGGCGCCAGGGCGGGCGCCGCCGCCAACTGCCCCAACTCGTAGCACGCCTCGATCGCGGCGTCGCTGTCTTGCTTGTCGCCGATCAGCACGATCAGGGCCTGGGCCCGCTCGTACACGTCGGTCGTGGCCAGGGCAACGGCCAGCTTGAGGTTGTCGCCCAGGGGCGTCTGCTCGTACTTGCCCGCCAGGCTGCACAGGCGGTCGTAGCGGTCCGCGTCGTACGGACTCACCGACAGCAGTTCCGCCAGGGCCTTGGCCGAGCGGGGATCGTGCAGGCAACTGTTCTCCTCGATCAGCCAGACGAGGCGCCGGGCCTCGAAGAGGGCCTGGCGATAGTGGGCCAGCGAGGGCAGGACGGGCATGGGCGAGAACACCCGTTCCCCGCCGTGGGTCTCGCTGCGGCGTTCCTGGGCGCCCACGTACGCCGCCAGGTGCAGCACCCCCGCTCGCAGCAGCCGGCTGGCGGTGGTGATGTCGCCGTCGCGACAGGCCCGCTCGCCCAGGCGCAGTTCCGCCAAGGCCGCCTGGGGCTGAGAGGGATGCTCCTCCCTCAGGCGCTGCCAGGCCTTCCGCTCGGCCTGGCTGTCCAACGGATGCATCGGCCGATACTGGAGCAGGCCCGCCGTAAACGCCCGTTCGTCCAGGTGCAGCCCCTGGCTGTGGGCGACCAGCCACACCAGTTCCACGCTGTGGACGTTGGCGGGGTAGCGCTCCAGGAATCGCTGGCACTGCTGCATGATCTCCAGCTTGCGGTTCTGGAGTTGTCCCCGCGCCAGCGTCATCTGGCGCTGGGGGTCCAGGCCCCGGGCGCCGCCGGCCTCGGCCCAGTCCGCCACGGCCGCCGGACGAAACAACGTCTCCCCCGCGTCCAGGCGACGGACGATGAGACAGTACTCCAACTCAGCCGGTCCGATCAGGTAGTGGAACACCAGCAGGGGCCCGACCAGCAGGGCGGCCACCACCGGCCAGACCACCCCCGGCCGATGTCCCGTCACCCCCGCCAGCGACAGCACCGCCGCCGCCCCGACCACCGCCACGATCACCGCGATGGGGAACGGGGCATACGGCACCCACCGCTGAAGCGGCAGGGCCGCCGGCGAGGTCAAGATCGCCACCACCGCCAGGTAGCCCGCCACCGGCACCAGCCCCAGCAGAAAGGCCAGGAACGACGCGTCGCTCCGCAGGGGCGTGTAGGCCGCCAAAAGGCTCGCCGCCACCAGCGCCGCCGCCAGCGCCGGGGAGTGCCCGATCGCCGCCACCAGCAGCACGAACACGAACGCCAGCCACAGGCGGTACAGC
>JAKJER010000061.1 GCA_022705325.1 Planctomycetota bacterium | reverse complement strand
AGAAGCAGTACGTACCCAACTTTTTGCGCCGTGTCACGCGTCTTCGCTTCGGCTCGCTGCGCTCGCCTCCGCTCCGCCGCGTGACACGATCATCAAAACTTACACACAACTAGTTACACTACTCCCGGTAACGCAGGCATTCCTGCCTGAGTTACGAAACAGCCGCGGCGGCCGGTGGGGCCGCCGCGGCGATAACGGTTGATGATTCTGGGCCTGATCCTGGCCGCCCTAGTCCTTGGGCTTTCGCGAGGTGGGGCGTTTCCACCGCACGCGGGGCGAGCCGCCCCAGATCAACTCCAGGTCGTAGTACTTGCGGTGGTCATGATCGAACAGGTGGACCACCACGTCAACGAAGTCCAGGACAATCCAGTCTTCGCTCTCGATCCCGGCTACGTGCCAGACGGGCGAGCCGATCTTCTTGGCCTGTCGGCTCATGTCGTCGGCGGTGGAGCGCATCTGTCGCCCGGAGGAGCCGGTGGCGATCACGAAGTAGTCGGTGACGGGGCTGACTTCTCGCAGGTCCAGCACGACCACGTCCTGGCAGTTGGAGTCGTGGGCCGCGCGGGCCATCTCGATAGCCAGCTTGCGCGCCTCGTCCTTCTTCTTGATCGCCTGTTTGGCCATTGGCTTATTCCATGCCCAGCCAGGCGCCGATCTGTGGACCGTACTTGACGATCAGCCCGGCGAAGACGACGCTGACCATGGACATCAGCTTGATGAGGATGTTGAGGCTGGGACCGGAGGTGTCCTTGAAGGGATCGCCCACGGTGTCGCCGGTGACGGCGGCCTTGTGGTTGGCTGAGCCCTTGCCGCCCAGGGCGCCAGTCTCGATGTACTTCTTGGCGTTGTCCCACGAGCCGCCGGCATTGGCCATGAAGACGGCCATCGCGAACCCGCAGGCCAACCCGCCGGCCAGCAGGCCCAGCACGCCGGCCACGTCCAGGAGCAGGCCCACGGCGATGGGCACCACCAGGGCCAGCAGAGAGGGCACGATCATTTCCCGCTGGGCACCGGCGGTGGAGATCTCCACGCAGCGGGCGTAGTCGGGCTTGCCCGTGCCTTCCATGATGCCCACGATTTCCTTGAACTGGCGGCGGACCTCGATGACCATGGCCTTGGCCGCCCGCCCAACCGCCTTCATAGTCATGGCGCTGAACAGGAAGACCAACAGCACGCCGGCGAACAGCCCGCAGAGGACCTTGGGGTTCATCAGCGTAACGTCGTAGAACTCCATGTACTGGCGAAGGCTGGCGGTGGGCGTGGGCACGAAGCGAATGTTCATTTTTCGCATCTGGCCGTCCTTGGCGGGGACGTCGATGCTCTGGGTGAACACGCCGCTGCCGGCTTCTTCGGTCGTCAGGGTGAACACGCGGGGCGTGCCGTCGGCGTTCTTCCAGATCTCCGGGTGCTTGTCCATGGCCTGGTCCATCAGGAACATCCCGCCGCCGATGGAGCTGGTGTTCTTGCCTTCCTCGCGGAAGCCCATGGCGCCCTTGTTGTGCCCGACGTAGACGGCCTGGACGCTGGTGGCCTTGTATAGGCTGGTCTCGGTCGCCGGCTTGCCCTTGATCTGGGTGTCGTAATACTCGATCAACTGCTTGTGGAGGGGGCTGTCGGCCTTGGCGACGATGGGGGCGAACTCCGCCTCTCGGTTCTGCCCGATGCGGACTTCCTCGACGTAGGCAGCCAGCAGGGCCAGGGCGGTCAGAGCGGCCGAGCCGATGGCGAAGCCCTTGCCGGTGGCGGCGGTGGTGTTGCCCAGGGAGTCCAGAGCGTCGGTGCGTTTGCGGACTTCGGGGGGCTGGTGGGTCATCTCGGCGTTACCGCCGGCGTTGTCGGCGATGGGGCCGTAGGCGTCGGTAGCCAGGGTGATGCCCAGGGTGGCCAGCATGCCGACGGCCGCGATGCCCACGCCGTAGAGGCCCAGGGCCATGTTGACGAATCCGCCCGCAAAGGCGTAGGACAGCATGATGGCGATCATGACGATGAGGATGGGGGCCCAGGTGGACTTCATGCCCTCGGCGATGCCGCCAATGATAACGGTGGCCGGGCCGGTCTCGCTCTGCTCGGCGACTTCCCGGGTGGGCTTGTAGTCATAGCTGGTGTAGTACTCGGTGAACTTGCCGATGAGCACGCCGGCGACCAGGCCCGAGACGATCGAGCCCCAGACGCCCAGCCAGCTCACGCCGGCCTCATTCAGGGCGGGGGTGTTGAGCAGGAAGTAGCAGACGCCGAAGGCGGCGGCGATGATCATCACGCTCGAGCCGTTGATGCCCATGTTCAGGGCGCCCATGAGCTGCTTCATGGTCGCTCCCTCGCGGGTGCGGACCATGTAGATGCCCAGGATGGACAGAGCGATGCCGATGCCCGCCAGGACCATGGGGGCGGCCAGCAGGTTGACCCGCTCAGCCATGCCCAGGCCCAGGGTCGCCGCGGCAGCCACGCCCAGGGCGGCGGTGGCCAGGATCGAGCCGCAGTAGCTCTCGTAGAGGTCGGCGCCCATGCCGGCGACGTCACCGACGTTGTCACCGACGTTGTCGGCGATGGTGGCGGGGTTACGGGGATCATCCTCGGGGATGCCCGCCTCGACCTTGCCCACCAGGTCCGCGCCGACGTCGGCGGCCTTGGTGTAGATGCCCCCGCCCACGCGGGCAAACAGGGCCTGGGAGCTGGCGCCCATGCCGAAGGTCAGCATGACCACTGTGATCTCGACCAAGTTCATGTGGTAGCCGAACATCGGGGCGACCTTGGCCAGGATGATGAACCACATGGCGATGTCCAGCAGCCCGAAGCCCACGACGACCAGGCCCATGACGGCGCCGGCACGGAAGGCGACGGTCAGCCCACGGTTGAGCCCGTCCTTGGCGCCCTGGGCGGTGCGATTGGAGGCCAGGGTGGCCGTGTTCATGCCCAGGAACCCGCACAGGCCGCTGAAGAACCCGCCGGTCAGGAAGGCCACGAAGACGATCGAGTGCTGCACGCCCAACTGGCCCATGATGAACAGAATGATCGAGACGACGACGAAGAAGACGGCCACCACCTTGTACTGGCGGCGCAGATAGGCGTATGCGCCGGTACGGACGTAGGCGGCGATTTCCTTCATCCGGTCGTCGCCCTCGGGCGAACCCTTCACCTGCTTGTAGAAGAGCCAGGCGAACACCAGGGCCAGCACGGACCCGACGGGGGCAACGTACCACAGGATCGGGATGGGAATGTTGAAGGAGGCGGACTGGACGGCCTCACCGGCCTCAGCCGCCAACGCGGGGGCGGCCAGACCCGTCAGGACGACCAACGCCAGAAGGGCCAGTGCGGCCGTTCCCATGCCGCGGGACGCACGCTGTTCCTGAAGCACTCTCACCGGAGACTCCTTTAGCTAAATCCAGCGGGGACCATTCCCGCTATCTTTTTCACAGTCTGTCGGGCTGCTTCAGCCCGTTGATTCGTTCGTTTCGATCGTCCGGCTGGAAGGACATCCTCCCCTGCGTGGGAAAGATGCGGCGCCGGTTCGGGGGGAAATCGCCAGTTCCCGCTGCAACCGGGACCTGGCACAAGCGGCCTGAACGACTGGAGGTGCGAGCCGGCCTCGCCTGGCCGGCCTCGGGCCCGCCCTACCTGCCGCCAAACGGAACGGTCCGCTTCATGTTCTTTCGAGCGCGACGACGACGGCGTTCGGAAGGCTTCTCATAATAACTGTTGCGCTTGATGTCCTTGGTCAAGCCTTCCTTCTCGCACATCTTCTTGAATCGCTTGATCATCTGCTCGACGGACTCGTTGCCTCTGGCCTTCACCTTGATCATACGGCGATCGCATGCCCTTTCTGCTGGTACTCAGTTTCCATGTCGGTCAAAAGTCCGATTATCATAGCCGCTTTTCCCGTGCATGCAACCTTTTTTCGCCGGATTTCCCCACGCGAACGACCGGTCACGTACGGCCGCCCAGTAAAGCCCCACCCCCATGACAGGGGGCGTGCGAGGACCGGATTGTCGCTGTCGGGCTCTCCGTTGGCCTGCACGTCCGGCCGGTAAGGCAGCGCACGTTTGGCCGACTTCTCGTCGCCAGTAACTTCAGTGCGGCTACGCGCCACTATGCCTCCAAAGGATGAAATCGCCTCAAGGCCCGCCGCACGCTCCGGCGACAGACCGTCCCAGCTTTTCCTTGATTTGGTTGCACCGAGCCTTACAATGGACGGTCGAGCGTACGCTCAAGGACGGGAAGCGAGTCTTTTCGTTGGGTCAAGGCCTGGCGCCTCAGGCGGACAGGTTCCTTTTGGCGAACAGGAGTAGAGCGATGATCACCATGCGGCGGACGTGGCCGAAGCGGCTGACAATCCTCCTTCTGGCGTGTGCCCTGGTGGCCGGGGCCGCGCAGGGCCAGGCTATCTCGGGCTCGACCGACACCTGGGTGACCGTGCAGGAAGGGGCGGCCGGAACTGGGCTCAAGGCCCAGGACGAGGCGGTGGCTGCCGCTCTGCGCAAGGCCGTCGAGCAAGCCTGTGGCGTGTTCCTGACCAGCAAGAGCAAGACGGTGGACTACCAGGCCGTCTATGACAAGGTCATTGCCGGCGCGGTCGGTTATGTCATCGAGCATAAGGTCATCAAGACGTGGGAGGCTGAGGGCATCACCTGGGTCACCGTCAAGGCCCACGTATCCAATCAGAAGTTCGAGCAGGAGTGGATCCGCATCGCCCACACCCTCCACCAGGAGAACAACCCCCGCGTGGTCGTGGTCATCTCCGAGGGCGGACTGATGACCACCACCGGTCCGGTCACCCGGGAGGAGGCCGGGCTGGTCCAGGGCAAGATCGAGGACTTCTTCCTGTCCAAGGGTCTGGTCCTGGTGGACCGGAGCACCACCCAGAACGTCTCCAAGCGCGACATCATGCTGGCCAGCATCAAGGACGACACCAACGAGGTCGCCGCCATCGGCGCCCGTTTCAAGGCCGACGTGGTCGTCGTGGGGCAGGCCACCGCCAAGCTCGGGCAGCGCATCCACGTGGCCGGCACTGCCCTCAACCAGTTCGTCGCCTCCATGAACGTACGGATCATTCGCACCGACTCCGCCCAGTTGCTGGTCTCCAAGACCTTCGGGCCGGTCACCAGCAACTCCATGACCGCCGCGGGCGGGGAGGACAAGGCCATGACCAAGCTGGCCGAGGAATCCGCCCCCGAGCTTCTCAAGACGCTCATTGAGGCCTGGCGCAAACAGATCAACGTCACCCGCCACGTCGAGCTGCTCATCGGCGCGATGGACTACAAGGCCTGGAAGACGTTCAGCGAGGAGGCCCGGACCATCCGCGGCGTCCAGAACGTCCGTCGGCGCGAGATCACCCTCGAACACGCCAATATCGACATCGACTACAGCTACTCCGTGGACAACCTCGCCGACCGCCTCAGCGAGATGAAGACCATCAAACTGGAGATCACCGAGATCTCCGCCAACCGCATCAAGCTTAAGGTGGTCGGGCTGGCCAAGCCGCCCGAAGGCAAGGAAGAGGAGTAGCCGCCCGTTCCGCACGGAATGCCGGCGAAGAATCCCATGGGCGATCTCCTGACCGTCAACGAGGTCTTTCATTCTATCCAGGGCGAAGGCACGCGGGCCGGTCTGCCCTGCGCGTTCGTCCGCCTGACCGGCTGCAACCTCCGCTGCGACTGGTGCGATACCCGTCACGCTTGGCACGAGGGGTCCCAGATGCCCCTCGAAGAGGTGATGCAAGCCGTCGGCCGAGCACCGTGCCGCCGCGTCGAGGTGACCGGCGGCGAACCGTTGATGCAAAATGGCGCCCTCGCCCTCCTGGGCGCCCTGTGCGACGCTGGCTACGAGACTCTACTGGAGACCAACGGCTCGATGGACATCTCCGGCGTGGACGAGCGCGTCGTCCGCATCGTGGACTTCAAGTGCCCCTCCAGCCTCATGGACGCCCACAACCGCTGGGCGAATGTCCACCTGTTGACGCCTCGCGACGAGGTCAAGTTTGTCCTGGCCGACCGGGGCGATTTCGAGTTTGCCCGCCAGGCGATCGACGAGCGGGAGATCCTCGGACGCTGCCCCGTGATCTTCTCGCCCGTGATCAACCGTCTGCCTCCCGCCGATCTGGCCAGTTGGATCCTGGACGACCCGAAACTCCAGGAGGTCCGCCTGGGCCTGCAACTGCATAGAATCATCTGGCCCGACGACGAGGCAGGACGATAGCGCCCATGGCGATCGGCGGATGGACATTACCTTCCGGCGGGCCAGTCTCTCGATGCGACAGAATATGGAAGCGGAACTGATTAAGACATTCCGGTTCGAGGCCGCTCACACGCTGCCCATGGTCCCGCCCGGACACAAGTGCGGACGCATGCACGGGCACAGCTACCGCGTTGACATCCACGTCACGGGCCAGAGCGACCCGACCACCGGCTGGGTGATCGACTTCGGCGAGATCAGGGCCGCCGTCGAGCCAATCCTCGACCAACTCGACCATCACTGCCTCAACGAGGTTCCCGGTCTGGAGAACTCCACCAGCGAGAACATCTGCGAGTACCTCTGGACCCGCCTGAGGGCGAAGCTGCCTGGCCTGTCGGCCGTCACGCTCTGGGAATCCGACACCTCCCGCTGCGTCTATCGGGGCGCGTGAACGGTCTGGTCACTTTCGTGCCCCCGGGCAAGAGCGCCCCAAGCCCGCAGGACTCATTGTTGCCGCCCGTCGCCGCCGACCGGTAGAATCTCTGCTATGAACAAAGCGACGATCTACTTTCACAGCGGAACGGGAAACTCGTTTCGTGTCGCACGCTGGATGGCCGAAACCGCCCAGGCCCATGGGGTGGGGGGCGAAGTCCTCTCGATACACCGCAAGGAGGCAGCGTCCGAACCTGTCGGCGATCGCGTCGAACGCGGCGAGGAGGCCCCGCCCAGACAGCCGGACGGACCCGCTTGCGACGGCGACTGGGTCGCCCTGGTCGCCCCGGCCCACGCGTTCACCGCAAGCTGGGCTATGCTCAAGTTCGCCCTGCGGATGGAACGAGGACAGGGCCGCCAGGCCGCCATCGTGCTCACGCGGGCCGGCACGAAGTTCGGCAAGCGTCGCTTCCCCGGGCTCGAAGGAACCGGTTGTTACGTCCTGGCCGGCATCCTCGCGGCCAAGGGCTATCGCGTGCGGGGCACGTTGGGCGTGGACATGCCCAGCAACTGGACACAACTCCACCCCGGCTTCGCCGAGCCGGCCGCCGCGGACATCATCGAGCACGCCAAGGCCAAGACCAAGGAGTTCACCGCGCAGATCGTGACCGGGCGGCGGTGCCTGGGTGGGTGGCTGGGCCTGGTGCTGGGCATCCTGCTCCTGCCGGTCACGGTGGCCTACTTGGCCGGCGGGCGATTCCTGCTGGGCAAGATCTTCTTCGCCAGCCCCCGCTGCACCGGCTGCGGACAGTGCGCCCGTACCTGCCCCAACGGATCGATCCGCATGATCGGCTGGCGCCGCAAGCGCCCCTACTGGTCCATGACTTGCCAGAACTGCATGCGCTGCATGGCTTACTGCCCCGAGTGCGCGGTCGAGGCTGGGTGGTCCTGGGCCGCTCTGCTTTACTACACTCTCAGTGTACCGGGAGTCTGGCTGATGGGAACGTATCTACTGCCCCACCTACCCGCCGCCATCGCGGGCAACAAGTGGACGCTGGCGGTGATCGGCTATCTGTGGTGGTTGGTCTCGATGGCCGTCGCCTACGCCCTCTTCCAACTGTTGCTGCGGATCCCGCCGATCCACTGGCTGTTCACGCTGACCACCCCCACGCACGTCTTTCGCCGCTATCACGAACCCGAGACCAGCCTGGAGGACCTTCAGTAGAGCCGGCGTTCCGATCGTGCAGCGTTCCCGCCCCCGTAATGGAAGCTCTTTTACCAAGGCCTGCCTTTGTTGTATCATCCTTCCTTTCAACCAAAGGAAAGACCACCATGGCAGCCGAGAAATTCGAGAACGTCACCGTCGTCTGCAAGGCCAACGTCTACTTCGAGGGCAAGGTCGTCAGTCACACCATCCTGCTGGCAGGCGGGGTCCGCAAGTCCATCGGCCTGATCTACCCGGGCAGTTACACATTCAATACGGGTGCAGCCGAGACGATGGAAATCGTCGCCGGCGCGTGCCGGGCCCGCATCGCCGACCAGAGCGACTGGATTGCCTACGAGGCGGGCAGCGCCTTCCGGGTGGCGGCTAACTCGTCCTTCGAGATCGCCGTCGACTCCGGCATCGCCGAATATGTCTGCTCGTTTGGGTAAGGCTCGTCGACGGTTTCAGGCAGCAAAGCCTGCCGGCAGGCAGGCCCACGGAAAACCGTCCGCGGGCTCTCCGCTTGCGTATTACAATCATTGGTCTATCGTTGGAGACGCGATGCATCCGAACTGCTCGAAATGCAATTCCCGCTGTTGTCAGTATTACTGCTTCCAGATCGATGCACCCGAGTCGTACGACGACTATGAGAACATCCGTTGGTACCTCTGCCACGAGGGCACCAGCGTACACATCGACCACGATGACGACTGGTGCATCCTGATCGAGAACCGCTGCAAGATGCTCGAACAAACGCCCGAGGGCGAGCGGTGCCGCATCTATGACAACCGCCCCCTGGTCTGCAGGCGGTTCTCCCCCCACACCTGCGAGATCGCCCTGGGCGGGCACGACTTCAAGCAGCTCTTTGAGACTCCCGAGCAGATCGAGGCCTACGCCCGACAAGCCCTCGGCGAAGAGGAGTTCCTCCGCGCCCGGGCGGAGGGACGTGCCAGAGCCCAGAGCGACTGCGACAATCCGCACGCACAGGAACCAGAGATCCGCGGAGAGATCGAGATTGAAGAGGCCTAGGCCGCCCTACTTCACCCGCAGGCCATCGGCGTTGCCAGCAGCCCGGAAGACAGCCTTCAGCCATTCTGCGGATCCCGCCTGACCGCTCAGGCCTGCAACTTCCACTCGCCGATCGGCCAGCACCGCCAGCCACGTGGCCACGTCCCCGTGCCGAAGGATGAACGGCACCAGGGGCAATGTCCTCGCCTGATAGCACTTGCCCCCGAAGTCCAGGCGGAGCGACTTTGCGCGGGGCTCGCCGGCGGCTGCGAACATCGCCACGGCCGCCAGGTCGCCACAGCCCACCAACTGTACCGAACTGACTTCGACGTCATCCCGACCGCACGCGTAGTCGATCACCGCGCGCAGGTCGGTTGCGCCCATACCCGCCGCCGGCCGGCCCCAGAAGATGCTGTTTCGCTCCCACGACAGCGGGATCTGCCCCGCTGGACGCTCGCCCACGTTACTGGCGGGCTTGAACGTCGACAGCTTATTCGCCAGCCCCGAGATTGCTTCCAGGCGCATTTCGCCCGCGAACCGCACGTCAGCCAAGACTACCGTCGAGCCGCTCCGGGCGACCACGGCCGGCGACTCTGCGCCCTTATCCGCCAGCATAGCCGCCTTGCCCCGGGAGTCCGCGTAGACCACCACTGGCAGCTTGATCTTCGCCTTGGCCGATCGAAGCACCAGCACAGGCACCTTGACCGGCCCCTCGCTGGCGACCAACACCTTCTCGATCACCAGTCCATCGCGCGTCTCGCTGGCCACCGTCCGCGTTGCATCGCCCTCTCGCCCCAACGGCCGGCCCAGCAGGTCGTCCAGCGCCCCCAGCTTGCCCTTCCGCCACGAGTCCCACTCGGCCCGGCTGGCCAGCTTCGGTACGCTCGGAGCGAACTGCTTGGCGAACAGCCCGCTGATCTGGCTGAAGCCCTTGTTCCCGCCGTCGTCCGCTTTCAAGTTCTGCAACGTCTTGACCGGGAACGTCTTGATCTCCGGCTCGCTGACCGGCTTGAACTCTTTACCGCGGAGCCACTTCTCCATCCATCCGTACATCCGCTCGCGCTTGGACTTGTCGAACGTGTGCTCGGTGGGCTCGTAGTGACAGTCGAGGCGTTCGACCAGACCGTTGGCCTTGTACAGCTCCACCAACAGCGGGAAGTTGTCCTTCTCGAAGCGGCGGGTCCAGTCGTTCATGGTCAGGAACTGCACCGCCGCGGGCATCGCCAGTGTTGCCAGTTCAGGAGGGTCGGCGCAGCGCATGATGTTGGGGAAGTGGTTGCAGACACAGTGGTGCGAAGCCGGAAAGATGATCTCGCGGAAGTCGCACGTCATGCCCACCACCGAGGCTGCCCTGATCCGCGACTGCTCGCCCTCGGCCGCCAACAGCATCTCGGTCTGCAGTCCGCCGCCCGAGCAGCCCGTGCAGCCGATCCGCGTTTTGTCCACCTCGGCCAGGCTCTCCAGCAGGTCCAGCCCGCGAATGTTGCTCCAGATCATGACCGTCTGGTGCGAAACGCCCCAGGGCAGGTCCTCGTAGTGGTTCTGCGTGGTCGAGAAGACGACGTAGCCCATCTTGGCCAGCGCCAGGCAGCGCGACTGGACGACCGGGTGGGCATTGCCGTCCGGCCAATGTCCGTGCGGGCACAGTACCGCCGGGGCGGGCTGCTCAGGCAGGCTCTTGGGCATATACAGCAGCCCGGTCGCATAGACTTCGGGCCAGAGCTGGTAGGCCACACGCCGGATGGTGCACCACTCATGGTCCAGCGGCTCGCTGTGTCGCAGGTCCAGCGGCAGACGATCGGGCAGCGGCCAGAGACCCGCGCAGGCCAGGAATGTGCGGCGCAGGGCCTTCTGGTGGGCCTGGAACTCAGCCCCCTTGCGGACCGTCAGTCGATGCGACTGGGACATCCGCTCCAGGTACGCTACGTGCATGGCCGCAGCGTCAGCCCGAGTTGACAGGACGTTGGACGGGTCCTGCCACCACTGGTCGCTGCCCACGGGTGGGGCATTGGCAGGGGATGCCGACGGGGCCGCCGATACCGGAAAGGACAGGGCCAACAGAAAGGCCGTGGTGACTTCAACAACACGCGCCGACTGAGCGAGGTGACGAGGACCCATGGCGATTCTCCAGAAGAGCAGGACCTGCACGCTCAGGATTCTATATCCTCTCACGAGGCACTACAATCCGCTACGAAGCGTTTGGACAATTGCACCAGACGGCGGCGTTCCGTGGAGCCGCGAACGGTTCTGGACGGCGACGGCGAAGCTGCACACCCCGAGGAGAGAGCGATGCCTTGGACAGGGCGATGGACAGTGATGGTCCTGGCGGCGGCGCTGAGTACGGGCGGTGCAGGGCTGCCCGTTCGCGCGGAGGTTCCGCCCACGCGAGGCGAAGTGCTCTTCCGTTGCGTCTTTGATAAGCCCCAGAGCGTCCGCGGCCTGCAAGGCCTCCAGTCGGGGCAAGTCGAACTCGTGCCTGGCCGAGAGGGGCGGACCGCACTGCACGTCCGGATTCCCGCGGGCAAGCCCGCCGGGGCAGGCGCGAGGATCGACCTGGATGCCAAGCGTCTGGCCGGCTGTCGCATCCGCCTCGTCGCCGTCGTCAAGGCAGACAACGTCGCCAAGCCCCCGAACCCGTGGAACGGCGTCGAGGTCATGCTCCACATGGTCGCGAGCGACGGCGGGCACTGGGTGCAACCCAATGGCGTGCATGGCACGTTTGACTGGAAGAAGGTGGGCACTGTCGTCGACGTGCCCGCCGACGCCAAGGCCATCTCGCTCCACCTGGGTCTGGAACAGACACACGGCGCGGTCTGGTTTGAGCAGGTCGAGATCACCTGCCTGACCCCGCCTCGCACGCGCCCCGCGAGTCGCCCGACAGGACCCGTCTACAAGGGCCACAACCTGCCGCGACTCCGCGGGACGATGATCAACCCGCGCGTGTCGGCCGATGACCTCCGCGTGCTGGCCTCGTGGGGTGCCAATCACGTCCGCTGGCAGCTCAACTGGAACAGCTTTCCGCACAGCCCAGCCGACAACGGTGACTTGGCCGCTTACGACAAGTGGCTCGAGGGCGCCCTCAAGAAGCTCGACGAACTGCTGCCCGTCTGCCATGAACTGGGCATCCTGGTCACCGTGGACCTCCACACGCCCCCCGGCGGGCGCGACAAGGCCCTCAGCTTCCGCCTCTTCCAGGAGAAACGCTTCCAGGACAAGTTCGTCGAGCTATGGAAGGGCATCGCCCGCCGCTACCGCGGCAACGCCAGCGTGTGGGGCTACGACCTGGTGAACGAGCCGGTCGAGGGCCTGATGGGCGAGGAACTCATGGACTGGCCCGCCCTGGCAGAGCATACCGCCCGAGCCATCCGCGAGATCGACGGCGACCACGCCATCATCATCGAGCCCGCCCCGTGGGGCAGCATTGAAGGTCTCAAGCACTTCCAGCCTCTGAACGTCCCCCGCGTGGTCTACAGCGTACACATGTACCAGCCGCACGCGTTCACACACCAGGGCGTTTACGGCCCGCCGACGAACCTGAGCTATCCGGGGCCCATCGCGGGCAAACACTGGGACAAGGCTGCCATCCGCCGGGCCTTCCAGGTAGCCCGCGATTTTCAGCTCGATTACGGCGCGCACATCTACATCGGGGAATTCAGCGCCATCCGCTGGGCCCCGGGCGATTCCGCCTGCAATTATCTCCGCGACGTGATCGACGTGATGGAAGAGTACGGATGGGACTGGGCCTACCATGCCTTCCGCGAGTGGCAGGGCTGGAGCGTTGAGCACGGCGGCGACCGCAACGACACTCGCCCCTCCGCCACGCCTACCGACCGTCAGAAGCTTCTCCAATCGTGGTTCAAACAGAACCGCCGGCCGAACTGACCCGCGGTTCAGCAGCACCCGCAGCTACAAGCGTCATCGTTCATCGCGCAGTAACAAACAACAGCGGCCGACGGCGCTGATTCGCGCTCATCGGCCGCTTCATGGGAGCGGGAGGATTCGAACCTCCGTAGGCTGAGCCGGCAGATTTACAGTCTGCTCCCTTTGTCCACTCGGGCACACTCCCGGAGCCAAGTCAGATTACGATACATATCGGCGTTGCGATCGTCAAGAGCCAGCCGAAATTTCGGCCGTCGCCCGTTGGCGGCGCCTTGTCCGTGCGAGTTGCGGGGCCCCGAAGGCGGGCGGAACGACCGCTCTAGTTGCTCGGCTGCGTGGCCGAGCGGTCGGCGTGCCAGATAACGTCGATGAGGACCTGGCCCTCGCCTCGCGGCGGCAGCGTGGCCATGTGTGTCAGCCAATCCGGGCGACGGCCCGGTTTATCGCTGACCACGTAGGCCCGCACCGCGCCGGGTGGAACGACCTGCGGGGTGGCCTGGCTGACCGGCACAATCTCGACGCCCCGCCCCATGGCGGTGAGGGCCCGCACCAAGCGCAGCGGATGCAGGCTGGAACTGTCGGCGATGATCACACTGCCCGGCGGGGCCTGGCGCAGAGCGGCACGAGCAAACCGCTCGGCCGACTCCTCGTTGTTCTTCCACGGCACGAGCCAGTACCGCAGCGGGTCACGACCCGGCGCCTCGTGGTGGGCTGGCAGCATCAACCCCGCGCGCCGCACAAGCGTCGGCGCGGCTGCGTACAGCACCGGTGTGGCGGCCAGGGTCAAGGCCGCGATCGCCAGCACCCATCGCCGGGCGGGGCGGGAAGAAGCGGGCGATCCGCCCAACGCCAGCGCCGCCAGCACTGCCAACAGCGCGTAACTGGACGTGAAGAACATGAACTGGTCGGCGACCCTGTAGGTCAGCGCAAAGCCCAGATGGGTCGCTGTCAAGGCCGCCAACGCCAGCCCCAGCCGGGCTGGCAGGGCACGCAGACAGCGAATCAGACCCAGCGGCGCCAACACCAGGGCCAAATTCGGAAAGTTGTAGGCCACGTAGCCCAGTGCGTGACGCATCATGTTCCAGGACCCGCCCCACACGCTGGACTGCCATCCCGACGTACCCGGTTGACCACCAAACAGGGCCGAACGAATCGCCTCGCCCCAGCCCCACCGCGTCACCGCCTGTAAGACCAGTCCCAGGTACAGCGCCGACCCGACCAGCCATGCCAACGTCCCCCCCCACACAGCCTGCCAGGGCAACCGCCCGCCCAGGCACAGTGACAGCACGACCAGGACGTGCACGGGCAGGCTCAGTAGAGCCATGTTGTGCGCCGTCAACGTCAGCCCGGCCACCAGGCCCAGCAAGACCGCTGTCCGCACCCGCGGCCGCTGGCACAGCGAGACCAGCACGTGCAGTTCCGTCGTCAACAGCGCCGCCAACAGAGCCTGCGACTCCAGCACCGTCGCCATCCACCACACCGTGTGGGACAAGGCGAAGAACCCCCCCGCCAGCCACGCCGCCGCCGGCCGGGCCGGGCACAGCCGACGAACCAGCACGGCCACATTCGCCGCAGCCACCGCCGCACACACCGCCGATAGCAGATTCATCCGCCAAGCCGGCGGGCCGAGCCCCACCGCCCAGAACAGCCGCCCCAACACGATCATCAACGGGTGCGACAAGGCCAACCCGCTGTCAGACGCCAGCTCGAAATGGAGAACCCGCCACTGGAAGGCCCCGCTGTCCTGCCAGGCCACGCCCCGCTGGGCCGTCAGGGCATAGAGGATCAACGCGGGGAAGAACATGCCCACGTAAAGACGCGCCAGACCGCGGTCGGGCGAGTTGCCGCTCCAACCTAACGCATAACTGTGCATGGACCCGCTCTATACGTCGGCCCGACGGACGGCGAAAGTTCACCCCTTTTTCGGGTTTGCCTTTATACTGGACTCGGAGGCGGGGTCCGCGGAGGATCTCGCCCGCGATCGGCTCTCGAAACGTGGATTCGCGTGAGCATTCGCCTGGACATCCCTCGGCCCAGGAGAATCGCCCTCGCCGTAGCGGCCGTGCTGCTGTCGGCGATCGTTCATTCTGCGCCGGGGCAGGGGCGACGGAGCGTGTACGTCCATAGCCCCAGTTCCCCCACCACCACCGGCGAGATCCTGCTGAACCGCCTTCGCCACGCCCCCGCGCAGAGCGTCTATGGCGGGAGTGCCGGGCCGCTCCTGCCCGAACGCAACCCGGTGAACATCCGCCACAGCACCCCCCGCCCGATGCCCACGGCGGCGGGATCCTTCTCCCTTAATCGGCTTGCCTACCGTCCGCTGCCGGCTGACCCGACGGGACTGTTGACGCGGTCAAGCAGCCCTGTCGACGGACCCGCCCTTCCGGCAGCGCCATTCGCCTTTGCCTCGTTCGACACCGTTCGCCAGGCAAGCGACAGTTGCCTGTTCGTCGGGCGCGAGGTCAATACGCTCGTGCCCTGCGACAATGGAGAGTCCGCCAGGCACATGGGCCGGGGCGAAGCGGCCCTGCGGACAGGCAACTGCCTTCAGGCCTGGGGACATTTCCGTTTGGCCGCCATATGCCAGCCGGACCTGCCCGAGGCCCCGCTGGGTATGGCCCTGGCCAGACTCTCCACGACCATCCGCTCCTGGTCGTCGGTCGCCGTCCACATGCAGCAGACGGTCCGGCTCATGCCTTCGCTGCCGCTCGTGCGGCTTCGTCTGGCCGACCTGCTCGGCGGGCCGGACTCCTACACCCAGATCGTGCGGAAGTTGGAGCGGCACATGGAGGCCGAGGCGGACGACGCCGAAGCGGTGCTGGTGCTGTCGCTCTTGCGAGCATTTGAGGGCGACCGCGACCAGGCAGCCGGGCTGCTCGCCCGCGCCGACCGCGTCCGTCGCGCCACCGTGCCGCCCGACCACCTCGACACCGACCCCCTCCTGGCAACCGTGCAAACCCTCCGTCGGACGCTGAATGCGGCAGTGGAATACCCGCCCCCACCCCAAGCGGCGCGGACCAGCCCGCCGACGGACAAGGCCGGGCAAGTGTCCCGCGTTCGCGAGGAACCGGAGCGTTGCTCTGTGCCGGTCACGGCCCGCGACAGACAGGTTCCATATCCGTAATCCCCAGTACTAAAGTGCCCCCCCACCCTCTCCGATGCAACAAAGGACCCAGCGCGGACAATCCGCGCACGCCTGCGGAAATGAAACGGATGACCAAGTCGCACAAAACGGACACCGCCTCGCGATGGGGCGAATTGACTGGCCTGGAGCGTTTAGTGCTGCGCTACCGCCTGGCTACCAACGTCCTGCTCCACCTGATTCTGTTCACTGCCGCCCTGTTGCTGGCGTACCTGTTGTGGTTCGACGCCGGGCCGGTCAACGAGCAGCTTCACAATTGGTTCCGCGTCTCCTTTCTGCCCTGCCTGCCCTTCTTCCTGGGCGTCAAGCTGATCATCTTCGGGCGGATGCGGCTGTTTCGAGGCGGCTGGCAGTATGCCTCCATCCGCGACGTGGCCAACATCCTCTTGGCCTCGTGGCTGTTCGTGCTGGTGGCGTTTGTGATGATCGTGCTGTTCTATCGCCTGCCCACGTGGACCGGGCGATATCTGCCGATCCTGGGTCCCTATTTCGGCCTCTTCCCCAAGGGCGTGCTCGTGCTGGATTTCATTGGCACTGTCTTCCTGGTCTGCACCGCCCGCCTTGGCTACCGCCTGTATCGCGAGGAACTCCGCCCCGTCAGCGCCGATGGCCTCAAGCGAGTCCTTATGGTCGGCGCCGGCAACGCCGCTGAGACCATCCTCCGCGAGATCAACCGCATGCGCATCGAGCGGTACCGCGTTGTCGGGCTGGTCGACGACGACCCCGACAAAAAGGGCATCTGCATCCACGGCGTCCCCGTCCTGGGCACCACCGCCGACCTGCCCCGCATCTGCGAGGACAAGCGCATCGACGAGATCATCATCGCCATGCCCTCGGCCACCCAGAAGCAGCTCCGGCGCGTCATCGAACTCTGCAGCGGCACGAAGCTCCGCTTCCAGTCGCTGCCCGGCCTGAGCGATCTCATCGACCGTCGCGTCACGGTCTCGCAGATTCGCCCGGTGGACATCAACGACTTGTTGGGCCGGCAAGCGGTCGAGCTTGACGCCGACGCCGTCGGACGCTTCCTCCGGGGTCGGCGCGTTCTCATCACCGGCGCGGGCGGCTCGATCGGCTCGGAAATGTGCCGCCAGATCCTCGCCTATCACCCCGAACGGATCATCCTGGTCGAGCAGGCGGAGAACAACCTCTTCGAGATCGAGAACGAACTCCGCGCCGCTTGCGGACAGGTCCTCGTTAACGCCTGCCTGTGTGACATCCTTGACCGCCGGCGGGTCCTTCAGATCTGGCAGCGATACCGCCCCCACGTGGTCGTCCACGCCGCCGCCCACAAGCACGTGCCCATCATCGAGCGCAACCCCACCGAGGCTGTCAAGAACAACATCCTCGGCACGCAGAACGTCGCCGACGCCTCCGCCGCCACAGGCGTGGCCCAGTTCGTGCTCATCTCCACGGACAAGGCCGTCAACCCCTCCTCCATCATGGGGGCGTCCAAGCGAGTGGCCGAGATCTACACCCAGGCCCTGTACGCCCGCGGAGAATGCCAGACAGAGTTTATGGCCGTTCGGTTCGGCAACGTGCTGGGCTCGGCTGGCTCGGTCGTCCCCACTTTCCGTCGCCAGATCGCCGCCGGCGGGCCTGTTCGCGTCACCCACCCGGAGATGACCCGTTACTTCATGACCATTCCGGAGGCCTCCCAGCTTGTCCTCCAGGCTGCCGCCACCGGCGCCGGCGGGCAGATCTTCCTGTTGGACATGGGCGAGCCGGTCAAGATCGTCGACCTCGCCCGGCAGATGATCACGCTGAGCGGCTTTCGTCCCAAGGAAGACATCGACATCGTCTTCACGGGCATCCGCCCGGGCGAGAAGTTGTTCGAGGAGTTGCGCACCGAGGGCGAGGACATCGAGCCTACCGTCCACCCCAAGGTGCGCGTGTGGAAGTGCAAACCCACCCCCTGGCAGCATGTACAGGAGGCACTGGCCGAGCTGACGGACCTGGCAGACAAGGCCACGCGCGAGCAGATCATCGAGTCGATCCAGCGCCTGGTGCCGGAGTTCCGCCCACTCAACCCCCCGGAAGAGTCGCCCTTGCCGCCTCAGCCGGTCGGCGAGTGGAAGCAACCCGTCCTCGCTGAAGGCAAGGTGACCGCATGACCCTCGCCCGGACCATGCAGGTGCCCCTGTCCATGCAGGACATCACCCGGCGCGAAATCGACGCCGTCCTCGCCGTTCTTACAAGCGACCGGCTCAGCATCGGCCCGCGACTGGAGGCCTTCGAAGATGCGGTGGCCCGACGGGCCGGGCGAGCGTTCGCCGTCGGCGTCAACAGCGGCACCTCTGCGCTGCACCTGTGCGTTAAGGGGCTGGGGCTCCAGCCTGGTGACGAGGTCATCACCACGCCCTTCTCTTTCATCGCCACCACCAACTGCCTGCTGTTCGAGCAGGTCCAGCCTGTCTTCGTCGACATCGACCCGCTCAGCTACAACCTCAACCCCGACGCCATCGAGGCCGCCATCACCCCTCGAACCGCCGCCATCCTTCCCGTCGAAGCGTTCGGCAACCTGGCCCATTTCGACCGGCACGAACAGATCGCCCGACGGCGGGGCCTGGCCTTCATCGAGGACTGCTGCGAGGCTCTCGGCGGGCGCCTGGGCGAGCGGCCCGCGGGCAGCTTCGGGC
The DNA here is from genome assembly GCA_022705325.1 of Planctomycetota bacterium. Lineage (GTDB taxonomy): Bacteria > Planctomycetota > Phycisphaerae > SM23-33 > SM23-33 > MWDR01. The sequence goes on along the minus strand of JAKJER010000061.1, from coordinate 8,890 downwards.
AGTGCGGCGCTTTTGCCTTCTATCCCAACAAGCAGATTACCACCGGCGAGGGCGGCATGCTGGTCACCGACGACCCGCAGATCCGCGACCTCGCGCGCTCGCTCCGCAACCAGGGACGGGCTACCGACGACTGGCTCGCCCACGCCCGACTCGGCTACAATTACCGCCTGAGCGAATTGGCGGCCGCGCTCGGCGAGGTCCAGATGGTCCGTCTCGACGATATTCTCGAGTGCCGGCGCCGCGTCGCCCGACTCTACCATGATGCCCTGGCCGACCTCGACGCCCTTCACCTGCCCGCCATGGCCCAGCCCCATGACGCGAGTTGGTTCGTGTACGTCGTCCGCCTGGCGGATGACTTCTCCGCCCAAGACCGCGACGCCATCCTCGCCCGCCTTCGCCAGATGGGCGTCGGCTGCAACAACTACTTCTCGCCCATCCACCTCCAACCGTACATCGTCGAGCGGTTCGGCACCCGGGCGGGCCAGTTCCCTCGCACCGAGCACGCCGCCGACCGCACTATCGCCCTGCCGTTCTTCTCTCGCATGAGCGAGGGCCAGGTTGCTTACGTCGCCGACGCCCTAGCCGACGCCATCGACCGACCGCAATAGCCGCCTTCTTCGAACCTGGCTGACAACGAGCGATACACCCTCGGCCCGCGGACCGGAAACAGAGGTTTCCTGGGCGTCGTCAAGACGGTGTGCGGGGGCAACCACAAGACGTTCCGGGGGCCTCGACGAACCCGGGAGCTTGTTTAAGACCCTTCCCCCGCGCTCCGATACCCCTACTGGGCGCACCTGTTGCCTTGCGCCCAGGAGCAAGACCGTGATTCGAGCCATGATTCGATTGCTGCTGTTCTCGATTGTGCTGGCCTCGGCTGTGGGTATGGCCTGGTGGTGGCACGATTACAGCCAGCGTTCCATCCGCCTGTGGACGGTCGACCAGGGGGAGTTGCTGACCGGGGTGACCGTCTCGGGCACCGTCCGTAACAAGCAGAAGACCACCGTGGCCAGCGAGATCGTCGCCGCTGTCGCCCGCATGTGCGTTCGCGAGGGGCAGCAGGTCCAAAAGGGCCAGGTGCTGGTCGAGTTGGACGACTCGGTCCTGGCAGCCGAGTGCGCCAAGAGCCAGGCCCGCATCGAGGTCGCCCGCCAGACGCTGGCGGAACTGAAGGCCGGGGCGCGAAAAGAAGAACTCGAGCGGGCCCGCCAGGCTGTGGTACAGGCCCAGAGCGAACTGGACCACACGCAGAAGAACTTCGCCCGCCTGGAGGATCTTCGCAAGCGCGGAGCGGCGACGGCCTCCGAACTGAGTCTGGAGGAGACCAAGCTGAAGGTCGCCCAGGCGACGCTCAAATCGGCCCAGGCCGATCTGGACCTGCTCGAGGCGGGGGCGCGCCCCGAGCAGATCGCCCGCGCCGAGGCGGAAGTCCGCCAGGCCCAGGCCGAGTTGCAGCGCTGCCAGGCCCTGCGAGCCAAGTGCGTTCTCCACGCCCCCCACCGCGGCATCGTCACCGCCCGATACGTGGACGTGGGCGAGGTCGTCTCGCCGGGCCAACTCCTGATGCACCTGAACAACCTTGACGACACCGAAATCCGGGCGGCGGTCCAGGAGACCCAGCTCGCGGGCATCCGCCTGGGACACAAGGCCCGTGTGCTGGCCGACGCTTACCCCGACAAGCCGCTGGAGGCCATTGTGGAGAAGATCCTCCCCCGCGTGGACCCCGAGAGCGGAGCCGTCACCGTGCTGCTTCGCCTCCACGAGGCCCCGGCGGTGGCGCTGATGGACGGAATGGCCGTCGATATCGCCCTGGTCCGGGAGCAGCGCGATCGCGTGATCCGTGTGCCGGCCGAGGCTGTCCGAGGCAGCGGCGAGAGTGCGGAAGTCTGGGTCCGTAGTGGACCCAATTTCGAGAAGCGTTTCGTCGAACTCGGGGCCACCGACGGACACTGGGTCGAAATCCGCAAGGGACTGGATGTCGGGGAAGTGGTGAGGGTGAATTAGTGGCCAGTGGCCGGCACTCAGGAGCACGGAATCAGGTTTGGTTGTAATGTTGCCATTTGAACTCCATCTTGCCTGCCGCAACCTCAGCCGCCACCCCTGGCACATGGCCGGGATGGTCCTGGGCCTGGCGGTGGCCGTGCTGGTAATGGTCTACATCCCCAGCACGATGTCCAGCTTCTACGATGACCTGATTGACCGGGCGATCGAGCAGAACTCCGCCCACGTGACGATCTGGCCGAAGGAGAAGCCGCGCGGACAGCTGGATAAGACGCTCCGCCGCGAAGCGGGCGACGGCGTGGTGCTGGCCCTGGATGATCGTACCTACCCCCGCTACCGCGACCTGAACGGGCAGCACGCCCTGGCGGTGCGCCTGGCCCAGGCGCCCGGCGTACAGGCGGTAGCCAGCTTCGTGCGCGGCTCGGCCACCGTGAGCCGAGGACGAGTCAATCTGGGCATCACGGTCGAAGGCATCGATCCGCGCGAGTACGCCCACGTGGTCAACATCGCCCGCCACTTTCCCGACGGACGGGCGCCCAAACTCGGGCCCAGCGACATCGCCATCGGGTTCCGCATGGCCCAGAAGCTGGCCGTCCACGTTGACGAGCACATCCATGTGGCCACCGCCCAGACCAGCCGAGTAATGCGGGTCAAGGCGATCTTCCGCAGCGGCTACTACGACAAGGACATACAGCACGCGTACGTCGCCCTGTCGACCGGCCAACGGATGTTCGCCATGGGCAGCGAGGTCTCCGCCCTGGCGGTTCGATGCGAGGAACTCAACCAGGCCGCCCAGGTCACCGCGGCCCTCGACCAGCGTCTGGACCACAAGATCCGCAACTGGATGGACGACAACGCCAGCCTGCTGGCCGAGATTGCCACGGTGCAGCGGGTCACGCTGTTCATCAATATCCTGGTTGCCCTGGTGGCCTCGGCGGGGATGGCGAACGTATTCTCCATGTTCATCCTCAACCGGCAGAAGGAACTGGCCATCCTGCGGGCCATGGGCGGCTCGCGCAGCTCGCTCAAGACCATCCTTCTGACCGAGGCGGCAGTGATCTGGGTGATCGGCACGGTGATCGGCTGCACCATCGCACTGGGCGTGATGGCCTTCGAGCAGAGCAACCCCTACACCGTCAGCGAGGAGACATACGGGATCGGCTCGTATGCGACCTGTCCCAAGCTGTCGGCGTTTGTGCTGGCGGGCGTGTTGTCAGCCTGCACCATGGGCCTGTCGGCCTGGTGGTCCGGGCGGAAGGCCGCCAAGCTGGACCCGGTGCAAGTGATCTTCGGTCGGTGAGAGGCGGCGCGCCGCAGAGGCCTAGAGGATACCGAGTCTTGATGGGCTGCAGGACTGAAAGCTGATAGGTAATGAGCGAACCGATTGTCAGCGTCGAGAATGTCAACAAGCGATACGGCGGGTCCGTGCCGCTCCAGGTGCTCTTTGACGTGAATCTGCGGATCGCGCAGGGCGAGGTGGCGGCCTTGGTGGGGCCCAGCGGCGCGGGCAAGACCACGCTGCTGAACATCGTCTCGACGCTGGACAAGCCCTCCAGCGGGCGCGTGCTCATCGGCGGGCTCAACATCCACCGCCTCGACCAGTGCCATCTGAACAATTTCCGTAACCGCCATCTGGGGTTCGTCTTCCAGGACGACCTGCTCCTGCCGCACCTGACGGCCCTGGAGAACGTGATGCTGCCGGCCCGCGTGGCCCGCATGAGTGGCCACAAGGCCAAGAGCCGGGCCAAGGACCTGCTGGCCCGTGTGGGCCTGGCTGATCGCATGAAGCACTGCCCGGGCGAACTGTCCGGCGGGCAGAGGCAGCGTGTAAACCTGGCCCGCAGCCTGGTCAACGCCCCCTCGCTGTTGCTGGCCGACGAACCCACCGCCCGCCTGGACACCACCACCGGCGCGGAGATCATCCGCCTCTTGATCGACCTCAACCGCCAGCTTGGCGTGACCATGCTCATCGTCACCCATGAGCGAGAGGTAGCCGACCAGACCGACCGTGTGGTGGAGTTTCGCGACGGACACATCGTGGCCGACACGGTCAACATCCCGGTGGCAGCGTAATCTCCCGTCACTCTCAAGAATCAGCCGGAACTTGTCGCGCTTGCCTGCGTCCGCTATCATCTCACTCGCCCCCGGCAGAAAGCGAAGGTTTGCCATGACCGGTCGCGAACTCGTCCTCGACGTTTTGGCGGGGCGGGCCGGTGCACTACTGTGCCCGCCTGGCCGGCGTGTCCCTCCGCCGCTACACCACCGACGCAGCCACATTGGCCGAGTGCGTCACCCGCTACTACGAACGCTTCCAACCCGACGCGATCTGGCTGTCGGCCGACACGTGGGTCACCGCACAGGCCATGGGTGCACCCGTCGCCTTCAGCGACGGGGACAGCCCCATGTCCGGTACCGGGGAGCCGCTGGTCTCGCAGCCTGCGGACGTGGACAAGATCCCCCCGCCCGATCCAGGCTCACAGGGCCGCTGGCCCATGATGCTCGATGCCCTGCAGCGCATCCGGCGAGGCGTCGGTGAGGATGTCTGCCTCGTTGCCTGTTTCGACCAGTACCCCTTCTCCCTGGCCTGCGCGCTGATGGGCATCGAGACCTCCCTGATGAAGGCCTTCGACGACCCGCCCTTGCTCGAGGCGGTGATGGCCAAGGCCGTCGACTACGCCTCCGCCTACGCCCTGTCGCTGGATCGCGCGGGGGCCGACGTGCTCAGCGGGGGCGACAGCCCAGCCGGCCTGTTGGGGCCCGAGTTGTACCACAAAGTCGCCTGGCCCTTCGCCTGCAGGCTCGTCGAGCGGCTCAAGGCGTCGACGGTCAAGCCCGTCACGCTGCACATCTGCGGCAGCGCGACAGCGGTAGTGAGCGACATGGCCGCCACCGGCGTCGACGCGCTGGAGCTGGACCAGCGAGTGGATCTGACCGCCGCCGCCCGCATCGTCGGGCCCGGGGTGGGGCTGTGGGGCAATCTCGATCCGGTGGCCTTGCTGGCCCAGGCGGCGCCGAGGCAAGTCCGCCAGACGACGATGGAACTGGTCCGCTCGATGCGCTCTGTCGGGCACGCGCGGTTCGTCGCCAGTTCCGGCTGCACGTTGGCGGTGGAAACGCCGGCCGAGAATCTGGACGCGTTCTTCGCGGCGGTGAAAGAAGGCGGATGATTAACGTGCCCGCACCAGCGCACGAAATAAGCTCTGTCGCGAAACAGGGAACAAGTCTTGTTCGCATCGGAGGTTGAATTCTTCCTCCGCAAAATCGCCGGATTTGCTTTTGACAAGGCGCGGATCGTGGTGTAGAGTTTGGCTTGTTGGATCGATGAAGGCGTGACCGATACAGGGAAGTCCAACTCGCCGCCAGGGAAGGCATCGACGCTCCCCGGTCACAGCCGAACCCATCGATTTCTTTTTTGGAAATTGCTTATGCGTGCCAATGCGCGCGCTGGACGAAAGGCTGACGTTCGAATATGGCGACTGTGGATCGTGGACTGTGGCAACAAGTGATCCAGCAGGTAGTGGCCACGGGAGGTCATCTCATCCGTCCCTGGTTCACGCAGTTGGAGCCGATCTCGCTGGAGCACGGGCTGCTGGAGATCGAGGTGCCCGGCAAGGCCGAGCAGCAGTACTGCCAACAACACGCCACCAGGCTGTTCACCGAGGCCGCCCAGGCCGCCACCGGGCGGCTGATCGGCGTGTGCTTTCTCACCGCCGCCCAGAAGGAAAGCCAGGGCGAGCACCCCACCCAGGTGGAGGTGGCCCTGCCGGAGCCCCCCGTCGCCCTCAACGACGACTATGCATTCGAGACGTTCGTGACCGGCCCGTGCAATCGCCTGGCCCACGCGGCCAGTGTGGCCGTCAGCGAGTCGCCCGGACGAACGTATAATCCGCTGTTCCTTCACGGCAGCGTCGGGCTGGGCAAGACCCACCTGCTCCAGGCTACCTGCCGGAAGATCGCCCAGGACAATCCCAGGGCCAGCCTCTCCATCCTCTCCTGCGAGACGTTTGTCAACCACTTCATCGAGGCCGTCGAGAAGGGTCAGCTCCACGAGTTCCGCTACCGCTACCGCCATGCCGACGTGCTGGCTATCGACGACATCCAGTTTCTCTCCGACCACGAGCAGACGCAGGAGGAGTTCTTCCACACTTTCAACACGCTCTATCAGGCCCAGAAGCAGATCATCCTCTCCAGCGACCGCTCGCCAAGCGAGATCCCCCACCTGGAAGAGCGCCTGGTCAGTCGCTTCAACTGGGGGTTGGTTGCCCGCATTGACCGCCCCTGCTACGAGACCCGCATCGCGATCCTTCACAAAAAAGCCCGCTTGCGCAGCGTCGAGCTGCCTGAGGACGTTGTCTGCTTCATCGCCAGCCTGGTCGACTCCAACACCCGCGAGTTGGAGGGGGCCATCTCCAAAGTGGCCATGCTGGCGAAGGTCGCCGACCGCTCCATCGATCTCAGGCTGGCCGAAGAAGCCCTGGGGGCCGAGCCCGTCCGCACGACCAAGGATGTGACCATCGAATCGATCCTGGCGGCTGTCACCACCCGCTTCAACGTCCGCCTGGCGGACCTGCAGTCCAAGAAGCGCAGCCGCTCGATTGCCCTGCCCCGCCAGGTGTGCATGTTCCTGGCCCGCACCCTGACCCGCCACAGCCTGGAAGAGATCGGCGGGTACTTCGGCGGACGCGACCACAGCACCGTGCTGCACGCCAACAAGACTATCGACCGCCTCCGCCAACGCGACCCGCAGCTCCAGGCCGCAATCGACCGGATCACCCAGGAAATCCAGGCCGCCACCTGACCTGCCCGCAACGGAATCGAAAACCGGACATTGGTCGTTCGTTGGGTACTTGTTGCCTGCTAAACCACCCCCTCGCCCGCGCCGATATCTACATCAGGAGCGCCAAGCGAGGTAAAGCCCCATGAGTTCGGACAACCCTATCCTGGTCCTGGACCACCCTCGCAGCCGGCTCGACGCCTCGCTGGCTGGAAGGCAGATTCTCCAGGCTGAACTGCCCCTCGCCGACGGACCGATCACCGTCTGCGCCGCCGTCGCCGACGAACCGGCCCGGCTCAGCCAACTCGTCCCTCTGGCCCGCGCCGCTTCCGACGACGCGACTCGCACCGCTTGCGACCGCAGCCGCCGCGAGGGCCGGACCGTCTCCTGTCTCAAGGGCTGCTCGCCCTGCTGCCATTACCTCGTGCCCGTGAGTGGTCCCGAAGCGTTTGCCCTGCTGGAAGACATCCAGGACCTGGACGCCGGCACGCGCGACCATCTTGTCGGCTCGTTCGTTCGGGTCGCCCAGACCGTGTTGCAGTCGGAGTTGCCGTCTCTGGAGGCCGCCCCAGGCGAGACGACAGCCGGGCTGCTCGGGCAGTGGTCCGCCCGCATCAATCAGCCTTGCCCCCTGCTGCACGGCGCTCCGGAAGCCCGTAGGTGCCGTCTCTACTCGCGCCGCCCCCTGGCCTGCCGCGAGCACATCGTCACCACCAAGCCCGAACTGTGCGGCGGCTTTCAGCCGGGCGCGGGACGAGTCCGTCCCCGGGGCGTAAGCATGGTCGAGGCCCTCAGCCAGTTGGCGGCGGAACTGGAAGACACCGACGTGGAGGCCATCTTGCTGCCGCTGGCGCCGGCGTGGGCCCTGGCCAACCTCGACCGCGGACAGCGGACCTGGCCCGCGCCCTACCTGGTTCGACGGTTGTTGGCCATCGCCCGCGAGCAGGCCCAGGCCGGCACGGCGCAAGCGTCGCCCATCCGCGCCGCAGCGTAACGATTGACTATTGCCAATTGACGACCAACAATTGACAATGGCGATCGTGAGCAAGCGGATCATCATCCTGGCCAATCTCGACAAGCCCGGCGTGCAGCAGGAACTGGAGGCACTGCGGGAGTGGATCGCCCAGCGGGCCGAAGTGATGCTGGTCCAGTCCGCCCGGGAGGAACTGTCCCGGTGCGCTGCGCAGGCCGACCTGTGCCTCGTGCTCGGCGGCGACGGCACGCTTCTGTCCGCCGCTCGAGCCCTGGCCGACACCGACATCCCTCTGTTGGGCGTCAACATGGGCAAGCTCGGTTTCCTGGCCGAGTTCGACCTCGACGCCCTGCGGACCTACCTGGACGACATCCTGGCTGGGCGACTGGCGCCTGCCCGGCGCATCATGCTCCAGGTCTGCGTCTCCAACTGCGAACGCCACGGCTTCTGCTCAGCGGCCGCCAACGACGTCGTCATCTCCGCCGGCCAACCCTTCCGCATGATCGAACTGGACGTATTCCAGGGCGACACCCAGATTGCCCAGTATTTCGGCGACGGACTGATCGTCGCCACCCCCACCGGTTCGACCGGCTACAACATGTCCGCCGGCGGGCCCATTCTTGAGCCGTCCCTCGACGCCCTGATCCTCACGCCCATCGCCCCGCACAGCCTGGCGATGAGGCCGCTGGTCGTCGATACCCACAGCCCCATCTGCATCGACGCCGTCCGCATCAACCCCGGCACGGCCCTTATCATCGACGGGCAGGTCAGCACCCACCTTTGCGAGGGCGACCGCGTCGAGATCGTCCGTCATGCCCGCCCCGCGCGGATCTTCAGCCACCCGCAGCGCGACTTCTTCGACACCCTGACGACCAAACTGCAATGGGGGCGGGGGCCGCACACCACCAGCCGGCAGCCGCATTGACCACCGGCCATGGGCCATTGAAGACAAGCAGGAGTGCCAGGCCTCTGGAAGATGCGTCTTCAGTGCACAATAGTCAGTTGTCGATGGGATTGTCCCTGTCGTGCCACAGCGATTATGACACCCCTTAACGCCACAGCGATTATGTCATCCCTGCCGGGTATGATGCCTCCCCCCATGGAGGCATCGCGTGATCGCTCAGGAGTGTACGTTAACCGTGGCG
>JAKJER010000025.1 GCA_022705325.1 Planctomycetota bacterium | reverse complement strand
GGGAGCCCTGAAAGGGCGATGTACCAACGCTGGTGCCAGACGGGGCGACCACCGCGCTAGGGCATCGGCGCACCCGGGAACCACACGACAGGAGAACAAGCGACACGGAGGCTCGATTGGCGTTTGTTTACGTCGCCCTTTCAGGGCTCAGGTTTCCCCGTCACGCGTACCCTGGCCTGCGCTGCGCTCCGGCCAGGGCTGATATACGCCGCCCCGTTCGGGGCTTAATCTGCACGCCGACGATGATGCTGGGCTGCTGCGCTGCGCTCCGGCCAGGGCTGATATACGCCGCCCCGTTCGGGGCTTAATCTGCACGCCGACGATGACTGTCTTACGATCCGGGCAGCCCGGCGGCTTGATTCCACTCGGCCCGGAGCACGGTCCCGGCGATCAAGCCCGCCATCAGCCCCGTGACCGCTCCGAAGCTCAGCCCGGTCGTCAGATATCCCGCCCACGATTTCGCGGGCACGACGTGCAGCCAGATCAGCAGCACGTGCGGGAGCAGGCCGGCCAGCGCGCCCACCGCCACGCCGGTAAGGAGGCCGCTCCGCACGGGGCGCCGGCCGCGACGGACCAGCCCGCCGGTCCATCGGCACCAGAGAATCGCCGCCAACACGCCGCCCAGACCGCCGGCGACCAGACCGGCGTGCCAGCCGATCCGTCCGGCGCCGTGCATGATCTCGGAGTTGTACAGCCCGTCGCACACCGCGCCCCACAACGCCCCGGCCGCCGCACCCAGAACGATCGTCACCAACCATGTCGTGGTCAGCTTTCGGGCTCGACCCGCCGCAAGTGCGTTCATGTTGCCGTCCTCGTCTGGCTCATTTCTTGACGTCGTAGCAGACCATCACGTCCCCGTGGCGGACAAACAGCCGCCCCTCGGCAACGGCCGGGTGGGCCCAGTGGGGCCCCTGGCCGAAGTCCACCTTGAACCGCCCCACCACCTCGCAGGCCTTGGGCGAGGGCTTGATCAGCCCCACGTGAGCGTCCTCGCTGTAGCCGTAGAGCAGGCCGTCGGCAAAGATGACCGACCCGCTGCGCCCGATCCCCTCGTGTTCCCAGGCCAGCTTGCCTGTCTTGAACTCCACGCACGACCAGCGCCCGTTGGCGGCCCGGTGGCTCGCGGCGTAGGTGTAGCCGTCCAACAGCACCGCCTGCCCATGGCAGGGGTCCTGGCGCTTCTGCTCCCAGATCCGCCGCACGCTCAGGCCGTCGTCCGCCAACTGCAGGCCGATGGCCCCCAGCCCATAGCCGCTGGTGACGTAGAGTAGGCCCTCGTGGTAGATCGGGGTGTCGGGGTGGTTGCCGCGGGCGTTCTGGTACGGGTGCTGCCAGAGGAGCTTGCCGCCCTCCGGGTCGAAGGCCACGACGGCGGCGTCGGTGTGGGTGACGATCATGCGCCGCCCGCGATGGGTGACCAGGGCCGGCGAGCAGAAACTCGACTTGTGCGCCAGAGGCTTGCTCGCCCAGACCTCCTTGCCCGTCTTGCGGTCCAGGGCGACCATGGCCGCCTTCTGCCCGCAGGGGGTGAGGATCACCTTGTCGTCGAACACGAGCGGGCTCTCGGCCCAGCCCCACTTGACCTGCGGGGCCTGGTACCGCTCGAAGGAGTCGAACGCCCAGAGCTTCTCGCCGGTCGCCACGTCGAGGCAGGCCACGTGCCCCACCCCGGTGGTCAGGTAGATCCGCCCGTCGTGTACGGTGGGGATGCTCCGCGTGCCGGGGTGGCTGGCCGCCCACTCCGGGCCCACCACCGTGTGCCAGAGCTTCTTGCCCGCCAAGTCGAACGCGTGCAGGACGGCCTGTCGCTCGATCATGCCGGTGATGTAGACCTTGCCGCCCGCGACCACCGCGTGGGTGTAACCGTCGCCCAGGCCGTCTGCGCTCCAGAGGCGCTTGGGCCCGCCCTCGGGCCAGCGCTGGAGCAGCCCCGTCTCGGCCGACTTGCCGTCGCGCCGCGGCCCACGAAACTGGGGCCAGTCGTCCGCAAGGGCCAGGCCAGAGAAGCATAGACCACAGGCCAGAACGATCCACCTCATCACTCGCGGGTTTGTCGTCTTCATCCGGATCTCCACATTCGCACGATTGCGTTGGAGCGATTCTACGGGACGCGGGGGGAGAAACGAAATCTAACCGCCTGGAAGACATGGATCACTGAAGTGACCATGCCGCGTTCTACTTGCTTCTGACGGGGTTCTCGTACCAGAACACGCCCAGGCCGCGACCCGCCTCCCGCTCCTCGCAGGTCAGCACGTCCAGATCGCCGTCGCCGTCCATGTCCAGCAGTTCGATCCGGTCGAACTTGCTGCCCGGGGGGCCGGCGATCTCGTGCGGCGCCCACGTCTCCCGCCCGTCGCGTTTCTGTCGCCCGATCCACCGCACGCCGGACAGCGGCTTGTCCGCCCCCTCGCAACTGATCACCACGTCCAGCTTCCCATCGCCGTCGATGTCGCCCGCCGCCACCGCCTTGGCCGTCCCCATGCCGTCGGGATAGGGCAGCTCGCGCGTTTCCCACTTGAGCCCGCTCTTGTCCAAACGACGCAGCCAGAGCACGCGACGCGGCTTGACCGCCACGATCGCGTCCTCCAGGCCGTCGCCGTCCAGGTCGGCCAGACGCATGAACATCACCTCCAGGTCGCGCCCGCCGATGAAGTGGTTGGCCCACGGCTTGGACTGTTCCGCGCCCGGACCCGGATTCTCCAGCCAGCGGCAGCCGCGCAGGGCCCCCTTGCGGTCGGAGGTCACCACGTCCAGGTCGCCGTCGCCGTCCATGTCCACGGCGATCAGCGACATGATCCACCCCGCCGGGCTGATGGCGTGCCAGGTCCACTCGTCCAGCTTTCGGGCGTCGCTCGGGGCGGCAAACCAGCCGATCTGCGCCCCGGCCCCCTTGCCCCCGGCCACAATGTCCAGCCCGCATCGCCCGTCGAGCTGCATCGGCAGGGCGAACATCCACATCATCCGTCCGCGGGCCGCCGGCAGCGGCTGTTGCGTCCAGCCGGCCGGGTCGAGCAGCAGGTCGCGTTTCGGGCCCCAGTGGATGAAGATCGAACGCGTCCGCCCCTCGCAGCAGGCGATCACGTCGGCCGACCCGTCGGCGTCCAGGTCGCCCAGTACGGCGTCCTCGACGTTGGGCGTCCGCCCCACCGTCACGGCCGGCCAGGCGTCCTTCACCTTGCCTGGCCCGGGATGGAGATAAACGCGCGTGATGCCGCCCTCCTCCCAGCCGGTGGCGATGTCCAGCCGCCCGTCGCCGTTCACGTCCGCCAGTCGCACGCCGTCGGCCCCCCTGGAGGAGTCGTCGATCACGTGCAACGCCCACGGCTTGTCGTCCGCGGGCGCCGACGCGGGCGCCAGCAGGAGCGCGGCCATCGCGGCCGCCAAGGCAAGACTCGTTATTCGTGCCGTCATTCCCATAGGTCCCATGGCTCCCAGAACTTCCATGTGACATAACGCACCAAGCGGACAAATGCAAAACTCGTTGACAAGTCGCGGCGGGTTCCGCACAATCGCAGCCGCATGTTGCGACACGTCAAAAGAACGCGGAAACGGCTGCACGTAGCCCTGGTCTACAACTCGGACCTGGGCACGGGGCAGATTGCGCCCGAGGACCGAGGCAGCGTGCACGACCTGCGGATCATGATCCGCCGGATGGCCCGCACGCTGCGATCCGTGGGCTACAACGTCACCGTCCTGCCGCTGGCCCGCGACCTGTTCGGCTTCCAGCGCAAGTTGCGGCGGCTCCACCCCGACGTGGTCTTCAATCAGTACGATGACGTCGTGCACGGCGCGCTGTACGAGATGCGCCTGGCCGCGGTCGTGCGGATGATGGGCTATCCGGTGACGGGCTCGCCCGCGCTGGCGCTGGGGCTGACGCGCTACAAGTACATGTCGGCCAGCCTGCTGCACGGGGCGAGCATCCCCATCCCCCCGCAGACCGAGTTGCTGGAGCGCCTCGGCGACGTCGACCGCCACAAGCGCGCCTTCCCGCTGATCGTCCAGCCCGGGCAGGAGCACGCCGGCATCGGCCTGGAACGCGACAGCGTGGTCTACTCCAAGAAGGCCCTGCGCGACAAGGTCCGCCACATCCTGCACGAGTACAACCAGCCCGCGCTGATCCAGGCGTTCCTGCCGGGTCGCGAGTTCAACGTCGGCGTGGTCGGCGGACACCGCCTCCGCGTCATGCCCCTGGCCGAGGTGGTCTACGACCTGCCCGACGACATCCCTCCGATCATGTCCTACGCGGCCAAGTGGGTCGAGACGTCGCTGGAGTACCAGAACACCCGTGTGGAGTGCCCCGCCCAGGTCGAGCCGGAACTGGCCCGCCAGATCGGCGTGACCGCCCTGCGGGCGTTCCGGGCCGTCAGCGGCTGGGGCTATGGGCGGGTGGACATCCGCCTGGACGACGAGGACATGCCCCGCGTCCTGGAGGTCAACTGCAACTGCTGTCTCGACGAAGGCATGGGCCTGGCCCGCTCGGCCGAACGGGCGGGAATCCCCTATCCGCAACTCCTCCAGCTCGTGGTGAAGGCCGCCCTCGAGGGCCCGCCCTACGACGTCGACATCCCGATGGTTCAGCCCATCAGCCGGCCCGTGTAGGCCAGCTCCATCGCCACCGCCGTCACCATGGCCGACAGGTCCACCAGCCTGCGGACCGCCTGGCCCTGAACCAGACGCAACTGGAGCATCTCGCAGCGGTCCTCGAGCTTGTCCATCAGGACCTGGATTTCGGGGTCGGTCAGCCCTGTCCAGCGGATCACCAGGTCGGCCAACTCGTTGCGGTGCTTCTTGACCAGCACGCGGGCGGGAATGACCTTGCCCGAGACCGGCGGGAAGACTTCCCGCAGCCGGTCGTCCACGTAGCCCTGGGCGGTCGAACGGAAGCGCTCGGCCCGCTGCCCATAGTGCTCGGCCACGTTGAGGCGGAGCTTCTCGATGGGCCGGACCAGGGCCCCATGGGTGCACAACGGGCTCTGCCCGCGGATGCCCCGCATGAGGCGGTCGACGTACTTGAGCTTCCGCAGGGCCGGCCAACTGCGGTACTTCCGCCGCCAGCAGGACCGCGGGGTCAGCCAGACCGCGAAGGTCTCGGCGAAGTCCTCGTCGGGATGCTTCTGCGCGTAGGTGGGCCCGTACTGGGCCACGAAGATGTGCCGCACGAACTGCCGGCTGGTCGGCTGGGGCTGGAAGGCCTCGCGGTAGGGCTTGGAGAACGGCCCGAACACCTCGCTCCACTCGGGGTCTTGCCACAGGCGGTAAGCATAGTTGAAGGCGTGACCGGCCTCGTGGCGGAGGAACATCATCACCGTCTGGTCGTCCTCGACTTCGCCCGTCTGTTCCTCCTCGATGCGGGCCAGGCGGCGGTCGGCCAGGTAGAACGGTATCCCGATCACCGGCACCTGGTCCGGGCAGCCCCAGGCGTCGGTCAGGTAGAACCGGGGGCGGAAACGCAACTGCTTGGCCGTCAACTCTCGCCGCAGTTTCTGGATCAGGGGCTCAAGAGGCGAGCCAACGATCCGCAGATCCAGGTCGCAGATGCGGGCGTTGAGAAGCTCGTAACGGATGGTTGCCCAACTGTTTATGGTAGACTGTAACAGCTTCGCCGACACGTCGCAAACCTCGCGATCCAGACTGTCCTTCAAGCCGGCCAGCCCGGCTGCCGTCGTGCCAGCCTATCACCTTCTTCCAAGGGGGCAAACCGGAGTGCGTGGGCGGCCTATCCAGGTAAACAACGCCCCTGTGCCGCATCCGCTCCACTGTCTGTGTTCTATGATACCCTCGCACGCCGCACCAGGAACGAGCCTCCGCGAAGGATTTTTACAAGTGAATGCCACAAAAGGATTTGCATTTTACAAAGTCCCCCTTTTTCTCTGGACACTCACCGCCGTGACATGAGCGGCGATCGGGCCGACGATGGCCCTAAAACCGCCCCCTCCCCGCCGGATTTCCCGCCCCGCAGCAGCGACAGAAGGCTCAGGCCTCCTTCGAGTCGCCCCCGCGGGCCAGGAGCACCGCCAGCAGCACCGCCGCCACGCCCGCCAATGCCGCGCCCAAGACGAAACTCGCCCACGCTCCCGCCGCCGACCACACCGCCCCGAAGATCAAGCTCGCCGGCAGGGCCGCGACACCGACCGCCCCGTGGTAGATCCCGAACGCCGTGCTCCGGTGCCGGCTGGGGATGAAGTCCGTCACCAGCGCCTTCTCCACGCCCTCGCTCAGGCCGTAGTAGAGCCCGTACACCACGATCAGCGTCCACAAATGCCACGCCTGGTCCGCAAAGCCCAGGCCCAGGTACACCAGGGCGTACACGATCCACCCGGCCACCAGCACCGGGCGCCGCCCCATCTTGTCCGACACGATCCCGCCGGGGATGCTGAAGGCGATCTTCGAGACGTGCAGCGCCACCCACAGGATCACCACCTCCAGCACCGACATCCCGAACCGCGTGCTGCCCAGGAACACGATGAACATGTCCGAACTGTTGCCCAGTGCGAACAGTGTCACGATCGAGACGAACAGATAGAACTTCCGCGGAAGCTCCCGCCACACGCTCGGGGCCGGGCCTTCCGCCGCGGTCGGGCTCGCGGGCTCGGGGCGGCCCGGCGGCGCGATCTCCCGCACGCGCAACACCGCCGCCATCGCGAGCACGCCCGGCACCACCGCGATCGCGAACAGCCACGACAGCGCCCGCATCTGCTCGCTTGACGGCCGGTCCGTCGCCCCTTTCCACAACACCTCGCCCAACAGCGCGTACAACACGCCCACGGCCACCAGCGGGCCCAGGACCGCTCCCACGTGATCCATCGTCCGGTGGAAGCTGAACGCCAGCCCCCGCACCGACGGACCGACGCTGTCGCCGATCAGCGCGTCCCTCGGGGACGTCCTCAAGCCCTTGCCCACGCGATCGGCGAACTTCAAGGCGATCACGTGCCACACCGCGCCCGCCAGGGCGATCAGCGGGCGGCTGACCGACGACAACCCGTATCCCACCACCACTAGCGCCTTGCGCTTGCCCAGCACGTCGCTCAAGCGCCCGGAGAAGATCTTCAGCAGGCTGGCGGTCGTCTCGGCGATGCCCTCCATCAGTCCCACCAGGATCACCGCCGCCTTTACCGCCCCCGGCCCCGGGGCCACCAGCCCCAGGACGTAAATGGGCAGCAGCGGGTTCATCATCTCGCTGGAGAAGTCCGTGAACAGGCTCACCAGCCCCATCGACAGCACGTTGCCGCGCACCGCGCCACGCCAGCCTGCCGACCGGGCAGACCCAGCCTGCGTCATCTGATTTTCGTGAGCTTCTTCAGTCATGTCTGATCCTGAATGCCGCCACGTGGACACACACTACCGTGCCAGGCGGACTATGACATAAGGCGTCTCGTTGTTGAAGTCAGGGTGGATCCTGCCGTTGCCCTGCTTGTCCATGACCTCGATGAAGTACATCACGTCCCACGCGGGAGAGATCTGATCGGCCGGGATCACCGCACGATACGTTCCGCCCTCCCCGGTAGAGATCATCTCAAGCGTCTGGTAGTCCAGTTGCTGGTTCACGGCCCGATAGCGCAAGCGGACCCAGGCGACCCCCGAGGAATCCCGCACCTGAGCCTCTATCGCCAGAGGCTTCCCCGCGGGGGCGGAAAGGACCGGCTCGTGGACGACCGTGGGTGCATCCTGGTCCGCCGAGGCCGGCCGGACCGGATACTTCGGCGCCGGCGCGGTTCCGCGGCGGCCGGGTGGGCGTCCTTTGCCCGCCTTCAGGTCCGCCAACTTTCGTTCCAGGTCGCCCAGCCCCTTTTCCAGGGCGCCCAGTTCATCGCGCCAGTGCCCGCAAAGGTCGGCGGAACGGACCCCCATCTGCAGGTCGTCGGCGTAGACGTCTCCGGCCGCGGCGACCAGCGTCCGCCAGGCCTCGACAGCGCCTCGTTCGTGACCCAATGCCGACTCCAGCGCGCCCGGGTCGCCGGTTCTTTCAAAGAGGCGATAGTTCACCGCCGCCGGAATCCGCCGCGAATGGAACAGGGCCAGGTTGGCCAGAATGGCCAGGTCGGTAGCCGTCGAGCGGTGCTCCTTGTTCGGTTCGCCCCCGGCGGCATCGCGGGCCTGCGCAAGCCGGGCCAGCACGTCCTGTGCCGTCCGGGCCAGCCACAGACTCGTCTGCTGCGGGCGGGTCTTGGCCGTCTGCCTGCCCTCCAGGAGAGTGACGGCCTCTTCGTCGAAGCTGGCGAACTGCTGCACGTCGCTGCCCTCGGCTTGCGCATAGGCGGGCAGCCCCCCCAGGCGCTGCTTCTCGGCCCAGCCGCGGGTCGTGGGGAAGCACCGGTACGGGTAGCAGGCCGCGACGATCCGCGGCAGGATCCAGCTCGCCCGATGCAGGGCCTCTTCCAGGTGCGCGCCCGCCCGGGCCCCGAAGCGACGGGCGAATTCCCGACGCCAGACCTCCTCAGGCGTCTGCGGGTTGTAGCCCATTCGCCCGAAGACCTGGAAGAAGTGCCAGTACCGCTCGAACTCGTAGTCGTAATAGCGGAACTCCGGTTTCAGCAACTCGAACGGCTTGGCCCCGTGAGGCTGGGCCTCCATCTTGGTCGCCAGCGGTTCGTTGACCTCGAACCCGTCCCCGTCATACAGATGCGTGCTGGCGGCAAAACGCCTTGCGAACTCCGGGTCGCCCCAGAGCAGCACCCGCGTCGTTCCTCCGTTCCACAGGCGCCAGTGGATCGGGTAGCGCCGGGGGTATCGCAGAAGGTCGGCATAGCTGTGGCGGCGATCGTGCTGGTTCTGGCGGTTGATGTGCGTGGGGTGAAACGGCATACCCATCTGCTCCATCCAGTACTTGGTGGTGATCCGAAGCCTCACGCCGCTGTCCAGGCCCGCCTGGATCACCGCATCCGGCAATCCCTTGGCCCGGGCGTCGAACCGGACATGCGGCGCCCGCTCCTTCATGATCTGGAAGACGGCCCGCCAGAAGGCCTCCTGCTCGCTCTTCTTCAGCCCCGACTCGTCGTGCATGCGGAACTGGATGCCGTCCACCTGCTTCACCCGGCGAAGGAACTCCGCGAGGGCAGCCGTCGTGTACGCGGTGAGGTTACGGGCATTCACGCCCCAGACCAGGTTCTCGGTGGGCTTGCCCGGGACCTCCCGGGAACCCGCGATCCCGCCTCCCTGGACCCCGCCGCGGTAGATGTGATCCCAGATCCCGACGGTCACGTCCAGCCCGCGCTCATGAGCCATCCGGATCAGACCGTTGAGGGCCTCCAGGTTGCGGCGCTGCTGCTGGGGGGTGATCCCCACCATATTCACGTCGGGAAACCCGTCAACGTCGAAGAAGTACGGATAGCACGGCGCCAGGAACCCGCCGTTCTCGTAACCGAAGACGATCACCAGCGAGTTGAAGCGATTGCCGGCCAGCATGTCCAGATACCGCGTCCAGTACCGTTGGTCATGGAAGCGGCTCTCCCAGTAGGCGCGGTTCATCGTGTAGAGCGAAACCGCTCGCTGAGCGCAGTCGGGCCGTTCCCGCGCCGGCTGAAGGTGGCCGAGAGGGTCCAGGGGGTCTTCGGCCCAGCCCACACGGTCGGCCACGTCAAGCAGCGCGTACATCAACCCTCGCGCGTCCGAGCCGACGACAACCCAGGCGGGCTTCTCCCGCCACCGCATGTTGTGGATAACCAGCGCCTCGGGACCTTGCGGGGCGGCTTGCCCGGCCGACGTGAGCAGCGATGCCGCCGGGCCGTCGTTCCCGGCCAGTCCCGCAACCACCAGGGTCTTGCCCCTGGCCGATCCAAGCGCCTCCGCCCGCTCCACGGCCACGCCCGCGCGTTTGAGTGCTTCGGTCAGTTTGGCCAGCCCGTGCTGGACCGGCGAAGGCGGATTCGCGTCGCTGACAATTGTGACCGAGGGTGGAATCAGGCCCGCGGCGTCCCTTCCCAACACGGCGCCCGGCAGGATCGCTCCCGACAGCACGATGAACCAACCCAATCGACTCCGCATACGGGTGCTCCTTTGCTCGCCGTATTCTACCCGTGTGGGCCGCCGATGAAAGAGCACGCCACGATTGCCCGCATACTGGGCCGATTACGGGGAGGGGCACAACGATCGTTTGCTATGCGCCCGCACGTCGGCCGCAGGCGGACCAGGTAACTTGCCCGCCAATACGTCCTCTTCAGCATCGTTATTCCCGACAGCGGACCCACTCTTCAGAAAACCCGAACAAGGAGCCTGCGCATGACCCGGCCCATCTCCGGCTCGTGTCTCGCCGTTATGGCAATCATCGCCGCCGTCTTGCTGCCCCTTGCCCCCCCGGAAGCAGGCGCCGATCAGCCCATGCCGCGCGTCCTGTGGTACACCCAGCCCGCCCGCAACTGGGAGACCGAGGCCCTGCCCCTGGGCAACGGCCGGCTCGGCGGCATGGTCTTCGGCGGGACCGGAAAAGAGCAAGTCCAGTTCAACGAAGACACGCTCTGGATCGGCGACGAGAAGGACACCGGCGCGTACCAGGCGTTCGGCGACTTCTTCGTCGAGCTGCCTCACGCCGACGCCGCCGACTACCGCCGCCAGTTGGACATCGCCCGCGCCGTCCACACGATCACCTACAAGATCGCCTCCACGTGCTACAAGCGCGAGTACTTCTCCAGCCGCCCCGCGCAGGTCATGGTCTTCCGCTTCACCGCCGACCGCAAGGGCGCCTACACGGGCACGATCACGCTGACCGACATGCACAAAGCCGCCGTCACCGCAGCCGGCAACCGCATCACGGCCAAGGGCGACCTGTCCGGCTTCGCCTACCGCGGCGGCAGCGGGCGGGGGACCAAGAACGTCTATTCCGTCGTCCTGGACTACGAGGCCCAGCTCCTGGCGGTCAACGAGGGCGGAACGCTCAAGGCGGAGAACGGCGCGATCGTCTTCGACGGCTGCGACGCCCTCACGATCTACCTGGCCGCGGGCACCAATTACCTCAACCAGCGCGGCAAGGGCTGGAAGGGCGAGCACCCGCACGATCGCATCGACGCCCAACTCAAGGCCGCCGCCGCCGTAGCGTACGACAAGCTCCTGAGCGACCACGTCCGCGACTACCAGGGCCTTTTCGGCCGCCTGAGCCTCGACCTGGGCGAGACCGACGCGACCGTTCGCGCCCAGCCCACTGACAAGCGGCTGGCCGCCAACAAGACCACGCCCGACATCGACCTGGAGGAACTGCTCTTCCAGTACGCCCGCTATCTGATGATCTCCAGCTCGCGCCCCGGCTGCCTGCCCGCCAACCTCCAGGGCCTGTGGAACAAGAGCAACTCTCCGCCCTGGCGGTGCGACTACCACAGCGACGTGAACCTCCAGATGAACTACTGGTTCGTCGACCAGGCCAACCTCTCGGAGTGCTTCGGTCCGCTGGCGGAGTGGATCTACTCCATCCGCGAGGTCCGGCGCGACGAGACGAAGGCGGGCCTGGGCAAGAGCGGCTGGGCCATGCACGCCGAGAACGGGGCCTTCGGCGGCAGCACGTGGAAGTGGTCCATTGGCGACGCCTCGTGGCTGGCCAACAACCTGTGGGACCATTACGCCTTCACGCTGGACCGGGACTACCTCCACGCGCGCTGCTACCCGGTGCTGCACGACCTGTTCGAGTTCTGGCGCGACCACCTCAAGGAGATCCCCTCGCCGGACGGCTCGGGCAAGGTCCTGGTCGCCCCCAACGGCTTCTCGCCCGAGCACGGCCCGCACGAGGACGGCGTGTCGTTCGACCAGCAACTCGCCTGGGACCTGCTGAACAACTTCGTCCAGGCGTCGGAGGTCCTGGGCGCCGACGCCGAGGAGCGCAAGCAGGCCGCCTCCATGCGCGACCGCCTCCTCGGGCCGCGGATCGGCAAGTGGGGACAGCTCCAGGAATGGATGGTCGACCGCGACGACCCGAAGGACCAGCACCGTCACCTCTCGCACATGATCGCGGTCCACCCGGGGCGGCAGGTCTCGCCCTTGACCACGCCCAAGCTCGCCCAGGCCGCCCGCGCCTCCATGAACGCCCGCGGCGACGGGGCCACCGGCTGGAGCAAGGCCTGGAAGATCAACATCTGGGCCCGCCTGCACGACGGAGACCGGGCGTACAAGCTCATTCGCAACCTCATAGCCGGAGGCGGGATTGTCACCAATCTGTTCGACACGCACCCGCCCTTCCAGATCGACGGCAACTTCGGCTACGCCTCGGGCGTATGCGAGATGCTGCTTCAGTCGCACATGGGGCACATCGACCTGCTGCCCGCCCTGCCCAAGGCCTGGGCGACCGGCCAGGTCAAGGGCCTCCGCGCCCGCGGCGGTTTCGAGCTGGACATCGCCTGGAAAGACGGCCGACTCACCCGTGCCGTCATCCGCTCCCTTAAAGACCAGCCCTGCCGCATTCGCCAGTCCGCCCCGCTCGCGGTCACGCAGGACGGCCGAAAAGTCCAGGCGCGCAGCGAAAACGGTTTCCTCAGCTTCGACGCCAAGCCCGGCCAGGAGTATGTGATCCTGCCGGAGAAATAGCGGCCCTCCGTCAGCCGGCCGTCGCTGCCGGCCCCGGCTGGGGGCTGGTCCGGTTGATCATCGTGTAGAGCACCGGCAGGATGATCAGCGTCAACGCAAGCGAGCTGACCAGGCCGCCGAAGATGACGGCCACCAGCGGCTTTTGCAGTTCGCTTCCCGATCCGGTCGCATAGACCAGGGGCAGCAGGCCCAGCAGCGTGGTGGCGGTGGTCATGACCAGCGGACGGATCCGCAGGTGGCAGGCCTGGGCCACCGCGTCGCGGGCGCTCGCCCCTTCGGACCGAAGCTGGTCCATGAAACTCACCAGCAACAGCCCGTTTTCCACGGCCACCCCCAGCAGGGCAATGAACCCGATGGAAGCCGAAACGCTGAGGTTGATGTCCAGCAGCCAGATGGCGGCGATCCCGCCGATGACCGCGAAGGGCAGGTTGGCCAGGATCAGGATGGCGCTCTTCACCGAGTTCAGCGAGGTGAACAGCATCAGGAAGATCAGGAAGACGGCGACGGGCACGAGGATCTTGAGCTTGCCCATGGCCCGCTGCTGGTTCTCGAACTGTCCGCCCAGGGCCAGGCGGTAGCCGGCGGGCATGGAGTTCTCGATGGAGGCGAGCTTTCGCCCGGCCTCTTCCACGAACGATCCCGTGTCGCGCCCGCGGATGTTGCACTCGATGATGACGCGGGGCATGGAGTCCTCGCGGCTGATCTGGGCGGGCACGTCCACCTGCTTGATCGAGGCCAGGTCCGACAGGGGCACGTTGTACCCCGCGGGCGCGTGGATCAGCAGCGAGCCGATCCGTTCGGGCGAGTTGCGGGTGTCTTCCGGAAAGCGAACCAGCACGTCGAAGCGCCGCTGCCCTTCGTACGCGGTCGTGGCGACCTTGCCGCCCACGGCGATTTCGACGAGGGCGTTGATGTCCTCGGCGTTGATCTTGTGGCGGGCCATCGCCTGGCGGTCCTGCTGGATCTCCAGTTGCGACAGGCCGGAGATCTGTTCGATCTTCACGTCCTCGGCCCCCTCGATCGAGGCCAGGACCGGCGCGACGCTTTCGGCGATCTCCCGCAGGCGGCCGAGATCCTCCCCGATCACCTTGATGGCCAGGTCCGACTTGATCCCGCTGATCAACTCGTTGACCCGCAGGGCGATCGGCTGGGAGAAGGCCGGCCGAAGCCCCGGGATGGCAGCCAACTCCTTGTCGATTCCGCTCACCAGTTCTTCCCTGGTCAGGCCCGCCGACCACTGGCTCTTGGGCTTGAGCATGATCAGCAGATCGCTCTGCTCGGGACCCATCGGGTCCTCGGAGATTTCGGCCCGCCCCGTCTTGGAGACCACGGAGATGACTTCCGGATACTTGGCCAGCAGGCGCTTTTCGATCTCGGTGCACTGGATGGCCGAGCCTTCGACGCTGGCGGTGGGCAGGCGGACGACATTGATGGCCAGCGCTCCCTCGTCCAGGGCGGGCAGGAACTCCGTGCCCACCCGGCTCAGGAGCATGAATCCCGCGACCATCAGGGCGACCACCAGGACCAGCGCGATCCATCGCCCCTTCAATGCGATCCGCAGCACCGGCGCGTGCAGACACTGAAACAGGCGCACCAGCGGGTTCTCGCGCTGGACGCCCACGCCGCGCTTGACCACCAGGCTGGCCAGGGCCGGAACCACCGTCAGCGAAGCCGCCAGCGAGCCCAGCAGCGCGAAGCACATCGTCAGGGCCAGCGGCTTAAACATCTTGCCTTCCATCGATTCCAGGGCGAACAGCGGCAGGAAGACGATGATGATGATCAGGATCGAGAACACCACCGGGCGGGCCACTTCCCGCAGCGCCTCCAGGGCGATTTCCGTGCGGGACAGCGGGCTGTCCCCCATCTCCCGCATGTGGCGGGCGATGTTTTCCGTGACGACAATGCTGGCGTCCACGATCATGCCCAGCGCGATGGCCAGTCCGCCCAGGCTCATCAGGTTGGCGGTGACCCCCTGCCAGCCCATCAGCAGAAAGGCGGCCGCCGCGGTCAGCGGGATCGAGAAGGCCACCGTCAGCGCCGCTCGAAAATCCCACAGGATCAGGAACAGGATGATCACCACGAAGATCACGCCCTGCCCCAGCGCGCCGGCTACCGTGTCGATGCAGGCCTGGATGAGGTCCGTGCGGTCATAGAAGGGCACGATCTTCACCCCAGCCGGGAGCGATTTCTGGATCCCCGGGATCGTCGCCTTCACGCGGTCCACCACGTCCTTGGAGTTGGAGCCCTTGAGCATGATGGCCATGCCCAGCACCGCCTCGCCGCGACCGTCCTTGGTCACCACGCCGTTGCGGGTCTGGCGGCCGATCTTCACTTCGGCCACGTCCCGCAGGTACACCGGCGACCCGTCGTCCGCCTTCAGCACAATCCCTTCGATGTCGGAGAGGGTGCGGATCAGGCCCTTGGAAACGACGTTCATCTGTTCCCAGTCCTGCACCAGGTACCCCCCGCTGGCGTTGGCGTTGTTCTTCTCCAGGGCGTCCAGGATCTCCTGGGCGGTGATCTTGTACTTCAACAGCAGCTCGGGCCTGGGCACGACGTGAAACTGCTTCACGAACCCGCCGAAGCTGTTGACTTCGTTCACGCCCTCCAGCCGCCGGAGCTGCGGCGTGACCAGCCAGTCCTGAAGCGTCCGCAGGCCGATCAGGTCGTAGTCGCTCTTGACCAGGGCCTGCCCGTCGTCGCTGCACGCGCCCGGCGTGCGGGACCAGACCGACGGGTGCCGCGGGCAGTAGTAGCCCGCCTCCAGGGCGTACTGGTAGATCTCGCCCAGGCCGGTCGAGATCGGCCCCATCTCCGGCTCGATGCCCGGCGGGAGCTTGTCCTTGGCCGCCGCCAGCCTCTCGAAGACGACCTGCCGCGTGAAGTAGGTGTCCGCGTCGTCGTCGAAGACGACGATCACCTGCGACAGGCCCGCCTTGGACGAACTGCGCACCTGTTTGACCTGCGGCAGGCCGCCCATCTCGACCTCGATGGGGAACGTGACCAGCCGCTCGACCTCCCCCGGGGCCAGCCCGGGCGCCTCGGTCAGGATCATCACCTGCACGTTGGTGACGTCGGGGAAAGCGTCAATGGGCAGCTTCTGCCAGGCCAGCACTCCGGCCCCCACCAGGACCACGCCAGCCATGAGCATCAGCAACTTCTGCTTCAGAACGAAACGCAGTATCGGGTCCAGCATCGATTTCTCCTGTCGCTCTTTCGCGACCGACCACAACCGGAACTATCCTCAGTCCGCGCAGCCCGCTCCCATCTTTTCCCGCAGGATGTCGCTCTTGAACAGGAACCCGCCGCTCGCGACGACCCTGTCCCCGGCAGACAGCCCGCTCACGATCTCCACCAGCTCGCCCCGGCTCTCGCCCACGCGAACGTCCCGCCGAAGCCACAGGTCGTCCTTCCAGTGGACGAAGGCGAAGGTCTGCCCTTCGTCGCTCAGCACCGCCTGGCGGGGCACGTAGGTCACCTTCTTGCCTTCCTTCAGGGGGATCTCCACGTCGGCGAACATGCCCGGCCGGAGCCTGCCTTCGGGGTTGGGCACCTGCACCCGCACCTTCACCGTCCGGGTCGATTCGTCCACGCTGCTGCCTACCAGGTCCACCCTGCCGTCCAACCCGCCCGGAAAGGCCGCGACCTTCACCAGGGCAGCCGGCGTGGCCCCCTTGGTCATGTGATCATGCAGGACGCCCAAGTCGCGCTCGTACAGGTCGCACCACACCCACACGTTGGACGTGTCGGCGATGGTGTAGAGCGTCTGGGTCTCTTCCACGAACCGACCCTCGGTCACGTTCAGCACGGTGATCCGTCCGTCGCGGGGGGCCTTGACCTCCAGGTGGGCGAAGGTCCCATTCTCCTTCATCTGCGGAATCGCCTTGATGGCCCCGTCGTCCAGTCCGAACAGGTGCAGCCGCTGACTGACCGCGTTCAGCTTCGCCTCGGCCAGCTTGGCCGCATTCTCGACCTTCAGCCGGTCAAGCTTCACGGTGAGCTGGATCTCCTCCATCAGGGCCTGGTAGTCCGCCTGTGCCGTCTGCATCTCCCGCTCAGCCGCCTCCAGTTCCGCCTGACTGGACGCCTGCTTGGCCACCAGAGACTTCTCCCGTTCCAGAACGGTCCCGGCCTGGCGAAACCGGGCCCGGGCGCCGACCAGCTTGGATTTCCATTCGCCCAGCACCCCGCCCGGAAGCCCGGGAGATCGCTCGTTCTCGGAAGCGGCCAGCAGCTTCTCCAGCGATTCGGTGATGACCGCCTGCCTCTGCTTCTCCTGGGCGGCCACCTCCGCCAGCGTCAGGGCCTCCAGGTAGGCGGCCTTGGCCTCGCCGAACTCGCCGCTGTGCAACACCGCCAGCACGTCGCCCTTGCGGACCTGCTGGCCGAGCTGGGCCTTGACGCTGACGATCCTGCCGCGGACCGCCGGAAGAACGTCCACAAGCATCGTCTGGTCGAACTGCACCTCCCCGGTCAGCCGCAACGTCCTGCCCAGATCGCCCTGGCGAGCCTCCGCCGTCTTGATCAAGGCGTCGGTGACCGAGGGGGCCACCTTCACGACGCCCAGTTCGTACCGGCATTCGTTGCAGTCGACGGTCCGGACGTTGTGCTCGCAGGTGGCCTTCTCGATTTCGCTCGGGTCGAGATTCCCCCGTGCGGCCTCGCCGTGCCCGTGCCCGTCTTCTTTCCCGTGGCCGGAACCTTCGCCGGGCTCCGCGTGCTTCTCGTGGGCCCCGTGTTCGTCGTGCTCGTCATGTCCTTCGTGCTCGTCATGGGCAGCGGACAAGGACAGGGCTTTCTGCCACGCCGCGGGGAAGACCCCGGTGCGGTAACAGACGACAGCGCCGACGGCCAGTACCGCCGCCGTTATGCTCAGGACTATCGTTGTCTTCTTCATGGTTGTTTCTCCTGCAATTCGGATCGTGCTGCGGCTTGAGTGGTGGGTCTGGCTTCCGCGATTGTCTCCAGGCTCTGTCCGACCAGGCCCTCGACGTTCGCGACGGCTGTCAGGTACTCCTCCAGCGCTTCCAGGCGCTGGACCCGTGCGTTGAAGACCGTCCGCTGGGCGTCCAGGACGTCCAGGTACGGGAACTTGCCCTCCCGGTAGCCCGCCTGGGCGGCGTCGAACGCCTTCTGGGCCTCGGGAATGACCTGGAGGCCGAGAATGGACGAGCGCGCGTGGGCCGAAGCCATGGACTGGTAAGCGTCGGCAATCTCCGTCATCACGCGGGCCCGCGTGGAACGCCGCTCTTCCTGTCCCTTGGCCACCTGGTAGCGAGATTCCTTGATGCCGCCCTGGTTGCGGTCGAAGACGGGTAGCGGGATGGAGGCGCCCAGGGCGAAGCCGTTGGCGCCCGCCTCGCCGCTGGCCTTCTCACGCTTGTATCCGCCCGCGAGGGTCAAGTCGGGGATCGCCTTGCGCCGCTCCAGCCGCACGACGGCCTCGCGCCGCTGCATCTCCGTCGCCCAGCGGGCCACCTCGGGGTTCTGGTCCAGCAACGCAAACACCTGCTGGGCCGTTGGGATGTCCTTGCGGGCTGCCAGTTCCCCTTCTGCGCGAGCAAAACGAGGAACGATCGCCCCCCACGTAGCCGCCAGCCTCTGCCGGGCGGCCAGCACCGCCTGCTCGGCCTGGGCGCAGTCGGCATTGAGCGTGCTCAACTCCACCTTGGCCTTCATTTCCTCCAGAGGCGAGGCCTTCCCGCTGCGAACCCGCTCGCTGGCGGTATCGAGCAGCTTTCTGGCCACGTCGACGATCTTCCGGGCCAGTTCCATCCTCTCCTGGGCGGCTACCAGCGACACGAACGCCTTGGTCGTCTCCGTGTAGACGCTGATGCGCTGGCTTTCCCAGTCCCAGCCCGCGACGCTCGTTTCCAGCAGCGCTACCTGCTTCTGGCGGGCCAGCTTGTCGCTCAGGAAGATCACCTGCCCCAGCGACAGCAGGCCCTCGGTCACCCGAGGGCTGGCCACCGATTCCAGGTCGAACCCGATCTCCGGATTGGGCGGAAGGCTGGCCTGAATGGCCCGGGCTTCAACGGAGCGGACTTCCCATGACGCGCTGGCCAGATCGGGATTGTGCAGCATGGCCAGCGCCAGCGCCTGGCGCAGCGTCACGGGGCCGGTCGGCTCGGCCGCCGTCGCGGACGGCGCGGCGGCTTGCGGATTCACCGGCGGATGCAGCGTGGCCAGGTCCTTGCCCAGGGGGCGTTTCGGTTGCCACCCCTGGTCCACGATGCCGGCCGTGCAGCCGGCCATGAACGCCAGGCCCATCCAAAGAAGGGACCACGCTCGAAATCTGGATGTCATAGCGACTCCTTGTCTTCAGTCCGGACAACGGGGCGGGGAATGCCGACGCGAGCGCGGCAACGGCGCGCGCATGTCAGCGCAGATGCTGAGACGCCGAGAAGTGAAAGATCAGATGAGCAGCACGACTGTCAGCAGACCGGGCATCGGCGGCGGAGCCCGTTGAGGAGCAGGCGGGAGGAAGTCGCCGCCCGCCAGGACAGGCAGGCTTAGGGAATCGCGGAAGAAGAACCATCCAGCCGCGGTGGACGGCTGGGACTGGGCGACCAGGCAGAAGGCGCCGCCGCCCAGGAGAGGGATGTCGATGCAGGGGCTGCACCCCGAGCCGGGGGCCCGAAAGCCGGGCTGGGCAGGCTGGTCCGCGCCGCACGGAGAACACGATCCGTTGACCGCCAGTTCAATGGAGGAGGAATGGCTGCCGGTGCAGTACACGAGGTTCGGGCTTCCGCACGTCCCCGCCGTGAGGACGATCAGCAGCAGGCATCGCATTGTCGCGGCATATCTCATAGAACTCTGATCGATTTTGTTACGTCATTCTAGCGTGCCCCGGTCGGCCGCGCCAAGGTCTTTCTGGCCCGCGACCACTCGCAGGGAGCGACTCCCGTCGTCCGGGGCGGCAGCTCGTTGGCCCAACGCTCAATACCACGTCCGCCGCCGACGTTAGACTGGCGGTGCGATTACATCCTGTCGAGGAGCAAGGAATGAATCACTTGTGGAACAGACGGCAGTTCCTGCGTCAGACAGTGGCCGGGGTGGCGGGCGGAACGGCCCTGGGCGCGGCGTTGCAGTCGGCGTGGGCGCAGGGCGGCCCGGGCGGCGCGGGCAAGGGCGTCAAGCCCAACTTCGTCATCGTCATGGCCGACGACATGGGCTACTCCGACGCCGGCTGCTTCGGCGGCGACGTGAAGACCCCCGCGCTGGACTCGCTGGCCGCCGGCGGGATCCGATTCACGCAGTGCTACTCGACCGCCCGATGCTGGCCCTCGCGAACATGCCTGCTGACGGGGTACTACGCCCAGCAGGTGCGGGCCGACCCCCAGAGGGGCGGCGTGCCGGACTGGGCCCCCTTGCTCAGCGCCCGCCTCAAAGAGCAGGGCTACCGCAGCTACCACTCGGGCAAGTGGCACATCATCGGAAAGAAGTCCGGAGACACGTTCGACCGCTCGCTGACGGCCAACGACCACGACCACTTCCACAACCCCGGCGGGCTGCAACTCGACGGCAAGGCGGTCAAGGCGTCGGAGGACGGGCGGGCGACGTACCTGACCAGCGTCATCGCCGACCATGGCATCGACTTCCTCAGGGAACATGCCGACAAGCACAAGGATTCGCCTTTCTTTCTGTACCTGGCGTTCACGTGCCCGCATTTCCCCCTCCATGCCCTGAAGGAGGACATCGAGAAATACAAGGATCGCTACAGCGAGGGCTGGGACGTCATGCGCCGCAAGCGGTGGCAGCGCCTGCGCGAAATGGGGATCGTCTCGTGCGAGATGCCGACGCTGGACGGCGAGGTCGTGCCGGGCTGGAATCTCAGCGAGGACAAGCTCCGCGAACGGATCGGCCCGGGCGAAGCCGGGCGCGCCGTCCCGTGGGACCGGCTCACGGACGCCCAGAAGGCCTTCCAGGCCCGCAAGATGGCGATTCACGCGGCCATGATCGACCGCATGGACCAGGAGATCGCCCGCGTGGTGGCCCAGCTCAAGGCGATGGGCCAGTTCGAGAACACGGTCATCGTCTTTCTGTCCGACAACGGCGCCAGCGCCGAGCAGATCATCCGCGGCAGCGGGCACGACCCGGCGGCCGAGCCCGGCTCAGCCGGCTCGTACCTGTGCCTGGGGCCGGGCTGGTCCAGCGCGGCCAACACGCCCTTCCGCCTGCACAAGTCGTGGGTGCACGAGGGCGGCTGTTCGTCGCCCTGCATCGTGCACTGGCCGGCGGGCATCCAGGCCCGGGGCGAGCTGCGCCACGCGGTGTGCCACTTCATCGACGTCGTGCCCACTGTGCTGGAACTGGCGGGCGTGAAGCAGCGCGAATGCGAGGGAGCGCCGAAGCTCCCCGGGCGCAGCCTCCGTCCGGCCTTCGGCCAGGACAAGCCCCTGCCCTTCGATTACATCTTCTTCCATCACATCGGCAACCGCGCCATCCGCGTGGGCGACTGGAAGATCGTGGCCAAGGGCAAGGACCCGTGGGAACTGTACGACCTCAAGAGCGACCGGTGCGAGATGAAGAACCTCGCCGCCGGGCAGCCCCAGCGGGTGAAGGAGATGGCCGAGTTGTGGGAACGATGCGAGAAGGAGTTCAACGCCGCCGCTCCCAGCGTCCCGCGAGGCCCCAAGAAGACCCCCCGCAAGAAGAACTAGTAGCTCGCTCGACGCAGCCGGCCCCGCTCACTTGCCGGCCGGCTGGGTCGCCGGCGCGGGCGCCAGTTGCACGAATTCGCAGTGGGCGTCCCGGCCGCGAACGGTCCACACGTGGAAGCCGAACTGCTCCCCCTTGCCCACGCGGGCCGTCCCGCCCGAGATCCAGATCGTCGGCCCCGCCTCCGAGCGGATCTCGCTGTTGGTGTGGTCGTGGCCGCACAGGATCGCCCGCACGCCGTACCTGCGGGCCAGTTCCATCATGCGTTTGCGGGCGGCTGCGGGCAGGTTCTCGTAGCGGTCGCCCTCCGTCTCGCTCTTGAGGAACGGAGGCACGTGCATCAGCAGGAAGATGTGCGCCCGTCCCGCCTTCTGCGCGTCGGCCAGGGCCTTCTCCAGCCAGGCCCACTGCGCCTGCACCTCGCGGAGGAAGGTCTCGTCCCTCTCCTTGAACCAGGCGCCCTTCTCCGACAGCAGCAACGAGTCGACCACGACGAACTCGCATCGGCGGTGCGTAAACGCGTAGTAGTCCTTGCCCCAGCGCGTGCGGAAGGCAGCCAGCGCCTGGTGGTTCTTCACGTCGTGGTTGCC
The DNA here is from genome assembly GCA_022705325.1 of Planctomycetota bacterium. Taxonomy (GTDB): domain Bacteria; phylum Planctomycetota; class Phycisphaerae; order SM23-33; family SM23-33; genus MWDR01. Next base: position 67,392 of record JAKJER010000025.1, on the reverse strand, counting down.
CGGCGCCACCACCAGCCGCGGCTCGAAGCGCTTCAGGGCCGCCTCAAGCAGCGCGTATTCCTCGCTCGTCTCCTTGTGGGTCAGGTCGCCGGCCAGGTAGACGAAGTCGACCTTGAGGGCGTTGATCTGGTCGATCGCCCTCAGGAGGCGGTCGCGGTCGGCGAGGATGCCGTCCCGTCCGAACCCGATCTGCACGTCGCCCAGGTGGACGAAGGTGAACGTTCCGGGGTCGTTCCCGTCACCGGTCGGGCCGGACGGCTGGCCTTGCGGGGCCCCGCTGCACGCGATGCCGGGCCAGATCGTCAACGCCGCCGCGAGGACCGCCAGTCGCCACTGCCTGCTGTTGCTCATGCCGCACTCCTTGACCCCGATGATACACCCGGCGCCATGCCCAAGGAAGCCCTTCCGCCACGGCGGACAGGTCCGTGGGCGTTACCGCGAGCTTTGTCGAACAGGTGACTCATCCCCAGTTTCAAGAGGCGCTACCTGCGCAGGGCGGTCCCGCCCGACATGTTCTGTGGGTCCGCATATTCTCAATGCCCCACATCTTCATTCCCTCCGCCGTACAGGCCCAACGGGCCGGCGTAGGATAGCCCTGGCCGAAGCGCAGCGCAGGCCAGGGTGGCGGCGGCGGGATGCCCGAGCCCTGCAAGGGCGATGTAACGGTTCGCGCGTGATCATCGTTGCCGTGTCGGTGTTCCACGGCTTACCCCGCCCCGTTGGGGCTGCGCGGGTTGCGGGCCGGGCACCCAGGCCTTCGCTGCGCTCCGGCCTGCCTGCCGTAGGCAGGCCTGGGCTACTTTCTTACGGGCCTTCGGCCCTGGCCTGCCTAAGGACGGCCCTGCCGAAGGTACGGCCTGCCCGGGCGGCGGCTTCCTAGAAGGCGGCGCAGAAGTGGGGATGAGTCAGGTCGAACAGGTCTGGACAAATCACGCGCGATCTGGTAACACGCTTCTTTCGCAGCCGCCGCGCGGAAAGCCCCGCACCGGAGCGGCTGGAGAGGAACGATCATGACTGAACCCAGGGACATGTTTGACATCACCGGCAAGACCATCGCCATCACCGGCGGCGCCGGCGTGCTTTGCGCCGCCATGGCCAGGGAACTCGCCCGGCGCGGCGCCAAGATCTGCGTCATCGACTACGACGCCCTTCGCGCCAACCAGGTCGTGCAGGCAATCGAGGCCGAGGGCGGATTCGCCATCCCCGTCCAGGCCAACGTGCTGGACGTCAACGAGATCAACGAGGCCTTCAACTGCGCCGTCCAGACCCTGGGCCACATCGACGTGCTGGTCAACGGCGCCGGCGGCAACAAGAAAGAAGCCACCTGCAACCTGGAGACCACCTTCTTCCAACTCAGCCCCGACGCCGTCCGCTGGGTCTTCGACTTGAACTGCATGGGCACCATCCTGCCCAGCCAGGTCTTCGGGCGTCACATGGCCGAGCGCGGGCAGGGCAACATCGTCAACATCTCCTCGATGACCGCCTTCCGCCCGCTGACCAACGTCACCGCCTACGGCGCCGCCAAGGCGGCTGTCAGCAACTTCACGCAGTGGCTCTCCACCTACATGTGCCAGCGCCACAGCAAGGACATCCGCGTCAACGCCATCGCTCCGGGGTTCTTCCTGACCGAGCAGAACCGCTTCCTGTTGACCGACCAGAAGACCGGCGAGTTGACCCCCCGCGGCAGCACCATCCTGAGCCACACCCCCATGGGCCGCTTCGGGCAGCCCGACGACCTGCTGGGCACGCTGGTCTACCTCATCAGCGACGCCTCGAAGTTCCTCACCGGCGTGGTCATTCCCGTCGACGGCGGGTTCAACGCCTACAGCGGGGTGTAACGCTACGTCAGCGCGTCGGGCAACGTCTCGACGAATGCCCGGATCTCGTCGCGGACGCGGCGGTAATGAGCAAGGGCCTCCTCCTCGCTGGCCGCCCCGCGCGCCAGCGCCGGCGGGTCGTCGAAGCCCACGTGCACCACCTTCGCACGGCCCGAGAAGACCGGGCACCGCTCGTGCGCATTGGAGCACACGGTGACGACATAGTCGAACTCCACGCCCGCCAGTTCGTCCAGGGTTTTGGAGTGCTGCGAGGCGATGTCCACCCCGGCCTCCGCCATCACCCGCACCGCCCGCGGGTTCATGCCGTGTTTCTCCACCCCGGCCGAGTATGGCTCCACTCGTTCCCCTTTGAGCCGCCGGGCCCAACCCTCCGCCATCTGGCTGCGACAGGAATTGCCCGTGCACAGGAACAGAACCTTCATTTTCTCGCTCATGCCGGTCTCTTTCCGCCGAGGGCCCCGCCGGACGGGCGGCCTTCTGGCCGCACCGCGTCGGCAGTCCCGCGTCTCACCAGCATAGCCCCCTCCGTCGCACGCACCAAGGCATTTGTCGCTTCCGGCGTCCTCAGGCGCCGAAGTAGGGGTCCGGCTTGGAACGGCCAGGCCGCAGCACCAGGACGACCAGCGAAATCAGCCCCACCAGGACCATGCCCAGGGGCAGGAGATAGGGCAGGATCGACTCGCGGTCACCGGGCGCCAACGCGGGTTCCGCCGTACCGGTCGGCACGGCCGCGTGAACCTGCGACACGCCGCCCGGCCCGGCGTCGCGGGCGAAATCGGCCTGGACTTCGAACGTCTCGAGCAGCCGAGCGTCAGGTATGTGATGGCGAGTTGGCGCCGGTTCGCTCACCGAGGCCTCCACCAGGGACGACACCGGCTCGGCGGCCGCCAACTCCGCCGCGGAGATCTCTTCCACCGTAACCGGCCGCCGCGCGTGGGCGACCTGGCGAGGGAGCGCCTGGGCGCCGCCGGTGATGGCGGCAAGGCCCGTCGCAGAGCCCGCGTCCGCCGACTGAGCGACCTGGGGGCCCGGAGCGGTCAAGTTGGATGCCAGCACCGTAGCGGCACTGAGTGCGTAGACGGCGAGCGCGGCCGTCCGGCCAATGGGAATAGTCATCCTGCGGTCTCCTCTTTCTCACAAATTAGAAGGTACAGAGTTCTCCGTTCGTGCTGCGGTAAGCGGGGAGTGCTCCTTTTCCTGGTCCTCGCCAACGGCCCGGCGTCTGCCGCCTCCCAGGCGAGAACACGATCATTGTACCGCGGTGCCCAAATTGCGCCTAGGGGGAAACCCTGAGATCTGTCGCCACGTGCGGACAATTCGAGAGGAACCAGGGCAGAACGGGACGGCCCTGCCCGCCGGGCCCGGCCCGCGCGATTCTCTGGAGTTGTGGATGATCGGCGACCCCTCAGCGGGTACTATAGTGCCCGGCATGGACCTCTTTCGCCAAAGTGAAGACGCTGCCGTGGCGGCTCACGCGCCGCTGGCGGTCCGCATGCGCCCCCGCACCGTCGACGAGGTCGTCGGGCAGGGCCACTTTCTGGGCGAGGGCAAGATGCTTCGCCGCATGCTCGAGGCCGACCGCCTCAGCAGCCTGGTCTTCCACGGCCCGCCCGGGTGCGGCAAGACCACGCTGGCCCAGGTGGTCGCCCGCCACTGCTCGGCGGAGTTCTTCGCACTGAACGGCGCGTCGGCGGGCGTCAAGGACGTGCGGGAGATCATCGAGCGGGCGCGGGCCGCCCTCGCCTCGGCCGGCCGGCGAACCGTCCTGTTCATCGACGAGTTGCACCGCTTCAACCGCGCCCAGCAGGACGTCCTGCTCGACGACGTGGAGAACGGCACGGTCATTCTCATCGGGGCGACCACCGAGAACCCGTTCTTCACCATCAACTCGCCCCTGCTCTCGCGGAGCACGCTGTTCCGCTTCGAGCCCCTCAGCGAGGACGACGTCGTCCTGCTCCTTCGCCGCGCCATCGCCGACGGCGACCGCGGCCTGGGCCGATACCGCATCCAGGCCTCTGACGACGCCCTGGCCCACCTGGCCACCGTCAGCGACGGCGACGCCCGCCGCGCCCTGACCGCCCTCGAGGTCGGCGTGCTCAGCCAGCTCCGCCACGCCTCGCTGGACGTCGAAGACCCCCGCCAGGTCGACATCGTCTTCGACCTGGCCGTCGCGCAGGAGTCCATCCAGACCAAGGCCGTCCAGTACGACCGCACCGGCGACCTTCACTACGACGCCGCCAGCGCGCTCATCAAGTCCATGCGAGGCAGCGACCCCGACGCCGCCGTCTACTGGCTGGCCCGAATGCTCGAGGCCGGCGAGGACCCCCGTTTCATCGCCCGGCGGATCGCCATCCTGGCCAGCGAGGACATCGGCAACGCCGATCCCCGCGCCATCTCCGTCGCCGCGGCAACCTTTGACATCGTCGAGCGGGTCGGCATGCCCGAATGCCGCATCACCCTCGCCCAGGCCGTCATCTACATGGCCTGCGCCCCCAAGTCCAACGCGTCGTACAAGGCCGTCGACGCCGCCCTCGACGACGTCCGCTCCAACCGCACCATTCCCGTGCCCAAGCATCTCCGCAACGCCCCGCACCCGGGCATGGCCGAGCAGTACGGCCACGGCCAGGGCTACCAGTACAGCCACGACTTTGCCGGCGGGGTCAGCCCGGATCAGGACTACCTCGGCGTGGAGCGGACCTACTACACCCCCACCGATCGCGGCTACGAAAAGCACATCCAGGCCTACCTCGCCTACGTCCGAAAGCTCCGCGGGGAGCAGTAGGAGTGGGGATTGAGGTGAATCGTTTGCGATCCGCTTGGTCTTCCAGTAATCTCCATGTCGTGCAATTGGAGAACACGATGCGGGTGAACATTCTGTCTTATGCCGCCCTGCTCCTGGCCCTGTCCATCTGTCCCCCGGCGGAGGGGCAGACCGCCAGGAGAAAACCCATCTACTGGCGCGTCAATGTCGCCGCCCGCTCGCTCGAACCGACGTATCTGGAGGTTGTGGACGGGCGGGAGATCGCCCTCGCCCCCAAGGCCGCCGACCGCTGTGTCGCCCTGGTCGACGTCGAGTTCGCCCCCACCTTCAGCGACTCGGCGCCCATGGACAAGAAGCTCGAGCCTCTGGCCGACCTCCTCGACGCCGGCCTGCTGGAGTACCTCAAGGGCCGCCGGCCCGCCGAAGGCCGCAGACCGCCGCTTCCGGCCCACAACGCGCGTCTGTTGGTCAGCACGCGCGTCCGCCTGGTCGTCGACGGACGGGAGATCGCCCCGCGGCTCACCTCCTGCCCCGACGGCCCGGGCTGGTCCACCATCCCCGCCGAGCGGATCGTTGATCTGCAACCCGGCCCGCCGCCCTCGGTCCTGCGCTACGCCCGCGGCGACAAGTGCACCGCCCTGCTGGTCGGCGCGGGACGGCGGAACACCCTGACGTTCGTCTATGTCGTGCCCCGCGACACGAAGGACGCCCAACTCGCCTTCGACGACCTCGACCCCCAGCCGCTCACCTTCCGCCCGCTCCAGTGGCAGCCGGACGGCCCCGCCCCGCGCGACGCCCAGTCCGCGGCCCTGCTCCGCGAATTGCTCTCTCTGACCCGCCAGGCCGCCGCCCGCGACGACTGGCTCGTCGCCTGGCGAAACGCCTCCCGCGCCGCCGTCCTGGCCCCGGCCGACGCCCTCGTCAGGCGCGAACTGGCCGCCGTCCGCCCGGAGGGCGCCGTCGCCCGCGTGCTCTCGCTGCACCAGGAAGGCGACGAGATCGTCGCGTCCATCCTGTGGATGCTCCAGCCGTCGGCCAGGCCGCCCGACGCGTGCGTCCTGCTGGCGCATTTCGCGGGCAACTCGATCCGCCCCGACGACGTCTGGCGCGGCCGCTCCACCCTCACCTTCCGCGACGGCTCGAAGGCGGACATCGGCAACACCGGCGCCGCCCTGACGCTGGCCAGCCCCGTCAAACCCGGCGCGGGCGGGCAGATCACGAAGGTGAAGGTCAAGCTCCCCCGCCCGCCCAAGATGGAAGCCGGCGCGGGCATGATGGGGGCGATCAGCGTGTTCGCGGAACTCTCCACCGCCGAAGGCGACGCGGGCAAGGCCCTCTCCCCCCCGGCCCGCGGGACGGCCCGATTCGACCGCTCCCAACTCCTGCCCAGCCGCAGGACGATCTTCGACTGACGGTTGCGACACACTGTGTGGAAACGCCTTGGCCAGGCTGCGGAAAGGCAAGCCAAGGCCGGGCCGGGGCGCTGTCGAAGGGCTTGCCGTTCGGCAGCCCAACAGGCCCCGGGTCGCCGGTCATCGTTCCGCTACTTTCCACCCAGGCGCTGCCAGGCCACGCCGGCGGCGCCGATGGCGCCGGCGTCGTTGCCCAGGCGGGCGATGGAGATCCGGGTCAGCGGGGGCAGCAGCGTCCACGTCTGGGCCTTGAAGTGCTTTTTCAGCGGGCGCAGCAGGTCCTGTCCGGCGTTGCTCATCCCGCCGGCCAGCACGATCTCGTCGGGGTCGAAGATGCGGCAGAAGCTCACGCACGCCAGGGCCAGGTAGTACGCGCACTGGTCCCACATGCGGGCCGCGAACTTGTCGCCCTTGGCGCGCGCTTCGTTCACGTCGCGGCTCTCGAGTTTGCCCTTGCGCTTCAGCACCGCTCGCAGCAGGCTGGGCTCGTCACCGGCGGCCAAGGCCTCTTCCGTCCGCTTGGCCATGAAGGTGGCCGAGGCGTACTGCTCCAGGCAGCCGCGCTGCCCGCAGCCGCACAAGGCCCCTTCCGGCTGGACGATGAGGTGGCCCAGTTCGGCCCCGGCGTCGTGGACGCCGTGGACGATCTGCCCGCCGATGATCACCCCGCCGCCCACGCCGGTGCCCAGCGTGAACATGACCATGTCGCCGACGTTCTTGCCCGCGCCCGCGATGTACTCGCCGTACGCGGCGGCGTTCGCGTCGTTCTCCAGCACCGTGGGCAGACCGGCCGCCTCGGCGACCATGCCCGCCAGCGGACACTTGTCCATGCCGGGGATGTTGGGCATGGCCATGACCATGCCCCTGGAGATGCTGATGGGCCCGGGCGATCCCACGCCGATGCCCAGGACGTCGTCGCGGCGGACGCGGTTCTTCTTGAGGATCTTCCCCAGTCCCGCGGCCATCTGGGCCACCACGTTGCCCGCGCCGCCCTGGGGCGGGGTGGGCAGTTGCATGGTCGGCGTGGGGCGGAACTTCTCGTCCACCAGCACGAACTTGATGAACGTCCCGCCCAGGTCGATACCGAGGCACCATTTCGCCATGGGATAGTCCCTTTCTATCAGGTCGCCAAGGCCCACATTGTGCATGATGAGGCGGGAGTTGTCCAGTAGCGTCCGCGGGCCCCGGGCGGGCGACCCGCGATGGACTCCGGGCACTCCGGGCCAGGGCCCCAGGCCCCTGCGGACACGATGCGATCGCTACTTCGTTTCGATCCGGTACAGGGCCGACTTCGTGCGGAGGAACAGGGCCTTGCCCGAGACGGCCGGGCTGCCCATGCAGCCGTCGTCCAGTTTGTTGGCCGAAAGCTCCCTGTACTGGTCGCTCGCCTCGATCACGTGCGAAGTGCCCTTCTCGTCGCACATCCAGATCCGCTTGCCGTCGCTGATGGGCGAGGCGGAGAAGTTCCCCCCGCGCAGGCGCTCGCGGAAGTGGCGGCTGCCCGTCGAGGCGTCCAGGCAGCTCAGCACGCCGGTGTCGCTGACCATGTAGACGTTGCCCCCCACGACGATCGGCGACGACCGCAGGGGCACGTCCTGGTCCACCTTCCACTTCACCTGGCCCGTCGCGTCCTGGCGGCTGGCCAGCGGGACGGCCCACAGCTTGGCCCGCCCGAAGCCCGTGTTGATGAGCACGTTGTCGCCGGCCCGCACGGCCATGGAGGAATTCGAGAACCCGCCCGGGTAACGAACGGCCCACAATTCCTTGCCGCCGGCGGCGTCGAAGCCGTTGCCTGCCTGGGCCCCGGCGACGACGAGTTGGCGAATGCCCCCGTGAGCGACCAGCAGCGGGGTGGAGAACGCCTTGCGAAGGTCGCCATCCAGCTTGCCGAAGTCCGTGGATCGATGCGTCTTCCAGATTTCCTCGCCCGTCTGCTTGTCCAGGGCGATCAGGTACTGCTGGTCCATCCCGTCCATGGTCAGCACGAGCATCCGCCCCAGCAGCAGCGGCGAGGAGCCCGGCCCGGCGAAGTGGTCGCACAGGATGTCCCGCCGCTGCCAGAGGACCTTCCCGTCCGCCGTGTTCAGGCAGGCCGTCCCGAACTTGCCGAAGTGCACGTACACCCGCCCCTCCTCGATGGCCGGGGTGGGCGATGCGTAACTGTTGAACGCGTTGATCTTGTCCGGCGCGGACGTCTCGAAGATCAGCAGATCGTGCACGATCTTGCCGGTGGCCTTGTCCACGCACACCGCGTACATCTTCCTGCCGTCCGGCGTGGCCGTCGTCATCCACACCTGGTCGCCCCAGACCACCGGCGACGACCAGCCCCGGTCGTGGATCGGCGTCTTCCAGGCGACGTTCTTCGTCTCGCTCCACTCGACGGGCAGACCGGCCGAGTCGGTATGCCCCTCGCCCGTCGGGCCGCGAAACTGCGGCCAGTTGTCGCCCGCCAGGGCCCAGGCGGACAAGGAACTGATAACGGCAGCGGCGGCAAAGAGACTTCGCATGCAATTCTCCATAAGACGTATCGTGGCGGCACTCGTGGCCTGCCGGCAGGCAGGTTCCGCCGTTCCAATGCCCTTACGGCCTGCCCGCCGCAGGCGGGGCACACTACGAACAGTACGGCAGGGCCAAGTATACCTTAATGTCGATCACCTTGCCCTCTCGCCGGCGGGCGTCGAGCCAGGTCGCCAGTTCGCCCCGGGGCACCTCGTGAACGCGGATGTCCTCGCTCTCGTCGCCCCCGCCCGGGCCCACCTTCGTCAGCCCGCGGGCCAGGAACAGCGAGATATGCTCGTTGCTCAACCCCGCCGAGGCCGCCCCCTCGTACAGCGGAGTCAGCTCGGCCACCTGGTAGCCCGTCTCCTCGATCATCTCGCGACGGGCGGCCGTCTCCATCGCCTCTTCCTCGCTGCCGGCTACGTCGCCCACCAGCCCGGCCGGCAGTTCGATCACCGACGCGTCGACCGGCACGCGGAACTGCTCGACCAGGACGATCTTGTCGTCGTCGGTCAGGGCCACCACCGCGATGATGCCGCTGAGGTTCACCCGCTCGACGAACTCCCACCGCCCGCGCCGCATCAGGCGAATGTACTTGCCGGTCCAGAGAATCTCTTTGTCTGACGGTTCGCTCGCGTTCATGGTCTTTCCACGGGTCCCATAGGACCCATGCCTACTTGAACTCCACGCCGCTGGTATGCGGCCCGATCCGCACGCGCTTCGACTGGGCCGTCAGCTTCTCGCCGCCGACCGTCACGCCGTCGAAACGCACGTCGCGGACGTCGTGCTTCTCGTCGGCCCCGCGGACCTCCAAGAGGCCCTCGCCCGGCCGGCCCGTCAGGCGGACGTCCTTGAACCGCACGTCGCGGATGAAACCGGGCGTCTTGGTCCGCATGTACTGGTTCACCACCGGCTGGAGGCGGAGCAGCGAGGGCTGGCCCTGGGCGTGGATGCGCACGTTCTCGACGCGGATGTCCTCCAGTCGCATCTCCTCGCCCGGCTCCAGCAGGAAGGCGGTCATGGAGAAATGGACGATGTCCAGGTCTCGCAGGCGGACGTTGCGCATGAAGGGCGCCCGGCTCTCGTGGCCCAGCAGGAAGATGCGGGCCCGGTCGCACCAGAGCGTGCAGTTCTCGACGGTGATGTCCTCGACGTTGCCGTTGGACGTCGTCAGGCCCTTGAGGGCCACGCAGTCGTCGTCGCTGCGGATGAAGCAGTCGGTGATCAGCACCTTTCGCGAGTTGCACGGGTTGATCCCGTCGTCGTTCTGCACGCGGGAGTTGCACAGCTTGACGTTGCGCACGGTCACCCGCTCGCAGTTGACCGGAACGATCGTCCAGTGCGGCGAGCCGCGGATGATGATGTCGCGAATCAACACGTCAGACGAGTTCACCGGGCGGATCATGCTGCCCACCGGGCCTTTGCGCCAGGGCCAGTCCGATCCGTCCAGCACGCCCCGCCCGCGGACGGTGACGTTCTGGCCCTGGACGAGCACCTCGGCCTTCACCACGGCCCCGCCGGCCAGATAGAGCGTCTGGTTCGAGCCCAGCGCGATCTTCTCCGGCTTGTGCACGCCCGGGCCGAAATACACCACGCCCGGCTGGCCTTCCTTCGGCGCGTCGGTCTCGGGCGGATTGGCGAAGAGCAGCAGCGGCGCCTTCTTGCCGTCCGGCTCGATGCTGATCTTGACGGGCCGTTCCAGCTTCAGCGTGATCGTGTGGTCGTCCACGACGACAGGCTCGATCCCCAGCGACCGCGGGCGGACGACCGTGCCCTTCAGAACCCGCCTCGATGCAATGCGGACGATGACCGGACCGGACATGTCAAACGTCGCGAAGCCGTAGTTGCCCCCGAAGTCGTACTTGCCCGCAAAGGGCGGGTCCAGCACGCGGGCCGTGTACACGTCGAGCGTCTTGCCCTCGACCTGGACCTGGTAGTCCTCGAAAAGCTTCTCGCCGGCCGGGGCGGGGTAGACGGTCGCGTTCGACGCCGCGGCCAGGCTGCCCCCCGTCGCAAGCGCGATCAGAAGGGCGGCAGCCGTCAGCCGGGACAGGCGCAATCGGTCCTTGTTCATGCAGATAAGAACGGGCGATTCCGCGCGGCATTGTCGCAGGCGCGGCATGGGCCAGGGCCTACAGCCTTGATTCAGCCGGTTTGACTGCGATAATCCAAGGATGAACCCGATTCATGCGATCAGTTGTGCCGCTGTTCTTGCGTCGGCGCTCGCCTTGTCGCCCGCGGACGAGCCGGCAGTCGGCCCCGCCGTGCCGGGCCCATCCCTGAACCTCCAGGCCGATGCCTTCGTCGACAGTCCGCGTTTCAAGGGGGGTTCCGACGGGCGGCTGGTCGTGACGCCCTACTTCTACTGGTACGACGCCACCAATGGGCGGACCGAACACATCCGCAACGGCGACGGCAGCGACGCCCTGACCACGCACCCGCGCACGCTCGATGGGTTCTCCTATCGATCCGTCGCCTGGCACAGGCAGCAGCTTCTGGACATGATCGACGCGGGCATCGACGTGCTCCTGCCGGTCTACTGGGGCACGCCGGCCGACCGGACGCCCGGCAAGGGCATGTACTGGAGCTTCGAGGGTCTGCCCCCCCTCGTCAAGGCCCGCGAGGACCTGCTGGCCGAGGGGAAGAAGCCCCCCGCCATCGGTCTGTTCTACGACACCAGCACGCTCCAGATCAACGGCGCCGGCAAGCAGCAGGACCTGACCACGCCGCCCGGCCGGCGCTGGTTCTACGAGACCGTCCGCGACTTCTTCTCGCTCATCCCGCCGCGCCACTGGGCCCTGCTGGACGAGCGGCCCATCGTGTTCCTCTACGCAGCCGCCTTCGCCAAGGCGTACGACCAGGCCGCGATCGACGAGGTGTACGCCTCGTTCGCGAAGGACTTCGGCGGCAAGAAGCCCTTCGTCGTCCGCGAGGTCTCGTGGAAGGTCCGCTCCGACGCCGTCTACGCATGGGGCGGCGCGCTGGGCTACAAGTGCCCGGGCGATGTCGCGGGCCTCGGGCCCGGCTACGACCACTCCGCCGTGCCGGGCCGCCTGCCGCTGAAAGCCGACCGCGAGAACGGGGCATTCTACAGCCGCAACTGGTACCGCGTCCTCCGCCAACCCAAGCCCATCGTGTTCCTGGAGACGTGGAACGAGTTCCACGAGGCCACCGACATCGCCGACTCCCGCGAGTACGGGCGGCAGTACATCAAGCTGACCCGCCAGTTCGTGGAGGCGTACAAGAGCGGGAAGCTCCCGCCGCGTCCCAAGGGCCCTTACGACGACGCGCCGCAGGTGCGGGCCGTGCTGGGCAAACAGCCGAAGTACGACGGCCTGCACGTCTGCGAGGTGGACGACGGAAAGTACGAGTCCGCCTCCCAGGGCGGGCGCGAGGGCGTCCGCAGCGTCGAGACGGGAATGGGCCACTACCTCTATTTCCGCCTGCACGACTCGTTCAAGTGGAAACCCTTCGAGACCGCCACCGTCGAGGTGGACTACTTCGACGCCCCTGCCGCCAAGGACAAGGCCTCCATCCGCCTGGAGTACGACGCGATGGACCCCGCCGGCCCGCACGGGGGCGTCTACACGGCGGCCGCCAACGTGGTCCGCCCCGCGGGAACGGGGCAATGGCAAACGGCGAGGTTCGTCTTGAAGAAGCCCGCGTTCCTGAGCCGTCAGAACGGCCTGGCCGACTTTCGCCTTCACCTGGCCGGCCCGGCCGGGACGATCCTCATCAGCGAGGTCCGCGTCAAGCGGTAGCGAAATGGCGGCAGAGACAAACCCATCCGGCGCTTTTGACAGCTCCTGCGATCCAAGCGGCGTCCGACCGCCGGCCGACGTGGAGGTCATCCGCCCGCGCGGCTCGGGCGGGCCCATCGCGCACGCCCTGTTCGATCATGACGGCACGATCTCCACCCTTCGCGAGGGCTGGGAACGCGTGATGGAGACGATGATGGTGCGGGAGATTCTCGGCCCGCGTTTCGCCGACGCGGACGAGCCCCTGCGTGCCCGCGTTCGCGGCCGGGTGCAAGGATTGATCGAGGAAACGACCGGCCACCAGACGCTCGTGCAGATGCAGGCCCTGGCGGAAATGGTGCGGGAGTTCGGCTTCGTGCCGGGCGGTGAGGTCCTTGACCTGCACGGCTACAAGGCGATCTACGCCCGGGAGCTGGCGGCGATGATGCGCGGGCGGCTGGAGGACGTGCGGACCGGTCGCCGAGCGGCGGAGGAGTTCCTGGTGCCCGGGGCGGCGGAGTTTCTTCGCCTGCTGGTGGAGCAAGGCGTGAAGCTCTACCTGGCCAGCGGTACGGACGTGGAGGACGTCCGCGACGAGGCCCGCCTGCTGGGCTACGAGGACCTGTTCGAGGGGCGGATTTACGGGGCGGTCGGCGACATCCGGGTGGAGGCCAAGCAGGCGGTGATCGAGTCGATCCTCCGCGAGCATGAGCTGGCGCCGGCGGAGCTGGCCGTCCTGGGCGACGGGCCGGTCGAGATCCGCCTGGCCCGCCAGCGCGGGGCGCTGGCGGTGGGCGTGGCCAGCGACGAGGTCCACCCGGGGCGGCTCAACCCGGCCAAGCGGGAACGGCTTGTGCGGGCCGGGGCGGACTGCATCGTATGCGACTACCGGCCGGCACAAGCCCTGCTGGCGATCCTGGGCAAGTAGAAATGCCCCGCCTCGCCCGCACGTTGGTACACTGTATAATGTGTGCATCTCGTTGCGCAGATAAGGAGCCGCTGATGATGAACCGTTTCGCGCCCGTCGGGCTGTGCCTGCTCGCCTTGGCAACCGTCCTCCGGGCCGCCCCCAAGCTGCCCGAGAACCTTGCCCCCAAGGCCACGGTCACGGCCAACTCCGAGTACCATCCCAAGAACTACGGCGCCCGCAACGTCGCCGACGGCAAGATCCCCGGCCCGGGCAGCCAGGCGCAGGACGTCGGCGCCGCCTGGTGCGTCAAGGGCGACACCAACCGCAACGGCGCGGAGTTGGCCTTCACCTGGCCCGTCGAGATCCCCCTGGCCGAGATCCACTACTGGGGGCGCGTCGGCTGGTACGCCGAGGAATGCTGGAAGGGCTACGAGGTCTACCTGGACGCCGCCTCCGCCCCCGCCGCCAGGGGCGAGTTGAAGATGGGCTTCGGCCCCCAGCCGATCAAGCTGCCCGTCGGCAGCAAGGCCCGGACCCTTCGCATCAAGTTCACCAGCTCTTACGGCGGCTTCAACCCGGGCGCAGCGGAGGTGCAGATCTTCTCCCAGCCGGCCGATCCAGCCGCCCTGGCCAAGTTCATCCCGCTGCACGCGGGCACCACCGATGCCGTGGCCGCGCCCCCGCCGGTCATCCCCGAGACGCCCGAGCTGAAGGCGATGATCGCAGCCGGGCGGCTGGGCTTCGACAAGCTGGTGCTCATCCACCGCCGCGCGATCAACCCCACGCACGTGTACACCCAGCACAATGAGGGCTTCGGCCCCGGCGGCGGGCTGTATGTGCTGAGCATCAAGGCGGAAGGCAACGATCTCAAGCAGATCGTGGACTCGCCCACGGGCCAGATCCTCGACTGCGACGTGTCGTACGACGGCAGGGAGATCCTGTTCAGTTGGCGCAAGACGCCCGAGTTGCCCTACCACCTGTACGTTGTGAACGCCGACGGCACGGAGCTGCGCCAGATCACCGAAGGGCCCCACCACAACTACAACGGCTGCTGGCTGCCCGACGGGGCCATCTGCTTTCTCTCCACCCGCGACGCCCAGTTTGCCTACTGTTGGACCAGCCCCGTCGGCGTGGTGTGCCGCATCGAGCGCGACGGGCATGGCTTCCGCCGCCTCTCGGGCAACTACCTCAACGACTTCACCCCCGCCATCCTGGACAACGGGCGGATCATCTACGGGCGGTGGGAGTACGTCGACCGCCCGGCCATCCCCATTCAGAGCCTCTGGACACTCAATCCGGACGGGACGCAGTTGTCGGTGTTCTTCGGCAACCGCGTGCTGAGCCCGGCTACGTTCATCGAGCCGCGCTCCATCCCGGGCACCACCAAGGTGCTGTGCACGATGACGGCCCACAACGGCCCCTGCCGCGGGGCCATCGGCATCCTGGACCCCGCGCTGGGCGTCAACGCGCAGGAAGCCATCGTCAACCTCACGCCCGAGATCAACATCGGGCAGGTGGACAAGGGCAGCGGCAACCACGTCCGCGGCCCGTTCGAGAACCCCTATCCGATCGACCAGGAGTTCTTCCTGGTCTCGCGCCAGGGCACGGTGATCCTGCGGGACTATGCGGGCAAGCAACAGGCCACGGTAATCGCGGGTCAGGGCGGCCTGGGCTTCTACAGTCCCCAGCCGCTGCGCGTCCGCCAGCGCCCGCCCGTCCTGGCCTCGCAGTTGCCCGAACGGATGGGCGGCGACCAGGAACAGTGGGCTACGGTCGTCCTCCAGGACGTCTACCGCGGGCTGGAGCCGCACGTCCAGCGCGGGCAGGTGAAACAGGTTCGCGTTGTCCAGGAGATGAAGAAGGCCGTCCGCGCCGACGTCGGCCGCCGGGCCTTCGGCTTCCAGTTCCCGGTCATCTCCTGTGGGGCCACCTACGCCTGCAAGAAGGTCTGGGGCCACGCGGCGGTGGCCGAGGACGGCTCGGCCTGCTTCCGGGTGCCCGCGGGCGTGCCGATCTACTTCGAGGCCCTGGACGAGCACGGCATGGCCCTGCAGCGGATGCGGAGCTTCACCCACCTGATGCCGGGCGAGGTGCAGGGCTGCATCGGCTGCCACGAGCCGCGGGAGCAGACCTCGCCCCCCATCCGCCCCGCCGCCACCGCCGGTCAGGCCATGGCGCTGGAGGTCCCCGAGTGGGGCGGACCGACGGGCTTCTGCTACGCGACCCACGTCCAGCCGGTGCTGGACAAATACTGCGTAAAGTGTCACAGCGGCCCAACCCCGCCCAACAAGGTGGACCTGAGCGGAGACAAGACGGACTTCTTCAACGTCTCCTACGAGAGCCTCGCCCGCGGGCGCAAGCGGCTGGGGCGAGAGGGCGAATGGGACAGCCCCTACGTGAGCTGGATCCCCAGCTACAACGGCATGGAGCAGAACATCCTCCAGATCACGCCCAGGGCCTGGGGCTCGCCCGCCAGCAAGCTGGGACAGGTCCTCCTGAGCGGCCATCCCGACAAGGAAGGCAAGCCGCGCCTGGCCGGCATGGACGACGCCGCCAAGCGCCGCGTCTACGCCTGGATGGACCTCAACGTGCCTTACTACGGCACGAGCGAGACGGCGTATCCGAACAACCGCGGCTGCCGCCACATCTACCCGCAGGCCCTGGACAAGACGCTGGCCGACGTGGCCAAGCGGCGCTGCGAGGGCTGCCACGCGGGCGGAAACCTCCCGCGCCCGGTCTGGACGCGGATCACCAATCCGCGGCTCAACAGCTTCCTGACCGCCCCGCTGGCCAAGGACGCCGGCGGCAGCGGCGCCTGCGGACAGGCGGTCTTCAAGGACGTCTCCGACGCCGACTATCAGGCCATCCTCAAGACCTTCGAGCCCGTCGCACAAATGCTGGCCGACAACCCCCGCATGGACATGCCCGGCGCCAAGCCCTCGCCCGCCATCAACCGGTCGTGCCAATGAGCATCGGATGCGGCCGACACGTACCCACGGCAGTCGGCCACGCTGGCCGGCTACCGTGCCCTCCTGTTGGAGAGGTGAATCCGCCGGTCCGTTCTGATTGACATTTCCGGCCCGCCCCCGATAGGATACGTTCTTCGGGGATCCAGGAGACACGAGAAAGGCAATGTCGAGACGGCTGGCGTATGTAGTGTGGATGGCTGGAGCCTGCGGGCTGGGGCTGCCGGGTTGTTCCGGCGGCGCAGACCCCGTCAGCTCGACGACCCGTCCTGCCCTGCCGGCCGCCACGCCTTCGGCGGCCGCCGCGCAGCCTGCTTCTTCGCGCCTGCCGGCGGCGGTCCCGGCTACCCAGATCAAGCCGGGAGAAGAATACGTGCTGCTGGTGAAGCTGGGGGTGACGGCCATCGAGGCTCCCGTGGGCACCATCAGCTCTTCCGAGCAGGTGTGGGCCTATCTCAACGAAGAGCCGGTCGCCGTGGGCCGCTCGGCCGGCCTGGCCCGCAACGGCCTGCGCATCGGCACGGGCAAGAAGGAGAACTGGCAGGACCTGGCCCGGGTGCTCAAGCGCCTGACCGGTCGAAGTCTCGACCAGACCATCACCATGGCCTACCCGGGCGCCCCTATCCGCGTCGAACTCAAGCGGGCCCAGCCCGTGCAGACGGTGTTCATCCACTTCGAGGACCGCAGCATGGGCGGACACGACTACCCGCCCGGGGACAACCTGCTGGCCCTGAGTTGCACGTTCGACCTGGACGACCCCAGCACCATCCTGGTGACGGGCCTGCCGCAGATCCGCTCCACCCACCGCAGCCCGAAGATCATCAATGAAATGTCGCGGATGCTGGTGGTGGAGAAGCCCACGTTCTTCAGCTTCAATGACCTGACCTTTCAACTGCGTCTGCCCAACAGCGACTTTGTCGTCGTCGGCCCGGGCACGCAATCCAGGCGGCCCAGCAGCGTTGGACATCACTTCCTGGTCAAGGACAAGGACGGTATCGAGTTCGAGACGATCTTGATTCTGACACCGGAGATTATTGCCGCGCCGGTGCGACAGAATACGGGTGAGTTTCTGAGCGGCACGAAGAATCCCAGTTGAACCCCCAGACGGACAGTTTGCACCCGCAGCCCGATCGGCCCATGGGTCTTACCCCCCCTTGGGATGACTTCTATCGTGTGCTCTGCGATCGCGCCGCGGTCGCCCTGGCGGCCACCGACGAGCACTTCAACATCGTCTTCTGGAACCAGGCCGCCCAAGCCCTCCTGGGCCCGGCAGCCGACCAGGTGCTGGGCAAGCCCCTCCACAGCGTCGTCCCGCCCAACCGGCGCAAGCTCCTCCAGCGCCTCCTCCATCGCACCGTCCGGCGAAACGAGACCAGCCAGTTCGAGGTTCGCCTCACCGGCACCGACGATCATGCCCGCGACCTCATGGTCGTCCTCTCCCCCATTCCCAGCAGGAACTCCCAGGCCTGCGGCATCGCCGCCTGGGTCATCGACGAGACCGCCCAGAAGCAGATGGCCCAGCGCCTGGCGCAGGCCGAGAAGATGGCTTCTCTGGGAACCCTGGCCAACGGGGTGGCCCACCACTTCAACAACATCCTGGGCGGCGTGGCCACCTTCGTCGACTTCGCCCTCAGCTCCAACGACCTGATCGCCATGAAGCGGGCTCTCCAGATGACCGCCGAGGCGGCCGCCCGCGCCTCCAAGATCACCCAGTCGCTGCTCAGCTTCGCCAACACCGGGCGCCAACGCGAAGACATGGCCGACCTCACCGAGATCCTGCTGACGTTCGTACACCTGGTGGAGCGACCCCTCGGGCAGCGCCGCATCCACGTCCAGTTGGATCTCAAGGCCATCCCCGTGCTCCCCGTCGAGGCCAACCGCATGCACCAGGTTCTGGGCAACCTCCTGGCCAATGCCGAAGAAGCCATGCCCGATGGCGGGACCATCGACATCTCCATCGCCCGGCAGGACAACGAGATCGTTGTCGGCTTCGCCGACACCGGTTGCGGCATCGAAGCGAAGTACCTGCCCATGGTCTTCGAGCCCTTCTTCACCACCAAGGGCCTGCTGGCCGGCGGGGACAAGGCCAACCCGGGCCTGGGCTTGTCCATCGTCCACGGCCTGGTCCGAGAGTTGGGCGGGCGAATCACCGTTCTCAGCGAGTGCGGCCACGGCACCCGTTTCAATATCTTCTTCCCCCTGCCGGCCGACGAGGGCGGCCTGTAGATCGTCCCGCCCGACTTGCCCCAAACCGAAAAAAGCCCGCGGAGGATCTTCCGCGGGCTTCTTCATCACGTCCGAAAACGGTGTTGCGCAGGGATGCTACTTGGCGGCCTGACGATTGATCATCGCCGCGATGTACCCGCCCGCGAAGCCGTTGTCGATGTTCACCACGCTCACGCCGCTGGCGCAGCTATTGAGCATGGTCAGCAGGGCGGACAGCCCCCCGAAGCTCGCCCCGTAGCCGATGGACGTGGGTACGGCGATGACCGGGACGGCCACCAGCCCCCCCACCACGCTGGCCAGGGCGCCTTCCATGCCCGCGGCCACCACGACCACGTTGGCGGACTGCAACGCCTCGCTGCGGGCCAGCAGCCGGTGAAGCCCGGCCACCCCCACGTCGTAATGCGTCGTCACCCGCTGGCCCATGATCTCGGCCGTCACGCGGGCCTCCTCGGCCACCGGAAGATCGCTCGTCCCCGCGGAGACCACCGCGATGTGCCCCATCGGCTCGCAGGGCTCGCCCTGTCGCAGCGTGACCGCGCGGGCCAGTTCGTTGTACTCCGCGGCTGGATGATCCTTCGCGACGGCCGCGAACACCTCCGGCGCAGCCCGCGTGGCCAGCACGTTGCCCCCCTGTTCGACCAGTCGCCCGAAGATCGTCCGGACCTGCTCCACCGTCTTGCCCGGACAGAAGATCACCTCGGGGAACCCGCAACGGATCGCCCGGTGGTGGTCGAGATTGGCGAAACCCATGGGCTCGAACGGCAGGCGGCGCAGCCGCTCCAGCGCCGCCTGCGGCTCGACGCGTCCGTCCCGCACGCCTTCCAGCAACTCGCGAAGGAGGTTTTCGTTCATGGCCATTACTGTAGCCTGTGGCGGCGACAAAACAAAGGGACAAAACCGACCCTGACGAAGCGATCGTGTTGCCCTGTGCCGAGCCAAAGCCCGAAAAAGCCCTTGACCTGGTGACCGTATCTGCTGTACATTACCGTGCTTTCCGCCGCCGGGCGGGGAGAGTGGTTCTCCCTGCCGGCAAAGGTGGCGGGCTGGGCGCTTTTTGACAGCGCATTTTCTTTGCCCGGATGCTTGAATCCGGGCCGGAAGGTGAAGGTGCGATCTTGGCTGCTGAATTGGTGAAGCAACTCATCGACGCCGGCGTGCATTTCGGTCACCGCGTGAGCCGGTGGAACCCGAAGATGAAACCCTACATCTTCGGCAAACGGAACCTCATCCACATCATCAACGTCAAAGAGACCCTCCGCGGCATCCTGCTGGCCAGGAAGTTCATCCAGCAGGTGGTGGGCGACGGCAAGGACGTGCTGTTCGTGGGCACCAAGCGCCAGGCCCGCAACGCGGTGGAGAAGGCGGCCGAGGGAACCGGCATGCACTGCGTGAACGACCGCTGGCTGGGCGGCACGCTGACCAACTTCCGCGAGATCCGCAAGCGGGTGGGGCGCCTGGACCACCTCGAGAAGCTCGAGGCCGAAGGCATGCTGGACGCCTACTCCAAGAAGCAGGGCGCCTCGCTCCGCCGCGAGATGAAGAAGATCCAGCGCAACCTCGGCGGCATCCGCCGCATGGAGCGGCTGCCGGGCGTGCTGTTCGTCATCGACCAGCGCCGCGAGATCATCGCCGTCAAGGAAGCCAACAAGATGGGCATCCCGGTGATCTGCCTGCTGGACACCGACTGCGATCCGGACATCATCGCCATCCCCATCCCGGGCAACGACGACGCCATGCGGGCCATCGAACTGATCACCCACGAACTCGCCGAGGCCGCCAAGACCGGCAAGGGCGTCCGCGAGAAGGAAGACGAAGGCGGCGAAGGGCCGCGACGCCGCAGCCGCCGCCCCGCTATGGGCCGGGCTGCGGAAGTCGAAGTCAAGCCCGAGGTCGCAGAGGCCTCGCCGGCCGAGCAAGCAGCCGCTCCGGCCGAGGACTCCGCGGTCAAGCAGCCGGCCGAAGACAAGGCCTAGCCGACGACGCGACCTGCGTCGCGTCCGGACGACCAGAGCGTGCCCCGACCAACCCGTAAGACGCGACACGCTGTCAGGGGCGGCGAATGCTCCTGAAGCGACCTCGCGTCGCGCACGCTTCAGAAGCACGACGCCCGGAGGCTCGTGGCACGTAGACCAGAAAGAACAGAAGACACGTACCGATAACAGGGAGCTACCATGGCAGAGATAACCGCAGCAATCGTGAAAGCCCTCCGCGAGGAGACCGGCCAGGGCATGATGGAGTGCAAGAAGGCCCTTCAGGAATCCAACGGCGATGTTGAGGCCGCCCGCGACATCCTCCGCAAAAAGGGTCTGGCCACCGCCGAGAAGAAGGCCGCCCGCGTCACCAAGGAAGGGCGAGTCGCCATCGCCGCCACCGCCGACAAGAGCGGCGCCGCCATGGTCGAGATCCAGTGCGAGACCGACTTCTGCGCCCGCAACGAGGTCTTCCAGGAGATGGTCCAGGTGGTCGCCCGACTGGCCGCCGACGCCCCGGCGGGGACAATCGAGCCCACGCCCGCCATCAAGGACGCCGTCCAGGACGCCTTGTCCAAGATCGGCGAGAACATGTCCTTCGCCCGCGGCGTCAAGGTCGTTGCCCCGCGCATCGGCGCCTACATCCACCACAACGGCAAGGTCGGGGTGCTGGTCGGCGTCGAGGGCGAGATCAGCGACGAGGTCCTCTCCGACCTCTGCATGCACATCGCCTTCGCCGACCCCATGGGCATCACCATGCAGGACGTCCCCGCCGACCTGGTCGAGAAGGAACGCGCCTTCGCCCGCGAGCAGGCCGCCGAGAGCGGCAAGCCCGCTGACATCGTCGAGAAGATGGTCACCGGCAAGATCAACAAGTTCCTGGCCGAACGAGCCCTGCTCGAACAGCCCTTCGTCCGCGACGACAAGAAGAAGGTCAAGGACATCGTCGGCAAGGCGAAGGTCCTCACCTTCGCCCGCTACTCGGTCGGCGCCTAGTCCGAATGTGCGAATTGCACGAAATGCGACGAACCGCACGAGTCCCCTGTGCATTTTTAACTTGAAGATTTCGTGCCGTTCGCTGTAATTCGTGCAATTCGTGTTTATGCAAGAGCCCGCGGGCCCCTTGGGGGCTTGCCGCGGTCGGCGCCTTCACATGCAGAGAAACCAGGGCCCATGAGCGACAAGCCCGCCTACAACCGAGTACTGATCAAGCTCTCCGGCGAGACCCTCTGCCGCCGGGGCGAGGGCGGTCTGGCGGCCGAGCGACTGGCCGCCGTCGCCGGCCAGGTCGTGGCCGTCGCGCGCCTGGGCGTCCAGGTGGGCCTGGTGATCGGCGGGGGCAACTTCCTCCGCGGACGCGACTTGGCCGACCAGGACCACATCCGCAAGCCCACCGCAGACGCCATGGGGATGCTGGCCACCGTGATGAACGCCCTGGCCCTGCGCGACGTGATCCAGTCCTCCGGGACCGACGCGGTCGTCTTCACCGCGACGGCCATGCCCGGGGTCTGCCCCACCTACACCGCCGCCTCGGCCCGCCGGGCCCTGGAGGCCGGCCAGGTGGGCCTGTTCGCCGGCGGCACGGGTAACCCGTTCTTCACCACCGACACCGCCGCCGCCCTCCGGGCGGCTGAGATCGGCGCCGACGTGCTGTTCAAGGCCACCAAGGTCGACGGCGTCTACGACAGCGACCCGGTGACCAACCCCAACGCGAGAAAGTTCGACCGCCTGAGTTACCAGGAGGCCCTCGATCGCCGCCTGGGCATCATGGACATGACCGCCTTCGCCCTGTGCATGGACCACGGCATCCCCATCGTCGTCCTGAGGCTCTTCCAGGACGATTCCCTGATGCGGGCCGTCCGCGGACAGGACGTCGGCACCCGGATCAGCCGGTAGGAAGGAAGCGAGGTACTTCTATGGCCATGGATGAAATTCTGCTGGACGCCGAAGAGAAGATGGAGTCGGCAGTGGACTACCTGCGCAAGGAGTTCCGCTCCATCCGCACCGGGCGCGCGTCGGCCGGACTGGTCGACCACATCCGCGTCGAGTACTACGGCTCGCCGACCGAGCTGCGCCAACTGGCGTCCATCGCCACGCCCGACGCATCGCTGATCGTGATCAAGCCCTTCGACCCCAGCAGCCTCAAGGACATCGAAAAGGCAGTCTACGCCAGCAACATCGGCATCACGCCCAACAACGACGGCAAAGTCATCCGCCTGTCGGTTCCGCCCTTGTCGACCGAGCGCCGCCAGCAGATCACCGTCCAATTGCGTAAGATGGCCGAGGCCGCCCGCGTCAGCGTCCGCAACGCCCGCCGCGACGCCAATAAGGAAGCCGAGCGGCAGGAAAAAGACTCCGAACTGACCGAGGACGAGGCCAAAAAGGGAAAAGACGACGTCCAGGAACTCACAAATACGTATGAGAAGAAGATCACCGAGGTCCTGGACAGCAAGATCGCGGAGATCCAGGAGTTGTAGTTGGTTGTTGGCGGTCCACAACCTGCCCCGCCTCCGGCAGGCAGGTCCGCAGTCGGTTCCCCTTCGGGGGAGTAGCTCAATTGGTAGAGCAACGCACTTTTAATGCGTAGGTTCCGGGTTCGAGTCCCGGCTCCCTCAGTCAGGCGGACGGTTTCGAGCCCAGCCGAAAAATCGCCGCCGAAAAGTGTTGACGTCGTGGTAAGATCAGGTAAGATGCCTGACCCGCCATCGGCGGGAATTCCCCGGATCTTTCCGGGTGGGTGCTGTGAAAGTCGGCCCCATCGTCTAGAGGCCTAGGACAGCGGCTTTTCAAGCCGCCAACGCGGGTTCGAATCCCACTGGGGTCATTGGCCAACCGGTCCGCACTTCGGTGCGGGCCGGTTTTTTATTGAACCATATATCCGATCGGGCGTATGATGATTGTCGAATGAATAAGCTCTTAGCCACGTTCCTGTGCAGTCTGGTTGTTCTTGAGATGGTACTCATGAGCCCGCTCGTCGCTGTCGGCTGCGTGACGCACTCCCTGGAGAACCATCGCAAGGAGGAATCCTGCTCTGGTCAGCCGACGCGGACAGCCAGCCAGACGTGTGGCTGCTGCAACGCCCATACTACACCATCGCCCGCCGACAATCACGACGACCATCACGACGATGACGGCTCCCAGGCCCCCTGTCCCGGCTGCCAGCCGGGCTGTGCAGCCTGCGGGGCCGCCAATGCCATGCTGCCAGCCGATACCCCCAACCCGGACATGGCCGCCGGCCTGCCCTATCGGACGTGGCCCCCGCAGCCATGCCTGCTCGATCTCCCGGAAGACATCTTCCGCCCCCCTCGGGCCTGATTGACCCCTCGCAACGTTACTGCGCGAACGCGGCATCCTGATATCCCGTTATCGTCGCACTCTGGCTGCCTCGCGCGAGCCCCTACCCCATTGCCATCTTCCTGACGAGCGATCGCCATGAGTGCTACACTTGACTTGTCTGCCTTGCGGCAGAGCCGGGGCGGCACTGGATCTGGAGCTACTTCCGGACCCCAGTTGCCGGACAATAGTCCGTCCGAGAACCTCCGCCCGCCGAAATCCCGGTGGAAGAGCCGCATTCTCCTGCCGGGCCTGATCGTGCTGTCGGCATCAGGCCTTCTGGCATGGTCGGCCCGTGACGCCTTTCAGAACCCCATGCACGTTCAGGTCGTTCCCGCAGTAGTCCGGGAGGCCGCCGATGCACCCGTCGCGGGAGTAGTGGCACAGGCGCCCGGGTGGGTCGAGCCCGACCCGTTCCCGGTGGCCGTACCTGCCCTGGCCGACGGCGTGGTCCAGGACGTTCTGGTTTTGGAGGACCAAGCCGTGAAGTCGGGCCAGGTACTCGTCCGACTGGTCCAGGATGACGCGAGACTGGCCCTGGTCAAGGCCGAGGCCGCGTTGACCCAGCGACAGGCCGAGTTGCGGGCCGCCCAAGCCAATCTGGGCGCCCCCGCCAGCCCGTCCTCCGCCGGCTCACCGTCCACCCGGCCGGCCGGCGCGCGTGACGGCGCCGCCTTGGCCGAGACGCTCCGCGAACTGGACCGCCAACCCGTCGAGGTTGCACGCCTCCAAGCCAAGCTGGACGAACTTGGCGAGGAGTTGGCCGCCAAGAAGCGGGCCCAGGCCGACGGTCTGATCTCCCATGTCCAGGTGGACCTGTTGGAGTCGCGAGTCCGCAGCCAGCGTGCCGAGCTGGAGTCCCAGAAGGCCCAGGAGTCGATCCTGCGAGCCAGGCTAGCCAGGCTGGCGGTCGAAGCCCGGTCGGACCTGGAGCAGTCCCAGGCAGCCGTCGCCAGCGCTCAGGCCGCACGCGACGAAGCCCGTCTGCGGCTGGATCGCATGCAGATCGTCGCGCCGGGTGACGGTACGGTCCTTACCCGCAGCGTCGAGCCGGGTCAGACCGTGATGGCCGGTCGGTCCGGCATGGCGCCGACCCTGGTCCGACTGTACGACCCGCACAAACTGCAGGTCCGCGTCGACGTCCCCCTCGCCAGCGCCGCCCGCGTCGCCGTCGGCCAGCGGGCCGAGATCGTCGTCGAGGTCCTGCCCGATCGCACGTTCAAAGGTCGCGTCACCCGCGTGGTCCACGAGGCCGACATCCAGCGAAACACCTTGCAGTTCAAGGTCGCCATCGACGACCCCTCGCCGCAGATCAAGCCCGAGATGCTCGCCCGTGTCAAGTTCATCGCCAAGCCCGCCACGACCCAACCTCAGTCGGCCCAGCGGGTCTTCGCCCCCTCCGCCGTGCTGGGCAGCGAGCCGGGCGCGAGCGTCCAGGTCTGGATCGTCGACCCCGCCCGCAACACAGCTATCCGCCGCACCGTAACCGTCGGCTCGGCCCGCGCGGGCGATTGGATCGAGGCCGCCCAGGGGCTCAACCCGGGCGACCGGGTGATCCTCTCGCCCCCTCCGGACCTGGCCGAAGGCCGGAAGATCGAACCCCGCGAAACCACCGGCCACGCAGCCGGAGGAGGACACTGATGGCCCTCATTGAATGCCGCAAGCTCACCCGTACCTACCGCCGCGGCCAGATCGAGGTCACGCCCATTCACAACCTGGACCTGGACGTCGAGGAAGGCTCGTTCCTGGCCCTGATGGGTCCCTCCGGCAGCGGCAAGACGACGCTGCTGAATCTGATCGCCGGCATTGACCGCCCCACCGGCGGCGAACTGGTGATAGACGGACACGACATCGCCCGCTTTTCGCGTTCGCAGCTTGCCCGCTGGCGGAGCGAGTACGTGGGCTACGTTTTCCAACTCTACAACCTCGTGCCGACGTTGACGGCCTACGAGAACGTCGAGCTTCCCCTGCTGCTGCATCGCCTGTCGCGTTCGCAGCGCCACCGCAAGGTGGCCTTGGCGATGGAACTGGTCGGCATCGTCGATCGCGCTCCCCATTTCCCGCACCAGCTCTCGGGCGGGCAGGAACAGCGCGTGGCCATCGCCCGCGCCATCGTCGCCGACCCGCGGATCCTGGTGGCCGACGAGCCCACAGGCGACCTGGACGCGCCGTCTGCCCAGGCGGTGCTGGCCCTGCTCACGCGGCTCAACGAGGAACTGGGCAAGACCATCATAATGGTCACCCACGACCCCAAGTGCGCCGCCCGCGCCCACACCACGCTGCACCTGGAGAAGGGGCGCCTCGTCGAAAGCGAACAGCACGCCAAGGAGGCCATCCATGTTGTCGCCTAGGTATCTGCCGTTGATCCTCAAACAGGCCGTCCGCAGGCCCATCCGCACGCTGCTGACCATGGCCGGGGTGGCGATGGCCATGTTTCTCTTCGCGGCCGTCCAGTCGCTTCAGGAAGGCGTGGTACTGGCCACCGCCCGGACCGCCCGCGACACGACTCTGGTGGTCTACCAGGAGAACCGCTTCTGTCCCGCCTCCAGCCGGCTGCCGGAGGTCTACCGCAGCCGGATCGAGAAGATGCCCGGCGTGGTGAGCGTAATGCCCATGAAGGTCGTGCCCACCAACTGCCGCACCAGCCTGGACGTGATCACCTTCCGCGGCGTGCCGGCCGGCGAGTGGGCCGACCAGCGCCGCGACAGCGTCCAGCTCCTGTCCGGCTCGATCGAGCAATGGACCGCCCGCATGGATGCCGCCCTGATCGCCGAGACCATCGCCAGCCGCCGCGGCCTGAAGGTCGGCGACCAGTTCGACGCCGCCGGCATCCGCGTCTACATCGCTGGCATCCTCCGCAGCGACCAGCCCCAGGAACACTACGTCGCCTACACGCATCTGGACTTCCTCCAGCGAACGACCGGCCAGCAGACCCTGGGCGTGGTCACGCAGTTCAACGTGAAGGTGGACGACCCGGCCAGGCTGGACCAGGTGGCCGAGATGATCGACCGCGAGTTCGCGCCCGACCAGCAGCCCACGCGCACCAGCTCGGAGAAGGGCTTCGTGGCCCGGGCGGCCGCCGACATCGTCCACGTGGTGAGGTTCATGGAGTATCTGGGCTGGGGCTGCATCGCGGCTGTACTGGCCTTGATCAGCAACGCGATCGTGCTCAACGTGCAGGACCGCGTCCGCGACCATGCCGTCATGCAGACGCTGGGCTACAGCGGGTGGCTGATCGGACGGCTGGTGGTGGCCGAGGGCCTGTTGCTGGGCGTGATCGGCGGGCTGCTGGGCGCGGGCCTCGCGGTCAGCGTCATCCGCTGGGGCGGCTTCAGTCTGGCCAACGAAGGCGTCTACATCCCCGTCAGCGCAACCTGGAACGTGCTGCTCACGGGCCTGGCGGTGGCGGCGGCGATCGGAGTTCTGGCGAGCCTCGTACCCGCCTGGCAGGCGTCTCGACGGGAGATCTCCGCCTGCTTCAGGATGGTCTAAGGAGCGAACATGCGAGTACTACCTTGGGAATACGCGGTGCGGAACCTGATGCGGTCGCCCTTGCGGCTGGCCTTGATGGTCTTCGGCTCCGCCCTGGTGGTGAGCCTGATCCTGGCCAGCGCCGGTTTTGTCCGCGGCCTGCGGGCCAGCCTGGGCGGCTCGGGCGAGAGCGACAACGTCATGATCCTCGGCGCCGGCAGCGAGGAGAGCGTCGAACGCAGCGAGATCAAACTCGCAGTCGCCTCCATCGTCCAGGGCAGCGTGCCTGGCCTGAAGACGACGCTGGGCCAGGCCCACGTCTCGCCGGAAATCAACTTCCAGATCGGCGTGCAGGAGTCGCCCGACGCCCCGGCCCGCCCCGCCTCCACGCGCGGGATCACGCCGGCCGCTTTTCTCGTCCATCGGCGCGTTCGCATCGTGGAGGGGCGTACTCCTCTCACCGCGCGCGACGAGGTCCTCGTCGGGCGGCTGGCAGCCTCCCGCATCGGACTGAGTGACGATCAGTTGACCGTCGGCAGGAAGCTCTATTTCGATAACCGTCCGTGGACGGTCGTCGGGATCTTCGAGGCCGGCGGGACGATCATGGAGGCGGAGATCTGGGCGCCCCTGACCGACCTGCTGGTGGCCGCCAAGCGCGAGACCATTTCGGCTGTCGTCGTCACGATGGACAAGGCGGACTTCGGCGACCTGGACCTGTTCGCCAAGCAGCGGCTGGACCTGGAACTGGTGGCCATGCCCGAGCGGGAGTACTACGCGGGGCTGTCGGCGTTCTTCAGCCCGATCCAGGCGGTGGCCATCATCACCGCAGGGCTCATCGCGCTGACCGGGCTGTGCGGCGGGCTCAACGCTCTCTATGCCGCCTTCGTCGCCCGCGTCCGCGAGATGGGCACGCTGCAAACCCTCGGCTACAGCCGCCTGTCCATCCTGCTGAGCCTCATCCAGGAATCCACGCTGGCCTCGCTGGGCGGGGCCCTGTTGGCCGCCTTGCTGGGCGTGCTCGTTCTGGACGGCCTGGCGGTACGCTTCTCGCTGGGCGCTTTCGGACTCCGTATCGATTCGTACATCCTCGTGCTGGGGCTGCTGTCGGGCCTGGCGCTCGGCGTGCTCGGCGCCCTGCCCCCCGCGTGGAGATGTCTGCGTCTTCCGATTACCACGGCCTTGAAAACCTCCTGATGGAAAGGAACCCCATGAACGCGAACTTGTGGAAGATTGCCGTCGTCGCCCTGTTGGCTGCCGTAGTCGGCTGCGACAACAAGGATGCCAAGACCAGGCCGCCCCAGAAGGGCGCCCAGGCTGGCATAATGCCCAAGGACCTCTTTGTCGCCCAGGCGCCTCCAGATGCCGCCGACGTCGGCAAGATCGTCGCCGACGCCAAGGACGGCGACCAGGTCATCGTCCTTGGCCGGGTGGCCGGACGAACGGAACCCTTCGTTCCAGGCCGGGCCGCCATGGTCATCGCCGACATGTCCCTTCCGGCCTGCAACGAAAGGCCCGGCGACACCTGCCCCGCCCCCTGGGACCTCTGCTGTGAGCCGCAGGACGTCCTGGCGGCCAAGACCCTGCTGGTCGAGGTGGCCGACAAGGAAGGCATGACGATCAAGGCCGACCTGAAAGGCGCCGGAGGGCTCAAGCCGCTCTCGCAGGTCATCGTCACGGGCACTCTCAAGCGCAGCCCGGACGGCAAGGGCGTCAGCGTGAAGGCCAAATCGGTCTACGTCAAGCCAGCCGCCTGATTCAGAGGCGGCGCGATGCCGTACAACACAAACGTCGTGGCCCGACGCGCGGCCGACGCGACCGAGATCGCGTCCTTCGGCGTACGAGCAAGCGTGCAGGAGTCCATCATGAACAGTGCGATAGCGAAGACAGTCCTGGCAGCGGCGATGGCCGTGGCGATGGCCGGCTGCCAGAGCACCGACCCCGCCGCCGAAATGGACCTGGCGGCCGCCCTGGTCCAAGATCGCACCGGTCGATCCCCTGAGTGGGACGCTCCCGCTGGAGCGGGCGACTGGGACGTCCGCTCGCCCCTGACGGCGGCACAGGCCGTCCGCATCGCCCTGCGGAACAACCGATCGATCCGTTCCGACCTCACGCGGATCGCCGCCGCCCGCGCCGACATGGTCCAGGCCGGCCTGCCGCCCAATCCCACGCTCAGCTCCATGTTCATGTTCGCGGGCAACGGGGGCAGCATGATCACCGGCGGGGCCATGCAGACGCTCTCCACGCTCTGGCTTATTCCCTCCCGCACGCGCGCGGCACACGCCCTCCTTCAGCAGACCGTCCTTCGCGTTACGGACACGACGCTGAACCTGGCTGCCCGGACCGAGCAGACCTGCAGCCGCGTCGTCTACTCCCAGAACGTGCTGGCGCTGTACGATCTCCAGCAGCGCAACTTCGAGCGCGCCCTGCGGGCCGCCCGCACGAAGTTCGAGGCCGGCATGGGCACCAGCCTCGACGTCAACCGCCTGGAAGCCGAGATGCTGCTCAACCAGGTCGCACGACGCTCCGCGCGCCTGGAACTCGACCGCGAGAAACGAACCCTGCTGGAACTGATGGGCCTGGCCGACGCGTCGGCCGACTGGACAGTAACTCAGACAACCACGCCTGCGATCCAGAAGCCTCTGCAACCCGACAGCGCCACCACCGCCCCCATCGCCGCGGGACCCGCCCGCGATCGCGATGTGCCCGCCAGGACGTCGCGTCATGACAGTCTGGCCGACGAACCGTCCGCCGTTGCCCTGGCCCGCAGTCGCCGGCTGGACCTGCTGGCGGCCCGGTGGACGCTTCAGGCCCAGGCGCACGCCCTCCGCGGGGCCAAGCTGGGGGCGCTACCGGAAGTCTCCCTCGGCGCGGGCGTCGAACGCGACACCACCGGCATGGGCACGATGACCGCCGCCGGGCCCGGCGTGAACATGACGCTGCCCATCTTCGACCGCAACCAGGCTCGGATCGCCCGGGCCCGCGCGGAACTGGCCAAGGCCCAGGCCGATGCCGAGACCGCCGACCAGCTCGCCGTCCGCCAGGTCCGCCAGGCCTTCACAGCCGCCCAGGCCGCGTGCGAACAACTCCTCACGTATGCCGATCGCGTTCTTCCCCTGGCCGAGAAGAACCTGCAACAGGCCCAGGACGCGTTCAACGCCGCAGAGGTCGACCTCCTGGAGGTTCTGTCAGCCGAGCGAACGCTGACCCAGTCGCGACTTGAGATGACGCGCCAGAATCTCGACATGGACATCGCCCGCTCCGAGTTGGCCCGGGCTACCGGGGGATTGCTGAGCGACTTGTCCGGCCCGTGAGTCCTCCCCTTCTCGACGTGGGTACAATAAGCCGCCGCCGTCCCCCCGCCCGGCGGCGGTTGAGGTCGGCGGCGTGTGTCTTCACCCGTATTGTAGGACACCCCATCTGTCCTGACCGGCTCGCACGCAAAAAAGGAGCAAGCCGCCTCCCCTATCGCCCGCCCGGCCACTCGAACAGCTTCCAGTACAGCCGGTCGGTGAGGTAGACGTCGATCGGCTCGCGAGAAAGGTCGAAGTCGGGCTCCAGCACCCCGTATCGCTTCATCTCGCGGACGTACTCCTCCCGTGGGCGGAAGCCCGCCATGTCGAAACGCTTGATCTCGTTCAGCCGCCGACCCGCCGAGCGAACGTGGGCCAGGATCCGCCCGAAGTCCGGATCGTCCTTCCCGGCAAAAACGACCGGGTGGCTCACCGCCGTCGGCCTCTTGCGCCGGTCCTCGCTCACCTTGGCCGGCCCGGCCTGCGCCGGCGCGGTCGCGTACCCGCCGGCCGCCTTGGCCAGCGGGGCCAGCAGGATCAGCGACGCCTCCGGACGGGTCAGGTTGAACAGCCGGTGGCGCGAGAAGCGACTGAGCGGCCGCTCCCAGGACAACATGTCTCCGAACGACAGCGGGAGCTGGTCGGTCGCGTGACGCGGCATCATCCGTCCGTGGCATGGGGCGCAGCGACGCTCTACAGCCTCGCGGCAGGCGGGCGTCTCGGGCCAGTTGTCGGCCATCTCGCGCACGGGGCGGTTGTTGCCCCAGCATCCGCCGATCTGCCCGGTCCCGATGGCCGCGTACGTGCCGGCATACTGGCTGGCGGTGTCGATCCACAACCGCACCGCCGTGCGCTCCGGGGCCGACAGCTTCACGTCGTGATGATGGCTGTCGATCTTTCGCATCAGGGGGGCGCCGCCGCTGAACGAGCCGTACGGCTCATCGTTGCCGTGCTGCCGCCCCGTCCCGTCGCAGGGCGAGCCGGCGGTGTCCTGCGTTTGCCAGTGCAGCAGCAACTCGTAGTAGGCCAACGAGTAGACGACTCCGCGGTCGCCGCTGAGCACCACGCCGCCCTTGCGATCTCGAGCGTTGTGGCAGCCCGCGCAGTGGCGGTCCAGCACCGGTTGAACGTCGCGGGGGAAGTCGACGACGTCCGGCGCGCCGGCGGCGGGCTCGATGCGGCTGGCGGGGCGGGCCGCCGCCGCCGTCGCCGAGCCCGCATGGGCCGGGGCCTGAGTCCGAGGCTCGTGGCACCCGACGCACCCGGCCGTCTCGCCCGGCTGAAGCGTCACGAAGCTCCGCATCTGCTTGATGCACAGGTCGTTTTCGTCCAGCAGGGCGAAGTACAGGCTCCGCAGGGCCGGCGCCTCGAAATGCGCCGACCCGTCCGCCTCGACCGGCACGGTCCCCAGCACCCGCTTGAGCGTGCTGGTCACCCCGTGCCCGATCGGCTGGCTGCCTCCGCCGTGGTAGTTGGCCGGCTTGGGCAGTTCCTCCATCACCAGCAGCCTGCGGGCTGAGCCTCGCTTCACCGTCTCCATCCGTCGCCCGGCATAGGCGTCGGCCAGCACCAGCGTAGCCGTGGGCCGCCGCAGGTCCGCCTGCGGATGGATCACCCGCTCGCGTGGACGGCGGGCCACCAGCCGAGGCTCGTGCACCATCTCGCCGCCGCGGTAGACCGTCTGGCAACCGCCCGCCTCGTCCAGCAGGACAATCTCGTGTCCGCGAGCGGCCAGGTACCGCTCCTCGCCCAGCGGGAACGGGTCGCGAAAGTCCCGCCCGTGAGCGACCACCCGCACGGCCGCCGGCGAGTCGGGCCCGAGGCCCGGCCGGACCACCGCCACCGACCCGCCGTGCTCGTTCGTGCCGTGCCCGGGCGACAGGGTGAAGACCACTTCGCTCCCGCCCGGGACGGCCTGGGCGTCGATGAACACCCCGCCCG
This sequence comes from Planctomycetota bacterium, assembly GCA_022705325.1. Classification (GTDB taxonomy): domain Bacteria; phylum Planctomycetota; class Phycisphaerae; order SM23-33; family SM23-33; genus MWDR01. Next base: position 35,038 of record JAKJER010000025.1, on the reverse strand, counting down.
GCCGGCCGTTGCCGTAGTACACCATCTGCGCCGTCCCGTCCGGGCTCATCGTCCACAGGTGGTGATAGCTGACCGCGTCGCGGTTGACGTACTCCCACCGCGTGTAGAGGATCCTCCCGTCGCCCAGCACGCAGGGCGTGTTCTCGGTGAAACTGCCCGACGAGAGCGGACGGATGTTTCGCCCGTCGCCGTCGCAGCGATGCAGGATGGCCGACGCGACCAGCCAACACCCGATGTATCGCTTGCAGCGGCTGGACGCGAAGACGATCCCCCCGTCGGGCAGGTACGCGGGCTCGACGTCGTCCCATGGCCCGTCGGTGAGCTGCCGCAGTCCCCTGCCGTCCAGGCCAACCTCGTACAGGTTGTAGTGATGGCTGCCCGCCTTGCGGTAGGAGAACAGCACCTTGTCCGCATCGTAGTGGACGCACGGGTCGCGGACGCCTCCGCCCGCGTCATCCACCAGCGCCCGCAACTCGCCCGTGTCCAGGTCCAGCAGACACAACCTCCCGCCGTCGCGGGCGTGGAACCACAGGCTCGGGTCGGTGCACGCGTAGCCGAAGTTGGCGTAGTAGTGTCCGGCGATGTCGCGCCCGGGCCCGCGCTCGGCGAAGACGATCTGCCTGGCCCCGCGATGCCTAGCCGCCTCCCGCAACCGCCCCAACGCCGCCAGCCGGCGTTTTGCTTCCGCCTGCCGCTGCGCCTGCGCCAGCTTCTCCAGTTCGCCCGCCCGCAAGGCGAAGCGAGAGCGGATCTCCTCCGCACCCAGCGCCCGCTTCCACACGGTCAACTCGTCCACGTAGCCGCGAAATCGCACGGCGTCGCCACCGGGCGGAACGTCGTCGCCCAGCCCGATCTTCTGAGCCGGGTCGTCGCCGATCGTCCCGTCGAACGGGACCGCCTGGCCCGGCCGGCCGTTCACGTACACCGTCAACGTCGAGCGGGTCGCCCCGGCCTGATCGCGCCGCGCAACCGCGACCACGTGATGCCACCGCCCCGGCTCGACCTTGTCGCCGTCGCACAGCAGCCACTTGCCGTCGGCCTGACCGTGAGCCAGGCTGATGCGCCCCTCGTGCAGGGCCACGTGATATGCGTAGCTCCTGGGCCCGCCCCAGCGCAGAAGCAACCGGTTCCAGGTGGCAAGACGCGTGGGCAAGATCCACGCCTCGATGGTGTAGCTCGCCCCCAGCCGCAGGTCCGCCGACGGCTCCGTCGTCAACAGTTGCACGTCTCCCGGCTCGACCCCCAGCGCCAGCGCCTGACCCCGCACGCCGCCTACCTGCTCGGACGACACGTATCGGACCTGACCGTTTGCCGGCTTCCAGTCGTTGCCCCCGGCGGCCGAGGTATCGGTCAACCGCCCGTCGAACTCCCACCGCGCGACCGGCCCCTCGTCGGGTCTGGCTGCGGGCTGCGCCCGCGCCGGACAGGTCGCCAGGATCAATGCGCACGCAACTGTCAATGCCTGTCTCATCGCGCAGTCTCTCCGGACGCGGACGTCCACCGCGACACAACCGGATTGTACCTCCCGTCGGGGGAGAGATAAACCGCCTACGCCAAGTGATGCCGACCGCCGGCTGGCCTAACGCGTTCTCACCAGGAACAGGCCCTCTAAAGCCTGCAACGTGAGCGAGTCTCCCACCGCCGAGCCGTCGTTGGCGGCTGTGTCCTGGCCCCGCGTGGCCTTCAGGCGACGAAACGCCCGCCCCGGCCAAAGCCGACCCAGGTCGAACGTGTACGGGCGCTTCGACGGGTTGGCCAGCACCGCCCCGCGCTCGAAGGCCCTCACCATCGCGTCGCCGTGTGCGTGCGCCGTCAACGCCTCGATCCGCACGGGCCCTGCCGACTCGAACTCCAGATCCACGCCGGCCATGGGCCCCGCCTGGCGAAAGTAGAACGTCGCCTCGAACGCCCGCTCGCCCAGGTACGCCATCAGGTACTGCGGCGGACGCTCCGCACCCTTGGGCATGCTTGCCGCCGCCGGCCGACCGGGTTCCACCAGGCTGACCTTGACGATCCGGGCGCATTCTCTGGGCATCCCTCGAGGCGGGTCAGCCGAAGCCTTCAGCCGCACCACCAACTCGCCTTCCGGACATGCCAGCCCAGCCAGCCGCAACCGAAACGACGCCGCCTTGTCCGCCTTCGCTCGAGCCGTCAGCACCCCATCCGCCACGCTCAACTCCGCGTCGCCCGTCGCCAGACGCCCGGCAAGCTGCGGCGAGGGGGGCAGGCCGATCCCCTTGAGCACGTCGGGCCGTTCCATCGCCAGATGCACCGCCGGCCCCAGCGGCTTGCCCAGGTAGCCCAGCTTCTTCTCTTCCCCCATCCACAACTCGTCCCACACGCCGATCAACTCGCCCCCCTTGTCCGCAGGCGGCAACGAATAGCAGATGGCGGCATCGCTCATCACAGCAGCAGCGAACACCAGCCGGTGCACGCCAAAAGGCAGTTCGGGCATCAGAGTCTGGCCCGGCTTCTCGCCCGGCATGATGAACTTGTGGTTGACGTAGCTCAGGACCGGCCCGCGCGAGTTCGCCCGCCAGTAGCCCAGGCGATTGAGCCCGCCCGACCAGTCGTGAAAATGGGTATAGTCGCGCAGGCGGGGCCAGCCTTCACTCTCGACGCCGTTGAGCAGGCCGAAAGCCCGCTGGGCGGCCTCTCCTTCCGCCCCCAGAGTGCAGTCGGCCTGCAGGATCCGCCGTTCGCCCAGCCGACGGCGAAGCTCGCGGCAGAACTCGATCACGCCCCGCCCGTACTCGTTGACGCCGTCGAAGACTCCGCCGTCAGCCTGTCCGTCCGCGTCGCAGTCGCTGCCGCGGTTGCCCCGCAACGGCGGACAGACATGGTGCAGCACGTCGAACTCCAGCCCGTCAAACGCCTCCAGCTTGCCCCCCGGCCCCAGCAACTCCGCCAAGTGCTCCGCGTGGACCTGTCCGCAGGTCCGCCCTCGCGAGTCTTTCGGACACCGCGTCGAGTAGTTGTATGCCCACAGCAGATTGTTCTTCGCGCCCCACGGGCCCTCGCTGACGTGGGCGGCCGCATACGCTCGACCGCCGGCAAACGAACGGGGGGCTGTGCCGTAACAGCCGCGTTTCACCCGCAGCACCTTCCGCTGGCGGTCGATCGAGACGAGCTGGACCTGCTCGCAGCGCGACCAGTCGGGCCGGCCCGACGCGTCCAGTTCGCACAGGCCAACGTCCTCGTTGGCGGTTCGATACCGCCCCGTCTGCACGCGGAACAGGGCGGGATTGTTGACGTGAATCTCGCTCTCGCCCGCTTCGGCTGGCACGTCCTTCAGCACGCGGGCCCCGTTGTAATACAGCCACTGCCCGGCGGCGAACCGCTCGCCGTGCCATCGCGGATCGCGAGCGTTGCCGTTGTAGTGCAGCAACACCGCCTGGCGCGGGTGCGACCGCTTGAACCGCGTGAAGAACTCCCCGTTGCGGGTCTCCCGCCCGATGACCTCCTCGTCCAGCGCCTTGCCCATGATCCCCATCAGCCGCTCGAAACTCCGTTCCCACCGCGGATACTCCATCCGCGCATTGGCGGCAAAGCCCTCGCTCGCTCGGAAGAAGAACACGCGCGGACAATCCTCGCCAAGGATGTCCAAGTCCGCCAGGGCGGCCCCGTTGCCGGACCCCGCGGGCCGCGCCGAGCCGACAGGAGCCTTCTCGGCCCCCTCAGCGCCCGCCGCGCCGCACCATAGCCCCACCCAGACGCCCGCTATTGCCCACGCCGCTCTTACTGTCGATTGGCTCATGCAGGACATAACGCACTCGTCGGTCCCGTGTATCGCTCGGTCCCGTGTATCGCGTGCCCCCCTTTGGGCTCCGCACGACCCGTACGAATCGTGTCAGGAATTCTCTTGATTCTCATTGGTTACTATGTTACTATTTGGTAACTTACTGACTCAGAGGCCTCCATGGACAAGAACGCCAAACGACTGTACGAACTCAAAGCCCAGGTGCTCCAGGCCCTGGCCCACCCGATCCGTTTGGCTGTGGTGGACTTCCTTGCCGACGGCGAGCAGTGCGTCTGCGACATCGCCGCTCACATCGGCTGCGGGCGGCCCAACCTCTCGCGCCACCTGGCGCTGATGCTCCAGGCCGGCGTCCTCGACTGTCGCAAGGACGGCCTGCGGATGCTGTACCGCCTCAAGACGCCCTGCGTGAGCGGCTTTCTTTCGTGCGTGTCCGGGGTGCTCCGCGGGCGGGCGAAGGAACACGCCGCCGTCCTGGAGGCGCTGTGAGCGTTGCGGAGCGCCGCTCGAAGCCGCGAGCGTTCGTGAGCGCTGACGCCCGCCGAGTGCACATGGGCTGCTGAAAACCGGCTGCGGACTGCAAGCTATGCGTGAATGGACGAAGCTCATCTGGATCCTCCTGGCCTTCGCGGGCCTGTTCTTCCTGCCTGTCGGATGGGCGCGGTTCGATAACGCGATCCAGGAGTCGCTCCAACTGGCCCGCTGGTACGCCCGCGAGCACGTGCTGCTGTGCCTGGTTCCGGCGTTCTTCATCGCCGGGGGCATCGGCGTCTTCATCCGACAGGCGGCCGTCATGCGCTACCTGGGCCGGGGGGCCAATCCGCTGATGGCCTACGGCGTGGCCAGCGTCAGCGGGTCCATCCTGGCCGTCTGCTCCTGCACCGTCCTGCCCCTGTTCGCGGGTATCTACCGCATGGGCGCTGGGCTCGGCCCGGCTGCGGCCTTCCTGTACGCCGGCCCGGCCATCAACGTTCTGGCCATCATCCTCACCGCCCGTATCCTGGGTCCGCAGCTTGGCCTGTCCCGGGCCGTCGGGGCCGTCGTCTTCAGCATCGTGATCGGCCTGGCCATGCACCTCCTCTACCGCCGCCAGGAGCAAGAGCGTCACACCGCTCAGGCAGCCATGCCCGAGGCGCCCGCAGGCAGGCCCCTCTGGCAGACCGCCCTGTTCTTCGCGGCCATGATCGGCGTGCTGGTCTTCGCCAACTGGGGCAAGCCGCAGGAGGTGTCTGTCTGCGTCGTCGATCGGTTCGGCGACGGCCACACCTGCACCGGGTTGATCGAGCGCGAGACGGACCGCTCCATATTCCTTCGGGGCGGGTTCGGCTATCACGGCCCGCTGGACCGCTCCGCCCCGCTGGTGGAGTTGGACCGCTCGACGGTCCACCAGGTCCGTCCGGCCGAAGGATTGTGGAACGCGATCTACCAGGCCAAGTGGTGGATCGCCTCCGGGTTCGCCCTGTTGCTGGGCGGCGTGCTCGTGGCGGTGTTGAAGATCGCCTGGTGGAAGATCGCCCTGGCGGCCATCCCGCCTGCGCTGCTGTCGTGGCTGCTGCCCCACGGTGGCCTGTGGATCCTCCTGCCCTTTGCCGCCGCCGTGATCGGCCTGGTCGCCGTCACGACCGGGCGAGATGACGAGGGCGGGCAGTGGCTGGCCGCCACCTGGGACTTCGCCAAGCAGATCCTCCCGCTGCTGTTGATCGGCGTGCTGGTGGCGGGCTTCCTGCTGGGCCGGCCCGATCGCGAAGGCTTCATTCCCGGCCGCTACGTCGAGATGCTCGTCGGCGCCTCGCCCCAGAGCTTCCTGGCCGAGACGCGTCTGGCCGGATCGGGCTGGGAAGAGGCCATCCGCTGGATCTGGCCGCTGTGGACCAACGTTTTCGCCTCGGTATTCGGAGCGTTCATGTACTTTGCCACGCTGACCGAGGTGCCCATTCTTCAGGGGCTCATCGGCGCGGGGATGGGCAAGGGGCCCGCATTGGCCCTGCTGCTGTCGGGCCCGGCCCTTTCGTTGCCTTCCATGCTGGTCATCCGCAGCGTGCTGGGCACCCGCAAGACCCTCGTGTTTGTCGCGCTGGTGATCGTGATGGCCGCCACCAGCGGGATGATCTTCCAGGCCGTCGCGGGAGCGTGAACGACGAATCACCAAGACCACTGAGACCACCCAGGTCACGGCGCAGAGATCACAAAGAAAGAAGCAAGAGAGACTGAAGGAGAAGACCATGAGCGACTGCTGCAACAGTGGAAAGAAGGTGCTGGTCTATGCCTGCTCGGGCGGGGCCAACGTCGCCGAGATCGCCGACCGCGCCGCCCGGGAACTGATGTTCCAAGGCAAGGCCTCCATGTTCTGCCTGGCCGGCATCGGGGCCGGGCTCCAGGGCATGATCCAGTCAGCCCGAGACGCCGACGTGAACCTGCTGATCGACGGCTGCAGCCTCGACTGCGCCAAGAAGTGCTTCGAGCGGGCGGGCCTGACCAACTTCGTCCAGTTCCGCGTGACGGACCTGGGCGTCGAGAAGGTCAAGGGCGTGCGGGCCGAACCGGAACAGATCGAGCAGGCCCTCGCCGCCGCCCGCGACGCGCTGACCGAGGCCTGACGGAAATGCATTTAACGACAGGATCGCACCAATGAAGAAGCTGCAAGTCCTCGGAACCGGCTGCCCCAAGTGCACCAAGCTGGCGGAGAACGCCGCAACCGCCGCCCGGGAACTGGGCGTCGACTGCACCATCGAGAAGGTAACCGACATCAATCAGATCCTGGCCATGGGCGTGATGTTCACGCCCGCGCTGGTCGTCGACGGGGAGGTCAAGGTTACCGGCAAGGTCCCCGACGTGGGCGCCATCAAGAAGATGCTCTCTTGAGCAAGACCCGCTGCCTGGGCAAAGGAGAAACGCGAATGTCTGATCTGCTGAATCGAAGGGCGATGATGGGAACGCTGGGCGCCGCCGCCCTGGCCGCTTCGGCCTCGGCCCAGGACACGACCGCCAAGGGCGACCTGGTGGTCCTGGGCGTCGCGTGCAGCCCACGGATGGGCAAGAGCACTGCGACGGCCGTTCAGGCGGCTCTGGCCGCGGCGGAGGGTTTCCACTCGCGCATCCGAGGCAAGCTCATCGACCTGGGCGGCATGACCGTCAGCGGGTGGGTCGGCGGCGCCAAGCCCGACCAGCCCGCTGAGGTCAACGATGACTTTGCCAAGCTCCTGGGCGACCTGAAGGACCCGCGGGTAGCCGGCGTGATTATCGGATCGCCCGTCTACTTTCGCTCCATGAGCGCCTTGTGCAAGGCCTTCCTGGAAAGGCTGGCCGCACTGCGCAGCCCTAAGCTGCTGTGGGCCAATAAGCCTCTGGGAGCGCTGGCCGTCGGCGGCTTCCGACACGGCGGGCAGGAACTGGTGGTCGAGCAGATCCAGACGGCCATGCTCTGCCAGGAGATGCTCATCGTTGGCGGCAAGCCCAAGGCCCACCAAGGCGCGACGTTGTGGAACTCCCAGGACGACGACATTACCAAGGACGAACTCGGCATGGACACCGCCCGAAAGCTCGGCATGCACGTGGCTGAGGTGGCCCTGGAGCAGGCCCGCCCCAAGGCTTGACCCGCCGGAGCCCTCCTGGCGGGCCAGGACAAGACGACGAACCTTGGTAGGAAAACGGTACAATACCACCATGAACGCCAAGACGATCCTCAAGCACGCTTTGCTGATCTTCGTGTGGATCACTGTGGGCTTCGCCGTCGGGCGGGAGTTCCCCCGTCAGGGCGCCGTCCCCCCGGCCGACTCCGACCAGGCCGCCGCCGGGCCGGCCCTCAAGCCGGACCGCGCCGTCGTGTACTACTTCCACGGCACCAAGCGGTGCGAGGGCTGTAACCTCGTCGAACAGTACGCCCGCGAGGTGATCGACACGCAGTTCGCCGACGCCCTCCGCGAAGGACGGCTGGAGTGGAAGAGCCTGGACTACACCCAGCAGCGCGAGCTGGCCAGACGATACGAGGTCGCGGGCAACATGATCGTCGTGATCCCGCGCCGGGCGGGCGGCGACGGGGAGGCCTACCGCCTGGACGACATCATGCTCCGCCGCCACGACAAGGCGGATTTCTTCGACTACGTCGGCTGGGCCATCCGCGGTTGCCTGCCCAACGCTGACCTGCCCGCCACTGGTCCTTCCCCCACTTCCCAAGCCGCCGGAGCGGCAGGATGATTACCTGGTCGGGAATCTCGATGGCCTTCGCCCTGGGCCTGTGGACCTCCATCAGCCCCTGCCCGCTGGCCGGGAACCTGGCGGCTATGACTTTTCTCGCCCGCCGCCTGGACAGCCAGGCCGCTGTCCTGCTGTCGGGCCTGCTGTACACCCTCGGACGCGTCCTGGCCTACGTCGTCGTCGCCGTTGCCATCCTCTACTTCCTGCTGGAGGCTGCCAGCGTCTCGTTCTATCTCGACCGCTACTTCAATACCGCCCTGGGCCCCGTCCTCATTCTGACGGGCATGCTCCTGCTGGGCCTGCTTCAGCCGACGGCCTCGCTGTCGCTGGCCGGCCAGGGCCTCCAGCAACGAGCGGCCCGAGGAGGAGTCTGGTGGTCCCTGCCGATGGGGGCGCTGTTCGCCTTGTCATTCTGCCCCATCTCGGCCGCACTCTTCTTCCTCTCGCTGATCGGCCTGGCCGGACGAGAGCACTCGCTGCTGGTCCTGCCGGCGCTGTACGGCGTGGGCACGGCCGTGCCTGTCGTGGGCTTCGCCATGCTGGCGGCCTTCGCTTCCCAACACGTGGGCAAGGCGTTCAACCGTCTGGCTCAGCTCGAGAGGGCCGTGCGGGTGATCGCCGGCGCGGCGTTCATCCTGGCGGGCTTCTATTACTGCCTGGTCTACATCTACGGCCTGCCGCTCAACGCGGCCTGATCCCCCGCGAGCGCCGCATGAGTGAACATCTCAACCAGCCCGCCCCGCCGCTCGCCGACGTGCCGCCCCGTAAGGTCTACCTCGAGCTGACGACCGAGTGTAATCTGGATTGCCGCATGTGCATCCGCCACTCGTGGACCACGCCCGGGGGAAGTATGTCGCGGCAGACGTTCGACCGCGTGATCATGGGCCTGGGCCGCTTGCCCACCTGCCGTGGGGTCAATTTCAGCGGGTACGGCGAGCCGATGTGTCACCCGCTCTTCTGGGACTTCCTGGCCCGAGTCAAGCAGGCGGGCTTGTGGGTTGAGTTGGTCACCAACGCCACCCTGCTGGACGCCCCCGCCGCCGATCGCCTGGTCGCGCTTCAGGCGGATCGCGTCATCGTCTCCGTCGACGCCGTCCGCCCGGCCGCCCAGACCCCGCTGCATCCGGGTTCGCTGGCCGATCTGGCGCCCCGCCTGCGGGCGATCAAGGACCGAAAGACCCGCGCCAACTCCGCCAAGCCCGACGTGTGCCTGGAATTCGTGGCCACTCGATCCAATATCCACGAGTTGCCCGCCTTGCGGCGGCTGTCGGTGAGCCTGGGCTTCTCGTCCATCCTGGTGACCAACCTCGCCCCGCACACGGAGGACCTGGCCGACCAGGTGCTCTACAGGCACTGGTCCACCACGGCCCGCTCGGCCAGCCCCTCGCCCTACAGCCCCCTCGTCGATCTGCCCCAGATGGACGCTGTCCCGGAAGTCTCGGCGGCCGTCGACCGCCTGCGTCACGTGGGCACCCGCCTTCGGATCAACGCAGCGGACGTTCACGCAGCCGGGCCGCGATGCCCGTTCGTCGCGCAAGGCCGTTTCGCCATCCGCCACGACGGCCTGGTCAGTCCCTGCCTGCCGCTGCTGCATGACCACACGGTGTACTTCCGCTCGCGGGCCAAGCGAGTGGCCGCCTTCCACCTCGGCAACGTGAATGAGTCGGACCTGGCCGACATCTGGGGTTCCCCCGCCTACCGCGAGCTGCGCCGGCGCGTCCTGGCTTTTGAGTTCTCCCCCTGCACCGACTGCGGCGGCTGCGATCTGCGGGAATCCAACCGTGACGACTGCTCCGCCGGCCCGCCTCCGCGCTGCGGGGAATGCCTCTGGGCCGCCGGGCTGCTTCAGTGCCCGTAAGCCACGCCGCAACGGAGCAGAGAAAGCGGGCCGCCCGAGAAGACGAGGGCCCCGTGTGCGTTGCTCCTGATGACGATCGTGCAAGGAGAACGCCCATGTGCCCGCGCATGCCCAGCCTCGTCGTCGCGTGCCTGTCCGCCCTGTTGCCGGCGTTCACGGCGCCGGCTGCCGAAGACCGGCCCAATCTCGTGCTCAATGGTAACTTCTCGAAGATCGAGAAGGACGCCCCCGCCCACTGGTCCACCGCGGGCGACGGCCGCGTCGTCCAGCAGGCGCTCACGGTGCACAAGGATGACCAGGGCCGCTCGTTCGCCCGCCTGGCCTGCACGCGGTTCGAGTTCCGCGGCGGCGGGGCCAGCCACGCCATGCTCGCCCAAGTCGGCGGCGTGCGGCTGACCAGGGGCAAGCTCTACGAGTTCTCCTGTCGCATGAGGTGCGAAGGCATCCGCGGCCGCTCCGTTCACGTCGCAATTTCCGACACGAAGACGTGGGCCAACTGCGGCCTGTACGAGGAACTCGGCGTGGGCGCGACCTGGCGGACCTATCGCCGCGTCTTTCACGCCACTGCAGACGTTGCCGCCAGCTCGCGGTTTCAGATCTGGTACCTGGAGACCGGCACGCTGGAGGTAGCCGACGTCCGCATTGTCGAATTCGACGCCCGCAACGTGAAGTTCACCAAGGTGATTCCCGACGCGCCGGGACGGGTGAACCTCGTGCCCAACGGTTCGTTCGAGGCCGGCCCGGCTGGGTGGTCCTCTCTGGGCACTCGCGTGGGCTGGTGCGAACTGGCCGGCCTGTACGGGCGGATCGTCGAAGGCGATGCAGCCCACGGCCGGGCATTCCTGCGAATCCCGCTGGGCGGCGCGGACACGCCCGTTCTGGACTTCGACTATTACGAGGCCCTCTCGCACCGCGAGCTGCGCCCGATGGCCGTGAGCCTGGGCTATATTCCGCTCCAGCCCGGCGCAGTCTACACCGTGTCGTGCCGGATGCGCGCGAGCGCCGACGACGTGCCGGCCGTGCTGGGCGTGCGGACCGAGCAGCCCGAGGGCGGGCGAACGGACCACTTGCAGACCGTCCGCCTGACCAGTCAGTGGAAAGCCTACTCGCTGAGCTTTCGCCCGAACCGCCGCTACGGGTTCGTCTGCGTCGGCCCGAAGTTGGACAAGGAGCAAACCGCTCACGTCGACGTTGACGCGGTGCAACTCGAGCGAGCCGACGAACCGTCCGCCTTCCAGCCTCGACAGGACGTCGAGATGGGGATCGAGCCTTCGCAGGACGGCGGGGTGATGGAGGTCGCCCAGCGACCGGCCCTGCGGATGCGCGTGTGCAACCACGGCCAGGCCGCTCGCAAGGCAAGCGCGACCTTCGCCGCACGCGACATCCACGACCGCGACGCCCCCCTCTCGCCGCAGGAATTCGACCTGCCGCCCGGACGGACCGTTTCACGTGAGCTGCCCCTGCCGGCCGACTGGCGCGGTTTCTATCGCGTCACCGCCCGCCTCATCTGCGGCGACATCCGCCAGGAGTCGAGTCTGCGTCTCGCCCTGGTGCCCCCGTCCGGCGACGACTCGGTCATCGGCGTCAATCACGCGTTCGGCGATCCGCGGCTGATCCGCACCGCCCGCCGGGCGGGCGTCACGTGGTACCGCGACTGGTCGCTCAAGTGGCAGCACGTCGAGCCGGATCGCGGGCACTACCGTTGGGACACCCCGACCCGCCAGATCGACCGTGTGCTGGCCGAGCGGGTCCACGTCCTGCCATTGCTGCCCCCTTTCCCCTCGGCCGACTGGTGCAGCCAGGCCCCCGCAAGCCTGGCCGGCAAGAACTACCCTCGCAACCGCATCCGCCAGGCGTACGCGCCGAGCGACCCCGCCCTGCTGGGCGACTTCATCGGGCGGGCGATCGACCGTTTCAAGGACCGCGTCCGCGTGTGGGAGTTCCTCAACGAGCCGATCTACACCGACTACTCGCTGCCCGCCCGCGCTCAGGGCAATGCCCCTCGCTACGGCGTGAGCGACTATGTCTCGCTGCTGGCGATTGCGTCGGCGGCCATGAAGAAGGCCGACCCCCACTGCCGGGTCATCGGCGGGATCGGTTCGGGCCCGGCCCACTGGACGCGCGAGCTGATCGAGGCGGGCGCACTGAAGCATCTGGACATCCTCAACCTGCACACCTACCCCGGCTCGCGAATGCCCGAGGGTTTTGTCCCGGAGCTGCGCGAGTTGAACGACCGGATGGACAAGGCCGGCGGGCGCAAACCCCTCTGGGTGACGGAGTTCTCCTACTACGGCTGCGACGACCTGCCCCGCGAGCCGTTCATCCCCGGCCCCCACTCGTGGTCGGAGCAGAGGCTGCTGCAAAGCGAGCTTCAGTGCGCCCGGTTCACCGTGAGGTTCTTCCTGGTGATGCTGGCCGGCGGGGCGCAGAAGGTGTTCATTCACTCCGGCGCCAGCGGCACGCCGCACTCGCCCAACCTGGAGTGCGCGCTGATGGTCCACGGCGGCGCGCCGACCAAGGTGCTGCCCGCCCTGGCGACACTGGCTCACCTGGCCGGGGCGCAGCCCCGCCCCGCCGGCCTGCGCGAGTTGGGAAGATCCGGATGGGCGGCGGCCTTTGAGACGACCGACCACTCTCTGCTGGCCCTGTGGTCGCAGGACGAGTCGGGACCGGCCGTTCAGCTTCCGGCCGGACTGACGGTCCTGGATATCGTGGGTCGGCCGATACAAAGCGATACGCCGGTATCGCTGTCAGGCTCGCCGGTCTACGTGGTGGCGCCGAAGGGCCGGGCGCCCAGGTTGCTGGAAGGGCTGACGGAAGCGTCGAAGAACTGACAACCAGCGACCAGCTTATTTCTCCGTCAGCCGGATCACCGGCGCCCAGTCGGCGCCGGGCGGGTTGGCCTGGTACTCCCGACAGAGCTTGAGGTACAGTCCGCCCGCCTTGTCGCCCGGGAAGAGACCGAGGAACTGCTCGAACAGATCCCCCGCGCCCGCGAACTCCCGCTTGGCGTACAGTTCGACCGCCCGCGTGAAGTCCGCGAATGCCCGCTCGGCCCGCTCCAGCGGGTCGCCGCCGCCCGGCAGTTCGGCCAGCACGCTCCACACGCCGACCGGCTCGTTCTTGCCCACCACCTGCACCTCCCCCAGAAACCGCCCGCACGCCGGGGCGGCGCCCAGCGACTCCCACGTCGCCCGGGAAGTCAGGATCCGCGTGCCGAAGAACTTGTTCGCCCCTTCCAGCCGGCTGGCCAGATTCACCTCGTCGCCGATGGCCGTGTAGTCCGTGCGGTCGCTCGACCCGCAGTTGCCCACGATCACCTCGCCGGTGGCGATGCCGATTCGGACCGAGAGCTGCGGCGCCCCGGCCGCCTCGCGGGCCAACTCGGCGTTCAGTTGGGCCACCTCCTGTGCGCATAGCAGCGCCGCCTGGATCGCCCTGGCCGCGTGGTCCTCCTGGGCCAGGGGCGCGCCGAAGAACGCGAAAATCCCGTCGCCCAGGAATTTGTTGAGATAGCCGCCCGAACGCACGCGGATCACCTCGGTCATGCGGTCGAAGTAGCGATTGAGCAGCCGCACCGTCGCCTGCTCACCCAGCCGCTCCGACAGCGGCGTAAAGCCCGCCAGGTCGCTGAACAGGCAGCTCACCACCCGCTTCTCGCCGCCCAGCCGCAGCACGGACGGGTCCCGCTCCACCTCCTCCAGCAGTTCCGGCGACAGCGCCTTCGCGCAGATGTTGCGGATCTCCCGCTTGGCCCGCTCCTCGGTGAGCTGTCGATAGGCCGTCACGCCCAGCAGCGCCGCCGCGATCGCCCCCAGCGGCGCCGCCAGCGCCAGGTGCGTGTGCCACTGGCCGAACACCACCGTCGAATTGAAGCCCACGTACGCCGCCGCCAGCACCGCCGCCAGAGGCCCGCTCCAATACACGGGCCACCAGGCCGCCGCCACCGCCACCGCCAGCCCCGCCAGCACGATCACCGCCACGTTCAGCTTCCGCGGCGCCTCATCGAGGAACGTGCCCGACAGGATCGTCTCCAGCACGTTCGCGTGAACCGCCACGCCCGGCGTCCGCTTGGCCAGGGGCGTCGGCACGAAGTCCGCCGCCGACGTCGCCGACGAGCCGATCAGCACCACCTTGCCCGCCACCTGGGCCCGAAGCGAGGCCACCATGGAGGCGATCCGCTCCCGGATCACCGGCTGCTCCGTCTCCAGCGCCGCCAGCGTCGACCGCAGCCACGCCACGTGATCGAACAGCCGACGCTCGTTCTCGTACGCCTCGCGTACCCGCGCCGCGTCCGCCGGGCGCGTCGCCGCCAGCACCGGCTCAACCAGGCGAACCGAACCCAGCAACTCCCGCAGCTTGCGGCAGGCAGCCTCGATCCGGGTCTCGACTTCCCGCTCCCGCCCCTGCAACTCGTCCGGCGGAGCCGGGACGTTGCCCGGGTCGAACAGGAGCGCCCGCTGACGCCGCACGAGAACGTCTTGAAGCCGGGCGTCGATCTCGTCCGCCTCGGCGTAGAGCTTCCGCATCGTCTCGCGGACCTCCACCAGCGACCAGCCGAACTCCTCCGCCTGCGGGCCCGGCAGCTCCGGCCGGAAGTTCGCCAGCTTGTCCGCCAGGTCCACGTGGAGCAGTCGCGAGAGCCGTCGGTTGTTCTCCAGGCTTTGGCGCTCGCGGAAGACCGCCTCCACCGCCGCCGCCGCGATCTGCGGGTAACCCTCAAGCGGGACCCACCGCACGAGCATGTTGCCCTCGTGGTCGAGCGGAATCCGCCGCACCACGCCCCGACCATCACGAAGGGTCACCGCGGCCGCATCCGCGCGAATTTCCAGAGGTCCGTGCTCGCGCTCGAGTTCGCTCAGGGCAGCCGCAAACGCGAGCTGGGGGTAGAACTTGCCGCCCCCCTGTCGCAACAGTCTCACCCGCCGGGCCACCCCGTCGTCGTCGGGCTTGAAGTCGACGAACCCCACGTGCCCCGCCGCCTCGACGAAATGCACCAGCGGCGGGACGGGGGCGGCCGGCTCGCGAGGAAAGTCCGACGTCGCCTCGACCGCCAGGGCATGGCGCTCGAGCGCCTCGGCGGAGCGCACCCGCAGATAGGCCTGGCGGGCCAGGTCCAGGGGCCGCCCGTGCCGGTCCGGCTCGTGGCCGTCCAGCACCAGCGGCACAATGGCCTGGAAGTCGGTCTCGGGCTGCTTGGCCAGCACCTGGGCCACGCGGTCGTGGATCGCCTGCTCCTGGGCCCAGCGATACTCGAAACGGACGGCGTCCGGCTTTCGCCCCACCGCGGCTGCCGCCTCGCCCAGATCCATCGTCGTCCGCTTCAGCAGCACATCGTGCAGGGCCCGCTCCACCAACGTCGCCGCTGCGCCAGGCTTGAGGTGCATGGCCAGGAAGATGTTCGGATACCGGCGCAGGGTGTCGGCCAAGGCCAGGTCGTCGAACACCGGCTTCGGCGCCGCCCCGACGGCTTCGCCGGCCGGCGAGTTCAGGTCCAGGTTCGGCGCGTCGAACCGCACCCGCTGCGGGTCCGGAAAGACGATGTCCATGACGATGCTTCCCGCGCCCGCCTCCTCCAGCGCCTCCAGGATGCCCGCGAGCTGGAGGTTCGGCCAGGGCCACTGGCCCACCTCCTGGATGCTGTTGTCGTCGATATAGACATGGACGATGCGGTCGCTGGCTGAACGAACGGGGAAGTGCCTCAATCGCAGGTCCAGCGCGTGGAGTTCCGCCCGCTGATCGAGTTGTGACAGGTGCACCGCTGTCACCGCCAGGGTGGCCGCCAGTCCCATCAGGATCGCCGAAAACGGACGAGATGTCTTGATCGAATGCTCGGCCATGTCCGCAGTGTACCCGATCGCCGGGGGAAGGGACCAGAGGTTCGCCACAGGCCCCGCGGGCGGCGTACCGCCCTGTCTGAACGCCTCGTGGACGGGCTATTGACGTTTACGATCCGCAGGCCTTGCCGGACCCGGTCCGGCCTGGCGTCGGAACTCCGTCTCCATCGCCTGCCACTTCGCCTGCATCTCCCGTACGCGCTGCGGGTGCAGGGCTGCCACGTCCTTCCGCTCGCCCCGGTCCGTGGCCAGGTCGAACAACTCCCAGCGGTCCTGGTCTTCCCGGGCCGAGACGAGTTTCCAGTCCCCCATCCGCAGGGCGCGGTTGCCCTCGTGATGGAAGAACAGGCAGTCGCGCGTTAGCGTACGCTCCCGGGCAAAGGCTGGGGAGAGGCTCAGGCCGGGCAACGGCGGCGTCCCCGCCGGCGGGTCGGCCTTGCCGCCCGCCAGGTCCAACACCGTCGGCGCCAGGTCGATCACGTGCCCCACGGCCTGCCGCAACTCGCCCCGTGCCGCGATGCCATTGGGCCAGTGCACGATCAGCGGCGTCGAGACGCCCCCTTCGCTGACCCAGACCTTGTGGCGGCGGAAGGGTGAATTGCACGCGCTGGCCCACCCGGGCCCCAGGCACAGGAAGCTCCGCCACGAGCCCGGCTCGGCTGCGGGGTCGTGCCCCTCGCCCCGGACGATCAGCGTGGCGTCGGCCCCGTTGTCGGAGAGGAAGAAGAGGACCGTGTTCTCCAGCGCGTTCATGGCCCGCAGTTGCTCGACGACCCGCCCGATCTCGCGATCCATCCGGTGGACCATGGCGGCGTGGATGGCCATCTTCGTCGCCTGGAAACGACGCTGGAGGTCGCTCAGGCTGTCCCACGCGACGGCATAGCGGCTCTCGCCGGGGCCGAGTTTGTCCAGCACGTCCGGCCTGAAGTACCGCGGCGAAAGCCGCTCGTCCCGCCGGGCTATCTCGCAGTTGACGACCCCCATCTCCCGCAGCCGCCGCCAGCGGCGCTCTCGGACGACGTCCCAGCCCTCCAGGTACTTGTCGCGGTACTGGGCAATGTCCTCCCGGGGCGCGTGCAGCGGGAAATGGGGCGAGATGAACGCGAGGTAGAGAAAGAACGGCTGGGACGCCCGCCTTTCGGCGTGCTCCTTGAGGAAGGCGATGGCCCGATCGGCCATCGCGGTAGTGGCATAGTAGCCGCTGTCAGGTTTGACCGGGGGGGCCTGCACGTCGTCGAGGTAGTGCTTGGCCGGCGAGAAGTAGCGGTCCCAGTCCTCGAACCAGTAGGAGCGGTCGAATCCGCCGTCGGCGACCGGGCGGGGCAGGCCCAGCACGTGCCACTTGCCCACGTGATAGCTGCGGTAGCCCAGCGGCCTGAGACGGTGCGACAGCAACCGGGCCCAGTCGGGCATCCGCCCGCGAGGCGGATCCATGCGGATCTGCTGGGGGTAGTAGCCGCTCAACAGGCACGATCGCGTCGGCCAGCAGCGGGCCGTGTTGTAGAATTGCGTGAAGCGCAACCCCCCGGCGGCCAGCCGGTCCAGGTTTGGCGTGGCAATCTCCCCGCCGTAGCAGCCGGCGTCCGAAAAGCCCATATCGTCGGCCAGGATGATCACAACGTTGGGCGGCGCGGCGTGGGCGAACAACGCCGCGAGCAGAAGGCAGCCTGGAACAACACAAGCTCGGAGGATCATCGCGTTCTCCTGAATTCGGGCGATCGCCGCTCTACCCGAAGGCCTCTCGCACCGCCTGGTTGAGAACGTTCCCCCCGCGGATGTTCAACGCGGCGGCGTGGCCGGGGGCCGCGGCGAGAAAGCCGTCCAGCCCCAGTCCGGCCAGTTCGCGAACGTAGGGCAGGCTGGCGTTGCACAGGGCGCGTGCGGACGTGCGCGGAACGGCGCCGGGAATGTTGGCGACGCAGTAGTGGACGACGCCCTCGGCCACATACGTGGGTTCGCGGTGGGTGGTGGGCCGGCTGGTCTCGCTGCAGCCGCCCTGGTCGATGGCGACGTCGACGAAGACGCTGCCGCCCGGCACGCTGGCCATGGCGGCGCGGTCGATGAGCACGGGACAGCGCGACCCCCGGACGTGAACGGCGCCGATCACCAGGTCGGCTTCCGCCAGGCATTCCTGGAGCACGCCGGGGCCGCTGTAGACCGTGGCGACGTTGTGAGGCATGACGTCGGCCAGGTAGCGCAGGCGGTCGAGGTTGAGGTCGAGGATGCGGACGCTCGCCCCCATTCCGGCGGCCACCTGAGCGGCGTTCTCGCCTACCACCCCCCCGCCGATGATCACCACGAGGCCGGGGGCGACCCCGGGCACGCCGCCCAACAGCACCCCCCGTCCGCCGGCGGGTCGCTCCAGGCACTTGGCCCCTTCCTGCACCGACATCTTTCCCGCGATCTCGCTCATGGGCGTCAGCAGGGGCAGGCGGCCCTGGACGTCGGTCAGCGTTTCGTACGCCATTGCCGCGATCCCCGCTGCCGCACACCTCTCGGTCAGCTCGCGCGAGGCCGCGAAGTGGAAGAAGCAGAAGACGATCTGCCCATGCCGCAGCCGTCCGTACTCGGTCGGCTGGGGTTCCTTCACCTTGACCACCAACTCCGCCCGCCGGTACAGCACGTCGGCGGAGTCCACCAGCTCTGCGCCGGCGGCGGCATAGGCGTTGTCGTCGAAGCCGCTGGCGAGCCCCGCCCCATGCTCGACCAGCACGACATGCCCGTCCTGCGTCAGCCCTTTCGCCCCCGAAGGCAACAGGGCGACACGGTACTCGTCCGTCTTGATCTCCCGCGGCACGCCGACGATCATGGGGAGTCCTCTGATTGTTGTTGCTGGTTGTTGGTTGTTCGTTTCTGGTCGCGCAGCCTTGGCGTCTTGGCAAGGTATTGTAGTTACCGCGGATGCCCAGCGCAAGCTTCTTCCCAGAGAACGTGCGGACTGGAACCGCGCCGCTCGACCGCCAACAGGCGACCAAGCAAGAAGACCCGTCCTTTCGGGCGGGTCTTCTCTTTCTTCAATGGTCGATTGTCAATGATCAATGGGCAGTTCAAGTCCCTTCGTGCACTTCGACTTCATGAAGGTCGGCGGCCGGCTCCCGGTCTTCCGCTTCGAAGTACAGGTGCTTCTTCTTGGACTCGTCGGCCTCGCCTTCGCCCTCGCGGACGGAGACGACGATCTTTCTCTTGCCCTTGTAGGCCCCGCGGAGGATATCCTCGCTGATGGGGTCCTCGACGTGCTGCTCGATCGCCCGCCGCAGCGGCCGGGCGCCAAAGTCCGGGTTGTAGCCTTTTTCGATAAGGAACTCGCGGGCCTCATCGGTCAGTTCCAGTTCCAGCTCGCGCTCGGCCAGCCGGCCGCGGACCTTTCGCAACTCGTAGTCCACGATGATTTCGAGGTCCTTCCGCGAGAGCGGCTTGAAGACGATGATGTCGTCCAGGCGGTTGAGGAACTCGGGGCGGAAGTACCGCTCGACTTCCTTGTGGAGCATGTCCTTCATCTTCTCGTAGTTGGCCTGCTCGTCCCGCTTGCCGAAGCCGAAGCCGCCCTTGTTCTTGATCAGCTCGGCGCCGATGTTGGTGGTCAGGATAAGCACGGTGTTGCGGAAGTCCACCCGGCGTCCGAACGAGTCGGTGAGCTGCCCCTCTTCCATGATCTGGAGGAGCATATTGAACACGTCGGGGTGGGCCTTCTCGATCTCGTCCAGCAGGACCACGGCGTAGGGACGACGGCGGATGCGTTCGGTGAGCTGCCCGCCTTCTTCGTACCCCACGTAGCCCGGAGGGGCGCCGATCAACCGAGACACGTTGTGCTTCTCCATGTACTCGGACATGTCGATCTGGACCAGCGCTTCTTCGTCGCCGAACATGAACTCGGCCAGCGCCTTGCTCAGCAGGGTCTTGCCCACGCCGCTGGGCCCGGCGAAGATGAAGCTGCCCATGGGCCGCCGCGGGTCCTTCATGCCGCTGCGGGCTCGCCGGATGGACTTGGAGACCACCCGGATCGCCTCGTCCTGGCTGACCACGCGCTTGTGCAGCTCCTTCTCCAACTCCAGCAGCCGCTGGGCCTCTTCCTTCTCCAGACGCGTCAGCGGGACGCCGGTCATCTTGCTGACGACCTCGGCCACCACTTCCTCGTCGACCACGCCGGCCACCTCGGCCGAGCGGTCCTTCCACGCCCGCTGGAGCTGTTCCTTCTTGGCCCGGAGTTGCTCGGCCTGATCGCGAAGCTCGGCGGCCCGCTCGTAATCGGCCACCTTCACCGCCTCGTCCTTGTCGGCCTGGAGCTTCTCGATCTGCAGTTCCAGGCTGGCCAGGTCCGGGGGCTTGGTCATGGTCTTGAGCCGCACCCGGGCGCCCGCCTCGTCGATGACGTCGATGGCCTTGTCGGGCTGGACGCGCCCGGTGATGTAGCGACTGGAGAACTCCACCGCCTGCTCCAGGGCCGGATCGGTGATCTGGACGCGGTGGTGGGCCTCGTAGCGGTCCCGCAGGCCGCGGAGGATCTCGAGGGTCTGGTCCTTGTTGGGCGGGTTGACGATGATGGTCTGGAAGCGGCGCTCCAGGGCGCCGTCCTTCTCGATGTACTTTCGGTACTCGTCCATCGTGGTGGCGCCGATGCACTGGATCTCGCCTCGCGACAGGGAGGGCTTGAGCACGTTGGCGGCGTCGATGGCGCCCTCGGCCCCGCCGGCCCCGACCAGTGTGTGCAACTCGTCGATGAACAGGATGACGTTGCGGGCGCGACGGACCTCGTTCATGACGGCCTTGATCCGCTCTTCGAACTGCCCGCGGTACTTGGTGCCCGCCACCATCATCGCCAGGTCCAGCGCCACGATCCGCCGCTCGTGCAGGATCTCCGGCACGTCATTGGAGACGATCTTCTGTGCCAGGCCCTCCACGATGGCGGTCTTGCCGACGCCGGCCTCGCCCAGCAGCACGGGGTTGTTCTTGGTCCGGCGGCAGAGCACCTGGACCACGCGCTCGATCTCGTCACAGCGGCCGATCACCGGGTCGAGCTGGCCCTGGCGGGCCAGGTCGGTCAGGTCGCGCCCGAAGCTGTCCAGCGCGGGGGTCTTGCTCTTGCCCCGGCGGGTCGGCTGGTCGCCGGTAGCCGGTTGGGCGGTCTCTTCCTGCTCGACGCCCGCTCCCAGGAGGTTGAGGACCTCCTCGCGGACCTCTTCGAGCTTGAGACCCAGGTTCATCAGGACCTGGGCGGCCACCCCGTCGTGCTCGCGGAGCAGCCCCAGCAGGAGGTGCTCGGTGCCGACGTAATTGTGGTTGAGGTTGCGCGCTTCCTCGATGGAGTACTCGATGACCTTCTTGGCCCGCGGGGTCTGGGGCAGCTTGCCCATGGTGACCATGTCGGGGCCCGGCTTGACCAGCTTCTCGATCTCCATGCGGACCTTGGGCAGGTCCACGCCGAGATTGCGCAGCACGTTGGCGCCCACGCCCGAGCCTTCCTTGACCAGGCCCAGCAGCATGTGCTCGGTACCGATGTATTCGTGGTTGAACCGCTGGGCCTCCTGGTTGGCCAAGGCCATCACCTTACGGGCCCGCTCCGTGAATCTTTCAAACATTTCTTTTGGCTCTCCCCGGCTCCCGTCCCGGGGCCGGTATGGGGGGATCATCGGTGGGCAATCACCCACCGGTCTATACCATCTTACGTAAATCCATGAGCACGATCAAGCCGTCCCGCCTGGGTATATTATCGACCGAACCCCCGCGACGGTTCAGAAGTCATGCCCGCGGGCCGGTTGGCGCGAAGCGTCCCGAGTCGAAGGGCCCTCCCTCAGCGGGCCTGCTGCCCGGACTTGGCGCGTTTGGCGGGCGCATCGGCCGGCGCGGTCTGCGTCTGAGGCGCGGCCTGGGCCTGGATGTTCGCCCAGGCCCGCACGTTATGGCGGACAATCCCGATCCGCGCCACCTGCCCCGCCCGGACGTCTTCCAGCACCGTTCCCAGCGTTTCCAGGTCCAGCGTGTAGAACTGCCCCACCTGGAACAGCACGTCGCCCAGCTTGAGGCCCAGGCGATGGGCCGGTCCGTCCGCCTCCAGGCCCACCACCAGCAGCCCGCGGTCCACCGTCAGTCGCAGGTCGCGGGCCAACTCGGGCGTCACCTCGCGCAGCGTCATGCCGAACCACCGATGGGCCAGCTCCTTGCCGTTGGGGCGGGGCTTCGCCTTGACCCGCACAGCCGCCGCCACGTCCTTGCCCCCCCGCTGAAGCGTCAGCCTGACCACCTGGTCGGCCCGCTTGTCCAACATGCCGCAGGTGTAGTCCACGATCTGGCCCACCTTCCGATCATCCACCTGGACGACGCGGTCGCCGGTCCGCAGAAGCTGGGCCGCCGGCGTGCCGGCTCGGACGGCCGTCACGAACACCATGTCGCCCGCCTCGGTGTGGCGCTGGGCGACCTCGGCCCCGAAGATCAGGCGATTGATCCTCTCGAAGTCCAGCAGAGCCGGCAATTCCCTCGCCAGCGCGTCAACCGGAATAGCGAAGCCTATGTTCTGGGCGTCGGCCCGGATGGCCGTGTTGATGCCGATGAACTCCCCGTGGATGTTGAGCAGGGGCCCGCCGCTGTTGCCCGGGTTGATCGGGGCGTCGGTCTGGATCAGTCCGGTGTAGGAGACGTCCTCGCCGAACTCCAGCGTGCGATCCAGGGCGCTGATGACGCCGGTAGTCAGCGAGTTCGCGTAGCCCAGCGGGTTGCCGATCGCGATCACGGTCTCGCCCGGCATGAGATCGTCGCTGCGGCCCAGGGGCAGGTAAGGCAGCGAATGGCCCGCCTTGGGCTCCACTTTCAGCACGGCCAGGTCGTGGCGCGGATCGGCGCTGATGACTTTCGCCTCGTATTGCGTCTTGTCCTGAAGCGTGACAGTGATCTTGTCGGCCCGGCGGACGACGTGGGCGTTGGTGACGATGTAGCCGCCGGGATGGATGATCGCCCCGCTGCCCAGACTCTGGACCGGCACGCGCCGCCGCAGCGGGCTGGGGAAGATGTCTTCGAACGGGTCCGACCCGCCGAACAACCCGAACGTCTGCTGCACAAGCTTCTGGCTGGAGATGTTCACCACGGCCGGCTGGACCTTGCGGTACGCCGTCACCACCGGGTTGACGCGGGTCTTCTGGGCCTCGCTGAGCGCGGGTGGCACGAGCGAGGCCGGCTGGGTCGTCTGGGCCCACGCCCCCACCGCCAGCGCCGCCACAACCGCCCCCGCCGCGATCCGCCCCGCAATCCGTCCGCCAAACGATTCCGCTCTCATAGACGTTCCTCGTCTCATCCAGGGTACGAACGCATCCAGACCTTCATCGGCCAATCTCGCCGGCCACCTTGTGCCCGCTGGAGGTTATTCGTTTCGACGGGCTGCCTGGTTCGGACTACACCTCCAGCACCTCCAGCCGCTTGTCCACATACGTGCTGCCGATATTGATCACCGCCAGGTGCTCGACCTGGGCCCGGCAGGGCCAGTGCGAGTGCCCGCAGTACACGTGCGTGAGCCTCGGACAGTCCAGCAGCACCCGCCCCAGACGGGATGACCCCATGAAGGCGGCCGCGAAGGCGAAGCGGTCTGGCCGGTCCTGCGGCACGAGCTCGGCGAAGGGCAGATGGTGCAGGAAGGCGACAATGCGTTCCACGCGTGGGTGCAGATCGTCCAGTTGGCGCCGCAGCTTGTCGGCCAGCAGGTCCACGAACGCCTCGTCGGTCATGCCCAGGCGGACGTGCACGGCGTCCATCCAGCGTGCTGCGATAGCCAAGTGGCGGTCTGTCAACTCGTCGCGGTAGGCCTCCAGCAGCTCGGGGTTCCGACCGTAGTACTCGGCCGCCCCCGGAGCGATCTTGGCCTCGTAGAATGCCCGGGGGATGCCCAGTTCCGCGTGGGCGAGGGAGTAGTCGTACCACCCGACCGAACCGACCAGTCCGGTGGATCCCAGCGCATGGGGCTGGTGGTCCAGCAGGGTGAAACCCTCCTCGGCGGCCCACCCTGCCAGCAGGCGATTGTAGCGGTCAAGCGAGTTCTCGCCCTCGCGACACCACAGGCAGTGGTTGCCGGGCACGAACAGTCTGAGCCCGCCGAAGTCGCTGAACAGGCGCAGGCACTCCCGCAGGGGGGCGGGGTCCCTGCCGGCCGTGTCGCCCACCAGGACCAGCGCGTCGCCGCCCTCTCGCCGCACCTGGCGGGCGAGTTGGTCGGCCCCGGGGCGGCTGCGAGCGATGTCGTAATGCAGGTCGGCCGTGATGAGGATTCTCATGTCCACCATGATAAGCATTTGCCCCTTCCACCGCACGAGCGACGGCGGTAGTATGGGCTCTGCGGAAATTTCCCCCGGAAGCTTTCGGTTGGACTACAATAGTCTCGTGCGCGAGGCGCCTTTTGATTTGACAACCCCGCGCGACGGATTAAGATGCGAATTCCGATCTGGCCCGATCTGGCCGATGCCGCCCCAGAATTGCCGGCCGGTGAACCGATCATGGCAACCAGTACGGACCGCGAGACATTCAGCGCCGACGAGTTGGCCATCTGTTTGAGCCACTACGATATCGGCATCATCAGCAGGATAGAGGAGTTTCCCCGGGGTTCGCGACGAGCGCCCAAGCTCATCGTGGACGCCGAAAAGGGCAAGTACCTCTTCAAGCGCCGCGCCCGCGGCAAGGACGACCTGCCCAAGGTCGCCTTCACGCACGACATCCAGCTCGCCCTGGCCGCCCAGAACTTTCCATTACCCCACCTGATCGGCACGCGCAAGGACAACAACTCCATGCTCGTGCGGAACAACCTGATCTACGAGCTGTTCGAGTACATCGAGGGCACCGGTTACGACGGCTCGTTGGAGTCGACCTTCTCGGCCGGGCGAATCCTGGGCCTCTACCACAAGCTGCTGCTGGACTTCCGCTCGTCGTACAAGCCGCCCACCGGAAGCTACCACAACGCCAAGGCGATCCACCAGGCGATCCACAACACCACCACCTCGCTGCCCATCGACACGCGTCCGGCGGCCGAGATCGTCACCAAGACCGTCCAGACGCTGGAAGAGACCTACCTGTTCTGCGCCGAGGAGACCAACGACCTGGGCCTCAAGGAATGGGGCGTCCAGATCGTTCACGGCGACTGGCACCCGGGCAACATGCTCTTTCGTGACCGTCACGTGGTGGCGGTGATCGATTACGACGCCGCCCGTCTCCAGCAGCGGGTGATCGACCTGGCCAACGGGGCCATCCAGTTCTCCATCATCGGAGGGGGCGAGGACCCCAGCAAGTGGCCCGACTATGTGGACAAGACCCGTTTCAAGCGGTTCATGCGGGGCTATGATTCGGTGAACGTGGTTTCGGTGGCGGAGATCAAGGCCGTGCCTTACCTCATGTGCGAGGCCATGATCGCCGAAGCCGTCCTGCCCATCGCCGCCACCGGCAGCTTCGGACGCATGGAAGGCTTCCCCTTCCTGCAGATGATCGAACGAAAGGTCAAGTGGGTCCTGGCTCACCGCCAGGAACTGTACGCGGTGCTGGAGGAGTAGTGCCCACCGCCCGGGAGCCTTGAGGACCCGGCGGGCCCGTTCCGACGCGAAACAAAAAAGTCGTGAGCCGACAGATGGCCGCCCCCAATCAAAACGCGCCGCTCGCTCCATGGCACTTGAACTCGCCGAATCAGTGCTTACACTACCGTTGGCACTCGTGCCGGACCCCCTGCGGGGCCGGCGACCGGCCGGACATGGGCGGCGGCCGATTTACTTCTGTTTTGACGCCAGGGCCGCCGGACCAGGATACCGGCGGAGGCTACAATATAACTGTGAAAACGAGAATTGACTGGAAAGGGGAACCGATGGTCACCTGGTTCAGCTTGCCTAAAGAGGCGTTGGAAGATCCGTTCCGCCCGCCCGACGAGGCGGAGCTTGTTCGCTGTCTTCACTGCGGCCAGGAGTACGCCAGCAGCGAGATCCTCTGGAGGCCCACGGCCGCGGGCGGACGGTGGGCCTGCCCCGTCCCGGAGTGCGACGGGGCTGGCTTCGGCTTCGACATCTTCCCTCTCGACTCCGACATCTGGGCCTCCGCGGTCGAGGATGACGACGAGGAGTTCGAGGAAGAGGAGGAAGACGACGAAGGACTCGACGAGGAGGAAGAGGAAGAGGAAGAGGATTTCGGATTCGATGAGGACGAGGACGAGGACGACGAGGACGAAGATGAGGAGGAGGAAGAATTCGACCTGATCGATGACGACGAAGAGGACGAAGACGAGGATGAGGACGAGGAAACCGATGAGTTCCTCGACGACGAGGACGAGGACCTGATGGAGGAAGAAGAAGACGACCTGCTGGATGAGGAAGACGAGGACGAAGACGACCTCGATGACGACGAGGACTTCCTGGAGGACGACCTCGACGAGGACTACGACGAGGACGAAGACGAAGACGAAGATGAGGACGCCGGCGAGGAGGAGGACGAAGAGGACTCGGACTTCGACGACGAGGAAGATAACACTCCCCGCCGCAAACGGAAACGGAAGGGCTGGTAGGGACCGATCCGTCTGACGACGAGCTTTCGGGCGATGCCCCGCGTGGGAGGGCATCGCCCGGTTTCTTGTGCCGGAGGGACGCGCGGCCGGATGCTTTTGCGATAACGCGCCCTGTGCCGGCTACAATGGTGCAATTGGCCGCCGTCCCCGGACGCGGCCTTCGGGAGTAGCCATGGACATCACCATTCGCGTGGCCGGCGAAGCCGGCCAAGGAGTCCAGACGACCGGCAACCTGCTGGTCGAGAGTCTCGCCCAACTGGGCATGTACGTGGTCTCGACTCAAAGCTACATGTCGCGAATCCGCGGCGGGCTGAACTGGTTCGACGTGCGGGCAGGTGACCAGCCGCTGCTGGGCGGCAGCGAAAGGGCGGATCTCCTGATCGCCCTGACGGAACAGGCCGTCGCGATCCTGCAAGAGCATACGACAGAGAACGCCTTGATCCTTTATGACGGCGAGCAATGCGAGCGCGACGGCGTCATCTGCATCCCCTTCACCAAGATCGCCAAGGAAACATCCCATTCGCCGGTGATGGCCAACGTCGTGGCCGCCGGGAGCGTACTGACCCTGCTGGACCTTGGCCTGAAGGACCTGGAAGGCTATCTGGAACGGCACTTCCAGAAGAAGGGCCCGGAGGTGGTGGCCCAGAACATCGCCTGCGCCCGCGAGGGGGCCAAGTGTGCAGCCCGGATCGAACGCAAGCTGGGGGCCCCGCGCCGCCGGAAGGCCCCCGCCAATCTGATCGCGGGGGCCGAGGCGCTGGGCCTGGGGGCCGCGACGGCCGGGCTGAAGTGCGTCTTCGCCTACCCCATGACACCGAGCACCGCCACCATGACCTACCTCGCCGGGGTCAGCGACCGCTACGGCATCGTGGTCGAGCAGGCCGAGGATGAGATCGCCGCCCTCAATATGGCCTGCGGGGCCGCCTTCGCGGGCGCTCCGGCCTTGGTCACCACCAGCGGAGGCGGGTTCGCCCTGATGGTCGAGGCCCTCTCCCTGGCCGGCATGTGCGAACTGCCCGTGGTAGTCGTGCTGGCCCAACGACCTGGCCCGGCCACCGGTCAGCCCACCCGCACTGCCCAGCAGGACCTGCTTTTTGCCATCCACGCCGGGCATGGGGAATTCCCGCGGGCCGTCTACGCCCCGGGGACGGTGCGACAATGCTACGACATCGCCCGCCAGGCCCTGGCGACCGCGCACAAATACCAGACGCCCGCCATCATCCTGACCGACCAGTTCCTCCAGGACCTCCAACAGAACATCAGTCCGCTTGACGCCGCCCTGCGCCCCATTGACTGCCGCGTCGTAGAAGGCGGCGATGACTACGCCCGCTACGCCCTCACCGACAGTGGCGTCTCGCCGCGGGCCATCCCCGGAGGGCCCGCAGCCGTCATCGTCGACAGCGACGAGCACGACCATCTCGGGCACCTCAGCGAGAGCTTCCAGGTCCGCATGGCTCAGCAAGACAAACGCCTGCGGAAGGGACGAGGCTTGACGAACGAGGCGCTGGCCCCCGAACTGGTCGGGCCGGAGGACGCCCGAACGCTTCTGATCGCCTGGGGCTCGACATACGGCCCCTGCCGCGAGGCGGTCGAGCGACTCAACGAGCAGGGCGGCTCCTTCGCGATGCTTCACTTCGCCCAGGTCTGGCCGCTCGACGCGAAAGCGGCCGCCAGACATCTGCGGGCCGACAGGCGAATGGTCAGCGTCGAGGGCAACAGCACCGCTTTGTTTGCCTCGTTGCTGCGGTCGGCCGGCCTGCCCGGTCCGACCGAAACGCTCCTCCGCTACGACGGGCAGGCCTTCACCAGCGACTACATCGTTTCGAGGATCCAGGAATGAACCTCACCCCCGCCGATACTACGCCAGCCTGGTGCCCGGGCTGCGGAAACTACCCCATCCTGAAGACCATTAACCAGGCCCTGGACGAGTGCGGAATCGATCCGCACCGGATCGTCCTGGTCAGCGGCATCGGCCAAGCCGCCAAGCTGCCCCACTACGTGGACAACCCGGTCAACGTCTTCAACGGCCTGCATGGGCGAGCCCTGCCGGTGGCCACGGGGATCAAGCTGGCCAACCACGAACTGACCGTCATTGTCACCAGCGGCGACGGCGACATGTACGGCGAGGGCGGCAACCACTTCATCCACGCCATCCGCCGCAACGTCTCGCTCAAGGTCTTCGTCCACAACAACCAGGTCTACGCCCTGACCAAGGGCCAGGCCTCCCCCACCAGCGAGATGGGCTTCGTCACCAAGATCCAGTCGCACGGCGTAACCTCGTCCCCGTTCAACCCGCTGGCGACAGCCATCATGGAAGACGCCGCCTTCGTCGCCCGCTCCTTCAGCGGCGACCAGGAGCACCTCAAGAAGATGATGCTCGACGCCATCGCCGTCCAAACCGGCTTCTGCCTGCTGGACATCCTCCAACCGTGCGTAACGTTCAACAAGCTCAACACCTTCCGTTGGTACAAGGACCGCGTGCGGAAGATCGACGACTCGCACGACGCCCACGACGGCCGCGCCGCCCTGGACCTGGCCTTCCAGTGGGGCGACACTATCCCCATCGGCGTGCTCTATCGCGGCAAACGCAAAGGCCTGGAGTCGCAGATCGGCGCCCTGAAGAAGGGGCCGCTGGTGAAGCAGGTGGAGCGGGAGAATGACCAGTGACCAATGTTGATTGGTCATTGCGTCATTGGTCATTGGTCATTACCATCCTCGCCATGGCGCTAGCCCTGCACGTGATCGACGCCCGGACCGACGAGGATATGCTCTGCGCCCTGGCCGACCTGGCCGGAACGGACGATGAGGTCGTCTCGGTCGGCCCCCCGCCGCCGGCTTGCCTGTCGCTTCCGATCCGCCCGATGCACCGCCCGTTCAACTCCGCCTTTCTGTGTGGCCGGCGGATGCAGGACTTGGCCGACCGCGCCCGAATCATCCACGCCTGGTCGCCGGTGGCCGCCCGCGCGGTGGCCGGACTCACCCGCTGCCACTGCGGGGTGGTTGTGTCGGTCCCCTCCGCCCGGCAGGCCGATGAGCTTGGCCTGTGGGGCCAGGAAGCCGACGCCTGGCCCAACAACCTCCTGCTGACCGTCCCGTCCGACTGTGCCCGGCAACTCGTGCTCTCCTGCGGATTGAGCGAACGGGCCGTTAAGGTCCTGCCGCCGCCCGGGCGGGCCGTCGACCACCAGCAGGCTGTGCGGGCCCGCGTACGGGCGGAGCTGGGCCTGAACGACGACCACGTCCTTCTGGCCGCTCCGCTCCCGATGGAGCGAGAAGCTGGACAGATCGAAGCGGCCTGGGTACATGCGATCGTCTGGCACATCCACAGCCACACCCGCCTGGTCTTGCCCGGCCTGGGGCCTGGCGAGCCGCACGCCCGACACTTCGCCAAGACCGTGCCCACCGCCGACTACGTCTACCTTACGGGTCGCAGCTACACCCGGCGCGAAGTCCTCGCCGCCGCCGACATCGCCCTGTTTCTGGCGCCCACGGAGTGCGGACTGGGCGGCCTGGCCGACGCGATGGCCGCCGGCGTGCCCATCGTCGCCACGAGAAACCCCGAGTACGACAGCCTTCTAGCCGACGGGCTCGATGCCGTCCTCGTGCCCCCTCGCGTTATCCGCACCATGGCGGACGGCGTCCTGCGAGTCCTGGACGACGGTGACTTCGCCCGCGGCCTCGCGGCGGCCGCCGCCCGGAAGGCGCGCCGCCTGTTCGACGTTTCCCTGGCACGCCAGGCGCTCGAGGATGTCTACCAGGCCGTCGCGCCTGCTCCGCAGTCCGTCCGCATCTAGTCCGCCCGCCTGCAACCCATGGCACTTTGCCGCGTTCGCGGTATAATCCCTGTTTCGCAACATGACCACGGACTCGCACAGACAGGTGTCCCCCGGCGGCAAGGTCCGCTTTGCCGACCCGTCCGCCCGCGCGCTGGTCGAGGGCCACCTCGGCGCCTTGTGCGACCCCGCGTCGGCCGGCTGGGAGTTAGTCAAACAGAACCCCTCGCGGAGCGTCTATCGCGGCCGGATCGGCCTGCAGGAAGTGTACGTCAAGCATTTCCATGGCCGCTCGCTCGCCCACCGCCTCGGCCGGCGCCTGGGCATTTCGCGGGCGTTGTGCGAACTGGGGTTCTCGCAGTACCTGACCTCTCACGGAGTGTCCACCCCGCCCGCGCTGGCCGCCCAGGCGGACGGGCAACTCGAGTGGTATGCCACTCGCGCCGTCGAACAGGCCGAGCCGGGCGACGCCTGGCACGAGCGTCTGCTCGCCCAGGGCCCCTCGGCCCGGGCCGCCATCGAGCGAGCCACGCTCGCCCTGGCGCAGACCGTCGCCCGCATGCACGGCTGCGGCGTCCTCCATCACGACCTGCACTGCGGGAACGTTCTGGTCCGCGGCCAAGGGCCCGAGCTTGAGTTGGCCATCACCGATCTGCACCGGATGCAGCGGAAACGCCGGCTCAGCCGGCGCCGCCGTGCCCGCAACCTCGCCCAACTGCTCCACGATCGTTATGAGTCCACCACCCGCACCCAGCGTCTGCGGTTTCTGAAACACTACCTTCGCCTCAGCGGCGGGCCGGGCACCCTCCGCGGCTGGCAACTCATGATCGAGGACTTCGCCCGTCGCCACCGCCGCAAGCAGTTCGCCAAACGCGACCGACGCGTCCTTGACCAGAACCGGTACTTCGCCCACCTGCGACTGCCTGGAGGCTGGCGGGGGCGGGCGATCCTGGCCTCCAAATGGGCCCCGCCCGGGAGCTATGCCGCCCACCTCGACTTCACCCGCGCCGACTGGGAGGAGGCCCTGGCGGACGTGGACGCCCTGCTCACCGGCCCCGGCGGGGAGGTCGTCAAGGACTCCCCCACCAGCTACGTCGTCCGGCGCCGCCTCACCGTCGCCGGGCGCGAACTGGATGTGTTCGTCAAGCAGCCGCGTCGCAAGAAGGGCTGGAAGATCCTCCTCGACTGCGTCCGCAGCGCGCGCCCCCTGCGGGCCTTCCGCATGGGTCATGCTCTGCTCACGCGGCGTATCGCCACCGCGATGCCGCTGGTTGCCATCGAGCGGCGGTCCGGCCCCCTGCTGCACCAGAGCATCCTGATCACCGAGGCCGTCGACGGCACTCAGCTCAACCACTTCCTTAATCTGCGGCTGGGCGGCGTCCGCGGCGGACAGGGGCTCGACGCCAACGAGCGCCGCCGCCTCGGACAGATCGTTCTCCGCGAGTTGGGCATCCTGCTCCAACGCCTCCACGACAACGATTTCGCCCACCGCGACCTCAAGACCAACAACATGATCGTCCGCTGGGACGGTCAGTCGTCTCCGCAACTGGTCCTGATCGACCTGGACGGGATGACTGCCCGCCGGCGCCTGTCGTTGCGAAGGCGCTTTCAGGGCCTGATGCGGCTGAACGTCTCGCTGCTGGAGTGCCCCGCCGTCACCCATGCCGGACGGTTGAGAATGCTCCTGGGCTACCTGCGGCGACCCGGCGCGGGGCGGATCAACTTCAAGCCGTACTGGCGGGAGTTGGAGCGGTGGTCGGCCCGCAAGCTGCGCCAGCAGATCCGCTCGCGCCGGCGCAAGCAACGGGCCGTGCGGAGGCCCGGACCATGAGCCAGCCCCCTTCGCCCCCGCCGCCGCAACGGGTGCTCATCATCAAGCCCAGTGCCCTGGGCGACGTCGTCACCGCCCTGCCCGTGCTGCGGGCCCTGCGGCGGGCGTTCCCCCGGGCCCACCTGGCCTGGCTGCTGGCCGACTCCTGCGCGCCGCTGCTGGCCCACGACAGCGAGCTTGACGAGGTCGTGCTCTTCGAACGCCGCCGCCTGGGGCGGGCCTGGCGATCCCCGCGAGCCCTGGTTGAACTCTGGCGGTTCCTGCGGCGTCTGCGACGCGGTCGCT
Organism: Planctomycetota bacterium; assembly: GCA_022705325.1. Taxonomy (GTDB): domain Bacteria; phylum Planctomycetota; class Phycisphaerae; order SM23-33; family SM23-33; genus MWDR01. Next base: position 2,993 of record JAKJER010000025.1, on the reverse strand, counting down.
ACGACTGGAGCATCGACCTCCAGGGCTTGGCCCGCAGCGGGTGGTTCACCCGCGCGACCCGCTCGCCCGTGCGGGCCGGCTTCGCCGACGCCCGCGAGGGCGCCACCTGGTTCTACAGTCTTCGCGTCCAGCCGACGCAGGAGCACACGGTCGATCGCAACATCGAGCTAGCCAACGCACTGGGCCTCGACGCCCGCCCGCAGGACATGCGCCTTCAGGTAGCCCCGCACGCCCAAGCCTTCGCCGAGCGGGCGCTCGCCCGCTCGACCCTCCAGCCGGGCCGGTTCATCGTCTGCGTGCCGCCCACCCGCTGGACCACCAAGCTGTATCCCGTGCGCCACTGGCGTCGCGTGGTGGGCCAACTGGTCAATCGTTTCCCGGTCGTTCTGCTGGGCACGCCCGACGACCGCGAGCTGTGCGCCGCCATTGCAGCCGATCAATCCGCCGGCGTGCTGGACCTCTGCGGGCAGACCAGGATCCCCGAGATGGTCGCCCTGATCGCCGCCTCCGCGGGCGTCGTCTGCTGCGACTCCGCGGCCAAGTTCATCGCCCCCGCCGTCGACGTGCCCTGCGTCACGCTCATCGGGCCCACCCGACTGGAGCGCACCGGGCCCTACTTGAACGGACGGGCCGTTGTTGCCACAATACCCTGCCAGGGATGCCTGCGGCGCCGGTGCCGCCACGCTACCTGCATGGAATCGATCGAGCCGTCGGCCGTCGTCCACGCCGCCCTCGAGACTTTTTGCGGAAAGTGAACATGCCCCTGGCCAGGATCAACCGCCGACTCAGGGACTTCTTTGTCAATCGCGTCCTGGGCGTCCACGACACTCCCCACCGCATCGCGTTGGGGGTGGCTGTCGGCATCTTCGTCACCTGGATGCCGGTTATCGGCTTCCAGATGATCCTCATCGTGGCCTTCTCGATCCTTCTGCGGGCCAACAAGGTGGTCGGCGTCCCGTTCGCCTGGATCACCAACCCTGCCACCCTGTGGATCTACATTCCCAACTACTTCCTGGGCTGCTGGCTCCTCGGGAGCGCCTACGAACCGGGCAAGCTCATGCACGGGTTGATGTGCGCGTTCGGCCCCTCCGAGCGCGATCTGTGGGGGCGTCTGGATGGCATCCTGGAAACCCTGCGGGCCGTCGCCGTCCCGCTGTTCCTCGGCAGCGCCATTGTCGGAGCCGTCCTCGGCGCGATCACGTACTTCCTCGTCCGCCGGGCGGTCATCCAGTACCGTCGCTTCCGCCACGAGGACGTCATGACGGGCTACTCGCTGGAGCGCAAGGACGCACCCGCCAGCGACGCCGAGCCCGCCCCCACCGACGCCCGAGTCTGAAGGACGTCACGCAGCACCTGGAAGGGCGTCGTCCGCCGCCAGTCAGGGCGATACAGCCCTCAGGCCGTTCGTCGCCGGCGGAGGTATCCGCCAGCGCCCGTCACCGCCAAGCCCAGCAGGACCATCGTGGCCGGCTCGGGGACGGCCCGAATGTCCAGGCCGTTGAACATGATGATCCCGCTCACGTTCCCGCCCGAGTAGGCGTACGCGTCGGTGGCGGTCAGGGTGATGGACGAGGTGTCGGGGGTCAGAAGGAACGAGAAGGCCGCCTGGTCGCCCGTGTTGGCGTTGCCCATGTTCCACTGCATCGTGCGAATGATGTTGTTCGGATCGGCCAGGGCCGGATCGTTCAGATACCACTTGGACGCGGCGCCGCCGTTTCCGCCGGTGTCGCACGTGTAGACCGTGAAGAGATACTCCTTGCCGATCTCCAGACCGTCGATCTGCACATTGAGCAGGTCGTTGGCGAACACGAAGTCGCTGAGCAGGCTCTCGCCCGTGTTGTTGCGGTTTCGGGTGGGCTGGTCGCTCCGGTCGGTGGTAACCGAAACGGTGAAGCCCTTTGCCGTTACCGACCCGGTGCTGGGGCCGGTGTTCAGCGTCAGCCCCACGTAGCCGGGCTCCGTGGCGTTGACGGGGCCCTGGCCCGTGTTGGTGTTGTCCATGTCCACGCGAAGGAGGTACTCCGCCCCCGAGGGGTCGTACACTTCGACGCCATTGAGGTAAGCGATCGAGCCCCAGGACGTGCTGCCCCGCGTGCGGAGGACGATCTCGCCCGAGGAGGTGCTGGTCACGTTCACATCCAGATGACCCGTGACCGGGTGCGACTGGAGGCTCTGGAGCGTGCCCAGGAAGCCCGTATTCGTCCAGTTCCCGGTGGTGTTCCTGCCATCGAACCACAACCCCAGGCTGCGGTTGTTGTTGTCGGGGTCGTAGCCGGAAATGCGGACGACGTAATCGACATTGGGCTTGAGCCCGGTCAGTTGGGCCGTCATGAAGTTGGAGACGCTGCCGCCGGTGGTCTGCGTGAAACTGAAGTCCCTCAGAAGATCGCCCTGAGGATATCCGGTGAGGTTCCCGTCCACGAGGCGGTCGCGGTCGTCCCGCGTGTTCCACACCGACAGCGTCACGCCGTTCTGAGAAGCCGAGAACGTCGTCGCGGGAGGATTGACGGAACTGCCGTCGTTCAGGCCGGCAAAGCCGCCCTGTGTCGCGCCGGGATTGTCGCTGTCGTTGATGTCGAAAGCTGCCACGCGCGGCATCGTCGCCGCCTGGACGTGGGCGGGCATCAGCCAGCCTGCCGCCCCCGTCAGGGCCAGTACAAACACGAATGCGCGAACGGCCGACATGGGTGCAGAACTCAGTTCTCGGTTCATGGTCGCTCCCTTTCTTCTGCGGACCCTCGCCCGCGCTGTGCAGAAGGATGTCGAAGGCATGGCGATCCAGTGACGGCGCTGGCCGTTCCTCTGCTTTTGTCGTCCTATCAATTTTAGACGACTTCGCTTGTCCGTCAACCTGTTTGTGACGGACTGTCGTGCCACAGCGATTATGTCACCCCTTCGCCACAGCGATTATGTCATCCCTGTGCCTGGGGTCTTATACCAAGAGTCGATCCTTGCGTCGTGCGATTTTCTGGATTTCGAGTTGGCCGTACCTG